>CAVRAK010000010.1:0-785845 GCA_963718885.1 uncultured Acidobacteriota bacterium
CCCTGTCACGGCAGAGGTCGCGGGTTCGAGCCCCGTCGTCCCCGCCATACATTCCAAAGAACTTATGGAACGTTTGGCAACCAAGTGACATCAGATTTCGGGTCCAAATAAAGGCCGAATAAGCCCGCGTCACTGCTGTTTTGAGGGATATCCTTCCTCGCCCATTTGACGCATGCCCGGAATCATCATCCTGACAACCTTGCTCCGTGCATCGCGCTTCGTCGCGTGACGTATACAGCCAAGAGCCGCCTGTCGACGAGCTAACCTGAACGGTTTTGACACCAGCGAGGTGCGGGCAATTCGCTGAGTCGAGGCCTCCGTCGACGCGTCGAGAAGAGCCAGCGTGCGCGATAGGGCGCCACGGTGAATCCGGCGCGCGCCGAAGAGAAGCCATCTATACAGCCAGAGAGTGATCCGGCTGTTCGCGTGCTGCGAATCGAACCGTCCGATTCAGCGGACGTCGGAGACGCAGACTCCTGTAATGTTGCTCGATTTCGGATTCACAAAGTATTTGCGCTGGAAATACAGGGCCACATTCACCAGGGCAATCATCACCGGAACCTCGACCAGAGGCCCGATCACTGCCGCGAAGGCGGCGCCCGAGTTGATGCCGAAAACCGAAACTGCAACCGCAATTGCCAGCTCGAAGTTATTCGATGCTGCTGTGAATGCAAGCGTGGTCGTTTTTGAATAATCGGCTCCCAGCTTCCGCCCCATGTAAAACGACACAAGAAACATGACGACGAAGTAGATCAACAGCGGAAACGCGATTCTCAGCACGTCCAGCGGTAAACGCACGATATAGCTGCCCTTCAGCGAGAACATCGCGACGATCGTGAACAACAGGGCAAACAGTGTCAGAGGACTGACCCGCGGGACAAAGTTTCGATCGTACCACTCGCGTCCCCTGGCGCGAACCAAGATCATCCGCGTCAGAAATCCCGCGACGAACGGGACACCGAGATAGACCAACACGCTTTTGGCAATCTCGCCAATCGAGATGTTCACTACCGTTCCGCGCAACCCGAACCGGGCGGGCAGAACCGTGATGAACACCCACGCATAGACGGAATAAAAGAACACCTGAAACAGCGAGTTGAACGCCACAAGTCCTGCAGCGTATTGCGTGTCTCCCTTGGCCAGCTCGTTCCAAACGATCACCATGGCGATGCAGCGGGCGAGGCCTATCATGATGAGCCCGGCCATGTATTCCGGATAGCCGCGCATGAAAATAATGGCGAGCGAGAACATCAGGACTGGGCCGATGAGCCAGTTCTGTACAAGTGAGAGTACCAAGACACGCTTGTTGCGGAAGATCTCATGCAGTTCCTCGTATCGGACCCGCGTGAATGGCGGGTACATCATCAGGATCAGTCCCGCCGCGATTGGGATTGAAGTTGTACCGACGCTGAAGTGGTTCAGGAACGGCACAACTCCGGGAGCAAGCCAGCCCAGGGCCACACCGAAAACCATCGCTGCGAAGATCCACCCCGTCAGATAGCGGTCCAGAAAAGACAAGCGGCTCTTTTTCAATGTTGCCTCCTACGACCGGCCAATCTGATCGATTTCGTGCTTGATAGCCATATCTTCGAGCGTCGCCAATGGCAACGAGAGGAACAGTCCGATCCTGCGGTCGAGAACCGTAAAGGCATCACGAAACGCACGGGCGATCTCTTCTGGAGTGCCCCTGACTGTAGCCGGGTCAGCAATCCCCCAGTGCGCCGTCATCGGCTGCCCAGGCCAGTACGGACACTGTTCCTTTGCGGCGTTGTCGCACACAGTAAAAACAAAGTCGAGCTTCGGAGCTTCTGTCCCGGAGAACTCGTCCCATGACTTGCTGCGCAGGCCCGCCGTCGAGAGCCCTGCTGATTCGATCTGCTGAAGTGCTTCCGGTCGAGGATGCCCGGCCGGGTGACTGCCTGCGCTATAGGCCGTGAACTTACCCTTGCCTTTGTGGTTCAAGATTGCCTCGGCCATGATCGAGCGCGCAGAGTTGCCGGTGCATAGAAACAGAATGTTGTAATGATCAGACATTTGTTATTCCTTCGCACCCGCGAGAGCAGGAGCGCAACAACCAGGTTGGCAGCATGCGGTTTGTGGTTTGCTGGCCCGGACGAAGGCGCTGAAGAACTTGTCATTCACCTGAGGAGCGATCGTGTCCACGTCAATGCCTGCCTCGGTCAGAAACTGGCGGGCATCCTCGATGTCGTAGACGCGCGTTGGCTCGACCGACACCCCTTCGAAGCCAGCGCCAGTCAGCTTCGAAATGTACTCGCCCTCTTCGAGCGCGCCGGCGATGCAGCCGACCCAAAGCAGCATGCTTTTGCGCACAGCTTCGGGAACACTGCCGCGCACGACCACATCGGAGACTGCGAACCGTCCTGCAGGCTTCAGCACACGGAAGGCTTCACGGAGAACGCGATCCTTGTCGGCCGAGAGATTGATGACGCAGTTCGAGATGATGACGTCGACAGAGTTGTCAGGCAGAGGGATGTTCTCGATTTCACCTTTCAGGAACTCGACATTCGTGACGCCCGCCTGCCTCTGGTTTTCACGCGCGAGCGCCAGCATATCGTCCGTCATGTCCAAGCCATATGCTTTACCCGTGGGGCCGACGCGCTTCGCCGAGAGCAGCACATCGATGCCACCACCGGAGCCAAGATCAAGAACTGTTTCTCCAGGCCGAAGATCGATCAGCGCGGTCGGGTTACCGCACCCAAGGGATGCCTGGGCCGCTTTCTCCGGAATCATGCCCGTTTGATCGGCGCTGTAGAGGTTTGTCGTGATCGGATCGCAGCACCGAAGGCCAGGGTCGCAACATGCCTGCACACTGTCGGACTGCGCAACAGCCCGCGCGGCGCTTCCGTATTTCTCTTTGACCTGTTCCTGAACGCTTCTTGTCGACTCCATGATCGCGTCTCCTCGCATATGCTAAAGCGAATGTATGATTCTCTGGACGTATCTGTCAAGGCGTATATAATGAGAACGTGAGTATCTCGCCGAAGCACTATGATCTGGCGCTCCTGTTTGCCGCGCTCGCCGATCGCACCCGTCTCAGGCTGCTGAACCTGATGAACGGCAAGGAAGTGTGCGTTTGCTATTTCGTGGAGATCCTTGGACAGAGCCAACCCAAGATTTCACGCCATCTCGCCTATTTGCGGCGTGCCGGCATTGTCGCCGCTCGCCGTGAAGGAAAATGGATGCATTACAAAATCGTCATGCCGAAGCACGCTGGCGCGGCACGAATCCTGAGCGAAACGCTCTCCGTTCTCGGTGAAGATAAACCGATGCAGGCCGACCATTTGAGGTTGAGCAAAGCCTGCTGCGCACCGCAGAGCTTGTCTGCGCTGGAGGGTGCGCCCATTCCGATTCAGGTCGATGTGGTCGCCTGCTCAGCATATTGAACGACTGCCAAGCCCCGGCGACTCACAGACCTGAAAATACGCGGCGATTTATTGAGAATCCGCTCATCGCATCGCTGCCGGTCTGCCCAGAGTGAATCCTATTTGCTGGTCAGGGCTTCAACGCCGGGCAGTTTCTTGCCCTCAAGAAACTCAAGGCTTGCGCCGCCGCCAGTGGAGATGTGCGTGATCTGGTCTGCGACGCCGGCCTGGTTGATTGCTGAAACCGAATCGCCGCCGCCGATGATGGAGATTGCCGACTTGTTGGCGGCTACGGCTTTTGCGATGGCGTTGGTGCCGACAGCGAAGTTAGGAAACTCGAAGACGCCGGCCGGGCCGTTCCATACCATGGTGCGCGCCTTGGATACGACGTCTTCGATCGCCTTGATGGATTTGGGGCCGATGTCGAGGCCCTGCCAGTCGGCAGGGAAGTTCTTTGCGGTATCCCACGTCTGCGTTTTGGCGTCGTTCGAGAAGCTGTCGGCGAGGATGTTGTCGACGGGCAACAGCAGCGTGACGCCCTTGGCTTTCGCCTTTGCGAGCGCTTCCTTCGCCATCTCGATCTTGTCTTCTTCAACGAGGGATTTTCCGGTAGTGATGCCCAGCGCGCGTTGGAAGGTGTAGGCCATGCCGCCGACGATGACCAGCGTGTCGACCTTGTCGAGCAGATTCTGGATCACATCGATCTTGCCGGAGATCTTCGAGCCGCCGATGATGGCGACGAAGGGCTTCTCGGGCGCTTCGAGCGCCTTGCCGAGATAGGTGATTTCCTTTTCCATCAGCAGACCGGCAACTGCGGGCTTGAGGTAGTGGGTGATGCCCTCGGTTGAGGCGTGCGCGCGGTGGGCTGAGCCGAAGGCGTCATTCACATAGATCTCCGCGAGCGAGGCCAGGGCTTTTGAGAATGCGGGGTCGTTGGCTTCCTCCTCAGCGTGGAAGCGCAGGTTCTCAAGCAGCAGCACCTGGCTCGATTCAAGCTGGCGGGCCATTTCTCCTGCGATTTCGCCCACGCAGTCGGGCGAGAAGGCGACATTGACCGAGCTGCCGACTTCCTTGTCGAGCAGTTCGCGGAGCCGGTCGACGACCGGGCGCAGAGAGTATTTCGGATTGGGTTTGCCCTTGGGCCTGCCGAGGTGCGAGGCCAGGATGACCTTAGCCTTGTGACGCAGCGCGTACTCGATTGTGGGCAGGGTGGCGACGATGCGCGTGTCGTCTGTGATCGTCGAGCCGTCTTCAGTGAGTGGCACGTTGAAATCAACGCGAATAAAGACGCGCTTGTTTGCCAGATCAATATCGCGAATGCTGAGCTTTGCCATTGAAACTGCACCTTCCTTGGAAAGAGGGTTCAGGAGCCTGCCGTCGGCATTGAAGCTGCTACTGCCGCCCGTCTGACCCGATGACCGCGTCCATTTCGATTTCGATGCGCCATGCGGGATTGAGCAATTGAGCGACGACGACCATGGTGGCGGCGGGGCGAATGCTGGAGAAGAACTCTCCGTGTACGCGGCCGATGATTTCCCAGTCGTCGACGTGGGTGAGGTACATGCGGGTACGAACGACATCGTCAAAGGACGCGCCGGCTTTGGCCAGGGTCTCTTTGGCGATGGCGAAGATGCGCCGCGTCTGGCCGGCTGCGTCTTCATTCTCAGCGCCAACCGGGGCAGTGCCCGCAAGATGAACGGCATTGCCGATGCGCACCGCGCGGGAGAAGCCGATGATCGGCTCGTAGGGAGAAGAACCGCTGATATTTTGTCGCATGGGAGGTCATGGGTGGTGCAGGGCAGGTGAACAGAAGCGCACGGGCCTCTGTTCACCTGCCACTGCAACCGGGGTTAGAGGCCCTTCTTGGCCAGGAAGCCGATGAGGTCGACGACGCGGTTGGAGTAGCCCCACTCGTTGTCGTACCAGCTGAGCACCTTGACGCTGTTGCCCACCACCTTGGTGAGCGGCGCATCGACGATCGAGCTGCGCTTGTCGCCCTTGAAGTCGGAGCTGACGAGCTCACTTTCGTCATAGCCGAGGATGCCCTTCAGCTCACCCTCGGAGGCAGCCTTGAGCGCGGCGTTGACGGCCTTGGCGTCGGTGGTCTTCTCGCTGATGAAGGTGAGGTCGACAATGGAGACGTTGGGGGTTGGGACGCGGATGGCGAAGCCATCGAGCTTGCCTGCCGTCTCAGGGATGACGAGCTTGAGGGCCTTGGCGGCGCCGGTGGAGCTGGGGATCATGTTGATGGCAGCGGCGCGGGCGCGGCGCAGATCCTTGTGCGGGAAGTCGAGAATGACCTGATCGTTGGTGTAGCTGTGGATCGTGGTCATGATGCCGCTGACGATGCCGAATTCCTTGATGAGAACCTTGACGACGGGCGCGAGGCAGTTGGTGGTGCAGCTGGCATTGGAAATGACGTTGTGCTTCGCCGGATCGTACTTGTCTTCGTTGACGCCGAGCACGAGGGTGATGTCCTCGTTGGTGGCCGGCGCGGAGATGATGACCTTCTTCACAGTGGGGCCGAGGTGGGCTTTGGCTTTTTCGGCATCGGTAAAGTGGCCGGTTGATTCAACGACGATCTGCGCGCCTACGTCCGCCCAGGGCAGCTTGGCCGGATCCCTCTCGGCGAAAACCTTGATCTTTTTGCCGTCGACGGAGATGAAGTCATCGCCCGCCTTGATCTCGTGGGGCAGGTTGCCGAGGATCGAGTCGTACTTGAGCAGGTGCGCGAGCGTCGCTGGACTGGTGAGGTCATTAACCGCGACAAATTCGATATCGGGGTTGCCGATTGCGGCGCGAAATACGTTGCGGCCAATGCGGCCAAAGCCGTTGATGCCAACCTTAACTGCCATGTTTCTTCTCCTTAGTTGTGTGTGAGGCTGTGAGGTTATGAGTCTGCGAAAACGGTATTGGGTTCACACGCTCCAGGGGCTTCGG
This sequence comes from uncultured Acidobacteriota bacterium, assembly GCA_963718885.1. Lineage (GTDB taxonomy): Bacteria > Acidobacteriota > Terriglobia > Terriglobales > Acidobacteriaceae > Telmatobacter. The sequence continues at coordinate 6,324 of CAVRAK010000010.1, forward strand.
CTTGCTGTCTGCCGCGCTCGGCCGGCAGATGGAAGCGCTGTTGCCCCGTGAAGCGCTGAAAAGCGCAGAGCCCTGATAGCGATGCACTAAGCGCCGGAATGCAATTCCACCAAACTCTTGATCGTATCACCCGGGACTGCTCCTCCAGAAATGAAAACTCCATGACAGGGCATGCGCGCCGCGCCTTGTGATAATCATCTTGAGTCGGCGGCGCGGGGATCGTATGTGACGCTGTGCACAACATTTGCAGCGTCGGATGCTGATGTGGTATCCCGGTAGGTACACGCAAGGTGTGTTGAAGGCCGCATGAGAAGACGCTCCAGACGTACCCCGAATACATCGGAATCGACAGGCAAGATCGGCCAGGAAATTCCTTCGAATCAACCTCGACCGCTGGTACCGTTGTACCCGGACGAAACTCCGTCGGCGCCGCGCCATGCGCAGCCTGCCGCGCGACAACCGGAGGCGCCGCCGGCGAAGCAGTGGAATGAGCCCGCCGGATCAGGACGTCTCGAAATGGAGACCCAGCCAGAATCGCCCTCTGTGCCGCCGCCCGAAGCGCAGGCCATGGGCCGTTCGCCACAGGCGCCGAAGGGATATGTTGTGCTGGCCATCGGATTGCCCGGCTCGGGCAAGACGACGTGGTTCCGCCGCAGAGGAGTCACGCCGCTCTCGAGCGACCTGCTGCGCAACATTCTCTTTGACGATGTGGAGGAGCAGCGCTACCAGGGGCTGGTGTTTTCCACGCTGCGCTCGCTGCTGCGGGCACGGCTCATTGCGCGCATGCCGTGGAACTATGTGGATGCCACGAACCTGTCTGTCCATGAGCGGCGGCAGTGGATCAAGATGGCGAAGAGCTTCGGTTACGAAGTGCAGGCGGTATTCTTCGATGTGTCGCTGCAGGTGTGCCTTGAGCGCAACCGCTCGCGCGATCGCATGGTGAGCGAAGAGGTGATGCGCAAGATGGCTGAGAAACTGAAGCCGCCGGTCTTTGAAGAGGGATTCGCCAAGATCACCGTGGTCCGCGTAAAGGGCGCGCAGGCAGAGCCGGGACCTGTGCAATGAGCACCCCGCCGGCACCGGCGCCCTACGTTGAGCCGTGGCTGCGTGGAACGTATGCCGATGTGCCCGCCGTGGGCCGCGCCGTGCTGCATGCCCTGGATCTCGCGCTCGACGACCTGACCACATGGACGGATGGATTAACGGATGCCGAGGTGCACGCCCAGCCGTTGGGGCTTACGGCTGTAGCTCGTCATCTGAGGCATATTGCGCGGTCAATAGATCGGATTCTGACCTATGCCGAGGGTGGGCAGCTTACGAGCGATCAGCTTGCGCTGCTAAAGGCGGAGAGCGCTGGCCCGGCAGATTCGGACCCAGCAGATTCGGGCAAGGAGACGCTGGCGCAGTTGCTGGCTGAGGTTGAAGCGTCGTTTGAGAATGCGGCGGCCCGGGTGAGGAACCTGGCGGGCGCCGACTTCAACATTCCCCGCCATGTGGGCCGCAAGCAACTGCCGACGAGCATCGGTGGAGCGCTGATCCATGTCGCGGACCACACGCAGCGGCACGTGGGGCAGGTGGTGACCACGGCAAAGGTGCTGAAGGCTCTACGGGGTTAAGCGGCTACTTCAGCGTGTCGATCTCGCTCACGCTGTCGAGGATGTGACCCATCTTTTCCTGCTTGGTGCGCAGATAGCGCTCGAAGCTTTCCTGCGGCTCCACTTCGGCGGAAACGCGCTCGGTGACAGCGATGCCGGCTGATTCAAGCGCGGCGACTTTTTCTGGATTGTTGGTGATGAGGCGAACGCTTGAGACGCCTAGCTGTTTGAGCACTTCGGCAGGCAACTCGTATCCACGGCAGTCGGCGGCGTAGCCGAGCTCTTCGTTGGCCTCGACGGTGTCGCGTCCCTGGTCCTGCAGTTCATAGGCTTTCAGTTTGGCCATGAGGCCGATGCCGCGGCCCTCCTGCTGCTCATAGAGCAGGATGCCGGCTCCTTCCTGGGCGATGCGTTTGAGGGCGAGCTCAAGCTGCAGGCGGCAGTCGCAGCGCAGGGAGTGAAAGACGTCGCCGGTGAGGCATTGCGAGTGAATGCGCACAACTGGAGGCGCGGCGTGGATGTCGCCCATGACAAGCGCGACGAGCCCTTCGACGCGTTCGGCAGGAGCGCAGTTTTCGCGCGTCTCAGGCAGCGTGCCTTCAAAGCCCAGAATCCGGAAATGGCCCCAGCGGGTGGGGAAGTCGGCTTCGGCGATCTTCTTCACACTTTCAAATGCCATGGTTCCATTTTAACTGGAGCGGAATTGCCGTCGGCGGCGCGCGTCACCGCGCCTGCCTCTCGATTTGCCACGCCAGGTGCCTGAAAATTGGATGCCCCAGCGCGCGGCAGGATACATTGAGGGGGTGACCGACCGCCTGATTCTGATAACGCTGCTCGTGAAGCTGGGCGTGATGGCTTCAGTGGCAAGCGTGCTGGCGCGTGCAAGCTCCTTTCGGCAGCTCTTTTTCGCCGAAAACCGGCGCCCCCGGCAGACGCTGGCGCTGCTCGCATTTTTTTTGGTGCCGCTGACGCTCGGCGTCTGGATCAGGACCACTGTTCCGAATTTTCTGGCGGCGGATATCTCCTTCGAGACGATTATTCTGATGGGGCTCTTCGTGGGGCCAGGCTGGGCGATGCTGGGGGGCGCGGTCCTCTCGACGCCGGCGCTTCATCACGGCGAATACCTGGCGCTGCCGTTCAATGCGGCAGTGGGCTTGCTGGCGGGGCTGCTTGGGCAGCTGGTTGATCCGGAGGAGATTTGGTCGTTCACCCCGTTCATCGACCTGAGCCTTTATCGGTGGGTGCGGCGTATTCTGCGCCAGCCGCGTATCGACCGGCAGTTTCTGATGCTCTTCCTGATTGTCGCGGCCGAGGCGTGCCGCGACTGGATCGCGCACCTTTTTCCGCACAAGCTTTTCGCGCTGGTGTCGCAGGAACTCTGGGTGCAGATCCTGGTCTGGGTGACGGCCCCAATCGTAGTCGGCATCGCGATCAAGGTGTGGAACGCGCTGCGCATCGAGATGAAGCTTGAAGAGCAAAAGAGGCTGCTGCTCGAGGCGCGGCTCGATGCGCTGCAGCGGCAGATCAATCCCCACTTTCTCTTCAACACGCTGAACTCGATTGCCTCGCTGGTGCGCGTGAAGCCGGAGCTTGCGCGCGAGATGACGGTAAAGCTTGCGAATATTCTGCGAGCGCTGCTGAAGGATCACGACACCTATGTGCCGCTGAGCCATGAGTTGAGCTTTACTGACGACTATCTCGATATTGAAGTGGTGCGCTTCGGCGCCGACAAGCTGCATGTTGAAAAGGAGATCGATCCGCGCACACTGAGCGTGATGGTGCCCAGCATCCTGCTGCAGCCGCTGATCGAGAACAGCATCAAGCATGGCCTCGAGCCGCGCATCCACGGCGGCACTGTAACGCTGCGCAGTCGGCTCGAAGGCGATCGCGTGCGCATTGAGGTAGCCGACGACGGCGTGGGCATCGGCAACCGCCCAGAGTCAGCGCTGAAGCGCGAGGGCGCCGGCATCGGCATGAAGAACGTGCAGGAGCGGCTGGAAGTGCTTTACGGCAGCCAGGCGCGCTTTAGCGTGGTCAGTAGCCCGGGTCGCGGCACGCTTGTCTCGATCGAGTTGCCGGCCGCGGTGCCGGCGCAGGTTCCAGGGGGCAACTAGTCGACAGATGGAGCCGGCAGAAGCTGCTCGGATGTGAAGGGCGTCACAAGACCGACCTGATGAGGGACGGAGAGTCGAGTCAGCGTGAGGACAGTGATGTCGTCTTCCTGACCGAAGTCGATGGCCGCTTGCGCGATCGTCTCCGCGGCGGAGTTGCTGAGCTGAAGTGTGCGCTCGAAGCCGAAGAGCTCTCCTGACGGGCTGCGCGCCTCGACGATCCCGTCGGAAAGAAAAGTGAGACGGCTGCCGGAGTTGAGGAGAAAATGGCTTTCTTCGTACTCCGCGCATGGGTCGATGCCGAGAGGCAATCCCGCGCTGACCTGAACTTCAGCGCCATTCTCATAGGGTGGGAGATGACCTGCGTTGGAGATAGTCACTTTTCCGTCATGACCGAGGCGTGCCGCGCAGCAGGTGACAAAGCTGTCCTGCATCTGGCCCACGAGGCCCCGGTTCAACGCGGCGAGGACGCGCGTGGGCGAGAGGGCCGGCATGGTGCGCAGGGCGCCAATCATCGTGCTCACGGTCATCGCCGCTTTCAGTCCCTTGCCGCTTACGTCGCCCACTACGATCAGGATCCCATCTTGGTCTTCGGGGCGAATATAGAAGAAGTCCCCTCCCACATGCAGGGCCGGTTTGTACACGCTCTCGATGCGAAAGCCCGGCACATCCACTGCTGGCGGTACCAGCCTCTGCTGCATCTCGCGCGCGGTTTCAAACTCCGTCTGCAGCACATCCCGCTCCCGCCACTCCTTCCAGGCCTGATGCGCAAGCACCCCGCAGAGGCAAAGGCCGGCAAGAAAAAACGCCAGATCAACAAGGTCGGGACCGCCGCGATACGAAATTCTGAAACCTGACAGGAGCGAGGAGATGGGCACCAGCATCATAGCCACGGCGACAAGGCGCTTTTTTCGCGTGACGAATAGAACCCAGAGATATATCGCGATCGTCAGCACATTGAAGACTTGCAGACTTATCAGAAAGCCAACTCGCGCCACCGGCACCATCGCAGACGGCTCGTCGGGAAGAAATGTGAGGAGAATTCCGAGATTGAAGAAGGCAATCGAGGTCTGGGCTAGGCGCTTGATCCAGATTCCCTTGAGGTCGTAGATTTTCCAGACAAACTCGAGGGTGACAATCATTGCAGGGATCTGCGCGATCACCAGCAGGAGGAATTGTTCCGGAACAGAAAGCGCGAAGAGCCTCGCTTCCAGAATCTCGAAGAAGAGCGTGATCCACGGAACAGTGAAGATCATTGCCCCATAGAGCAGAAGATTGCGGCTATGCGACGCATACGCTAGCAGCAGCACGCTGAAGCCAACAAGCAGAATGAGTGCGTTGAGCGTGATTGGGAGCAAGTTGGTGAGTAGTGCCTGTTGCCGCGCGCCAACTTCTTCCGCATGCAAAATCCGGCTCTGGTCGACCGTCAAAACTAAAGAATCGAATGCGCCATCGCTCCTGGCGAACGGAGGATACCAGATGCGAAGCGCAACGTGGGCGACGCCTCCCGGCGCAGTCAGCCCGAACGGAAGATCAAAGACCGCGTCTCTTGGCACACTTTCCACCACCGGCCCCGGCGGAACCGTGCCGAACTTCCCAACGCGTGTTCCGTTGACGAAGACATCGTAGGCGAGCAGTGTGCCATGTATACCGCTTACGCGAAGCGACAGGAGCCCTGTCGTATCGTTATGGACCGGCACGCTGAAGCGGACCCAGATAAACCCACTGGAATGGAAGGCGGGCCTCGGCCACTGATTCTGCGGCGCAATCGGCCAGGCGCGGTCGTCGAAGTTCGGACTGGCCCAGCCTTTGCTACCGCTGGGGTCATCGCCAAATTGATAGCGAATTACCGGAGTAGCTGTTTGAGCAGAGTTTTCCTGCGCAGGAAGATGCTGCGCTGCGAAGAGCACAGCGAAAACCACCACTCCGGCAAAATTCGCCAGCAGACCAGCTCTACCTGAAAGCATGAGGGAAGCATACCCCGAGCGCGTCTTGGAAGAGCAAGTTTTGTTCCAATCAGCGCCGCGCCTCAAGCGCCAGAATCGCGTAGCCGGTGGCCGCATCGCTCATGAACAGGCCGGCATTCGAAGCCGGGTCGCGGTCCTTGTTGAGGGACCACGCGGTCCATGCGCCGGTTGTCTTGTCCTGGTTGGCGACAAGCCACGCGAGGCCGCGCTTCACGTGAGCGCCGCCGACATGATTCTCCTCAAGGGCCAGCGTAACGATGCCCGTGGCATATCCGTCGGGACGTGTTTCGAGCGGAGTGCCGTCGCGACGCTGCCATCTGCCGAGGTCGCTGAGGCTCCAGCCGCCATCGGAACGCTGGAGGGTATAGAGCAGACCAACCAGCGCATCACACTGCGACGAGGACAGCAGGTCCGGCGCTTGCGCCGAGGCCAGCAGCAGAGCCACTTTGTTCAGCAGCGGCTGCTCGTCGTAATGGCTGCGCAGATAGCCGTGCAGCAGCGCAAGATTGGCGGCGATCTTCGGGTCGCTGCGATAGCGGTCGGGCGCCTCGGCCACGGTGCGGGCAAAGAGCGCTGCCCAGTGATATTGCGACTCCTTTGACTCCCACGGCGTATAGCTGAAGTTCTGCCAGACCCACGCGCCGGCGTCGGGACCGGTGGGCGATTGCAGCGCCCACGCATTGGTGAGCGCCGCGCGGGCCGCGTCGCTGAGATGGCCCGTGCTTCTGTCGTAGCTCGTGAGAATCACGGCGTTCAGCACGGACTCCGCGTCGCGCGATTCGATTTCCTTACCAGTGCCGTAGACCTTGTCGCTGTAGAAGGGAAGCACCTCGCTCCACATCTTTACGCGTTTGCGCACGCTCTCGATCATGGCGTCTTCGGCCGCCGAGGCTCCTTGTTCGTGCATGTCCTCACGAAGCTCGGGCCGGGCCAATGCGAAGGGCGCCTGCGTGTGGCAGGAGACACAATAGGTGCCATGATCCTTCTGCGTGCGGTCCCAGGCCTGCCACCACACTTCGCGGCTGTCGAGGTAGTGCGCCGCGGCCTGGCGATTCCAGGCCTGGCTGCCGGCATCGGATTTGTCGGCGGCTCCCGCTGCGCTGGAAGACATGAAAAACACCGCGAGCATGGCCGCCACCGCCGATTGGATGGTCATGTTGCCAGCATACGGTGAAGACGGCTCAGGCAGGCAGCTTTTTCTGGAGTCCGGAAGGCAGGCCGGGGCTTTGCGGGCCGGTTCCGGGGGAGTTAACCCCGCGCCGCGCGTTGCACAGGCGGGCGCGATATGCTCACACTATGGTGCGCTTCACAGTGCTGGCTTCGGGGTCGAAAGGGAACAGCAGCATTGTCTGCGGCGGCCATACACGCATCCTGGTGGACGCAGGGCTGAGCTGCCGCGAGCTCTTTCGCCGCATGAAGATGGCCGGGGAAGACCCCGCGACGCTCGACGCCATCATTGTGACCCACGAGCACCAGGACCACATCAACGGGCTGGCGGTAACGGCACGCAAACTGGGCATCCCGGTCTACTTCACCGAGGGGACACACCGGGCGTGGATGCGCTGGCTGACACCGCGCCGGCAGATGACGTACGCGCAGTGGCTGGAGCAATGCCGGAAGCAGGCTGCGGCGCGGCAGGCAGAGGCCGACACAAGCGAGGGCGAGCCCGACGAAGCAGAACCAGCAGAAGAGGCTGCCATGTCGATCGCGGTGTCGATCGAAGCGGAGGCCGCTACCGAGTGCGGGCAGGCCGCCTGTCAGGAAGATATCCGGAAAGAACCGGAGAAGGACCCAACCTGGCTGCCGTCCGTGCGGTACTTCGAGGCGGGCCAGCCTTTCCAGATTGGCGATATCGCCGTGAGCCCCTTCACCATTCCGCATGACGCCACCGACCCCGTGGGCTTTGTCTTCCAGGCGGAAGGAGTTCGGCTGGCCGTAGCGACCGATCTTGGCTACGTGCCGCCGAACGTCAAAGCGCAGCTGCGGCGGCTGGACCTGCTGCTGCTCGAATCCAACCACGATCTCGAGATGCTGCGGGACGGGCCCTATCCGTGGTCAGTGAAACAAAGGGTACTGTCACGCGTTGGTCATCTCTCCAATGAGGCGGCGGCTCAATTTCTTGAAGCCGAGTACGACGGGCAGGCGACATATGTCATCCTCGGCCATCTCTCTGAAAGCAATAATCTTCCCGATCTGGCCCGGGTGAGCGCCGAACGCGCCCTCAGCAGCCACGCCAGCCTGCTGGCCAATCGACTGTTGCTTGCAGAGCAACATCAGCCTCTTGAAACAGTTTGTTTTTGAGTAACTTCGGGTTACAATCGTAAGCAGGATACTCACTCTGGACCAGGCGAGTTGCAAGCAGGATACGCCAGGGATGAAACGGAGTCGGATGTTGCCTGGCGGCATCTTACTTTGTGTACGTTCGTTACCCTGTGGAATGCGCTCCTGTGGATTTTTTTGCGCACCCAACCTTCTGCAAAGTGAGTCTAACCACTATGGCAAGAACCAGATGTAACGATCAAGTCGTCGGAGCGATTTTAAGCAGCTGGCGATACGACATCTCCGGAATCTCGCCGGAGATGCGCAGGGACTACGAGCAACATTTAAAGGAATGCACCCGCTGCAGTTCCCGGCAGAAGTTTCATCGCGGGCTGGACGTGGCGCTGGTCATTCTCACGTCGCTGTCTCTGTTTTTCTCGGTATTTGCCCTCGCGGTGCTCAAGCACATCAAGCCGCTGGAGCACGTGGCCTTCAACGTCCTCGGCCTCGATACGTTTGACGTGTATCACATGCTTGTCTCCGCGGCTATCGCGGGCGTGCTCTTCTCGGCCACGGCCTTTGCGCTGGTGCTGATGGCGACCCCGGTTCCGACCTACCTGGGAGAGCTCGCCGCCGAAAGGGCGAAGCTGCTCGAAGAGCATCTTCCCGAGTCAATCAAGCTGCGGCTGCGATAAGCGCCCAAATCAAGGCAAGACGAAGGCCTCCCGATGCGGGAGGCCTTTTAGTTTGCGTGTGCGCGGGCCTTATTTATTTCGTGATGAGCGTGCGCAGGTCGCCGCCGGTCATTTCCTTGGGCAGGCCGAGCTTGAGCAGGGCGAGCAGCGTGGGGGCGATATCGCGCAGGGCGCCATCGGACCTGAGGCGGTAGTGGCTTGCCTCTTCGCTGACGTAGATCATCGGCACGGGGTTGGTGGTGTGCGCCGTGTGCGGCCCGCCGCTGACAGGATCAACCATCAGCTCGGCGTTGCCGTGGTCGGCGGTGATGAGCCAGCTGCCGTTCTTCTCGCGGATGGCCTTGTAGATGCGCTCAAGCTGCGCGTCTACGGCTTCGCAGGCCTTGATGGTGGGCTCGAGCTTGCCGGAGTGGCCGACCATGTCGGCGTTGGCAAAGTTGGCGACCACGAGATCGAAGGCGGTGTCGTTGACGGCCTTGACGATGGCGTCACCGATGGCCTCGGCGCGCATCTCGGGGGCGAGATCGTAAGTGGCCACTTTGAGTGAAGGCACCAGCTCGCGCTCTTCGCCGGGAAAGGGCGTCTCGATGCCGCCGTTGAAGAAGTAGGTGACGTGGGCGAACTTTTCGGTCTCGGCCACGCGCAGGTTGCGCAGGTTGTGCTGCGTGAGCACGTTGGCGAGGATGTTATCCATTGACTCCGGCAAAATCACCAGGGGCAGCTCATAGAGCTTGTCGTACTGCGTCATGCAGACGTAGTGGAGATCCTTCGGGATCTCGCTGCGGGGAATGGTTTCGTCGAGCGACTCCCAGCCGGGCAGGTCGCGGCCACCCTTTTTATTGATGCTGCTTTCACGGGCGAGCACGCGGGTGATCTGGCGGGCGCGGTCGGCGCGGAAGTTGAAGTTGATGCAGACGTCTTCATCGCGGATCTGAGCAACGGGCTTGCCGGCAGCGTCAACAACCACGAAGGGAATCAGAAACTCGTCCGTGGTGCCGCTGTTGTAATTTTCCTTGATGCGGGCTACAGGATTTGTGTGAGCGCCGCCTTCGGCCTTGCCGGTGACCATTGCCTCAAAGGCCTTGCGCTCGCGCTCCCAGCGGCGATCGCGGTCCATGGCGTAGTAGCGTCCGCTGATGCTGGCAATCTTGCCGACGCTGTATTCCCGCATCTTCTGCTCAAGCCGCGCGATGTAGCCTGCGCCGGAGGTCGGCAGGGTGTCTCGGCCATCCATGAACGCATGAACGAAGACGCGCTCGACGCCGTACTCGCGGGCGATGCGAAGCAGTGCGTAGAGGTGCTCCTGGTGCGAGTGAACGCCGCCATCGGAAACGAGGCCGAAGAGATGAAGCTGCCGGCCGCCCTCGCGCGCGCGCTGCATGGCAGCGGCGATGGCGGGGTTTGCCTTGAGCGTGTCTGTGGCAATCAGCTGATCGATGCGCGTGATGTCCATCTGCACGATGCGGCCGGCGCCGATGTTGAGGTGGCCGACTTCGCTGTTGCCCATCTGGCCGTCGGGCAGGCCGACGAAATGCTCGGAGGCGCGGATCAGCGTGTTGGGAAACTCGCGCAGCAGCTTGTCGTAGGTGGGCTTGCGGGCCAGGGCGATGGCGTTGTTCTGCGTTTCAGCGCGATAGCCCCATCCATCGAGGATGGTGAGAACGAGAGGATGCTTGGTCGAGGGCACGGGCGGAATCCTTGAGCGTGAATAAAGCCAGCAGGGTTGGCGGCGTTGGCGGAGTCAGTCCGTGTCGATCTGCTTTTTCGACGAAGCCGACCCCGCCCAGCGCTGCTTTGTTTTCTCTACGCGTTGTAGTTGAGGCTTTCGAGCCCGAGGAAGATCGCGCCGGCGCCGAGCTCTTCTTCAATGCGCAGAAGCTGGTTGTACTTGGCGATGCGGTCCGTGCGGCTAGCCGAGCCGGTCTTGATCTGGCCAACGCCGGTGGCTACGGCAAGATCGGCGATGAAGGTATCTTCGCTTTCGCCGGAGCGGTGCGAGATGATCGACGTGTAACCGTAGCGGCGGCCGAGCTCGATCGCGTCGAGGGTCTCGGTGATCGTGCCGATCTGGTTCACCTTGATCAGAATCGAGTTGCCGACGCCTTCTTCAATGCCGCGCTGCAGGCGCTTGACGTTGGTGACGAAGAGATCGTCGCCGACGAGCTGAATGCGGCTGCCGAGCTTGTCGGTAAGGATGCGCCATCCCTCCCAGTCATCTTCGGCGAGGCCGTCTTCGATGGAGACGATGGGGTACTGGCGGCTCCAGCTATCCCAGAAGTCGACCATCTCCGCGCTCGAGAGCTCGCGCTTGTCGCTCTTCTTGAAGACGTACTTGCCCTTCTCCTTGTCGTAGAACTCGCTCGACGCAGGATCGAGAGCGATGGCGATCTGTTCGCCGGCCTTGTAGCCGGCCAGGTCGATCGCTTCAAGGATCACTTCGATCGCTTCGGTGTTCGACTTGAGCGAAGGAGCGAAACCGCCCTCGTCGCCAACCGCGGTGTTGTAGCCCTTCTTCTTGAGCACGCCCTTCAGGGTATGGAAGACTTCTGCGCCCCAGCGCAGCGCATCGGAGAAGCGCTCGGCGCCGACGGGCATGACCATAAATTCCTGGAAGTCGACGTTATTGTCGGCATGCGCGCCACCGTTGAGGATGTTCATCATCGGCGTTGGCAGGATGCTGGCGTTGATGCCGCCAAGATAGCGATAGAGGGGAATCTCGAGCGTCTGCGCGACGGCGCGGCTGGCGGCCATGGAGACCGCGAGGATGGCATTGGCGCCGAGCTTGCTCTTGTTGGCAGTGCCGTCGAGCGCGATCATCGTCTGGTCGATGAGGCGCTGGTTGGCCGCGTCCATGCCTTCGATCTCGGGGGCGATAACGGTTTCCACATTGGCCACGGCCTGCAGAACGCCCTTGCCCATGTAGTGGCTCTTGTCGCCATCGCGCAGCTCTACGGCTTCATGCTCGCCGGTGGAGGCGCCGGAGGGCACAATGGCGCGGCCCAGAGCGCCGCTTTCGAGAATCACGTCAGCTTCCACGGTGGGATTGCCGCGCGAATCAAGAACCTCGCGGGCGCGAATTGCAACAATCTCAGTCATATTTGTCCTCGCAATGCGATGCAGCAGCCGGTCGTTCAGTTTGGGACGGCGATCCACGGCAAGAACTTCTCCGGCGGCGCTCTGAATCGTTTTCAGAAGCTCCTGCACGTTGGGAATCTCCTCTCCGTCCGGTGTGTGGCGCTTCTGGATCGCCGTGCCCCTGATCCGCCGGATGCGTGGTGCCGCACAAAGGGTCTGGAGGCGTGGTCTTCAAGGCCGGTTGAATGAATGGCTGACGTTACAGGAAGCGCACGAAAAGCTCTGTTGGTCCATACCGATTCTAACAAACGAGGGCGCGTGCGCTCCTGTGGCAGGCATCACAGGGATGGAGACGCGGGGGCGAGCGAAAATGCCGGCCGTCGAGTGCGTTGTCAGTGTTGATTCTTGCCGCCCTTGGCACACAGCGGAGCGTGCTAGAGGCACTCGTGAACCCCGCAAACATTAGCATTAAGTCGGGTGAGCTGACCACGGCGGAGCAATTACCGACGGGCGCGTCCGCCACATTTTGCCGCTTGCAGGGTCTAAGAGTATAGAGAAGTTCTGCTTGCGAAGGAGTCTGATGAACGGATGAAAAGGCCGCTTCTTGTTCTTGTGTTCTTCGCTGCAGCCTCGGGCGCGCTCGTTGCGCAGCAGGCGGGTCAGTCAAGCCAGTATTCGGGCGTCTCCAACCCTCCGCCGGATGACAGCATTGTTTCTACCGAGAACCCTGCGCCGGTTGCGAAGCCGCCGGCGAGCCATCCCTATGTCCAGCCTGCCGCACCTGCCGTCGCCGCGTCGCAACCGATGCCGGCCAGCGCACCGCCCGATCTCTCAACGCGCATGCCCGCGCCTGATCCCGATGGCGATGTGGTGCATGTTGCGCCGCTGCCGCCGGGGCAGATTGCCGAGGGCACGCTGATTCGCGTGCGGCTGCTGAACAGTCTTTCGAGCTCCTTCTCCGAGCAGGGCGAGCCCTTTCGCGGCCGCGTCGCGAGCGACGTGCTGCAGGATGGGAACGTGGTGATTCCCGCCGGCTCTGAGATTTCCGGTACGGTGACCAGTGTTTCGACGGGGCATTTTGGCGGCCACGGCACGATGCTGCTGCGCCCGGATACGGTGACGCTGCCCAATGGAGAGAGCTTCCGCCTGCACGCAATGGTGAGTGGCACGCCCGGCACGCATACGCGCGTCAACGGAGAAGGCATGATCTCGCCTGACTCGCGCAAGAAGCGCGCGGGCATCGAGTATGCTGGCGGCGTTGGCGCCGGAGCGATCGCGGGCGCATATCTCGGCGGCCCGGTGGGCGCGCTGGCAGGGAGCCTCGTGGGTGCGGGCCTGGTGACGACGCATCTGCTGCTGAGCCATCCGCAGGCGCGCCTCGATACCGGTTCGGTGCTGCTGCTTTCGCTTACCGAACAGGTAAGCCTGGTGCCCGCCGCCGCGCGCGGCGAATAGTTTCCTCACCTGCTAAACTCCCTCTTGCGTTCAAGGGGGAGTGCGGATGTCCGATATTCAAACTGTAGGTGTCATGGGCGCCGGAACCATGGGTTCCGGCATTGCCCATGTTTTCGCCCGTTCGGGCTTCCGTGTCGTTCTGTGCGATGTGGAACAGCGCTTTCTCGATCGCGCTCTGGCGGGAATCCGCGCAAACCTGGGACGCGAAGCGGCAAAGGGCAAGCTGCCGGAGGCTGAGATTGATCCGGCGCTGGCGCGCATCGAGGCCACAACAAACAGGGAAGACCTGGCCGCAGCCCAGATCGTCGTGGAAGCGGCCCCGGAGCGCTTTGAGCTGAAGGCGGAGATCTTTCGCGGCTTGGATGCGCTGCTGCCTGAAGGCGCGATTCTCGCGAGCAACACCTCCTCTATTTCAATCACCCGCATTGCCAGCCTAACGAAACGACCAGAGAGCGTGATCGGGATGCACTTCTTCAACCCGGTGCCGGTGATGGCGCTGGTCGAGGTGGTGCGCGGCATGGCGACGAGCGACGCGACCTTTTCCGCGGTGCGCGAACTTGGCGCTGCGGCTGGGCAAGACGCCGGTGGAGGTGAATGACGCGCCGGGCTTTGTCTCAAACCGCGTACTGATGCCGCTGATTAACGAAGCTGCGTTTGCGGTAATGGAAGGCGTGGCGACGCCGGAGGCGGTCGACCAGGTCTTCAAGCTCGGCATGGCGCACCCCATGGGTCCGCTGACTTTGGCGGATTTCATCGGGCTCGACGTGTGCGTGGACATCATGCGGGTGCTGCAGGAGGGCTTCGGCGACCCGAAATACCGGCCGTGCCCGCTGCTTGTGCGCATGGTGGATGCCGGCTGGCTGGGGCGAAAGTCGGGGCGGGGATTCTTCACTTACTGACGGAACCGACCGCTGCGGCGGTGCGTATCCCCCTTGAGCGCTTCTAACCGGAAGCGCCATTCGCGCGCGGGGTGAGTCGAACCAGTATGCAGACGTTTGCCGACACGCTTGGCCAGGTCTTCCGCGCGATTGCGGCGAACAAGCTGCGCAGTTTTTTGACGATGTTTGGAATCGCCTGGGGCGTGGGATCGCTTCTGGTTCTGGTGGGCCTCGGCGAAGGCTTTCGCTCCGGACAGCGGCGCAATCTTTCCAAGCTCGGCAACGATCTGGTGATGATGTGGGATGGGACTATTCCCGCGGTTGCCAACCAGCATACCGGGATGCGCCCGTACCAGCTCACGATGAGCGATGCCGAAGCGATGAAGCATCTGCCCGAGCTGCGCGCCGTCACGGTGGAGCTGACGCGCAATGATCTCTACGAAGTTAGCCAGTGGAGCAATACATCGAGCAAGGTTATGGGCGTGCTGCCCAACTACGCCGAGGTCCGATTTATCCCCATGGCAACCGGGCGGTTTATTGACGCGGCCGACGTTGCCGAGCGCCGCAAGGTTGTGGTGCTGGGCCTCAAGGCGTCAAGCATCCTCTTCAATGGGCGGCCGATGCTGGGCGAGTCGATCACCATCGATGGCACGGCGTTTACGGTGGTGGGCTCGGTGGGCAAGATTGCGCGCGGCAATAACGACTTCGACGACCGCAAGGTTTATCTGCCGATCAGCACCATGCAGGAGCTCTATCCGCTGAAGGGAGAGAATATTCCCGAGGACGCGCTGACGTCGATCCAGTATCAGCCGACGAAGCGAGGCGATGCCACGGCGGCGGTGGCTGCGGTTCACCGGCTGATTGCAGAGCGGCACGGCTTCGATCCTTCGATGGAAGATGCGTTCCAGGAGTGGGACACGATCGACGAGATGAAGATGGTGGGCGCAATCTTTACCGCGATGGACGTCTTTCTGGGCGGCGTCGGCATTGTGACTCTTGGCCTGGGAGCGGTGGGCATCGTGAATATCATGCTGGTCTCAGTGAGTGAACGTACACACGAGATCGGCCTGCTGAAGGCGCTGGGTGCAACGAAACGCAGTATCCTCGCGCAGTTTTTCTGGGAGGGGCTGCTGCTGACGGGCATCAGCGGCGTGATCGGCGTTGTGCTTTCGGGCGGATTCATGGGTCTGTTGCAGTACGCGCTGACAGACAAGATGCCGGGCTTCGATCCGCCGCGGCTGGTGCCGTGGTCGGCTGCGCTGGCGCTGGGCTCGCTCGCGCTGGCGGGCGTCGCTGCCGGCTTGTACCCCGCCAACAAGGCCGCACAACTCGACCCCGTGGAAGCGCTGCGGCGGGAAGGCTAGAGGCAAAGGACCGATCGATGCTGAGAGATATCTGGAGCCAGGCGTGGGAGGCGATGGTCTACAACCGCCGCCGCACCGCGATCACCATGATCGGCATGGCATGGGGCATTGCGACGGTGGTGCTGCTGCTGGCCTATGGCGCCGGATTCAGCCGCGCGGTGCAGGCGATCTTTGCGCAGTGGGGAACCAACGTGATCGGCGTCTTTCCGGGGCGCACCAGCGAGCAGGCAGGTGGCGAAAAATCGGGCGTGCAGGTGCAGTTTACCGAAGACGACTACGACCGGCTGTCCAATTCCATTCAGGGCATCGAGCGTATTTCGCCAATGGTGCAGAAGGATGTGCCGGTGCAGAACGATCTGCACACCTATACGTGGACGGTGAATGGCGTGCGGCCGGTCTTCCAGGATATCTGGAAGCTCAACGTCGACCAGGGCAGATTCTTCAACGGCGCGGAAGACAGCCAGCGCGCGCATGTGTGCGTGATTGGCTCGGAGGCGAAGACGAAGCTGTTTTCCGGCGGCTGGGCGGTGGGAGAAACGATTCGGCTCAACGGCGTTCTCTTCACGATCGTGGGCGTGCTTGCTCCCAAGATGCAGGAGGGCGAACAAAACGATCGCAATCGCCAGATCTATGTGCCCTTCAATACCATGAGCGACATCAAGGATACGAAGTATCTCGATGGAATCTGGTTCAGCTACCAGGGCGACGCGCAACAGGTCGAAAAGAACATGCGCGAGATGCTGGCCGCGGCGCACCACTTCAGGCCGACGGACCACAACGCGATCTACGTGGCGAACCTGATGACGGAGCTCGAGCAGTTCAACGTCCTGGCGATTGCGCTGCAGGTGCTGCTCTCATTTGTGGGAGCGCTGACACTGGGCATCGCGGGCATCGGGCTGATGAACATCATGCTGGTTGCGGTGCAGCAGCGCACGCGCGAGATCGGCGTGGAGAAGGCTCTCGGTGCCCGCAAGCGGCATATCCTCCTGCAATTTCTTGCCGAGGCCTTTGTGATTACAACGGTGGGCGGTCTCGCGGGCATCGTGCTGGCGTACCTGGTCTCAATGATGGTGGGGCGCATCACGTTTTACAGCGCGATTGCGCTGCATGCAGAGAACGCCGATATCTACCTGAAGATCTCGCCGACCTCGATCATCGTGGCGACGATCATCCTGGCCGTCACGGGCCTCGTCAGCGGCATGATTCCCGCAATTCGCGCGGCAAATCTCGATCCCATTGAAGCCCTGCGTTACGAGTAGCCGTCAGGCGAGCTTGTAGGGCTCGCGATAGGGTCGTGTCAGCATTGCGCCGGCGGCCGAATCGTTGACAATAACTTCCTGCGCCGGGTCCCAGTGAATCTTGCGTCCTTCGAGCATGGAGATGAGCCCGAGATGCCCGGGGATCGTGGAGTGATGCGCGGTCTCGACGGGCGTGATGGTTTCCTTGCGCGAGCGCACGCAATCGAGAAAGTTGCGGCGGTGCTCGGTTGACTCGTAGAGCTTCACCTTGCGCAGTTCTTCGGGCAGGTTGTCACCTTTCGCCCACTCGGGATTCGAGGAATCGAAGCCGCTGCGATCAACCCACACCCATCCGTCGGTGCCGATCCATTTGGTGCCCATTTGGATGGCGGGAGATCCGCCCGCGATGGTCATCGTCACGTCGTTGGGGTAGCCGGTGACTTCTTTGCGGTAGCGTGCACTCGATCGTGTACTTCGTCGCGGTGTTCCAGACGGCGTCTCTGGCCGGGAACTCGCCGAAGCCTTCGACCTCGGATGGGCCGGTGCGGTCGAAGCCAAGGCCCCAGTGCGCGATGTCGCCGTGGTGGCCGATCCAGTCGAGCAAGCTGGCCGCCGCCGGTGTTGTAGTTCCAGCGCCAGTTCTGGTAGACGCGCACATCGATGTAGGGCTGCATCTTCGATGGGCCGATCCACGTTTCGTAGTCGAGAGTTGCCGGTGGCTCGGTGACAGCCAGATCCCAGGCGGGCGTTCCGGGCACGATCGTCGCCGGGTCAGTGATCTTGTTGGGCAGGGAAGAGAGCCGCTTGAGCAGGCCGGGGACGGTGCCGGGAAAGTCGTGATGGCCGCCGGGCAGTCCGACTTCGACATGCGTGACGTTGCCGATGAGGCCGTTGCGAACGATCTCCGCCGCTTTGTGGAAGGGCGCGACGGAGCGCTGCCAGGAGCCTGTCTGCCAGATGATGTTGTTCTGCTGCACGGCCTTCACAATGGCCTGCTGCTCGGCGATGGTGCGCGCCAGCGGCTTTTCGCCGTAGATATCTTTTTTGCGGCCGGCGGCGGCGGTGGCGACGATGGCGTGCCAGTGATCCGGTACGGCGATCATGATGGCGTCGATGTCGTCGCGCGCCAGCAGTTCGCGATAGTCGTGGTACGCCTTGCAATCAGTGTTGCCATAGCGGGTGTTGATGGTATCGACCGCGGCCTGCAGATGGTTCTTCTCGATATCGCAGGCGGCCACCACCTGGCAGTCGCCCATGGAGAGAAACGCCTTGGTGTTCGCCGGGCCCATCATGCCCCAGCCGATAACGCCGATGGTGATGCGCTCGGAGGCAGGCGCACGGCGCGCCCACGCCCAGGGACTCGCGGAGAGAGCCGCGCCGGCTGCACCTGCAGCTTTGAGAAAGCGCCTGCGTGTGAAGGGATGCGGTCAGCGGCTGAGTCATGCCAGTCTCCCCTGAAATTCAATCATGCGCGGACGCACAGCAAAACGCAGCGCAAGACCGATGGAATTTTAATGCAGGGGAATTCTACGGCATCGCAGCGATGAGTGGCCCGATCTTTTGCGGACGCGTCAGGTCGATACACCTAGACCGGTGGCATGGTGTCGACGACGGGCACGCCGGGGGGAGGCGTGAAGCGGAAGGTGCTTTCGGGGATCTGCGAGGTTAGGTTCTTCGCCCGTGAAGGTGAAGCGCGTGATCGCGCCGTCTGTCTCTTCAATGGCGATGCCGGTGATGGCGCCGGCGGCCGTGACGTGAAACGTGACGAGCTGGATGCGGTTCTGCTGACCGTTGGGCACGCCCGTAAGCGTGTAGCCGCCATCCGTTGCTGCAGCGGCCTTCAGGCCGGGGAATTCTTTTTCAAGCTGCGTGTGGCCGAGGAGGAATTGCAGCGGCGAGCGCAGATCGTCGAGCTTCTTTGCCTCGATGCGCTGCACCTGCGCGGCGCTGCGCGACCAGAACCAGGCGTATTTGCCATCGAGGAGAAAGATTTTGCCCGCGGGCGAGGTGTAGTCCCACTTCATGCGGCCGGGCTTCTGCAGGTAGAGTGTGCCGCTTTCGCTGCGCGAGATGCCGAGGCCGTCGTAGCTCTCAGTAAATGCGGCGCGCAGGGAATGCAGATGGTTGTAGTGGCTGTCTACGCGCTGCGCGATTGCGTGAACATCTGCGGCGCCCGCTGCGGCCGGGGTCTGCGCGGGCATGAGCCGGGCAGAGGGTCCAGCAGTCAGCAGAATAACGATAGAGACGAGTCCGGGAAGACCCTTCATTGCACCATCACGGTGCAGTTTGTGCCGCCGGTCGGGTCGGCCTTGATGATGCCGCCTGATTCGAGGCAGAATCCGCGGTCGCCGCTGCGGCCGGGCGTGGCGGGCACAGCGGTAAGGGTGTAGCCGGTGACGCGCTCGGAGTTATTGGCCGTCGACTTGACGCAGTTGGTGATGTTGAAGATGTAGCCCGATTTGATGCCGGTGGCGAGCTCGCCGTTGATGAAGCCTGAAGCTGTGGCGCTGGACGTGCCGTTGGGGTCGCCGCCGAGCGCACTGAGGTTGCACGCGAATCCGCTCGTGGGATAGGTCGACTGGTACATCAACTGCGCCTGCTCGATCGTCTGCAGCGACTTCTGCGCGGAGAGTTCGTTGGCATGCTTACGAATCTTGCCCGCTGTGGGAATGGCCACCAGCATCAGGATGAGAATGATGGAGATGACGATCAGCAGTTCCATCAGGGTGAAACCATTCTGCTGAATTCTGTTAAGCGAACCGCGCTGCCGCTTGCCGAAAGAGAACGTGCTCTTCATGTCTGTCCAGACCCTCGTCGCAGAGGCCGGCAAACACACCGGCCCATCCGATCAAAATGCTACAACGTATGGACGCGGAAGGGAAATGAAGCGCTCGCACCACGGTTACGACCGGATACGCTCTCCAATCGGCCCGCTCTTCTCTTTTACCCAGGTGCGCTAGCAGACCAGCATCTTGCGGTTGAGCTTGATGCCATCGAGCCGGCCGAGCAGCGTGACCGCGATGCGTTCCGGATCGAAGAGCTTCTGCGCCATGCTCTGCACCTGCTCGGCATCCACGGTGTCGATGCGGGCAATGATCTCGTCGACGGTGAAGAACTGCTGGAAGTACATCTCCTGCCGCGCGAGGTTGGCCATGCGCGAGTTTGAGCTTTCCATGCCCATGAGGATGTTGCCCTTAACCTGGTCTTTGGCGCGGGTCAGCTCCTCGAGGGTGAGAGGCGCGTCCTTGAGTTTGCGCAGCTCGAGCAGAATTAGATCGACGACTTCCAGAGCCTTGCCCGCCGATGTGCCCGCATAGATGCAGAGCGTGCCTGCGTCGCGATAGGGATTGAGGTCCGAGTAAATCGAATAGACCATGCCGCGTTCTTCCCGGATGGTCTGAAACAGGCGCGAGCTCATGCCGCCGCCAAGCACGGTGTTGAGAATCAGCGTCACGTAGCGATTGCCGTCTGTGATCGACGGCGAAGGTACGCCGAGACAGATCTGCACCTGCTCAAGCGCCTTCTTGTTGCGCAGCACAACGCGGGCGCTCGCCAGCGGAGCCTGTTCTTCCTGCCCGGCTTCGCCGAGCTTGAGCGCAGAGAACTTTTCCGTGACTGCCGCAACGAACTGATCGTGGTCGAGGTTGCCGGCCGCGGAAAAAACCATGTTCCCGGCCAGGAAGCGGCCGCCGTGGTAGTCGAAGAGCTTTTCCTGATCGAGCTTGCCGACCGTGGCGGTGGTGCCGAGGATGGGCTTGCCGAGAGGGTGATCCTTCCAGAAATTCTGCGTGAAGAGCTCGTGCACGAGCACGTCGGGATTGTCCTCGTCGATCTTGATCTCTTCGAGAATCACGCCACGCTCGCGTTCGATGTCGCTGGAGGCGAACGTCGGGTTCAGCACCAGGTCAGAGAGCACATCCAGCGCAATGGGAACGTGCTCGGCAAGTGATTTGACGTTGAAGCAGATCGTCTCTTTGCCGGTAAAGGCATCGAGATTCCCGCCGATCGAGTCCATTTCTCGCGCGATATGTTGCGCGGACCGCGAGCGGGTGCCCTTGAAGACCATGTGCTCGACAAAGTGCGAGATACCGTTGATCTCCGCGGATTCACAGCGGGATCCGGACTTGATCCAGACGCCCATGGCTACAGAGCGGAGATGTTCCATGCGCTCGGTCAAAACGATCAGGCCGTTCGACAATACGGTGCGGCGGAGGTTTCGCTCAGTATTCATAGTCATTGACCATCTCCAGCGTTGTGCTGTAACGGTTCAGTGCTGACGTGCCCCGGCGTGCGGGGACGCTCTTCACTTGCAGAAAGAAGTGGTGAATAGCGTGCCGGAGAAAGCACACATATCAACAAAAGTTAACCGGAAGGCTGGGACGGGGATTTACATCCACCGGTTCTTGCATGGGTCTCGTAGTCAAGTTCAGCCAGAGCCGGAACGGCCGGCGAGGCTGCAAGGTATGGAAAAATGCTCTATGCTGTGCCCAGCCGTGAGCACACCTATCAACCAACTTGTTCGATTAGACACCAACGACCTCAATGAGGGAAGCGGCAAGGCGTTTTTTGGGTTGGACGCCGAAAAGCTCGCCGAAAAAATGGTAGGAACAGGAGAGCCGGCTTGGCGCGGGCGCCAACTGGCCGAAGCCTTGTACCAGCAGCGGGTTGCCGGGCTGGATGAGATCACGACGCTCCCCATGCGCCTGCGGATCCGCCTGGCCGAGGAAGGCTGGGTGGTTGGCCGGCCGAGGATTGTACAGGTTTTTGTCTCTCATGATGGGACGGAGCGGTACCTTGTGGAAGGGCCAGGCCAGGCGGGCAAACCGTTGAGACGGTCTGGATGCCGGAAGGCGATGGCGGAGAGGCCGGCGATGGCAGCGAGGCGGGCACTGAGGAGCTTGCCCCGGCGGAGCCAAGCCGAGGGAAGAACTGGAGCCGCGCGACGATCTGCGTCTCAAGCCAGGTTGGCTGCGCGGTGAATTGCCAGTTCTGCCTGACGGCGAAACTGGGCTTGCAGAGGAACCTGACGGCAGGGGAAATTGCCGGGCAAGTTGTTTCGGTTTTCGACCGGCACGGGGTCGAGGTCGGCAAGGATCGCGTGAACCTCGTTTTCATGGGCATGGGCGAGCCGCTGCTGAATTACGACAACTGGATGGCGGCGGTGAGGCTGCTGGTGAAGGAAGTGCGCATCAGCCCGCAGCGCATGACGGTTTCGACTTCGGGCATCGTGCCGGGCATTGAGCGTCTTGCTGAAGAGCCGCCGGAGGTGCGTCCCAAGCTGGCCATCAGCCTGAACGCGCCCAACGATGAGGTGCGCAGCGAGATCATGCCCATCAACCGCAAGTGGCCCATCGAGGCAGTTGTAGACGCAGTGCGAAAGGTACGGCTGCGCTCGCGCGAACAGGTCACCTTCGAGTATGTGCTGCTGGGCGGGGTCACGGACCAGCCCGAGCACGCGCAGCAGGTGGCGCGCCTGATTCGCCGGGCGGGGCTGCCGGCAAAAGTTAACCTGATCGCCTGGAATCCGGGACCGGGTATCCCCTTCGAGATGCCGCGCGACGGGGCCGTCGATTCTTTTCGCCGGGTGCTGGCCTCTCAGAACATATCGGTGTTTCTGAGGAAGCCCCGCGGCCGCGATATTTTTGCCGCCTGCGGCCAGTTGAAGAGAACCGTGGAGCCGTCGTAGGAATCCTCCGACGTTCGATCAAGCACGCTGACTGCCGCCGATTTACACCCAAAAACACGAATGCCACCCTTCCGGGTGGCATTCGTGTTGGCTGGCTTTGGGGGAGGGAAAAAGGGAGAGAGCCTGTCGCCGGAACTCTCCTTCGCTTACATTCGATGCCTTGCCTGAGAAAAGGTTGGCTGACGGCGCGGTTTCTGCCGGTGAGGAGGCAGGTAACTACAAAGGTACCTATGGATTGCAGAGGTAGAGCACGGGCTATTCCTTGCCCTAGGCAACTCCCCCGTTGGTAGATCGCCCGATAGCCAGCAGGGCCTCGGTGACGCGATTCGCGTTGTGGCGCACAAAGCTCTCTTCGCTGGCAAAGTTGCCGGCAATGCACCTGACGCCTAGGGCCTCGATGCGGGCAAGGTCGGCCTCGATGGGGACCGCATTTTCCGCGGCGTAGCGTTTCAGCGTCGCCGGTGAGAAGGGCGCCGTGTTGACGATGGCGTAGTCGAAGATGGGCGCCCGGGCGTGCTCGTAAATGCGCTCGATGTGATCGGACGCGGTGAGCCCGAGGCTCTCGTTGGCCTGGGTCATCAGGTTGCAGACGAAGACTCGTATGCCCGAGGCGGCGGCGAGAGCCTGCGGGATACCCTGCACGAGCAGGTTGGTGATGAGCGAGGTGTAGAGTGAGCCGGGTCCGAGGGTGATGAGGTCGGCGCGCTCGATGGCTTCGAGCGTGCCGGGCAGCTGCGGCGGCGTCGGGCGGGTCGAGAAGCAGCTCGGCGATGCGGAGGCGGCTCGCGGTGATGTTGGTTTCCCCGCGCACGAGCGAGCCGTCGTCCATGCGCGCCACCAGCGTGGCATTGGCCGTGGTGACGGGGTAGATGCGCCCGCGCGTGGCGAGAATCTTCGATGCAAGCTGGATGGCGTGGCCGAAGTCGCCGGTAATCTCAGTGAGCGCGGCGACAAAGAGGTTGCCAAAATTGTGCCCGTTGAGCCCGTTGCCTGAGCGGAAGCGGTGCGCGAAGAGCTGCACCAGCAAATCTTCTTCCTCGCTGAGGGCCACCATGCAGTTGCGCAGGTCGCCGGGGGGCAGCATGTTGAAGTCCTTGCGCAGCCGGCCGGAGGAGCCTCCGTCGTCAGTGACCGTGACGAGGGCGGCGAGGTCGCCGATCTGTGAGGGAGCGCTGCTGGGCTGCCCCGGCACACTCACATGCCTCCGCAGGCCGCGGAGCAGGGTAGAGAGCCCCGTACCGCCTCCAATGGCCACGACGCGCAACGGGCGTGCGGCGGAGGCAGACACCTCCTGGGAAGATTGGTAAGGTCGCGGATTCAATTGATCGACATTTGAAGACAGCACAAGGCTCACTGCCTGGCTTACGGAATCTCAGGATACAGCAACTCCGTGAATCGAGGGTCGTCGACCATGTTCTGGAAGTCGTTGTCAGAGCGCGCCTGCAGACGGTTTTTGGGATTGAGCTCGATTGCCTTGGCAAGGTTATCGAGGCATCCCTGCACCCGGCCCGTGACGGAATCGAGCAGCGCGAGGCCATAGTAGGCATAGTCGGCCTGGGGATAATCGGCAAGGATGCCGCGCAACTGCTCCGCCGCCTCTTCGAAGTAGCCGCCATTGAGCTGCGACACAGCGTAGTCGTAGCGCTCTTCGGGCGTCTGGAAGGCAAGGCCCCGCTTTTCGATCTGCCGTTTGCAGGTCTGCGCGTACATCCGGCAACGCTCGACGATCTCGAACGGTGCATTGGGGAGCAGCTTCTCGAAGGCTGCCAGCGCCTTCTCGAATTTCCCCTGCTGAATCAGTTGAACTGCGGACTGATATTGCTGGTAAAGGGGTCCCGTGGTTGAGGACGAATGACCGCTGGACTTGGCGGCCAAGGTGGGAGTCTTTTTGCGGCTTGCTGCCGTCGATCGCGCCTCTTGCGTCATTGATTCGCCATATTCACAGTTTCCGGTCGATTGGTTCCCGAGCGGAACGCTCTGCTTGAGCACCTTTTATACCCAGAACGCCCTTGAACGTCAAATTCCTGCCGAGCGTCTCTAAGTGCTAACTGCCATCTTCGCATTTCCCGCTGCGATAAATCGCCGGGTTCAGGGAAGGATCATTGTACATTTTCATCTGCCGGTAGATCTTGAACCGCCGTACGCCGGACAGTGTCTCATGCCACAGGTTGTCGAGGCAGTGGCCCAGATCGGCACGCTGCTCTTCAAGCACGCCGAGGCGCCCAAGGTTGCGATCGACATGGTGGCTCGAGGCATCTTCGCGCTTCGTCTCTTCACGTGTGTGGTAAATCTTCAACGCGAGAATCGAAAGCCTGTCGATCATGAGGCCTGGCGATTCAGAGTGCAGAGGCGCGCTTGCACTCGGCAGCGCTCGCGTGGCGAGCCATTCGAGAAGCATGCGGTCCAGCGCCTCGGCGAGGTCATTGCGTAGCTGGTTGGTGCGGTCGATACGCCGCTTTACCTCGGCCAGTGCAGCGTCTGTTGCACCCGGCGCGCGAGCTTCGTCTTCGATGTGCCACAGGTCAAAGTTGGCGCGGTGCTGGCGTGCAACCGCGTCGAGCCAGTCGCCGGAATGTGCGGAGGCCCATGGCTCCGCTGTTTCCTCGTGCCAGTCGCGGGTGAGGCGGTCGTGCAGGCCGATGATCGCCTCGGCCGAGAGATTGAAGTCGCGGTCCATGCGTGCGGGCACGTTCCCTCGTGCAGCGTCTATGGTAGAACTATCTCACCCCGGGGCCTAATCAGGAGCCAACCAGCGGGAGACCATGCCAAACGAACCGCAGCGCATCCTCTGCATTTCGACCTATGTGAAGGGGCAGGAGTTCATGCGGCAGTGCGCCGAGATGGGCGTGAAGCCGACGCTGCTGACGGTGGAGAAGCTGCGCGACGCGGATTGGCCCTCCGACGCGCTCGAAGACATCGCCACAATGCCGCAGGATCTGAGCATCGCGCAGATTCTGAATACCGTGTCGTGGATGATGCGTGGCCGGCATTTTGACCGCGTGGCCGCCCTCGACGAGTTTGATCAGGAGGCAGCCGCCGCGGTGCGCGAGCATACGCGCATTCCCGGCATGGGCGCCAGCACCACGGCCTGCTTCCGCGACAAGCTGGCCATGCGCACGAGTGCGCGTCGGGCCGGCATCCTGGTGCCGCAGTTTTGCGGGATATTCAACTACGACGATCTGCGTGGCTTCATGCAGGATGTTGATGCGCCGTGGCTGCTCAAGCCACGCGCGGAGGCTTCGGCGCTGGGCATTCGCAGGATTCATACGCCGGAACAACTGTGGCGCACCCTTGAAGACCTTGGCGATGAGCAGAGCCGCTTTCTGCTTGAGCAGTTTGTGCCGGGCGATATCTATCACGTCGATTCGATCGTGAGCGAGCGCAAGGTGGTCTTCTCTGCCGTGCACAAGTATGGCCGCCCTCCCCTGCAGGTGATGCATGATGGCGGCGTCTTCACGACGCGTACAGTCGACCGCACGAGCGAGGATTGGGCGGAGCTGACGCGCATCAATGCCGGGCTGGCTCCGTCCCTCGGCATGGTGCGCGGCGTAACGCATGCGGAATTTATCAAGGGCCACGCCGATGGCAAATACTACTTCCTCGAGATCGCAGCGCGCGTGGGCGGCGCTTTTATCTCCGAACTCGTCGAGACCGCGACCGGCGTGAACCTGTGGCGCGAATGGGCGAAGCTTGAGGTGACGAGTCTGCGCGGCGAGAGCTACGTCTGCCCGGAGACCCGCGCGGAGTACGCCGGCAGCGTGCTTTGCCTGGCGAAGACGGCGGAGCCGGATACTTCGGCCTTTAACGCGCCGGAGATCGTGCTGCGCGTGAAGAAGCATCACCATGCCGGATTGATCGTGCGCTCGCCCGACGCCACGCGTGTGCAGCAGCTGGTGGAGCAGTATGGCTCGGAATTTGCCGAGCACTTTCTGGCGCGCATGCCCGCCCCTCCCAAGCCCACTGCGTGACGCGCGGCGGTCCTGATATCCCCACGAGGGCGGTTTGCTCTTTCGTCCGCGTGCAACGGGTCAGGCAGCTTCAAGGCGCCTTTATCGAATCTCATGTCAGATGGAGGATGCGATGCACCTGACAGAATCCCCTGAGATCGTCGGCTGGCCTGAAACCGATTATGTTTTCGTTGAGAAGGTCGGACCTTTCCAGTTCGCGGCGCCGAAGGCATGGCACAGCGCCCACGCGCTGGCCGAACCTCTCTCGAAGAGCAACAGGATCACGGCCTATATCAGCCTCTACAAGGTGCAGCCGCAGGTTTATCGCGCCGGCTTCGCCCTCGCGGTGCCGCCGGTGAGTTTGCCGCAGGGACTGAGCTACGAGAAGTTTCGCGGCGGCAAATACTCACGCTTCGTGCTCACCGGGCCCTATTCTGATCTGCCGAAGGCCAGCGGCCGCGTCTTTGCGATTGCCGCCGAGAAGGGAATCCGGCAAAGGGACGACTATTGCATCGAGTACTACGTGAACGACCCACGCCTCACCGCTGAAGAGAAGCTGATTACGGAGATCCTGATTCCCACGGCGTGATATAACGTTGCCCACGCAGCGAAAGGGTGCAAGGTGATGCCAGAGTCCGAGAGGGGCAGACGGAATGCGGGCCGCGAAGAGAGCAGAGTAATGGTTTGGACGGGACGCGTTCTCTCCGGACTGTGCATTTTGTTTTTGCTTTTTGACGCGGTCGGAAAACTAGTGATGCCGGCGCCGGTGATGGAGGCCTTTCTGCGCCTCGGGATCGCGACCCGGCTCAGCTCCACGATCGCCGCGCTGCTGATTCTGAGCACGTTGCTCTACGCGATTCCGTGGACCTCGGTGCTCGGCGCGGTCATGATCACCGGTTACCTGGGCGGTGCCGTGGCCATTCATCTGCGCGCCGGCAGCACGCTCTTCGAGATGGTCTTCCCGGCGCTCTTCGGCATGATCGTGTGGGCGGGGATTCTTCTGCGCGAGCGCAGACTCCAGGTGCTGCTGCCCTTCCGGCTGCTTTTTTAAAGGCATTCACACGCGATAGGATAAGGGCAAGGGCATGGAGAATAACTGGCAATTTCCTCACCGCCGTTGGAATCCTTTGCGCCAGACATGGGTGCTTGTCTCACCGCAACGTACGCAGCGCCCGTGGCAGGGAGAAGTGGCGCAGCGAACAGCGCCCTCGGCCTTCACCTACGATCCGGATTGCTATCTCTGCCCCGGCAACAAGCGCGCCGGCGGAGCAACGAACCCGAAGTACACGTCCACATTCGTTTTTGAAAACGATTACGCGGCGCTGCTGCCAACCCTGCCCGAGGCGGCGGAGGCCGCGGCAGCGCAGCCGCCCGGATCTGTCGCTGCTGCAGGGTGAGCCCGTTCGCGGTTTGTGCAAGGTCGTCTGCTTTCACCCCGACCACAGCCTCACCCTCGCGCGCATGAAGCGGCCGGAGATTCGCACCGTGGTTGACGAGTGGGCGCAGGAGTATCAGCAAATGAGCTGCTCTCGACTGGATCCGCTACGTGCAGATCTTCGAGAATCGCGGCGCGATGATGGGTGCCAGCAATCCGCATCCGCATTGCCAGATCTGGTCGACGGGCTTTATGCCGGATGAGCCGGCAGCCGAGCGTGCCACGCAATTGCATCACCTGCAGCGCACCGGCAAGTGCCTGTTGTGCGAATATGCGGCAACGGAGCGGGCCGCCGGCGAGCGCATCATTTTTGAGAACGATCATTTTATCGCCCTGGTGCCCTGGTGGGCCGTGTGGCCCTTCGAAGTGCTGCTGATCAGCCGGCGTCATCTGCGGCGCAATGCCCGAGCTTGCCGCTGATGAGCGCGACGCGCTGGCCGACGCGCTGCGCCGTATCACGACGCGCTTCGACAATCTTTTTGAAACGAGTTTTCCCTACACGATGGGCTTTCACCAGGCGCCGACGAACGAGGCCGACACCGACAGCTGGCATTTCCACGCACATTTCTATCCGCCGCTGCTGCGCTCGGCCACGGTGCGAAAGTTCATGGTGGGTTTTGAAATGCTCGGGATGCCGCAGCGCGACATCACGGCGGAGAGCGCCGCGGAACGTTTGCGCGCCTGCTCAGAGCAGCATTTCTGGCCACGTGAGTAAGAGAAGCGCCGCAAAAGCACGGGCGGCGCCAACGCTGTGTTAGCTTTGAAGAAGCGGCATTACAAGAGCCCGTAGCTCAGTTGGTAGAGCAACGCCCTTTTAAGGCGTGGGTCCTGGGTTCGAGTCCCAGCGGGCTCACCACTCCAGGTCGCATTTTCCTGAATTAAAGAAAATAGAGTCGGCCGCGGCGAAATTTTCGCCGTAAGCCTTGGGCATGCGCAATGTCTGCTTCTCCACTCTTGCCTGAAGATGGATGAGGCTGGCAAGGGATTGGTCGGGCGGGCGAATGTCTCTCTTGTCAAATGACTTTCGGTTGGAACGATCGATCGGCAGCGCATTCCTTTGTGTCGCAGGTCACCTAGACTAGAGCTATTCACCAATCAAATGGAGGACCCGATGAAGGGATTCAGAGTTTGTCTCCTGGCGCTTGCCGGGCTCGGCATTGCGACAGGCGTGCAGCAGGCATCCGCACAGGTAAGCATCAACATTGGAGTGGGCGCGCCGGTTGCGCCGGTGCCGGTTGCAGTGGCGCCGGTTTGCCCTTACGGATACTTCAACTATGCGCCGTATTCCTGCGCCCCTTTCGGCTATTACGGACCGCAATGGTTTGTTGGCGGAGTTTTTCTTGGCGCAGGCCCCTGGTTTCACGGTCCCGTGGGCTTTCATGGATATGTGAATCGCACCTATGATCCACGTTTCGGATACAGAGGGCCTTATCCGCGTCGAGGCGAAAGAGCCGATTGGGGTAGACACGCTGGCTGGGAAAAACAGTTTCATGGCAACGAAATGCACGAGGAGCACGTGCACGTCGATAACGGGCACCACTACGGCCAGGACAAGGATCACGGCAACAACGGCCATGATCACGGGCACGACAAGGACCATGGAAATGGTCACGGAAAAGACAATGACCACGGAAACGGTCACGGCCGTGATCATGACCGCAACTGAGCATAGGGCCGGCGCCAGCGTTTGACTCAGGCGACGCTGCTCAGCCTGAGACCAACTCGGAAGTAAGAAACTGGCACCTTCCGAGTTGGCGGTCTCTCGCCCACAATTGAGCGAGGGTCGCCGCAACCAGAGATTTGAGCCGGAGTCGCGCTGAAACGCAACGGCAGATTGAGTCCTGGCTCCTTCGACGAAGTCCGGCGAAGTGGGCTGGTAGTTGCCTGCAGGATGTTGCCTTCACCTCCACTTGAGTTTTTTCCTCCCTGGAAGCAAGTAATCGACAAGCCCTCTCTTTACCAGCGCAGAACCTAACACGATGCAGTTAGTGTGCGAGCGAGTTTGCGGAGCACTAGCGATTGCTTTGCCGTGCCCATGAACGCCCCGGCATGCCATAAAAATGTAAAAACCCTCTTGCAATTATTAAGATTATTAAGTAATATCCTTCTTGTAATTGAAAAACAAGAGTATTGCCCCTATGGCTTTGGATTTTAAGAATTCGGTTGACTGGCAAGAGGTGCTGCGTATCGCGCAGGGAGCGCCCATTGTCGTGGAGCGGGTCAGCATTCCGGAGCGGCAGGTTTCCCTCGCCGGGCAGTTCACCCTGCCCGAGCTTGCGCGCCTCAGCCTGGAGGACCAGGTCTTCGTGACAGCATTTCTGCGATCGCATGGATCGATCAAGGCGATGGAGCAGGTCTTCGGCGTGAGCTATCCCACGATCAAGGCACGTCTCAACCGCATCGCCGGGCTGCTTGAATTTATCGACACCAATCCTGCGCCGTCCCGCGCCGAAGTGCTGGAGCGGTTGAAGAATGGTGAAATCACCGCGGAGGATGCAATCCGCGAATTGGAGGCCTTGAAGTGACACCGAGCATCGCCATTGTCCGCATCGAGAATCCGCACTGGAAGGGAATCAGGCTGTGGTTGCCGCTTTTCCTGTTGTGGATACCGGTTCTACTGCTTTCGCCGTTGATTCTGATCGTCATCGTGGGCCTCAGTTTTGCCAGCGGCGTCAGTCCCCTGGGGGCAATCAGCACCTTTTGGCAGATTCTCTCTAGCCTCCGCGGAACCGAAGTGCGCGTCGCCGCGGATGGCAACAAAATCTTTGTTCGCATTCTGTGAGGGATGTTTATGGATACCGATCGCAGGGCCATTCTTTCGTTGATTGCCTTGGGCCGCATCACACCGCGTGAGGCCGAGCGGCTGCTGGCAGTTTCATCGGGGAGCGATGAGGCAACGGTGCGCCTCGTGCTTCTCGCCGCGGTGCTCTGGCTTGTCGTTCCGCATGCGTATCAGGTGATCGCCGGCGTGTCGCATGCACTGGTGCTGGCTCTGAATCTTCTGGGAGGGAAGGTATGAACGAGAATCGCCGTCAAATACTGGAGATGCTGGCTACCGGCAGGATTAGCGCGGATGAAGCCGACCGGCTGCTGGCCGCATTGGAGCCGGAGGAGGTACGCCCGCCGCGTGATTTCGCGAACCGCACCGGTAGCCACCATGGCGATGCCGCGCCGCCGCGCAGCCACAGCAAATATCTGCGCGTGCTGGTCGAGGCCGATGAATCGATGACGGGCATGAAGGGGCCGACGACGGTAAACATCCGCGTGCCGATGCAACTGCTGCGCGCCGGGGTGCGCCTTGCCAGCCTCATTCCGAAGCAGGCGCACAATCATCTGGACGAAGCGCTGAATCGCCACGGCGTTCCACTGACACTCTCGCAGATCAAGCCGGAGAATCTCGAAGAGCTGATCGATCACCTCGACGATCTGACCGTCGACGTGGATGGCAGAGACGGCAATACGACGAAGGTGAAGGTCTTCTGCGAATAGAGTGAGATCGGCAGTCAGCCCTTGCGCTGCGGCTTCTGCATCGGGCACCACCTGCACCGTGACGTCGCGAATCTCAGAGAGAAAGCGGTTGAGCACGGAGCCGCGCAGCAGAATATCGAGGCGCGAGCGAACCGGCTGACCAAAGATGACGTGCGAGATGGTTTCCTGCTGCGCAAAACGGATCAGCGCATCGGAGACGCTCTTGTCCGTCAGCGTGACGACCTGGGCGCCAAGGTCGCGCGCCATCCGCTGGTAGTCTTCGATTCTGCTGGCTGGCTTCGGGGTCGGTATGCTCCAGGTCTTCGCCGGGCCGCGCCACATAAACCGCATACCAGTTTGTGGCCAGGCGCCCAGCAACACGCGCGCCGACGCGGATAAGCCGATCGGTTCCCGGCCGGGTGCTGAGACAGACCATTACTTTGTCGGGGATCGGGGCCTGTTCCAGCCCCTGGGTTCTGCGATAGTCCGCGGCGCGGTTGCTCACCTGCTCGGCCGTGGTCCGCAGAGACAGCTCGCGCAGCATGTTCAGATTGCCCTTGCGGAAGAAGTTGGCCAGTGACTGCTCCACCTTTTCCGGCGCATAGATTTTGCCTTCGCGCAGGCGCGAGCGCAGCTCCTCGATGGTGACGTCGACGTTGACAACTTCGTCGGCGCGCTTGAAAAAGCTGTCGGGAACCGTCTCGCGAATCACCGTGTTGGCCGAGCGGTTCACCGCGTCATTCAGCGTTTCAAGGTGCTGGATATTGACGGCGGTCATGACGTTGATGCCGGCATCCAGCAGCTCCAGCACATCTTCGTAGCGCTTGCGATTCTTGCTGCCCGGCACGTTGGTGTGGGCCAGCTCGTCCACGATTACCGTGTCAGGATGCCGCGCGAGGATGGCGTCCACATCCATTTCACGAAGATTGACCCCGCGATAGGAGATCACTCTCTCCGGAATCACTTCGAGATCGCGGATCTGCTCGATTGTCTCTTTGCGGCCGTGGGGTTCGATCAGGCCGATGACGATGTCGACGCCCTGCTTGCGCTTGAGGTGGGCGTCATTCAGCATGTGATAGGTCTTGCCCACGCCCGGCGCCGCGCCGATGTAGACCCGGAGCCGGGCGGGCTCTTTCTGAATCTCGAGCTGAGCGTCTGCCATGTCTCAGCCTACCTCGACGGGATGATGAACGGTCTCCACGGCGGCCACCGGCAGCGTGAAACGGAAGGTGGTGCCATGCCCCAGGCGGCTTTCGACGGCGATCTGGCCGCCGAGCGATTCGACCAGGCGGCGCACCAGCGCAAGTCCCAGGCCGGTTCCTTTGTCAGAGAAGGAAACGAAGCGGTCGAAGAGTTTGTTGAGCCTTTCGGCCTCGATGCCGCGGCCCGTGTCACGCACGGTGAACTGCACAAAATCCTTGATCTCTTCGGCGCCGAGAAAGATTTCGCCGTCTTGCGGCGTAAACCGGAGCGCATTGGTCAGCAGGTTGTCGAGAATCGAGCGGACGGCGCGGCGGTCTCCCTGCACGAATGAGAGATCGGCGAAGGCCTTGACCTCGATGCGAATGTGCTTTGGCCGCGGCTTCATCGCAGTAGCGATCGCGCGCTTCGTTCAGCAGCGGCAGCGGGCGCAGGCGCTCCTTGTGCAGCTCGCGCTTGCCCATATCGAGCTCGGCCACTTCGATCAGGTCGGCCATCAGGTCGTTGAGCTTCTCTGATTCGCTGCTGGCAGAGGCCACCAGTTCCGCCTGCAGAGGCATGAGCGCGCCGCCGTAGCCCTGCCCGAGGGCGTAGAGGCCCGCGCCGCAACTGCAGCAGGGGATCGCGCAGCTTGCGGCTGGCAACAGAGATGAATTGCGTCTTGAAGCGGTCGGTGTCCTGCAGGGTGGTCACGTCTTCAAGCGTGGTCACGGTGCCGAGCAGCCGGCCGTCGGAGTCGCGCATGGGCGTGGTGCGCAGCCGGTAGCTGCGTTCCTGCTTGCCGATGCGCATGGGCAGCATCGAGGCTTCGCCTTCGGCGGCCACCGCCTTCTGCATCGAGATGGCGTCGCGGATCGCGCTCAAAATCTTGTCGCCGCCCGGCGTGGTGGTCAGCGCCATGCGATTGGTCATCGATTCGCCGAGGATTTCGACCGCCGCCTGGTTGACCTTGAGCACGTGGCCCTTGGCGTCGGTCACGATGATGGGCTCAAAGATGGATTGCAGCACGGCGTCGGAAAGCTGAAACTCCATCTGCTTGCGGCCGGCTTCGGTGTCGCTCAGATCGCGCAGCCGCACCGCGATGCGGTTCAGCTCGCTGGCGATCACGCCGAAGTCGTCGCGGCTGTTCCACTCCACGCGATGATCGAGGCTGCCCTCGGCGATTTTCTTCGTATCCCGCGCCAGCATGTGAAGGGGCCGGAGCACAACCAGAATTGTTCCGATGCAGACAATCGCCGCCGAGACCGCGAAGACGACGGCGAGATACCAGACCCCGGCCGCCATCAGCACCTGGACGCGTGGCGAGCGCCAGGCCGATGGTGAGAGCGGCGAGCAGGATGCAGCCGAGAATTAAGCGCTGAGCGAGATTCAGCATCTACCGGACCCCGGACCGGGCGTGATGACTGGATTCATTCTCGCGGAAAGAGCGCCAACACGCAAAATTCGTGTGTGTGGAAGCCTGAGGAGGGCAATCAGGGAATCTGGCACACGGCGAGCGCGCTGTTGTGCCAACGGCAGTCCAGGCCGGCCGGTTGCGGGTAGGAAACCAGCACCCAGTCGACCCCGAAATTCCGCTTGAGCCGCTCGAAGTCCGCTAACTGAAAGTGGCTCCAGCCGGCCTGCGCGGCCACCTGCTTTTCCCATGTTGGCCCGAGGTCGGGAACCTGCGTGACCACTGCGGTGTCTTTGATGGCGTCGGCGAGTTGGCTACGCTCGGCGAGGGCGCGGAAGCTGTGGTAGTCCTCGCTGGGTGCGGCAAGGTATCGGGGGTCCATCGCAAAGTAAGCGTCGGCCGGGGTATTGACGCGGATCCAGGCAAAGGCTTGCAGCCACGGGTTCGACGTCCGCGTCCCGGGCAGCTCGAGATGGGGGCTGGCGGCGAAGAGCATCCGCTGCGAGGCAAACATGCCGGCGTTGATCACGACCAGATAGGCAGCCCAGCGCCAGACTGATGACCTGAGCAGCAGCTTGCCCAGCAGAGCGCCGCCAATCAGCGCCATGAAGAAATAAATCAACTGCAGGTAGCGCATCGGCTGCATGGGAGTGAGGCGAACAAGACTCGGCGACCCCAGGACAACCATCGCCGTAATCTGCTGAAACACTCCGTAGGCAAAAACGGCAAGGGCAAAGCGCGCAAGCTGTGTTTCGCCGCGCTTGAGCGAGATTCTCCACAGCAGCCAGAAGAGGAACAGAGGCGCAATCGCACCCAGCCACTCGTACCAGGTCCACCGATAGAGAAAGAAATAGGAGCGCGTATCGAGCGCCTTGCGCCACACCGGCGTCGGCGATTCTAAAACCCAGCCCAGCGGCACCGCCGCGGCAAGAGAATCACGCAGCGAGCGCAGCCACACGTGGACGGGATCCAGCGTAGCCATGGTGAGAAAGAGGCAGAACGACATGCCGAGCGCAGCCATGATGGGATGCACAACAAAGCTCAGCAGCAGCAGCGGCACAGCGTGCCAGCGCTTCCCCGCCATAATGCGCGAAACCGCAATCAGGATGATGCCGGTGGAGAGATTGCGTGGGTGCAGATGCTGGTCTGCCAGGTAGAGAGCGGTGCCGGCCACCGGCAGCGTCAGCATGCCCGCCACCATGGCGACCCCGCCCCACTGGGAGCGCTCCTCGTCAAAGAGAGTGCGAATGATGCTCCAGCAGCCGAAGATGATGAGGGCGATGCTCGCGAATTGCCACAGAAGCTCAGTGATCGCGATCGGAATGTGGGTCAGCTCAGTGAAGCCGGCAACCCACTTGTCAAAGAGCGTCGCCTGGAGCTGGACGCGGAAGAAGTCAGAATCGTGGGGATAGAGCGCAGGATTGAGATCGCTCTTGATGGCCGACAGATAGACGCTGTCGTCTTCGATGCCGGGGTGATAACCCATTACCGCAAACGCGAGGGCCGTAAACGCCAGAATCAGGCAGATGTTGCGCTTGAAAATTCGTTCCACCGTGTTCAGTCCCTACACACCCTTTCAAAAAACGTGCCAAGCGGAGAATCTGCCGGTCCGCTTGAGCCCAGGGGAGACAGACGAACATAGCCAGCATCCACGTCAACTGGAGCCTTTCGCATCAGCCCCGGGAAGCCAGCAGGTCATCGTCTCTGACCGTTTGGTGGGAGGTTCGAAAGGTATTTGCAAACTATAATCCCAATTGTATTGGACCCTGGGCTCGTGGTTGCAATTTATTTGTGCCGGGAAACCTTTGGTTATATGGTTCCGGGGGCCTGTTTCCTCGTACATTTAGACGATAGCTAATCTTGAAGGGTTGAGGAATGAAGCTTCGGACAATGCGGGCCGTCGATTACTGGATAGGCATCCCGCTCTGCTTCCTGTGTACCTGGGTCATTCGCCTGCTGGGAACTCGCAAGGGACCGGATAAGCCTCGCCGGGTCTTGTTTATCGAGCTCTCTGAGATGGGCAGCACGGTGATCGCCAACCCCGCTCTGCAGAAGGCCAAGAGCGCGCTTGGCGCGGAGATTTTCTTCCTCATCTTCGAGAGAAATGCTGACAGCCTGCGCCTGCTGCCAACGGTGCCCGAAGCCAATATCATCACCATCCGCGAAAACAACCTCAGGGTGCTGGTGCTCGACTCGCTGCGCTATCTGCGCTGGGTACGCAAGGCAAAGATCGACACCGTAATCGACCTCGAGCTCTTCTCGCGTTATTCGGGCCTTCTGACCGGCCTCTCCGGCGCGCGCCGGCGGGTGGGCTTTCATCGTTTCCATGCCGAGGGCCTCTATCGCGGCGAAATGCTCACACATCGCGTGAACTATAACGGCCATATCCACATGGCAAAGAACTTCGTGTGCATGATTAACGCGTTGCTTGCGCCTGCGCCCGAACTCCCGTACTCCAAGACCTACGTTTCGGACGAGGAGATCCGGGTGCCGCAGCCGGTCGTCTCCGAAGAGGAACGGGAGCATATACGCGGGCTCGTTCGCGAGGTCTACCCCGAGTACCGGCCGGACTACCACCGGATCGTGCTGGTGAACCCGAACAGCTCGGAGCTTTTGCCGCAGCGGCGCTGGGAGCGTGACAACTTCAGCCGCCTGGCGAAAATGATTGTGAACGAATGGGATGATGCCCTGGTGCTGATCACCGGCTCGCGCGCGGAAAAAGCAGAGGCCCAGGCGATGCAGGAGAAGGTCGGCCACCCACGCTTCCGCAGCTTTGCCGGCATGCACAAGCTGATGGCAATCACCGCTCTCTACAACGTCTCCACGGTGCTGGTGACCAACGACAGCGGCCCCGGCCACTTCTCGGCGATTACGCCGATCCGGTCGATCGTTCTCTTTGGGCCCGAAACGCCGCGGCTTTACGGCAGCCTTGGCAACACCGAGGCGATCTGGGCTGCGCTCTCGTGCTCGCCATGCGTAACCGCAGCGAACCAGAAGAACTCCGCCTGCAATGACAATGTCTGCATGCAGCTCATCACGCCGGAGCGGGTGCTCGAGTCAGTGCGCAAGGTGATGAACGGTGCGGAGAAGCCGCGCGAACTGATGACGATCACCGGCGTCCACTAGAGCTGGGGCAGCAGCGTCCGCAGCAGCAGAAAGCCCGCAACACCCAGAAAAAACACCAGCGCCATGCGAATGCCCGGTTCGCGATTGACTTCGGGCACCAGGTCGCTCGCGCCTACGTAGAGCGCCACGCCGGCTGAGACCGGCAGTCCGTAGGGCATCCAGTGCGGTGCGAGCTCAATCACCAGCACGCCTGCCAGCGTAGCCGCAGCCAGCGCCACAGCGGCCATGAATGCGACCGTACGGCTCCGCCCGCTCGCGAGCATCACTGAAGCCATGGTGAAGCCCTCGGGCGCCTTATGCAGAAAAATTGCCAGAAAAATCAGCCAGCCCAGCGCGTTGTTGACCACGAAGCCCGAGCCGATCGCCACTCCATCAAAAAGAGCATGCACGCTGAGGCCGCCCAGCACGGAATAGCCTGTGCGCAGCGAAACAAACTCGTCGTGATGCGTCTCTTCGCCATAGTGGAAGTGGGCATTGATCGTGTGCTCGAGCAGATGCACGACGCAATAGCCGGCCATGATGAGCACCGGGCCCAAGCTGCGGGCTCAGCCGGATGCTCTCCGGCGTCATTTCGAGCAGTGCCGTCGCCATGAGGAAACCAGCGCCCAGGGCGACGAAGTACCGCAGGTAGCGCTCCACCCCGCGCGCGCGCACCAGCACCAGTCCGCCCGCCACGTCGGCAAGCGCAGCCAGAAGGCCCAGCAGAATGGAGAGCCTGAGCATCCGGGGCTACCCGCTGTGCCTGATGTGAAGCACGTCGCCATCCTGCACGATGTACTCCTTGCCTTCAAGGCGCAGCGTGCCCTGGGCGCGTGCCGCCGCCTCGCTGCCCGCGGAGAGAAGAGCATCCCAGCGAATGGTTTCGGCACGGATGAAGTGGTGTTCGAGATCCGAGTGGATGGCTCCGGCAGCCTGCGGAGCCTTGGACCCGGCGGCCACCGTCCATGCGCGGCACTCGTCTTCGCCGGCAGTGAAGAAGCTGATGAGTCCCAGCAACTCGTAGCTCTTGCGGATCAGGCGCACGAGCCCGCTTTCGTGCAGGCCATAGCTTGAGAGGAATTCGCCGGCTTCGGCCTCGTCCATATCGGCCAGCTCGGCTTCAACTTTGCCGCAGATTGCGGTGGCGCCGGCATTGGGGCGTTTGGCAATCTCATCGAGCTTGTAGCGGCTCACAGCGGAGTCGAGATCGGCGCCCAGCGTAGAGCTTTCGCCGATATTAACCGCATATAAAACTGGCTTTTGCGAGAGAAACATGAAGCCTTTGATGAGCTTCTTCTCGTCGGCCGTCATCTCGAGCTCGCGCAGTGGCTGTTCCTTTTCGAGAGCCTCTTTGGACCGCAGCAGCAGGGCCTGTTCGCGTTCGAGCTCGCCGGTGCGGCCCTTCTTCATGTCCTTCTCGACGCGTTCGAGGCGCTTCTCCACCTGGGTGAGATCGCTCACCATCAGGTCGAACTCCACGTTCTTCACATCGCGCAGCGGATCGACCGGCCCGACATGGGGAATCGAATCATCCTCGAAGGCGCGCAGCACATGGATCAGCGCGTCCACGTTGCGCAGGCTGGTCAGGAAGGCCGTCTCTTTCAGCGCCTCCTGCCCGATGGCGGCAACATCGACGTACTCCACGCTCGCATAGGTGGTCTTCTTCGGGGAGTAAAGCGCGGAGAGCTTATCGAGCCGCTCGTCGGGAACGCGCGCCACGCCGATGTGCGCTTCGCGCGGATTCGAGTAGCCGCGATCTTCGAGCTTCGCCTTGGTAAGGATTTTGAACAGCGAGGTCTTGCCTACCTGCGGCAGGCCGATAATGCCAGTCTTCATTTGTATTCCGTTGTTGTCCCTGCAGGATGAACTGCGCTCAGGAACCTCTTCGATGATACAGGAATCATTCCGCTTATCCCGCCAGCGCGTCTGTGATCAGAGACGCGTGCTTTCGGCGCGCGCGACAAGGACCACCGTGGCGAGCCCCAGCAGAAGAATCACCATCTCAAGGTGCTCGCTGCGATTGTGCAGCATGTTGAAGTGGGCGACAGCCGGGTCGCTGGTGTTGAGGGTGTCGATTGCGCCGCCGGCAGCGATGCGGTCGCGCTCCATCGCAGGGATGATTCCGTACTGTGAGTAAACCGTGCAGCCGAGCATCAGCAGGATCAGCACCATGGGAGCGAGCACAGCGCGCGGCTTGTAGATATTCCACGCAGGCGCCAGCGCAAGCAGGGCCATGGCAACCAGCCCCGCGACAAGGCCAACTCCATGCAGGATGCGCAACAGCGAACCGACGATGGTGCCGGCAGTGTGGGTGTCTCCCGCGAGTGTGCCAAAAGTGATGGCGGCAACCACCGGGAAAAAAATCTCAGCGCCGAGCCAGACGATCAGCGTGAGATAAAGCAGCGTGCGCAAAAGAGTTTTCATGGCGATCAAGGCGTGCGTGAACTATCTCCCGCTGACGGAAGGCCTGCCGATGAGCCGCTCGATGCGCTTCTGAATCGGCGGGTGGGTCGAGAAGAGGTTCGTGAGCATCTCGCCAGAGAGCAGAGGCTGCACGATGAAGAGATGTGCCGAACTGGGCGAGGCGACAAGCGGCACCTGCCGGCTGACGGCGGAGATCTTTTCAAGCGCGCTGGCCAGGGCGTAGGGATTGCCGGTGAGGTGCGCGCCAGTGGCGTCAGCTTCATACTCGCGCGTGCGTGAAACCCAAAGTTGGATGAGCATCGCGGCAAAGGGAGCGAGCAGCAGCATAATGAGGCCGCCCGCGCCGCCGCGATCGCGCCGGTCGCCGCTGCCTCCGCCGCCGAAGACGCCAAACCACATCGCCGACCGGGCAAGAATGGTGATCGCTCCGGCGAGCGTGGCGGCAATGGAACTGGTGAGGATGTCGCGGTTGCGCACATGGCCCAGCTCATGCGCCAGCACGCCTTCGAGCTCCTCGTCGGTGAGCAGGTTCAGAATGCCGTGCGTGACGGCGACCGAGGCGTGCTTCGGGTTGCGTCCGGTGGCAAAGGCATTGGGCGACTCGGTGGGAATGACGTAGATCTTCGGCATGGGCAGGCCGGCCTTGCTCGTCAACCGCTCGACGACGTCGTAGGCGCGGGGCAACTGCTCGCGCGTGACCGGCTGCGCGCGATAGACGGCGAGCGCGATCTTGTCGGAGAAGAAGTAGCTGAAGAAATTCATCGCTACCGAGATCACAAAGGCAAAGAGCGCGCCCTGGCGGCCGCCGAAGTATTCCCCTGCCAGCACCAGAAGGATGGTGAGCGTGGTGAGGAGAATCATGGTCTTGAAGGCGTTCATAAGCAGCAACCCCCGCTACTTCATTCTCTCATCTGAGATGGTGAGGCAGGGAACTGGATGCAGCAATCCGGGGCCTGAAAGCCCCGAGCCGCCGCCAGAAGAGTTAATAACGGGCTCTAGCTGGACTGCTTCTTGAGGGCGCGCTTTAACACCACTTCAAGAGCCGTCTTCGCTTCCGCATATTCCTCGGGCGAAAGGGTCCCGTTGAGCTTCTCGGTTTCGAGCGAGAAGAGCTCTTCCTTCAGCGCATTCAGCAGAGCCGAGCTCTTTGCCGCTGGCGTTGCATATCCGGCGTATCCAGGAGCAGAGGAGATGGGCTGGGCAGGAAGATACGCTCCGGGGACCGCAGCCGGAAGGCCTGCCGGTTTGCGCAGCAGGAAAGCGGCTGCAGCGGTAAGAAGCAACGCGAGGCCGCCGAGAATCCACCACTTGTATTTGCTGAGCGGATCAGGCGTGTTGATCGGCTCGCCGATGCCGCCGCCGGGCTGATTGGTTGGCGCACCGGCCGCCTGCCCGGCTTCACCCTGGCCTGCGCCCTGCGCTTCGCGCGGCATGGCGCCGATGCCTGACACAGTGAACTCGAACGGCTTGCCCGGCGTCGCATTGCGGGCCACAAAGGTCTGGATATTCGGGTCCTGCTGCACGGACTGAAAGACGATGCCCGGTCCCGCGGTAAACGACATGCCCTTGGGCAGCAGAACGCCGATGCTCTGCGTCGGCAGCGTCACCTGCGGGCGGAAGGTGAACTTGCTGTTGCCGTAGGGCAGCGTGTACTCGATCTGGAAGAGCGTGTTCTTATCGCCCTCGTCGGGCTGGATGGGGAAGTTAAAGGCGTAGTGGCCCTTCGCGCCGGTAGGGTCGAGCTTCACGCTGGTGGGCAGGCCGGTGGGGCGCTGTGCGGCGGTTCCCACGATGGTTGCTTCCGTGGGCAGCACGATCTCAAAGGTGCGCGGGCTCCACTCGGTGCGCGGCGGCGAACTGGTGTTGTGCACAAAGTAGCGTTCGGTTACGCGGAGCTGGCCGTTGTCGCTCTCGATCTCGTAGACAGCGGCTTCGATGAAGACGCCTTCCACCTTGGCGGCGACATCGAAGACTGGAATATCGCCTGGCGCTCCGCCCTGCGGCGCCGCAATGAAATATCCCGCTCCCTGGTGCGTGACACGGATCAGGTAAGGGCCGCTGCCCGGCGCGGTGATCGAGTAGCGACCCTGCGCATCGGTGGTAGCGTGGCCAACTTCGCCCATGCCGGCCTGCACGTCAAGCAGCACGACCGGGTCGCCCGCCACGGGCTTGCCCGTGGTCTTGTTCGTGACGGTTCCAGTGAAGGTTGCGGCATTAGCCATTGCGGCTGCAAAAATCAGGCACACAGCCGTCGCGAAAAGATAAAGTCGAAATGCTTTCATGATCTTTGAATGAAATCCTGTTGGTGCGTCGTGTTCAGGCTTGCTGCAGAAAGTCGATTTCGGCCAGCAGCTGTGCAGTTTCGTTTTCGAGCAGTGTCCGCTGCGCGACAAAATCCTCTTCCGGATATTTCCCGGCGCGGAATTCGAAGTTGAGATCGCGCAGGTTTTCGTAAAGCTGCTCCTTGCGCTCCAGCAGGTGCTCGAGGCGCGTCTTCTGATGCTGGCTGGCGAAGGAGTTCTCCGGCCAGAAGGTGTAGACGACCAGCGCAAAGGCCAGCAGCAGCCCGGCAATCAATCCCTGTGTTTCAGTCATAGCTCAATTGCCTCCGTTGATGCTGGAATCGGTTTCGCGGCGAATCCGCTCGCGCAGCGCGTCCATTGCGGGATCGGCGCCGGCAGCACGGCGCTGGCTGTCTTGCCGCCGGACCAGCGGCGAACCAGCAGAATGGTCCCAAGCAGCGCCGCGGCAAAGACCGCGAAGGGCGCGACCCAGGCCACGAGATCGAAGCCGTGGGTAGTTGGTGCCGCAAGCACGGTTGCACCATACTTCGCGGCAAAACTTGAAAGAATTTCCTGGTCCGTCAATCCCGAAGCGATTGCCGCGCTGAGCTCGTTGCGCATGTGGCCTGACTCCGTGCAGCCGACGTGATTGCACTCGCCCAGCAGTTGCGCGCAGCCGCAGGTGCACATCATCCGATGGCCAAGATTGTTGAACCGCTCGCCGCTGTTGCTCGCGCCTGTCGAAAAGCACACGGCAATGGCAAGCAGGGCAGTCTGCGCCGCCTTGATCCAGAAGCTGAATCGGCCAGTACCGCGCATTCAGTCGCCCCCTTTGAGCGCCGGTTCGGCCACGGCGCGCGCAACGGGCGCGCGCAAGGCCGCAGTTGCGGGCGTGGTGCTCGGCGCCAGAGCCACAAACGTGCCGATGACCATCAGAACCACCCCGGCCCAGATCCAGCCAACCAGCGGATTGAGAAATGCCTTGATGATCGGCTGGCCGGTGTCAGGGTTCGTTCCTTCGTAGACGACGTAGAGATCCCATCCGGGCACCGAGTGAATCGCGACCATTGTTTGCGGTTGCGAGCTGGCCAGATAGACGCGCTTCTCGGGCGTCATCTGGAAGAGCTTCTTGCCGTCCCGGGAAACGTTCAGAATGGCGTACTCGGAGTCGTAGTTGGGATTCGTATCCTGGGTGAAGCCCACGCACTCAAGCGTGTAGGGTCCGATCGGCAGCGTGGAGTGCAGCGCCAGTTCGCGCTCTTCGCTGCGATTGAAGGCCGAGCCTGCAAGACCCACGACCACGATCACGACGCCGATGTGCACAATGTATCCGCCGTAGCGCCGCGTGTTGCGCCGGATCAGCAGCAGCGTCGCCGCGAAGAGATTGCGATGCGTCTGCTTCGCAATTACGGCGGCTCCGCGCAGAAACTCCGAGAGAATCGCCGTCATCACTCCCGCTGCAATCGAAAACGCGACCAGCGCATAAAAGTTGCCGGCGTCGAATGCGCCATTCTTCCACGGATGTACGCCGACGAAGAGGCAGACAATGGCCGTTCCCCACAACGCGATCGACGGCAGGATGAAGTTGCGGCGGATCGCGCGCATCGAGGTGGCGCGCCAGGGCAGCAGCGGTCCCACGCCGGTAAGGAAAAGCAGGAAGAGGCCGATCGGCACGGCGACGCGGTTGTAGAACGGCGGCCCGACCGTGACCTTCGAGCCCTCCACATACTCCGACAGGATGGGGAAGAGCGTTCCCCACAGAATGACGAAGCACGCGGCCAGCAGAACGAGATTGTTGAAGAGAAAACTCGACTCGCGGCTGACCAGCGACTCAAGGTGCTGCTCGCTCTTGAGATGGTCGCGCTGCAGCACAAAGGTGAAGATGCACACAGCAAGCGTGATCACCATGAAGGCGATGAACCAGTTCCCGATCGACGACTGCGCGAAGGCATGCACTGAAGAGACAAGCCCGGCGCGCGTGAGCAGCGTTCCCAGGATCGAGAGCAGGAAGGTCGAGAAGATGAGCCACACGTTCCAGCTCTTCATCATGCCTTTGCGCTCCTGCATCATCACCGAGTGCAGAAAGGCAGTGCCGGTGAGCCAGGGCATGAAGCTCGCGTTTTCCACCGGGTCCCATCCCCAGTAGCCGCCCCAGCCGAGCACGGCGTAGGCCCAGTGCATGCCGAGAAAGATGCCCATGGTGAGAAAGAGCCAGGTCACGAGCGTCCACACGCGGGTGATCTTGATCCACTTTTCCCCGGGGTAGCGCATCATCAGCGCGCCCAGCGCAAAGGCAAACGGAACACTGAAGCCGACATAGCCCAGATAGAGCATCGGCGGATGAATCACCATCTCCGGATACTGCAGCAGAGGATTGAGCCCGTTGCCGTCTTGAGGAATCGCGCCTTTGAGCAGCGAAAACGGCGGTGCGGCAAAGTTGATGACCGCAGAGAAAGAAGACCTGGATCGCCGGCCAGGATCGTGCCCGCGTAGGCGTAAAGCTTCACATCGGTCTTGTGGGTGAGGCGCAGAACAAAGCCGTAGGCCGAGAGCAGCCACGCCCACAGCAGCAGCGAGCCTTCCTGGCCGCTCCACAGCGCGGCGAATTTGTAGGGGCCGGGCAGCGCGCGGTTCGAGTGCTCGAGGATGTAGGTGATCGAGAAGTCGTTATTGAAGACAGACCAGATGAGGGCGAATGCCGCCGCTGCTGACGGCGACAAAGCTTGCAATTCCCGCGCGGCGGGCCGTGTCGGCCAGGCGTTCCGGCGAGATCGCTGCCTGCTGGCCGGTGGCGATCAGCCGCAGCGCAACAGCTCCGGCGAAAAGGTTATAGGCGGCTAAGGCCAACGCAATCAGAAGGGCAAAACTGCCAAGGGTTGCCATTTACACTCCACCTCAATTCTCGCACCTGATGCGCGGCAGGCCCATCGGCGAGATCCGACCCATGTGGCTATCTACCTTCCATCATAGGTCTTTGGCGTGTGATTTGACTCACACCTTAGGTGGAGACGGCGAAGGCGGCAGTGCGCTATTGAATGCGCGGGGAGAGAGGTTCCGGGGCGATCATCTGGCTGGCCGCGGTCAGCATCTCCTCAGGGGCTGCATGCCGCGAGAGAAAGCGGACTGAGCCACTCTTCCGGGGAGCCATCGGGCGATCTGTCCGGCCCGCCGAGAACCAGCATGGGCACACCGGGCAGGCGCGCATGCATTTCGGCGAGAATGTCCTGGCCGTCCGGCCCGGGACGATGCAGGTCGGCGATCACCAGAGCGAGCCTGCCTGCAAAGAGCGGCTGCTCGACCATCCAGAAAGCCTCAATCGGGTCAGCGGCGCGCTGCACGTTGTGAAACCTGGTTTCGAGGGTCGATTTGCGGATAGAGGCATCCAGCGGATCATCGTCC
Source organism: uncultured Acidobacteriota bacterium (assembly GCA_963718885.1). Taxonomy (GTDB): domain Bacteria; phylum Acidobacteriota; class Terriglobia; order Terriglobales; family Acidobacteriaceae; genus Telmatobacter. The sequence goes on from CAVRAK010000010.1 coordinate 51,300, forward strand.
ACCAGAAGAATGGTCGCCATATGGGCTCCGGCGCTGCGACCCGACAGGGCTGAATCTGCTTATCGCCCGCTCAATTCAGTCTGATGGCCGGCGCGAAGAGGCGGTTGCCCGCGGAGCCGTCCTCAGCCGAAGAGGAACTCCTTTTCGCGCAGCTCTTTGATGCTGTCGCGCAGCTTTGCCGCTTTCTCGAACTCGAACTTCCTCGCTGCCTCGCGCATCTCGGTTTCCAGCTTGGCGATATATGCGTCAACCTCGGCCTGCGAGGTGAACTCGGGCAGTCCCGCCGCTTCTTCCTCCATGACCTCGCCGTACTCGGCCTTGAGAATCTGGGCGAGGCCCATGTCGGCCTTGCTGATGACCGACTGCGGCGTGATGCCGTGCTCCTCGTTATAAGCGCGCTGAATCGCGCGGCGCCGGTCTGTCTCTTCCATTGCCTGCCGCATCGAGTCGGTCATCCGGTCGGCGTAGAGAATGGCTCTGCCCTCGATGTGGCGCGCGGCGCGGCCCATCGTCTGGATCAGCGAGCCCGCCGAGCGCAGAAAGCCTTCCTTGTCCGCGTCGAGAATGGCGACCAGCGAAACCTCCGGCAGGTCGAGCCCCTCGCGCAGCAGGTTGATGCCGATGAGCACGTCGAACTCGCCTTTGCGCAGCCCTGCCAGCAGCTTCACGCGCTCCAGCGTTTCGATCTCCGAGTGCATGTAGCGGCAGCGCACGCCCACCTCGGTGTAATAGCCGGCCAGGTCTTCGGCCATGCGCTTGGTCAGCGTGGTCACCAGCACGCGCTCGTTGCGCTTGGCGCGGTCGCGAATCTCGGCCAGCAGATCGTCAATCTGGCCTTTCACCGGGCGAATCTCCACCTCGGGATCGACCAGTCCCGTGGGCCGGATCACCTGCTCCACCACGACGCCTGCCGAGCGCGTCAGCTCATACGGCCCCGGCGTGGCCGAGACATAGATCGTCTGGTGGATGCGGTTCTCGAACTCCTCGAACTTCAGCGGCCGGTTGTCCATCGCCGAGGGCAGGCGGAATCCGTAGTCGACCAGATTCTGCTTGCGGCTGCGGTCGCCGTGCCACATGCCGTGCACCTGCGGAATCGTCGCGTGGCTCTCGTCGACGAAGAGAAGGAAATCGCGCGGAAAATAGTCCAGCAGCGTCGGCGGCGGCTCGCCCGGCAGCCGGCCCGAGAAGTGCCGCGAGTAGTTTTCGATGCCGTGGCAGTAGCCCATCGACTTGATCATCTCCAGGTCGAAGCGCGTGCGCTGGTGAACGCGCTGCGCCTCCACCATGCGGCCCTGCGCTCTCAAGCTCGCGCCACCCAGTCAGTTCAGCTCGCTCACGATCGAGTCGATCGCCTCGGCCTTGCGCTCCGGCTGCACAACGTAGTGGCTCTTGGGATAGATCGGCAGCCGCGCATACTTCTGCTTCACGCGTGCCGAAGAGCGGATCGATCTGCGCGAGCGATTCGATCTCGTCGCCGAAAAGCTCGATGCGGTAGGCCGATCTCGTCGTAGGTCGGGAAGACCTCGATCACGTCGCCGCGCACGCGAAACGTCCCGCGGCGGAAGTCAGTGTCGTTGCGCTCGTAGAGAATTTCGACCAGCCGCCGCGTAATGTCTTTGCGGCTGATGCGCTGGCCCTTCTCGAGCAGCAGCAGCATGCCGTAGTAGGCCTCCGGCGAGCCGAGGCCGTAGATGCAGCTCACCGAGCTGACGATGATCGCGTCGCGCCGCTCGAAGAGGGAGCGCGTGGCCGAAAGCCGCAGCTTGTCCAGCTCTTCGTTGATCGTGGCTTCTTTCTCGATATAGAGATCGCCGGCCGGAATGTAGGCCTCCGGCTGGTAGTAGTCGTAGTAGCTGACGAAGTACTCGACCGCGTTGCCGGGAAAGAACTGCTTGAACTCGTGATAGAGCTGCGCCGCCAGCGTCTTGTTGTGCGCCAGGATCAGCGCCGGCCGGTTGCGACTGCTCGATCACCTTGGCCATGGTGAAGGTCTTGCCCGAGCCGGTCACGCCGAGCAGCACCTGGTGCTTCTCGCCGGCCCCGAGACCCTGCACCAGCTCGTCAATGGCGCGCGGCTGATCGCCGCGCGGCTTGTAGTTGGTTACAAGCTGAAAGTCCATGTCGGGATTATAGCCCAAAAGCGAAGATCAGGCGAAAGTGGTAAAATAGTCGTCCCGAGTTCGCCGAGACAGCCCTTCACTGTGGGCCCTCACTCCGCTCGGAGCGAGGCCATCGGATCTGCCTGAGCGGCGCGTCGCGCCGGCAGGTACGACGCAACCAGCGCGATCGAGCAACACCAACGCAGGACGACAGGCACGAGAGGATGACCAGGGATCCGTCGGGCTAACGCCGTAGATAAGGCTCCGCAGCACGCGGCCAAGACTGAGAGCCATTGCAGGACACCGAGAAGCGCACCCGGTATTGCCAAGCCTGGCACTTTGCCTCGAGCACCATCCTCGAGAGATCGCCTCGCTGCGCGCCCAGCGCCATCCGCAAGCCGAACTCCTGAGTCCGCTGCCCAACCGTGTACGCAATCACGCCGTAGGTGCCGATCGCAGCCAGCATGATCGCCAGCCCGGCAAACAGTCCCACCAGGGCAAACGCAAAGCGAGGAGCAGACACTGACGAGTCCACGATCTTATCCATCAACTGCACATCGGCAACGGCCAGTGCCGGGTCGAGCCGATGCACTTCGTTGCGCAGCGCATCAGCGAGCATGCTGCGGATTGGAGCGCGCGCGAATCACCACCGACATATCGAGGCTCGGGAACCTGCGAGCTCGGACCACCAGAAGGCGGGCTCTGCGCCGGGGCTGTTGGGCTGATCTTTCACGTCGCCGACTACGCCAACGATGGTCATCCAGTCAGAGTCTTTCTTCGGCTGTGTCGTCGAAGCTGATGCGCTTGCCAATCACATCTTCATGCGGCCAATAGAGCTCTGGCCATCGCGTGGTTGATGATAAGCACCCAGGGCGCATCTTTCTTGTCGGCCGCGGTGAAGAAGCGGCCGGCGAGAAGCGGAATGCCCAAGCGCGCTGAAATAACCGGGCGTGGCCATGTGATAGCGTGCGTGGAATTCCTGCATGCGGCGGTGGCTTTTTGCCTTCGATGATGAAGCCACCTGCATTCTCGTCGTAGCCGGTCCAGGGCAGATCGCTGCCCGCGCCCGCGCTCTCGACGTCCGGGCAAGCGCATTCAGATTCGTGGTGAGCTGATCGTAGAATCTGGCCGTAAGTTCGCCCGTGTTGTAGTGCGACTGCACTTGAGACTGCGGCAGCGAAAGGCTCGCCGTCAGCACATGCTCCTGCTGAAATCCCGGATCGAGATGGAGGAGGTTGAGAAAACTGCGCAGCATCAGCCCTGCGCCGATCAGCAGCACGCAGGCAAGGCTGATCTCAGAGACAACCAGCGCATGGCGCAGCCGATTTTGATGCCGACCAGAGGTCGATGTTCTGCCGCCCTTCTGCAGACCCTTCTCTCGGATCAGTTCGTGAAGCCTGTAGCGCGGGTGCCAATCCAAAAAGAATCCCGGTGAGCAGGCAGACAAGAAACGTGAACGCGAGCACAGGTGCGCTGACGTGAATATCGTGCGCCCGGGGAAATCCGGTAGGCAGCAACTCGACGAGGACCTTGACGCCGCCGAAGGCGAGGGCCAGGCCCAGCGGCGCCACCGGCAAATGAAATAAGAAGGCTCTCCGTCAGCAGTTGGCGCACAACGCGCGAGCGCGGAGCGCCCATGGCCAGCCGCACGGCGATCTCGCGCTGCCGTGCCGAGGCTCGCGCCAGCAGCAGATTGGCCGCATTCGCGCAAGCGATCAGCAGCACGATGCCCACGGCTCCCAGCAGCACAAGCAGCATCTGCCGGCTGGCCCCAACAATCTCCGTGTAGAGCGGGCACGACCAGCACGGACCAACTCGCATCGTTGTCAGGATGTTCGCGTCCAAGCTGAGTCATGATCACGTTCATCTCGGAACGCGCCTGCGCCACGCTGACGCCATCTTTCAGGCGCCCGATGCCTTCGACAAAGTGCGATCCGCGGCGGTTTGAATCTCCCGCGAAGGAAAACGGCCACCACACGTCGACGCTGTCGCCATAGGCGAGCGCGTGGTAGGAGTTGCCCGGGTGCTCGGTGCCCGCGGGCATAACGCCGATCACTGTGAATGGCTGCATGTTCAAGGTGATCTTGCGTCCGACGATCTGTCGGGTCGGCGCCGAAGCGCGTGCGCCATAGCCGGTCGCTCAAAATCACCTGCAGACCATTGCCCGGGAATCTCAGCCTGAAAATCGAATTCGCGTCCCAACTCCGGTTGCAGACCAAGAACGCGAAAATATCCTGACGTGATGCCGAATCCGTTCAGGTGCACCGGTTCGCCGGAGCCAGAAAGCTGCATGTCGCCGCGCGTAAATGCAGCCATCGACTCGAAGGATTTATTGCGAGCACGGTAGTCGCGAAAATCAAAGGGATTGAGCGGAAACTTCGGATATTCCTTGCTGGAAAGGAAGATCCTCACCAGCCGCTCGGACTGCGGATAGGGAAGCCTCTTGAGAGCACGCCATCGATCACGCTGAAGATCGCGCTGTTGGCTCCGATGCTGAGCGCCAGCGTCACAATCATCACCAGCGCAAAAGTTGGATTGGCCCATAGCTGCCGCAGCGCATATTTCGCGTCCTGTACGGAGAGTTCGATGAATCCGGTGCCGCGCGCTTCGCGGCAATTTTCCTTGACTTGTTCGTGGCCGCCAAAGGCGAGACGCGCTCGCCGCCTGGCCTCTTCCGCGGTCATGCCCGCTCGCGTGTACTTTTCAACTTCGCGATCAAAATGGAACCGGAGTTCCTCTTCAAGCTCCTGTTCCACCGCATTGCGACGAAAGAGTGCGCGGGTGCGAAAACGAAGATCATCCAGCATGGTTGTCCTCAAGCTCCTTCAAGAACCTGCGCGACGGCCACTGTCAGCTTGCGCCAGCTTTCCGTCTCCTCTTCCAGTTGCCTGCGCGCCGCTCTTCGTCAGTTCGTAGTACTTTGCGCGCCGGTTGTTTTCTGAAGCGCCCCAGCGTGCCTTGATCCAGCCGCGCCGCTCCAGACGATGCAAAGCCGGATACAGGGAACCCTGCTGGATGCTGAGAACGTCGCTTGAAAGCTGTTGTACGCGCTCCGAGATCGCCCATCCGTGTTGCGGTCCGACAGAGAGCGTCCTCAGAATCAGCAGGTCGAGCGTGCCCTGCGGCAAATCGATGCGTTCTGTCAAACTGGCCATTCCCCTTTCACTTCGACAAGAGCATAAAATACTTCTTGTAGAAGCGCAAGGGGAAAGATTTCACGCCTATCGTGACGCCTGCACATAAGAGGCTTAAGTATGGCGGATTTATATCCCAATAAATACTTATCTTTGCGATGCCCTTAAGTCTTTCCCAGCGGGCGTCTAAGCCGGTTCGCTGTGCCCTTCGCAATGCAGCACGCCGAGAAACCTGCTCCACGGGCCGACGGCCTCTCGATACTGGTGCGCCAGCACACGGGCAATCTGGTGCAGATGTGTCATGTCGTGTGCCGTCCAGGTCGCCAGCAGTTCTGCGGCGGTCACCGGCCCAAAGGACGGGTGACGTGCCCGCTTTGCAAGATCGCCGGCCTGCAGGTTCATGCCGCGGAGCTTTTCGAGATTCAGGGTGCGCAGGTCTGCAAACTGGTCGAGCAGATGCGGAAGCGATCGCTCGCCGTCTCCCGCGCGTCCTTGCCGGTTCACCGGTGCGAAGACCCGGCTCTCATCGCCTTCGAGAATCAGCTCGAGGCGCTGCATCCAGTTATTGCCTTCGAGAAACGCAAGATGATCGATGACATCGATCGGCGCCATTGTGCCCGCGCCTTCATTCTGCGAGGTCCATGGCTCGGGCAGGCCGCGCAGCAGAGCGTCCAACGCAGACGGTGTGCGCGCGAGGAGGGCGATTGAGTTGTCGAGATCAAGTTTCATAGCGGTCGGGTGAATGCACCATTCTATGATGGATGCGCCGGGAGGCAGATAGCTTCGTGATCAGGATCTTCATGCGGGTGTTGGCGGTTTTGTCTCTCGTGGCAATGGCGGGTGCAGCTCTGCTCAAGTCGCAGGATGCAGGAGTCGGTCAGGCGGATTCCGACAGAGGACGGCATCGTCTACGGCGTAGCCGATGGGCAAACTCTCACGATGGATTACTACGCGCCGAAGGGACCGGCGCCGCATCCCATCGCCGTCATCATCCATGGCGGCGGCTATCACGGCGGTGACAGCAAGAGCGGCAGCGAAGCCTACGTGGCGGATTTTCTTGCGCCCGCCGGATATGCGGTCTTTTCGGTCAACTATCGGCTCACGCCAAAGTATCCCTATCCTTACATGGTTTACGACGTGCAGCGTGCGGTGCGATTCATTCGCCACAATGCGAGCCGCTGGAATGCCGATCCGAACAGGCTTGCGCTGGTGGGCGGTTCGGCCGGTGGTTTTTTGAGCAACATGGTGGGACTGCTGAATGCGCCGGGCGACCCAACAGCCGCAGATCCGGTCGACCGGGAAAGCGCGCAGGCGCAGGCCGTCGTGAGCCTCTATGCCCAGAGCAGCTTCGAGTTTGTGCCCATGAACTCAGCCGTGCACGGGCTGCTCGATCCGCTCATCGCGCAGAAGGGGCTGAAAGAAGCGATTCGTGAGGCGTCGCCAATCACCTACGTGTCGAAGGACGATCCGCCTTTTCTTGAAATTCTCGGCGACCAGGACGAGTACATTCCGTTCTCCGAGGCGACGAATCTGCAGGATGCGCTTCACAAAGTCGGCGTACGCTGCGACATCATCAAGATTCCCGGTGGACGGCATGGAACACCCGCATGGCGCAATCTGCCCGATATTCCCGACTGGGAGCGCGAGATGACCGAGTGGCTGAATGCGCGGCTTGGCCACCAGGGGCCGATCGGCGAGGGCATACGGCCGCGTGTTGCCGCGGCCGCTGCCACACGAGTGATCCGCGGTTACCAGGGCAGTGGTTTGCCCATGTGGAAGTAGCCGCCAGTGGGGCCGTCGTCCGGCAGAGTGGCCAGAGCGGCGCTGGTCTTACCGCCTTCGCTGATCTCCATGGGAGCCTGCTCGCCGCCCATATCAGTCTTCACCCACCCCGGATGCGCGGAGTTCACCTTGATTTTGGTATTGCGCAGATCGTAGGCGAGGTGCACCGTGAAGGCGTTGAGCGCGGTCTTCGACGCATCGTAGGCGAATGACTTGGCGTCATAGATAGGCGACTTCGGATCGGCCTGCAGCGCAGAGCGAACCGAGAATGCTAGACAGATTCACGATGCGCCCGGCGGAGCTCTTGCGAATCAGCGGCAGCAGCGCTTTGGTGAGAGCCACCTGCGCGAAGAAGTTCGTCTCAAAGACGCGTTCCAGCGTCTCCAGCGGAACATCAGCCGCGGAGTGTTCGGGACCGGTGCCAGGGAATGTCCCACCTGCGACGCCCGCGTTGTTTACCAGGATGTCGAGCCGGCCGTACTTTGAATTGAAGTAGTCGTAGGCGACTTTGTGATCGGCGGCATTGGTGATGTCAAATTTGATCACATCGGCGTCTACGCCCGCCGCACCGCAGCTTCTCGGCTGCCTTGCGGCCTTCTTCGAGGTCGCGCGAGCCGATCACAACTTTTGTGTCCTTGTCCTTGAGATCGAGCGCAGTCTGAAATCCAAGTCCGCGATTTCCACCGGTGATGAAAGCAATCTTCTGAGACATGAGCAGCACTCCTTCGCAACCTTGGATTCATGGGCGCCCGTTAAGGGTGCAGGAATCGCAGGCGCCGGCGCTAATCGCGGTTGCGCCATCGGTGCACCAGGTCGTCGACCGCCTGTGGCCACTCGGGGAAATGAAAGCGAAAGCCCGCATCGAGCAGGCGTCCGGGCACCACGCGGCGGCTCTTGAGCACCAGCTCTGTTTCAGTGCGCAGCAAGAATGCGCCCAGCTCCAGCAGCGGCGCAGGCGCTGGAATGCCGTTGGGCATATTCCAGGCGTCGCGCAGCGCCGCCATGAAGGCGCGATTCGGCAGCGGATTCGGCGAGGCGAGATTCACCGGCCCCGCCAGATCTTCGCGCGCGATCAGAAACTCCACAGCCCGTGCGAAGTCGTCTGCGTGAATCCACGAAACGAATTGCCGCCCGTTGCCCTGTGTGCCGCCGAGGCTGAACCGCACCAGATTTGAGAAAACAGAGAAAGCGCCGCCGGCTGTGGGACTGAAGATGATCGCCGAGCGCATGGCTACCTTGCGCGTGCGTGCCGTCGGCGTTTCAAAGAATGCTGTTTCCCAGTCTTTCGCTACGCGAATCGAGAACTTCCACGTCTCCGGTACGCCGGGCTCATTTCCGCCGAGTTCTCCCGTTGCCTCGTCCATCGGGCGGTCGAGCGCGTGGCGATAGATGGTCGCAGTCGATGCGTTGAGCCAGACCTTCGGCGGGTCGGCAAGGCTGCGAATGACGTGGTTCAGCAGTCGCGTCGTGTCGATGCGCGATTCGTAAATCTCCCGTCGGTTAGCGGCCGTGTAACGGCAATTGACGCTGCGTCCGGCCAGGTTGATGCAGACGTCGGCGCCTTCGAGATGCTCGGTCCATTCGCCGATGTGCGCTCCATCCCAGTGAACCGTGCGCCAGGTGGCGGCATAGGGATTGCGCGTAAGCACGGTGACATGATCGCCGCGCTGCTCGAAAAAGCGGGCAAGCACCTGACCGATCTCTCCGCTGCCGCCGGGGATGACGATGCGCAAGGGAGCGGCAGGCACGCCAAAAGTTGCTGCCATGCATTTGAGCCTACAGCGGCCAGTTGAACTCGGACCAGTTGCACTCCGGTATGGCCGGGCTATTCGAGCCGGCTATCTGGATCGAGCTACTGGTCTGTGGCGGCCGCGGCTGTTGCGGCGGCGGAGGAGGAGGAGGGAAGGGATACGCCGCGGCGTAGAGCTGGCGCCGCCGGTAGGTGCGCACCTGGTTCACGATCAGCACGATAATGCCGCAAAGAATCAGCAGCGGAACCCAGAAGAGCGCGGCCGGCTGCGAAACGCGATTGCCGCCGATGCTGGCCGTCTCTGCCATGCGCAATGAACCGAACATCGCCACAACGTCGTTGCCCACGGTTGCGTTTTCGCCCATATGAATCGAGCCGAAGAAATTGACCATGTCGTGGGCGACGGAGGCGTTGTCGTCCAGGCGAGTGGTCCCGAAGAAGTTCACCACATCATGATCGGAGTGAGCGCCGATATGCACATTGCCGAAGAAGACGACAACGTCATGATCGATGTTCCCCTTGGCGTTGACGCTGCAGAAGAAGCACACAGCATCGTGCACGCTCGATCCTTCGGGCACGTCGATATTGCTGAAAAATTGCACAGCGTCGCGGTCGGCATGGGCGGGGAGGGCGAAGGCCGCAAGAAGCAGAAAGCTGGGGATGACCGATCGCAGATTCATGGCGTCTCTCGTCAGGAAGTACGCGCGCAAGCCCTGAAAAGTTCAATGCCGAGGTAAAATCTCGGCTTTAAACGCGCTCATCTTCAGTCTACGCCGGATCTTCGCCGCGCAACCGAAATCGTTGCCGTCGCTTAGAACTCAACGCGCATGCCGAGCTGCAGCCGCCTGGGAGGCGAGACGGCGGTGACGTCGCCGAACGCAGGAGAAGTCTCAACCGTGTCGATACTCGAGGGGTTTTCGTGGTTGAGCACGTTGAAAGCGCCGGCGGAGAGACCAAGCCGCGGCGCATCGTCGGCTTTGTTGTCCGTGAAAGCAAAATCGTGCCCCCAGCGAAGATCCACATCGACATACGAAGGGGCGCGCTCTGTGTAAGGGGCAACCCCATCGGGCCGCGTATTGAAGAGCGAATCTCCGTAGGCATCGGTGCCGGTCAGAATCGTCCACGGCCTGCCGGTGTTCGCAAAGATGCCGGTCGAAAGATTGAAGAGGCTCTTCTGGTTCACGATTGCATAGATGCCGACACGCTGCCGCCGATCGAAGCCGGCACTGGCCCATTCGTCATTAGGCGCGTACTGGTTCTGCGGAAACCAGCTGATGCCACCCGTGTTCGATGCGTAGTGAGACCACGTGTAGCGCCCGAATCCGGTGAAGTATTTGCTCCACTCACCGCGGTATGAGATGTCGAACCCGTCGCCCTGCCAGAAGCCCGCCGGCTGCATCTGCCGCACCATTCCTCGCTCCGGATCGGGCCGCACGGTGTAGCCGGACTCCGGCGTAGGCGCGTTGATGTCGACAGAGCGGAAGGCGTCAATGCCCCGCTCCGAGTAGACGCTCACGACGCCAGTGGCGCGCTCGCCGAGCTGGCGCTCGATCGAAAGCCCATACTGAATCTGGTAGGGAATCTTTGCGTCCGGCGCAAGCTCGGCAAACTGCGCAGGCACTGCGTCGAGGTCGTAACACTGGCTGATGGGCACGCAGCCTGACGCCGGCAGCTCTGTTGGATCGAGTGAGAGCTTCGCCACTCTGCGGCGGCCGTTCTCATAGCGCACAAGATCGAGCAGCGGACCGGAGCCGAAGCGGTCGTAGTAGATGCCGCCTCCTCCGCGCACCACCACCTTCGCATCCGGATCGACCACCCAGGCAAAGGATGCGCGCGGCGAGAAGCCGAGCCTCCGCGTTGCGAGAAAGTTTTGCCAGTCGTAGCGCAGACCGGGCGTGATCGTGACCCTGTCGTTGATCTTGAACTGGTCCTGCACGAAAGCGCCCATCTCCTGCTGGTGATAGATAAAGTGCGTTTCCTCTGAGCCCAACGAGTAGCCCGAGGGAAGATTTGCCTCGTAATGCGCGAGCGCGCTTTGCAGCACCGTCACGCCATCGGCCGCGAGCGTCGGCCCAAAGACATAGCTGCCCAGCGCGTTGGTGTTGTCGTCGTAAACGCGGCGGTTCATGTGCGGAATGGCAAAGCCAGCCTTAACGGTGTGGCGCCCGTGCGTCCACGTCGCCATGTCGAAGATGCGCGCGTTGTAGTCGGTTCCGAGCGAATCGCTCTGTGCGGAGCCGCCGGTGAAGTATCCCGTGACCGAGACGCGCGGAGCCTCGGCAGCGTCGACGTTGTGATTGAAGGCGTGCTCGCCGATGATTGAAAACTGATTCAGCAGCACCGCGGAGAGCACCGTATCCACGTGGAACTTAAGATCGTCCTCGTGGTACTCGTTGTTGTAGCCGGCGCTGGCCAGCGTCTGGCCTCCCACAGCCTGATTCTGTCCCGTCCAGTCCTGGTAGCTGTACTCGGCATAGGCAGAGTGGCGGTCGCCAAACTGATGCGCCGCGCGCAGGCTGAACTCGGTGTCGCGCGTGGGCGCCGGCACGTTGGCCTGGTAGAGTCCGGAGGGATTCTGCGGCGTGGGCGCCATCGTCGCATTCACAACGGCATTCAAATCTTCTTCTGCGCGATTAAACGATCCGAGAAAGCTGCTCTTGGGCAGAAAGCGAATCGGTCCCGTCACGCTGCCCTCATAAATGCGCCGCTGCTCAAACGGCTTTGAGGGCGCGAGCGCATTCTGGGCGTTCATCGCCGAATCGCGAAAGTAGAAATTGAATTGACCGTGATAGTGGTCCGCCGCCGATTTTGTGATGATCTCCATCTGCCCGCGGCCCGGCCAGTAGTATTGCGCCGAATACGGATCCTGGTTGATGCGAACCTCCTGCACAGCCGACGCGGAAACCGTGGCGCGGTTCGCTTCGACGCCGTCGACAATCAGGCCGCTGCCGCCCGTCGCCGTTGCGCTGTCATCGAGGAACGCGCTCATCGCCGTTGCGTAGTCGTTGTCGAAGATCGGCAATTGCTTGAGATCGCTTGACGTCATCACCGATGCGTCGTGGTTGTCTTCAGTCGACGTAAGGTCTTCGCTGGCGTCGGCCGAGACGTGCACGTTGGTGGCAAGTGCGGCGATCGGCAACACGATGTGAAGCGGAGCAGCAAAGGTCTGTGCCGCCGAGGCGCCTGTCGAGGATGCAGCCGGGGCGGCGATCACCACGGGACTGTGCACGGTTTCAAATCCCGGCTCTGAAACCACCAGCGTGTAGCTGCCGCCTTGTGGCGCCGTCAGTTGAAAGCTGCCATCGCCCGCGGATTGTCCGCTGCTGGTGACGGCGCCCGACGCATCAACGAGATCGATCTCCGCGCCCGGCACAATGGCGCCGCTGGGATCGGCGACGACGCCGTGAACGGAGGGGGATTCAGGAGGGGCGGCGGCCGTCTCCGACATATCGCTTGCAAAAAGGGAAGCGGAGGCGCAAAACAGCAGCACAAGAGCAGGCAGGCGCATGACGCGAAATCTCCAAGACAGAATGCAATGCAATGCAACAAACTGAGCGCGGGTCGCGCTACACGCTCAGGCAATACAGCTCATCGACCTGTTTCCAGTCTATTGCGTTCAGGCGGCGCAGGGCGTTCCATCCGTGGTTCCCGGCGAATTTTGGGCCAGTCGCAGCGCATTGAATTCGTTGCGACCAGCCTAGCGAGCGACCTTGCGGGCGGCCGCTGCAGCATCTGCGCCTGAGGGCTGGAGCGCAGCCGTCCAGTCTGACGGGGAATCGACGAGCACATCCGGCGGAATCGCTTCGAGGCTGCCCGGGGCGAGACCGAAAGTGCAGCCAATGCTCCAGGCGCCGGCGTTGCGGGCTGTCTGCACATCCACATGGCTGTCGCCGATCATCACGGTTTGCTCGGGCCGCGCGTCCGCCTCCTGCATCAGCGCAAAGAGGCCTTCGGGGTCGGGCTTCTTGGTGCTGAAGCTGTTGCCGCCATAAATATTCAGGAAGTAAGGGGCAAGTCCCAGCGCTTCACAGATTGCCTGCGCCGGTTTCACCGGCTTGTTGGTGAGCACGGCCATCGACCGCGCGGGAGCATCGGCCTGATCATGCACTGAGCGCAGCGCTTCCAGCGCGGCGAGTACGCCGTCGTAGGCGTAGGTGTAGTCGAGCTTATGCTCGCGATAGTAGGCGAGAAAGTAGTCGTGGGCTTTGACCAGAAGCGCATCGTCGATTGCCGACCCGTCTTCCGCGGCAAAAGCGCGCCGCACCAGCATCAGCGCTCCATTGCCGATGTAGCCGGCGATCTGCTCGTCGGGCAGCGGCCTGCGGCCAAACGCAGCCAGCGTCGCATTCACGCTGTTGCACAGATCCTGCGCCGAGTCGATCAGTGTGCCGTCAAGGTCAAAGACCAGCAGCTTGAGCGCGTCTACGGGAATGGGCCGGAAGACCTCGATCATGCTTCCAGTGTAGCGGGGACCAGCGCACGATGAAATGCGATGGCCCCGCGAGTCTTCACCGGCACGCGCTGTTCTTTGCGCCGGGAATCGCAAGAAACGTAATGCTCGCAGGACTCAGCGTCACCGTGCCGGCCTGGTGCTTCGCGCCGTTGAGCGGCGGCAGGTCGCCGGAGTCCGTCACCTTCAGTTCGGCTCCGTTCAGTTTCACCGTGGGCGACATCAGGTCGTCAGAGGTGAGCGTATAGCTCGCATAGGCCGACGGCAGGGCGAGATCGTGCGTCTCTGTCCTGCTGGCATTGATGGCCAGAACGGCCACGCCGCCGCGATGATCGCGCAGGCACTGCGCATAGACGTGCAGACCGGGCTGCGTCATCTTGCCTGCGTCGAGCACCGTCGTGCCCATCAGCCGGCGCCAGAGCACAGCGCCCCAGTAGTTGGGCCGCGGCGTCATCGTGGCTTCGTCGATGAAGGCGTAGTCGCTCGCCGCCAGTGTGTTGTGCAGCACCACCTGCACGCCCTTGGTGGCCAGCGTGCCAAGCTGATTCAGATAGCGGAAGGTGTCGATGAAATCCGAAGCCCACGGGTCGCCACCGCACGCAGTTTCACCGGTCTCGGTCAGCCAGAGCGGCTTGCCGGGCAGGTAGCGGTCGCGCAGCGCGGCATAGTAAGCCTCGTCGCGATCCGTGCGGGCCAGCCACTCGTCGCTAAGGGCTGCCTCGGGCGTTGTGCCCGCGCCGCTCCCCACCGGCGCGCAGCGCTTTGAGACCCCGCCGTAGAAGTGATACGAAAAGGCGTCGAGTCCCGGCCCTTCATCCTTGAGAATGTCTTCGGTGTGCACAAGCTTCATCTGCATCGGGCCCAGCGAGCCCCCCTCGCCGACGCCGCCCGGCCCCAGAATCTCGAGGCTTGGATCGGCCTTCCTGATATACGGCACGAAGGCGCGGAAGTCGCGCCCGTATGCGGCTGCGTCATAGCCTTTGGGCGCGCCACCGAGCGAGGCAAAGGTAGGCTCGTTGAAGAACTCGGCTGCCGCGATGTTGCCCCCAATGCTTTTGGTGTAGCTGAGAATCTTTTCGGCCTCAACCGGGGTCCAGACACCATTCGCGTCACGAACGCCCTGGCTCACCGCGAATGAAGTCACCAGCTTCGCATCGACGGCGTGCGCAAAGTCGATGACGCCGCGCCATTGCGCGCGCGTCAGCACTCCATTGAAGCCCGCGGGAGGCTTTGCCGGCGCGGGCGCGTCCGAATCCTGAAAGTATGTCGAGTTGGCCCAGGTGCCGCTCACGCGCAGATACACCGGCCCCAACGCGGCGGCAAGCTTGCGCAGCCGCGGATCGGCAAGGTTGATCGGTGCGCGATAGCGATAGAGCGAAGCGGGCATGCCACCCGGCGTGGGCTGCTTCGTGTCGGCGGGCGCGTTGGCCTCAGCTTTGTAAGGCGCCCAGAAGCGGCCTCCGGTCACCTCAAGCATTTCGATGTTGTATCCCTGAAAGCGCTCGTCGATCTTGCCGACGGCGGGCATCTTCGCCGGATCAAGTTTCGCTGCGTCAGAATTCGCCGCGCTGGAACTGACAGGAGCGGTCTGCGCATTGAGCTGGGCGCACATCACAACAGTGGCCAGCGCCGCGGCTGCCACAGTAAAGCTGCGATTCAAAGGGTGTCATGGGGTGTCCCGTAACGTCTTCGGCATTCTAATGCACGCGCCATTGCGGGTGCGATGATGGAGAGAGTTTCAGCCTCGAATCAGCTCAAAAGGAGTCGTCCCGCTTGAAGAACCTCATTGCCTCCGCCGCGTTCATCGTTCTGTTGAGCTTCAGGCGCGGCGCAGTCCACACCTCCGGCATCGCCGGCAGCGCCGTCGCAGCCCGTCGCCCGTTTCGCACCCGCTGCTCCCGGCGAGCATATTGCCAACCTCGACCTTTTCAAGGTGCAACTCCGGCAGTATCACGAGTGCACCTGCAAGTGCGGATGCTACGGCCGCGATCTCAACCTGCAGGCCGCACGCGCCATTGCCTTCCTGCGGCGCAGAGCAGCGCACCATGCCGCGAGGCAGAAGCTGGCCGTGGTCTTCGACATCGACGAAACCACCCTCTCGAATTATCCCGAGATGTTGAAGAATGACTTCGAATTCAGCGCGAAGGTTTTCGATGACTGGGTAAATACCGCTTCGGCTACTGCGATTCCAGGCACGTTGAATATCTATAAGGAAGCGCAGCGCCTCGGTGTGACGGTCTTTTTTCTCACTGGCCGGCCCGAGGGCGAGCGCGAGGCGACGGCGCGCAATCTGCATGCGCAGGGATTCGGCGTTTGGCAGAAGCTGATTCTGCGTGCTCCCGGCCAGGAAGCGCCGACAGCGGTCGAATACAAATCCGCCGAGCGCGCCAAGATCGCGGCGCAGGGCTATCGGATCATCCTCAATGTCGGGGACCAATGGAGCGATCTTCAGGGCAAGCCCGAGGCTGAGTACTCAGTCAAGTACCCGAATCCCTGGTACTTCATCAAATAGAAAGGCGAGAAGAGGGGGGAGAGGGGGAGGGAAAAAAGACAGGCGAGGCCCTCCCAGCTAGACCTTAGACCTCGCCTGCGGAACAAACTTGTTGGCGCGTGCCGCAATGGCCCCGCGCAAACCTAGTGAATGCGAACGTCGCCCGAGCCGGTTTCAATGCGCACCGTTGGGCCGCCGCCGCTGATCTTGCCGGTGATGTGATGTTTGTCGAACGAGCCCTGCACGGCCATCTCGTGCTCAGTGTGGACACTGCCCGAGCCGGTCGATGCATCCAGTGTGAAGCCGGTGTTGCCGGGCCAGAATTCGATGTTGCCGGAGCCCGTCTCAAGCTTCCAGTCCATCGTGGGCGATCCAGCGATCTTGATATCTCCCGACCCGGTGCCGGCTTTCAGACCCCCGTGCACATTCTTCAGATCGATGTTTCCTGAGCCCGTCTGCGCCCGCACATCGCCGGTGCCGGTCTGGTCCGCCACAATGTCGCCCGAGCCGGTGTTGAGAATGAAACCGCCCTGCAACCCGGTCGCGTGAATGTTTCCCGATCCGGTGGAGATTTTTGCGTTATCGCCAACGCCGTTGACCTCCACGTCGCCCGAGCCTGAACCCGCCGCGAGAAAAGAGTTGGCCGGCGCCTGAATCTCATAATCGATGCTGATGTTGCGCATATTCTCGTGATGCATGCCGATCCGGATGATGTTGCCGGTCTGCTCGATCGGGGGATTCGCCGCGATCTCGTGAACGCGCGCATCGTTGTCGCCGGCCCAATTGCTCGAGTGCACCTTGCCAAAGATATGCACCTGGTTGTCGGAGCCGGGCGTGACGTGAATGTTGCCCGAGCCGGTGTTGACTGAGAGTTCCACGCGCCCGCTGACTGAGAGACTTCTTTCAAACGTGGCGTCTGAAGCAAGCGCTGGCAGGGCCGCAAGCATCAGTATTGCCGTTGCTGCTGCAAAGAGCTGTTTCATGCTGTTCCTCGATTCAAATTTCAGTGGAGCCCAGGCGACTTCCCTGCAAGACTTCTCTTTTTGATGATGGGCAGTCTTCGTTCATGGTAGTACTGATGAAGACGTGGCGCCCAATCTGCCGATTGAAAAGATCTTCGCTCTCTACGTTGCATCCCGTTTGCCAAACTCTCGAGTGCCTGCAACATCAATCGATTCTTGAGTTGCTGCCTTACATCGAACAAATCCGATCGACGTGCTTCTGTCCGTTACTGAACACTTCTGTGCGCCCGTGAACAGGCGGGGCCGAGAACTACTGCTGCAGAACCACCTGGTCGCCTTCTTTCAACCCGCTTGCGATTTCGGTAACCGAGCCGTTCGAAAGTCCTACATTGACCTTGACCTTGCGCGTGCCGTCCTTCTGGCTGCGGTCCGGCACATTCACGTAGGCGTTCTTCTGGTTGTCGTAGGTGATCGCGTTTTCAGGCACCGTGAGCACGTTCTTGTGCTCGTCGAGCAGAATCTCCGCATTGGCCGTCATGTTCGCCTTCAGCTCGCCGCCGGGATTGTCGATGCTGACCCGTACCTCAAAGGTAGTCACGTTGTCCTTTTCAACGCCCAGGGGCGCAATCTTTGTGACCTTGCCGCTGAAGACCCGATCGCGAAAGCTCTCCACCCTGATGCGCGCCGGCTGGGCCATGTAGACGTGTGCAATGTCCGCTTCGTCTACCTTGCCCTGCACGTACACCTGGGAGGTGTCGCCCTCGGTCATCACCAGCGTTGCCGTCGAGCCCAGCACGAGAATGGAGCTGACCGCATCGCCGATCTCCACATCGCGCGACAGGATGACGCCATCCATCGGCGCGACAATCGTGGTATAGCTGAGCTGCTCTTCCAGTTGCTTCAGGCTGGCCTCGCTCTGCAGCACCTGGGCCCGCGCCTGCTTGAGCTTTGCAATGTCCACGCCTACCTGGGCCTTTGCGGCATCGCGACGCGTCAGCGCGGCAAGATAATCTCGATTTGCGTCATCGAGGGCCTGGCGGCTCACCACGCCCTCTTTCTGCATCTGCAGATTGCGGTCGAGCGTCGCCTTGTACATCGGCAGGTCAGGCGCGGACGCATTCACCTTGTCCTGGTCGATATTGGCTTCGTAGGTGCCCACGTTGGCTTCAGCGGCGGCCAGTTGGGCGCGCTGCGCATCCACCTGCGCCAGAATCTCCTGCTGATCGAGCTGCGCCAGCGGCTGGCCCTTGTGCACGCGGTTGTTGATGTCGACGTAGAGCTTCTCAACGATGCCCGAGGCCTTTGACTTGACCTCGACCTTGGTGATGGGCTGGATCTTCCCCGTGGCCACAACCGACCGCGCAACATCGCCGCGCTGCACTTTGGCGATCCGGTTTGGATCAATCTGCGTTCCCTTCACCATGCGCGCTGCCATCACGCCCAGCACAACGATGAGCACCGCCGCGGCTGATCCCAGCCAGATCCAGATTCGTTTTCTTTTTTTTGATGCAGCCACGTGAGCCTTCCAAGATCGTTGGGGAGCCGAAGCTCGGGGATTTGAAACAATGCGGCTGTTGCCCGAAAGCTATCCAAAGGTTCAGACGGCATATTCGCCCGCCCGTCACCCAGCAGTTTCCTGCGGCGTGCCTGCGTGGCCAGTGCCGCTGCGGGTTGATACGCAGGCACGTGCGAATTAGTTCCAGACGCACCCGGCTGGTTGGATGCGCGCTCAATGCTATGCTCACAGGCGAGATGCACGGTCTGCCGCTCCTGCAATTTGTCGCCGTGGGCATGCTGATTCTGGTGAACGCCTTCTTTGTGGCCGCGGAATTTGCCCTGGTGAGCGTTCGCGACACGCGCATCGAGCAGATGGTCGCGGCCGGGGTGCCCGGCGCCCGCGCGGTGCGGCGCCTCCAGCACGATCTTGATGACTTTCTGCCCGCGGTTCAGCTTGGCGTCACCCTCTGCTCCCTTGCGCTCGGCTGGATCGGCGAGCCGCTGGCCGCCGGCCTTTTTCTTGGCTGGCTGCGGATGCTCCCCACCGTTCCCGCCGCGGCGACCTTCTATGCCCATCTGGCGGCAGTGGCGCTCAGCTTCGCCTGCATCACTTATGTGCAGGTGGTCATCGGCGAGCTCGTGCCCAAGTCACTCGCGCTGCGGCGCGCCGAGGCCCTTGCCGTGGCCGTGGCTCCGCCCATGCTGCTCTTCATGACGATGGCGCGCCCCGCGGTCCGCTTTCTGCGTAACTCGGCAGCCCTGATCCTGCGCGGCTTCGACGTTCCCTTGAGCGACCGGTCGGCGGTTCACTCGCCCGAGGAACTGAAGCTCATTGCCACTGCTGCCCGGCGCATGGGCGTGCTGCCCAAATTTCAGGAAACCCTCGTTCATCGCGCCCTCGAACTCGACGACATTCCCATCCGCGAGATCATGACGCCGCGCCAGAGAATCTTTTCGCTGCCGTCGAACATGCCGATCGAGGAGGCAAGCGCCAAAGTGATTGAGCAGCTTCACTCGCGCGTTCCCGTCTACGACGAGGCACGGGGCCCGGAGCACATTATCGGCGTCGTCTATTCGAAGGATCTTTCCCGGCTCATGTTCTTCCGGCGTTTCGGCCAGAGGGCTCCGGGTCGCCCCCCCCAGGACGGGCAGGGACCGGCTTTCATCGACCTGCGCCTCAGCCAGGTGATGCGCGATCCGCTGGTCGCGCCCGAGACCAAGACCGTGCTCGACCTCATCCGCAACTTTCAGCAGCGCCGCCGCCAGATGGCGATCGTCGTAGACGAGTACGGCTCGACGGTCGGCCTGGTCACGGCGGAAGACGCCATCGAGCAGCTCACGGGTGAGATTGAAGACGAATTCGACGATCCCGCCCACCCCGTGCTCACCACCACCAGTGGCGCCCTGCTGCTCGACGGCAGCGCGAATCTGCGCGACCTCGAAACCCAGATGCAGTGGAGCCTGCCCCGCGAGGGTGGGGTTGAGACGCTCGCCGGGTTCATCCTCATGCGCCTCGGCCACATTCCCAGGCCGGGCGAAAGCGTGGATTATGGAGACCGGCGGCTGACCGTGGTTGAGATGGAAGGCCGCCGGATCAGCAAGGTCCGGGTAGAGCCGATGGAGGCCCAGCCGGCTGGGGCGTCGGAGTAGGACGGCCCGGTATGGGCCTCATTCCATTACCTTAGTTTAAATCTTACGTAATTACTTTAGAATCTTCTGCCGATCTTTCGTGCTAATCTTGCGGCCTGGGGAAAGCAGGGGAGAACGTATGAGACAGGACGTGTATCGCGTTGCCTACGACGAGGCATACGCGGAACTCAGCGATATTAGAGGTAGATTTGAACAGCTTCTGATGCGTAAATCCCGCCTGGAAGGAGTCATTGCGGTGCTCGCGCCGCTGGTCCAGGCCGCCGCATCGGCGAATTCCGGAATGGCTTCAGCGGAACTGGGAGCAACGCCGGCGTCGAATCCGGCTGAGCCCCTTGCCTATACCTTCAATCAGGTTCCTAACCCATTACCAGACTTGGAAGAAACCGGCGGCGATCCTTTCAACCGCCGCATCAGGAATGCCCTTCGCACCAAGCCTCTCGGGACCGAACAGCAGGGATTACAGACCGCCGTATAGGCGCCGCCGATGGCTTGGGCCAGGAGCTCGGCGATCAGCCCTTGTACGGTTGCGCACCGAGCATTGCGAGTTTCATCCACCGGACGATCACGATCAATCGTCCGGCAGGCATAATTCGATACAGGTCATACAATTCAGTACCTTTGTACTTTTCAATGCATTACTTTTAAGCCAAAACTGCACGACTTTCGTGCTAGTCTACGCCCCTGGAGTAACTATGACACACGAGACTTATCGGTTTGCATTTGAGGAAGCTACCTCCGAACTCCGAGAAATTGGTGTGCAGTTCGAAGTGTTGCGCGTTCGTAAGGAACAGGTTGAGCAGGTGATCGAGGCATTGAGGCCGATGCTGGGTGAGAGCGAGCCCGCCGAAACCATCGTCAACAGGCAGGCTGCGGTTGATCCGGCGCCCTTCCTGGTGCAGTCGATGGCGACCGAGCCTGTTGCCGCGCCTGCTCCTGAGCCTGTCGTCGAACCTGAGCCCGAGCCGGTGTTCGCCGAGCAGTCTTCGGATCCCTTCCAGCGCCGGATCGACAATGCCCTGAAGCACGGCTTTGGGGGCAGGGAATCGCGGGTGATGCCCCGCGCCCTGAGCGGTCTTCTGTCGCGCGCATAACGGGCGAAGAGGGCGGTTGGCGCACCCTTGCAGGGGGTCGAAAGTCTTCCCTGGCAGGCAGCCGGCAGGTGCGGCCTGTAGTTTGAGCTTTGTACGCGGATCGCCGGGATGCGGTGGGCGAGCGGTCCGATTCACCTGGGTACGCCCATCTGTAGTGCTGTACGGCAGAGTATTTCGTAGTGAGGGAAATCAAGCTAGATTTGGACGACCGTCCTGGAGGAAAGATGAAACAAGAGGTCTATCGCTTCGCCTTTGATGAGGCGAATACGGAACTCAGCCAGATCCTTGGCGAGTTTGAGCAATTGCGGGCTAGAAAAGATCGCATCGAAAAGGTTGTTGAGGCTTTGAAGCCGCTTGCCGGCATTGAAGCATCGGCTGCCTCAGCGGGGCAGAAGAGTGCGGATTCACCCTCCTACTCGTATTGATTCTCTGGCTCCATACGTTAAATAGATTCACCCCCGCTGCCTGAAGTAAGGCAGCCGGAATCTCTGCCGCACAGATTTGGGCATGGCCGCTGACTCGTCGCCAGACAGAGTGCACAGCGGCCGAAGCTCCTGCCGAAGGTCCTGCCGTAGCTCCTTATTGACTGCTTCGATCGGGCCGCTTTGGCTCCTCGCTTTTGTCCGATTCTGTCTCCGACAGCTTCGACCCAGCCGCATTTCAGTTTCCGCTCGCGCGCCCTTCTCCCCGAGAGCTATCATCGCCTCGGTTCGGATGAATTCGCGCCCACGCTCTCCGAGGTGCCTCATGAAAGCTCACAAGTCAATTTTGTTGTTGTCGATTTTGATTCCTCTCGTCCTGCACGCGCAGAGCAAGAAGAAGCATGCAGATGTCTCCTCGCTCTTTGACACGGCTCGTTACGTCTATGTTCAGGCGCAGGACGGCGACATCACCCGGCCCGGTCTTTACCCTGAAGATCGCCAGGCAATCAGCGACGTACTTGATGGCCTTGAAGCGTGGAATCGTTATGCCGTCACCGTGAACAAGGACCATGCCGATCTGGTCTTCATGGTGCGCAGGGGACGCCTCGTCAGCCTGCAGGGACACGCCGGCATTGGCTCCGCGCAACCACAAATAGGGCTTCCGCCACAGAACCGCCAGCCTGGGCAGTTCCCTGACGGCGACTCCGTCGGCGCGCGCAGCGAGGTTGGTCCACCCGACGATCTGCTCGAAGTATTCACGACGAATGCTGACGGAAAGCTCACGGGGCCCATCTGGCAGCGCGAGATGAAAGATGGTCTCGACAGCCCATCGGTCCCCTTGTTCCTTCAGCTTAAGGCCGCGGTTGAGCGCGCATATCCCAGGCCGCCTGTGAAGAAGCAGCCGTGACGGCGAGTGCAGTTACGTTACCAGCTGTATCCATGGTTATCCCCATGAGTGACCATTTCGCCAATGCTTTCTATGGTTGGCTCGGAGAATAATGGGCACAGCAACAACGACACGGAACGGGCCAAATTCTTGGGGGATTTCGTCCGGTAATTTCCAGTGAAGCTAGACAGAGGCCGGGGAGCCAACACAATGAGACAGGAAGTCTATCGAGTTGCGTACGACGAAGCCCACGCAGAGCTGACTGAGATTCTTGGCAAGTTCGAGCAGCTGCGCACCAGGAAAGACAAGATTGAGAAAGTCGTCGAGGCTCTGAAGCCGTTGCTGAGCACGAGCGACCTGCAACAGTTGAACGGCGTCGATCGCAGCGCCATGGTCGCGGAACGCAAGCCGGCAGCTCCTGAGCCGTCCATTGCATTCTCCGCGGCTGACGTCCGCAGCGAGCCCTATTCCTTACCCGGCGCAGCAGGCAATCGAGCCCGTGAGCGATCCGTTTTCGCGGCGGGCTGATTCGGTGGCGCGCGACGTGCAGGAGTACAGCCGCCTCTTCAACACGCCGGCGACTCGGGGCAACTAACTCGCTCTTTTTTTGTGAACCACTGAGCGCCCATCCGCAAACCGCCACGGCGGCTGCGGGTGCGGCGCTTCTGCATTTGTTCAGCCGGACCCGCATGCTGCACGCCTGCTCGCGTGGTTTATCGTGAAGACGAGCGATGAAGCAAATCCTGACCCGTCTCGTTCTCACCCTGCCGGTTGTGTGGCTGGTGGTGTCGCTCGTCTTCCTGCTCATTCATCTTGTGCCGGGCGAC
This sequence comes from uncultured Acidobacteriota bacterium, assembly GCA_963718885.1. Taxonomy (GTDB): domain Bacteria; phylum Acidobacteriota; class Terriglobia; order Terriglobales; family Acidobacteriaceae; genus Telmatobacter. The sequence goes on from CAVRAK010000010.1 coordinate 74,341, forward strand.
CCCATCCTGCAGATGCTGGGCGATGGAGCCACGCCTGCCGACATTGACGCGCTCCGCCATCAGTACGGCCTTGACCTGCCCCTCTGGACGCAGTACCTGCACTACTGGAGCGGTGTACTCCACGGTGACCTGGGCGAGTCGATCCGGCTGCATGACAGTGTCACCCACCTGATCGTCGCGCGCTATCCCTATACCCTCGCGCTCGCCCTGGCTGCGCTCGTTCTGGGACTCATCCTCGCGCTTCCCGCCGGCATCGTCGCCGCGGTGCGCCGTGGCCGGTGGGCTGATCAGGCCTTATCGGTCGTCAGTCTCTTCGGGCTCTCGGTTCCCGGCATCGCTCTCGGCCCGGTCCTGATTCTCGTCTTCTCGATCCTCCTGGGTTGGCTACCGGTCTCCGGTGCAAACCCGGGCGGCGCGCATGCGGGCATCGACTGGCGCTATCTCGTGCTGCCCGCCATCGCCATGGGAGCGTCGCTTGCAGCCATCCTCACGCGCATGGTGCGCACCGCCATGCTTGAAGAGCTTGGCCAGGATTACGTGCGCACCGCCCGCGCCAAGGGATTGAGTGAAACCGCGGTTGTCTGCCGTCATGCGCTTCCCAACGCGCTTGTCCCCATCGTCACCATTGTGGGCCTGCAGTTCGGCGCGCTTCTTGCCGGTGCCATTGTTACCGAAAAAATCTTCAGTTGGCCGGGCCTCGGCCGTCTGGTGGTCGATGCGATTTCGAACCGCGATTACGCGCTGGTGCAGGGCTGCCTGCTCTCGATTGGCCTCACCTATGTGCTGGTGAATCTGCTTACCGATGTCGTCTATCGCTGGATCAATCCGCGCATGCGCGCCTGAGCCGCAACGGACGCATCAGTCTTCGTCAAGATCCAGGTAGACAATCTCGGCTTTGATTTCTGCATGAGCCTCGAGTGTGAGCATGCCCAGGGTCACCGGCAGCTCGAAGCGCCGCGGTCCGCAGGAGCCGGGATTGAAGTACAGCACGCCCTTGCGGTGCTCGATGCGCGGCTTGTGGCTATGGCCATAGAGCACGGCTGAGAAGCGTGCCGCTGCCGGATCGAGATGCAATGTGCCGATATCGTGCAGCAGGTAAAGGGAGTGGCCTTCAAAGAGGAAGACCTCCGTCTCGGGCAGGCGGCTGCAGTCGCCCGTGCGGTCGATGTTGCCTCGAATCGCGTTCACCGGCGCAACTTTTTCGAGCGATGTAAGAATGGATTTGTTTCCCACGTCGCCGAGATGAAGAATGTGGTCGACGCCGCGCAACGCAGGCAGCACTTCGGGGCGGAGCAGTCCGTGCGTGTCACTCACAACCCCAATCTTCATCTGCTGAAGCTGAAGATTTGCGCCCAGCCTTTCCTGGCCGGCCGCTCGGCCCGGCTGGCGCGATCCGCGAAAGGATCCACGACCTGTCTGAGCGTGCCCGGGTTCAGGGGATCTTCAAGCGCCATGCAGTAAACGTCTGACCAGTTTTTCTGCCAGCGCCATCCGCGGCCCGCGCCCACTGAATTGCGCTCGATATGCGCAGCGGCATGTTCTGCCGAGAGCGGCTCCGCTGCAGAAAACGCAGCGTGGTGAAGCGTCGCTGCGGAAGTGGCCGCCGCATGCGCATTCCGCGATAAAGGGATGCCACGATGCCTCGATTGCCTGGTGCTGCGTCTGGAGCGCGGGCAGATTCAGAATGAAGCTGCTCGAGTAGTCGAAGGTCGCAAGCGTTCCGCAGCGGTCGCAATAGGCGTAGGAGTAATCCCCGAAGCCCGCGTGCAGAAGAGTGTAGTGATAGATGCGGCAGCAGTGCTCGCAATCACCCTTGTGCAATGTGAACATGGCAAAATCATAGCCCGATTTCAAGGCGTGTGCGCGGATCAAGTTGATCGCGCAGCGCGTCGCCGAGGAAGTTGAAGCCCAGCACAGCCCCTGCAACCGCCGCCGCGGGGAAGAGAACAAGGTGCGGCGAATCGAAAAGATGCAGGCGCGCGTCGTTGAGCATCGCACCCCAGCTTGGCGCGGGAGCAGGGATGCCGAGCCCGAGAAACGAGAGCGTAGCCTCCGCAAGAATCACCCCCGCCATGCCGATAGCTCCTTGCACCAGAATGGGTTGGATGATGTTGGGCAAAATGTGTCTGAAGAAGATGCGCAGGCCGCTTGCTCCCAGTGCACGCGCCGCATCCACATACTCGCGGTCGCGCACCGCCATCACCTGTGCGCGCACCAGCCGCGCATAGCCGGCCCATCCGCCGATGGCGAGCGCCAGTACCAAGTTGGTAAATCCTGGACCTAAAAAAGCTGCGAACGCAATGGCCAGCAGAATGCCCGGCAGCGCCATGAAGGTGTTCATCGCGAAAGTCGTCAGCGCGCTGTCAACCCATCCGCCAAGGTAGCCCGCGAGGCCGCCGACAATCATCCCCAGCGCCAGCGAAATCGAGACAACCGTTACCGAGACCGCAAGAGAAAGGCGCGCGCCCCAAACCAGCCGCGAGAATGTATCGCGGCCAAGCTCGTCTGTCCCCGCAACGTGCGCGGCCGACGGGCTCTCAAGCCGGTGAACCAGGTCGATTGCCGCCGGATTATAGGGCGCGATCCACGGCGCTGCGATGCCTGCCAGCAGAAAGATAGACAGCAGCAGTCACGCCCGCCAGCGCCAGCGGCTGATGGCGAAGATATCGGAGCGTGGTGCGCACGATACGGCTGTTATCTAAAGGCATTCGCATCCCAAGAATAACGCGACATTCCCGCGCGCGCGTGTTCGAAACTGATATCGGAATGATGAAGCGAATTCTGTCTGCCTCTCTTGCAATCCTCTGTTGCGTGGTCATTGCGCGTGCGCAATCTACTCCATATCCAATGCCGCAGCCGAGCCAGCTCTCGCCTTCCGCGGCCGAACAGCTCTTCGCGCTGGCGAACCAGTCGAGGGCAGAGAATGGCGCGGGCAGGCTCCATTGGGATGAGTCTCTTGCTGCGGCTGCGCGCGCGCACTGCATGCGCATGGCTGCCGAAGGTCCCATCGGGCACCGCTATAACGGCGAGGCGGATGTTGCCGGGCGCGCAGGCCAGGCGGGCGCGCACTTTGATCTCATTGAAGAGAACGTGGCCGTTGGACTGAACGCCGCGCAAATCCACCAGGAGTGGATGAACTCGCCAGGGCATCGCAGCAATCTGCTCAATCCCGATGTGAATCGCGTCGGCATCGCAGTAGTGTCCGCTCGCGGAGCGCTTTACGCTGTGGCGGACTACTCGCGCAGTGTTGAGGCCTTTTCGCAGCCGCAGGTGGAGTCGCGCGTCGCGGAGCTGGTTCACAGCCAGGGCGGTGTGGCCATTCTGCGCGACAACGCGCAGGCACGCGCCGCTTGCGTCACCAGCCAGGGCGTTCCGCCGTCTTCCGCGGGCCTGCAGCCGATGTTCGTCATGCGCTGGCAGTCGTCGGACCTGAGCCGTTTGCCCGCCGCGCTCTCTGAGAAGCTTTCCTCGCGACGCTATCACCAGGCCGCCGTCGGCAGTTGCCCGGCGCAGAATCTCGAAGGCGACTTCACCGCCTATCGCGTCGCTGTGTTGCTTTACTGATTGGCGAGCGCGATGCGAGCGTTGTATAACGAGGCACGATGCGGATCACACTCGTGCACGCAACCTTTTGCAGCGTTCTGCTGTGGCCGCTCTGTCTCTCGGCGCAGTCAGCTGCAGCCGGCGCGCAATCTGCACGGCCGCAGCCGGCCGACGCACGAGAACTTTTCACCCTCGCGAACGAGGCCCGGGCACAAATCGGTGTGGGCGCGCTGCAATGGGACGACTCGCTGGCCGAGTCTGCGCTGAAGCATTGTCTGCGCATGGCAATTGAAGGGCCAATCGAGCATCGCTACTCCGGCGAGCCCGATCTGACCTCACGCGCCGGAGCCGCGGGTGCGCACTTCAGCGTGATTGAAGAGAACATTGCCGTCGGCTCGGTTCCGTCCACAATTCATCAGGGATGGCTCGATTCTCCCGAGCATCGGGCCAACCTTCTCAACCCCGCGATTGATCGCGTCGGCATCGCCGTGGTCAGGAGCCAGGACGTGCTCTTCGCCGTTGCTGACTACGAGCGCGCGGTTTCGGTTCTGACGCAGGTGCAGGTCGAGAGCGGCCTTCACCCGATTGCTGCGCGACCGAGGCCTCATGGTCATGGCGGATACAGCCGACGCGCGCACTTATTGCATCTCTTCCGGCAAATACTCCGGCAGTGAATCGCCGAGTTTTCTTGTGCGCTGGCAGAATCCCGACGTGACGAAGCTTCCGCAGCAACTGGCCGATGCGGTGAACACCGGGCGCTACCGCCGTGCGCAGGTTGGTAGCTGCCCTGCGCAAGATGTGAATGGAGCGTTTACGGTCTATCGGGTCGCCGTGATTCTCTTCGACTAATCGCGCCGCGCCTCAACCGAATCGCTGGTTATCCCTCCAGAAGTCCGGCCAGGGCTTGCGCGGCGGACCGCAGACAAAGATATCCGGGTGATCCGCGCTTTCCTCGTTCTTTACCCCTTCGGCATTGCCGTTGTGGCCGGCTACACGGCAGCCCGTCAACTCGCGATCCACCTGCTCCCGCGACCACCCGACAACGATCAGTGTCGAGGGCGGCACGGCCGGATAGCTGCGCAGGTAGAAGGAGTTCGTCAAGCTGATCGGCGGAGGCAGATGATAGGCCGCGCCGAGATTTTCAATCGCGCCCGCTTCGCCGTAGTTGCCCACCAGAATCCCGTAGCTCGCCTGCTGCTGCGGGGGCAGGGAATCGCGGACCGCGGCAACCTCCCGAGTCAGATCGTTCCAGCCGATCTCTTCGCGCAGGTCGCCGCTTCTGCTCAGGGCAAAGGTACGCAGCGGGCCACTCGGTGCCAGCGGAATCAAAACGGCGGCGTAGTACCCGCCGAAGACGAAAAGACCCACAAAGAACACAATGCCGACGCTACGCCGGAGCCAGACCGGGCGAGCCGCAAGCCAGCGCTCCGCGACAACCGCGCCCATGGCAACCAGCGCCGGATAGGCCTCGGCCACATAGTAGAAGCGGCCTTTGCCGATCCAGAACATGAGCACAGGAACGGCATACATCCACGCCAGCATGCGATAGCGGCTGCTGCGCAGGCACACGATCAGGCCGGTGATCCACAGCGGCATCGCAAACGCGTTGATGTCGAGAAGGACCTGGCCTTTCCAGTAGCCGTCCGCGCGGCCTTCGCCTACATCGCGCGCGTGGATGTGCTGCAGAAAGTGATAGGAGATGAAGTCGTGCCGGGCGAGCCAGATCAGATTCGGCAAAAAGATCAGAAGAGCGATGCCGGCCCCGGCCCAGAACCACGGCCCGCGCAGATACCTGCGGGTGCTGGTGAAGACGAGGCCCGCGAGCAGGCCGGCGATGAAAAATACCACCGAGTACTTCGAGAGCAGTCCAAAGCCAACGGCTGTGCCGATCGCAAGCCACCAGCGGGGATTCTCTGATTTCAGCAGCCGGATCGTGAACCAGCAGACGAGGATCCACCAGAAATAAGAGAACGTCGTGTACTGAAATTCCGTGGCCTCAAAGAGCGGCAGCCCCGAAAGCCCTATGGCAAGTGCCGTCGTGACCTGTGCGAGGCGGCCGCCGCCAAGATCGCGCGCCATGAGGCCGCAGACCAGGATGACCGTTGCCTGCGCGATGACCGAAAACAGGCGCAGACCGGTCAGCGAAAGCCCGAAGAGCCCAAAAGCAACGCGCTCCACGAAGGGAGTGAAGGGCGGATACGCCACAAAGCCCCAGTCGAGATGCCGCGCATCAGAGAGAAACTGCAACTCGTCGCGATGAAATCCGTAGCGGCCGTTCGTGGCAATATGCAGCAGGGCAAACGCCGCGGCAATGGCGCACAGCACGGCAAGATCAGAGGTCTTTGCGAGAGCGGAGCTCTCGACTCGGTGATGCTGCTCAAGAGAGGCCATTCGTTCTCCGGCGCTTCAAAAGCGATTCACTCGATCCTTACGCAGATGCACCAACTTCAGTTCCAAGCGGCGCCTGCGGAACCCGCACCGAGGCCATGCCCGCCGCCGTTGCCGCTTCAATGCCCAGGTCAGTGTCTTCAAACACCAGGCATTCTTCCGGCGGCACGCCAAGGCGCTCCGCAGCCAGCAGAAACGCATCCGGCGCAGGCTTGCCGTTCTTGTAGTCCTCGGCGCAAACCAGCGTATCGAATTTGTCCAGCAGCTTCAGCGCGCTCAGCGAGCCCACAACCGAGTCGCGCCGGCTGCCTGAAACCACCGCGAGCGGAATGCGCCCATATTGCGCATCGATATGCTCCACCACCGCGGGAATCGACTTCAGTTGGGGCAGTTGCGCGAGATACAGGCTCTCTTTGCGCGTGGCCACTGCATCTACCGGCATGTCGAGCCCATTCTGCCTGTTCAGCGCGGAAATAATCTCGCGCACCGGCCTTCCGCCCCAGGAATAAAAAAGCGCTTCGTCAAAGGCGCAATCCCACTCCGCCAGCGCACTTCTTCCAGGCGTTGTAGTGCAGCGGCATCGAGTCGACAATGGTTCCATCGCAATCGAAAAGGTAGGCGCGAAAGTTGCCGGCGGGCAGGGTCAGTTTCATGCGCAGACAGGGACTCCTTCAGGTTTGTTTTCAGATCGTATGAATGATTCGGTTGTATCGAATGGTCGATGCCGGTCATCCGTTGAGCGCATCACTTCGCCGCTACTTCTTCCGGTTTTTCCGGCGCCGCGCATCCGCCCTCGCCGGGCTTGGTTGGCTCCATCTCGAGCGCGTTGTTGAAGCGGTTGAAGTAGTTGAAGAGGCCGATCGCGCAGAGCAGTTCCACGATCTCGCCTTCGGAGTAGAAGCTGCGCAGCTCGGCAAACTGCTCATCCGTCACCGCGTGCGCATCGCGCGTCACCGTCTCGGCCAGGCGCAGGGCCGCCTTCTCGGCCGGGGTGAAATCGTTGCGCTGCCGCCACTCGGCCAGGTGCGCAAGCTGGTCGTCGCTCCAGCCGAGGCTGCGCGCAAGAATCGTGTGGCTGGCCAGGCAATACGGCGTCTCATTCACCTGGCTGGTGCGCACAATAATCAGCTCCTTCAGCTTCGTCGGAACGGTCCCCGTATTCAGCACCGCGCCAAAATGCGCCTGCATGGTCGAGAAGATCTCCGGCCGGTGCGCCATCACGCGAAACATGTTGGGCACGTTGCCGCGCTGGGCAAAGACCTTGTCAAAAAGGGTGGCAAGGTCGGACGTTACTTCGCTGCGGTCGAGTCGGGAAATGCGGGACATCGCGCCCTCCTGGGGTGCCTGCTATCGTATGGTCACGCGCCTCGCGGGATCCGGCCGAGCTGCGGTCCGGATCGCGGCTTTTGACGGCGGTTACCGCGTCTGGTAATTTGATAGAGGACAATTCAGCGCAAGTCACTCCTCAGTAGCTCAATGGCAGAGCATTCGGCTGTTAACCGAAGGGTTGTAGGTTCGAGTCCTACCTGAGGAGCCAATCTGCGTTTAGCCCTCAATAAATGGCTCAGCTCAGGGGCCTGCCCTAAGACCCGGCCATCGGCTGAGGTCGTCGTCACGTTCAGCTCGGGCGTTTCACAAACGAGAGTCCGACAAAGGCGAGTCCGAGAATCAGTAGAATCCAGAAAACAACAAGACTAAGCGAATAGGCCTGGTGCCATCCCGAACGCACAGGGATCGCTATGTCTATCGAGCTGTGCCAGGTCAGCCTAACAATCAATGAAGCTGCCACGAGAATGATTCCCAGCCATTGAATCACGCTTCAGATCTCCTCGATGGCCGCAGCATCTATTACAACCACGGTCCATGGGGAGGATGGCACGGCGGGGTAAGCCGCCCTCCGCAGCACCAGCCCCAGCCCAAGGGCGGCGACCATCCACGGCCACAGCAGGGCATATGAAATCCTACGCCATACCGCTTGCAGGATCGTCCACAACCTGTTGGTAAGATTAACCTTGGCTCAGGTAATGACTTTGCGGATACCTTTGTGTTATTGACTCTGCAAAGGAGGTGACCTATAGTTCGATCACTGCCGGAGAGTGCATCACTGTTCCGGTTGTCCCTGCAGATTGGCAGCAGTTTCCTGCGAGCCTTCTGGTATACCCTCAGCGCTTGATTCATTGAAGATTAGTTCTTTCGTTCTCACGGGCCCAGGACCGAATCCACGGATGTGACCGCCGCACATTAGAGGCCGCACCTATCCATTAAGCAGACCATCAATCATTTCCTCTAACCCACCCCGCCATCCGGCCCCTGTTCGTTCGGCGCTTTCCGTGGGACGTTGAGGAATATTCGTCGCATTTTCTGTGGTGTCTGAGCTGAGTTCTCTAACCGAAGGGTGTTTTGTGAGACCAATGCTTCTTGTCCTGACGATCATTCGAACCGCCCCTGCGGGCGCGACGGTCAGGAAAATGCTGGAGAGTCTCGGGCACCGTGTCATTGAAGCCGCTGGCTTTCCACAGGCGCAATCGCTGCTGGCCAATGGCTTTGTCCCCGACGTACTTCTGGTTGAATCCGCGGCCACCGGCCAGATTGAGGCTGCCAAGCTGCGCCTCTTTCTCCGCAATATTCCTCTCCTGCCTACCTGCCTCATTGCCGGGCCGGGAGAGAATGCCCTCCGCAAGGAAGCGGACGAATTCGGCATCCGCTCCTTTGTTTCCAGGCCGGTCGATTTCGAAGAGCTTCAGGTGGCCCTCGCCGCCTGCACTGCCGCCGGGGAAGCCGCCGCCGCTCTGCCGGTCTTCAACGTACCGCAGAAAACCACGGAATCCGCGGTAGAACCGTCCGGCTCCGCGCCCTGTCTCGAGGAACTGGGAGAGAGCGGCTTTTTCGTCGCCGCATCGCCCAAAATGATTGAGATTCAGCGCCAGGTCAAGTTGATCGCCGATGCCGACGTCAACGTGCTCATCCTGGGCGAGAGCGGCACCGGAAAAGAGGTCGTCGCCCACCTGATTCATAAGTACTCTCAGCGCATGCGGCATAAGTTCCTCAAAGTCAATTGCGCTGCGCTGCCGGCCGACTTACTCGAGAGTGAGTTATTTGGTCATCAGAAAGGCGCCTTCACCGGAGCCATCAAAGATACCCCTGGTAAGTTCGAACAGGCGAATCATGGAACGCTGCTGCTCGATGAGATAGGCGAGATGAGCGCGCAGATGCAGGCCAAGCTGTTGCACGTCCTGCAGGACGGGCAATTCACCCGCCTCGGCGGTCAGCAGGCCATCCGCGCGGATCTGCGTGTTCTGGCTGCGACCAACGTGCACATGGAGAGCGCTCTCAGGGACAAGTCCTTCCGCGAAGATCTTTACTATCGTCTCAGCGTCTTCACCATCAGCATTCCGCCCCTGCGCGAGCGGCGCGAGGAGATTCCTTACCTGGTCGAAGAGATCATCCGCCGCGCGCCTGCTGAAATGATGAATGGAAGCGACTGCAGCTTCTCCGCGCGCCTCATGGATCTGGCCCTGCTCTACGACTGGCCGGGAAATGTGCGCGAGCTGCGCAACTTCATCACCCGCACCATCATCATGCGCGATCCTGGCGCTGCCATGCGGGAACTCGAAGCCAAGATCGATACCGGCAGGGAAGGTATTCTCGAGCAGCCCAGCGACACAGACGATGCGCTCGCCTCCGCAACCTGCTCGGGCATGCGGTCGATCATGCGCGCAGTCAAAGACAGCGCCGAGGCCGAGCTGATTCGGGACGCTCTTGAAGTTTCCGGCTGGAACCGGCGCCACGCTGCCCAGTATCTCAATATAAGTTATCGCGGGCTCCTCTATAAGATCCAGCAGCACCGGCTAACTCCCAAGGTAAGTCGAGAAGTTAGCAAGATTCGCCAGGCACGCTCCACGCGCTAGCCGTAAGCCGGCAGCATTCACCAGGCACGGACCACCGGCCCACTTGCAGTTGCCTTGTCATGTACCGGAATCTGAATCCCCAAGCCGTCTCTCTGGGCTTATCTCCGGCTCCGTCCCGCAGTCTGCGGCCGCAGATTGCTCGCCTCGCGCACTTCCCCAAATTGGTCCCGGCAGATCGGCTCTCCCCATCGCCTTCAACCTGCATCCAATCCAAAAGCGTGTGCAGACGAATCGTACAGAGTGTGCAAAGTTTTGCAACGTTTGCAATAGGGCGAATTCCTGTGCCCTGTAAAGCATTCAAAAAGCATGCGGTTATAGGGGGCATGTCCTGGCGGAACAGTGGCCATCCGCATGCTTTCATGACTTCGAGTGACGATCGCTCAGAGACCTGCATGCTTGCGGATTTGAATCAAGATTTACGAATCGACCCCGCGGATCTGCCCAGCGACGAAGTCATCTTCGGCGGTACGGCGGCCATGCTCGAAGTTCGGCGCGGCTTGGACCGGGCCGTGCGCGAGGGGCTACCCGTTCTCATCCAGGGCGAAAGCGGCACCGGCAAAGAAGTCATCGCAAAGTACCTGCACCTCCAGTCGAGCTTCTGCCGCCGCGCCTTTCATCAAGATAAATTGCATTGCATTTGCACCTTCCCTGTTACTGACCCAGCTGGTCGGGAGTGATCCGAAGTTATCGGCTGCAACGCAGCACGGCGTAGAGCAGAGAGATGCCGTGAGCGGAACGCTCTTTCTCGACGAGATAGGCGACCTGGAGTGGACGCTGCAGAAGGATCTGCTCTCTCGGCTGTCGAGCCACGACGCGGCCCACAGCAGGGAAGTGGTGGCCCGCCGGCGTGCGCGGATCGTATGTTCGACGCGGATCGGCGCCGAGCCGATCACTGCAGCCGCTACTGGTGAAGAGGGAACTCTGGTTCACCTGTCCCTCCCTCCGCTGCGCGAGCGCACGCAGGATATTCCCGCGCTTTGCGACTTTCTCGTGCGCCGCCAGGCCGGCCGATTCGGCAAGACGGCCCACAGGCTGACTGCGCGCACGCTGCGCCTCCTTGAGCAATGGCAATGGCCCGGAAATCTGCGCGAGCTTGGAGAACTGGGTGGCGCGCGTCGTGATTCTGGGAAGCCAGGAGAAGCTGGCCGAAGAACTGCGTCATCAGGCTGTGCTCGACGGAGCGCCGGCCGATCTGAACGGCTTCGAAGAGCGACAGGCCGCTGAGGCGCCGGAGGCTGCGGTATCTGCGGCAACCCAGGCAACGCTTCTGCGGGTCCTGGAAGCGCACGGCTGGAGTCGGCGCCGCGCCGCTCGTGAGCTTCGGATGAGTTACCGCGCACTGCTCGGGAGGCTGCGCGATGCAAATGTGCCAAGAAGGCGGCGGAGTCACCGGGGAGTTCCGCCGATGGGATAACTCAAAGGGTGCAGTGGGCGAAGCAGCAATCCAGGCAGGAAATGGAATAAGTCTCTTGCTTCGTTCCCTATCTAGGGAATTTCGCGAGACAGGTAATTGATCCGTTATTACCAACGTGGAATTGACACTTGAGTATTAAGTAATTGTCATGGATACAACGCATTAGCTGGGGTAAGCGCATCCAAGGAACTAGAGCCGTGCAGGCTGCAATGACCCCAGGATGGATGCCGGCGAGCCGGCAGAGATTGCGCAGGGTTTTCTGTACGCCGGGATGGGCTCTTATCGGCTGAAAGTCAGTCTTTCGGCCGTTTACATCCCGGTGGGGATTTTGGTCAGTGAGTAAGCAGGGTTCGATTTGCCGTTAGTGGCAAAAGGCACTGTAGCCCACAGGGCGGAGCTACGTCCTGGCAAGGCTGAAGAGATCTCGAAACTACAGGGGTAAGCGGATTTAAATGAAGAGTTTACGACAAATTTCCGGGCCTGTTCAAGACGAATCGCACTGGTGGGCGCTTTACACCCGCCACCAGCACGAGAAAGTTGTGGCGCAGATTCTGGCCTCCAAGGGCTTTGAGGTCTTCCTGCCGGTGTACGAGTCGATTCGGCGCTGGAAGGATCGCAACAAGACCCTCTCCCTGCCGCTTTTCCCCTGTTATGTTTTTGTGCGCGGGGGGCTGAGCCGCCGCTCGATGGTCGTCACCACGCCAGGTGTTCACACCATCCTCTACAACGGCGAGCGCATCGCGGTCATTCCGAACGAAGAGATCGACTCCATTCGCAGGGCTGTCGATGGCCCCTTCCGCGTCGAGCCCCATCCCTTCCTCCGCTGTGGCGAGCGTGTGCGAGTCACGCGTGGCAGTCTTGAGGGCGTCGAGGGTGTCCTTCTCCGCAAGAAGAGTCTTTACCGCCTCATTCTCTCGGTGGACATGCTCGCGCAGTCGGTGGCCGTGGAGATTGACGCCGCCGATGTCGAATCCGCCACTGCGGCCGGCCGTGCGCCGTTGTCGCAGAGGGTCTCTCCCCCTGCCAACGGTGTGGACGCGCGCGATGAGCGACGCGCCCTCACGGCTCTTACGGGCTGATCACAGGTTCTGTCGATAGGAGTCAATCGAAAATGAAGTTGCACGCATGCAAGTCAATTGTGGTTGCAGCCTTTTTGCTCTTTTCTTCGAGTGGTCTGATCGCTCAGGCTCCGCCTGCGCCAGCTGCCGCCGAGCCGAATGCCGATCCATCCGCAATTCACCGCCCGCACGACAGCACCTTCATCATCGGCAATGATGATGTGCTGGCCATCAGCGTCTGGAAAGAGACGGAGCTCTCGCGCTCCGTGCCGGTCCGGTCCGACGGCAAGATCTCCCTGCCGCTGATCGGCGAAATCCAGGCCTCGGGCAAAACTCCGCTGCAGCTTGAAAGCGAAATCTCCGGCAAGCTCAAGAGCTACATCACTGCGCCGGAAGTGACAGTGATCGTCGAGCAGATCAACAGCAAGAACTTCAACGTCATGGGCATGGTCTCAAAGCCCGGCGCTTATCCACTCGGACTTCCTCTCACCATCATGGACGCGATCGCTCTCGCCGGCGGCTTCCGCGACTTCGCCAAGACCAAAGATGTTTACATCCTGCGCCAGCGGGCAGACGGTAGCGAGTACCGCATTCCGTTTAACTATAAAGCCTTCATCAAGGGGAAGAATCCTGCCCAGAACGTCAGGATCGAGCCTCGCGACACGATCATCGTTCCGTAAGGATCCACATGTACCCACGCATCTATCTCGGGCTGCTCCTGCTCTGCGCGCTCCCGGTCTGGGCCCAGGTTGAACCCAGCGCCTCCGGCGGTGGAGACATCTCGCCGGACGACGAATTTGAAATGTCGTTGCCGCCGCAGGTTGGGGGCAGCTCCAATCCCATGTCCTTCGGCTCCCAGGGCCGCTCGAATTACCTCTCCGGCGGCCTCATCCTCACTGGCGCCTATGACGACAACATCATGGCCGGCGGCCTGTCCGAGCCTATCCACGATGGCTCCATCGGCGTGGTGCCCACCATCGGCTTCCGCGTTACAACGCCGCGGCAGAGCGCATCCATCGACTACGGGGCCGGCCTCACATTCTACCTGCCGAATTCCTCATTCAACCAGGTCAATCAGAATGCGGCGTTGGACTACAGCTATCACACCAGCAGGCACAGCACGCTCAGCATTCAGGACAGCTTCCAGCAGAACTCGAGCCTCTTCGCGCAGCCCTTCACCTTCAACCAACCGCCTTCCGGATCGACCGTCGGCTCCTCCCCAGCCATCATCGTTCCTTATGCAAACCAGATCATCAACTCGACCGGGATAGAGTTCGGCTATCAGTTCTCGCGCGATGCAATGATCGGTGGCGCCGGCTCCTATAGTCTCTTTCACTATCCGGACCTCACCGACTCGACCGGCCTCAACAATTCAAACTCTTTCGGTGGTCTCGGCTTCTACATGCGCCGTCTCGCCAAGGGGCAGTATCTCGGTGCGATCTATCAGTTCAGCCACATCGTCACCAACCCGGTCGACACCACCACCGATGTGCAGTCAGGCTCGATCTTTTACACCTTGCAGCCCAATGGCCGGTTTTCTCTCGAACTCACCGCCGGCCCCCAGCAGGTGACGACTGCCGAGCCGGACCTGCCGGATCATAGCTCGCTCGGGGCTTTTGTCCTCGCCGATATTTCCTACCATGCCACTCGCGCCGGCTGGAGCACGAGCTACTCGCACGCCTATACGGCAGGGCAGGGCCTTATCGGCGCCTACACCTCCGACAGCTTCAATGCCGCCGCCAACTGGCAGATTGAGCAAAGATGGTCGGCCGGCATCAGCGGCTCTTATCTGAATCTCACCAGCGCACTGCCCGTTGCTGTTCCATCCACACCCGGCGGACACACTTTCTTCGCCACGGTTTCGCTCATGCACCAGTTGGGCGAGCATCTCAATATAGAAGCCGATTATCGCCGCCTACACCAGAGCTACAGAGATGTTACGGTCCTCTCAAGTTCGCCGAACGATGACCGAGTTTCTGTTTCCCTCTACTACCAATTCAGACGACCGGTGGGACAATAAATATGACTGAACTCATGGAAGAACGCAGTTCCGAACGGCCCGACGTCGAACGATACTTCGATATCATCCGCCGGCGCCATCTGCAATTTTTGTTACCCCTCTTCATCACTTGGATTCTGGTGTGGGGCTCGAGCTGGTTCCTGCGGCCGCAGTACAAATCGAGCGCGCTCATTCTCGTCGAGCAGCCAACTATGCCCGAGAATTATGTCGCGCCGAACGTAAACGAGAATTTGCAGGATCGCCTGCAGAGCATCACGCAGCAGATTCTCAGCCGCACGCGCCTGCTCACCGTCATCAACACACTGCATCTTTACAGCAGCGATCAGAGCGACGCTGCCGATGACACCCGCATCTACAAGATGCGCAAGGATATCAGCATCGACCTGGTACGCGACTCACGCAACAACGAGATCACCGCCTTCCGCATCTCCTACTCTTCGCCCGATCCGCAGATTGCGCAGCGCGTCACCAGTGAGCTCACCAATCTCTTCATCAGCGAAAATCTGAAAGTCCGGCAGCAGCAATCCGAAGGCACGACCAAGTTCATTGAAGATCAGCTCGAGACTGCCCGCCAGAGCCTCGCCGAGCAGGAAGCCAAGGTGCGGACATTCGAGGCCGCCCATGAGGGCGCGCTGCCTTCGCAGCAGAACAGCAATCTGACCATTCTTGGCGGCCTGCAATCGCAGCTGCAGAACGAGCAGGACACCCTCAACACGGCCCGCCAGCAGCATGCCTACTACGAGGCGCTCCTCGATCAGTACCGCTCCAGCCATGGCACGCTGCGCGCCGAGGCTCTGCCCGCCAACGTCGTCGCGCTTGATCAGGAGCTGAACCGCCTGCACTCGCAGCTTGCCGACCTCAGTTCCCGCTATACCGATCAGTATCCCGACATTCAACGGCTCAAAATTCAAATCACCCGGACGCAGCATCTGCGCGATCAGCTTGCCGCCGACAACAAGGCCAACCCCGGTGACGCTGGCTGCCGGAGATGATCCCACGGTTACCACGCCGGTCGGCCAGATTCAGGGCCAGCTCAAGGCCAACCAGCTTGAAATCGCCAACCGCGAAGCCACGATCAAGGAGCTTCAGGGGCGCATCAGTGAGTACCAGGGCCGCCTGAACATGCAACCCGCCGCGCAGCAAGAGCTGGCTGAACTCACGCGCGGCTACGATCAGTCCAAATCCAACTTCGACGATCTGCTCAAGAAGAAGAACGAGTCGGTCATGGCGACGAGCATGGAGCAGATGCAGCAGGGCGAGCGCTTCACCATTCTCGATCCGCCTACTCTTCCCACCGAGCCGGACTTCCCCAACCGCCTCAAGTTCTGCGGCATCGGCCTGGGCCTGGGGCTTGTCTTCGGTGCCGCGATCGCCGGCGCAGTCGAGCTGATGGATGATCGCCTGCACAGTGAAAAAGATCTCAAAGCGCTTCTCCCCACGTCCGTGATCGCCGAGATTCCGCAGATTGTCATCCCTGCTGACCAGGAGAGAAACCGAAGAAAACTGGCGCTCGGGTGGGCCCTCACCGCAGCGGTCTTTGTAACCATCATTGCCGGCGCTGCATTCAGTTTCCTGCACGGCTAGGAGCCCTTCGCAATGTACAAAGCTTTCTTCAATCTGACGCGAAACCCGTTCGATCTCACTCCGGACCCGACCTGTTTCGTTCCGACCACACGTCACAATGAGACGCTCGCCGCTCTCTACTATGGCGTGCGCCGGCATAAGGGCTTCGTGGTTGTGACCGGAGAAGTGGGAACGGGCAAGACGCTGCTGCTGCGGTGCCTGCTTCGCCTCCTCGAGGAAAGCAAGGATGTCTCCTACGCTTACCTCTTTCACAACAGCCTCACGGCCAACGAATTTCTGCAGTACATCCTGATGGATTTCGGTCTCCCGGCTTCGGGCAAAAACAAGACTGAAATGCTCTTCGAGCTGAGTCAGTATCTGGTCGGGCGCAATTCCCGCCAGCTCACCACGGTTCTCATCGTCGATGAGGCGCACCATCTCTCCAAAGAGCTTCTCGAGGAGATTCGTCTACTCTCGAATCTTGAAACCTTTGACGACAAACTGATCCAGATCGTGCTCGTCGGGCAGCCTGAGCTCGATATCAAGCTTGATTCGATGAGCCTGCGCCAGCTCAAGCAGCGCATCGCCCTTCGCACCCAGCTCGGTCCTCTCAGTTTTGAAGAGACGCAGCGCTACATCGAGCATCGTCTGCAGGTAGCCGGGGCTGATCTCGAGCAGGCCCCGCTCTTTCCTCCCAATGCCGTCGCCAAGGTCTACGAGCACTCCAGGGGATATCCCCGCCTCATCAATACCATCTGCGAGAACTGCCTGATCACCGCCTACGCGCGGCAGGAGCCGGCAATCTCGCCTGACATCGTCGATGAAGTAGCCCGGGAATTCCGGATTGGCATCATCTCTTCAGGCGTTGACGATGAATCGGGCGACGTCGACTCCGAAGGCAGCAGCAATCTTCTTTACGGCCTCGCCGGCGGCGCAGAAAAGCCGGTCCCCATCGATCCGAGACGTGCACGCCGATAAACCCAAAGGTAAACCCAAATGAGCCAGATATTTGATGCATTACAAAGATCCGATGCAGAGCGTTCGGGAGATAAGTCCTCTGAGCCGATGAAGCCCACCGACGTTCTTGCGCGTGCCGAACGCCTTGAGGCCCAGAAATGGCAACAGCAGGGCGCGCCCGTTGCGCTTGAAGACAAGCTCGCCGAACTCGACGAGGCTGACCGCTCGCTGCTTTCAATCGAAAGCATCGCGCCGCGCCGCGACACGCACGCTGACGTCTTCTCCCAGTTTCGCCCGCTCGAGGTATCTCTCGGGCTGCAGGGGCGGATGGTCTGCCTCACCGACGTTGACAGCGCAGCGGCAGAGGCTTTTCGCCTGCTCGGCGTGCGCATACGCGACCTGCGCCGTACCCGGCCGCTCAAAAAGATCCTCATCACCAGCTCCATTCCCCAGGAAGGGAAGAGCATGGTTGCGGCCAACCTGGCAATTACGCTGGCGCGCGCCGGGCAAAAGGTCCTGATTCTCGAAGGCGATATCCGGCGTCCGGCCCTCTCCGACGCCTTGGGCGTGGCGCCTGACTCGGGACTCTGCGAGTGGCTCGGCGGCGAGCGTGATCTGACTTCGAGCGTCTACAATCTCGAGTCGGCAGGCCTGTGGATCATGCCCGCGGGTAGTTCGCCGCAGAACCCCCTCGAACTGCTGCAGCAGGGAAAACTCGCTGCGCTGATGAATCAGCTCACGGATTGGTTCGATACGGTTATCATCGATTCTCCGCCAGTCCTGCCCCTGGCCGACACCAGCATCTGGATGAGGCTCGCCGACGGCATCCTGCTGGTTACCCGCCAGGGCGTTACAGAAAAGAAGCAACTGCAGCGCGGACTGGAAGCGATCAACACGCAAAAGCTCATCGGTGCCCTCGTCAACTGTTCGGTCACCTCCACACGCAGTGACTATTACTATCGGCCGTCCAATCTGACGGCGTAGAGACAACCCCCGGCATCGCTTGCCGCAGCAAAGCAGATAGAAAGAAGGATGCAAGACATGTCCCCCATATCTTTTGAAGGAGGTAGTCGTGTCCAAGAGGCAATTTGAGAGGTCAGCGAAAATCGTTGATCCACTGATTGACACCGTTCCGGCAAGCGAGCGGGTGGCTTTGGACGAGAAGGCCTTCCGGAGAATCATCGCCGTCGAGCGCAAGCGCACTGAGCGGTCGAAGTCACCTTTCGTTCTCATGCTGCTGGAAGTTTCCAATCATCAGAACATCGAGAAGAGCCGGAATTCGCTTCAGTGCATCCTCGACGCCCTGGTCGCCTCGTGCAGAGACACTGACCTCGTCGGCTGGTACACAGACAAGAGCATTATCGGCGTCATGTTTACCGGGCTGGTGGTGAACGACAAAAACACCGTTCTCAGCGCGATTCTCAGCCGCGTCAGCAACACCCTGCACAATGAACTGACCTTCGAGCAGTTCAGCCAGGTCAGCATTACCTTCCATTTCTTCCCCGACGACTGGGAAGACGACGGCACCGACCGCCCAAGCAACTCCGCGCTCTATCCGGACCTGCACTCAAAGGATTCGGATCGCCAGTCGCTGCTGGTCATCAAGCGCGCTCTCGACCTCTTCGTCAGCCTCATCATCCTGATCCTCTGCTCGCCGCTGCTTCTGGCGATTGCGATCGCGGTTCGCCTTTCCTCCAGAGGTCCGATTCTTTTCCGGCAGGAGCGCATCGGCCAGTTTGGCCGAACGTTTATCTTCCTCAAGTTCAGGTCGATGTACGCAGACAATGACCACAGCGAACACCGGGAATACGTGACCAAGCTGATCGCCCAGGAAGACGGCGACGGCACGGCTCTGCTCAACGCCAATGGCGTTTACAAGATCACCAACGACCGGCGCGTCACGCGCATCGGAAAGTTTCTCCGCCGCACCAGCCTCGACGAGCTTCCGCAGCTGATCAACGTTCTCATGGGCGACATGTCGCTGGTGGGTCCGCGGCCGCCGATCCCCTACGAGCTCGCGGCTTACCAGACCTGGCATCGCCGCCGCGTTCTCGAGGTCAAGCCGGGCATCACCGGGCTCTGGCAGGTCACCGGACGCAGCCGCGTCAAGTTCGACGAGATGGTCCGTCTCGACCTTCGTTACGCCACGACCTGGACGCCGTGGCTCGATCTCAAGATTCTGATTCGTACGCCAATGGCAGTCATCAAGGGCTCCGGGGCATATTAAGGCATTGCCAGAGAGGACGTCCCTCCGGCTCTCTGCAGTGCAATATTTAAGCATCCTTCCTGGCGCAATCCCGCAGTGCGTTCTGCTCGATTCGCTACCTTCCCTAAATTTGAAGTTCGAACCCCCGAAGTGTGAAATGCGGTGAATATCGTGAACTTTGGTGTGATTGGTTATGGTTATTGGGGTCCAAATATTGTAAGGAATCTCGTAAATCTTGAAGATTCTAAAGTCCTCGCCATTGCAGAGATCAGCCCGCCGGCGCGTCTGAGAGCCGAGAAAGCGTATCCGGGAATCAGGGTGACCGGCGACGCATCTGAAGTGATCAAATCCACTCAGATTGATGCCATCGCCGTCGTCTCGCCGGTGTGGACCCACTACGAGCTCGCCAAAGCCGCCCTTGAGAACGGCAAGCACGTCTTCGTCGAGAAGCCCTTCACCAGCAATGCGGCGCAGGCGCAGGAACTGATCGAGCTGGCGCAGAAGAAGAACCTGAAGATCATGGTGGACCACACCTTTCTTTTCACCGGTGCGGTGCGCAAGATTGACCAGCTTCTGAAAGACGGCGCCCTCGGCAAGCTCTACTACTACGACTCCACCCGCGTAAACCTCGGGCTCTTTCAGCACGACATCAACGTGCTCTGGGATCTGGCTCCGCACGACCTCTCGATCATGGACCACCTGATCAAGGCCACGCCCGAGGCAGTCGTCGCCACCGGCCAGGGGCATCTCAACGGCCATGAAGACGTCGCCTACATGACGCTCTACTTTCCCGAGAACGTCATCGCCCACATCAACGTCAACTGGCTTTCGCCGGTCAAGGTGCGCACCACGCTCATCGGCGGAGAGAAGCGAATGCTGGTGTGGAACGATCTGGAAGCCGACGAGAAGGTTAAGGTCTACGACAAGGGCGTCAACATCACCAGCCGCGAGGGAGTCTACGAACTGCTGGTCAGCTACCGCTCCGGCGACATGTGGTCGCCGCAGCTCGAACAGGTTGAGGCGCTGCGCCATGAGCTGTCCTATTTCGTCGACTGCGTCTCAAAGAACGAAGAACCATTCAACGACGGCTGCGCCGGTCTGCGCGTGGTCCAGATGCTCGAAGCGGCCAGCGAATCGCTCAGCAAAAAGGGGGCTTTAGTCTATCTATGAATTCGTTGAATTCAATTGCCACAGACGTCAAACTCGGCGAGAACGTCCGGCTCTCGAAGTTCATCAATCTCTACGGCTGCGAAATCGGAGACGAGACCAAGATCGGCGCATTCGTCGAAATCCAGAAGAACGCCTCGGTCGGCAAGCGCTGCAAGATCTCCAGCCACACCTTCATCTGCGAAGGCGTCGTCATCGAAGACAACGTCTTCATCGGCCACGGCGTCACGTTCACCAACGACAGCTATCCCCGCGCCACCACTGCCGACGGGCAGCTGCAAACCGAGGCCGACTGGAAGGTCGAGCGCACGGTGATCAAGCAGGGCGCATCGATCGGCTCCGGCGCCACCATCCTCTCCAACGTCGTGATCGGCGAAAACGCGATCGTCGGCGCCGGCAGCGTGGTCACCAGGGATGTGCCTGCCAATGCCATCGTCGCCGGCAATCCCGCCAGAGTTCTGCGCTTCATCGAGAAGCCGGAACCGATTGCCAACGCGCCACATTCCGTTCCTTGATCTGATCACTCCGCATCGTCGAGCTCGAAGATGAACTCACCGGCTGCCTTTCGCCAGGGACTGCGCACCGCCGGCTTCATCGGCGGACCGATGGTCGAAAACTTCGAGAAGGCTTTCGCGGTTCTCTGCGAGGCAGACATTCGGCATCGCTGTCAGCAGCGGCACCGACGCGCTGCGCTTCGCCATCATGGCCTGCGGCGTGCAGCCCGGCGACGTCGTCCTCACCGTTCCCAACACCTTCATCGCCACCACCGAGGCCATCTCGCAGGCGCGCGCGCTTCCCGAGTTCGTCGACATCGATGAGCGCACCTACAACATGTCGCCCGTCATGCTGCAGCGCTATCTTGAGAAGCAGTGCATCCGCGACAAGACCGGCAAGCTCATCAGCCTGCGCAGCGGCCGCCCCGTCACCGCCGTCGTTCCCGTGCATCTCTACGGGCAGATGGCCGACATGGACGCGATTCTCGAGCTCGCCGGCGAGTACGGCCTCGTCGTGATCGAGGATGCCTGCCAGGCGCACGGCGCCGAATATTTCTCACGCAAGCACAATCGCTGGATGAAGGCCGGCTCGATGGGCCGCGCCGCGGCCTTCAGCTTCTACCCCGGCAAGAACCTGGGCGCCTGCGGCGAAGCCGGCGCCGTCACCACCAACGACGCGAAGCTGGCCGAGAAGATCAAGATGCTGCGCGATCACGGCCAGGTGAAGAAGTACTACCACGACATGGAAGGCTACAACGGCCGTCTCGATGCCATCCAGGCCGGCCTCCTTCACGTCAAGCTGCCGCATCTCGAAGGCTGGAATGCAAGCCGCCGCGAGCGCGCCGTTCTCTACAACGAGCTGCTCGCCAACGACGAAGCTCTCGGGCTTCCCTTCGAGCCGTCGTGGTCCAAGGCCGTCTATCACCTCTACGTTGTCCGCACGGCAGATCGCGAAGGCCTCATGAATCATCTCAAGGAGGCGCAGATCGGCACCGGCATTCACTATCCCATTCCGCTGCATCTGCAGAAGGCCTATCTCTCGCTCAACTACAGCCAGGGCGACTTCCCGGTCGCCGAGCGCGTGGCGCCTGAGATTGTTTCGCTGCCCATGTTCCCGCAGCTCACCGAGGCGCAGCAGGCCAGGGTCGTCGAAGAGATTCTCGCCTTCACATCCAAAGCCGGTCGCAAATCCGCGAGCATCGACGATTCTTCGCTCGCGCCCGCCGAGCGAATTGCCTGAAGCAGCCGTCCAACGCGCTGAGCCGTTCATGGCCCCGGCGCGTTGCTGGCGCACTTCCGCTCATCTCTTCTAAATTACTTTTAGGACATCCGCCGCGCTGAACAGGCGGCCATCGACCCCATCCCTTCCACGGCGACTGGGCGTCGCAGCATCCACCAAAAGCCCAACCCTCCAGCGCGATTCGGGGGAGCAAGTGTTGCTCAACTGAGCCGTGCTATCCCCTGCGAGGGCGTTCGCCAATCATGCCAGAGACTCTCAGCTACGTATTGATCTCTCCTGCGCGCAACGAGGAGCAGTTCATCGAGCTCACCCTGCGGTCGATGATTGCGCAGAACCATCTGCCTCTCCGTTGGGTCATCGTGAGCGATGGTTCCACCGACCGCACCGATGAAATCGTTCGCGGCTATGCGGCCAGCCATCCCTGGATCGAACTTCTTCGCATGCCCGAGCGTACCGAACGACACTTTGCCGGAAAGGTCTACGCCTTCAACGCGGGCTACGACCGCGTCCGCGATCTCGACTTCGACGTGGTCGGCAATCTCGATGCCGACACATCCTTTGAGCCCGATCACTTTGCGTTTCTGCTTGGCAAGATGCAGGCCCATCCTGAGCTGGGCGTTGCCGGCGCTCCCTTCCGTGAAGAGAGCTTTCAGTACGACTACCGCTTCTCGAGCATCGAAAATGTCTGGGGCGGCTGTCAGCTCTTCCGCCGCCAGTGCTACGAAGCCATCGGGGGCTACATGCCGCTCAAGGGCGGCTGCATCGATCACGTCGCCGTCCTCTCGGCCCGCTACCACGGCTGGAAGACGCGCACCTTCCCCGAGCGCGTCTGCATGCATCACCGCAAAATGGGCACGGCGCAGGTCGGCAATCTCTCCGCGCGCTTCCGCCTCGGCGTCAAAGATCACTCCGTCGGCAATCACCCTCTGTGGGAAGCGAGCCGCACCGTCTACCAGATGGCGCGCCGTCCCTTCATCGTCGGCGGCCTCGCACTTGGCGCCGGATACGCCTGGGCTGCAATCCGGCGCAAAGAGGTGCCCTTGCCCAAAGACATCGTCCGCTTCGTCCGCCGTGAACAGATGCAGCGGCTCAAGCGCTTCTTCGCCGGCAAGCCCGCGCCCGCCCTCAACGCAGCATCGGACCCCACCCGCGCATCTTCCTGAACTTTGACTGTGACCAGCCAACTTCCCCACATCGCGGTTTGCGTCTGCACCTACAAGCGCCCTGAGCTGCTGCGGCGCACGCTCGATGGCGTCTGCACGCAGCAGACGGACGGCCTCTTTACTTACTCCGTGGTCGTAGCCGATAACGACAAGGCAGAGAGCGCCCGCGCCGTCGTCTCCGAGGTTGCCGCGCAGTCGGCCGTACCCGTCGTCTACGCGCCCGAGCCGCGGCAGGGAATTGCCCGCGCCCGCAACAAGGCCGTTGAAAGCGCAACCGGCGACTTCATCGCCTTCATCGACGATGACGAATTTCCCATCGGCCCCTGGCTCCTCACGCTCTTCAGGACCATTCAGCAATACAACGCCGCCGGCATTCTTGCCCCGGTCAATCCTTACTTCGACGAGGGCGCGCCCAACTGGGTCGTCAAGGGCGGCTTCTATGCGCGCCCGGTTCATCCCACCGGCATGACGCTGCACTTCCGCCAGTGCCGCACCGGCAACGTGCTGCTCCAGCGTGAACTTTTCACCGCCACTGCCGAGCCTTTCGACCCCGCCTGCCTCTCCGGCGAAGATCAGGACTTCTTCCGTCGCAAGATCGCCGAGGGCCACACCTTCCTCTGGTGCCACGAGGCCCCGGTCTACGAGGTTGTTCCGCCGGTCCGCTGGAAGCGCACGTTTCTCTTTCGCCGCGCGCTCTTTCGCGGCATCTTTGCGCAGCGCAATCACGGCTGGCAGCCGGTGCGTGTTCTGCAGGCGATTGTCTCCGTTCCGGTCTTCGCCGTCGCGCTTCCCGTCTCGCTCATCTTCGGTCAGGCGGCTTTCATGACCTGCGCCTTCAAGCTCTGCTACCACGCAGGAAGGCTCTTCGCTCTTCTCGGCGTCAATCCGATCCAGCAACCATACGTTTACGACTGATTCTTACTTTCCTATCCGGTACTCCGAATGAGTGAATTGATCCACAGCGCAACTGAGACCACGCCCGTCAGCACGCGGCTGCAGATCAGCGTGCGCGGCCAATGGGTAGAAACTCCGGCGATTATCATTAACGGCCAGACCATCGTGGTCAAAGGCAAGCGCATTCGTCTCGCATCGCTGCATGACGAAGAGTGGATCGAGGAAGAGCTCTTCGACCCGGAACTCTGCAGGTCGAAGCTCAAACAGACCGCCGGCATTCCCCGCGCCGACATTCTCACCTTCACCCAGAAGGTTCCCAACGTTCTTCCGCGCTACCGCTATTCCATGCAACTGCGCAGCGACGCCGTCGCCGACGTCAGCGACTTCAAAGCCTGGTGGGAGAGCCTTCCGCAGGAGACGCGCAAAAACGTGCGCCGCTCGCAGAAGCGCGGCGTCACCATCCAGGTCCGTCAGTTTGATGCCGACGTAATCCGCGGCATCGCCGACGTGCAAAACGAGTCGCCGGTGCGGCAGGGAAGGCCCTATCCTCACTACGGCAAATCCTTCGAGCAGGTCAAGCGCGATCACGGCGCCTTCGTCGATCGCAGCGATTTCGTCTGCGCTTACTTCGGTGAGGAGTTCATCGGCTGCCTCAAGCTCGTCTATCGCGGCAACATTGCTTCCATCCTGCAGTGCAACTCCAAGATCGCGCACTACGACAAGCGACCGGCAAATGCGCTCATCGCCAAAGCCGCCGAGCTCTGCGCCAGCAGGGGCATCACGCATCTCACCTACGGCCGCTTCAGTTACGGCAACCGCGGCCAGGCAGCGCTGCGCGTCTTCAAAGAGCGGCACGGATTCGCCGAGATGCTCGTGCCCTCCTACTACATTCCACTCACCGCCTGGGGCGCCTTCTGCGTGAAGACCAGGCTCTATCGCAACCCGATCGATTTCATTCCGCAGCACTGGCTGCGCATGGCTCTCGATCTCCGAACCAGATGGTACAATTCGAAAACAACTTCCAGGCCGGTGTAGCTTAACGTCAGAGCAGCCGAAATGTAATCGGCAGATGGGGCGTTCAATTCCTCCCGCCGGCTCCAACCTCTAGTCTTCTGTACTTTTCACTATCTTCATAAATTTCTAGAACCTCACCGGACACGATGCCAGGGATCGTCGGAATCATCACCAAGCTGCCGCGCGAACGTGCGGAATCGGATCTTCGCCGCATGGTCGGCGCGATTCGTCATGAGTCTTTCTACGTCGACGGCACGTGGACCGACGACTCGCTCGGCCTCTACGTTGGCTGGGTCGCACGTCAGGGCGCCTTTGCCGACACCATGCCGCTGCGCAGCGAAGACCGCAATCTCACCCTCGTCTTCTCCGGCGAAGAGTTTCCCGAGCCGGGTACGAAAGAGCGACTCAGGCAGGCAGGGGCACGCCATCGACGGCAATCCCGCCGGCTATCTCGTGCATCTCGCCGAAGAAGATCCCGAGTTTCCCAGGGGGCTCAACGGCCGCTTTCACGGCCTGCTCGCTGATCGCCGCACGCGCACCGCGGTCCTCTTCAACGACCGTTACGGCATGCACCGCATCTACTATCACCAGTCGCCCGATGCCTTTTACTTCGCTGCGGAAGCCAAGGCCATTCTCGCCGTGCTGCCCGCGCTGCGCGAGGCCGATCCACGCGGGCTGGGCGAATTCGTCGCCTGCGGCTGCGTGCTTGAAGACCGCACCTTCTTCAAAGACATTCACGTTCTTCCTCCCGCCAGCGCGTGGCTCTTCCGCAATGGAGCGCTCGCGGCAAAAGGGAAGTACTTTGAAGCTTCCGAGTGGGAAGAGCAAGGCCCGCTCGATCCGGAGACGTATTACCAGCAGCTTCGCGAGGTCTTCTCGCGCAACCTGCCGCGCTACTTCAATGGCCGCGAAAAGCTGGCCGTTTCGCTCACCGGCGGCCTTGATACGCGCATGATCATGGCGTGGCACAAGGCCTCTGCGGGCTCGCTGCCCACCTACACCTTCGGCGGTCCTTTCCGCGAGTGCCAGGATGTCGTCATTGCGCGCAGGGTGGCACGTGCCTGCGAGCAGCCCTATCAGGTCATTCCCGTCGCAGACGACTTTCTCTCGCGCTTTGCGCATTATGCCGATCGCGCTATCTATCTCAGCGATGGCTGCGCCGCGGTAAATCGCTCGGCCGACCTATACGCCAATGAAATTGCCGCGCAGATCGCGCCGGTTCGCATGACGGGCAACTACGGCAGCGAGATTCTGCGCCGCCTGCGCGCGTTCAAGCCCGTCGAGCCGGCCGAGGGTCTCTTTCAGCAGGAGTTTCTCGATCAGATTCGCGCCGCGCGTCCAACCTTCGATCGCATCAGCCAGGGACATGCGGTTACGTTCACGGCCTTCCGTCAGGCGCCCTGGTACCAGCACGGCCTGCTCTCGCTCGAAGAGACGCAGCTTTCCCTGCGCTCGCCCTTTCTCGACAACGACGTTGTCAAAACCGCCTTTCGCGCCCCGAAATCCGACATCGTCAAGAGCGACATCTTTGAAGACAACGACGAGTGCGGACGTCTCATCGCCGATGGCAGCTCCGCGCTGCACGCTATTCCTACCGACCGCGGTCTCGGCGGCGACAGGCGGTGGATCTCACCCGTCTCGCGCAGCTATCTCGAGTTCACCTTCAAGGCCGAGTACGCCTACGACTACGGCATGCCGCAGTGGCTCGCCCGCGTCGATCACGCTTTTTCGTGGTTTCACTTCGAGCGGCTCTTTCTCGGCCGCCACAAGTTCTGCCATTTCCGCATCTGGTATCGCGACGCGCTTTCCTCTTACGTGCAGCAGATTCTGCTCGACCCGCGCTCGCTTGCGCGTCCCTATGTGCAGCGCAACGCTCTCGAAGCGCTGGTCCGCAGCCACGTGCAGGGAACCGGCAACTACACCACTGAGATTCACCGGCTGCTCACGCTCGAGCTGCTGCACCGTCACTTCCTTGACCCGGTTTCGAGCCTTCAGGCAGCCTGATTAAATCGCCATGCCCTTTATTGCTCTGGCACTTTCGTTACTCTTCAGCGGCTTCCTGATCGTGCGCGACTGCTACCGCCGCCGGCGCGCGGTGAGCTTTGCGCTCTGGATCCCCACGCTTCTGATCATGGTGCTCTGCTCCCGCCCGGTTTCTCTCTGGGTCACAGGCCACGGCGCCACGCTCGGTATTGAGAACGCCAACGAGCTTTCCGCCAGTCCGATCGATCAGTTCTTCTTCCTCTTTATTCTCGGTGCTTCGTTCATCGTCGTGCTTTCCCGCAAGGTGCGCTGGAGCAGCATCTTCACCGCCAACAGCGCGATCATGCTCTTCTACCTCTACTTCGCCGTCAGCATTTTATGGTCGAGCGATCCCACAGGTTCTACCAAGCGCCTGATCAAAGACTTCGGCATGATCCTGCCCATTGCCGTCGTCTTCACTGAACGGTCGCCCTTCGAGGCGATGCGCGCCGTCTACCTGCGCTGCGCCTACCTGCTGCTGCCGCTCTCCCTGGTCTTCATCAAGTACTTCCCGGGCCTTGGCCGCTCCTATGGCCGCGGCGGTGAAATGACGCTCACCGGCGTCACCACGCAAAAGAACTCCCTCGGCGAAATCGTTCTCATCTTCACGCTCTTTCTCTTCTGGGACTTCCTCGAGTCCCGTCCGCGCGGCGCCCGATTCAAAATCACCAGACTGCCTTGGGAGATGTTCCCCCTCCTCCTCCTTGCCATCGATCTGCTCAAAATCTCGCAGAGCAAATCCGGCTTGCTGTGCACTCTCGTCGGCCTCTTTCTTCTCATGCGCAGCCGCCTGCTGGCCTCCAGCCTCGTCAACCGCGCGTTTCTCTTCGGCGGGTTGACCTTACCGCCCCTGGTCTTCTTCTCGGGGCGTTTCAGCGAAGTCATCACCCCGTTTCTGCATGCCATCGGACGCGACGCCACCTTTACCGGCCGCTCGGAAATCTGGAATCACGTCAACCTCGATACCGTGAACCCCTTCATCGGCGCCGGTTATTGGAACTTCTGGGGAGGCCCCGGCGGATTCAACTTCAACCTGGACATCAAGGAGGTCATTCCCAACGCGCATAACGGCTACGTGGATATGTACCTCGACGGCGGCTTCATCGGCCTCATCATCCTCTACGTCATGCTTATCTTTTGCGGCAACCGCATCAGCCGCTACATCCGCGCAACGCGCACCACCGATCGCTATCAGCGCATCCGCTTCGCCTTCCTCATTGCCGCCATCATCTACAACCTCTCTGAATCCTCCTTTGCCCGCATCGGTCCGCTCTGGGTCACGACCCTCATGATGATCCTCGATTACCCGTTCAGAAAGACCGCCGCTGCCGCCGTGCCGCCTGCGCAAATCAAGCAGACCATGCTCACGCCGCCGGAGCACTCTCAGGCGGTCGTGGCCAGTCGATAAAGCAGTGCCTCGTCCATGAACTCACGCCCCTGGCCCAAAAAATGGTCCGGAAATTGGTCCGGAAAAAAGATCGTCGCACTGGCGGCCGCAGTCGTCCTGCTTCACGCCGTGCTGCTCTTTGCCGTCTTCCCGCGGCTCGCCGCGCACTTCGGCGCCGCCTACAATCAGGACCGTTTTACCGACGGATACGACTCCATCGCCGCCAATCTTGCCGCGGGCAATGGCTATCGCTTCTATCCCGATACGGCGAAAACCCTGATGCGCGAGCCCGGCTATCCGATCCTTCTCGCCGGTCTTCGTCTTGCCGTCGGCGATTCCATCGTCGCGGTTCAGGTCCTCAACATGTTCTTTGCCCTGGGCACCGCCGCATTGATCATTCTTCTCGCGCGCAGGTTCACGCGCAATGCCTGGGTCATCTTTGCCGCAACGCTGCTCTTTCTCTTTCACCCCGGCACGCTGGTTGCCGAAGGCCGGGGCGGCGTCGAGATCCTCTTCGGTTTCCTCACCGTTCTCTTCTTTCTCACGCTCCTTCGCGCCGTTGAAAGCGCACGTTTCGCCGACTTTCTGCTCTGTGGCCTCGTACTTGGCCTCACCGTCCTCGTTCGCAGCGTGCTCATGCCCTTTCCCGTCTTTCTGCTCGCCTACCTCCTGCTCATGGAGCGGCAAAAGATGCCCCCGCGCTTCGCCCTGCGGAACGTCGCCGTCATGATCCTCGCAATGTTCGCCGTGCTCTCCCCGTGGATCGTCCGCAACTACTCGCTCACCGGGCGCTTCATCCCCACTGCCAGCGTTCTCGGCGCATCGGCGCACGCCGGCCACTACATCACCTCGCATCTCTCCGAGGGCAAGCCCTGGTGGCTGCTCGACAGGGAAGCCGGCCGGCAGCGCGATCAGCTTGCCACCGACCTGGGCTACAAATATGAAGGCATCTACTACCAGGTCTTCTACCGCACTCAAGATGAGCTCTCGTTTTCGAGCTTCCTCGTTCATCGCGTGGTCACTGACTATCGGAACGCACCCGGCGCCTTCGTCGAAATGCTTTTCCGCAACGTCTTCAACTTCTGGTTCACCGGTAAAACGCCTAGGGCCACTCGGTTGAATCTTGCTGTCCAGCTTCCTTACCTGCTTCTCGCCGCAGCCGGCGTCGCGGTCGGATTTCGCCGGCAGAAACGCTTCGTCGTCCTGATGCTTCTGCTCATTGGCTACACCATGGCCGTCTACCTGCCGATCCTCGCGCAGGCCCGCTACAGCATTCCGCTTGTTCCTTTTCTTTCCATGCTGGGCGCCATGGCGCTCATTCCAGTGCACACGGCCCTTGTCCATCGCAACGCGCGCACCGCCGCTCAGGCCGATACACCGCCGGCATACGCACCCGCCGAAATCTCGCAGAAGGAGACTGAGCTTCTATGTCCTCCTCGGTAATTGAACAGACGAAGGCCAGCCTTGAAGAACTTGGCAGCACTGTAGCCCTCAAGCCGAAGCCTCGCAGCGACGTGTATCTCTCCATCGTTATCCCTGCCTACAACGAAGAAGAGCGCCTGCCGCGCACCGTGCTCGAAACGCTCTCCTTCTGTACCCGGCAGAATCTCGACTTCGAGATCGTCATCGCCGACGACGGCAGCCGCGACGCCACGCTGCGTCTCGCCCAGCTCTTTGAAGAACGCGATGCGCGCGTTCGCCCCCTCAGTTGCCCCCACCTCGGCAAGGGCGCTGCCGTGCGCATGGGCATGCTCAACGCACACGGTCAGTATGTCCTCTTCATGGATGCCGACGGCGCCACGCCTCTCAGCGAGGTCCACAAGCTCGTCGCGGCTCTCGAAGCAGGCAACGACGTTGCCTTCGGCTCGCGCGCACTGCGCCTCGACGATGCCGTCAAGGTAAAGACCTCGCTGCACCGCCGCCTCATCGGCCGCGTCTTCGCCTTCTTCGTCGGCGTGCTCGCGGTTGGCGGCATCAAAGACACGCAATGCGGCTTCAAGATGTTCCGCCGCGAAGCCGCCGCGGCAATCTTCCCGCTGCAAAAGACTCCCGGCTTCGCCTTCGACGTCGAGATCCTCTACCTCGCCCGCCGGCTCGGCTTCTCCATCGTCGAGGTGCCCGTCAACTGGGTCGCGCAGCCCGGCTCCAAGGTCAATCTCGTCAGCGACTCGATCAAGATGCTCTGGGACATCGCTCAGATTCGGTGGCTCCATCGCCACTTCCACCCGGCGCCTGTATCCGAAAGTCACGGAGCCCAGACCGCTCTCTAGCCCGCAGCCATGCTCTTCAACTCCCTCCAATTCGCCATCTTCTTTCCCCTTGTCGTCGGCGCATACTTCTGCCTGCCGCAGCGGTGGCGCACCCTGTGGCTGCTGGCGGCCAGTTGCGTCTTTTACATGGCCTTCATCCCGGCCTACATCCTCATCCTTGCCGTCACCATCCTCATTGACTACGTCGCCGGCATCTACCTCGAGCGCGTCGAGCCCCGCCACAGGAAGCTGCTTCTCTGGCTGAGCATTCTTTCCACTTGCACCGTGCTCTTCATCTTCAAGTACTACGATTTCTTCATCGACAGCGGAGTCGCCGCGGCCTCGCTCTTCGGCGCGCATCTCTCCCGTACCACTGTCAAAATCATCCTGCCCATCGGCCTCTCCTTTCACACCTTCCAGAGCCTCAGTTACGTCATTGAGGTCTATCGCGGCAAGCAGAAGCCCGAGCGCAACTTCATCACCTACGCCACCTATGTCATGTTTTTTCCGCAACTGGTGGCCGGGCCTATCGAGCGCCCGCAGAACCTGCTGCATCAGTTTCGCGAGCACCACGATTTCAATTACGAAAACGTCACCAATGGCCTCAAGCGCATGGCATGGGGCTTCTTCAAGAAGCTTGTCGTGGCCGACCGCCTCGCGCTCTACGTCAACGACGTCTACTCGGCTCCGGCCTATTACAACGGACTACAGCTCACCATCGCCACCGTCTTCTTCGCCTACCAGATCTACTGCGACTTCTCCGGCTACTCTGACATCGCCATCGGCGCGGCTCAGGTCATCGGCTTCCGCCTCATGGAGAACTTCCGCACCCCCTACTACTCACTCTCCGTCGGGGAATTCTGGCGGCGCTGGCACATTTCGCTCTCCACCTGGTTCAAGGACTACGTCTACATCCCGATGGGCGGCAACCGCGTCGGCCAGTTGCGCCTCATCCTCAACCTCCTCGTTACCTTTACCGTCAGCGGCCTCTGGCACGGCGCCAACTGGACCTACGTTGTCTGGGGCGCCCTCAACGGCGTTTACCTCGTCATCGGCCACTACACCAAAAGCGCGCGCGACCGTTTCTTCCGCGCCATCGGCATCCGGGACGAATCGCTCCTTCGCCGCTCCATGATGCTTGTCAGCACCTTCGTGCTCACCTGCATCGCCTGGATCGTCTTCCGCGCAAGAAATTTCGGTGACGCGGTGACGGTCTTTACCAACCTCGGCACCAACTGGGACTTCCACCACATCGCCACGCAGCAGTTCATGATGCGGCAGTTTCCAGTGGCGGTCGCTTCCATCATTGCGCTTGAGATTGGCCAGCGCCTCGCCGGCCCGCTGCCCGTTCCCAGAGTCTTCGGCAATCTCTCCACGCCCGCTCGCTGGGCCGTCTATGCCAGCTTCGTCCTGGCCGTCGTCATGTTTGGCGTCTACCGCAAAATGCAGTTCATCTACTTCCAGTTCTAGCGTCCAGTTCTAGCGTCCTCATCAATCATGCAGAAGGTGTACACCGAATCTCCGATCCTCAAACCTGGGTCCGTCATCGTGGCCGACGTCAGGGAAGAGAATCACCCCGTGGCCGATCCATACGGCGACGGTGCCGCCGAAATGCCGCCTGAGCCTATGCCGCTGGCCAGATCTCTCGGCCGCATCGCAGCCTTTTTCGCGCTCATCATCGCTCTCATCTTTCTGATGAACGCGCTCATCTCTGTCGGCCTCCGCCACATCAGGACCTCCTACTACGGGGCATGGAACGAGGTCATGCAGGGAAAGGTTAACGCCGACATCGTTATCTCCGGCTCATCGCGCGCCGCCTATCAGTTCGATCCGCGCGCCATCGAGGCCGCCACCGGGCGCACGGCCTTCAACATCGGCCGCGCCGGTACGCAGACCGACGTGCAGCTCGCGGTCCTCAGCGCCTATCTCGAGCACAATCGCAAGCCGCAGCTTGTCATCCACAGCCTCGACGCATTCACCTTCGTTCCCAGCCGCGACATCTATCAGCCGGCGCTCTACATTCCGTACCTGAGCGATCCGGCCCTCTACGACCCGCTGCTCCGCATCAATCCCGAGCTCGTCAAGAGCCGCTATATCCCCCTCTACGGCTACGTTGTCGACGACATGAACTTCACCTGGATCGAGGGCCTCAGAGCCCTCGCCGGCATCAATCCCCGGCAGGACTACTTCCTGGGCTTCAGCCCGCGTCCTTATCCTTGGGGCGACGACTTCAACAACTTCCGGGCGGGCAATCCCGACGGCGTCAGCTTTGCCATCGATCCGGCCGGCGTCGAAGCCCTCAAGGGCATCATCCAGCTCTGCCAGGCTCATGGCATTCCTCTCCTCCTCGTCTATTCACCGGAGTACGAGGGCATGCAGCAGATGACCAATAATCGCGCCGAGATCTTCGCCCGCTTTCAGCAACTGGCAGATCAAAATCATCTTCCGCTCTGGGACTACAGCAACTGGGCCAACGACAGCAATCAGGCTTACTTCTATAATTCGCAGCACCTGAACGCCACTGGAGCCGAGATCTTCTCAAACAATCTCGCAAAACGCCTCAAAGCCTATCTCGACGCCGGCCAGCCGGCGGGCAAGACTTTTGACGCACCCCATGCAGACAAGCCCCGCAACTAAGTCCAATGCTCCCTGGGAGCCGCTGCGCCGCTACGTCGCGCGCAACTCGGCGCGCATCTTCTATCGCCGGCCCCAGGCGCTCCAGCTTGAGCAGCCCATCGTCTCTTTCACCTTCGACGACTTCCCGCGCACGGCCCTTCTGGGCGGCGGCGCGATTCTCAACAGGCATGGCTTCGCCGGCACCTACTACGTTGCGCTCGGTCTGCTCGGCAAGGATTCACCTTCGGGCGAAATCGTCGGCCCCGCCGATCTGCGCGATGCGCTCGCCCAGGGCCATGAGCTTGGCTGCCACACCTTCTCCCATCTGGACTCATGGAAGACCGATGCGCGCGTCTTTGAAGACTCGCTGGTCCGGAATGCCGAGGCGCTTCACGAGTTCATCCCGGCGGCGCGCTTTCGTTCCTTTTCCTATCCCCTCGCGTCTCCCAGCCCATCGGTCAAGCGTGCCAGCGCACGGCACTTTGAATCCTGCCGCTCTGGCGGGCAGATCATCAACGCCGGCGCCACCGACCTCAATCAGCTCGCCGCTTATTTCCTTGAGCAGGCCAATGGAGACTTCGATGCAATCAAGGCGATCCTCGAGCAGAACCGCAGAGAGCGTGGCTGGCTGATCTTCGCAACCCACGATGTAGCGCCCGATCCCAGCCGTTACGGCTGCACGCCCGAGTTCTTTGAAGCTGCCGTCGCCGCCGCCGAGCAATCAGGCGCCCGCGTGCTCACCGTTGCCGCGGCGCTCGACGCAATCAGAGCGGGCAAAGGGGCGCGCAACTGATGCTCTCCGGGCGCAAAAAAACATCGCCGGCGCCTCTTATGGAGATGCCGGCAATGCCTGGTTCCTGCGGTCGAATGTTGCGGAGTTTTACTGCACCACGGTGCCCGTCAGGCCGGTCGGCGACCCCGGCTTTGTCGTCGGGGAAGCCGTTGCCGTTCCATAGCAGGTTGCGGCGTCAAACGGCAGTGCGCTTCCGGTGCCATCTGGCGCTCCGCCCAGCACCGAGAGGTAGCAGGCCATCGCGGGAATCGCGTTCACGTGTCCGCCCCAGGCGCTGGCCAGGCTTGTTCCCTTGCACTGCGCGCTGCTCATCGCCGCCACGCCGGCGTACTGGCCGGCAGTATTCAGCGTTCCGGTGCACTGACCGATGTTGCCGTTTGCAACATCCGGGCCGATCGCCGGGAAGGGAATCGACGACGGCCACCACGACGGACGGCTAGCCGTATAGAACGACGGCGGGCAAGAGCCTCCGTTGGTGCAGCCGGTCGGAACACTGTTTGGATATACCGAAATCCCGGTAGGCACTTCGTTCGTATTCCATTGGGTTGCGCCGTTATACGCGTCCCAGTTGCCCCAGCGCAACGCGGTCGTCGCCACCCGCGGGTCCACCGGAATCGGACCACCCTGATAACCGCCCGCCTTGCTCACGCCGCTGTTGCCCGAGCCCAGGCTCCACGGATACCCGACGCCGCCATTGCTGAAGTAGTACTCGGCGTTCGTAAAGTTGTACGCCGCCGTAGAAACACCCGGCGTACCCAGAACGTTGCCGACAAAGTTGTGATACCGGTTGTAGCTCAGGTCCAGCACCGCCACCAGGTCGTCCGTCTTCTTCTTGGCGGTTCCGCAGTTGCCGTTGGCGCAGGATTCCCAGCCGGTGAAGAAGTTCCGGTAAAGCGTGTTCATCAACTGCGTCCCATGCGTCTGATCGCTCTCGTACATCAGGGTCGCGTTGCCCTCGAAGAGGTTGTAATCGGTGCCATTCGAGTGGCCGGGCCAGATCGAGCCGAACTGCACCTCATTTCCGGTAAACCCGTTGATCGTGTAGTTGTAGGCGACCACGTTCCCGCTGGAGGTGTTGCCCTGGATGATCGCAATATGACAGTTGTGGCAGATATTGTTCGCAATCAGATTGCCCGAGCCGTAGAAGTTGATGCCCGAGTTGTCCGTATTCGGATTCGACTGCCCCGAGTTGTAGATGTAGTTCGATTCAATCTGAAGATGCGAAGTTTGAAAGCCATAGAACGTCATATTCGGCAGGCTCAGCATCGCCACGTTCTGCATCCATCCGCCCCAGGTGTTGTAAAAGGAAACGCCCGTCGTGGTGCCGGAGTAGGTCGCGTTCGATCCATCGACCAGCAGATTCTTCAGGCCGACGTTGGTCTGCGGTTGAATAATCCACGCCGCAGGCGTTTGACCGGCGCTCCAGTCGGCGTGGGCCAGCGCCGGGTAGATCGTCACCGTTACGGCGCCGGACGCACTGCAGGAGGGCGAGCAGGATTTCACCTGCACAATCTCCTGCTGGAAGCGGTGCGGACGACCCGCCGAGCCGTCGGGACCGTTAAAGCTGCATCCCGTATTGTTCGACGGGTTGAAGCCGTCCTCGCAGTTGAAGTAGCTGCCGTTGTCCACAGCCGAGCCCGAACAGGTTGCGCCCGAGTAGCCCGTATCGCACTGGTCGAGAACCAGCAGCGTCTGTCCCGCCGTAATCGACTGGCTTCCGGAGAGCGAGAGCGTAATCGAGGTCGAGCCCTGGGAGTAGCCGGCCGTCCAGTTGTACGCCGTGGGGGTGCCGCCCGCGTAGGTGCTGTCGTTCGATTCAAAGCCGATCAGGCAGCTGTTCAGTCCCCAGTTGCAGCTCGATCCCGAGGACCAGTGCAGACGGGTCTTCGTCGGCCCGGAGCCGCGCAGTTCTTCGTTGTTCAGCTTCAGAGGCGCAATCGCGCCGTTCAGGTAGAAGTCGCCGGGCCCGAGAAGAACGTAGGTGTTCGCTCCGCAACTCGTGTAGCCCGATCCCGTATGGTTCAGCGCGTTGATAATCGTGCTCGGACTCTGGTAGCTGCCGCTCGATCCGAAGGCTGCGATCGTTGGTCCGCACTGCGTCCACGAACCGGACGGGATGCCGCCGGGAACACCGGCCTGGGTCCAGTCCGTTGCGCGGGAGGAGCTCAAAACACCTGACCAGAGTTGCGCGTGGCCCATTGCCCCGCCGCCTAAACTCAGCAGCATCAAAAAGATAAGTGAAAGTTGAAAATGACGGATTCGCACCTAAAAATACTCCTTGCTTCGGGGGCAGCCGAAGGGATTTCTCTTCTCGCGCCCAAGCGGGTACGAGCTAACACCTTTAGACGGCCGGGCAGGCAATGACACAAAGGTTGTATCACACACAGGCCGTACCAAGTTCCGGGTTGCCGACAATCAAGCAGGGTCATCACTCTAGTTACTTTAGGGTCGGCGGAAATCCAAGGCAGAGGAAAACAGTAACCTAAGTTTACCCATTAGTTGTACGAGGGCGCAATCGGGCACTGCCCACTCAATCACCCGTCGGTAACCGGCTCCTCATAACTCTATCAATTTAAATTCATTACATCCACAGGCTCACCACTCCATTTCAGAACAAACTTGAAGATATGCCAGAGCAGGTAACCCAGCCATCGCGCAGCCCGAAGAGATTCCTGATATGGGTCTGCGCCCTCGCGTTCCTGCTCCGCCTCGCTTTCATCTTTGTCACCGGCACCTACCGCCTCACCGATGCCAGCGACAACTACTTCGGCTTCGGCTGGGAGATGGGCCGGGTCGCCTGGTCGCTGGTTCAGGGCCACGGTTTCTCGTCGCCTCTTCCGCTGCCCACCGGCCCAACAGCCATGGTCGGTCCAGTCTATCCGCTGCTGATCGCTATCGCCTTCAAACTCTTCGGCACCTATTCCGTCGCGGCGGCGCTCGCCATTCGCATCCTGCAAAGCTGCTTCGCCAGCCTCACCTGCTTCCTTATCTACCTCTGCGGCCGCGACACCGTCGGCGACTTCGCCGGCAAACTTGCTGCCGTCGCCTGGGCACTCTTTCCGCTCAACATCTTCTTCGCCGTCAACCGCATCTGGGAGACGACCCTCACCGGCCTTCTCGCCGTTCTTCTCTTCTGGGTCCTGCTCAAGGCGCGCAACACGGCTTCGTTCTCCGGCTGGATCCTCGCCGGGGCGCTGCTGGGATTCTCTGCCCTCGTCAACACGTCCCTCGTCGTCCTTGCGATTCCCTTCGGCCTCTCCTGCCTCTGGTCGCCACCGCCTGCGTAGTGTGCGTCCCATCGCCGCGGGAATTATCAGTTGCGCCATCGTCGTTTCGCCCTGGATCGCACGCAATTACATCCGCTTCGCCAAACCGATGCTGCGATCAAACTTTGCGCTCGAGTTCCGCGTCGGCAACAACACCCTGTCTTACGGCCAAAAAGTCGATGCCCTGCATCCCTCCAATGTGCCGGCCATCAATCGCCACTGGCAGCAGATCGGCGAAATGCGCTTCATGGAAGAAAAGCGGGCCGAGAACGCCGAGTTCCTGCACCAGCATTTTGGCGATTTTCTTTTCGATACCTGCAATAGAATAGTGAATTACTGGACCGGTGCCTGGATCAGGACAGTCCCCGATTCTCCCAACCTCTGGTCGGTCATCGTTCCAACGTCCCTGTTAACTTTTTTGGGCTTTCTCGGCGTCTGGCAGATGTTGCGCGACAGACTCCAAGCCGCGTCGATCTTTGCGGGATGTCTCGGCGTTTATCCGATCGTCTACTACCTTACGACCGCCCAGCCCCGCTTCTATCACACGGTCACTCCGTTTCTTCTCTTGTCCGCATCCTATTGGGTAGCGCATCGCTTCAGTCGAAACACGCTCCCCGCTTCTGAAGCGCCGAACGCCCCGGGCCCCCGCAAAGACCTCGCAGGAAGCCTCGCCGCCCGCATGACAGCGCCGAAGCAAAGCAGGAACGTGAAGAACCCTTACCGCTCCCGGTCAGCTCAGGAGTCAGCTTGAAACCCTTTGACGCGAATGGACAGTTTGTTGCGGCCCCGACCGGGGGAGGCGAAATCCGCCGTCTCACCGTGCGCGGAGCAGGCGCGACACTCTTCGCCGGAGGCATCACGCTCGCCACACAGGTTGGCGGCACCATTGTCCTGGCGCGTCTGCTCACTCCCAGCGATTTCGGCGTGGTCGCCATGGTCACAACCTTCAGCCTGCTCCTGGCCAACTTCGGATTCAACGGACTCACCGAAGCGATCGTGCAGCGCGAAGATCTCAACCACGCCCTCGCCAGCACCCTTTTCTGGATCAACTCCGCCTTCGGGATCCTGCTCACCGTCGGCTTTGCCGCCTCCGGGTCTTTGCTCGCCAAACTCTTCCACGACCCGCTTCTCACAAAGATCGCCATCGGCATCTCGTTCACCATTCTTGCCACCAGCCTCTCCACCGTGCCCCTCGCTCTGCTCAAGCGGGCCATGCGCTTCCCGGCTGCCTCCGCCATCGACATCAGCGCGCGCGCCGTCTCCGTCATCATCTCGATCGCGCTCGCTGTCCTCGGCTGGAGCTACTGGGCGCTCGTTGCCGGAGCAGTCGCGCAGCCCGTCACCCAGTGGATCGGCTCAATGATCCTCTGCCAGTGGAGGCCCGGTCTGCCCAGGCGCGTCGCCGGCACCAGCTCCGCACTCAAGTTCGCCATCAATACCTACGGCAACTTCGCCGTGAATTACTTCTCGCGGAATACCGACAATCTCCTCGTCGGCTGGCGCTTCGACGCCCAGGCGCTCGGGTTTTACAAAAAGGCATACGACCTCTTCGCTCTCACGGCGAGCCAGTTCGTCTCGTCCATCTCTATCGTCGTCGTCGCCGGCCTTAGCCGCGTCCAGAGCAAGTCCGAGCTTTATCGCCGCTATCTCTTCGGCGCCCTGGCCATCACCTCCTTCGTAGGAATGGGCCTCGCCACCGCGCTCACCCTTGCCGGTAAAGACCTCATCCTCGCACTGCTCGGACCAAGGTGGGAGCCAGCCGGTCAGATCTTCACCTTCTTCGGTCCCGGCATCGGCGCCATGATTCTTTACAACACGCCGGGCTGGATTCACCTCTCCATCGGCCGCCCCGATCGCTGGTTCCGCTGGGGCCTGCTTGAGTTTTTCGTCACCTGCTCACTCTTCATCGTAGGTCTCCATTGGGGGCCCAAAGGCATTGCCTCGGCCTGGAGCGTCAGCTTCTGGATCCTCACCATTCCCGCCCTCCTCTACGCAGGGCATCCCATCAGGCTCGGCCTCAGCGAGCTGCTCTCCGTCATCTGGAGATACGTCGCGGCATCCCTGCTTGCTTCGGCTCTCACCGTCTTCGCCATGCATGGCATGCCCACGCTGGTCGCCAAGCCCGGCACCGTCGGCGCGCTGCTCCGCATCGGCACCATCTTCTCGCTCTCCATTCCGCTCTATCTCGCTGCGGTTATCCTCTTCCACGGCGGCCTCGCGCCGATCTATCGCTTCATCGATCTGATGCGCGAAATGGGGCGCTCCGGCAAATCAACCATCCCGGTCGAAACCGCACGTCCTGAGGAAGTGGCGGCGCTTCCCGCCCTGCAGGCCGCGCCCGCGAGCTCTGCCGGAGACGCCGCACGACCTGCCCCTGGTCTCCATCCTTATCCCGGCCTACAACGCGCAGGAATGGATCGCTGAGACTATTCGTTCGGCGATCGCGCAGACCTGGCCTCGCACCGAGATCATCGTCGTCGACGACGGTTCGAGCGATGCGACGCTCGCCGTCGCGCGTCAGTTCGAGTCACAGGGCGTTCACGTGCACGCGCAGAAAAACCTGGGCGCCTCCTCCGCCCGCAACAATGCCTTCTCGCTCAGCCACGGCGATTACATCCAGTGGCTCGATGCCGATGATCTGCTCGCGCCCGACAAGATTGCCCGGCAGATGGAAGTGGCGTTGAACGGCGCCGGTCCACGGACGCTGCTCTCGTCGCCGTGGGCTCACTTCATGTACCGGCCCTACCGCGCGCACTTCAAGCCCACCAGCCTCTGGTGCGACCTCACGCCTGAGGAGTGGCTGCTGCGCAAGATGAGCCAGAACATCTTCATGCAGACCGCTACCTGGCTCGTCAGCCGCGAGCTTACTGAAGAAGCCGGCCCCTGGGACGTTCGCCTTCTCGGCGATGACGACGGCGAATACTTCTGCCGCGTGCTGCTCGCCAGCGAAGGCGTCCGCTTCGTGCCCGACGCCAAGGTCTACTACCGCGCCTTCCGCTTCGACAGTCTCAGCTACATCGGCCGTTTCCCTGCGAAGATTGAAGCCCACTGGCTCTCGATGCAGCTGCATATCGAGTACCTGCGCTCGATGGACGATACCCCGGTTACGCGCGCCGCGTGTCTGCAGTATCTCCGCGACTCGCTCATCTACTTCTATCCCGAGAAGCCGCACATCGTGCGCCAGGCAAATCAGCTCGCCGTCGAACTTGGCGAGCCCCTCGGCGTGCCCGAGCTCTCGTGGAAATACTCGTGGCTCGAAATGTCCCTTGGCTGGGTCGTCGTCAAGCCCGTCCAGACCGTCCTGCGGCGCCTGCGCTGGCGCATGGTCCGAAAGCTTGACCAGATGCTCTTCCGTATCGAGCGCCGCCGGCAGCAGATCACGCAGGCGCCACTCCG
Organism: uncultured Acidobacteriota bacterium; assembly: GCA_963718885.1. GTDB lineage: Bacteria > Acidobacteriota > Terriglobia > Terriglobales > Acidobacteriaceae > Telmatobacter. Next base: position 115,099 of record CAVRAK010000010.1, read on the forward strand.
GCCCCCGGCCGGTGTCATCAATGGTGAGTCCGGCACCCTCGCTGTGAAGGAGTCCCGGTCGAATGTATTAGTTACGCCCCAATAAAGCTGTATGTGGAAACAAATTGAAGCTCGAAGAATTTCATAGATGGCCGCCCGCGAGCTGCCTGACGGAGAAGACGAAGCTTGAAGATCAGCATTTTTGGACTCGGTTATGTCGGAACAGTATCGGCTGGATGCCTCGCCCAGGCGGGACACGAAGTCGTGGGCGTCGATCCCGTCCGCACCAAAGTCGACCTGATCAATCGCGGTCAGTCCCCGATCATCGAAGCGGAAATCAACGAGATCGTTGCCGCCTGCGCGCAATCCGGACAGCTCCGCGCCACCGACGATCCCGTCAGCGCTATTCAGGAAACTGAAATCTCCTTCGTCTGCGTCGGCACCCCGAGCCAGCCCAACGGCAATCTCGACCTTCGCTACATCCGCCGCATCTGCGAGCAGATCGGCGCGGCGCTGCGCGCGAAGAGCGCGCGCCACACCGTCGTCATCCGCAGCACCATCCTGCCCGGCACCATGCGCAACATCGTGATTCCCATTCTCGAAGAGGCATCGGGCAAAAAAGCCGGGCAGGATTTCGGCGTCTGCAACAATCCCGAGTTCCTGCGCGAAGGCACTGCAGTCAAGGACTTCCGCCAGCCGCCGAAGACCGTCATCGGTGAGGTGGACGCCGCCAGCGGCGATGCGCTCGCCTCCATCTACGAGGGCATCGACGCGCCGCTCATCCGCACCGACGTCGAAACCGCCGAGATGGTCAAGTACGTCGACAACAGCTGGCACGCCCTCAAGATCGGCTTCGCCAACGAAATCGGCAATCTCTGCAAGGCTCTTGAGATCGATGCCCACGCGGTCATGGACATCTTCTGCCAGGACCGCAAGCTCAACATCTCGTCCGCGTATCTCAAGCCCGGCTTCGCCTTCGGCGGATCGTGCCTGCCCAAGGATCTGCGCGCGCTTGCCTACAAGGCCAAGACCGACGATCTCCAGTTGCCGATCCTCTCCTCGATTCTGCCCAGCAACGAGATGCAGGTCGCGCGCGGTCTGCAGATGATCCTGGACAAGGGCAACCGCAAGGTCGGCGTTCTCGGCTTCAGCTTCAAGGCGGGAACAGACGACCTGCGCGAGAGCCCGGTGATCGAAGTGATCGAGCGCCTCATCGGCAAGGGCTACGATCTGCGCATCTATGATCGCAACGTGAATCTCGCCAGCCTCGTCGGCGCCAATCGCGACTACATCCTCAACCGCATTCCGCATATCTCCAGGCTCATGGTGCCCAGCATCGCCGCCGTCCTCGACTATGCTGAGACCGTCGTCATCGGCAACAACGATCCCGAGTTCCGCAACCTCATCAGTCAGGTCAGCGACAACAGAAGGTGGTCGACTTCGTTCGCATCATCGGAAAGGAGAGCCTGAATGGCAAGTACGACGGCATCTGCTGGTAGTCTGCGCACGCCGGTGGCCTCTCCCGCGGCAAATGCGAAGATCTACGACTCCATCGGCTCGCTCTTCCGCTGGTTAGAGGACCACGACTACCGCGGCTACGACACATTCGACGGGCTGAGCGCGAAGTTTGCCCGTCCGCTCACCTTTGAGACCCGCCTGCTGCGCACCGTGCTGCAGCAGGGCGTGCGGCGCTTCCCGCTCAACTGCGCCCGCTGCTGGGCATTCCCCGCGCGCGTTCCACCAAGGGCATGGGCTTTCTCGCTCGCGGCTTCATGCGCCTGCACACGGCCACCGGCGACGCCCTCTGGGCCGAACGCGCGCGCACGGCGCTCGATTGGCTGATCGAGCATCGCTCGCCCGGCTACAACGGCGCCTGCTGGGGCAATCACTTTGACTATCAGTCGCGCACCTTCTATCTGCCCGCCGGCGTGCCGACCATCGTCTGGACCTCGCTCATCGGCCACGCTTTCGTCGATGGCTACGAGCATTTTCAGGACGCCCGCTATCTCGAAATCGCCGTCAGCGCCTGCGAGCACATTCTGCGCGATCTCGAAGTCACCAGCGAAGGCGCAGGCGCATGCATCAGCTACATTCCCATCCTCAACAGCCAGGTCCACAACGCCAACACCCTGGGCGGCAGCCTGCTGGCCCGCGTCTATCGCCATACGCGCAACGCTGCCTATGCTGATCTGGCCCGCCGCGCCATGCAGTACACCGCGCAGCACCAGCGGGCGGACTTCTCCTGGTACTACGGCGAGCGCGAAGATCTGCATTGGGTCGACAATTTCCACACCGCCTACGTGCTCGACTGCTTCAAGCACTACAGCAGAACACCGGCGACACATCCTTCTCGCAGATCATGATGAACGGCTACGACTACTGGAAGAGCACCTTCTTCCTCGCCGACGGCACGCCGCGGTACTACCACAACAAGATCGCGCCCATCGACATTCAATGCAGCTCGCAGGCAATCGACACCCTCGTCTTCTTTGAGGACTGCGACGCCCAAAGCCCCGCGCTCGCGCTCAAGGTGGCGGACTGGACGATCGAGCACATGCAGGACCGCACAGGCTATTTCTACTACCGCCGCTATCCGGCGGAATCATCAACAAAACCCCGACGCTGCACTGGGGACAGGCCACGATGATGTGTGCGCTGGCCGGCTTATATCAATCGCTTGAACCAGTGAGATTACCGATGAAGAAGATATTGATCATTGTCGAAAACCTCCCGGTTCCTTTCGATACCCGGGTCTGGAAGGAGGCCTGCGCGTTGCAGCAAGCTGGATATCAGGTGTCGGTGCATTTCTCCGCGCGGCAAGGGCTACACGCAGAATCACGAGGTGCTCGAAGGAGTTCACATCTACCGGCATCCGGCGCCGCCGGAAGGGAACTCGGCCTTCGGTTATATCCGGGAATACGGCTCTCGCGCTCTTCTGGGAGTTCCTCTACGCCTGGTGGATCTTCTTCACCCGCGGATTTCAGGTCATCCAGGGCTGCAATCCGCCCGACAATATCTTCTTCGTCGCCCTGCCGTTCAAGCTTTTCGGCGTGAAGTACATCTTCGATCATCACGACGCCAACCCGGAGCTCTACCTCTCGAAGTACGAGCGGCAAGGACCTCTTCTACCAGCATTCAGGTCTGGCTCGAGCGCTGACATACTCGTTCAGCCGACGTGGTGATGGCCACCAACGAGAGCTACAAGGCCCTCGCCGTGCGCCGCGGCGGCATCGATCCGCGCGATGTGTTCGTGGTGCGCAACGGCCCCGATCTCGACAAGTTCAAGCTCGTTCCTGCTCAGCCCGAACTGAAGTATGGCAAGCCTTTCCTGGTCGGATATGTCGGCACCATGAGCATTCAGGAAGGCCTGGACATTCTCCTCGATGTGGCCGACGATATCCGCAGCCGCGGCCGCAACGACGTTCATTTCACCTGCGTTGGCGGCGGCCCCGGCTTGCCGGCTCTGCGCCAGATGGTGAAGGAGAAGAACCTCGAAGAGATCGTCAACTTCACCGGCCGCGTGCCCGATGCTGAGCTGCTGGAAATCCTCTCGACCGCGGATGTCTGCGTCAATCCCGACAAGCCATGCGAGATGAACGACATCTCCACCATGATCAAGATCACGGAATACATGGCCCTCGGCAAGCCCATGGTGCAGTTCGATCTCAAGGAAGGCCGCTTCAGCGCCGGCGACGCCTCGCTTTACAGCGAAGCCGAGGGCGGCGCGCACGATTTCGCCGGCAAGATCCTCTGGCTCCTCGACCACCCCGAGGAGCGCCGCCGCATGGGCGCCATGGGCACGCAGGCGAGTCGAAGAAGAACTCGCCTGGGGGTACTCGGTCAAGCATCTGATCGCCGCCTATGAGCGGGCTTTCGACAAGCGCGAGCGGCGCGACGGTGGTGCTCCTTCGCCAGTCGAGAGGGAAACGAAGTGAGGTGGTCCAGACCAGCACGGCCAATGGCATTTTGGATAGATAGATAACGCATGTTGCCTTGTAATGGCAGAGGGGAAGTGAGCAATGGATAAGTGCGAAGTAGCAGTGATCGGAGCCGGCCCCTATGGACTTTCCGTCGGCGCGCATCTTCAGGCTGCGGGAGTGAATTTCCGCATCTTTGGCTCCCCGATGGAATTCTGGCGGAAGCACATGCCCAAGGGCATGCACCTCAAGTCAGAGGGCTTTGCCTCGTGGCTCTTCGATCCAAAGCAGCAGTTCACGCTGAAGGACTATTGCCGCGAGAACAATCTGCCCTACGAGGATGTCGGCCTGCCCGTTCCTCTTGACATCTTCTCCGACTACGGCGTCGAGTTTCAGAAGCGCTATGTTCCCCAGCTTGAGCCGAGCAAGGTGATTCACGTGCGGCGCTCGGGAGAGAACTTCAAAGTCACACTCGACACAGGCGAAGAGGTCCTCGCCCGCCGCGTCGTGATCGCCGTCGGGCTTACCTACTTCGAGCACATTGCCTCCGAGCTTGCCGCGCTTCCTAAGGAAGTGATGACGCACAGCTCGCGGCATTACGATCTCGAACGCTTCTCGGGCCGTGAGGTGATCGTCGTCGGCGCCGGCGCCTCGGCCCTCGATCTGGCCGCGCTGCTGCATCAGGTTGGCGCCTCGGTCGAGGTTGTCGCGCGAGCCCCGCGTCTGCGCTTCCACGATCCTCCGCATGAGGGTCCGCGTCCTCTCGTCGATCGCCTGCGCGAGCCCACCAGCGGTATCGGCGCGGGTTGGAAGGTCTGGATGTGCGCGAATCTCCCACTCCTCTTCCGCCACATGCCGGAAAAGTTTCGCATCGAGAATGTGCAGCGCATTCTCGGCCCCGCTCCGTGCTGGTTTACCAGGGAGCAGATTGAGGGCAAAGTCGGGCTCAATCTCGGTGTGAACATAGCCTCCGCCGAGATCCACGGTGGCCGTCCGCGGCTCAATCTCGTCTCAGCCTCAGGCGGCGCCAAAAGCCTCGAGGCCGATCACGTGATTGCGGCGACCGGCTATCGTTACGATGTCCGGCGGCTTAGCTTCCTCGATTCTGAAATCTGGCCGGAATACAGCGCGCCGGCGATTCGCCTGCCCTCTCGGCCAACTTCGAGTCCAGCGTTCGCAACCTCTATTTCATCGGGATCACCGCGGCCAACACCTTCGGTCCGCTGCTACGTTTCGCTTTTGGCGCAGGCTTTGCGGCGCCCAGGATCTCCAGGCACCTGGCGCAGACGGCTTCGCGCACCTTTGTCCAGGGGGGAACCTTCTCGGCAACTGAAAGTTCGGGAGCGCGCGATACAGTTGCACAATAGGGGTACTTCCAGCGCAGTCGCAGTAATAAGAGTGGTTAGGGATGCACTCATGATTAGACAAGGATCGATACAAGGATCGAACCAGGACGGGCCCCCTCAGGTGCGGGTGCTGCTCACCGACACAAACCGGTGGGGGTTGGCGGCGCGTCTCGCAATCGAATTAGTGGAAACAGGCTGCGAGGTAGCCGCAGTCTGTCCGTCGCCAAGTCATGCGCTTACAAAGACCAGCGCAGTCCGCCAAACGTTCCACTACAGCGCCGTGCGTCCTATCGAATCCCTGAAGGCGGCCGTCGACGCCTTCGATCCGGATGTCGTGATCCCATCCTGCGACCGCAGCGTCGAGCATCTGCACGAGCTCTATGCCCGTGCGCTCGCCAGCAACGGTGCCATGAACAAGACGGTCGAGCTGATCGAGCGCTCTCTCGGCTCCCCCGACAGCCATTCCGTCGTCTCCTCGCGCTTCCGGCTCATGGAGATCGCGCGCGAAGAGGGAATCCTTGTTCCGCGTTCGGCGCGCATCGCCGGCCAGCAGGACCTCGATGCCTGGAGCGCGCAGGAGTCCTTCCCCTGGGTCTCCAAGGCCGACGGAACCTGGGGAGGCAGCGGCGTGCGCATCGTCCGCTCGCCTGAGGAAGCACAGACATCCCTCAATCAACTCGAACAGATGGCGCGCTTCAGGCGTGCCGTCAAGCGCTTCGTCGTCAACCGCGATGCATTTCTCTTTCGCCCCTGGTGGAACCGCACGCGGCGCTCCATCGTGGCTCAGTCCTACATCGAGGGGCGTCCGGCAAACTGCACCGTCCTCGCCTGGAAGGGCCGCGTGCTCGCCATGATCGGCGTTGAGGTCGTCCGCTCACAGGGGCTTACCGGTCCGGCCAGCATCGTCCGCATCGTCGAAAGCGACCAGATGCGCTTCGCCGCGGAAAAGCTCGCAGCGCGTCTTCACCTCTCCGGCTTTTTCGGCCTTGATTTCATGATCGAGGGCGCTACCGGCGCCGCCTATCTCATCGAGATGAATCCGCGTCTCGCGCCCCCCTGCCATCTCCGCCTCGACAAGGGCCGCGACCTCGTGGGCGCTCTCTGGGCGCAGTTGGCCAACCAGCCGCTTCCCGCCTACCCGCTTCTCACCCAGACCGGCCTCGTCGCCTACTTCCCGCATGGCGCGCACAAGCAGGATGAGATTCCCGCGGCCTGCTATCTCGACAAGCCCCAGGGCGAGCCCGAGCTGACCAAAGAACTGCTTAATCCCTTTCCCGATCGCACCTTCCTCTTCCGCCTCGTGCAGCGTATCTCGCACATCCGCGGCCAGGAAGAAGAGTTCACCATCACCGGGACCGGCGTTGTGCCGGTGCCCTCCACTCATGAAATGCAGACCGAGAGCGCTGAGGCTTCCGGCATTGACCGCCCGCCTGAGCGCGCGCACATCCCTCTGGTCTAAAAGCGCGATGAAACTCGAATCACTATTCGTTAGATAGGCTCGTTACCTCATATGGCTGATCTCGTCATCGAAGCAGGACGTACTGAACGGCAATACTGGCGCGATCTTGTGGCGCTACAGAGAGCTGTTTCTTTTCTTTGTGTGGCGTGATCTTCTCGTCCGCTACAAGCAGACAGTCGTCGGCGTAAGCTGGTCGCTCATTCGCCCGGTCCTCACCATGGCTGTTCTTACTATTGTCTTCGGCAGAATCAGCAAGATGCCGGCCGGCGGTCTGCCTTATCCGCTTCTGGTGCTCTGCGGCATGCTTCCGTGGCAATTGTTTTCGACCGCCATGTCTGAAAGCGGGAATAGCCTCGTTTCGAACTCCAATATGATTTCGAAGATCTACTTTCCGCGTATGGTGATCACCGTCAGCAGCGTGATGACCAGCCTTGCCGACTTTCTGATCTCTTTTGTCTTCCTCATCGGGCTTATGGCCTGGTATCGCTTCGTGCCGCCCGTCAACATCGTCTTCCTGCCTCTTTGTATCTTGATGCTTGTCGCTGCATCCGTCGGCGTCGGCCTGTGGGTCGCCGCACTGATGGCCCAGTACCGTGATTTTCGGTTTATCGTTCCGTTCGTAGTGCAGTTTGGGCTCTATATCTCCCCCGTGGGATTTCAGAGCAGCGTCGTTCCCGCTCACTATCGGCTTCTTTATGCCCTCAATCCCATGGTTGGCGTCATCGACAGTTTTCGCTGGAGCCTGCTTGGCAGGTCCAGTCCGCTCAATGCCCAGGCATTGATCATCGCATCCCTCGAAATCGCCATCCTGCTCGCTTCAGGTATCTGGTACTTTAGGAAAACTGAGCGAACGTTTGCAGACGTAATCTGAAAATGGATCCCATGACCTCTCCCCACGCCGATCTCGCGATTTCAATCGAGAACCTCGGAAAGCTGTATTCAATCGGTCAGCGACGGCACTCGAGCGATGGTATCCGCCACGCCATCGAAGCGGCTTTCCGCAATCCGCGCGCCTGGATGAGCCGTAAGCGTGCCGAGAAGGTGCGTCAGCGCGACTTCTGGGCGCTGCGCGACGTCTCCTTCGACGTCAAGCGCGGCGAAGTCGTCGGCATCATCGGCCGCAACGGCGCCGGCAAGAGCACGCTGCTCAAGATCCTCAGTCGCGCATCACCGAGCCGACCGAGGGCCGCGTCGCGCATCCGCGGCCGCGTCGCCAGCCTGCTCGAAGTCGGCACCGGCTTTCACCCCGAGCTCACCGGCCGCGAAAACATCTTCCTCAACGGCGCCATCCTCGGCATGACGCCAGCGCCGAGATCGCGCGCAAGTTCGACGAGATCGTCGCCTTCGCCGAGATCGAGAAGTTCCTCGACACGCCGGTCAAGCGCTACTCCAGCGGCATGTACGTCCGCCTCGCCTTCGCCGTCGCCGCCCATCTCGAGCCGGAGATCCTGATCGTCGACGAAGTGCTGGCCGTCGGCGACGCCGAGTTCCAGAAGAAATGCCTCGGCAAGATGGGTTCCGTTGCCGAGAGCGGCCGCACCGTGCTCTTCGTCAGCCACAGCGTCGATGCGGTGCGCTCCCTTTGCCGGCGTGGTATCTGGCTGAAGAATGGTCATCTGCAAGCAGACGGCCCAGTCGAAAGAGTGATCGATGAGTACTACGAGAGCGTCTCTGATGGCACTGACTTCACTGCCTCGAACAGCGATTACGGCCTCACCATTACCGGCGTCCGGTTGAAAAACGAAAGCGGCCGGGAGGTAAGCCAGTTTAATGCAGGTGAAGACCTCACCGTTGAAATCAGCTACGAGGCTTCCAAGCACATTGAGAGTCCGCTCTTTGCGGTCGGCGTGAATGGGCGCAACGGTTCCTGCTTTACCGCGAACATGCTTCTCGATGGAGAGCAGCCCAGATTCATAGAGGGCTCCGGCAGCCTGTCTTGTACCTTTCGCGCGATTCCTCTGTTGCCGCAGTCCTATACCGTTCGTATCGGCGTGCGCTCCGCCAATAATCGCGATGCCATCATTCCATATGGGGACGCCGCCTCTTTCACTGTTGCCAGTGAACTCTCTGACTTCGGCTTCAAGGGGGAGCATCTCAACCACGCCAAATACGCTACGCCTGTGGTGATTCCGTATGAGTGGAAGCTCCCCGATGGTGGTCGCATTGCTATCGCGCTCGACCGGCGAAATCTCTACGAGCCGGAACGCGCGAGTTAATCGCACAAGCGGAGCAGGAAGAGGCGATGGAAGAGATCGTTGTCATTGGAGGCGGAGGACATGCCAGGGTTGTCCTCAGCATCCTTGGGAAGCTGAAACGCTTCAACATCCTCGGCTACACCGACCTTGCGGATCATGGTCCTCTGCTTGGACATCTTTTCTCGGGCCGGACAGCGGCCTCGCGGCCATCGCCACCGCGCATCCTGCGCTGAATGTAGCCATCGGGGTTGGGCAGGTAGGGCTCGGCGACCGGCGCCGCGATCTGTGGACGCGTCTTGCGGGTGCGGCCCCGGGGCTCCTCTTTCCGGCCATCGTTTCACCCCATGCAGTCGTCAATGAGGACGTCGTGCTGGGAGACGCCGCGGTCGTCATGGACGGTGTCGTCGTCAACTGCGGCGCCCGCATCGGCCGCGGCGCGATCCTCAACACCCACGCCACAATCGAGCACGATGTGGTGCTTGAAGACTGGGTGCATATCGCCCCTGGCGCTACGCTCTCAGGCGGTGTTACCGTCGGCCACGATTCCATGATCGGCGCAGGCGCAACCGTCATCGAAGGCATTCGCATTCCGCCGGACACCTTCATCGGAGCCGGTTCCACCGTCATCGACTCGCTCACCGAACCCGGTGTCTACGCCGGCTCGCCGGCCCGCCGCATCCGACTAGACCATGCCCAAAGCCTTCATCATCGCTGAAGCGGGAGTGAACCACAACGGTTCGCTCGATCTCGCCATCCAGCTCATCGACACCGCCCGAGCTGCCGGAGCCGATGCCGTCAAGTTTCAGACCTTTCGCGCCGACGCTCTCGCCGCCCGCTCCGCGCACAAGGCCGCCTATCAGGACCGCACCACTTCCCGCGATGAGTCGCAGCTCGAGATGCTGCGCCGCCTCGAACTCGATGAAGCCGCCCATCGCCGGCTCATTGAGCACTGCGAAAGCGTCGGCATTCGCTTTCTTTCCAGCCCCTTCGATCACGAAAGCGTCGATCTGCTCGCCGCCATGAATCTGCCCATCTTCAAGATTCCCTCCGGCGAAATCACCAATCATCCCTTCCTGCGCCACATCGCCGGCAAAGGCAAGCCCATCATTCTTTCCACCGGCATGTGCACACTCGACGAAGTCAAGGAAGCCGTCGATGTGCTGCGCGATGCCGGCGCGCACGATATCACTCTGCTGCACTGCGTCACCGAATATCCCACGCCTTATCCCCAAGTCAACCTGCGCGCGATGCTCACTCTCAAGGAAGCCTTTGGCCTTCCCGTCGGCTACTCCGACCACACCCCGGGCATTGAAATCTCCGTTGCTGCCGTCGCACTCGGCGCTGAAGTCATCGAGAAGCACTTCACCCTCGACCGCACCCTGCCCGGACCCGATCACGCCGCATCCCTCGAACCCGCGGAGCTGGCGCAGATGGTTTCTTCGATCCGCCACGTCGAAGAAGCGCTCGGCAACGGCATCAAGATGCCGGCGCCCTGCGAGATTCCCAACATCTCGGTGGCGCGCAAAAGCGTCGTTGCCGCCCGCGCATTATCCGCGGGCCACACACTGCAGGAAACTGACCTCGCCATCAAGCGCCCCGGCAATGGCCTCGCACCAAAAACGCTGCCTGACCTCGTCGGGCGCACCCTCCGCGTCGCCATCGATCAGGACCAGCTCCTCCACTGGGATCAGCTCGCATGATGCGCCCCGCAGTGAAGACGAAGCGCAGAAAGATCTGCGTCGTCACCACCAGCCGCGCTGACTTCGGCCTGCTCACCGGCCTCATTCGCGCCATTAAGGACGACCCCGCGCTTCAGCTCCAGCTCGTCGTTGCGGGCATGCACCTCTCCCGCGCCTTCGGCAGCACGGTGCGCGACATCGAAGCCGAAGGCTTCCGCATCGCTCGCCGCATTCCCATGCGTATGGAAGGCGGCTCAGCCGTAGCGAATCTGCATTCCGTCAGCGTCGGTCTCGATGGTTTCGCCAAAGCATTCACCGGGCTCAAGCCAGACATCCTCGTTCTCCTCGGCGACCGCTTCGAGCTTTTCGCCCCTGCTATCGCAGCCGTTATGCTCGGCATTCCCATCGCGCACATCCACGGCGGCGAACTCAGCGAAGGCGCAATCGATGAGTCCGTGCGCCACGCGCTCACCAAGATGGCCACCCTGCACTTCGCAGCCACCGAGCCCTACCGCCGCCGCATCATTCAGATGGGCGAAGCGCCCGCCCGCGTCTGGAACTTCGGCGCGCCGGGCCTCGACAAGCTCTACGGCGCCGGTCTCATGACGCGCACTGAGCTTGAGCGCGACCTCGGCATCGGCTTTCGCGAGCCCGTTGCCATCGTGACCTATCATCCCGTCACCCGCTCCGCTGACGATCCTGAGAGCCAGCTCCGTGCCATGGTCTCCGCCATCACTCGCGAGCGGCATCCGCGCCATCTTCACCATGGCCAACGCAGACGCACACGGCGCAAAGATCAACAAGCGCCTCCAGGCCCTCTGCGCGGCCAATCCCGGCCGCTTCATCTGGGCGCCGCATCTCGGTCATCGCCGCTATCTCAGCGTGCTCCGCTACGCTGCCGTCATGATCGGCAACTCCTCCAGCGGTCTTACCGAGGCGCCCTCCTTCCGCCTGCCCGTGGTCAACATCGGCGACCGCCAGCAGGGAAGAACGCGCGCCCCGAACATCATCGACGTGCCCTGCGACGAGGCCGCCATTCTCAAGGGCATCCGCCGCGCCCTCTCCGCCCGCTTTCGCGCCTCGCTGCGCGGCATGCGCAACCCCTATGACCGCTCGCGCGATGGCCGCACCAGCGAGCGCATCAAAAACGTGTTACGAGAAGTGCCTATATCGAATGAATTTCTCAAGAAGCGCTTTTACGACTTGAACTAGACTTAGGAGGCATACATTGAATCCTCTACCTTCGCACCAGGGCGGAACGCTCGAGACCTTACTTATGAATGAAGACATAAAACCCTTCCTCGTTCCTCAAACGCACACCATCCGCCAGGCGATGGAGCAGCTTGAGAAATCCGAGGAGAAGATTGTCTTCGTCGTCGATGACGGCCTGCGCCTCATCGGCTCGCTCACCGACGGCGATATCCGCCGCTGGATTCTCTCCGATGGCGACCTGCAGGCCCAGGCCCTCCGCGTCTGCAACTGCAACCCCCACGTCGTCAATGAGGACTACGATCCCGAAGAGCTGCGCGCCAACATGCTCGCCGGCAACCTGGGCTGCGTGCCGGTCGTCAATCGCGCGCGCGAAATCGTCCGCCTCGTCTTCTGGAAGGAGATCTTTCAGGGCGACGCCTCCGCCAAACCCGCCATCACGCTCGACCTTCCCGTCGTCATCATGGCCGGTGGCCGCGGCACTCGTCTCGCGCCCTTTACCAATGTTCTGCCCAAGCCGCTCATCCCCGTCGGCGACCGCACCATCATCGAGATCATCATCGACCAGTTCCTCGCCTACGGCCTCAAGGACTTTCGTCTCTCCATCAACTACAAATCGAAAATCCTCAAGTCCTACTTCGAAGAGCTCGCCCCTTCCTATTCCGTCTCCTTTATTGAAGAGAAGGAACCGCGCGGCACTGCCGGCGGTCTGCTGCCGCTCTACGCGCCCGGCTGCGGATTCGATCATCGTCACCAACTGCGACATCGTCATCGAGGCCAACCTCGCCGACCTCGTCGCTTTTCACAACGAGAACAACTACGATCTCACCCTCGTCGCCTCGCTCAAGGACTACCGCATTCCCTATGGCGTCTGCGAACTCGAAAAGGGTGACGGCAGCCTTGCCTGCATCACCGAAAAGCCGCAGTACAGCTTCCTCGTCAATACCGGCATGTACGTCGTTCGGCGCAACCGCCTCAGCCTCATTCCCGAGCAGGGTGTCTGCGATATGACTGACTTCATCGCCACCATCAAAAACAACGGCGGCCGCATCGGCGTCTTCCCCATCGGCGAAAATGCCTGGATCGACACCGGCGAGTGGACCGAGTACCGCAAGGCCCTCGACAGCCTCGGCCGTCTCAGCCGTCCCACCGGTGACTGACGCAGCGAAGAGTGAAAGCATGCTCAACGGAAAGAGAGTGATCGCGGTCATCCCCGCGCGCGGCGGCAGCAAAGCGTTCCGCGGCAAAAATCTCCAGATCTCGGCGGCAAGCCGCTCATCGCCTGGTCCATCGACGTGGCCCGCGCGCTACCTGAAATCGACCGCGTCCTCGTCTCGACCGAAGATTCCGAGATCGCTCCCATAGGCCGCGGCCTTGGCGCAGAGGTCTATGGGCCGCCCCGACCGCCTCGCTACCGATCAGGCTCTCGTCATCGACGTCATCAAGGACATCCTCTCCACGCTACGCTCCGAACACGAAACCGCCGAGATCCTTCTCCTGCTTGAACCCACCTGCCCCTTCCGCTCTGCTGAGGATGTGCTGTCCTGCCTGCGCCTTGTCGCCTCCGGGGAGTGCGACTCCGCCGCGACCTTCGTCGATGCCGAGCTCAATCCACATCGTGCCTGGAAGATCGCCGGGCAAACTCCCGAGACCTTCATCCCGGGAGCCATTCCCTGGCTTCCCCGGCAGCAGTTACCCGAGGCCTATCAGTTGAACGGCGCGGTCTATGCCGCTCGCATCGAAGGACTCCTCCAATCCGACCGCTCCTTTCTCTTCGGCCGTCCCGGCGCCGTCAAAATGCCGCGCAACCGGTCGATCGATATCAATGATCCCATCGATTTAATGCTGGCTCAGCTTGTTGCCGGCAAAGGAATTCATGCGTAAAGTTCTCCTCATCACCGGCGCCAGCAGCGGCGTCGGCCTCTCGCTCGCCCGCTATCTCTCGGACCGCTACGAAGTGGTTGCCGTCGCGCGCCGCTACGAATCCATGCAGAGGGCCCTGGCCGACCGCCCCAACGTCACCCTGAGGCAGGCCGATTTAAGCAGCGCCGAAGAGGTCGAAGGACTCCTCCGATGGCTTCGCGAAAAATACGAGTTTATCCCCTGCGTCATCAACAACGCGGGCGTCAACATCAAGGGCAACACAGAAGAACTCCAGCTCGAAGACGTGCAGCGAAGCCTCATGGTCAACGCCCTCGCACCGTTCATGATTCTCAAGGCCCTCATTTCAGGCATGAAGGCGCATAACTTCGGTCGCGTCATCAACGTCACCTCCGGCGCTCCCATGAACTGCTTCCCCGGCTTCGGCGCCTACAGTGCGTCCAAAGGCACTCTGAACGCGCTCACCGTTACCTGCGCGCGCGAAGTGCCGACCTCAACATTCGCATCAACCTCATGAGTCCCGGTCCCGTGCGCACCGAGATGGCGCCAGACGCCGAGATGGATCCTTCGGCCTGTCATCCCACCGTCGACTATCTGCTTCAGCTCGGCGAGAACGGCCCCACCGGAAAATTCTTTTGGCTCGGATATCAGATACCCATCGTCCCCAAACCTTGAGGGCATTGACTGGCTCGGAGGAAAAGCCGACGAGCGTTACATGCAGGTCATCGGAGGCGCCGCGTGACCTCCGCCGCAATCATTGGCCACAGCGAAGGCAACGGCCACCCCTTTTCCTATAGCTCCATCATCAACGGATACTCCGACCAGGGCCTCGCGGATTCCGGCTGGCAGGGCATCCATCAATACGTCAGGCGCCGTCACGCCTCCGAGTTCGGCATCGACGGGCTCACAATCACGCACGCCTGGACCCAGGACCGTGATGTCACCGAACGCCTCTGCGCCGCCTGCAACATTCCCAATGCCGCTGACGATATAGGCGACCTCATAGGGGAGGTCGACGCGGTCATTCTCGCTCGCGACGATTTCCCCAAGCACTATGAACTGGCTCGGCCCTTTCTTCAGGCCGGCATGCACGTCTTCATCGACAAACCCCTCGCCCTCGATCTCGATGACCTCCGTTTCTTCCGCCCCTATCTTGAGAGCGGCAAGCTCATGTCCTGCTCCGGCATGCGCTACGCCCGCGAACTCGATGAGCCGCGCGCCAACTTCGCGTCCTTCGGGCAGGTCAAGCTGATTCGCGGAGCGATCGTGCTCTCCTGGGAAAAATACGGCGTCCATCTGCTCGAGGCCGTCCTCGACATCACGCCCGCACATGCCGTCTCCGTGCAGATGCTGCCCGCCGGTCACGCTTCGGCGGCCATTCGCCTCGATAACGGCACGCTCTTTCAGCTCGACGCGCTCGGCCACGCGGCGCGCTCCTTCCACATCGATATCTACGGCACGCAACAAAACGGCGCTTACGACATTACCGACAATTTCTCCATGTTTCGCCGCATGCTCTGGGAGTTTGCTCAATCCATCCGCACCGGAAAGCCGGCCATCCCCGCGGAGCGGACGCTCGAAATCATGCGCGTTCTCATCGCCGGGCGCATATCTCAAAAGGAAAAGAGGGAAGTCTTTCTCGATGAAATCGCACTATAAAGCTTTCTTCGATCTCAGCGGTAAAACCGCCATCGTCACCGGTGCCGTTGGCATCCTCGGCAGCCGCTTCTGCCGCGGTCTCGCCGAGTTCGGCGCCAAAGTCGCCGTCGTCGATCTCGATCAGGAGCGCTGCTCAGCCTTCGCCGCCGAACTTGAAAAGGACTACGGAACGCCCGCCATCGGAGTCGCCTGCAACATTGCCGAGCCCGAGTCCGTCTCCGCCATGGTCGGCGAAATCGTCGATCGCTTCGGCGCCATCCATGTTCTGCACAACAACGCCGCGTCCAAGTCAGCGGACCTCGACGCATTCTTCGCTACCACTGAGGACTACTCCCTCGCCGAGTGGCGCAAAATCATGTCCGTCAATGTCGATGGCATGTTCCTGGTCGCGCAGGCCGTCGGCGGCCAGATGCAGAAGCAGGGAAGTGGTGGCAGCATTATTCAGACCTCGTCGATCTACGGTCTCGTCTCCTCAGACAAGCGCATCTATGAGGGCTCCTTCTATCTCGGCCGCCAGATCAGCAATCCTGCCGTCTACTCCACCTCCAAGGCCGCCGTCGTCGGCCTCACCCGCTATCTCGCCGCCAACTGGGGCGATCACGGAATTCGCGTCAATGCTCTCGTGCCCGCTGGCGTCGAAAGCGGTCAGAATGATACCTTCAAGGCGCGCTACTCCGCGCGTGTGCCCCTCGGTCGCATGGCAAATGGAGATGAGATGGTCGGCGCTCTCGTCTATCTCGCCTCCGATGCCTCCAGTTACGTCACTGGTCACTGCCTCGTCGTCGACGGAGGTCTCAGCGCTTGGTAGACGCTCCGGCGGCCCGCAACGTCACCATCGTGATGTATCACTACGTGCGCGATCTCGCGCGCTCGCGCTATCCGTCCATCAAGGGCCTCTCGCTCGAGCGCTTTTCGCGTCAGCTCGATCACATCCAGGCGCACTACACGCCGGTCTCCGTTGAAGACCTGATCGAAGCCGTCGAATCGCCGTCACGTTCAGCTTCCTCCCAACGCTATCCTGCTTACCTTCGACGACGGCTACAGCGATCACTTTCTCAACGTTTTCCCATGCTGGACACGCGCGGCATCCAGGGCTGCTTTTTTCCGCCCGCGCAGGCCGTCCTCGAGCACATCGTTCTGGACGTTAATAAGATTCAGTTCGTTCTCGCCTCGACGCCTGACGGCCTGGCTTCTCGACAGGTCTTCGCCGACCTCGAAGAGTTTCGCTCCGAACATGACCTCAGGAGCAGGGAAGAGTACGGCGTGCTTGTCACTGAAGTCACCATCGCTACGATCTGCGCGAGACCATCCTCTTCAAGCGGCTGCTGCAACGCGAACTGCCCGAGCCCGTCCGCAATGAGATTGTGCGCCGCCTCTTTGCCGCGCACGTCACCGCCGATGAAACCGCCTTCGCCGTCGAGCTCTACATCTCGCTCGAACAGATCGACTGCATGCGCCGCCAGGGCATGCACATCGGCAGCCATGGCTACACCCACGCATGGCTCAACGCAATCGCACCCTCACAGCAGGTCCACGAAGTAGATCGCGCTCTAAATTCCTCGGGTCCATTCGGCGTGAATCCCGAAAGCTGGACCATTGCCTATCCCTACGGCGGATACAACGAATCGCTGCTTGACGTGCTGCGCCCACGCGGATGCCAACTCGGGATTCACCGTCGAGACCCCGCATCGCCAACCTCGACACCGATGATCGGCTGACCCTCCCGCGCATCGATACCAACGACCTGCCCAGCTAGACCTCGATGACCATGAAGACAATGATGCAGATGCTGGAGGACCTGACGCCGCTCAGCCGCGCCGTCTGCTCCATCGGCTACGACAAGGCCGTCGAATATATGCGAGAGGTGCTCCCGTTCGAGCTAATCTCAATCCCGCAGACCACCGAGCACAACGGCTGGGCGATTCCGCCCTCCTGGGACGTTGCCGAAGCGAAGATTCTCAAGGACGGCCGGCTCATCTACGACGGCGCCGCGCATCCCCTCGGTGTCATCGCCCTCTCCGCTCCTTTCTCCGGCACTGTCGATCTTGAAGAGCTGAAAAAACATCTCTACTACGATCACCGCAATCCCGAATCCGATTCCATTTCACTACCGGCAACTTTTCCGCAGTTGGTCGCGCGACTGGGGCTTCGCGATACCCAAACGCGTCTACGACACCCTTACTCCGGGCAGCTATGACGTCATCATTCGCACCATCGAGTCGCCCGGCGCCGTCAGGATCGTCGAGTACACCCACAAGGGCAGTCACGACTACACCATTGTTCTCGGCGGCAACCTCGATCACGCCGGCGTCGCCAACGACGGCCTCGCCGGATGCGTTGTCGGCATTGAAGTCATGCGTCGCCTGCAGGGCCGAAAGACAAAGTTCTCCTACTCGCTGGTTCTCTCTCCCGGCATCCTCGGCTCCGAGCTCTACCTCGCCCAGCTTGACCCGCATCGCCGCGTGCAACTGCTCGAAGGCGTCTTTCTTGAGATGCTCGGCTCCGACACCCCGCTCGCTCTCCAGGACTCGCGCCGTCCCATGGTCAGCTTCCTGCACGCCCTCAAAGCCAGCCTCGACGACCTCGGCCTCGCCTATCGCACCGGCCCCTTCGAGAGCATCATCGTCAACGACGAGTACGTCTGGGAAAACTACGGCGTCCCCATGCTCTCCTTCTCTCGCTTCCCCTACCCCGAGTACCACTCCAGCCTCGACTCCGCCGCCCGCATCCGGCCCGAGCACCTCGAAGAAGCCGTCAGCGCCCTCATCGGAGCCATTGACCGCCTCGAATCGTCCCCCATCATCGTCCGGAAATTCGAAGGGAACATCTGCCTTTCCAATCCGCGGTATGATCTCTACGTTGACTATGGTCAAATCGCTCTGGGCGACGAGCTCTCGGAAAAACGCCGTAAACTAAGAAGTCTAATGGACTTTATTCCGTCCATCGAGCGCCCCGTCAGCGCGCGGGCCGTCGCCGGCCACATTGGTCTTCCAGAATCGGATACGCTCGCCTACCTGCGCCGCTGGGAAGAAAAGGGCCTCATCGAACTGCTTTGATCTCTGCGGCGGTCCCATCACCCGGGCCCTCCAAACCCGCAACCGGGCCCCTAACACCTTCGAACTAGAGCAAAAACCATCCTCAAGAAGGAAACTCAAAGAGATGAAGATATTGGTTACAGGTGGTGCTGGTTATATTGGAGCGACTCTGGTCCCTCTGCTTCTTGAAGAGGGCCATCACGTTCGCGTGCTCGACTCCCTTCTTCACGGCGGCGAAACCTTGCTCGGCGTCTGGGCTAATCCAAATTTTGAATTTCTTCGCGGCGACATAGCCTCGCCTGAGTCCCGCGCCGCTGCGCTCGATGGCCGCGATGCCGTCGTGCATCTAGCCGCCATCGTCGGCGATCCCGCATGCGCGCGCCAGCCCGACGTCGCCCGCAACGTCAATCTCACCAGCTCCCTCGCCCTCATCGACGAGGCCCGCAAAGCCGGCGTCTCGCGCTTCATCTTCGCTTCCACCTGCAGCAACTACGGCAAGATGAAAGACCTAACCAGGTACGTCGACGAAGACTCCGAGCTCGCGCCCGTCTCGCTCTACGCCGAGACCAAAGTCGCCGTTGAAAAGGCCCTCCTCGCCTCAGGACACACAGCCACCTGGAGCCCCACACCGCTCCGCTTCGCTACTGTCTTCGGCGTCGCGCCGCGCATGCGCTTCGATCTCACCGTCAACGAATTCACCATGGAGATGCTCACCAGGAAGAGCCTCAAGGTCTACGGTGAACAATTCTGGCGCCCTTACGTCCATGTCCGCGACGCAGCCCGCGCTATCCGCCTCGTGCTCAGCTCGCCGGCTGAAAAGGTCGGCGGCCGTGTCTTCAACGTCGGCGACACCACGCAGAACTTCACCAAGCAGCATCTCGTCGAGCTCATCCAGCCCTTCGCGCCCGACGCCGCTGTCGAATACGTGCGCAAGACTGAGGATCCGCGCGACTACCGCGTCACCTTCAGCCGCATCGCCGATCAGCTCGGTTACAAGATCAGCCGCACCGTCGCCGAGGGCATCGCGGAAGTCGCGCATCTCGTCCGCGAAAACATCATCAAAGACTACAGCGAAGAGAGATTCCGCAATTGAGCCCTGCTGAAAAACTCGCTCCCGGCGCGCCGCCCGCAGACGACTTCATCCCCCTCATCGTGCCTGAAATCCGCGGCAACGAGTGGGCCTACGTCAAGGAGTGTCTCGATACCAACTGGGTCTCCTCGGTCGGCAGCTATGTTGACCGCTTCGAGCAGATGACCGCCGAAGTCGCCGGCACGCGCTTACGCCGTCGCCACCGTCAACGGCACCGCCGCGCTTCACATTGCGCTCATGCTCGCCGGCGTCGAGCGCGACGACGAAGTGCTCGTCTCCACGCTCACCTTCATCGCGCCGGCCAACGCCATCCGCTACGTCGGCGCCTGGCCGGTCTTCATCGATGCCGATCCGCTCTACTGGCAGATGGACCCCATCGCCGTCACACGCTTCCTTGAGCAGGAGTGCGAACGCGACGGCTCCGCGTTCCGCAATCGCCGCACCGGCCGCCGCGTCCGCGCTATCCTGCCCGTCCACATTCTCGGCCATCCTGTCGATCTGGATCCCATCCTTGAGATTGCCGCGCGCCACAACCTGCCCGTCATTGAAGACGCGACCGAAGGTCTCGGCGCACGCTACAAGGGCAAGGGCCTCGGCAGCCTCGGGCAGACCGGCTGCTTCAGCTTCAACGGCAACAAGATCATCACCACGGGCGGCGGCGGCATGCTCGTCACCAACGACGACGCGACTGGCCACGCGCGCGCGCTACCTCACCACCCAGGCCAAGGACGATCCGCATCGAGTACATCCACAACGAGGTCGGCTACAACTACCGCCTCACCAATGTGCTGGCGGCGATGGGCTGCGCCCAGATGGAGCAGCTCCCGGCCTACATCGACGCCAAGCGCGCCATCGCCGCGCGCTATCACGAGGCGCTCGCGCACGTGCCGGGCATCACGCTTCCCGCGCAGGCTGAGTGGGCATCGAGCACGTTCTGGATGTACACCATCCTCGTCGATGAAGAGGTAACCCGCATCTCCTCGCGCGAACTTCTGCGCGAGCTGCATGCGCGCAAAATTCAGACCCGGCCGCTCTGGCAGCCGATGCACCACTCGCCCGCTCATCAGGGCGCCGAGCCTCGCTCCTGTCCGGTTGCCGACGGGCTCCATCGGCAGGCGCTCAGCCTTCCGTGCTCGGTCGGCCTCACGCCCTCCGCGCAGGCTACAGTGATTGACGCAATCAAGGGCATCCTCGAGAGAACCAGCCAGGAGAGGGGCGAGCCAGCCGGTCGCTTCACGCTAATGGAGATCGCGGGCCTCTTTCACTCGCCGGGCACGGAGCTTGCCGCCTTTGCGCAAATGCAGACGCTGCTCTACCGTCACGACCCGGCTCTCCATGAGTATTTCCTTCCCATCCAGATGGACCTGCTCACAACGCCGCGTGCGCAGGTCTCTGCCTATGTGCGGCCCGGACACATCGTCGCCGATGGCCTGCGCGCCGCGGAAAAGCGTATGCGCAAGCTGCGCCGGATCCGCACCGACGTTGTCGTCTGCCCCAGCCAGCACTTTGGTCGCGCGTCAGAGACGCAGTTCTTCATTCGCACCGTCCTCGGCGTGCTCGAGACCGGCGCCCGCGTTCTCTGTCTCATTCCAGAGGATGCTTCCTGCCGGCTCGAACTGGACCGCCGGATTGCCGCAGCCGGTAAGCAGCATCACGTTGAGTTCTTTGATCCTGCTGCCTCCTCAAGCCGCGTTGAAAGGCGTCTTCGCTGGAAGATCGCTCAGCATCGAGGCCGGTCCGCATTTGCCGACGCGGTCCGCATCCTTGAACCGCATGGGCTACGGCTCGGCGAAGAGGTGTGCGCTGCTTTCGAGCGGCGCGCCTACGCAATCGACGCCCTGCAGCGCATTGCCCCGTGGATCGAATTCGAAGCGGCAATTGTGCGCTGCCATTGGTTTGAACTTGCATCGTCCATCTGCCAGACGGCCAACGAACGAGGCAAGCCCGTCATCACTTTTCAGCAGGGTGTCGTAGGGCATACTCTCGATTTTCCGGTCACTGCCTCGAAGTTTGTTGCTTTCGGTCAATGCTCCGCGGCATTTCTCGCCAAGGGAAATGAGCGGTTTTATCAATCGGTTGGCAAGCCGGCTCCGCCTGTCGAGTTTCTTCCGGGCGGTTGCCTCTTTGACACGATTCTTGACCTGAGCGATCAATTTGCACAGCGCACGCTCCTTCTCGTCGATGTACCCACAGCTCAATACGGCTTCTACGGGGTCGAGGCCCAGTGCAATGCAACTCTGCAACTTGCAGAGAAGCTGCTCGAAGCCGACGTTCCCCTGCGCCGCATCGTCATTCGTCCGCACCCCTTCTGGGGCAATCTCGATTTCAGCGCATGCAAGCGGTTAGTCAGCCGTTATCCGGACCGGTGCGAAATCTCGCACCCCGCATGGTCGCTCGAAGAGGATCTCCGCCGCGCCTCCGTGATCGCTGGCATCTTCAGCGGAGTGCTCACCGTGGCCGCCGCCTCCGGCCTGCCTGCCGTCTTCGTGCAAACTCCGGACGGCTACACGACCGGCGATCTCGCCTGCTTTTCACCGGGCCAGACCCTCCAGCTCGAGGACGCCTACCGCAAGCTCGCGGCCATTCTCTCCGATCGCGACGCTTACGCCGCCGCGCAGGCAGAGTCGCAGCGCAATGCTCGCGCCTATTATCACGAAGGCAAAACGCTCGATCTTAATGGCGCCTTCTTTGAGCGTCTCCTCGCACCCGAGCCCGTCGCACGGGGGACGGCCTGAATGAAGTTTTACTTTGTGACCACCATGGAAGGTTGGCAGTGGGGCGGCAGCGAAGAGCTGTGGAGCCAGGCCGCAGTGCAGCTCAAGCGCGAAGGTCACAAGGTGCAGGCAACTACGGCGCACATGCCGCTTCATTCGCAAAAGCTTGCCGCTCTCATCCGTCAGGGCATCAAGGTCGAAGCCCGTGGAGCTCCGCGGCGCGACACCTGGCGCAAACTCACTCCACTCGCGCGCAAGGGCTTCGATCGCCTCAAAGCATTCAATCCAGACCTGGTCGTTATCTCGCAGGGCTACAATGCCGGAGGCTTCGACTGGGCAAAGAACTGTACTGCCGCAGGCATTCCTTACGTCATCATTGTGCAGTGCAATTACGAGAACTGGTGGTTTTCTGACGATACGCTGGATGACGCTGTCGCAGCCTATTCGCATGCGCAAAAAGTCTGCTGCGTCTCTAACGGCAATCTAAGCTTGTTGCGAATACAGACTGGTGAAGCGTTGCCCAACGCAGAGGTTGTCTGGAATCCTTACAGCGTGTCGCCCGAGCGGGCGCCTGCGTGGCCCGCGCAAGAAGACACTTTTCAACTTGCCTGCGTCGCACGCCTCGAAATGCTTGCGAAGGGGCAGGATCTGCTGTTGCGGATTCTGGCATGCGACAAGTGGCGCAGCCGGCCCGTTCAGCTTAATCTTTATGGCGCCGGCCACTATGAGCGCAGCCTGCGACGCATGGCCGAGATGCTGCATCTTTCAAACGTCAGCTTTCAGGGGCACGTGCACAACGTCGAATCCATCTGGGCGGCCAATCACATGCTCATTCTGCCCTCCCGTTATGAAGGGCTGCCGCTGGCACTGGTTGAAGCCATGTGGTGTGGCCGTCCGGCCATCGTTACTGACGTTGGCGGCAACGCAGAGATCTGCGTTGACAATGCGACAGGTTTTGTCGCATCGGCTCCTACCGTCGCCTCGGTGGACGAGGCATTGGAACGCGCCTGGCAGCGCCGCGGTGAATGGCAGGCAATGGGCCTTGCGGCGCGCGCGCGCGCCGAGGCGCTTGTCCCGCGCAACTCGATCGAACTCTTCGCTGATAAATTGAAATCTTGCGCTGCCGGAAACGAGGCCACACGCAGGAGAGCGAGGTTGCCCGTCAGAGGCGTTCAATGAGCGGAATGCAGGTGCTTGTGACCGGAGGCGCCGGATACATCGGCAGCCACGCATGCAAGATGCTCGCGAAGGCAGGCTGTCTGCCCATCGTGGTCGACGATCTGCGCCGCGGACACCTTTCGGCGGTGCAATGGGGACCACTTATCGAAGGTGATTGCGGCGATCCAGCCACGCTTGACAACATCTTCCGCAGCCATTCGATCAAGGCCGTTATACACTTTGCGGCCTACGCCTACGTTGCTGAGTCCGTACAGGACCCGGCAGTCTACTTTCGCAACAACGTCGTCGCCACCATGAACCTGCTCGACGCCATGCGGACGCACATGGTGCCGGCAATTGTCTTCTCTTCAACCTGCGCGACGTACGGTGTGCCCACCGCTCTTCCCATCGCCGAAGAGCATATTCAGATGCCTGTCAATCCCTACGGCGAGTCGAAGCTCATCGTCGAGAAGCTGCTCCGCTGGTACGGCTCAAGCTATGGACTCGCCTGGACGGCGCTGCGTTACTTCAACGCCGCGGGCGCTGATCCCGACGGAGAAATCGGCGAAAATCACGATCCGGAACCGCACCTCGTGCCTCGCGTGCTGGCCGCCGCCGCAGGCCGCCTCCCGGTTATTGAGATATTCGGCACAGACTATCCCACGCCGGACGGCAGCGCTGTCCGCGATTATGTCCACGTCACCGATCTTGCGCAGGCGCACGTTCAGGCCATGCGGCGTCTTCTCTCAGGTGGCAAAAGCGACGCCTTCAATCTTGGAACGGGCTCTGGCCACTCGGTGCGCGAAGTGATTGCCGCTGCGGAGCAGGTAACTGGGCAAAGAATCCCTGTGATGGAGCGGCCGCGCCGAATCGGCGATCCGCCTGAACTGGTTGCGGATGCCTCAAAAGCTCACAAGATCCTTGAATGGCAGCCACAGTATTCAGATCTCCCGGCGATCCTCGCAAGTGCGTGGCGCTGGCACGATCGAAAGATAGATTCGCCGGTGACGAGGTGATGCGCCTCTCCGGTGCATCTGTACAACTCAGCGCGAGCAGGACCTTTCCGTCGTGTTCCGATCTCTGCAGGTGGGCAGGCCAGGTTCGATGAAGATAACCGTCATACTGTGTACCTACAACCGATGCCACAGCCTTTCGAAGGCCCTCGAGAGCGTCGCCGCTTCTGTCTTGCCGGCGTCCGTCGAGTGGGAGGTTCTGGTCGTCGATAACAACTCGCCCGACCGGACCCGCGACGTCATTGAGGAGTATTGCGCACGCTATCCAGGCCGCTTCCGCTATCTCTTCGAAGGCAAGCAGGGCAAATCGAATGCGCTCAACTCGGCCATCCGCAATGCGCGTGGTCGCATCCTCGCGTTCATGGACGACGATGTTCTCGTTGCGCCGGACTGGCTGCACAATCTCACCGCTCCGCTCGCTTCGGGAGAGTACGGCGGCACAGGCGGCCGCATCCTTTCGCAACAGTCGCTCGACCTTCCCGACTGGCTCGCCCTCGACGGAGAGTATGGTGTCGGCGGCATGCTCGCCCTCTTTGACCACGGCGACGAAGGCTTCGAACTTAAGACGCCCCCCTTCGGCACCAATATGGCCTTCCCGGCGGGTATCTTCGAGCAACTCGGCGACTTTCGCACTGACATGGGGCCGTGCCCGGGCAGCGAGCTGCGCAACGAAGACATGGAGTTCGGCCGGCGCGTCATGGCCGCCGGCAAGAAGCTTTGGTACGTGCCCGAAGCGGTCGTCTATCACGCCATTCCGCCCAGCCGCCTCAGCCACGACTATCTGCTTCGCTTCTGGTATGACCATGGCCGCGCGTTGATTCGCGAGATTGGTCCCCGCCCCAATATCTTCGGCATCATTCCCCGCTGGTGGCTTACCATTCCCAAGATCTGCGTTGTCACGCTGCCGCAGCGTCTCTTCAAATGGCTCGTGGCTACCGACCCGAAGCGCCGCTTCTTCTTCAAAGGCTTCGTCTGGATGACCCTCGGGCAGATCGCCGAGCTTCCCAGGGTCCGACAGGCAGGGAAGCGCTCCGCAAGTTCGCCGGTGAATCTCGCCGCGCACTCAGAGGGCGCTAACTCGGCCGCGCGCGATTGATGCGAATGCACAGCTCGCAGTTCTGGCAACTCCAATGAACGTCACCGTTATTCTCTGTACCTATAACCGCGCCGTCACCCTTCGCAAAGCGCTTGAGAGCGTGGCGCGGTCGGTCGTTCCCGATTCAATCGATTGGGAAGTGCTGGTTGTCGACAACAATTCGCGCGATAAAACCCGCGAAACAGTTGAAGAATTTTGCGCATTATATCCGCGGCGTTTTCGCTATCTCTTTGAAAAAGCCCAGGGAAAATCCCATGCCCTTAACTCGGGAATTCGCGCCACAGGTGCCGAAATCCTTGCCTTCATGGATGACGACGTCGAAGTCGACTGTCATTGGTTGCACACCTTGACCAGCGTGTTTTCGCGCGGTCCATGGACCGGAGCCGGAGGCCGCATCCGCGCCGAAGAGGGATTCGTTCCTCCGCACTGGATGGAAACCCATGGCCGCTATGCACTTGCGCCGCTCGCGTTTTTTGACCTCGGGCCCGACGCGGGCGAAACAAAGGAAGCGCCCTTCGGCACGAACATGGCCTTTAAACGCGACGTCTTCAAAAAGTACGGCGGCTTCCGAACCGACCTCGGACCGCAGCCGGGCTCGGAGATTCGCAACGAGGATACGGAGTTTGGTGAGCGGTTGCTGGCGGCCGGCGAGCGCTTCTGGTATGAGCCGTCCGCGTTGGTCTATCACTCGGTGCCGCGCGAGCGCATTCGCAAGGCTTATTTCCTGCGGTGGTGGTTTGACAAGGCCCGCGCCGACGTCAGGCAGGAACGGATTCCGCGGAGATCGCGGCTGTATGTTGCCGGTGTGCCGCTGTTTTTGTTTCGCAGCCTGGCAGCGTGGACGGCTCGGTGGGTGCTCAACTTCGATGCCGGTAAGCGCTTCTCAGCGAAGCTGAATGTGTGGAAGATAGCGGGCACGATTCAGGAGTGTCGCCGGATGTCGAAGACAACGAAGCCCATTGCTGCTGGCGCCCAGGCGGTGAGCACCGTTCAGGGAAACTCGCGCGAGGGCTGAAAATGCTCCACGCGGAACATGTCGGATAGTTCTCAGCTCACAATTCGTTGTTCGCAGTGCTCCACGTGGAACATTTGGCCATGCGTCAGTGCTCCACGTGGAGCATTGCTATCTTTCCGTGCAAGTCCCGGACCAGGTTAGTCGGAGTTACTCAGCGATATAATTCGCAATCTTTCTGAAGAAGATTTGCGGGCTCAATCAAAGCGGGGTTTTATCCAGTGGGGCGATAAAACCGATGCCGGGGATGTCGAGCTTGTGAAGGCGCTTATCGCTGGTGATGAAGAGATCGACACCAACGTGAGCAGCGCATGCAAGCTGGATTGCGTCGGCATGGCGGATGCTGTGCGAGGCTCTGAGCGAAGCGTAGCGCCGTGCCACCTGAGAATCGAAGTTGACGATCTGTGCGGTGTTGCGAATGGCCTGATCGTATTGCTCGACAAGGGCCGTCTTCCCCAGCTTCGCCGGCTTGATGAGAACCTCGCCCAGCGTCAGGGCGGAGGTTACGACGCGGTCGCCACGATCGAGCATGCGGCGCCGCATGGCGATCATGCGGCCGCGCCAGGGTTCCAGCCCCTCAAAGAGATAAACAAAGAGATTGGTATCAAAGAAGATTTTGCTCACGCTATCTCCTTGCGCAGATTTTCGACGTATGCGTCGGCGTGTTCATCGGCCCATATCTGACGGCCGGAACCGGCAAGACGGATCAGCGGATCGTCATCCCAATTGTTCGCAGCGGGGCGCTGTGTTGGAGAAGGGCGAGCTGCGGCACTCCACGTGGCATACCAATCGAGCAGCGGCCAGTAGGAATTTGGAATCTCTTCGCGGTTGGGAACGGATTTGGAAGGCTTGCGCGGCTGCATGCGGGCGGGGTGGCTCCAGTCTCCCGGACGGTAGAGGCGGAGTTTGCCCGGCGTCACCTCGATGAGCATGCGGTATTTCCCGGAAGACGGAGGCACGTTGGCAACGCAATGCTGCTTGAGATGGGCATTGATGGCGCCTTCCCGTGCCGGGTCCAGCAAGCCCACTTCGGCCAGCTTCGCGCGAATCTCATCTCTCGAGAAGGCAGGCTGCCGGGGGAATTGCCGATGCAGAAGGGCGGTAGCGATCCAGAGACGGTCCGCGATCAGAATCTCTGGAGTGGTGGGTGGAGTCATAGGGCGAACCTCCGGTCATCAGTATACCAGAGATACCAATGGTATGTGAGATACTTGAGAAACGAGACTCAGGGTGCCCGGCCGAAATTTCATTCCCACCCTGTCGTTCCAAAGGCGGGACCGACAAGGGTGGGGCAACCGGAGGCAGTCGTCAGTTGATGGAGTAATCTCAAACGCGGAGAAAAGGGTGGGCCAGCCCCGCGTTGAAGACAGGGTCGTGATTCATGTATTTGCCAAGGATAGAGTTCGCTCTGGTTATCGGCGAAAGTGACACGACCAGTGAGGAAATTGCAGGGATTTGGTTACTCTGAACACTGAGTTGGTCGGGTACGGGGAATCGTGGAAATGACCGCCGAATCATGAGAAGCTTCGAAATGCGATCATACGGAGGGCCTGAATGGATTGGACAGGACTTAGTTTCGCTATTCCTGCATTGCTCATCATTTCTTTCACGATTATTGTGGGGGGTATCGTAGCGGTATTTTCCTTGGTGAAGGTGCTAATAGCGAAAGACACAGATGCGAAAATAGGTTCTCTCAAAGCGCTCCAGCTTTTCAGCCTAGGCGTCATGATTCAATTTGTCACGCTACCCGTTATGTGGATAATTCCTAACGAGAAGCGCGCTGTCACGCTTGCGTCTCTCTTAGTCACAAGTTTTCTCTGCTTCATAATGAGCGTGGTCGTTATGAATAGGACATCGCTCCAGGTAAGCGCGCTAGTTCGAGTGGGGTTCCTCATCGTCACTTTTGTTAATTTCCTGGGATTATCTCTGATCGTCTTCAGCATGCCAAGTATGTAATGTTGTTATTTTTAATGATTCGGCTGCGACTCTTTCTCTGCCTTCTCTTGTTTCTTTTTCGCTATAGCTGCCTTCACTTCTTCTTTCTTCCGGCTAAAGAATCCGCCTACGGCATGGACGGGAACGGATACGGCGCCCTTGGCTGTTTCGCTGGCCAGGATTTTGGCGCTTGCTTTCACATCGGGAGTGATGATGGGGTTCTCAATGGTTCCGGTCACCGTGACGGGAATTCGTCCATTGCCTGTTCCTACGGTCGCCATCTTCGTGAGCTTGCCTGCCATACCACCGGTGGGATAGGCGAGCACGGTATAGTTCATGACTCCAGCGGGGCTCATTGTTCCAGAGCCGGTGGAGATTCCAACGGATGGGATATCGGTAACGATGTTGTCGGATCGAACTTCGGTGCGAGTCATGGTTGTGACAAAGCTCATGCTGGCAACGTAGGTATCGGGCGTTGATACAGCTTTGCCGGCGAATGCGGCGGATTTGCCCAACTGCTGACCCATATTGAAGCCAACCAGGGTGGTGTTGGCGACCTTTACAGGTCCGGTAATGACCGGAGCGGCAAGCGGACCTTTGATCGTAAGATCAGCCGAGAGCGTTCCTCCCTGCAGATGCGAGCCCTGTGGCAGCCTGACCGCCAGCGCCGGCATCATCGGCTGAAGCTCATCGATAGCAAGATTGGGAGCGCTGAGATGCATTGCGACCGCCATGCCCTGATCGCCATTTTGAAACGTGCCGGTTAAGGAAGCTTGCGCCTTGCCTATGGCGATATCTCCTTGCGCAAGATCTCCTGACAGATCGCCGAGGTTAATGTGGGCATTGTAGTCAACTGAGACTACGGTGCGCGCGGGAGTTCCACCAGGCGCGAGCTTCAGATCGGAACCGGAGAACTTGCCTGTCAACGTTGCAGTTGCTCCATCGGATTCGAGGCTTCCGTCAAGGCTGGCCACGCCCGCTATTCCGCTGGCTGGGTCGATGAAGCCGCAGGATGCAATGTTCAGACCATTGATTTTGAGGGTTGCCTGGAGCGGAGTATGCGCCAGATTCTCGCTATTAGCTGGTCCAACTTTGCCGGCCAGAGTGGCGTCACCGCCGCCGGGGAGAAGCGTGGTGAGTGTGAAGCCGACCTGGGACGCTTTTGCTATGCCGGTTATGGTTATGTCGTACGTGATCGAATGTTTTGACCGAAGCGGGCCTGTTTAGAGCGCCGATCATGACTTTGCCATCTTTTACGTTGAACTTTGCGATAGAGATTTCGTCAGCACTCGGGGTCGATGTTGATGCAGATGCATTCTCCCCGGCTGACGCCATGTCAGAGAAGTTCCATAGGCCGTCGTCTCTCCTGAGCAGCATGATTTGAGGGTGATCGATCAAGATGCCGGTGACGTGCAGTTGCTTATGCAACATGAGCGGCTTCATTTTGACGTCAATGCGAAGCGCGTTCGCGGTTAGAAAATTGGAATTGCTGAAGGAGGGGTTATCGGCAATCTCAATATCGTGGGCAACGATGTAACCGGAGAGCAATGAAAGACGCAGGTGACCGAGTGTTACCTTGCGGCCTAACGCAGCACTGGCCCGCGCCTCGAGCTGTGGCCGGAATTGATTGACGTCGATCAGGAACGGCACCGCAATCAGTCCGGCCAGGACGACCAGCACCCACAATCCTGCGAAGATCCACCAATACTTGTTCATTCTTCTGGCCTCTTCCACGGTACTTAAGCGGGCCCGTTATGCTGCGACGAAACGATCTGGGAGCGGGGAAGTTCTGCTGTGCACTTCGGTTCTAAAGTATCCCAGATAGACCTCAGGAGTGGAGAAAACAAAAGCCCCCGGCGAGTGCCGAGGGCTTTTGGTTTTGCGCGGAAGGGTGATTGCCTGGATCATTCCCCGGTCCCCGACTGCGAGGGACCGGGGGCACCGTCGCCGCGATCACGGACGATTCGTGGGATCGGGGCCACCTGCCACAAAATCTTTGGAGAGTTTTCAGGACGAGGAAGCATCGTCGTCACCGGATGAAGCCGCTGACTCAGCGTCATCCTTCTTGTACCTTAGGCCGACGAATCCAAATGCACTCAATGCAGCGCCGAATGGGATGGTTAGCCACTTTCCGACTGGGCGCGCGTCGTAAGAGTCATGGAAGCCTGCGTCCTTGCCGGATAGGATTTGAATGTCGATTGCTTCGTTCTTGAAGGTTCTTTGACCATCATCGAGGTACACAACTCGGAACGATTGTCCGTCGAAAATCGCTGGAGTATTCCAATCTGGAAGGATGATTTGAGTTTCGAGGTTGATGGGATTTCCTCCGTCAGGCACGAAGCGAAAGCCGTAAACCGTGTCGTGATGGTAGCCGGTGTGAATTTCCCGGTCTACATGGTCATAGGCCTTGCCCACCACCGCAATCCTGATCGAGAACGATGGCACTGTTGAGTGGGACATTCCGTAAAAACAAGCAGCGGCTCCCAGAGCCAGAGAAAGCCACCAAGCGAGAGGCGGAATCCATGCCCTGCGTTTTGCGCCGAGGAGAAAAAAGATGCCAAGTGCCGGGCCAGCTCCTAGTAAACAGCACACCATGAAGTGCGTATAATCCATCTGGTTCGATCCGTTCAAATTTCTAGGGTCGGCGTTATCATAGCGCACTGGTTCAACATCGGACGATGAAACTGTCCGCGGGTCCCAGGCGCGCGACACTCAGGATGACACGGAGTTTTTGTGGAGGGGAGTAGCAAAAAGGCCCCCAGCCGAAGCTGGAGGCCTTTTGTTTTGCGCGAAGGCGCGAGTGCGCTGGACGGCAGTCCTAGTACATGCCGTCCATGCCGCCGCCGTGACCGCCTGCGGGCGCAGCGCTCTTGGGCTCGGGGATCTCGACCACCAGGGCTTCGGTGGTGAGCAGCAGGCCCGCGATGGAAGCGGCGTTCTGCAGGGCAGTGCGGGTGACCTTGGTGGGGTCGATGACGCCGGCCTTCACCAGGTTCTCGAAGGTGTTGGTGGCGGCGTTGTAGCCGAAGTGCTGATCCTTGTTCTCGAGCACCTTGGCGACGACCACCGCACCCTCTTCGCCGGCGTTGGCGACGATCTGGCGGAGAGGCTCTTCGAGGGAGCGGCGGACGATCTGCGCGCCGATCTTCTCGTCGCCTTCGAGCTTCTTGATCAGCTCCTGCGACCGCGGGAATGGCGCGAACGAGGGCCACACCGCCGCCTGGGACGATGCCTTCCTCGACTGCCGCGCGGGTTGCGTGCAGCGCGTCTTCAACGCGAGCCTTCTTCTCCTTCATCTCGGTCTCGGTAGCTGCGCCCACCTTGATGATGGCGACGCCGCCGACGAGCTTGGCGAGACGCTCCTGGAGCTTTTCCTTGTCGTAGTCGGAGGTGGTCTTCTCGATCTGCGAGCGGATCTCCTTGACGCGGCCGTCGATGTCGGCAGCCTTGCCGGCGCCGTCGACGATGGTGGTGTTGTCCTTGTCGATGGTGATGCGCTTGGCACGGCCGAGGTCTTCGAGCTTCACGCCCTCGAGCTTGATGCCGAGGTCCTCAGTGATGGCCTTGCCGCCGGTGAGGATGGCGATGTCGCCGAGCATGGCCTTGCGGCGATCGCCGAAGCCGGGAGCCTTGACGGCAGCGACGTTGAGCGTGCCGCGCAGCTTGTTGACGACGAGGGTGGCGAGGGCTTCGCCTTCCACATCTTCAGCAATGATGAGGAGGGGCTTGCCGCCGCGGGCAACCTGCTCGAGCAGGGGCAGCAGATCCTTCATCGCGCTGATCTTCTTTTCGTAGATCAGGATGTAGGGATCTTCGAGGACAACTTCAAGGCGCTCTGCGTCGGTGACGAAGTAGGGGCTGAGGTAGCCGCGATCGAACTGCATGCCGTCGACGGTCTCAAGGCCGGTGTGCATGGTCTTGGACTCTTCGATGGTGATGACGCCATCCTTGCCGACGACCTTGACGGCTTCAGCGATGATGTCGCCGATCTCCTGATCGCCGTTGGCCGAGATGGCGCCAACCTGGGCGACGGAGCCTTCATCGACGGGCTTGGAGAGCTTGCCGAGAGCGCCGCCCTCGGACCACTTGCCGTCCTTGTCGCGCATGCCGATGACGGCGGCGACAGCCTTGTCGATGCCGCGCTTGAGCGCCGTGGGGTTGGCGCCGGCGGCAACGGTCTTGACGCCTTCGCGGAAGATGGCCTGGGCGAGAACGGTGGCGGTGGTGGTGCCGTCGCCGGCGACGTCGGTGGTTTTGGAGGCGACTTCGCGAACGAGCTGGGCGCCGACGTTCTCAAGAGGATCCTTGAGATCGATTTCCTTGGCGACGGTGACGCCGTCCTTGGTGATGGTGGGGGAGCCGAATTTCTTCTCGATGACGACATTGCGGCCCTTGGGGCCGAGCGTCGCCTTCACAGCGTCCGCGAGCGTGTTGACGCCGCGCAGGATCGCCTGACGGGAATCTTCACCGTGCAGAATCTGCTTTGCCATGCTTCTCTCCTGGATCAGAGTTCAGAGTTCGTTGTTCAGCAAAGGTCACGCCGAGTGCGCGAAGCTTACTTCTTGACGATGCCG
Source organism: uncultured Acidobacteriota bacterium (assembly GCA_963718885.1). GTDB lineage: Bacteria > Acidobacteriota > Terriglobia > Terriglobales > Acidobacteriaceae > Telmatobacter. The sequence continues at coordinate 148,050 of CAVRAK010000010.1, forward strand.
AGGACTTCTTCTTCGCGCATGATGAGGAACTCTTCGCCATCGATCTTGATTTCGGTGCCGGAGTACTTGCCGAAGAGGATGCGGTCGCCCGCCTTGACGTCGAGAGGGAAGACCTTGCCTTCGTCATTGGACTTGCCCTTGCCGACGGCGATGACTTCGCCCTTCCTGCGGCTTTTCCTTGGCGCTGTCGGGGATGATGATGCCACCGCGAACCGTTTCCGTCTCTTCAACGCGACGGACGAGGATGCGGTCATGGAGCGGGGTGAAGGTGGTCGTAACGGATGTTGCTGCCATTGCTTCGCTTCTCCTTGACAGGCGAGCAAGGGTTGAGCCCGTGCCCGCGAGTTTTGTGGTGATGAAAAAGAGGATTCCTGGTGAGCCCCGGCGCAGACCGATTGCGGTGGGTGCCGGCTCGGGGTTGGCGCGAATACCGAGGTGCTAGCAGTCGCGCCTTCCAATTGCTAACGATAGGGAGAATGGACGGGGTTTGTCAAGGGCAGCAGTGTGAATATTAGTGGATTACGCTCATATTTCTAGCCTGTAATATTGTCAGGCGGCGTGGAAGTATAGCGTAAATTATTGATGGAAATAGATATCCCGGAGTGAGGCCGGTGCAGTAGATTAGGAGCGCGGGTTTCAAACGGGACAGCGCGGCCCTTCTCCCTGACCTTTCCCCGGCTGCCCGGAAAATCCAGCAAGGAGTGCAAAGAGATGACAGAGCAAGGTGAAGCTCGGGTTACGCCGGAGCGGATACAGCAGTTTGCGTGGGGCTATGTGCCCCCGTTTGTGATCGAGGCGGCGATTCGGAACCGGGTCTTTGACGTGCTGGATGAGGGGCCGAAGACGGTGGAGCAGGTGCAGGCGGCGACGGGCGCTTCGGCGCGCGGGCTGACGGCGATTATGAATGTGCTGGTGGGGCTGGAACTGCTCAAAAAGGATGCGGGGGGCGTGTATGCGCTGACGCCGGAAAGTGCGGCGTTCCTGGTGAGTGCGAAGCCGGGTTTTCTGGGCGGGATGATCAAGCATACGAGCTCTCAACTGGTGCCGCGATGGCTGCACCTGAGCGAGGTTGTGAAGACGGGCGACCCGGTGGCGCCGGTGAACCAGGAGACGACGGGCGGAGAGTTCTTTCACCAGTTTGTGGAGGATATTCTGCCGATGAGTTATCCGGCGGCGCAGGTGCTGGCGCAGACGCTCGCGCTGAGCAAGAAGAACGGGCCGGTGAGCGTGCTGGATCTTGCGACGGGCTCGGGCGTGTGGGGCATTGCGCTGGCGCAGAGCAGCGACCAGGTGCGCGTCACGGCAGTGGACTGGCCGGAGGTGCTGCCGGTGACGCGAAAGATTACCGAGCGCTTCGGGGTCGGAGGACAGTTCCGCTATGTGGCGGGCGATCTTGAGAGCGCGGATTTTGGAAGCGGCCACGCGGCGGCGACGCTGGGACATATTTTGCATAGCGAAGGCGAGGCGCGAAGCCGCAAGCTGCTGAAGCGGGTCTTTGATGCACTGGCGCAGGGCGGGACGATTGCGATTGCGGAGTTCCTTGTGGATGAAGGGCGCCGCGGTCCGGTGGGGGGACTGTTTTTTGCAGTGAACATGCTGGTGAACACGGACGTGGGCGATACGTACACGTTTGAAGAGATCGGCGCGTGGCTGAAGGAAGCGGGCTTTACGGATGTGCGGACGGTGGCTGCGCCGGGGCCGTCGCCGCTGATATTGGCGACCAAGCCGTAGACGAAGCTGGAGGCAGAATGCGAGGCGGAGAATCCCGGTTGGGGTTCTCCGCTTTTTATTTCAGGCATGCTCGACCGCGGGGTAACTTTCAGATCTGTGCTCTAAACGGGAAGATTCGATCCAACGGTAGATGTACCAGGCGGCGATGCCCGCCAGGAAGTGCTTGATGGTATGCCCGCTGATTGGCGATACGGAGTAGATTTGCTTGTCGAAATGCTCAGTGACCTTTGACAAGCCATAGAAGATGAAGACGGGCCATAGCCCGGGCTCGCGGCGGGCGGCGACGACGAGGAGTACCGCCATGGTTCCGAACTGAACCAGGCCGTAAAGCCAGAGATTATCGGTGATTCTCCACCAGACGACGCTGACGATTCCGATGAAGAGGAGCGGGAGGAGCAGCTTGCGTTGATGAATCGCGAGTGCGCAGAGCGCCATGAAAGCGATTGTCATGGGAAGGCGATCCCAGAAGAGGCGCCCGCTGTCTGGAGCCAGGTGGTAGTACGCCGATCCAAAGGCTGTGGAGAAGATTCCGAAGAAGAGAACGCGCGAGGCGAAGTCTCTGAATCTGAGCAGGCCCATAACACCGACAACCAGAAAGAGGATGTTCGAGATGACGTCCCAGAAATTCGGAATGCCCAAAATGGTGCGCCGGTCAGCGAAGTCGTGATAGCTCTCGCTCTGGGGCAGAGGAGGCGCAAAGATGAGGAAGAGCAGAACGGCGATGCCGGCCGCGAGAATCAGGATTTTGTTTCGCTGCGAAATCTGAACTGACATTGAATCGCCTCGTGGGGCCGAAGCAGATCGAAAAGGGCCTGCCCTCTCTCGGAGAGAGAGAAGAATTAGACAGGAGTGTACCTCTCATTTCGATTTGGCGGGTAAGCTTCCGCCATTTTTTATTTTTTGGATGAGAAAAGGCCGCTGGTGTGGTGGCCAAGGTGGCGGGTGCTGCGCGCGGCGGCGCGGAGGGTGCGGGTGGGCAGTCGCTGCTCGAGATGCTGGAGGTGCTCGGAGATGGATTGCGTGAAGCCGTAGCCGGTGCGGAGCGCGGTGGTGAAGTCACGGAGGGAGAGGTTGTCATTAATGTTGGCGCGGTTCTGGCAGAGAGGATCGTTCCAGAGATTGGTGCCGGGGAGCGTGGTAAAGGCTACCTTGTAGCCGGCGGCAGCCACAGCCGAACGCACGCGGCGATCGACTTCGCCGTAGGGATAGGCGAAGGAGGAGACTTCGTCGCCGAGGAGATCTTCGAGCCTGGCTTTGGAGTCGCGGAGTTCGCGCTCGAGGTCGTGATCGGAGAGGCTGGGCAGCGAGGGATGGGTGAGCGTGTGTGAGCCGAACTGGACGCCGTGCTTCTGCATTTCGCGAATTTGATCGCGGGTTAGAAGGTTGCGCGCGCGCAGGCCGGTGGCCTGGTCCCAGAGATTGGAGGCGCCGATGCGATCAGCGACGAGAAAGATGACAGGCGTGTAGCGGTGCTGGATGACGAGAGGCAGGAGCTGGTCGTAGAGGTCGTCGTAGCCGTCGTCGAAGGTGAGGAGCACGTGGTTGCGCGGCAGGTCGCCCTGGAGCCACTGTGCGATGGTGGCGGTTTTGTATCCCGCGGAGTGGAAGCGGCGCATGAAGAGATGAAAACGCAGCGGGGAGATGTAGTAGGCGGCCTCTTCTCTGGATTGCGGTTCGGCGATGCTGTGCAACATGAGCGCGCAGCGGGGGGCGCCCGCGATCGATTGCAATTGGCGGAGCGTAGCGCCGGAGGCTTTGACGCTGGTCCAATAGGCGGCGGGCTGGGCGATCCTGCTCCACGCAGCGATGAGGGGACGCGCGCCGAAACGGTTGGCGGCTCGCTCGAGGAGGCCGGCGAGTGCGGTCAGAGGCGACGATGCGTGCCAGGCGCAGCGCGCGAGGAAGCGATCAAAAAAATAGCCGTGATGCGGCGCGAGGAGGCGGCGCGTCTGCGAGGTGCGCTCGCCGAGGTCGAAGACGCGATGGAGATCCTGATGACCGCTGGCGGCCCAGCAGCGCTTGAGATAGGCGGTGAGGTCTTTTGCTCCGTTGTGAAAGACGGTGGCATCGGGCTCGTAGACGGCTTCGACTCCGGAGAGGTAGAGGCGAAGGCCGAGTTCGTTGTCTTCGTCGGTGACGCGGAGAGCCTCTCGGAAGCCGCCGGCGGCGAGGAAAACGGAGCGACGGATGGAGCAGTTGAGGCCGAAGGCGAGGGTGGTTTCAACGGCTGGACCGATCGAGTCAGGGCCGGTGGCGCCGGTGCAACGAGCATAGGTTTCGAGATCGCGCTGGCGGAAGTCCTGAAGAAATTTATCAGTGGGGAGCGTGAGGGGCTCGCGGCGGAGCTCGACGACATTGCCGACGACGGCGAGGCTGCGCTGGGGCGCGACAGAGAGATGACGCTCGATGTGACGGGTGATGAGATCGGGCGCGGCGGGAGTGTCGTCGTCGAGGAAGAGAAGAAAGTCTCCGGTGGCTGCGGCGGCGCCGGTGTTGCGCGCGGCGGCCTGGCCGCGATTGTGCGCGTGAAAGATCCAGGTGAGCGGAAAGGGCGCATGGATGCTTTGGGAAAGCGAACGAAGGGCGGCGTCTTCGCCGTCGCTGACAACGATGACGTCGAAGTTTTGATCAAGCTGTGCGTTGAGCGAGGCGAGGGTCTCCTTGAGGAAGCCGGGCCGGTTAAAGGTAGGAATGACGATGGTGCAGCGGGGAGCGCTCATGGCTCGGCCTCAACGCGATTCTCAAAGCGATTGCGATAGAGGGGAAGAACGACGGAATGGCTCCACAGGGTGAAGTAAAGGAGTCCGCAGGCGGCGGCGGCGAGGAGCAGCAATGCGGGCGAGAGATGCTTTGCGAAGAAGAGGACCAGAGCGATCGAGAGAAGCAGAGCTGCTGCAGGAAAGAACATTCCGCGCAGGGCGGCTTCAAGAAGGCGCAGAGGCGATGCGCCGGAGATGCGGAGGCCGGCGGAGAGAAAGAGCGGGCAGGCGGCGAGAAGCTGCGCGAGCGCGATGGAGGCAGCGAGGCCGGCTGCCCCATAACGAGGAGTGAGAAAGAGAGCGGCGATGAGTGCGGCGGCGCAGGTGATGAGCGAGAAGAGCGAAGATTGGCGCACCTGGCTGCAGGCGTAGATAAGCTCGTCGGAGGGATATGCGATGCATTGGGCGAAGATCCAGAGCAGCAGCCATCGCATGACCGGCGCGGCGTCGGCGTAGGTTGATCCCGCCCAGAGCGTGAGGATGGGTGCGGCAAAGACCGAGCCCAGAAGCGCGATGGGGAAGACTCCGCCGATGAGAAGCGTCTGCTCCATGAAGAAGATTTTGCGCAGGTGATCGAGGTCGCCTTTCGCGGAGGAGCGCGAGAGGCCGGGAAGCAGAACGGTTGTTCCCTTATCGACGAGGCTCCAGGTCTGCCGGGGCAGCTTCAAGGCGAGGCCGTAGAGCGCGGTTTCGCGCATAGAGGCGAAGGCGCCGAGGATGAACCAGGCGCCGACGTCGAAGAGAGATGCGCTGAGGTTGTGCAGAAAGGCCCATCGGCCCTGCCGCGAGAGCCCGGAAAGAAGCTGCCATTGGATGCGGCCGAAGCGGAGGCGTGCGCCGGGAACACTCGACGGCAGCGCAATGAAGAGCAGCATCATCTGGAGTGCCGCGAGGATTGACTGGATGGCGGCGAGGCCGATGACGCGGTAGCCGGCCATGAGGGCGGCAGCAGTGAGGATCAACTGCACAACGGCGCAGATGACACGAATCTGATTGAGGCGATCGAACCGATGGGCGGATTGATAAACATGTTCGATGGCCATGGTGGGCAGCGCCAGTTGTACGGTGATGGCGGCGCAGAGAAAGGTGAGAACGCCGTCGTGCACAAGCTGGGGCGGGATCTTGAAGGGACCGGGCAGAATGAAGGCGAGGCCGACCATAAGCAGAGCGCCGACGGCGCCGAGGGCAGCAAGAAGAATAAAGGTGGCGCTTGCGAGCTCGTTGAGGCGCGCGATGCCGCCTTCGATCGAGGCTGAGACATATTGCGGCACGAGGACGCTGGAGATTCCCAGATCGAGAAGGTACATGTTCGCGGAGAGCGAGATGATGAGCACGAGAAGGCCGTACTCCGGCTGACTGAGGATGCGAACGATGAAGAAGGTCAATCCGAAGTTGATCGCGAGCTGGCAGGCATAGCCGGCGTAGTTCCACGCCGCGCTGTGGAGGGCAGAACGCGCGGGCGGCACAGCAGCCGGGCCTGGGGGCGAGAGATGCGTCGCGTCTTTCATTGATCGGAGTTGAGAGCTGCGTTCAGTGCCGGGGCCGGGTCGTCATCGAAGAGCGCCCTGGTGGCTTTGACGCCGACGATGACTTCGTAATCCGGATCATGATAGTCAAGCTCTGCTTGAGTGAACTCCTCCTGAACGAGGCCGTGCAACTGCGCGACGGCGGTCTGGACGTTGCCGTAGGTTTCGACGGTTACATCTTCGCCGGCGAAGGTTTCCGTAAAGATGCGATGAATCGCGGCGCCGGTGAAGCGCCACCAGTCGTTGTCGCCGCCATTGCGCATGTCGGTAGGGAGAAGCTGGCAGATGCCGGGAACAGTGACGAGGAGGGTGCCGCCTGGCTTGAGCATTTTTCTGAGGGAGCGGATGGCGGATCGGTAGTCATAGATGAAGAGCAGCGTCTGCGTGCAGATGATGCAATCGAAGAGCTCGGAGGGAGCGGCGCTGGTGAGGGCGAGGTCAAGCGTGATGGTGCGGCGGGCGTTGGTCTCGTCGATGTCGAGTATGTCGATGTGCTCGACGCGGTCGCCGCCGAAGCGGAGAGCGTAGTCGTCGGCGAGGAACTCTGCAACGCGTCCGCGGATTGACAGCCGGTGAATGTGGAGGAACTTTTCGATGTAGTAGCGATCGATGCATGCGCCGCGCCGTTCGCCGAGGCGCTTGCGGTAGGGGCGGGTGCGGCGAAGGACGGACCAGTCGGTGACGCGGTCAACGTGAATCCAGGCGCGCTCCGCGACCTCGCGGCGCAGATTGAGCCAGTGGCGCAGGGGGCGCGGAACGAGGTATTTGAGCTTCAAATCTTCTCCTGCGCTGAGGAAAACCTTAACTGCGCCGCATGGCTGACTGCGAAGGGTTGCGAATCTGATTTTACAGGGGAGTCGCCAGCCGCAGCAGGCCTGAAAAGCGTTATTGCGGAGCAGAGAAGCGGCGCTCGAGCCGGCGCTGCACGCGGCGAAGGAAACCGGCGGCTTTGGCCGGTATCGGCAGCCAGTAAGGCCATGCCGAGCGCCGCAGTACGCGCGCCGACATGAGGATCGTTGACGCAGTGGGTGCGCAGATAGCTCCGGAGCCACGCGAAGAAGACCTTGCGGGTGTGGTCTTCCTGACGATTGATCTGCACGAGCTGATACATGGAGCGGTTGTGGCGGCGGTATTTATCCCAGCATGCCGCGGCCACATAGACCGGATGGGTGAGGTAGATCTTGGTCAGGAATGCGCAATCCTCGAAGACCTGCGCGGTCTTTGGATTGAAGCCCTCTTCAAAGCCGCCGACAGCATCGTAAACCGATCGGCGTACAAAGAAGCTGGAAGGGCAGGGTGATCCCCAGGGGCCGAAGGGGTAAGTGTCGAGAAGCAGGGTGGCGGGGTGGTAAAGCCGGTCTCCGGGAGCAAGCTCGGGGATGTGGTTCTGCCCGGCGGCCGCGTTGCGCGGGTCCCAATCGAACCAATACTCGCTGCGGCCGTAAACCATGCCGGCTTCAGGGAAGTGCAGCATCAGTGCGAGCTGCTCCTGGAGCTTGTGCGGAAGCCATACGTCGTCTGCGTCGAGGAAGGCCAGAAACTGGCCGCGGGAATGGCGGACACCGAGGTTGCGCGATGCAGTGAGGCCGCGGTTTACATGACCCGGATGCTCAAGATACATAATCTGCCCGGGGTGCTGGCGGGCATAGCGCTGAGCGATTGCGGTGCCGCCGTCGATCGATCCATCATCGACGAGCAACAGTTCCCAGTGGACGCAGGTCTGGGCGAGCACGCTCTCGATCGCATCGGCGAGGAATGCTTCGCCGTCGAGAAAGGGAATGGTGATCGAGATGAGATTGTTCGCGGGATTCATGGAGGGTTTATCCGGCAGGTCGGGTTGCCTTGATCCCAAGGATCAGCTCGTAGTTGGGGTCGTGGAAATCGAGTTCCGCGGTGGAGAGCTCTTCCTGCACGAGACCGTGAAGAAATGCGACGGCGGAGAGGACGTTGCCGTAGCTCTCGACTTGAACATTGGCATCGCCGAAGACGTCGCCAAAAAGACGACGGGCGCTCGAGGCCGTGAAGCGCCACCAGTCCTGCCCGCCGCCGAGCATGTTTTTCGGGATGACCGGGCAGATTCCGGGGAGCGTGACGAGAGCGGTGCCGCCGGGCCGCAGCATTTTGAAGAGCGAGTGTACGGCTGCGGTGTAGTCGTAGATTTCAAAGAGGACCTGGGTGGCAAGGATGCAGTCGAAGGCGCTCGAGGGAGCCGCATCCGTGCATGCGAGGTCCAGCCTGAGGGTGACGTTCGGATTGGAGGCGTCGATGTCGAGGACATGCGAGCGAATCTCACCCGATCCGAAACGAAGTGTGTATGCGTTGTCGGCAAATTCGGCGACGTCGCCGGCGATGACGCTGCGATGGGCGGCGAGGAATTTTTCGATATAGAAGCGATCGACGCAATGGCCGTGCGTGACCCCCAGGTTGGGGCGGTAGGGCTCGAGGCGGCGCAGCGTAGACCAGTCCGTGACGTGATCGAAAAGGAGGCGGCCCTTCTGAGTGAGGCCGTGCTGCCTGAGCCATGAACGTGCGGGCGCGGGCACCAGGTACTTGATGGAGTCGAGCTTTGGCAATCTTCCCCCGTGTGACCGTGCGGCGATGGCTGCGTGTACGATCCCGACTGGCGGCGTTAGATTGATTGTAAGTGCATCATGCGAGGCAAATGGAAGGGCTGAGAATCTCCGTGGTGGTGCCGACGTTTAACCGGCGTGAGCTGGTGCAGCGCACCCTGGCGACGCTTTTTGCGCAGACGCTGCCTGCCGGCGACTTCGAAGTGATTGCCGTTGTGGATGGCTCGACGGACGGCACGGCGGTAGGCGTTGCGAGCCCTGGATGCACCATGCGCGTTCCGGGTGATCGAGCAGGAGAATCGTGGGCCTGCCGGGGCGCGCAACACGGGCTGGCGTGCGGCCGCGGACGCAGCTCGTGCTGTTTCTGGATGACGACATGCTGTGCGATGCGGGAGCTGGTTGCGGCGCATCTCGCGGCGCATGAAGAGGGCGACCGGCTGGCGGCGTTCGGATCTCTTTTTCTGAGCGAGGACAGCCCGCGCAGCCTGGCGGCGGAGTGCTTTAATCGCGAGATCGGGGCGATGCACCTGGCGCATCGGGATTCGCCGGAGAACGGAGTGGCGGCTGACCGATTGCGTCTTCAGCAATTCATCGATCAGGCCGCGAGGTGCTGGAGGAGTTTGGCGGATTTGATGAGCGATTCAGGATGCGCGAGGACCTGGAGCTTGGATTGCGGCTGTTGCGGGGAGGGGTGCGGGCGAAGTATGTGCCCGCGGCGAAGGCCTATCAGTATTACGCGAAGAGCGCGGCGGAGCTGATGCGCGATGCGGAAGCCTTTGGCCGCGCGGATGCGCTGCTGGCAGAGACGCATCCGGAGGTTGTGATTCCGGGGCACGTGCGATGGCTTGAGCGGCAGAGGGGGTGGAAGCATCGCGTGATGCGCCTCGCGGCGCGGGCGCCGGGTTTGTGGGATGTTGTGCTGAATCCGGTGTGCGCCGTGGGCGAGCGGTTTATCAGGAATGACCGTCTGCGCGGCGCGGGCGTGCGCGCGCTGCAGATCAGACGGCGCCTGCGGTGGCTCCAGAGCGCAACGCGCGCTTTGCATGAACGGTGATTGCCGGCTGCCGGCGTGGAGAGCGCCGGAGTGCGACTCAGGGGTGGCGTTTGCGATTGCGGAAGTAAAGACGCGCGCCCTGGAGCATGGCTTTGATCTGGACGCGCCATCCACTGCTGAGGACTTCGCCGGGCTCCTGGGGATCGCGGGGCCAGGGGAGTTTCTGGCCGCTGAGGCGGCGGGCTAGAAAGCGCAGAAGATCCATGCGGTGCGCAGGAAATTCAAAAAAGAGAAGAAGCCAGTAGGCGAAGGATGTGGCGGCCTCGCGCTGGATGTCGCGCGGCTTTGAGGGATGAATGACGATGGCCGCGGGAACGTGGGCGGCGCGATAGCCGCGGGCGATGAGGGTAGTGAAGGCGTGGCTTTCTTCGGCGATCCACAGCGGAGCGCCGCGGCCGAGGCGCTCGTCGAAGATGGGCCGGCCGCCGCAGGCTGCCTTGCGCAAGGCCATGTTGGTGCCGAACCCGAGGCCGCCAAAGTTGGCTCTTTCAAACCAGAGAGGATCGCTGCTGCCAAGGAACCGCGTGGGCTTGGCGCTGGAGGGAGCCGATGCGGGAAGAGACTCCCATGTGTCGCCGGTAACGGAGGCTACGTTGCCATCAGAAAAGGGTTCGAGCAGGTGAGCAAGCCAGCCGGGGATGGGCTCGGCATCGTCGTCAAGGAAGGCGGCAATGCTGGAAGCGCTTTCCTTAAGTCCGCGATTGCGTGCGCGGCTGAGGCCGGGGGTTGGCTCGAGGATGTAGCGGGCGCCGAAGTCGAGTGCGGCTGCTTTGGTTGCGGGATCGCCGGAGGTGTTGTCGACGATGAGGACCTCAGCGGGGCCGGGATGGAGGCGGCTGACGGCCTGAAGACATGTGCGCAACTGAGCGGCGCGGTGACAGGTGCAGATGACGATGCTTGCGGTGAGGGAATCAGCGGCCGTGTGCAGATCCGAAAGCTGAGAGGGGGATCGACTCGCCGGCCATTTCAAATCAGGAAAACCTCAAAGGCTCATCAACGATCTGCGGAGCGCGAATGCGCCAAGTATAACAAAGGCCGCAGCACTGGCCGGCCCCCTGCGTGCGCGAGTAAAGAGACGAATCCAGGCCAATCCACGAACGTGAATGGCGCCGGCTGGGGATGGGCTGGTATACGTATTCCCGACAGTTTTTCCAAAAATCTGAAGCGCTGAAAGCAAGAGGAAGAGCCTGCCTCTTTTGAGGAATCGGGCAGGATTGCGGGCGCACAGAGATCGGCAGGGCACAAGACGGAATGAGAAGAGCGATTGGTGCAGGAATGAGGGCAGGACTGGTGGCGCTGGCGCTGACGCTGGTGGGCGGGGCGGCAAGAGCAGAGCAGAACGGAACAGGATCGAATGCTTCGGCAGCAAGGCCGAAGGGTCCGTGCGATATCTATGCGGCAGCGGGCGACGCGTGCGTGGCTGCGCACAGCACGACGCGCGCTTTGTATGCGTCGTATGACGGCCCGCTCTACCAGGTGATGCGGCAGTCCGATGGCAAGAAGCTGGATATAGGCGTGGTGCCGCCAGGGCAGGACGGGGGCGGATACGCCGATGCGGCCGCGCAGGACGCCTTCTGCGCCAACACGTACTGCTGGATCACCAAAATCTATGACCAGTCGCCGAAGCACAACGATTTGACGCAGGCGCCGCGCGGCGGCTTCAGCGGGCCGGCGATGGGCGGCTTCAACAATCTACCGATGGCGGATATGGCGCCGGTAACGGTGATGGGGCACAAGGTCTACGGAGTGTTTATCGAGCCGGGCATGGGCCTGCGGCAGGATGACGCGAAGGGCACGGCGGTGGATGACCAGGCGGAAGGGCAGTACTGGGTGATCAACGGGCTGCACTTCAACGACGGCTGCTGCTTTGACTATGGCAATGCCGAAACAGACAGCCGCGACGACGACAACGGCACGATGGAGACGGCGTACTACGGCAACGCTACGGCGTGGTTTCACGGCGGCGGGGCGGGTCCGTGGATCATGACGGACCAGGAGAACAACCTGGTTGGCTGCGTGAATACGGATGGGACAAAGGGCTGCCCGAAGTTGCCGAGCATCGACTGGCGCTTTGTGACGGCGATTGCGAAAGGAGAGCCGCACCACTGGACCTCGATGGGAGGCGATGCGCAGCAGGGCGCGCTGAAGGTGATGTTCGACGGTGGGCGCGTGAACGCGACGTATGACCCGATGCGCAAGCAGGGAGCGATTCTGCTGGGCAATGGCGGCGACAACAGCAACGGCTCACAGGGAACTTTCTATGAAGGCGCAGTGACGGCCGCGGGGACTTTTCCGAGCGATGCGACCGACCAGGCGGTGCAGGCGAACATTGTGGCGGCGAAGTATGACGTGCAGCCGCTGAGCCTGACGCCGGCGCAGGCAAAGGCGACTCCGCCGGGTCTGCAGACGTTTACGCCGGGATCGTCGCAGGAAGCCATCGTGACGTTCACGAACACGACCGGCGCGCCGGCAACGGGTCTCGAACTGAGCATCGCCGTGCCGGAGAAGCAGTGGAAGTCAGTGGTGGCAGGGACGAGAGATGAGGCGAAGAAGTTTGCCGAGCCGGTGGCTCCGGGTGCGAGCGTGAGCGCGACGTTCAAGGTGACGTCGGGGCCGGAGGCGTTCAATGGCGATCTGGTGGGCAAGGCGGCGTGGACGAACCAGGCGAATGGCGCAAAGCAATCTCTAGACGACGGCGGAGAAGGTGCGGAATGTGAGCCCGGTGAAGATCAACGAGTTTCGCATCAGCTCGGCGCAGGGCGCGGGCGCGACGGATTCGTTTATCGAGCTGTATAACGCGGGGCCGCGTGCCGTGGATCTTTCGAAGTGGACGGTGACGGCACGTCCGACGCAGCAGGCGAGCTTCTCGGCGATCGAGATTCCTGTGGGAACGAAGCTGGCGGCGGGCGGCTTTTACCTGCTGGGGCTCGCGAACTCAGGGCTGGCGGCCGAGGCGCGGGCAGGCGACGCGACGATTCACGTGAGAAGCACCGCAGGCATGTCGGCGGGCGACACGATCACGATCGGAAGCGCGTCGGATACGGAGACGCGGAAGATCGCAAGCGTGGGCACTGCGGCAAGCAATCACACGTCGGTGTGGCAGCCCCTGCCCGATGGCCCGGTGATTACGATTCCGGTGGGCTCGACGAATGTGCCGGTCGAGAGCGTCGCCGGATTTGTCGTGGGCGAGAAGATCGGGCTCGGTTATGGCGCGACGTATCCCGTGGTGGGCCGAACTACGCGAGCAGTACGAAGTGGCGACGGTGACGGCGGTGGGCAAGCCGGGCACGCAGGCCTACTTCGGTGAGGATGCCGCAGCGGGCTCGACGAATATCAAGGTGACATCGGTCTCGGATATTTCCGTGGGCGACAGGATCAGGCTCGATATCGACAGCGTGGGCCATGGCATCGAGACGGTGACGGTTGCGAGCGTGGGCACAGCGGCTGTCCGCACCAACCTGATTGATGAAGTAAACGCGGGCGCGACGAAGATCAGGGTTCGCATGATGAACGGCCTTTCGGTGGGCGACAGGATCACGATCGGCACTCCGGCGAAGCACGAGACGGTGACAATTACCGCGGTGGGCACGCCGGGGCCGGCGGGCAGCGGTATCGACGTTACGCCGGCGCTGACCGAGGCCCACATTGACTCGGAGACGGTGACGATGCCGGGTACGGGGTTGGACCTGGCGGCTCCGCTGAAGTTCAATCATGCGGCGAATATGCCTTTCAGCAATCGCGGAACGGGCGTGAGCTTTGAACCGGCGACTGCGTTTGTGCACCGCAGCAACGAGCCGGTGCAGGCACTGGGGACGGGCATTACGCTCGACAAGCCGCTCGCCGGCAATCACGCAATCAACGCAGTGGTGCGCGATGCGGCGGTGACGACGGCGGGCTATCGGGGCACGGTAACGCCGAACCAGTGGTTTGGCGGGCCGGAACTGACGACGAGCGCGATTGTCTTCGGCAGATTCCCCCTCACCTTCAGACAGGGGAGCATCGTGCTGCGCGATGGCGCCGGCATGGTGGTCGACAGCCTCAACTATGGCGGCATGGTCGATCCGTGGGCGGGCGAAGGCTACCAGGGGAAGTCAGGATCGGAGCAAAGCGGCTGCCACACGCCTGCGCCCGGTGGAGCGGCTGGTTTCAGCTCGTTCGGCGGGGTTGCCGGCACCACGGACACGAGCGCAGGGCGCATGCCGGATGGCGCAGACACCGACAGCAACTGCGGCGACTTTGAGACGCAGGCCACGTCCACGCTGGCAAGCGATGCCGCCCAGGGCGCGAGCAACATCAAGGTTGCGAGCGTCGAAGGCTTCACTGCCCGGCAGAAGGTAATGATTGGCACCGGCAGCAATCGCGAATCCGCGACGATTGCCGCTGTGGGCACGGCAGGCGCCACGACGTTGGGGGCTGCAACGGCCGCGGGCGCGAAGGTGATTCCGGTTGCGGGCATCATCGGCTTCCGCGATGGCGAGACGGTGACGATTGACAGCGGAGCGAATGCCGAGACGGCGGTGGTGGCGTCGATCCGGCGGTTTGGCGGAACGGCGATCGTGGTGGCTTCGCCTCTCAAGCTTGCACATGCAGCGGGCGCGCAGATCGCCGGCAGCGGCATCACGCTGAGCGTGCCGTTGAGCAAAGCGCATGCAAGCGGAGCCGAGGTGTATGACAACGTTCCCACGCCAGGAGCGGCGAACCAGTACGCCGGGAAGACGCGGTGAGCTGACAGCTGGGATGCAGAAGGAGTATGGCGGAGAGGGAGGGATTCGAACCCCCGATAGCCTTTCGACTATGCCTGATTTCGAGTCAGGTGCATTCAACCGGGCTCTGCCACCTCTCCGTCGTTTGGAAGCTGCCTGGAGCCTCAAGTGCGGGGCCCGGCGGCCTGCACTGCTCCTGAAGATGAGACAGCTGCGTCGCCTCGTTCGTTGCCGGATCCGGATTGGGTCGGGATCGGAGCGCGTCTCAGGTGGAGACGCGTGTGCAAGGATGAGTAACGCTCCCTTAGTGTACCTGCCGGGAAATGTGTGTGGCAATGGGCTGCGCCGGGGTGCGCCGCTTCGGCGCGAGGTGATAGCTTACCCTTTGCTGGAAGCGGGCGCCGGAGGATGCTGTCTTACGGGAGACGGCGAGGCCGGCATCGTAAATTGACGTTGCACCGAATCTCTGGAGCGCGGGCCGGATGATGGAATTTCACATTTTGCGGGCGGCACGGGAACGGTACCAGGTTGCCGAAGCGCTGTTTTCCTATGACGGCAACGTGGTGTTCGCCGATCTCGCGGGGTGCCGCGCGCTGACGTATCGCATGAACGAGGTGCGCGAGGCGGCCAGGTATCCGGAGCGGGCGGTGCATGCCGGCGCAATGTTTGCGATGGGCCTGATCGACGAGGCCAGCCACGTGGTGATCGAGCAGTACCGGAAGCAGTTTGACCCGGAGGTGATGACCGCGGCGCTCGCGTGGTTTGGCGAGAAGGTGGGCGCGGAGAGGCTGGAACTGCTTCTGCTGAAGTTTGTCGAGAATTTTCCAGGGCAGACGGTGATGCGCGGCGATGAGACGCCGGCGGAGTGGCTGAAGGGCTCGACCGAAGGCATGCCGCATCGCGCGGCGGCGATGGAAGAGTTGCTGATGCTGTGGACGGCGAATCGCAACGAGGCCTTCACGCCCTTTGAAGAGCTGTTTGACGAGCGCAGCATCGCGGCGAAGACGGTGTACCGCGAGGTGACGCGCGCGCTGCCAGGGTATTTTGCGACGCGGCCGCTGATTCCGGTGGAGGGCGCGCGTGCGGTGAATCTGCTGGAGCTGCTGCGAGCTCCGGCGGAGCGGGCGCCGAAGTCGCTGAGCGAACAATTGTCGCTGATTCGCCGGCTGTGGAAGCCGCTGCTGGGCGACAGCCTGGATCGCATTCTGATGATTGCCGGCGAGATTCTTCGCGAGGAAGAGCTGGCGATCTGGATGCAGTTCAACCCGGCGGCCGCGCAGGCCCGCGCTGCAGCCGACGAAGCGGCGCGGCGGCGGCGGGAGAGAGGCGAGCAGCAATGGCCGTCGCTGGTGAGCCGGTCGGATGTGCCGGTCTTTGGCGACCCGGCACACGAGTATGAGAAGTTCAGCGCGGACACGGCGTGGATGCCGAGCACGGTGCTGATTGCCAAGAGCACCTATGTGTGGCTGGCGCAGTTGAGCCGGCAGTATGGGCGCAGAATCAGCAGGTTGGACGAGATTCCTGATGAAGAACTTGCACAGCTGGCGCATCGGGGATTGAATGCGCTTGTGGCTGATTGGCGTGTGGGAGCGCAGCCGGGCGTCGAAGACGATCAAGCAGTTGTGCGGAAACACGGATGCGGTGGCGTCGGCGTATTCGCTCTATGACTACAGGATTGCCGAGGACCTGGGCGGCGAAGGGGCGTATACGAATCTGCGCGACCGCGCGTATCAGGTACGGGATACGCCTCGCGAGCGACATGGTGCCGAATCACATGGGCATCGATTCGCCGTGGGTGATCGAGCATCCGGAGTGGTTTATTCGCGCGGGATCAGCCGCCCTATCCGGCGTACCGCTTTGAGGGGCCGGATCTCTCGAGCGATGGCCGGGCGGAGATCAAGATCGAGGACCACTACTACGAGCAGACGGATGCGGCGGTGGTGTTTCGGCGGCGCGATCGAGCGACGGGCGAGACGCGGTATATCTACCACGGCAATGATGGAACGAGCTTTCCGTGGAACGACACGGCGCAGCTTGATTACCTGAATCCGGCGGTGCGCGAGCAGGTGATCCAGACGATTCTGCAGGTGGCGCGGATGTTCCCGGTGATTCGCTTCGATGCGGCGATGACGCTGGCGAAGCGGCACTTTCATCGGCTGTGGTTTCCGGGGCCGGGAACGAGCGGGGCGATTCCGTCGCGCGCCGAGTACAGCATGACGCAGGCGGAGTTCAACCAGGCGATGCCCCACGAGTTCTGGCGCGAGGTGGTGGATCGCGTGGCGGCTGAGGTGCCGGGCACGCTGCTGCTGGCCGAAGCCTTCTGGCTGATGGAGGGCTACTTCGTGCGGACGCTGGGGATGCATCGGGTGTACAACAGCGCGTTCATGAACATGATGCGCGATGAGGAGAATGCGAAGTACCGCTCGGTGATCAAGAATACGCTGGAGTTCGATCGTGGACATCATGAAGCGTTACGTGAACTTCATGAGCAATCCCGATGAAAGGACGGCAATTGACCAGTTCGGTACGGGCGACAAATGTTTTGGCGTGACGGTGCTGATGGCGACGCTGCCGGGGCTGCCGATGTTTGGGCACGGGCAGGTTGAGGGCTTCACGGAGAAGTACGGGATGGAGTATCAGCGGCCGCGGTATGAGGAGAATCCCAACCCGTGGCTGGTGGAGCGGCATCAGCGCGAGATTGCGCCGCTGTTGAAGAAGCGCTGGCTCTTTGCGGAGAGCAGCAATTTTCTGCTCTATGACTTCTTTGAGCCGTCGGGCGCGGTGGATGAGAACGTCTTTGCGTATTCGAACCGCAGCGGGGGCGAACGCGCACTGGTGGTTTACAACAACCGCTACGGATCGACGCACGGGACGGTGGATTTTTCAGCGGCGTACGCGGATAAGGCGAGCGCGCAACTGCGGCAGAGGCGGCTGAGCGAAGGGCTCGGCGTGAGCGGCGCGCAGGATCTGGTGCTGGCTTGGCGGGATTCGTTTGACGGGCCTTGAGTATCTGAAGCGAGCGAACGAGCTGGCGGATCGTGGGCTGACTCTGAACCTGCATGCGTACCAGAGCCACGTCTTTCTCGACTGGCGGGAGATGCGCTCGACGGCGGAGCATCCGTGGGACCGGCTGTGCGATCACCTGAACGGCCGCGGGGTTGCGGACCTGGATGAGGCGCTGGTGAATCTGGAACTTCAGCCGATGCACGAGGCACTGCGCGCGCTGTTGGAGCCAGAGGTGGTGCGTCCGCTTTCTGATCTCACCGAGGTGCCGCGGGGCGCGGTTGCCGGTCCGCGCAAGACTACCCGTGAGCGGACCGAGCTGATCGAGCGGGCGTGGCGGCGCTGCGAGGCTTTCCTGCGCGTTGCGCGGGCGGCATTTGCGTCGCGGCACGGCGCGGCGGGCGTGGCCAGGGAGAATGAGGCGGTGAGCACGGCGTTTCGCGAGCGGCTGCGTGCGGCGATGCGGCTGCCGCTGGTCGAGAGTGCGTTTCCCGAGCCGTGGAGCACAGCGGCGCGGCGGGTGCTGCCGTCTGCGAGTCCGCTGCTTGCGTCGACGGCGCTGTGGGGGCCGGTGCTGGCGTGGTGCGCGCTTGAGGCAATGGCAGAGACGCTGGATGCGAAGAAGCCAGAGGCCGCGATGCTGGATGCCTTTGACCGGCTGCGGCTGCGGGAGCCACTGGCGCAGGCTTTCAGTCTGCTGGGCGCAGAGACCGAAGAGGGCTGGCGCTTCGCGGCGCGCGTCAAGGTGCTCTTGCTGGCCCGCGTGCCGCGGTTGACGGGCGCCAGGGATGCAGAGCCTCCGGTGAAGAGAGAGGCGGTGAAAGCAGATGCGAAGGCAGCGAAACCCGCCGTTGCGGCTCCGGAAAGCGCGGCGAAGATCGTGCCGGCGCGTGATGAGAGCGCCGTGTTTGACGTGAAGCTCTGGAGCGATCCTGATGTGCGCTGGCTGACGGGAACGCACGAGGCGGAAGGGAAGAGCTACCTGGTGCGCGAGCCCTATGAAGAGCTGCTGTGGTGGCTTGAGCTGCCGGAGCTGCTCGGGGTGGCGGCGGAGTCCGCACCGAAGCGCGAGGCCGCGCAGAAGATTGCGGCGGAGGTTCGGCGAAGCGCTGGATGAGGCGGCGACGGCTGGATATCGCGTGGATCTACTGAGCGCGGCGCCTGCCGAGGCTCCATCGAAGGACGGTCCGAAGACGGCTGCTGAGTCCGATGCCGTTGCCGGGATGGACCCGGACGCGCCCGTGGTGGTGGAGACACCAGAGCCGGGGCGTGAGCCGGCGAAGCCGGTACGGAAGAAGATTCAGGATTAGTGAGGGCGGAAAAGCTCTGAAAAGTCTCCGTTGACAAACTGAACTGAACCGTTCAGTATTGTATTTCTGTGAGGGAATGGGGATGGCGAATTCAACCGTGCTGATAACGGATGCAGGCATCCTCGCAGCGATTTTTCTGCTGGGCCTGCTGGCGAAGCATTTCCCCAAGAACGGCCGTGGAGCCGGGCGGAAACACTGACGGACGACCTTAGAAGCCGGCCGTGGGGCCGGAAGTGAATGCGGAGAAGACAATGATCCGAGTTTCGAATCTGGTGAAGACATTTGGAACTTTTACCGCCGTGAACGACGTTTCGTTCGAGGTGGGTGAGGGAGAGATCTTTGCGTTTCTCGGGCCCAATGGCGCGGGAAAGACAACAACGATCAAGATGCTGACGACGCTGCTGCGGCCAACGTCGGGCGCGATTGAACTGGACGGGCTGAGTCCTCAGACGCACCAGAACGAGGTGCGGCAGAGGTTTGGAATTGTGTTTCAGGACCCGAGCCTGGATGGCGATCTGACGGCGTGGGAAAACATGGAAGTGCATGGCGTGCTGTATCACGTGCCGCACAAGGTGCGCCGGCAGCGCACAGAAGAACTGCTGAGGCTCTTTGAGCTTTGGGATCGGCGCAAAGAGCAGGTGAAGAAGTTTTCAGGCGGAATGAAGCGAAGGCTCGAGATTGCGCGGGGATTTCTGCACACGCCGAAAATTCTGTTTCTGGACGAGCCGACGCTGGGCCTCGATCCGCAGAGCCGCAATCAGCTCTGGACGCATGTGAAGAGCGTGAACGAGAAGGAGCGGGTGACGGTGTTTCTGACCACGCACTACATGGACGAGGCGGATCGCGTGGCGCATCGGATTGCGGTCATCGATCACGGCAGGATGGTGGCACAGGGGACGCCGAGCGGAGATCAAGGCAGCAGACGAACGCGGAGAGCCTGGAAGAAGCCTTTCTTGCATTGACGGGTTCGACGATCCGCGACGAGAGCGCGGGAGCGGCGGACCAGATGCGGCAGTTTGCCAAGATGTGGAGCGGAGGAAGACGATGAGCGCGATTTATATTCTCTGGTTGCGGGAACTGAAGAGGTATGTACGCTCGCGGGCGCAGATTGCGGCTTCGCTGGGCCAGCCGCTGCTGTATCTGCTGGTGCTGGGCTTCGGCCTGGGGCCGGTATTTGCGAAGGCGGGGAATGGAAGCTACCTGCAGTTTGTGGGCCCGGGCGTGATGGGCATGACGGTGCTGTTCTCGTCGATCTTCTCGGGGATCGGGTTGCTGTGGGACCGGCAGTTCGGATTTCTGAAGGAGACGCTGGTGGCGCCGGTGCCGCGGTTGCAGATCATGATCGGGCGAACGCTGGGCGGCGCGACGGTGGCGGTGATCCAGGGACTGCTGGTCACAGTGGTTTGCCTGATTGCGGGATTTCGCCCGATGCATTTCTTCTCGATGCCGCTGGCGATCGGCTTCATGATCGCGATTGCGATTGTGTTTGCGGCGGCGGGCGTGGCGATCGGCTCGGGGCTGCAGGATATGCAGGGCTTTCAGCTGATCATGAACTTCCTGGTGATGCCCATCTTCTTTCTCTCGGGCGCGTTGTTTCCGCTGGTGGGGTTGCCGAAGCTGCTTGAGGTGATTACGCGACTCGATCCGCTGTCGTACGGCATTGACGGGATGCGCGCTGTGTTGCTGGGGCAGTCGGCGTTTCATCCGGCGCTGGATATAGCAGTGCTGGCGGTGGTGGGGGTTGTGCTGCTGGTAGTCGGCGCATGGCGCTTCTCGAAGATCGAGATATAACGATGGCGCGGACACGCAGCAGGGATGCTCACGACAAGGTGCTTCGGGCTGCGCTCGATTTATTTATCGAGCGCGGCATCGAGGGCACCAGCATGGACGCGATTGCGCAGGCTTCGGGTGTGAGCAAGGCAACCATCTACAACCATTGGGCGGATAAAGAAGCGCTGCTGATGGAAGTGATGGTTCTGCTGCATGGGCTGGATCGCGATGGGGCAGAGGTCGATACCGGGGACATTGAGAAGGACCTGGCAATCGTGCTCACGCGGCAGCCGCCGGGTGAGTTTGAAGAGCTCCGGAATCGCCTGGTGCCGGCGCTGATTGCATATTCGGCCGTGCATGAGGAGTTTGGCCGTGCGTGGCGACAGCGGGTGATGGATCCTCCACGGGAGAACCTGCGCCGGATTCTGCGGCGGGGCGTCCAGGGCGGGCTGCTGCGGGGCGATCTGGATATAGATTTGTCTATCGCGCTGCTGCTGGGTCCGCTCCTCTACGCGCACATCTTTCAGCGGGAGAAAGCGCCGGTGCCGCCGCAGTTCGGAGCGGGCGTGGCCGAGGCGTTTTGGCGCGCGCACAGCCAGGCGCGCAAGGAGCGGATCAAGGAAACCTTGGGAGGATACGGCTCGGCGAAGAAGAACGCGAGCAAGGGCAAGAGGCGCGAAGATTGATGCGTCGACGGGAAGCCTGAGGTTCTGCTCAAACGAGTGGGTGAGAGAGCGCGGCGTTCGGGGAAACTATACTGATCGCGGCAGGGGACCGAAGCCTTTGGGGTTCGACAGGAACATTGTGCGCGGTTTGTCCCATTGGGCCTGGACCCGTAGAATCATGTTTGTGCGACCGGAAGCGGCCCGATGTTGGCAGGCTGGTGCGGCGCCAGGGTACCGATGAGCGAACAGGCGACAGGCAGTTCCCAGCAAGTGCAGGCGGTATCGTCTGCGTGGAGCAGGATTGAAAGGGCCCGTCATCCCCAACGGCCGTATCCCATGGACTTTATCGAGCGGATCTTCACGGATTTCAGCGAGATTCACGGGGACCGCGCCTATGGCGACGATGAGGCGGTCGCCTGCGGCATGGCCCGGCTTGGTGCGGAAGAAGTGATGGTGATCGGCAACCGCAAGGGCGGCTCGACAAAAGAACGCGTGCGCCGCAACTTTGGCATGCCGAATCCCGAGGGGTACCGCAAGGCGCTCAGGGCGATGAAGATTGCCGAGAAGTTTGGGCGGCCGGTGATCAGCCTGATCGATCTGCCGGGCGCGTATCCGGGGCTGGGCGCCGAGGAGCGTGGCCAGGCAGAGGCCATTGCACGCAATATCCGCGAGATGTCGCGGCTGCGTGTGCCGACGATCTCAGTGATCAGCGGCGAAGGCGGCTCGGGCGGCGCACTGGCGCTGGCGGTGAGCGACCGCGTGCTGATTCTCGAAAATGCGCTGTATTTTGTGATCACGCCGGAGTCGTGCGCGGCGATCATGTGGCGCGATGCGGGGCAGAAGCAACTGGCGGCGGAAGCGATGCGCATCTCCGCGCCGGAGGTTGAGGCGATCGGTTGCGTGGACGAGATTGTGCGTGAGCCGGAGGGTGGCGCGCATGTGGACCAGGAAGCGGGCGCGGGAATTCTTGGCTCGGTGCTGCAGAAGCATCTTAAAGAGCTGAAGGCAGTTCCCGTGGAGAAGCTGGTGTGCGCCCGGCAGGAAAAATTCCGCAAGATCGCACAGTTCTATACGGAAGGTTGAGCGCGTTGGCCTCTCTGCTGCGAAAAGAGATCGGCGGCCCTGGCCGCGGTGTCGTTTGTGGAGGTGGGGTGTGAGCGAGGCTCCCATCGCCGGCCAGAAACCCCCGATCGTCGGGGGAAGGACGCGCTGGTATCTCGAATTCATTGCCGCAGTGGTGCTCTATTTTCTGGCCCGGACGGCAGCGCGCCATGGCGCCGAAGGGCTGGCCAACGAGGCGTGGAATCCGCTGGTCGAGCAGACCATGATGCTTTTCCTGCTGGTGCTGGGCTTCGGATCGCTGGGGTTCATCTTCGACAAGCAGAAGAAGCCGGTGAGCGAGCAGGGCCTGCCGCTGAGAAAAGGCTGGGCTGGCGAAGCGGGGCTAGGCGTCGCGGTGGGGTGGGGCGTTGCCGTAGCCTGCGTGCTGCCGCTGACGCTGATCGGCGGAATCGCAATCGTGCTCTCGACAGATCGCGCGGCGTGGGGTTGGCTCGCAGCGGACACGGCTTTTTTCGCGGTGGCCGCGATGGTGGAGGAAGTGACGTTTCGGGGTTACGCCTTCCAGCGCTTTGTGGGCGTGCTGGGGCCGGTGGGCGCCTCGCTCGGCTTTGCGGCGTTCTATGGAGTGGTTACGGCGCTGCAGCCGGGATCGAGCCGGCTGAGTACGCTGGTTTCCGTGCTGCTGTGCCTGCTGCTTTCGATGGCGTACCTGCGGACGCGCGCGCTGTGGGTGAGCTGGGGCCTCAACTTTGGATGGAAGGCGAGCCGGGCTCTGATCTTCGGGCTGACGGTGAGCGGCGTGAGCAGCCATTCCTCGATTGTTGAGGGCGACCCGATGGGGCCGTTCTGGATGACGGGCGGCGGATACGGGCTGGACGGGAGCTGGCTGGCGCTGGTCGTGCTGGCGGTAGCTTTTCCGGTGGTGTACCGCCTGACCCGCGAGCTCGACTTCCGGTATAACGTGCCGGTCTTTGTACCGGGTGGGATTCCGGTGGATCTCGATGCAGCGGCGCGGCAGCAGCACGAGGCCGCGATGGGGACGCAGGAGCCCGCTGCTCCGACGCTGGTGCAAATTCTGCCGGTGACACAGCCGCCGGCGGCAAAGACCACGGAGAGCTCGCCTGTAAGCGAACCGGAAGGGCGCCCAGAGTAGGAAAGTCGCGGCTGGAGCGTCCAATCGGCGCCGGACTGGAACAATTCCGAAGAATCCCGGCGCAATCTTTGCTCTTCCTCTTGAAACGGGCCTCCGATTGGACGATGCTGGTTGCAGCGGTCATGGGGGTTCCCATGAAGAGAACTAGTCCAGGTCGAGTGACGATCGAAGCGGGTGCATCAGGATTGACGGCATGGTTGCCGTGCGCCGGGCGGTGGGCCGCGCTGGCTGTGTTTGGATTTGCCGCGTTGGCCGGTGGCCAGGCGATCACGATCGACACGAGCGGAAATGCGACGACGGGGCCGGGCGCGATGGTCGACCGGCGCTACCAGCAGATCAAGCCGACACAGATTGCGCTGCCTGAGAATGAGATGGATGCGAGGGCGCGCGCGGATCTGATCCGGTTCCTGATCGCGGACCAGGGCTTCGCGATGCGTCCGTTTCCGCGCGGGCACAAGGGCTTGACGCTGGCAGCGAATGGGCAGATGGAGCCGGCGGGCGAAGCATATCTTTCAATGGCGACAGCGGAAGGAATTTCAGCGAAGCCCGGCGACAGGCTGGTGATTACAGACGTAAAGATCGAGAAGTCAAGGATCGTGCTGATGCTGAATGGCGGGCCGGATGCGAAGCATCGTTTTCTGCAGCATATTCAGCTGGGCACGGGAGCCTCCATGGGACCGGTGGTGCCGGTCGATCCGGAGAATCCGGCAGGGGCGCGGTTGACGCTGACCTTCAAGGACAAGGTTCCGGCGATGACGGGCAAGCAGGTGGAGGCCTTGCTCGGTCCACTGATTTCGTTTGAGGTGAAGACGCCGATCCAGGCGTTCACGGATACGCTGCCGCCGAAGCTGAAAGAAGCAATTCTCGACCACAACGTGCTGGTGGGTATGAGCACGGATATGGTGCTCTTCGCCAAGGGGCAGCCGCAGAACAAGATTCGCGAGATGGACGGGCAGATGCCGTTTGAGGAGTGGATCTACGGCAAGCCGCCACAGGACATCGAGTTCGTGAGGATCAATGGAAACCGCGTGATCCGCGTGGAGATTGCGAAGGTAGGAAAGACGCCGGTTGTTTATCGAAAAGGATGAAGTCGAGGGGATGATGCGGACGGATGGGACGCCGCTCACCGCCGAGAACACGACGCACGTCGTGAAGATGGGCGATGTCCAGCGAGATCCGGATAAGCAGGCGCCGGCTGCGCCGCCAAGCCTGCGGGCGCCGGGCGAAGCCTCGCCGGACGATACGCCGGCATCGGGCAATCGCGTTGGGACGATGAAGCCGGTGCAATTTCCGAAACAGGCGCCGGACGATCATCCGGTAGCGCACCAGGGAGAACAGAAGCCGGCAAGCCAGCCGGATGCGCAGGCGCCGGCGACCCAGGGGCAGGGATCGCAGGACGGGCAAACTTCAGGCCAGTCTGCGGCGGCGCCGGACAATGTCCAGCAGCAGACGCCGGACGCCTCGCAGCCGGGACCGGCGAAGCCGCAGCCGCAGGGTGGAAGTCAGCAGCCGCAATAGGCGGCGTGGCCGGCTTTTGGGGTAAACTGGGGGCAGCGAGTCTGGCTTTCCTTTCTGCAGGGCAATGAGGCAAGAGGTGAGTGACTGACCGCGCCGTTGAAGCCGCGCGCAGGAATTTTGCGCGCGTGGGCAGAGACAATCACGAAGGAGAACCAAGGACTTATGGCCAAAATTGCCAAGACAGGCGATCGCAAGAAAGTGATGGACACGACGAAGTCGACGGATTGTCCAAAGTGCAGCAAAGCGACGCGGATTGTGAAGCGCGTGAAGGACCGCGAGCGCGGCGTGCCAGGAGGAGTCTATATCTCCTGCTCTGCCTGCGATTTCTACGAGAAACTTTAAGCGCTGCGTGACGTAGGGATGCGCCTCAAGGCCCGGCGAATCAGCCGGGCTTTGGTGCGTTTAGAGGACGGCGGCCATTTCCTCGAGGATCGTGTGGGCGGCTTCGGCTGGATTGGCAGCCTGTGTGATGGGGCGTCCGACGACGAGGTAGCTGGCGCCGGCGCGCAGGGCGTCAGCGGGTGTGGCGATGCGCTTCTGGTCGCCGGTTTCAGCGCCGGCGGGACGGATGCCGGGGATGACGAGGACGCCTTCAGGGCCGGTGAGCTTGCGGAGGGTGGCGACCTCCTGCGGCGAGGTGACAAAACCGCGGATGCCGGCGGCGAGGCCCATGCGGGCGAGCAGATCGACTTGCTCCGAGGGCTCGCGATGGAGGCCGATGGCGGTGAGCTGTGGCTTATCCATGCTGGTAAGCACGGTGACGGCGAGAAGCTCGGGCGGGTTGGCGAGGCCATCGAGTGCGGTGCGGGCGGCCGCGAGCATGGCGGGTCCGCCGAGCGCGTGGATGGTGAGCATGCGGACGCCGAGCGAGCCCGCGGAGCGGACGGCCCCGGCAACGGTATTGGGAATGTCGTGCAGCTTGAGGTCGAGAAAGACCGAGTGGCCCTGGGCGAGCAGGGGCTCGATGACGGCGGGCCCGGCGGCGATGAAGAGCTCGAGGCCGACTTTGAACCAGGTGCAGGTTCCTTCGAGGCGCTTGACGAGTTCGGCAGCTGCCGGGGCGCCGGGAACGTCGAGCGCAACGATGAGGCGCTCGCGTGCCTTTTCAAGTGAGTTGGCGCTGGCCGATGCGGAGGAGGGCCTCGGCCCTGAAGTGGTAGCCATGCTCCAATGCTAATTGATCAACGATTGGCTGAGCCGGTGGCGAGGCTTACGCGGTTTCCCTCGAGGCGACGCTTGCATGGGTGGAAGGCCTGGTCCTTCGCGGGTAGGAAGCGGCAGAGGTAGGCAAGGGGATCGTCGCTGGAGGCCATCTGGCGAAGGTGGTATTTCCAGACGTCGGGCTTGATGGTGCGGCGGGTGAAGGGCTTGCGGGTGACGAGGACGACCTCACCCTTGCCGTTGACGCGCGGATAGGTGATGGAGGGGACGCTGAAGCTGATGCGTGCTCCAGTTCTCCAGTAGGACTGCACGAAATCGTGCGAGAAAACCAAGGCAAAATAGCGGCCTTCAGAGGCCAGAACGGCGAGGGCCGGTTCAGTGCCGGGCCATGCCGTTTCAATATTCTTCTGGAACCAGCGGCGAAACTCAAACCCATTGGTCTGCGCCTGATTGACGAGAAGTCGCAATACATCTTTCCGGTTCATGCTGTGTTCCCCTTTTTGGCCGGTTGACTGCAAAAACGGCCCTGCGGGCGCGAGGGAGCGGACGCAGTTGGCCCATAAAGCTTCTTACTGTGCATAACGCGAAAGGCTGCGAGCTTTCCTTTTGCGAGGTGTGAGAATCAGTAAAGGAGAATTGCGTTCCCGGAACGGGAAGGGTGCGCGATCTCATCCGCGACATGATCCAAAGGGCATGTGAAGGAGAGACGGGTTTGAGGGCAGCAGGCAGCGGGAGGAGTTGGGGAATGCGGGCGGCGGGGCTGTTCGCGGTGGTGCTGGCGTGTGCCGTTGCCGGATGGGCGAGCGAGGTTCGCACCAACCCCTTGAACCGGGATCCGCTGGTTCGCGAAGCCTACGTGCACTTCTACGAATTGGACTTTCCGGGAGCGGTAGCGCGCTTCGAGCAGTTTCGCGCGGAGCATCCCGGGGATCCCCAGGCGACGGTGCTGCTGCTGAATGCGGTGGTGATTCAGGAGCTTTACAGGCTGGATCTGCTGGACACGACGTTTTATGCCAATGACGGATTCCTGACCGGGCACCATGCGACCGAGGAGGATCCGAAGGAGCGGGACCGGATCTTCGCGTTGTCCGACGAGGCGGTGAGCGAGGCGGACTGGCGCATCAAGCGAAACCCGAATGATGTGGATGCGCTCTTCGCGCGAGGCTGGGCGCGCGCGCTGCGATGCGCCTACATGGCGATGGCCGAGCGAAGCTTTTCAAGCGCTTTTCGGCTGGCGACGAAGGCCAAGGATGACGAGGAGCGCGTGCTGGAGCTCGATCCTAATTACGTGGACGCGAAGCTGGTGGTGGGCGTTTACCAGTACGTGGTGGGCGCGCTGCCGTGGCCCTTCAAGTTTCTCATCGGATTTACCGGCGTGACTGGCTCGAAGAGCAAGGGGCTGGCGATGCTGTACGACGCAGGCAATCGCGCCGTGGTCACGAGCCTTGAATCCCGAACCGTGATTGCGCTGTTTCTGCGGCGCGAAGGCCGGTACAAGGAAGCCATCCAGGTGGTTCGCGGATTGATGGCGCAGTATCCGCGGAATTATCTTTTCCGCCTTGAGGAGGCGAACCTGCAGAAGGATGCGGGCGAAGGCATGGTCGCGGTGGATGCTTACAGGGCGATCCTGGCGGATGCGGCGAAGCCGGGATATTTTCCCCAGGCGCGGCTGGAGCTGACGTATTTTGGGCTTGGGTGACGCCTTGCGCGGACAAAGGCGTTATGCTGACGCGGCGCGCGCGTATGAGCAGGCGGCCGAGACGCCGAATGTGGGCAGGGAGCTGAGGATACGATCGTTTCTGGCGGCGGGACAATGCCGCGACCTGAATGGCGAGCGCGCGCGGGCGGTGAAGAATTACCAGGCGGCGATTGCAGCGGGACCGGATACGTCACGGGCGGATACGGCGCGCAAATACCTCGAGAACCCCTACCGGGGTGTCTAGCAGCGCCGAGGGAACAATGCGGAGCGTAGCTTCGTAATTCAGAGTGAAGCTGGAAGATCAGCGAGGAGGATGTCTTGGGGTTCTTCTGTCACCGATGCGGGGCGGCGTTACCGATGGGAGCACGCTTCTGTTCAAACTGCGGGTCGGCGGCTGCGCCGGCAGCGATGCCGGGCAGGCCGCTGGTGCGGCCCATCGCTGGGCGCGTGGTGGCCGGCGTCTGCATGGGGCTGGCGCAGGCGAATGGCTGGGATGTGTCAGTGGTGCGGATTCTCGCGGTAGTGGGTTTGTTCTGCTCGGGCGGGCTGGTGGCTGTGGCATATCTGGCGGGATGGATCGGGATTCCCGAAGAGCCGTTGCCGGCGCCCGGAGCGTATCCTCCTAGCGTATGAGCAGTAGCTATGAATCGGGCAGCGCGAGGCTGAGCTATAACGACACGGGCAGCGGTGAGGCAATCGTTTTTCTGCATCCGACGCCTCTCGATGGTGACTATTGGCGGCCGGTGATTGAGCGGCTGCAGGGCGTGCGCGCCATTGTGCCCGATCTGCGGGGGCATGGCGCATCGGAGCTGGGCAAGAGCCTTCCCGTTGGTGCATTTGAGCGCGTGCCTGATGCCGCCGTGTTGAGCATGGAGCAGTATGCGAGCGACGTGCTGGCGCTAATGGATGCATGCGCACTGAAAAAGGCTGCGTTTGTGGGTTGCTCGATCGGCGGCTACGTGATGCTTGAGCTTTGGCGACAGGCTCCGCAGCGCATGCGCAGCCTGACGTTTGTCTCCTCGAAGCCTCAGCCGGATGCGGAAATCAATCTTGTGAAACGTGCGGAGACGATTGCGCAGGCGCGTGCAGGGAAGACCGACGCTCTCTTTGACGGGATGACGCAAACGCTCATCGGTGAGACAGCGCGTACAAAAAGTCCCGAGATCGCAAAGGAGCTGCGCGCACGGATGACGCTGAGTGCGGAAGCGCTCGTCGCCGTGCAGGCGGGGTTGGCGACGCGGCCGGATTCACTGCCGACGGTGAGCACGATTGACGTGCCGGTGCTGGCGATCGCAGGCGGCGAAGACAAGGCGGTGACGGCAGCCGAGATGGAGGCGTTCCGCGCGGCGCCCGGCGGATGCGAATACCACCTGCTGGCGGATGCCGGCCATTTTGCAGCGTACGAACAGCCGGATAAAGTAGCGGGTCTCCTGTGCGGCTGGCTCGAAGAGCAGGAAAGCGCCTGAAGCAGGCCGCACTGCAATGATCGAAAAATCAATTGAGATTGCAGCGAGGAGCCACCGCTGAGTCAGCCCACGCACGATTTGACGCAGGTATTTATCGAGCTCGGCGGAGCGACGCTGGGCCTGGCGATTCTGGCCCGGCTTTCGAGCCGATGGAGCTTTTCCGCGATCCCACTCTACTTGCTGGCCGGTCTGGCGCTGGGCAACGGCGGCCTGTTTCCGCTGAATGTTTCAAAGGAATTTATCGAGATCGGCTCCGAGATCGGAGTGCTGCTGCTGCTCTTCATGCTGGGCCTTGAGTATTCGGGTGAGCAGTTGAAGAACAACCTAGCGGCCGGCGCATCGGGTGGGGTGATCGACTTCTTTCTGAACTTTCCTCCGGGGCTGGCGGCGGGTCTGCTGCTGGGATGGAAGCCGATGCCGGCAGTTCTGCTGGGCGGGGTCACCTACATTTCGTCGTCGGGAATTGTGGCCAAGGTGATCTCGGATCTGAGCCGTTCGCAATGCCCGGAGACGCCGGTGATCCTCTCGATTCTGGTGATCGAGGACCTGGTGATGGCGGTGTACCTGCCGCTGACCGCAGTGCTGATCGCGGGTGGCGGCCCGACGCGCATCCTGATTTCGGTGGCGATCGCGGTGGTTGCGGTGCTATTGGCGCTGTTTGCGGCGATTCGTTACGGCAAAGTCTTCAGCCCGTTTCTTGCGCACCAGCCGGATGAAGTGATTCTGCTGACGGGCTTCGGCATTGTGCTGCTGGTGGGCGGCCTGGCGCAGAAGCTGCAGGTGTCGGCGGCGATTGGCGCCTTCCTCGTCGGCATTGCTTTCTCGGGGCCGCTGGCGGAGCAATCGCACAGGCTGATCGCGCCGCTGCGAGATTTGTTTGCGGCAATCTTCTTCTTCTTCTTTGGACTGGAGATCGATCCGCGCAGCCTGCCGCCGGTTTTGGCTGGTGGCGACGGTGCTGGCCGTGGTGACGGCGGGCACGAAGATTCTGACCGGCTACTGGTCAACGCGGAAATGGAAGCTGGCCGGCAACGAGCGTTTTCGAGCGGGACTGATGCTGGTGGCGCACGGCGAATTTTCGATTGTGATTGCGGGTTTAGGCGTGGCGCTGGAGCCGCGGCTTGGCGCGGTGTCGGCTGCGTATGTGCTGATCATGGCGATTCTGGGCCCGGTAGCCGCGCGCATGGTGCGGTGAGGTTTGCTGGTAGGCTCAGAAGAGAAACTTTTCTGTGGATGCTCAATTGACAGATGCGCTGATGGCTTCGTCCCGCCCGTTTCACTACCCGCAACCAAAGAGCCCGCTGCACTGCGGCAGGATTTCGCTCGAGAGCCTGGCGAGAAAGTTTGGCACGCCGCTGTATGTTTACTCCGCCGATCAGATTGTGGAGAGGCTGGGGCTGTTTCAGGCAGCGTTTGCGGGGCGCGAGCACATGGTGTGCTACGCGGTGAAGGCGAACTCGGCTCTGGCGGTGCTGAAGTTGCTGGCAGAGCGCGGGGCGGGCTTCGATATTGTCTCCGGCGGCGAGTTGGAGCGCGTCAAGGCGGCTGCTCCGGAAGCCGTAGGACGCATTGTTTTTTCTGGCGTGGGTAAAACAGCGGCGGAGATCGATGCGGCGCTCGCAGCGGGCATTCTTGAGTTCAACGTGGAGAGCGAGGCCGAACTTGCCTTGCTGGCTGCCCGGGCGCGCAGGCTGAAGCGGCAGGGCGCGGTTTGCGCTGCGCGTGAATCCCGATGTCTTTGCGGAGACGCACCCCTATATCTCGACGGGGTTGCGCGAGCACAAGTTCGGCATCGAGATTGGCAGAGCGCTGGGTATCTACAGGAAAGCCGAGCGAGAGAAGTGGCTCGAAGCGCACGGGGTGAGCGTGCACATCGGCTCACAGATTCGGTCGGCGGATCCGTTTGGTGCGGCGCTGGAGCGCGTGAACCGGCTGGTGCGGCAATTGCAAAGCGCGGGAATTGCGCTGAAGACAGTGGATGCGGGGGGCGGCCTGGGCATCGATTACCACGGCGGCAACTTTGACGCAGCAACGAAGGTGCGGGAGTACGCGGCGGCGCTGCAGCAGGCGCTTGAAGGCTTCGAGGGCAAACTGCTGCTTGAACCGGGGCGGTTTCTTGTGGCGCAGGCAGGCGCGCTGGTGGCGCGGGTGCTGCAGGTGAAGCGCAACGGCACGAAAACATTTGTGATTACCGATGCGGCGATGAACGACCTGATCCGGCCGGCACTCTACCAGGCGCATCACGAGATTGTTCCGGTGCGGCGGCGCGGTGGCAAGTCGCGTGTGGTGGATGTTGTGGGCCCGGTGTGCGAGACGGGCGACTTCTTTGCGCGGGACAGGGAACTGAAGCCACTGCAGGCGGGCGACCTGGTGGCGCTGCTCGATGCGGGCGCCTACGGGATGGCGCAGAGCTCGAATTACAATTCGCGGCCGCGGCCGGCGGAGGTGCTGGTGGAGGGTGCGAAGGCGAACCTTATCCGCAGGCGGGAGACCATGGCCGATCTGCTGGCGCCGGAAGTCTTCTGATTATTCTGCAACTCGGCGGAAGGCTGGCTCGTCCTGATAAGGTATTCCGCGGAGGATTTCAGTGATGCAATTTCGCACGAAAGTGGTGTGCGCCATAACGACGGCTGCTCTGGTCGTGGGGCTTACGACGATGAGTTCTGCTGATCCGTTGAAGGTGAAGACGGCGCAGGGCAAGGTTCAGGGCAAGACGATCAATGATGGAAAAGTGAACGCGTTCCTGGGGTTGCCGTATGCGGCGCCTCCGGTTGGCGACCTGCGCTGGAAGGCTCCCGAGCCTGCGGCAAAATGGAAGGGAACGCGCGACGCGAAACATTTGGCTCATCACTGCGCTCAGCTGCCGTGTCTTTCAGGACATGATTTTCCAGGACAGCGGGCCGAGCGAAGATTGCCTCTATCTGAATGTGTATGCGCCGGCGACGGCGAAGAGCAAGAGCAAGCTGCCGGTGATGTTCTGGATTCACGGGGGCGGTTACGCGGGCGGTGCGAGCTCGGAGCCGCGGCACAACGGCGACTTTCTGCCGCTGAAGGGCGTGGTGCTGGTAACGATCAACTACCGGCTGGGCGTCTTCGGCTTCCTGGTGACGGACGAGCTGGCGAAAGAAGGCAACGGCGCCGCGGGCAACTACGGCGCTGATGGACATGATCGCCGCGCTGCACTGGGTCAACGCGAATATCAAGAATTTCGGCGGCGATCCGAACAACGTGACCATCTTCGGCGAGAGCGCGGGATCGTTTGCGGTGAGCACACTGATGGCGTCGCCGATGGCGCAGGGACTTTTTGCGAAGGCGATTGGCGAGAGCGGCGCGGCGTTCCCGAGCGGCATCAATCTCGGCGGCGATACGGTGCCCGAGCGCGCGAAGGTGGACGGCGCGTGGATGCAGTCGATCGGCGCGAATTCACTGAAGGATCTGCGGGCGATGTCGACCGAGCAGATTCTGGACGCGGCGAAGAAGAAGGGCACGACGGGCTTTTCGCCGGTCGTCGATGGCAAGGTGCTGACCGAGCCGGTGCCGGAGACCTATGCCGCGGGCAAGCAGGCGCATGTGCCGCTGCTGGCCGGATGGAATGCGGATGAAGGCAGCTTCTTTGCCATGCGCGGCATGACGGCGGCGCAGTGGCAGCCGATGGCAAAGGGAATGTACAAGGATCGTGCGGTGGAGTTCTTGGCGCTGTATCCGGGAGAGACCGACGCGCAGGCACTGCGCTCGGCGATCGACTACGGCAGCGACGCATTTATCGCCTTCGGGACATGGAAATGGCTGGAAGCGCAGAAGAAGACGGGCGGGTCGCCGGTATACCGCTACCACTTCGAGCTGGCAGCCACGCCGAGCAAGTTTCATCCGGGGACCTTTGCGTTCCACTCCGACGATATCGAGTATGTGTTTGGCACGCTCGACACACGGCCGGGATTCACAGTGCGCGACGAGGACCGCAAGCTGAGCGATCAGATCATGACCTACTGGACGAACTTCGCGCGGTCAGGCGATCCCAATGGAGCGGGCGTGCCGACATGGCCGGAGATGGGGACGAATGACTCGCTCATTCACCTGAACAATCCGATTACGTCTGGTCCTGACACCGCTGAGGCCGCGGTACGCGTTCCTCTTGCAGGGAATCGCGCCGATGCATTTCTAGGGAAGGTTGAGCAGAAGGAAAAGGCCGCCAGAGATGGCGGCCTTTTTGCTGGTGCTCGATTTGAAAGTGAATTAGTCGCTGGTGCCTGCGGCAGCGGCGAAGCCGGCAGCCTGCGGTGCGGGAATGGTGCTGGCAGGCGGCGGGTCGGCGAAGGAAGAGTCTTTGGCGTTGATGGCCGTCGAGTAGTCGGGGCCGAGGCCGAGCTTTTTGAGGGCGCGCGAATCGGGCATCAGCTTGGTTTGCCACCCCTGGTCGGCCTGGAACTTCTGCATGGCGGCGACGGTTTCGGCATCCCAGTCGCCGTCGGGCTCGCCGGAGAGATAGTGCTGGCGAATGAGGGCCTGCTGAATCTCGATGACGCGGGCGGGCTCAATGGCCTGCTGGCCGTGCATCCGGTGCGATGTGCGCTTCGCCCTGCCGTGCGATTTGCGCGAGTGGCTGGAATTGTGGGACGTTCCGGTGGATGTTGCGGCCAAGGCCGGAGACGCAGCAACGGCTGCAAACAGGACCCATGCCAGGCTTGCTCGGAATAAAAGCATGCTGGTTTCCCCTCAATAACTCAATCAATGAACTAGCGGGAGTGCGTGTCTGCCATTTTAGCGAACTGCAGAAGCCTGTGCGAAAAGAATCACACTCCATGGTACTTAAGTAAAGGCTGCGCGGGCCGGGTTTGTCCGGTGTCCGGCTGGGCTCATGTATCGGCGCTGCCTTTAGGTCTTACGTGACTCTGGCGCCCGATGGGCTGGGCGCCGGAGCTTGCTGTTGGCGGCTATTGAAGCGTGCCGCCGAGGTAGTTGATGCCGTCGCCGGGGCGCCGCGGGTCCATCACCTCGAAGACGACGTCGTCGCCGGGCTTGAGCTTGCTGACGATGGCGTCGTACTGACTTCTGGTGGCAGTGGACTGCTTGTTGATGCGAATGATCGCCAGGCCAGGCTGAAGCTGCGAGAGATCGCCGAACGAGCCGGGGCGAACGGACTGAATGATCATGCCGCCCTGGTGGAGCTTGGCCACGGTGTTAGGCGAGGCTTCGTGCACCACGATGCCGAGCTTGGCTTCGCCTTCATCGCCCTGCTGATCGGGCGCGGCGGCGGACTGAGGATTGTTGATTTCGGCAAAGACCTTGTCGCGGTCGCCGACGGTTGCCGTGGTGTCAGTCGTTTTGCCGTCGCGCAGGAAGCCGAGGCGCACGGAGGAGCCGGGCTTGCGGCTGGCGATTTCGTTGACGAGATCATCGCCGTCCTTGATGGGGCGTCCGTCGACGGAGGTGATGATGTCACCGGGCTTGAGTCCGGCCTTGTCGGCAGGGCCTCCGGGCTGGACTTCCTGCACGAGCACGCCGTTCTTGAAGCCGTAGACGCGATTGACCGCGCCGGAAAGGTTGGGACGGAAGGAGATGCCGATCGATCCGCGCGTGACCTTGTGGCTGGGGCTGATGAGGTCGTTGTAGACCGAGACGACGGTGTTCGACGGCATGGCAAAGCCAATGCCCTGGTAGCCGGCAGACTGGGTGAAGATGGCGGTGTTGACGCCGATGACTTCGCCGTTCATGTTGAGCAGCGGGCCGCCGGAGTTGCCGGGGTTGATGGCTGCGTCAGTCTGGATGAAGTGCTGGAACTGGCCGCTGGCGCCGGGCTCGATAGTGCGGTTCTTGGCCGAGACGATGCCGGCGGTGACGGTCTGCGAGAGAGCGAAGGGGCTGCCGATGGCTTCGACCCAGTCGCCGACCTGCGTGTTGTCAGAGTTGCCGAGCTTCACGGTCGGCAGCGGCGCGCTGGTGTCGATCTTGATGACGGCGAGGTCGGTCGCCTTGTCGGTGCCGATGACGCGTGCGGGGCGGCCGAGATCCTGTGTATCGGGGTCGGTCGAGAGCTTGACGTAGATCTTGTCTGCCTTCTCGATGACGTGATTGTTGGTGATGATGTAGCCCTTGGGGTCAACGATGAAGCCGGAGCCGAGGGACTCGCGCACCTGGCCATCGTCGCCGTCCTGGTCGGGCATCTGGCCGCCGAAGAAGCGATTGAAGAAGTTCTGGAAATCGTCGGGACCCTGGCCCTGTCCCTGACCCTGCCCGCCGTTGTCATCGTCGTCGCCGTCGCCTCCACCGGGAGGCGCGACGTTGGGATGCGGCGTGCGGCGGTGCAGGTTGGATTGCTTGGGCAGCGTCTCAGTGTTGATGTTGACGACTGCGGGACCGACTGCCTTGGCAATCTTGACGAACTCGTTGGGGGCTACCGAGGAGTTGACCACATGCAAGGGAGTGGCATCGGTGCTCGCATTCTGCTTTTCCTGACCGCGCACTCCATGCGCAGCAAAGGAGCCGATTACGATGGCGGCCGAAAGCGTGGCGAGCACAACAA
Source organism: uncultured Acidobacteriota bacterium (assembly GCA_963718885.1). Classification (GTDB taxonomy): domain Bacteria; phylum Acidobacteriota; class Terriglobia; order Terriglobales; family Acidobacteriaceae; genus Telmatobacter. The sequence goes on from CAVRAK010000010.1 coordinate 183,720, forward strand.
AAGCGGAAGCGAGCCGGCGGGTACGCAGCCGTTCGAAGAGCGATTTCATGGGTTCAATAACCTCGTTCGGTAGCCGACCCGCGGTTCGATGGGTTCTATCCACCTTGTACCAGTATAGCGAGATGTGAGGACCTGCCTCTGTTGTATCGCCGGTGAGGAGCATAACGGAGCAGGGGCGGGATGCTCCAGTGAGTTAGACGCAAGATCAGTCGAAAGTGTCGTTTGGTCGCCATGCTAATATCCGGCATGGAACTTAGACAGACCCATCCCCTTCTTTCTGCAATCGTGCTGTGCGCGCTTGCGGCTGCTCCTTTTTGTGCCGGCCAGAGCGCTCCGCCCGCGGGTGCACCAAGCATTCTTGATCGATTGAACGCGATGCTCGAAGGCGGCAAAAGCGCCTGGACGCCGGAACAGCTTGCCACGATGGAGAAGCTGCGCGACGCGGCGATGAAGGATCCTTACGCGCTCAATGAGCTTCGCCACCTCACAGACAATATCGGGCCGCGGCTGAGCGGGTCGCCGCAGGCGCAGCAGGCAGTGGAGTATGTGGCCGGCGAGATGCGCGCGCTGGGCGCGGAGGTGACGCTCGAGAAGGCGATGGTGCCGCACTGGGTGCGCGGCGCGGAGACGGCCGAGCTGACGGCATGGCAGGGACAGACGCCGGGGACGACGCAGAAGATCGTGCTGACGGCGTTGGGCGGCAGCGTGGCGACTCCGCCGGAGGGCATGACCGCTCCGGTGGTGGTGGTGGACGACTGGCAACAGTTGAAGGCGCTGCCGGATGGGGCGGTGAAGGGCAAGATTCTGCTCTTCAATCACAAGTTTGACAAGGAACTGGCGGCCGAGGGCAACGGTCTGCAGGCCTATGTGGGTGGAGTGGTCTATCGCGGCGCGGGGCCCATTGCGGCTGCGTCACTGGGTGCGGTTGCGGTGCTGGTGCGCTCGGTAGGCGGCGCGGATTTCCGGCTGCCGCATACGGGGATGACGGAGTATGCGCCGAATGTGCCAAAGATTCCGGCGGCTGCGGTGACGGCCGAGGATGCGGAACTGCTGAAGAACCTGACAGCCCAGGGGCCGGTGACGATGCATCTGACGGTGACGCCGCAGACCTTTCCTGACGCGCAGAGCTACAACGTGATCGCGGACTGGAAGGGCAGCGAGCACCCGGAGCAGGTTGTGGTGGTTTCGGGCCATCTGGATTCATGGGACCTGGGCACAGGCGCGATCGACGACGGCGCCGGGGTGGTGGTCTCGATGCAGGCGATTCATTTGCTCAAGGAGTTGGGGATTCATCCGAAGCGCACCGTGCGCTTCATCGCGTGGATGAGCGAAGAAGAAGGCTCGGAGGGCGCGGCGGCCTACATGGTCGACCACAAGGACGAGATGGCGAACCACGTGGGCGCGATCGAGTCTGACCTTGGAGCCGATCATCCGACGGGGATTTACTACGCCGGCAAGCCGGAGCTTGGCGCGTGGCTGCGGCCGCTCTCGCAGGTGCTGAATCCGATTGGTGCCGAGGTGCTCGATAACACGCCCGAGACTGGCGAGGATATCGAAGGGCTGACGCACGGCGGCGTGCCGAGTTTTGCGCCGATCCAGGACAGCCGCTACTACTTCAACTATCACCACACGGCGGCGGACACCTTCGACAAGGTCGATCCGAAGCACCTGAATGAGAACGCCGCGGTGATGACGGTGCTCGCGTATGCGCTGGCGGATGCCGCAGAGCCCGCGCCGCGCTAGACATCACGCCTCATGGGCGCTGGGCACGTGCGGCTGCGGCACAAGCTCGGTGAGGACGATTCCGACAAGGATCAGAAGAGCGCCGATGGCCGGGCGCAGGCCAAGGCGCTCGCCCATGAAGAGGAACGACGTAATCCACGCGAAGACAGGCTCAAAGGTGAGCAGCAGGGCGATGTGCGTGGAGGGCAGGATGGACTGCGCCCAGCTTTGAATGGAGAAGGCCGCCGCCGTGGCGAGCGCCGCGGCGACGACGAGCGCGACGATCAGTTGTGGCGTGAAATGCATCTGCGGGCGCTCGATGAGGGGCAGGCTGATGGCCATGAACACGGCAGAGAAGCCGATCTGCAGCAGCGCCAGAGGCTGAAAGGGAATGCGCGGCGAGACGTGGCTGAGCGCGATGCAGTGGAGCGCGAAGGCGATGGCGCAGCCGAAGGTGAGCACGTCTCCAAAGTTGATAGAGGAGAGATCGGGCAGGAGTCCCGCAAGCAGGGAAGCGTGCGGGTGCGCATCTGCGGGCGCGGTGAGCAGCAGGATGCCGGCGAAAGCGAGAGCCGCCGCCAGGTAAGCGTTCCAGCGCGGCGGGTGCGCGCCCGGCGGGCGAATCGCGGGAATGGATGAAAAGAGCGGCACGAGGACGACCATGAGGCCGGTAATAAAAGCCGACTTCGAGGGCGTGGTGCGCGCGAGGCCGGTGGTCTGGAATTGATAACCGGCGGCGAGGAAGAAGCCGACGACTGCGCCGGCGAGTATGTCTCCGCGACGAATGCCGCGCCAGGAGCGGTGATACGCGACTGCGAGCAGCAAAAACGCCAACGACATGCGCACGAGATTGAAGGCGGCAGGGGTGGCATCGGCCAGCGCGCTCTTGATGAGCACGAAGGTCGAGCCCCACACCGCAACCACGAAAAGCATGAGGAGATAGGCGCGCAGCTTCATCCGGTTCAACTATTTGAACAGAGAATCGAAGAAGGCGCGAAGTTTTCGGCATCGGCAGGCAGCGCAGTACGGCGGGTCTGCGCGTCATACCAGGTATGAATCATTTGAGCGGAGTGATGCAGGCGCTGAATATGAATCAGCGCGACTGGATGATCGGGATTTTTCTTTTCTGCGCCGTGGTGGTCTTCGGGAATGGTCTGCATTACATTCTTTTTCGACTGCTGCGCAGAAAGCCCGCGGTCGAGGCGCAGGGCGCGCAGCTCAAGCGGTATATCGAAAAGCCGGCGCGCGCAGTCTTCCTGATGATCGCGCTGCGAATCGTGCTGCCGTTGGCACCGGGGCTTCCGCAGTGGCTTATGGGCAGAATCGATCAGGTGGTCGAGGTCCTGCTGGTGCTGTCGCTGGGATGGCTGGCGATCGGCGGCGTCTACGTTTTTCAGGCGGTGATGCTGAAACGCTACGACATGACGCAGGCGGACAACCTGCGCGCGCGGCGTCTGCACACGCAGATTCAGTTTCTGCGCAGGGTGGTGATCGGCGCAGTATGCGTGCTGACGGCGGTTGCGCTGCTCTGGAACATGCACAATCCGGCGCTGTGGAAGTACGGCACGGGGTTGCTGGCGTCGGCGGGGTTGGCGTCGTTGCTGCTAGCCTCGGCGGCCAAGTCCACGGCGTCGAATCTGCTGGCGGGTTTGCAAATTGCGCTGAGCGAGCCGATACGGCTCGATGATGTCGTCGTGATTGAGGGCGAATGGGGACGCATCTCTGAGATCACGAGCACCTACGTGGTGGTGAAGATCTGGGACGAGCGGACGCTGGTGGTTCCGCTGAGTTATTTCATCGAGAAGCCGTTTACCAACTGGACGCGGACCGGGTCGAGTATCCTCGGCACGGCGTTTCTTTACGTGGATTATTCCGTGCCGGTGGAACCGCTGCGCGGGGCCCTCCAGAAGATTGCGAGCGGGTCAGAGCTTTGGGACAAGCGCGTGTGCGGGCTGCAGGTCACCAACCTGAGCGAGCAGACGATGGAATTGCGCTGCCTCGTGAGTTCGAGCGATTCGGGAAGCAATTTCGACCTGCGCTGCCTGGTGCGCGAAGGGATGATTGAGTATCTGCGCGAGCACTATCCGCAGGCGCTGCCCAGGACGCGCGTGCAACTCGATGCGTTGCGCGGCGGCGACGGACACGAAGTGGGTGCCGGCGAAGGAGAAGGAAAGGAGCGGCCGCAGAAGCTGCACCGGCTCGAGCCAGCGCATGGCGACCGTCACTGAGGGCTGGTCTTGCCGGCGTATACCTCTTTGCCGCCGACAAAGGCTGCCGAGCACCTGAGTCTGCAAAATCGCCGGGGCGCCGACGGTGTAGAGATCGCGGTCCACGAGGATGAAGTCTGCATCGTAGCCGGGAATGAGCTTTCCTTTGTGTTTCTCAGCAAATTCGGCGTAGGCCGAGCCCTGCGTGTAGGCGTAGAGCGCTTGGCCGCGGGTCAGCTTGTTCTGCGGGAAGTAGGTCTTCGTGCCTTGCTCGTTCATGCGCGTGACGGCGGCGTAGAGACCGCGGAAGGGCGTGACGGGCTCGACGGGATAATCGGTCCCGAAGGCGAGCGGAACGCCGGCATCGAGGAAGGCTTTCCACGCATACGAATAGGCAGCGCGCTGCGGGCCGAGGCGATCTTCGGCCCAGTTCATGTCAGTGAGCAGGTGGTTGGGCTGCATGCTGGCGATGACGCCGAGCGCCTTGAAGCGCGGAATGTCGGCGGGATCGACAACCTGCGCGTGCTCGATGCGATTGCGCGCAGTGCGGGAGACGCCGGCCTGCGAGTAAGCGTCGAGGGCCATCTCGGTGGCCTTGTCGCCGATGGCGTGGAAGCCCAACTGAAAGCCTGCCTGTGCGCGCTCGACAGCCATCTTATTGAGCTGCGCCTGCGTGTATTGGGGAAGACCGGAGTTGCCGGGATCATCGGCGAAGGGCGCTTTCATCGCCGCGGTGCGCGAGCCGAGCGAGCCATCCATGAAGCCTTTGAGCATGCCGGTGTGCAGCATCGGGTCGTTCGGGTCGTGGTGCGCGCGCTCGCGCTTGATCTGGTCGAGCGGGTCCTTGAAGGGCAGCCACTCGGAGATGCGGACGCGGAGCGCGCCTTGCTTTTCGAGCTCTTCGTAGACCAGGAAGTCCTGCCAGTCGCTGAAGTCCTGCACGCTGGTGACGCCGTGAGAGATGGCGTCGCTGATGGCGAGCTTATCGGCGCGAAGGCGGTCTTCGTGTGAGGGCGGCGGAATGATTTTGTCGATGAGCTGCTGCGCGGATTCGCGGAGGATGCCGGTGGGATTGCCGCTGGCGTCGAGATCGATGGCCCCGCCCTGCGGCGGCACGGTTTTGCCGGTGATGCCGGCTGCTTTGAGCGCAGCGGTATTGGCGAGCGAGATGTGGCCGTCGATGCGACCGAGGAAGGCGGGATGCGTGCCGGTGACGGTATCGAGATTCTGGCGCGTGGGCAGCACCTTCTGCGCCCAGAGGGTGTGGTCCCAGTTGCCGCCGGTGAGCCAGTGGCCGGCAGGCGCGGCATCTGCGTAGGTTTTCACTTTCGCGAGCATCTCAGAGAGGGATTTGACGCCGGTGAGATCGACGTTGAGCTTGGTCTGGCCTGCTGCGCCCAGGTGCGTATGCGCGTCGTTGAATCCCGGAAAGAGATAAGTGCTGGTGTTGGCCGTGTTCAGATCGCGCAGGATGGTTTTCGGCCCGGCGAGGCGCGAGACTTCTTCATTGGCGCCGATGGCGAGGACCTTGCCGCCGGCGATGGCCATGGCCTGCACGGTGCGCGGCTTGTCCTGCGCAAAGCCTTCGCCGGTGTAGATGACGCCGTTGAAAAAGATAATGTCGGGCGGCCCGGAGGGCGCCGTGGCGTGCGAGGCAGCTTTGCTGCCTGGGGCGGTGGGATGAAGTTGCGGCGTTTGAGCGGTGCAGGAGCCAGATGCAGAGAGAGCTGCAACCAAAAAAGCCGAAGCTGTGCGCATGGGCGGAGTCTAGCAGATGCGCCGCGCGATGAGGTTATTGCTCGGCGGCCCATTCGGCGATGGCGAGGGTGAGCAGCAGGATGCGGCGCAGACCGAGCTCGCGGTCCTTGTCGCTGTACCACTCGGAGACGGTATGCGCGCCGCCGCCCTCACCGCCGGCGCCGACAGAGAGCGCGGGCACGCCGCGGGCGATGGGAATATTGGCATCGGTGGAGCCGAGGCGTAGATCGGTGCGCAGGCCGAGGTGGCGATCGACAGAGCGCAGCGTCTCAAGCAGCGGCGAATCGGCGGGCAACTGCGCGGCCGGGCGGTCTCCAATTTTGTCGATGGTGAAGGAGAGCGGTCCACGGCTGCGCGGTCCGCGTGCGAGATCGTTCGCATGCTCGACGGCGTCTTCAACGGCGCGATGGAGCGCGACCTCGAGGCGCAGGAGTTCATCGGAGCTCGTGGAACGGAAGTCGACAGCAGCGGCGGCGCTTTCAGGAATCGAGTTGACGCTGGTGCCCCCGTGGATGGTGCCGAGGTTGAGGGTGGTCCGTGGCTGGTCGGGCAGCTTCAGCTCGGCAAGGTTGGCGAGTGCGGAAGAGAGCGCGGCGATGGGATTGGGCGTGCCCGCGTCTGTGAAGCTGTGACCGCCGGGGCCGCGCACGGTGATCTGAAAGCGGCGGCTGCCGAGGGCCTGCGTCACCGCGGAGTCGGCGCCCGCGCCGTCGAGCACGATGTGCGCTGCAATGCGGCCGGCGAAGCGGGAGTGATCGTAAAAGTGACGCACGCCGCGGAGATCGCCTTCGCCCTCTTCACCAACGTTGGCCAGCACGACGAGGGGCACCGCCAGCGGGACGCCGGCATGAAGCAGCGCGTGCACGATGGCGAGCAGGCCTGCTACTCCGGCTGCGTTATCGCAGGCCCCGGGCGCGCTGAGCTGCAGGGCGCCGCCGTTGCGGCTGATGAGGGGAGTGAGTGCGGTTTCAGCGGGAAAGACAGTATCGAGATGCGCGGAGAGAACGATGACGGGTCCGCTGCTCTCGGCGGGTAGCGCGGCGGCGGGCAGGATGCCGATGACATTGCCAACCGCGTCCACTGTGATTTCAGAGAGGCCGAGCTCGGCAAAGCGAGCCGCTGCCCATGCAGAGCGCGCCTCCTCGCCGAAGGGCGGGGCAGGGATGGCGACCAGAGCAGCCTGCCAGTCCATGATGACCTGAGGATTGGTATGCATCCACGCAAATGCGGCATGCACGGGCCGCTGGGCCGCAAGACCTGTAACCCGCGAGAATGCGGTGCTGCGTGAAAAGGGCGGCATACCTGATGGATTCAAGGGTAGCAGGGAACGCGGCGAGCAAAGCGCGACGGGTCAAGGGTACTCGACGGAGCAAAGAAAGAGCCCGCAGGCCGGCGCGGTTGGTCCGGCGGCGCTGCGTGAGCGCGCGGCGAGAATCCCGGGAATATCAGATGGCAGCATCTGGCCGCGTGCGGCGTCGAGCATGGTGCCCACGATGTTGCGCACCATGTGATGCAGAAAGCCGTTGCCGCGAATCGAATAGACGAGCAGAGCACCGGCATCGCTGCTGCGTTCTTCCCAATGAGAGGAGTAGACGGTGCGAATTGTCGAGGGTGCGGCGGAGGCGAAGCGGGCCGTCAGATCGGGATCGGAGGCGGCGAAAGAGAGGAAGTCGTGTTCGCCGAGGAAGCACTCGGCGGCCTGCCTGAGCGCGGCGCGGTCGAGAGGCCAGGGACAGGCGTAGACGTAGCGAGCGAGGAAGGGCGAGCAGCACCAGGGACCGCCCGCAAAGACGCGATACTCATAGGTCTTGGCGATGGCCGAGTGCCGCGCATGAAAATCGTCGGATGCGACGGCCGCTTCAAGAATCCGGATCGAGCGCGGCAGGATGCGATTCAGCGCGCGCATCAGACTTTCGGCGGGAATGCGCGCGTCGAGGGGAAAGCTCGCGACCTGGGCCAGAGCGTGGACGCCGGCGTCGGTGCGGCCGGAGCCCTGGGGCAGCGGGTCTTCGCCGGTGATCCGCTGCAGGGCCTTCTGGAGCTCGCCCTGGATTGTGACTGCATCGGGCTGCACCTGCCAGCCGTGGAAGTCAGTGCCATCGTAGGCAAGGGTGAGTCTCCAGGTCTGCGGAGCCGACGGAGTGGCTTCCCCTCGGGAAAGATGGGGCTGGGTGGAGTCGGTCATGGGTATCGATTCAGATAACAGGGTAATTGACCATACTGCACGAAAAAGTGAGGGGCGTGAGTGAGTTATACTCAGTTTTTCGTGGCAAATCCCGGTCGGATCGCCCCCGGAAGCTAAATCTTAAAGAGGGGAACGAAACGGGTGCTGCGCGCGTATTGGCTGGAAGTGAGGCCGTGCGACGTAACGCAGAGGCAGAACCCGCTTTAACACCTCACAATTTGCGTCCGAAGAGGGTCTTTGGGCGTCTTGAAGAATGGCACCCCACATGCCTTTCGCAACTCGTGGAGAGGAAACATGCATTTGTTCGATATACGTGTGTCTGAGCAACAGGATGCGACTACTCGCCAGGTGAAGAGGCAGACAGGGAATCGGCTACGGGCAGCGGCGGCGGCATTGCTGACGCTTGCGGCCAGCGTGCCAGGCATTGCGCAGCAAACTGCGCCAACCGAGTCAACCAATAAGGCGGCATCGGCTCTTCCCGCGGCGCCCACGCCGACGGAGACGCTGCCCGTTGATTTGCGTCAGTCTGACCGGGATTTCACAAAGCCGGCAGGGCGTCTGCTTGGCAACGTGATCAACATGTACCGGCCGACGAAAATTGCACCCGCCGACTTCAACAATTCCGTCCGTGCGATTGACCTTGTGAAGGACGGGAAGATTTACCTGAGCCTCTCCGATGCGCTCGCACTGGCGCTCGAAAACAACTACGACATCGCGATCAGCCGGTACTACCTTGATATCGCCGACACGGATATTCTGCGGGCGAAGGCGGGCAGCCAGTTGCGCGGCGTCGGCGCGACGGTTCTGCAGAATACCCTGGGCGGCACATCGCAGACGTTGAGCGCAAGCGGTTCGCCGGGCACAGTAGGCGGCGCGACGGCAGGCGTCGGCGGCGTGGTGCTGTCGGTTGACGGCGCGGGGCCTGTGCCCGAGCAGCGGGATCCGGTCGTGGGTGGCACTATCCAGTTTGAACGCGCGAAGTCACCGCAGACGAGCACGTTCTCACCGCGCGCATTTAACAACACAAACTCGTATGACTTTACCTACAGTCAAGGATTCGTAACCGGCACGTCGGCGACTCTCGGGTGGAATAACAGTCGCCTAACCACGACCAGTCCGTTCAATACATACAGCCCGGAGGTTATGTCGAATTTCAAGGCGACTGTGACACAGCATCTGCTGCAGGGCGCCGGAATCTGGGTGAATAACCGTCTCTACTACGAGGCGAAGCTGAACCGGCAGATTACCAACTCGACTTTCCGCCAGCAGATTCTGTACCACGGTAAACCAGGTCGAGAACATCTACTGGGTCGTGGTGAGCGCCTACGAGGATGTGCAGGCGAAGCAGCAGGCGCTTGAGCAGAGCAGCAAGCTGGCCAGCGACACGCAGAAGCAGCTGGATATCGGCACGATGGCGCCGCTGGACGTGGTGCAGTCGAATTCGACCGTCGCCACGGACAAGCAGGCGCTGATCAGCGCGCAGAGCAACCTGAACTTCCAGCAGTTGATTCTGAAGCAGGCGATCTTTCGCAACCTGAACGATCCTGCGCTGATTGCGGCAGCAGTCATTCCGACAGACCGCGTGGTTCTGGACGAGCTGCCGGAAGAGCGGCAGACCCCGGAGGAACTGACGCAGATTGCCTTCAAGAACCGGCCCGAGCTCGAGCAGGGCGTGCTTTCGATCAAGAAGGACGAGATCACCCTGCGGGGCACAAGGCAGAATCTGCTGCCAACGCTGGATGTTTACGGCTTCTACGGAGCGCAGGGCGTGGGCGGCGATTTCAATCCGAACTGCAACTTTTTCGGCATTCCGTGCCCCCCGGTCGCGTCGAGCGGCTATACGGATACGCTCGGCAATCTGGTCAATGGCAGCTCGCCGGACAAGGGGCTGGGCTTTAATTTCCAGCTGCCGATCCGGAACAGGACAGCACAGGCCGACCATGCGCGCGCGCTGATCGAGTATCGTCAGGCCGAAATGCATCTTGAGCAGCTCTACACGCAGATCAGGATGCAGGTCGTGAATCAGCAGTATGCGCTGACCAACGACCGCGCGCAGGTGAGGGCTTCAATCGCGGCCGCAGGACTATGCGCAGCAGAGCCTCGACGCGGAGCAGAAGAAGCTGAAGCTGGGCGCATCGACCACGGCAAACGTGCTGTTGCAGGAGCGCAACCTTGCGACGGCGCGGAATAACCTGATCACGGCGAACCTGACCTACGCCAAGGATCGCTCGCTGCTCTACGCAGTGCTGGCCGAGACGTTGCAGCACTACGGGATCAACCTGACCGAGGCTGCGACAGGCAAGGTCGGCACGGCCCCCGTGATTCCGGGCCTGCAACCGGCGACCGACACCACCGTTGCACCCACAGTGCCGCCTTCGAGCAAGTAGCTCTTTGACGCGGAAAATGGACAGGTCCGGCCACGCGGCCGGGCCTGTCTGCGCTTGGTGCGGCTTTGCCACGCCTGAGAGCTTCTGCACTCTGCCGGGCACTTGCCGGCTCCTGAAAATGCCGACCCTCATGCGGCTCAGAAACCAAAGGTCCGCCCTATATACTGAAGCTGCCCATGAGCGAACGGATTATTGCTTTTCTTGTACAGTTCATCACACACGTCATCGACATGGGCGGATACGCGGGCGTTGCAGCACTCATGGGGATCGAATCGGCCTGCATCCCGCTGCCCTCCGAGATCATCATGCCCTTTGCCGGCTACCTGGTTTACCTGGGCCGCTTCAATCTTTTCTGGGTCGCGACCGCGGGCGCCATCGGCTGTAATCTCGGCTCCGTTGTGGCTTACTGGATCGGCGCCAAGGGCGGCCGCCCACTCGTGGAGCGTTATGGCCGCTGGGTGCTGATGAGCCATCACGATCTCGACCGCATGACATGGTTCTTTGAGAAATACGGCTCGATCACCGTCTTGCTGGCAAGGCTTTTGCCGGTGGTCCGCACCTTTATCGCGTTTCCGGCTGGCATTGCGAAGATGTCGCAGCTTCGCTTTCACATTTACACGTTTGTCGGTTCGTGGCCGTGGTGCTTTGCCCTCGCCTATGCCGGCATGAGACTCGGGGAAAAGTGGCACACTGACCCGCGCTTTGAGCAGGCCTTCCACCGCTTTCACCTCTCAGTCGAAATCGTCCTGCTTGCAGGCATCATCTGGTTCGTCTGGTCGCACATCAACCGGGCGCGCCGCGGAGAGGCCCTGAGCGCACAGCAGGATTGAGTCCCTCTTGAAGCGGTACACTGTCTCGTCTTACCAATACAACTTTCGGATTCCCTGGTAATCCGCAGCAACACGAATGACGTTAGGAGAAATGATGGGTAACGAAGAGCAAGGCGGCCAGAAGACCGCTCAAGCAAAAGTGGCGCCCGCCAAGGGCAAACTGGGAGTGATGGTGGTCGGCCTGGGTGCCGTCGCCACCACGTTTATCGCGGGCGTTGAAGCCGTCCGCCGCGGGCTGGCCAAGCCGATCGGCTCGCTCACCCAGATGGGCACGATCCGTCTCGGCAAGCGCACCGACAACAATTCCCCTCACATCAAGGACTTCGTTCCCCTCGCGGACCTGAACGATCTCGTCTTTACCGGCTGGGACATCTTCGAAGACAACGTCTACGAGTCGGCCGCGCACGCCAAGGTGCTGGACAAGGAAATCCTCGAACAGCTCAAGCCCTATCTTGAGACGATCAAGCCGCTGCCGGCGGTCTTCGATCAGCACTACGTGAAGCGCCTCAACGGCACCCACGTGAAAAAGGGCAAGAACAAGAGGGACCTGGCCGACCAGGTGCGCGCCGACATCCAGGCCTTCAGCAAGACCGTTGACCGCGTGGTGATGATCTGGTGCGGCTCAACGGAGATCTTCCTCGAGCCCACGGCGGTTCATCAGTCCATCCAGGCCTTTGAAAAGGGCCTTGAGAATAACGACCCCGGCATCGCGCCTTCGCAGATCTACGCTTATGCAGCGCTCAGCGAGGGCGTGCCGTTTGCCAACGGCGCCCCCAACCTCACCGTCGATGTCCCGGCGATGATCGAGCTCTCGAAGCAGAATGCGGCCCCGATCTGCGGTAAGGATTTCAAGACCGGGCAGACCTTCATGAAGACCGTGCTTGCGCCGGCCTTCAAGGCGCGCCTTCTCGGCGTTTCCGGCTGGTACTCTACCAATATTCTGGGCAACCGCGACGGAGAAGTGCTCGACGACCCCGAATCTTTCAAGACGAAGGAAGAGTCGAAGCTGGGCTCACTGGAATACATCTTCCAGCCCGAGCTCTATCCCGACCTTTACAAAGACATCTTTCACAAGGTCCGCATCAACTATTACCCGCCGCGCGGCGACAACAAAGAGGGCTGGGATAACATCGACATCTTCGGCTGGCTCGGCTACCCGATGCAGATCAAGGTGGATTTCCTCTGCCGCGACTCCATTCTGGCTGCGCCAATTGCCCTTGACCTGGTGCTTTTTCTTGACCTCGCCAAGCGGTCGCAGGAGCTGCGCTCGATCGGCATCCAGGAGTGGCTGAGCTTCTACCTCAAGTCACCGCAGACGCGCGAGGGTCTCTACCCGGAGCACGACCTGTTTATCCAGTCGATGAAGCTCAAGAACACCTTGCGACACATCATGGGAGCCTCGTTGATCACGCACCTCGGGCTCGAATACTACGACTAGAGCGCCGCTCTACTGACCCCGGCCAAACCGGAAGCCAGGCCCCGTCCCCTTTCCTCAGGGCGGGGCTTAGCTCTTTGTCCCAAAAACGACACGTATGCTACCCCCACCTCCGGAGGCGTCTAACACGAAGGGCAGAACCACGTGATTACGCGGGCGTGACCAAGTGGTGACGATTGATCTGTTTTTTCCTCCACGCAGAGTGTGCAAACCCCTTCAAAATCAGTTGCCCAACGGTACAATCCAAGCTAATCGTGGCGAAAGCTGACATACTAATGTTTGAAAAACCGAGCCCTGAACGCGGAGGTTTCTTCGAGCAGACCGCCATCGGCATTGTCCATGCGACGCCGGAAGGGCACATCCTCCGATGTAATGTACGTTTCGCCGAGATCATCGGCTACGATCCGGAAGAGGTCGCCGGGCTGACCTTTCAGCAGATCATGATGCCCGAGGACGCGATCGCCTGCACGGCGGCGTTTCGCGGTTTATGGAATCGCTCCATCGAGGCAGTCAGCCTCGAAGGCCGCTACATCCGCAAGAACGGGACCAACCTCTGGCTCAAGCTCACCTCGTCGGTGCAATACGACTCGCAGGGGCAGCCCTCGCACCTTCTCGCACTGATTGAAGACATCAACGAGCGCAAGATCGCCGAGATTCGCCTGCTGCGTACTGCGCAGGCGCTTGAGAACCGCGAGGAGGGCTACCGCAACGCCTTCAATACCTTTCCGCAGGCCGTGCTGATCGCCCGCACGCGCGATGGCCGTATCGTCGACGTGAATCCTGAGTTCCTCACTCTGACCGGCTTCGTGCGGGAAGAGGTCCTCGCCCACACGTCGGTGGAACTCGGTCTCTGGGCCACGCCTGAAGACCGCAAGCGGCTCGGCGAGGCTCTGGATCAGAACGAAGGATGCCGCGATATCGAGCTGAGGATGCGGCGAAAGAACGGCGATCTTTTCTGGGCGGAGCTCTCGGCGGCTTCGACCGAAATCGACGACGAGCCCTGCATCCTGTCGTTCATCCGCGATATCTCCGTCGCCAAGGCGGAAGAAGACGAGATCAAGAACCTCGCCTTCTACGACACGCTGACTGGGCTGCCCAACCGGCGGCTTCTCTGGGAGCGCCTGCGCCAGGCGCTGGTTGTGAGCGTGCGCAACCACACCAAGCACGCGCTGCTCTTCATCGACCTCGACAACTTCAAGCCGCTCAATGATGCTCTCGGCCACCACGTCGGCGACCTGGTGCTGCAGGAAACGGCGCGCCGCATCACCAGCTGCGTGCGCGAGGCGGACACCGTAGCGCGCTTCGGCGGTGACGAGTTTGTTGTGGTGCTCGAAGACCTCAGCCAGATTCCCGAAACCGCTGCTGCCCGCGCCAAGTCTGTTGGCGAAAAGATTCTGGCTGCCATTGCCGAACCGTACCTCGTCGAAGGCCACGAGTGCCAGAGCGGCGCCAGCATGGGCATCACAATCTTCGGCAACAATGGCGAAACGGGCAGCGAAGTGCTGCAGCAGGCCGATATGTCGATGTACCAGGCAAAGGCTGCGGGACGCAGCGCCATGCTTTTTTTCGCGCCCGCACTGCAAGCCTCGGTCAACGCCCGCGCTGAGCTTGAAGAAGATCTGCGCCAGGCAATCAAGGCTAACCAGTTTTCGCTTTACTATCAGCCCCAGATCGACCGCGGCCTGTTCACCGGGGCCGAAGCGCTGGTGCGCTGGAAGCATCCCACGCGCGGCCTCGTCTCTCCTCTCGATTTCGTTCCGCTTGCCGAGGAAACGGGCCTCATCATTCCGCTCGGCACGTGGATTCTCGAAACCGCCTGCACGCAGATGGCGGCCTGGGCAAACCGCAAAGAAGGCGCGCATCTCGAGGTCACGGTCAACATCAGTGCCCGCGAGTTTCGCCAGCCGAAGTTTGTCGAAAATGTGCTCAGGACCCTGGAACAGGCAGGCGCCAATCCCAGGAATCTGAAACTTGAGCTGAACCAGAGCATCCTCGGCGGCAATATTGAAGAGGTGCTGGCCAAAATGTCAGAGCTCAAATCGCACGGCGTGCAGTTTTCGCTCGATGACTTCGGCACCGGCTACTCGTCGATGACGTACCTGAAGATTCTGCCGTTTGACCAGCTCAAGATCGACCGCTCCTTCGTAGGCGAGATCTCCGTCGACCCGGTCGCCGGCGCTGTTGCGCAGGCAATCATCTCCTTCAGCAGGGCGCTGGGTCTCTCGGTGATCGCCGAGGGCGTCGAAACAGAGGAGCAGCGTACCTATCTCGCCAGCCTGGGCTGCCACACTTTCCAGGGATACCTCTTCAGCAGACCGCTGCCGCTGGGCGAATTTTAGCCCGTCCTTCACCGCGATTTTCCCGTCCATCGAGTACCATGCTGGCTGAGTGCGTATGTCTACTGCGCCGACGTCGCCATCCGCCGTTGTCCTCAAAGGCTCCGTCCTGGTGCTCATCCAGTTCGACGTCTGCGAGGAGCTGCGCCTCGACAAGCTGCAGCAGGCCATCAGCGCGCGAACCCTCACGCAGCCCAGCATGAAGCACACCGCGCCGTCTTACGTGCGGTACGAGCGGCCGCCGGTCGTCGAGCCGATGGAGCCGCTGATTCTTGAGAGCGGCGAGCGGCTCGAGGGGCAGGTCAAGTACTACGACTACGGTGTTGTCAGCGTGATTTATCAGCTTCCTTTCGCCGGCGACTGGGACAGCCTCGTGCATCTCGCCAGCCGCTGGGTATGGGATGTCGATTTTGCCTCGCGGGCCGAGCCGCTGGTGCGGCAGAAGCTCGACCGCGCCGCCGTGGCCATGGTCAAACCGTACTCGCGCTGGCTGAGCGAAGATTACTTCATCTTTCACGTGCGCGATTCCGAGGGGAACCCTTCTGCCTCCGAGCTGATGCGCAGTCACGGGCAGCAGATCGCACAGGTAGTGCGCGGCGACCGTCTTACCTTGTCTGACGGCGAAAGCAGGGAAGTCTTGCAGTCGCAGGTTTCGTATTACGCGACCGACGTCTCCGTGATTGGCTGGAACGCGGCCTTCGTCTACGACACCACAGCCGGCGCGGAGACAACGATTCAGCTGCTCGAGTACGCGAACTCGCAGCTTCTCGAGTTTCGTCATTACGACGAACTGCTGACCTCCATCCTCGACCAGGTCTACGATCTGCTCGATGAAAAAAAAGGCTTCTGGGCGGGCTGGAGCCTCGCCGGCTCGGCAACCAGCCTGCACACGGTGTTGCTCGATGTGGCCGAGCTCACCGAGCACGCCGACAACGCCATCAAGTTTCTCAGCGACATGTTTGCGGCGCGCCTCTACAAACTGGCGGCGAGCAAGATCGGCGTGCCCGATTACAAGGACCTTGTAGCACGCAAGCTGCGGACCGCCGAAGATCTCTACAAGGATATGGTCGAGCAGTTCAACCACAGCCGTGCTTTTCTGCTTGAGGCGACGGTGGTGCTGATCTTGCTGATCGAGCTCTTCTATTTGTTTCGGGGCAGAACGTGATCCAGAGAATCTACGCTGCCGCGGCCATCGCCATCCGCCGAATCGTGAGCACGGTGATGTCGTCTTCCTGCCCGAATTCCTTGGCTGCATCCGCAATGTAGAACGCCGACTGGTTGCTGAGATTGTGCACGCGGTCGAAGCCGAAGAGCTCGCCCGTCGCGTGGCGCGCTTCTACCACTCCGTCTGACAGGAGCAGAATCCGGTCGCCAGGGTGCAGGTAGAGGCTGACCTCGTCGTAGGTTATGTCGGGCAGCGCACCCAGCGGCAGTCCGCCCGGCAGCATAATCTCCTGCGTGTTGAGATATGGGTGCAGGTGGCCGGCGCTGGCAATCACGAGCTCGCCGTCGGCCCCGAACCAGATGGCTTGGCACGTCGTGAGGCTGTCGCCTTCCGGAAGCACGCGGTTCAGCGATTCGAGAATCTTCGCCGGGCTGCGCTCCTGCGTGCGGCGGAGAGCGCCCACCAGCATCGAGACATTCATTGCCGCCTTGAGCCCCTTGCCGGCCACGTCGCCAATCACCACGAGCATGCCGCCGTCGCTTGCGGGTTCCACATAGAAGAAGTCGCCGCCTACTTCGGCAGCGGGGGTGTAGACCGAGTCTACTTCGTAGCCCGGTGTTGCCACCTTCTCGTGGGGAATCATCAGCTCCTGCACGCTACGCGCGGCGGCGAGCTCGCTCTTGGCGCGTTCGCGGTCGTGCTGGATGCGCAGGAAGCGGACAAAGATGATCAGTACGATTGCCAGGATGCCGGCAAGGTCCGCAATGGCGGCAAAGTGAATGGGCACGGGGCCGACCTGGATCGTCAGCGGAGAGCGATATGCGCGTCCCATCGAATCGCTCAGGCCGCTGGTGAGAATGGGCTCGACGATGCCGATGATCGAGAGCACAAAGGGAATCAGCAGAAGTCCAGCCTCGAAATTGCGGCGCAGCGTCGCTGTGATCAGAGTGGTCAGCACAAAGATGAACCAGCCCGCGATCCACAGAAAGCTGCCAAGGTAGACGATGCCGAGGGTGACGAGGATCAGCCAGCCGTGACCGCCGAGCAGCAGCAGTGTGGGGCCCACGCCGGCCAGAATCGGCGCGCTGTAGCGTAGCAGCGTGATGTACCAGCGGCGCTTCAGGCTGAGAAAGGCGATCAGAAACTCGAAGTAGACGTATGCCGAGATGGCGACAAGCTGCAGCACCATGGCCGCGTACCAGAGCTGGTCGATATGCGCCAGGCTGCCGGCGAGGTCGATGAAGCCAATCGGCGCCTGGATGAACTCGTGCAGCGCGAGCCACAGGTACTCGACGTGCCCCTTCTGCGTGAAGTAGAGAGCGAGCAGAAACAACGAAAGCACGGTCAGCACGAATGCGTTGATCAGGCGCGGCAGCCGTTCAAAGATGCTGTGATAAAACCACAGGTCCCACCGGCCCTCGAGATCCTGGGGATTGCCGAGCCGCAGCACGCGCTTGCCGAAGAAGCTGGTGTAGGCATAGGTGCCGAACGGGATGTAGAGGGTGCGGATCGCGAGCGTGGTGTCGGTCTCTGTCGACGGCACATCGAGCAGATAGACCCGCGATATCTCCTCGTAGCGCATGGGCGCATCTCCGTGCGGCCCTTCCGGCTTGACCTGCCTCCCGTCCACAAAGACATCAAGTCCCGGGCCCGACGCGCCGATCGTCATCGTCGTGTTCTGGGTTACGGGCAGCTCGATCAGCAGCGCCAGGGGCCCATGGTCTTTTGCGAGCCGGAGGTGGAGGCGGAACCACACATAGCGCCGGTCGTGGCTGTCCGGCACGTCGGTATCCTCACTCCCCGGCAGGTCCGCGATCGACTCCTTCGCGTCCCGCGCGGCCCACTTCGAGTCATCAAATCCCGGTTGCGCCGGCGCAAGGTCTGTGCTGACGCCGACGCGCCAGTTCTTATCGAGCAGGATGGGCGAGCCAAGGTCGGTCGCGTAAACCAGGTCGCTGGGCTTTGCCGCTGGCGCCGGGGGAGCGGGTGCAGGGTGCGGAGCCCGCAGATGGCCTTGCTGCGCAAAGGCTTGCAGCG
Source organism: uncultured Acidobacteriota bacterium (assembly GCA_963718885.1). Lineage (GTDB taxonomy): Bacteria > Acidobacteriota > Terriglobia > Terriglobales > Acidobacteriaceae > Telmatobacter. Next base: position 201,782 of record CAVRAK010000010.1, read on the forward strand.
CCAGACACACAAGGAATGTGAAGACCGCCGGGAACGCCCTGCGCACAGAACCCTCCAAGATTCCTACGTGTTCTCCACTCTAATTCAGGCCCCGGCAACGTCAAAGAGAAAGAGGGCCTCGGATGCACTATCCCTACCCTTTACAGGTACCGCGCCAGACGTCCCCTGGATCTGGAACTGGGCGGATATTGCCAAGTTCCCGAATTTCTCTTCCAGCGGGCTGCCAGTGGGTCGATACTATCGTCTAACAGATTGAGCGGAGCGAGGACGTGCGCCGCGCCACAATAGGATCGGGAACAGGGAATCTGGGGCCGGAGGTATTTCATCATGAAAGCAGTTTTCATCGGGCTCAGGGCAGCAGTGCTCGGCGGACTCACCCTGACACTCCCCTTTGCGCTCACCGCGCAATCGACCACGCAGCCGGCTACGCCCAGCGACCCGTCCACACCCGCAGCCACTACGACGCCCGCCGCTCAGCAGCCGCCGAGCGCGACGCCATCCGGCACGGCAACGCCGCAGCAGACTCCCGCCGACACCAAGCAGACTCCTGCCGACACCAAGCCGGCCCCGGGCACCACGCCGGTGGCCAGCGACACCCCGCCGCCCGCTCCGCAGGACACAAGCAAGGACGCCAGCAAGAAGGATAAGAAAGACAAGAAGCACAGCAAAGATAAGAGCGACGATGACGTCGAGCCCGGCACCACGCCGGTAAAGGGCGACCAGGACGCCAAGGTCGATCCGCAAAAGGTTGTTGATGTCGGCAGCGACATGATCAACGTGAAGAAGGGAAGCATTGAGGACGTGAGCGCCGTGGGCAATCGCGACATCGGCGGCCGCGGCATGGGCAACTGGTACTCGACTGACTCCGAGATCAAGATGGGCAAGCAGTACGCCGACGAGATTGAGAAGAGCACCCACTTCATCACCGATCCGGTCGTGACCGAGTACGTGAACCGCGTCGGCCAGAACATCGTGAAGAACTCCGACTGCAAGGTGCCGTTCACCATCAAGGTGATCGACTCCGACGAAATCAACGCCATGGCGCTGCCCGGCGGATTCTTCTACGTCAACTCCGGCCTCATCCTCAACGCCGACGAAGAAGCCGAACTGGCGGGCGTCATGGCTCATGAAATCGCCCACGTCTGCGCCCACCACGCGGCCCGCGAAATGACCCGCATGAACTATGTTCAGCTGGGCTCGATTCCGCTGATCATGATGACCGGCTATAGCTGGACCGGCTACGGAATTTACGAAGCCGCACAGCTCGCTATACCGATGACGTTCCTGATGTTCTCGCGCGAATTCGAAGCCCAGGCCGACTACCTCGGTGTGGAGTACATGTACCGGGCCGGCTACGATCCACAGGCCTTCATCACCTTCTTTGAAAAGATCCAGGCTCTTGAGAAGCGCAAGCCCGGCCTCGTCTCGAAGGCATTCTCCGATCACCCGCAGACGCCCGATCGCATTCTGCACTCGCAGGAGGAGATTGCCCGTATCCTGCCCGCGAAGGACGAGTACACGGTGACGACCTCTGAGTTCGACGACGTGAAGGCGCGCCTGGCGCGTATTGAAAACAAGCGCCGCCTGCTCGACAACAAGAACGGCAAGAAGCCTTCTCTGCGCCGCGCCAGCACCGGCCAGAACGATCCCAACGACCCCAACGCGCAGCAGACGGCGACGACCGGCCGACGCTGCATCGGCGCGAAGACCAGAATTAGGAGACCGGAACCGGCAGTTTTCGATCCTGAGCAGATTGAGCAAACAGACGATCCGCGGCCAGCCTTCCTAGGCCGCGGATTTTTCTGCCCGCAGCCGCCCGGACCATCTTCGGATCTGACGAGAGCGCACCATTTGCTCCACTGGCCCAACCCCTTGGGCATCTGCCACCTGGCGGCACTATCCGCTGGGTGAGGTCGCCGGCGGACCCTCGGCCGGGCTACCAAAAATCCTATGAACTTCCCATAACTTCCTGAAAAACCTTGAAGCTCCGGGTGAATTCGCGTTATATACAGGTGTACCGGCTTTTGAGCCGGAATTCTGACCCCCTGGGCCACGCGCCTTTCGGGAGGGGAACTATGCGCAACGTCGCTGCCCGCTCCAATCTGCTTGTGCCTGAAGTTCGCGAAGTGATGGATATTCGCCAGGCCTCCGACTACCTTGGTATCTCGCCCGACACACTCTACAAGTACGCCTCCGAGGGATTTGTGCCCGCCTTCAAGCTGGGCAATCGCTGGCGCTTCAAGCGCTCGCGTCTCGACGAGTGGATGGACCGCCAGTCTGACATGCAGTCGGCCACTCCGGAGACCGATCCCAACGCGAAGAAGCCCGTGCAAGACAGCTACCAGCTTCTAGCTTGCGGCGCCGCCTTCCCGCGTTGGCCTCACGCTGACTCTGATCGCTCGCTGCTCGTAGCGGTCGGCTTGTGTCTGTCTCTTCCTGCCCTCGTGATATACCTTTCCGGGTGGACCACCTTCGCCGTATCGGTCAACTCCGCCGCCGTATAACCCGTGCCGGGCTGCACGGGCTTCTCGTTACGCATCTTCCCGATCTTCGCTATCTCAGCGGATTCACCGGCTCGAGCGCTGCGCTCGCCGTGACGCGCCGCGCCGCGCGCCTCTTCACCGATGGCCGCTACACTGCGCAGGCAGCCGCAGAAGTAAACGGCGCCAAAGTGCAGATCGTTTCAAATTCGCCCGCAACCAACGCCGTGCAGTGGCTTGCGTCGCAGCCTGGCATCGCCTTCGTCGGCTTCGACCCCGCGTGGACGACAGTCGCTGACCTCGCGCGTCTGCGCGGCGCGCTGCCGTCGCGCCTGCGCCGGAGTTTTCTCGCTGCTCTCGCTGCGCCTCTCGTCGAGCCTCTGCGGCAGATCAAGGACGAAGACGAACTCGCGATCATGACGGAGGCGGCTCTCACCGGCTGCCGTCTCTTTGACCACATCCTTGGCGTGCTGCGCCCCGGCATGGCGGAATACGAAGTGGCCGCGGAGCTCGAATACCAGGCGCGCCGGCTCGGCGCCGAGGGCATGTCGTTTGAAACCATCGTGGCCTCTGGCACCCGCTCTGCGCTGCCGCATGGCAGGGCGTCGAAGGCGCTCGCTGCCTCGCCGCGGCTTTCTGACCCTGGATTTCGGTATAATCCACAAGGGCTACTGCTCTGATATGACACGCACCGTGCATTTTGGAAAGCCCAACGCAAAAGAGCGAGATGCCTACACCACGGTGCTGGAAGCACAGCAAAACGCCGTCGCCAGGGTAAGCGCGGGAACAAGCTGCGCAGAGGTGGACGAAGCCGCCCGCGGCATATTGCGCAAGGCAGGTCTGGCCGAGGCCTTTTCTCACTCCACGGGCCACGGGGTTGGCCTCGAGATTCACGAAGCACCACGTATCGGCGCCGGGCAGACCACGCGGCTTGCGTCCGGCATGGTTGTCACGATTGAACCCGGGGTTTATCTCCCCGGGCAGTTTGGGATTCGCATCGAAGATATGGTCGCGGTGACGCGAAATGGGGGGCAGGTTCTTACCCCCGCGCCCAAGGCGCTGATCGAGCTTTAACCCCGCCGCAGAGCGGGAGAGATAAAGGGACGAATGAAACCACAAGACATGCAGGACCTGAAAGAGCTGATCGAGTTTTTGAGGCAGTACCAGGTCGCCGAATTCGATCTGGATCGCGGCGACGTCAAGATCAGGCTCAAATTCGAGCAGCCCGCCGGCGCGCAGGCCGATCTTTCCGGATTGGCGCGCCTGATGGCTTCAGCCCCGCCCCCGGCAGCCGCGGCTCCGCATCCGCATGCCGCATCGCATCCGGCCCCAGCCGCTCCCGCGCCGGCCGCAGCGCCGGCCCCTGCTGAAGAAGAACTGCACCAGGTCAAATCGCCGATCGTCGGCACCTTTTATGGATCGCCCTCTCCCGGATCGTCGCCCTTTGTCGCGCCTGGCGACCGGGTTGAGAAGGGCCAGGTGATCTGCATTGTTGAAGCCATGAAGCTGATGAACGAGATCGAAGCCGATGCTTCCGGCGAGATCGTCAAGTGCCTCGTCTCCAATGGACAGCCCATTGAATTCGGGCAGCCACTCTTTTCCATCCGCCAGGGTTAATGGGGAGCGGAGACAGCGGTGATTGCAGAAAAGTTTGCGGGGTACATGGTGGTTGAAGCAGAAGCCGTCTTAACTCCGCCAACACCGCCAGCCGCGCTAACTGCGCTGTATTTCAAAAGGGCTATCAATGTTTCGTAAGGTACTGGTTGCCAACCGTGGCGAAATTGCGCTGCGCGTCCTGAATGCCTGCCGCGAGCTCGGCGTTCGCACCGTCGCGGTCTACAGTGAAGCTGACCGCAACTCACTGCACGTGCGCTTTGCCGACGAGGCCATCTGCATCGGCCCGCCGCGCCCGGCTGACAGCTATCTCAACGTGCCGGCGGTCATCTCCGCTGCCGAAATCGCCAACGTCGACGCCATTCACCCCGGCTATGGCCTGCTCAGTGAGAACGCCAACTTCGCCGAAGTCTGCCGTGCTTCCAATATCAAGTTCATCGGGCCGCCGCCCGAGGTCACCCGCCTCATGGGCGAAAAAGAGAAGGCCCGCCAGTCGATGAAGAAGGCCAAGGTGCCTATCCTGCCTGGCTCTGACGGCATCATCGCTTCGGTTGAAGAAGCGCAGGAGTGGGCCGGCAAGGTTGGCTTCCCCGTCATCCTCAAGGCCAAGGCCGGCGGCGGCGGCCGCGGAATGCGCATCGTGCGCAACGCCGACGAGCTGCCGAATCTCTTTCACGCCGCCTATACCGAAGCCGCCAACGCCTTCGGCAACGGCGAGCTCTACATGGAGAAGTTCATCGAGCGGCCGCGCCACATCGAGTTCCAGATGCTGGCCGACGAGCACGGCAACGTTGTCTCGCTCTTTGAGCGCGAGTGCTCGATCCAGCGCCGCCACCAGAAGCTCATTGAAGAGGCGCCCTCGCTGCAGGTCACGCCGAAGCTGCGCGACGAGCTGGGCAAGACGCTCTGCCGCTGCCTCAAAGACATCGGCTACCAGAATGCGGGCACCGTCGAGTTCCTCATGGACGAGGACCGCTCCATCTACTTCATCGAGATGAACACGCGCATCCAGGTGGAGCACCCGGTCACCGAAGCCATCACCGGTGTCGACCTCGTGAAGGCGCAATTGCGCATCGCTTCCGGCGAGAAGCTGGATGCCATTCTTCCCGCGAAGCTCGAGATCCGCGGCCACGCCATCGAGTGCCGCATCAACGCCGAGCATCCGCAGAAGTTCACGCCCTCGGCCGGCAAGATCACGGCTTTCAATGTGCCCGGCGGCAATGGCATCCGCGTCGATACCGCGCAATACGCCGAGGGAGTGGTGCCGCCCTATTACGACTCGCTCATTGCCAAGCTGATCGCCTACGGCCACGACCGCGAAGAAGCCATCGCCCGCACCGAGCGCGCGCTGAGCCAGTTCATCGTGCAGGGAATCGACACCTCGATCCCGATGCACCAGGCCATCTTCCAGGACCCCGACTTCCGCACCGGCAACTTCGACACCAAGTTCATGGAGAGGTTTCTGGCGAAGACGGGGGCGTAGCTCTGCCCAGTCGGCACCGGTTGACGGGACCAGCGGTCCCATGGGGTCATCAACGACCTATTTTCGGAACGGCCTGCACGAAACCGATGACAAACAGTATTTGACCCGACACGAAACATAGCGGACCAAGAACCAGCCCGATCAAAGCGACGCCCACTGCGCCTTGCGAGGCTTGAATCTGTCCACGCCCGGCGATATCTCTCGCCCATGTGACGAGGAACGCATAACCGAAGGCATATAGCATAGTGCCCGCAGTGCTCAGCCAGAAATGCCATTTCGAGAGCTTCTTATTGAAGGGGATACGCCGGATAGCGTAAACGCAGGCAAACACACCAAACACCGCTGCTATGAAATAGCAAGCCGCATGAAAACTAACATCGTGACGAATTGTCGCGCCGGGCCATCCGAGCCCCATCGTCAGGTTGGTTCCCATGAAGTTCGCAAGGAACAAGCCGAAAACGAGGAACATCGCGCTCGCAATAGCAAAAAGGCGCTTCGTCTGACCCAAGTCCCACCTCGCATTTGTACCCAACGCTCGCGTCAAATGGAGATTCCAGAATAGGCACTAGAGTCTGCCGAAGCTCGATGTTTATGTCAAGAACTCTTTGACCATTTTAGTAAGTAGTAAGCGGACAGACCCTGGCTCGGTTAAGTAAACTTCGGGGTTGCATTCAAGCCTTCTGCGGTTGGAGCGACAGGGTGGCATGCCCCTGAAGCTCCTCTATCATCGGTGTCGAGATCGAAAGGAGTGGCCCAATGAAATTCGCGCGCTGGGTTTTCTATATCGCGGGCATCTATGGAGTGATCACCGTTGCGCCGTTGTACTTCATGGAGCAGACAATCGGCCGGCAGGATCCGCCGCCGATCACGCATCCGATGTTCTTCTACGGATTCGTCGGCGTGACGCTCGCATGGCAACTTCTCTTCTTTGCGATCGCCCGCCAGCCGGTGCGCCTGCGCCCGGTGATTCCTTTCGCTGTGCTTGAGAAGCTGAGTTTCGGCATCGGCGCGATGGTTCTGTATCGTCAAGGCAGGCTCGACCACGGCGACCTTTACTTCGGCGGCATCGACCTTGCGCTGGCCCTGTTCATCCTGTTCGTCTGGCGCGTCTGGCGACTGTTGACCTGTCCGCTTCATGATGATGTGCCTTGCGGCGATTTACCCCAACCACTGACATGGGTGCACCGGTGTGTGGGTTAGCACCCAGGAAAGCGATGCAGCGCGCTTTCGTATCAATTCATCCACAGCGCGCACACTGTATCTGCGGGCACTGCGCAACTGGGAACCAGGAACTGCGGGCACCCCACCCCCTCCAAATCGGGATACCCCCCTCCCCCTCTCTGGAATTTGGAAATTCACAGAAAAGCTTGCAAAGAATTTCGCAAGCGTTTGAGCAGATCATGGTCTAGGCTCGCCGAACTGTGCCGCTCAGTGTCTCGCCATGTATTCTTGATGCGCCGATTCCATCTGCGCGCCGATGATCCCTAAACCGCTCCTGCGTCTGACCATCTCTCTGCTCTTCACCTCGCTTGCCGCAGCCGCGCAGACCGTTGACTGGCCTGCTTACAATGGCGGCCTCAACGGCGATCACTACTCCGCGCTGAAGCAGATCAATCGCGGCAACGTGCATCGCCTGGTGCAGGCGTGGCGCTTCGATACCGGCGAGGCGGGGCAGATCCAAACCAACCCGATGATTTTGGGACGCACGCTTTACGCCTACACGCCTACGGCCAAGGTGATCGCGCTCGACGCGACGACCGGCAGGCTCAAATGGAAGTTCGACTCGGGCATCAACGGCACGCAGCCTGCGCGCGGCTTCGCTTATTACGCCGGCGATGGGCGTGGGCGGCTCTTCGCGGGCATCATGAATTACCTCTACTGCCTCGATGCGGAGACAGGGAAGCCGGTCCTTCCTTTGGTGATGGCGGGCGCATCGATCTGCGCAAGGGGCTGGGCCGTCCTTATGAGACGCAATCGATTGCGCTCACCGCGCCGGGCGTGATCTACAAGGACCTGATCATTGTCGGCGGGCGCAACCCCGAGACGCATCCTGCGCCGCCGGGCTACATTCGCGCCTTCGACGTGCATACCGGCGCGCTTCGGTGGACCTTCCACACCATTCCGCTGCCCGGCGAACCGGGCTACGAAACCTGGCCGAAGGACGCGTGGAAGACAGCGGGCGCCGCCAACAACTGGGCCGGCATGACGCTCGATGCAGAGCGCGGCATTGTCTATGTGCCGACGGGCTCGGCGGTGATGGATTTCTACGGCGGCGACCGCGTGGGCAACAATCTCTACGCTGACTCGCTGCTTGCGCTCGACGCGGCAACCGGCAAACTGCTGTGGCACTTTCAGGCGGTGCATCACGACCTTTGGGACCGCGACTTCTCGTCGCCGCCGGCGCTCGTCACCGTGCAGCGCAACGGCCGGCCGGTAGCCGCGCTGGCGCAGACCAGCAAGCAGGGCTACATCTATCTCTTCGATCGCGTTACCGGGAAGCCGCTGTTTCCGATCAGCGAAAAGCCATATCCGGCAAGCGATGTGCCCGGCGAAGTGACGTCGCCGACGCAGCCGCTGCCCGAGTGGCCTCTGCCCTTTGCGCGCCAGCGCCTCACAGCCGAGATGCTCATCACGCGCACGCCGGCAGTGCACGCCTGGGCGGTGAAGCAGTTTGCGGGAATGCGGAGCGACGGGCAGTTTGTGCCCATGACGCTTGACAATCAGACGATCGTCTTCCCAGGCTTCGATGGCGGCGCGGAGTGGGGCGGACCAGCCGTCGATCCCGGTTCCAAAACGCTCTTCGTCAACGCCAACGAGATGGCGTGGCTCGGCGGCCTCACTGCGCCGAAGCAGCCGGGAAGTCCAGGCGAAGCAGTCTATCGCGCGCAATGCGCCATCTGCCATGGCCAGGACCGCGCCGGCTCGCCGCCGACCTTTCCCTCGCTGGTCGGTATCGAGAAGCGGCTCACGCCGCAAGAGATCGCCGATCGCGTGCACAAGGGAACGGGGCGCATGCCGTCTTTCCCGAACATTGATGACGCGCACCTGGCCTCACTGCTGGAGTTTCTGCGCACCGGCGCTTCTGCCGAAGAGAAAAAGGAAATGGCTGCGGGTCCGGCCGGGCAGACCGCCGCGCCGCCCGTTGATGCCGCCGGCGCAGGCGTCTACCGCGACCGCTGCGCGATCTGCCATGGCGACAATCGCGAGGGCATTCCGCCGTCGTTTCCCATGCTGATCGGCCTGGGCAGCCGCCTCTCAGCGGATCAGGTCGCGGCGCTGGTCCATACCGGCAAGGGCAGAATGCCGGCGATGCCCGATCTGGCCGGGCCGCAGTTGCAGGCGCTATTGCGCTATCTCGATGTGCACCAAGCTGTGGAGAAGGGGAGCGAGGAGGCTGCTGCGGACCGCTACGAGTTCACGGGCTACCGCAAGTTTCTCGACCCGGATGGTTATCCCGCGTTCATCCCGCCCTGGGGAACACTGAGCGCCATCGATCTCAAGACAGGGAAGTACCTCTGGAAGATTCCGCTGGGCGAGTACCCGGAGCTTGCGGCGAAGGGCATGAAGGGAACCGGCAGCGAGAATTACGGTGGCCCGATCGTGACCGCGGGGGGCGTGCTCTTTATCGGCGCCACCGTCTTTGACCGCAAGTTCCACGCCTTCGACACCCGTACCGGAAAGCTGCTGTGGGAGACGGAGTTGCCCTTCGCCGGCATGGCGACACCCTCCACCTACATGATCGATGGCCGCCAGTATGTGGTGACGGTTTCAAGCGGGGGCCGGGACCCGAAGCGCCCCATCGGGGGCTCCTACATCGCCTACACCCTGCCGCGCTAAGCCGGCTCACAACGAAAAATCGGATCGATTATCGCTTTTTCTTCGCCTTTCGCGTCGTTTCGAGTTATTCTTCTTCTCGCAACGTTGGAGGTTGCCCAAATGAACATTCAGCAGGAGATACTGGGCGAGTTTGACCGCGAGACGGCGAAGACCCGCAAAGTTCTTGAGGCTCTGCCCGAGAACCTAGACGTCAACTGGAAGCCACATGAGAAGTCCATGCCGCTGGGCCGCCTGGCCGGCCACGTCACCGACATGACGGGGGACTGGGCCTTGCACACCCTCACGCAGGACGAGCTGAAGTTTCCCGCGGACCACAAGTGGGAGGCATACGTGCCCGCAAGCAGGGCTGCTTTGCTCGAGAAATTCGATAAGGAGCTGGCCCCGACGCGCTCTGCCCTTGAGGCAATCACACCGGAGAAATGGGATCAGCACTGGAAGTTCATCTTCGGTGACCAGACGTGGATTGACCAGCCGCGCTATCAGGTGTGGCGCGATATGGTGATGAATCACCTGGTGCACCATCGTGCGCAGCTTGGCGTATACCTGCGGCTGCTCGGCGCGAAAGTGCCCGGCTGCTACGGTCCCTCGGCCGACGAGATGTAGCGACAGGACATCGTTCAAACCCAGTAGACAGCCGGCCAAATGTACGCAATCGGCCTCTTCATGGTTGCCGAAGGGCCGGTTGTCTTCTAATCGCTGACAATCGATGGGTTGCTACGCTAGGCTGGATTCATGCATTTCAACTTTCCGCTTGTCTATCCGATCCTGGATTCGTCGGTAGTTCCCGACGCGGGCCGCACCGCATTTCTGCAGCGCATCGGCGAGTCGTTGACAGAAGCTGGCGTGACCTTGCTCGAGTACCGCAATAAGACGGGATCGGAAGAAGAGCTGAAATCCGATGCACGGATTCTACGCGGCGCAATGCCGGCCGAGAAGGTAAAGTTAATTCTCGATGATCGGGTCGATCTTATTGGAGCAGCTTAAATTTGACGGGGTGCACGTCGATGCCGGTGACGCCTCACCCGGGGAAGCGCGGCACGTGGTTGGCCCAGCCCGGATTGTAGGCACCTTTGGCGGAAGCGACGATTTGCTCCCCGGCGTCTTTACCCAACCGGCAGACTACTTTTCGATCGGGCCTGTTTTTCCGACGCATACAAAGCCGACCAGCACGGAGCCGATCGGCGTGGACGGGGTGCACCATCTGCGCCGGCAGGCGGGGGCGAAGGTACTGCTCGTCGCAGTGGGTGGAATCACGATCGAGACAGCGAAGGCCGTTCTGGATGCCGGCGCGAACACGGTTGCGGTTGCGGGAGCGATCTTTCGGACTCCTGATCCGGCGGAAGAATTTCGGCGCTGGATAAAGGCTCTGGGTTAGAAAAACATCAGCGGGCTGCTTGATTTTTCGTCCATTCAATTAGCAGAAGACTTTCTTGTTCATTTCAAGTAAAACCGAGCAAAGTGACTTCATCCGATCTCATTTCCAAGACACAAGGCACTGAGACTTCTCAGGCAACCGGCATGGTGCCAAGCCTCGGTCTCTTCAGCTCGACAGCGATTGTTGCCGGATCCATGATTGGCTCCGGGATTTTTATTGTCGGCGCGGATATAGCGCGCACGACGGACTCGCCGGCGCTCTTTCTGGGCGCCTGGGTCGTAACCGGCGTTATGACGCTGATTGCCGCGCTTAGCTACGGCGAGTTGGCGGCGATGATGCCCAAGGCGGGTGGGCAATATGTTTACCTGCGCGAGTCGCTGGGTCCTCTATGGGGCTTCCTTTATGGGTGGACCCTCTTTCTGGTGATCCAGACGGGGACAATCGCGGCGGTTTGCGTGGCCTTCGGCAAATTTCTGGGGGTCTTCTTTCCCTCTATCTCGACAACGCATTGGCTGTGGCACATTGCGCATGTGCCGGCGATTCCTCTGGGCCCGATGGTTTTGGGGAACATGGACATCGGGCTGAATACGGCGAACCTGGCGGGGATTGTGGTGGTGGTTCTGCTGGCGGTGGTGAATGTTTTTGGCGTCCGGCTCGGCGCGCTGATCCAGAACATCTTCACCTCGGCGAAAGCGCTCTCGCTGGCGGCGCTGGTGGTGCTTACTTTCACTGTGGGCCGCAATGCAACGGCATGGAAGGCCAACTTCGGCGACGGCCTGCATGAGTTCTGGCGGAATGCGGGCTGGGGCGCGCTGCATCCGGTGCAGGTGGGCATTGGCGGACCGATTGTGCTGGTGAGCGGCTGTGATCGTGCTTGCAGTGGTCCAGGTGGGATCATTGTTTTCCTCCGACGCGTGGAACAACATCACCTTCACGGCGGGGGAAGTGAAAAACCCGAAGCGCAATATTCCGCTGTCGCTGGTTCTCGGCGCGGGCTTTGTGCTGACGGTCTACTTTCTGGCCTCGCTTGGTTATCTGCTGGTGCTGCCGCTGCACGGCGATCCGCACGGAGCGACGACCATGGCGCGGGGGTTGCAATATGCGTCAGAGGATCGGGTGGCAACGGCGGCGCTTGAGGTGATCTTTCATTCGGGCGGCGCGTACCTGATGGCTGCGGCGATCCTGGTGTCGACTTTCGGCTGCGCCAATGGACTGACGCTCTCTGGACCGCGCGTGTACTACGCGATGAGCCAGCGATGGGCTCTTTTTCAAGTCGGTGGGCAAACTGCATCCGACGTATCGCACGCCGGTGGCGGGGCTGCTGGTTCAGGCTGCGTGGACGGCCTTCCTCTGCCTCTCCGGAACCTATAGCCAGTTGCTCGATTACATCATTTTTGCGGTGCTGCTGTTCTACATCCTCACCATCGTGGGGCTGTTCGTGCTGCGGGTAAAGAGGCCCGATGCTCCGCGGCCTTACAAGGCGCTTGGCTACCCGGTGTTGCCTGCGCTCTACATTGTGATGGCGACTTGGATCTGTATCGTATTATTGCGGTACAAGCCCCAGTACACATGGCCGGGCCTGGTGCTCGTTCTGCTTGGCATCCCGGTTTATCTTTTCTGGTCGCGGCAGAGCCGTGCGGCCGGCAGCCTAGGTTGTATCTCAAACGTCAGGGGGATGGCCCTTATTCATGTCCAGGCTCTTACGCGTTAAGCCAATGTCGATGCTCGCCGCCGAAGCGAGCGAAGAGGGTGAGCATACACTCAAGCGCTCGCTCGGCGCCCTGAATCTGATCACTCTTGGGATCGGCGCGGTGATCGGCGCCGGCATCTTTGTGCTCACCGGGCAGGCCGCGGCGCTGCATGCCGGGCCGGCGGTGGCGCTGAGTTTTGTGCTGGCCGGATTTACGTGCGCGTTTGCCGGACTCTGCTATGCGGAGTTTGCATCGATCATTCCCATCGCGGGTTCGGCCTATACCTACGGTTACGCGACGCTGGGCGAGCTGGTGGCCTGGATCATCGGCTGGGACCTTTGCCTGGAATATGCGTTTGGCGCGGCCACGGTGGCTTCGGGCTGGGCCGGCTACTTCAACAGCCTGCTGCAGCAATTGCACATTTACGTTCCGCCGCAGCTGACTGCGACGACGGGAACGCCGCTGGTCTTCTATCAGAGTCAGTGGCTGCCGGTGATGTCGCTGCCGCCGGGAGTGAGCGCTGAGGGATTGCCGCATGCGACGGGCTTGTTCAATCTGATTGCGATGCTGATCGTGATGGTGATCACGGCGATCCTGGTGATGGGCATCAAGGAGTCGGCCAATTTCAACTCGGCGATTGTGATTGTGAAGCTGGGCATCGTCTGCGTTTTCCTGGTGGTTGGCGGCTACTTCCTGTTTCAGCATCCCGCAGGTGGCCCATGCGAACTGGCATCCGTTCGTTCCGCCGCCTGATGGGCAAGGGCAACTTCGGATGGGGCGGCATTCCGACGGCCGCGGCATCAATCTTTTTTGCGTATATCGGCTTTGACGCCGTCTCGACGGCAGCGCAGGAAGCGAAGAATCCGCAGCGGGATATGCCGATCGGCATTCTCGGGTCGCTGGTGGTCTGCACCATTCTCTACATTCTTGTGTCGCTGGTGCTCACGGGCCTGGTGAGCTACAAGACGCTGAACGTTGCCGCTCCGGTGGCGCTGGCGATTGACGTGACGGGCGTAAGCTGGGGGTCGATGCTGGTGAAGATCGGCGCGGTCTTCGGCCTGGCCACGGTGATGCTGGTCATGCTGCTTGGGCAGATCGCGCGTCTTCTACTCGATGTCGAAAGATGGGCTGTTCTGGAAGTGGGCCTCGGCGATTCATCCGAAGTTCCGCACGCCGTGGATCACGACGATTGTCTTCGGCGCGTTTGCGGCGATCATGCCGGCGTTTCTGCCGATCGATAATCTTTCGCAACTGGTGAATATCGGAACCCTGCTGGCATTCACGATCGTGTGCGCAGGCGTATGGGTGATGCGCGTGCGCCATCCGGAAATGAAGCGGCCCTTCAAGACGCCGCTGGTGCCGCTGGTGCCGATCCTGGGCATTCTTTCGGCGGTTTACCTGATGAGCCGCCTGCAGCTGATTACGTGGGCTGTGATGATTGCGTGGCTGCTGATCGGCCTTGTGATCTACTTCACCTACTCGATCAAGCACAGCAAGGTGCAGGCTCTGCCGCAGGATGCTGAAGCGGACTGATGCATTGATTCGGCACGCAGAAACGGCCTCCCGCGGGAGGCCGTTCTTGTCGATAGAGAAGTTGTGTCGGTGTTATGCCGAGGCCGGGGTGCAGAGCTGGTCGAAGACGCGAACGAGCTCGCCGCCGATCTGTTGGGCCGTAGCCTGCTCAATCACGAATCGCTGCATCAGATAGGCGAGCTTGCCGTCGCGCAGGATGGCGATAGCCGGAGACGTGGGCGGATTGCCCTCGAAGTAGCTGCGGGCGCGCTCGGTGGCTTCGCGGTCCTGCCCGGCAAAGACGGTGATCATCTGGTCGGGCTTGTGGGCGGCGTTCGAGAGCGCCATGCGCACGCCGGGGCGCATTTTGCCGGCAGCGCAGCCGCAGATGGAGTTGACCACAACCATGGTGGTGCCCGGCTGCGCCAACGCGGCGTCAACTTCTTCAGCCGTGCGGGTTTCCTTGATTCCGGCGCGTGCAAGCTCCTCGCGCATGGGAATGACCATAATTTCTGGGTACATGTGAACCTCCGGCGTGAAAATTGCCTGCTCCTATTCTATCCGCAATTGCAGGCGGTGTAGCCTTGAGCGAATGCTGCTTGAAGAATACAAGTCACTTGCCCCTTTTACAACATTCGGCATCGGGGGGCCGGCGCGCTGGTTTGTGAAGGCGACCAGCGAAGCGGAGATTGCCGAGGCAGCCGAGTGGGCGCGCAAGAGCGGCGTGCCGCTCTTCGTGCTGGGAGGCGGCAGCAATCTGCTGGTCGCGGATAAAGGCTTTCGAGGACTGGTTCTCCGCGTCTGCATTCGCGGAGTGGATGCCAGGCCCGGCAGCGGTACGGTGGTTTACCGGGCCGGCGCCGGTGAAGACTGGGACGACCTGGTGCAGAAGACGGTGGAGCAGAACTGCGCGGGGATCGAATGCCTGGCCGGCATTCCAGGCAGCGTGGGCGGCACGCCGGTGCAGAACGTTGGCGCGTATGGGCAGGAAGTGGAGTCCACTATTGAGCAGGTGCGCGTTTTGGATCTTGCAACGCTCGGCTTCGTCGAATTCAGCGCCGCGGAGTGCGGATTCGGGTATCGCAGCAGCCGATTCAATACGACGGATCGCGGCCGGTTCATTGTGACGCGGGTCGACTACCGGCTCGTCAAGGGCGGCGCGCCGCTGCTTCGCTACGCGGACATCCAAAAGGTGTTTCTGGCGAATGGGACGCCAACTTTGCTTGAAGTGGCGGGGGCGGTGAGGCAAATTCGCCGCGCCAAGGGCATGCTGTTGGTTGAGGGGGAGTCGGACTGCCGCAGCGCGGGCAGCTTCTTCAAGAATCCGGTTGTGAGCGAAGAGTGCGTGCAACGGGTGACAGATGCAGCAGGGAAGGAGCCGCCGCGATTTCCTGCGGGAGCAGGCTGGCCTCGTGAAGGTGCCGGCAGGCTGGCTGATCGAGCAGGCGGGTTTTGCTCGAGGCTTTGCGCGCGGAGCAGCCGGTATATCGTCGCGCCACACATTGGCGTTGATCAATCGCGGTGGCGCACGGCGGCCGACATCCTGGCGCTGGCCTTCGAGATTCAAATCGCTGTCAATGAGCGGTTCGGGATTCGGCTGGAGATCGAACCGGTATTGCTAGGCTTCGATCGAGGATGACGGCTTCAGCAGATCGAGAATGCGGTTGCGTTCCGCGCTGAGCGCCTTTGCCGCGGGCCCGAGGGCGACGAGCCGGCCTTCGTGGATGAGGGCGACTTCGGCCGAGGTTGCGAAGGCATCTGTTGCGTCGTGCGTGGCAAGAACGGTCTGCACATTGTGCTCGCGCAGCCACATTTGCAACCGTGCGAGCAGCGCGTCGCTCGCGGTTCCATCGAGCGCAGAGAATGGCTCATCGAGCAGGAGCAGGCGCGGCTCTGTTGCCAGGGCGCGCGCCAGGGCCACGCGCTGCGCCTCGCCGCCGGAGAGAGCTCCCGGGTTGGCGCTGTGCGAGTGCGGAGGCATCGACAAGCTCGAGCATCTCGGCGACGCGGCTGTCGCGTGAAGGCCGGTCAAGATGGGCCACGCCGTAGGCGACATTTGCCGAGACGGTCATATGCGGGAAAGAGCGCTGACTTCTGCGTGACGAAGGCGGTGCGGCGATCGCGCGGAGCCAGGTAGACGCCGCGCGCTGTGTCAGTCAGGGTGTTGCCATCGAGGGTGATGCCGCCGGCGTCGGGACGGTCGAGCCCCGCAAGCAGGCGAAGCAGAGTGCTCTTGCCGGCTCCGGAAGGCCCGAAGATCACGGTCCACGCGGAGGCAAGGCGGCACTCCAACTGGAGATGAAAACTGCCGCGGCGTGCATCGATGCTGAAGTCAAGCACGGCGGCCTCCGCGGGGGCGGCTCCCGAAGTAGATCGCGGTGAGAGCCAACACGCTGAAGGCTAGAAGCACGGCGGCTGTGCGGCCGGCTGCGGCGTAGTCAAAGTTTTCAACCTGGTTGTAGAGCAGGATGGAGAGCGTGCGCGTTGCGCCGGGAATGTCGCCGCCGAGCATGAGCACAACGCCGAACTCGCCCACCGTGTGCAGAAAGCTGAGGACGGCGGCGGCGAGCAACGAACGGCGTGCGAGGGGCACGAGGATGCTGAAGACGATTTGCGGCGGACGCGCGCCGAGCAGCTTGGCGGCGTCAACAAGCTCGGGCGCAACTGCGGCGAAGCCCGCAACCAGTGGCTGGACAGCAAAGGGCAGGCTGTAGATGACCGACCCGACCACGAGCCCGCCAAACGAGAAGGCGAGGGGATGCCCGAGCATTGCTGTGATGCCGCGGCCCACGGCAGTGCGTGGTCCCAGCAGAACGAGGAGAAAGAAGCCCAGCACCGTTGGAGGCAGTACCAGGGGGAGCGTCGCGAGTGCCTCGAGACCCGCGAGCCAGCGGCTGCGGCCCAGCACGAGCACTGCGGCAAGTGGCACGGCGATGGCGAGCAGGATGGGGGTGGTAACGGTGGCCAGGCGAAGGGTGAGGACGAAGGCTTGCCAGTCCATGCGCGCGGTGGTCCTCAGTTCACCGGAGTCAGGCCGCTCTTCGCGAACTGGGCCTGCACGGGGGCGTAAGCAGCATGTCGAGCAGCTTGTGTGCTGCCTGCTGCTGTTGCGACCGCTTGAGTACAACCGCACCTTGCTCGATGGGCGGATATGCATCGCGGGGAATCACGAAATAGCTACCATTTGCTGCCAGGCGCGGTGTGAGGGCCAGGGTGAGCGAGATCAGGCCCGCGTCTGCGTTGCCGGAATCGACAAACTGGGCGGCCTGTGCGATGTTCTGTGCGGTGACGAGGCGCGCACTCAATGCATCGTAGAGGTGAAGGCTGCGAAGGGCTGCGACAGCGGCGCGTCCATACGGCGCGCTCTCGGGGTTCGCGATGGAGAGGCGCTTGATCTGGGCGCTGCGAAGCAGATCGAGCGAAGGCGGCGGGAGGTGCGCGGCGTTGGGCGTCCACAACACGAGCGTGCCGTGCGCGTAGACGGTAGGAGCTGAACCTTCAGCGAAGCCCGCATCGAGAAGGCGCCGCGGAAACTGCGTGTCGGCGGAAAGAAAGATGTCAAATGGCGCGCCGTTTTGAATCTGCGAGGTGAGCATTGCCGAGGCCTGATAGGTGGCTTCTGCAGAGATGCCGGTGGCTTTGCGGAACTGGTCGAGGATCGGAGGCAGGACCGGCTCAAGGTCCGCCGCCGCAGCAACGCGCAGTGGTGTTTGCGCATTTGCCGGCTGCGGAAAAGGGGCCGCCAACAGAGCACAAAGCATTGCAAAACCAGCTAAGGCTTTTCCAGGCATCATCCTGAGCGAAATGCCCCTCCCGCTGGTAGGCTAACACTAAGGATGAGCGACAACCTTCATAGCTTAAAGTGTTTCGGATGTGGAGCACGGATTTCCGGATCCGCGGCTCGCCCCGATTTTCGATGCGCCGAGTGCGGCGACCTCTTCGAGGTGGAATATCCCGGCTGGACCCTGCGGAAGGGCCCGGACAGGCCCAATCCCGGAGCGCTGAAGTGGCTGTGGCGCGAGCGCCGCTGCTCGTCTGAGCCGCTGGATCAGTCGGGCGTTTGGCGCTTCCGCGAGCTGCTGCCGATCCTCGAAAGCTTCGGCAACGCGGTCACGCTCCGCGAGGGCGACACGCCGCTTTACCCGCTGAAGCGCGCCGCGAAGGCGCTGGGCATCGACCAGCTTTTTGCCAAGCACCAGGGCATGAATCCGACGGGCTCCTTCAAGGACACGGGCATGACCGCCGCGTTGAGTGTCGCGAAAGAGCGCGGCTTTGACTGGGTTGCATGCGCGTCCACGGGGAACACCTCGGCGGCGATGGCGGCCTATGCGGCGCGTGCCGGTTTGCAGCAGCCTGGTGCTGATTCCCGAAGGCAAGATTGCATGGGGCAAGCTCTCGCAGGCGATGGACTACGGCGCGCTGACCTGCCAGCTCAAGACGGATTTCGACGGCTGCGTGAAAGTGCTGACGGAGATTGTGCGCGAGGCGCCGATTTACCTTCTCAACTCGGTCAATCCCTATCGACTGGAAGGGCAGAAGACGCCGGCCTTTGAAATTGCCGAGGCACTGGACTGGAACGTGCCCGACCATCTCATCGTGCCGGGGGGCAACCTGGCGAACAGCTCGGCGCTTGGGAAAGGCTTTCGCGAAATGCGTTGAGCTGGGGCTTGTCTCCCGCATGCCGAAGATCACCGTGGTGCAGGCAGAGGGCGCCAATCCGCTGGTTCGGAGTTTCAAGGCCAACGACGGCGCTGAACTGGAGCCCGTGCAGGCGAACACGCGGGCGTCGGCAATTCGCATCGGCAATCCCGCATCGTGGCGCAAGGCTGCGCGCGCCATCAAGGAGACGGGCGGCTGGTGCCTGGATGTGACGGAGACTGAGATCGCAATTGCCAAAGCGGAACTGGGCGCGGAAGGCCTGGGTTGCGAGCCCGCCTCTGCGGTTACCCTCGCCGGTCTCAAGAAACTGCGCGCGGATGGCAAGGTAAATGGCGCGGAGACCGTGGTGCTGATTCTGACGGGCCACACGCTGAAGGATGCCGACTACACGATCGATTTCCATCGGGGAACGCTGCTGCGCGAGGACGAGGCTGCGGGCTTCGAGAAGCAGATCGAAGCATTGCGCCGCAACGCGCAGGTGGTGGAGGCGAACCCGGCAGCGGTGCTGGCGGCGATGAAGGGCAACGCGGGATGAGCGACGCATCGAAAAAGAAGGCCGAGCCGCTGCGCCTTTGCCTGCCCGCCACGTCGGCGAATCTTGGGCCCGGTTTTGATGCCGCGGCGGTGGCGCTGGATTTTCATCTGGAGATCGAAGCGCGGCCGGCAGAGAAGTTTTCGATCAACGCAACGGGGCGCGATGCGAAGCGCTGCAGCCGGATTGACGACAATCTCATTCTCGGCATCTATCGCCGGCTGCTTGAAGAGAACGGCAGGGGAGTAATTCCGCTCGAGCTCAGCATGCGCAATGAAATTCCCCTTGGCATGGGCTGCGGTTCATCGGCTGCGGGGCGGCTGGCTGGAATTGCGCTTGCCGATCATTTTGGCGAACTGGGCTGGAGCTCGAAGCAGATTCTCGAGGAAGCCAGCAGGTTGGAAGGCCATCCTGATAACGCGGCGGCCTGCTGGCTCGGCGGATTTGTCGTTGCGGCCTGCGTGGAACACGCGGTCCACGTGGCGCGAGTCGTGCCTCCGGTTGAGTGGCGCGCAATTGTCGTGCTGCCGGTAGCGCCGCTGGCGACGAGCAAGGCGCGGGCGGTGTTGCCGAGCTCCTATTCAAGCGAAGATGCGGTTTCCAATATCCAGTCGGTGGCGCTGCTGGCACTGGCGTTTGCGCAGGGGCGCGGGGATCTGCTGCAGACGGCGATGCGCGACCGGATTCATCAGCCATATCGGGCTTCGATCTGCCCGCTGCTGCCGAAAGTGCTGCCCCTGGCCGGGAGCCATGGAATTCTGGGAGCGGCGCTGAGTGGAGCGGGTCCCGCGGTGCTGGTGATTGTGGATGGCGAGGAACGCGTCGAGGAGGCATCGCTCGCCATTCAGGAGGCCGTTGAAGGCGTGATCAAGCCGGAATTGCTGATATGCCGCTTCGAAGCCCGCGGGGCCGAGCGCGAGACTGTCTGCGATCTTAAGTAGGTTTGAATCAGGGCCCGAGAAAGCCAATTTGTGAATCGGGTCAATACGGGCCATTTATCACGGGAATAACAGTCGATTCAGTCCGTTATCTTTCTTGTAAATCATCAATTGTGGTTACCGTTGGGATTACCTAAGATTGCTTGCTATTCCGCGATGGAACACCTAAATTCGCTGCGTGGGCAGTTCTGGGGGAGGGCTGCTCTAGCGCCCGTGGTTCTTATAGGACCCGGGCGCTTCTGATTTTCCGCGCATCTTCGGCCCTCGCCCTTTCGGAAGTTCATCACCTTACAAATCAACGTTCCAGCCCGGCATGAGGTTTGCTTCTGCGACTTTGCGGTGGGAAAAGGCATCTTATAGTGGCGCGGTGCAAGTAGACTGAAGAGCGAGAGGCAACGCAAGGAGGAACATGGCGGGTTTGGGAGTTCTTGAAGTGAGCGATGCAACTTTTGACGAGGAGGTGCTGCGGAGCGAGCAGCCCGTCCTTGTGGATTTCTGGGCGGTCTGGTGTGGACCGTGCCGAGCGCTTGCGCCGATGGTCGACAGTCTGGCGACAACCTACACCGGCAAGTTGAAGGTGGCCAAGATGAACGTGGACGAGAATGGCGCAACGCCATCGCGGTACGGAATTCGCGGCATTCCGACGCTGCTGTTCTTCAAAGGCGGCAAGGTGGCCGATCAGGTGGTGGGCTATGTGCCCCAGAACGTTATTGAAGAGAAAGTTGCAGCGTTTGCTCGCTTAGGCAGGAATCATTCTGGCGCAGTTGAAGAGATAAGGCCTGGCATTGATTGCCGGGCCTTTTGCTTTTCAAGAGATTTCAAAGCCGTGATCGACTTGGAAAATGCTTACTTGTATTTGCGCAGCACACCCAGCACCCGGCCCTGGATGGCAACCTGAGCGGCTGGAACGTAGATCGGGTCCATCTCGATGTTGGCGGGCTGCAGGCGGACGACGTGACCTTCCATGTAATAGCGCTTCAGCGTGGTTTCGCTGCCGTGGACCAGCGCCACGACGATCTCGCCCTGCCGGGCCGTGCGGGTGCGCTCAACCAGCACGTAGTCGCCATTGATGATGTGCTCGTCCCGCATTGAATCGCCGCGCACCTCGAGGGCGAAGACATCGCGATTGCCAACGACGTCATGGAGGGAGATGGTCTCAGGCGTCTCGGTGGTTTCAACTGGCAGCCCGGCGGCGATCCGGCCTGCAAGAGGCAGGCGCTCGCTCGAGCGCGTGCGCGCACCGGGCGGGAGAATATCGATCGAACGGCTGCGGTTGTGGACGCGGTCGAGCAGGCCCTTCTTCTCGAGGTTCGTGATGTGCTTGTGGACAGTTGCCAGGCTCTTGAGCCCCATGCCGCGCGCGATCTCTTCAAAGGACGGCGAATAGCCGTTGCGCGTGACAAAGGACTCGAGAAAGTCGAGAACCTCTTTTTGTCTTCTTGTGACAGCCATGGGCGCATTATAGCGAACAAAAAGCGAATCGCAAGCGCCTTTTTCACCTTTTCTTTGCGCACAGGTTCCAAGTCAGCAACCGCGAGGGCAATGGGCCGGGCCCCGAGGACTGGGGCTTGCCGCGGCCCAATTTGGACCTGGCCGACACGCCCGCCCATTTCCGGAATTCGCCTCGCCATTTTTCTCCAAACTTCCTTGAGTTCCTCTCACCACCAAAGCAAGGTGGAGGGGAGCCAGATGTTAGCGCGCACTAAGCAAGCCGTGCAGGACCAGCAAAGGCCCTGCAGGACCGGCGGCCCAAAGCCGGAAGCGAACAAGGGCGCGGAAAGGGAATGCGGATGAGGTTGTTGATTGCCGAAGACGATAAGACGCTGGCGCTGTTTCTTCGGCGCGGGCTCGAGGCCGACGGGCACCGGGTCAGCATCGCGGACGACGGCGCTGCGGCGGTCGAGCTGGTCTTTGCGGAGCCGCCGGATCTGCTGATTCTCGACTTGAATCTGCCCGTGAAAGACGGCGAACAGGTGCTCGATGAAGTTCGCGCGCTGAACCCCGACCTTGGAGTGCTGGTGCTCACGGGCCGGCAGGAGCTTGAAACGCGTGTGCGGTGCCTGGATGCCGGCGCTGATGATTTTCTCATCAAGCCCTTCAGCCTCGTGGAGCTGCGTGCGCGGGTGCGGTCGCTGATGCGGCGCATGCGCGGCGCGCGGTTGCTGCTGCGCGCGGGCGATGTGGAGCTGAACCGCCTTGATCACAGCGTTGCCCGTGGGGGCCAGGCAGTGGAGCTGACCAACAAGGAGTTCGCGCTGCTTGAACACCTGATGCTCAACCGCGGGCATTGCGTATCGCGCGTGGAGCTGCTCGATTCGGTGTGGAAGATGGAGCCGGGCCAGACGACGAACATTGTCGATGTGTATGTGAACTATCTGCGCCGCAAATTGACCGATGCTGCCCCGGGACGGCTTATCCGCACGGTGCGAGGTCAGGGATACATGGTGGCAGGGGATAGTGGGGCATATTTGGCCGCCCCGGGGCGCCCCGAAACTGGAGAGCAACAGGCAGCGATCTAACAAGACCTTGAATTTGTAAGGAGAGAATTATGCAGGCTTACTCGACGGCAGTGGTTCCCAGGGCGGCGCGTATTCGCCCACGCACGGCGCTGGTAGCAAGCGCAGACTGCAGTGTGCGCCAGCGGCTCAGCGAGGCCCTTACAGGTTTGCGGTGGCAGGTTCGCGAAGCCGGAGGCGGAGCAGAGGCATGGGCGGAGGCCGAGGCAGCAACGCCGGAAGCGGTGATTGTCGATTCGTGGCTGCCCGATCTCGACCATGCGGAGTTTCTGAAGACCTTCGAGTCGACGTATCCGGACGTGGAACTGCTCTCGACCGACGGCAGTGTGGCTCACCAGAGAGCGCGGGGCACGCACCGGCAGGAACTGCTCTACGCGATTCGCCAGACCCAGGAGACCGATACCGCGGCGTGGAATACCGCGCATGACGCTGTCGCGGAACCGGCCATCGAGACGGCGCGAGTGACCACTCCCGTGAGAACACAGCCTGCCGGCGAGCGCGTCCCCGAGCTCATCGGCGAAGCGCCGTCAATGCTGGAAGTGAGCCGCCGCATTCGGCTGGTTGCGCCGCGCACGACGCCGGTGCTGATCGAAGGGCCAACTGGATCGGGTAAGGAACTGGTTGCTGAGGCTCTGCATCGGCTCTCTCCGCGAAGCCGCAAGCCCCTGGTGGTGCTGAACTGCGCTGCGATTCCCGATGCGCTGCTCGAGGCGGAACTGTTTGGACACACGCGCGGAGCCTTTACCGGCGCGGTGCAGGGAAGGGTCGGCCGCATTGAGGCGGCGGATGGGGGAACTCTCTTTCTGGATGAGATCGGCGAGATGCCCTTGTCGCTTCAGGCCAAGCTGCTGCGATTTGTGCAGAGTGGTGAGCTGCAGCGCGTGGGCGACAACCAGACGGTGAAGGTGGACGTGCGCATTATTGCGGCTACGCATCGGCAACTGGCTCAGCAGGCGCAGGCCGGCAGCTTTCGCGCTGACCTCTATTACCGGCTGGCGGTCTTTCTGATTCGCACGCCGTCGCTGGTGGAGCACATGGAGGATCTTCCGCCGCTGGTGGAGCACTTTCTTGAAAAGATGGGCCGCTCGGCGCCGCTGAAACGCATCGACGAAGCCGCGCTGGCGAAGCTGGCCGAGCACACCTGGCCCGGCAATGTGCGGGAACTGGAGCATGTGCTTGAGCGGGCGGCGATTCTGGCCGGCGATGATCCGCTGCTGACATCGCAGGAGATCGATTTCGGAAGGCTGGTGAACTGACGATGCAGATTGAGACGAGAATGGGCGATCAGCTCGCGCGCTACCTGGATATGGCAGCAAGCGAGGCGAAGTTGACGGCAGCGAACATGGCCAACATCGACACGCCGGGCTACCGCGCGGTGGGTATGGACTTTGACGCGGAGATGCGCGGCGCTCTCGAGGGCGTGGATCGGGGAACGGCGGCGGCGCCCGTGCACGTGGGGCTGGTCGATGGCCTGATCGCACGACCCGACGGCAACGATGTTTCGATGGATCGCGAGAGCCTGAACCTGGCAGAGGCGCAGTTGCGCTTTAAGACCGGCGTGGCCCTGCTGCGCCAGGAAGATCAGCGCGTGATGGACGCGATTCACGCAGACAGCAAGTAGCACGGCAGCAGGAAAGGAGAAAGGGCGATGAATCTCTTCGGGGTGATGGAGACTTCGGGCTCGGCCATGCAGGCCGAGCGCATGCGGGCCGAGGTAGTGGCTGCAAACATGGCCAACGCCGAGACGACTCGGACGGAATCGGGCGGCCCGTATCGGCGGCAGATGGTGGTCTTCGCGGCCAACCAGGACAGTACGAAGTTTGCCGACTCGCTGGTGAATGCGACAGGAACAGCGGGTGCAGGGAAGCTCGACGGCATCGATGGCGGAGGCGTTGCACCCGGCGTGCATATCGCCGCAGTGGTTGAGGATCCTGCGCCGCCGTTGAAACGGTATGACCCGAGTCATCCGGATGCCGGACCCGATGGATATGTCGCGTATCCGGACATTAATCCACTCACAGAAATGGTCGACCTGATGGGGGCAACGCGTGCGTATGGTTTGAACGGGTCGGCCGTGCAGGCAGAGAAGACGATGATCTCATCGGCATTGGATATTGCGAAAGCCTAGCAATCGAGATCTTGCACATTCTCAGTGAACAAAGAGAAGCACACAGGAGCTAAAGATGGTTGATGGATTGACTTCAGTGGCGGCGTCGGTGGTGCAGCAGGGAAGCGGCCTCGACACATTGAGCCGCGGTTTTGGGTTGAACAGCGCGAAAAGTTCCACGGGCACGCCCTTCAGCAGTCTGCTGAGCGATGCAGTTGGGCAGGTGGATGCGCTCGAGAAGCAGGCTCACGCCGCGGTTACGGGATTGATGACTGGCTCCGGAGTGGATGTGCACCAGGCGATGATTGCGACGCAGAAAGCCGACATGGCCTTTGAGCTTGCGCTCTCGGTGCGGAACAAGGCGGTGCAGGCGTATCAGAGCGTAATGGGAATGCAGTTCTAGCCTGGGAACGAGACCCGAGG
The DNA here is from genome assembly GCA_963718885.1 of uncultured Acidobacteriota bacterium. Taxonomy (GTDB): domain Bacteria; phylum Acidobacteriota; class Terriglobia; order Terriglobales; family Acidobacteriaceae; genus Telmatobacter. Next base: position 226,949 of record CAVRAK010000010.1, read on the forward strand.
GCGATGACCACGACCGGAACACAATTGGAGAAAGCGAGCGATGCCGGCTGCAGGCGCGTCGTCGCTGCAGGCGGACCTCGCCACGCTGTGGACTCGGGGACGCGTGCGCTGGGCCTCAATCACGGCCAGGGAACGGCGAGGCGTGGTTTCTGCGGCCGCGTTGCTCCTCGGGCTGGTCGCGGTCCTCTTCTGGTACGGACTGCACACCGAATGGAAGACTCTCTATGCCGGGCTCGATCCCGACGACGCCCGGCAGACCGGGCTGACGCTTACGCAGGCGCAGATCCCGTATGACGTATCCGCGAATGGAACATCCATCCTGGTTCCTGCGCCGATGCTGGACAAGGCGCGCCTGGCGACCGCAGCGAAGGGAGGCGTGAAGAGCGGCCGCCTTGGATTCGAGCTCTTCGACAAGCCCAACTGGGTGGGCTCGGAGTTTGACGAACGGGTCAACTATCAACGCGCTCTCGAGGGCGAGCTCGAACATACGGTTGCGACACTGGCGGATATCGAGTCGGCACGCGTGCACCTGGTGATGCCGCATGACTCGCTCTTTCGCGACGAGGAGCGGCCGGCGAAGGCCACAGTGGTGCTGAAACTGCGGCACGCCACGCTCGCCGACGGCGAGGCTGACTCGATTCGCAATCTAGTGGCTTCAGCCGTGGATGGCCTGGCGCCGGACCGGGTGGTGCTGGTGGATGCAGCCGGGCGACTGCAGCTTGGGCCGAAGACGGCCGAAGGAGAACTGCTGAGCGCGGAACAGGCGCTCGAGGAAAAGCTGGTCGCGACGCTGGAGCCTGTCACTGGCCCAGGAAATGTGCGTGCTTCGGTGACGCTCGATTACGACCAGTCAAACAGCGAGGAGACGCAGGAGACCTATGACCCGGAGAAGTCGGCGACGCTCTCGATGCAGAGAACGGAGCAATCGACCGGCGGCCAGCCGGTCGCGGCCGGCGTGCCGGGCACGGCGTCGAATGCGCCCAACTCACAGGCGCTTCCGGTTTATCCAAAGCTGACGACGACGCCCGAGAGCTCGAAGTCGGAGTCGAGCACGTACGGGGTCTCGAAGGATGTGCGGCACGTGGTGCAATCTCCCGGCCGGGTACGACGACTTACAGCCGCAATCGTGGTGAACCATCGCTTGCTGCGCGCAACGACGAAGAGCGGCGCGGCGCAATGGCAGCCATGGTCGGCTGAGCAGCTTCGCAATCTCACAGCCGTTGCCCAAGCAGCGGTAGGCTTTGATGCGGCGCGCGGCGACGTACTGACGGTCGAGGATCTGGCCTTCGACGACAACAGCATGCCGGCCAGCCCGACGCTGCCGGGCCAGGTTCTTACGGCGGTTGAAAATTCGCCGGTACTGGTAAAGTATGTCGCGCTCTTCGCCGGGTTGCTGCTGGTACTCGCCTTTGGGGTGCGGCCGGCACTGAAGCTGGCGCGCGGCGAGAGCGCATCAACAGGTGCGAAGCAGGGGGCGAAGGAGAACGACGCGTTGCTGGCCTCGACCGGCGATCAACCCGTCGAAAGCCCTGAGCTTCCGCCGATCGATCTCGAACGTGTGCGGGTGCAACAGGTCTTCGACCAGGTGACGGAGCATCTCAAGCGCGAGCCGGCGCAAAGCACGCGGCTTTTACAGAGCTGGATCCATTCAGAGTAATGAAGCCGCCACTCCGCATGGGGCGGATGCAGTAGGACCGTGGAAAGGCAAGCCGGGCAAGGGGGCCAGTATCTTGGTTGAACAGGCAAGTGGAGCAGAGCCAAAGCGGCGCGGATTGGTTGCCTTGAGTGGAGCCCGCAAAGCGGCCGTCCTGCTGATGGCCGTGGGAGAGGAGTCGGCCAAGCAGATTCTTCGCGGCCTGCCCGAAGCGGACGTGCAGCGGCTGACGGAGGAATTGGCGGATCTGCGCGGGGTAACTCCGGAACTCTCATCGCAGGTGCTCGAAGAATTCTGGGAGCTGCTTGAGACGCAGAATTACATCGTGCACGGCGGGCTCGACTACGCGAGCCGTTTGCTGGTGGATGCCTTTGGAAAGCAGCGCGCCGAAGATCTTCTCGCCCTGGTGAAACGCTCGCAGGAAGAGTCGCAGGGCAACCTCGCCAAACTGCAGCGGACCGATCCGCAGCAACTGGGGAAGCTGCTCGATGCCGAGCATCCGCAGACGATCGCCCTCGTGCTGGCACATCTTGATCCTCGGCGCGCGTCGATCGTCTTCGATACCTTGAGCGAAGACAACAAGGTGGTATCGATTCAAAGGCTGGCGGAGATGCGCCAGTTCTCGCCCGAGATGGCGCAGAAGGTGGCGCATATTCTGCATCGGCGCCTTGAGATGGTGGGTGACTCGGCACGCAAGAGCTACTCCGGCTTCAAGGCAGTGGCCGACCTGATGAACCGGCTGAATATCGAAGAGGCGTCCCGCATCCTGGGTGCGATTGAAGATAAGCATCCCGAGATGGCGCTCGGCATTCGCAATCTGATGTTCACGTTTGAGGACCTGATCACGATTCCGGCGGCAAGCCTTCGCGAGATTATCGCGGGGGTTGACAAGCGGCAACTGGCAATGGCGCTGCGCGGAGCCAACGAGGAATTGCGTGCGCAGGTCTTCAAATCGATGAGCAGCCGCGCGGCGGAGATGCTGAAGGAAGACATGGAGGTTCTTGGGCCGGTGCGCTCGCGCGAAGTGATGCAGGCCCAGCAGGAGATTCTGAACAGCGCGCGCCGGCTGGAGGGTGAAGGCAAGGTGGTCCTCAAGCTTGAGGCCGGCGACGAGATGCTCGCATAGAGCGATTGTGCTCAAGGAGCAGTTGCGGAGATGGAAAGGAAGCAGGTTGCCATGAAGGGAACGACGCATGCGGAGGCAGGAGGGCGAGGAATGCCTGCCGGAACGGAGATTCAGGCTGTGCTCTATCCGGCGTATTCCGTGCCGGCGCTGCCGAAATCCAGCTTTCGCGCGCCGACGCCGGAGGGAGATGCAATCCCATTGCATGCCGCCGCCGCTGAACCGGAAAAGAGCGCAAAAGATGGCATCGAACGCAGGATTGCCGAGGAGACGCAGAAGAGTTACGAGACGGGAAGGCAGCGCGGCTTTCAGGAGGGCCTTCAGAGCGAGCGGGAGACCCAGAAAGCTGCTCGTGATCGCGAGGAGCAGCAGCGCGGCGAGCAGCTGGCAACGTTGGTGCGGAAATTCGAGGAGGCGCAGGAGAGTTATCTGCACGCGATTGAGCAGGAGGTCGTGATGCTGGCCCTCGAAATTGCAGCGCGCATTCTGCGCCGCGAAGCGCAGATGGACCCGCTGCTGCTGACCGGGGCGGTCCGGGTGGCGCTGGGGCAGCTGTCTGAGTCGACAGAGGTGCGGCTGCGGGTGCCGGCAGCGGAGTTTGATCTCTGGCAGGAATCGCTCGAGCATATACCGAATCTCGCAGTGAAGCCGAGCCTCATTGCCGACGATGATATGCGGACGGGCGATTGCATGATTGACACGACGCTGGGCTCGGTTGACCTTGGTGTGCGCTCGCAGCTGGGCGAAATTGAGCGCGGATTTTTCGATCGAAGCCGACGGACAGCTTTAGAAGCGACTGGACGCAGAAGGAACCAGACGGCAGAGCCTGAGAAATGACGGCCGCGTTGTTGAACCGGTACTTCACGCGATTGCGCAGCCGGCAGCCATGGCGCTGGCGCGGCGAAGTGCTCGAATCCGTTGGGCAAACCATCGAGTCGGTTGGGACCGCTGGCCTCGGTCGGCGAGTGCTGCGAGATTGTCGATCGGATGGGCGCCGTTCATCTTGCCGAGGTGATCGGCTTTCGCGGATCGAACATTCTGACAATGCCGGTCGGGAGCCTTGAAGGCATTCGCTACGGCGATCGCGTAATGGCGTTCGGCGCGCATCCGGAGATAGAGACGGGGCCGGGGTTGCTGGGCCGCGTACTGAACGCAGCGGGGGAGCCGATCGACGGCGGGCGTCCGCCGGCAGTCACGGAATCACGGCCGCTCGATGGGACGGTGCGTTCGCCGCTTGACCGCGTGCCGATCCGCAGTCCGCTGGGAACGGGGATTCGCGCGATCGATGGCATGCTGACGGTGGGCCGCGGGCAGCGCGTAGGAATCTTCGGCGGATCCGGCGTGGGGAAGAGCACGCTGATTGGCATGATGACGCGCAACACAGAGGCCGATGTGACGGTAGTCGGCCTGGTGGGCGAGCGAGGCCGCGAAGTCAGCGAGTTTCTGGAGGACTCTCTTGGTCAGAACGGACGGGCTCGTTCGGTTGTTGTGGTTTCAACTTCGGATCAGTCACCTCTGATGCGCATGCGCGCGGCGCTCGCAGCAACAACGGTGGCGGAAGCTTTCGCTGAAGAGGGAAAGCACGTTCTGCTGGTGCTCGATTCGCTGACTCGCTTTGCGATGGCCGCACGGGAGATTGGCCTCGCGGCCGGCGAGCCGCCCACTGCGAAGGGATATACGCCGTCAGTCTTCTCGCGCCTCGCGAAGCTGGTTGAGCGGACGGGGAATTTTCAGACCGGATCGATCACCGCGTTTTATACCGTTCTGATGGAGGGAGACGATCAGCAGGATCCGCTTGTCGACGCGGTGCGATCGCTGCTCGACGGCCACGTCGTTCTTTCGCGCGCGCTGGCTTCGGAGGGATGGTATCCGCCGATCCAGGTGCTGGACTCGATCAGCCGCCTGATGCCGGCGGTGACAGAGGCGGCGCACCGCGAAGAGGCAATTCTTCTGCGCCGGCTGATGGCGGTTTATGAGCGTTCGGCGGATCTGGTGCGCATAGGAGCGTATAAACCGGGCGCGGATGCGGATCTGGATCGTGCGCTTCGCTCGCGCAACGCCATCAGGGGTTTCATGACCCAGGACGCGAAAGATCGGGCTGACTTTGGCGGCACGCTTGCAGAGGCTTAGCAGCGCTGGCCGGCGAGGTGTAGCGCATGGCGCTTTCAACCCCTCTGCGGCGTCTGTTGCGCATCCGTGAACTCGAGGAGGAGCAGGGAAGACTCGCGCTTGAGGCCGCTCTGAGCGAAGTGAATAGGGTTCGTGCAGCGCTGGCGAAGGCGGCCGAATGTGAAAAGCAAGGCCGGCTGACCGTCACGGACAGCGTGCGGACCGGGCACCTCGCCGATCGCATCTCGGGACTCGAAGAGATCAGAGTGGCAGATAAAAGGATGCATGCGCTGCAGGCGAAGCTCGCGACGGTAGAACAACAGGCAGCGCAGGTGCGTGAGCGCTTTCTCTCCACGCGCGCGCATCGCCGCCAGGCAGAGACGCTGGTTGAGGAGCGGGATGCACGCGCGGAGAGCGAGGCGGAGCGCCGCCGCCAGAGAGATCTGGATGAGTGGCATCGCGGGCGATGAGGCACAAGCGACACCAAAAACCTCAACATGAATCTTCTCTAATCGTTGCCCTACTTCTTTGGTTCTGATCCTGCTTTTACCCGCCGCATGACTCCTCTCCTTCTGAAGGGCACCTGCATCCCGCTGACTGCGAATGAGGGCAGCGGCGCGGCTCAGAGTGCCCATACCAAGGGGCGCGCAAACGACTCGGCGCACGCGACAGAGAGCTTTCGCGCCGGGGTAGAGGCGCTGATCGGCTCTACAGAAGATGTGGAGACCACGGAAAGGCTGGCCCATGGCGGCCTTCTGCCGCAGGCAGATTCAGAAGACGCGATGCCTGCGTCTAGATCAATCGCGCATCTAGCGATTCATGGGAGCGGCAATGAACAGGCGCGGGAAGCCTGAGAAAGCGTCGCACAGCGCGGCTCATAAAACGCAACCTGAAGCATCATCGGCCGGAAGTTCATCTGGCTCAGCTCTTGCTCTGGCGGCAATTCCAGTCCCAGGTGCAGTGCCGGCGCCACAGCCGATCACCAATGCCTCGCAGAAGGACGCGCCCGTTGCGACGACGGGCCTGGGCGCGCATCTCTCGACGGGCTTGGTGCCGCGGTCGGCGATTGCATCAGCAAGCGGTTCCCCGGATCAGACATCCGCGAGCGCATTGTTCAATCAGAAAGAGAGCGGGCAGGAAGAGAACGCGTACTTTGCGGCCGCAGCAAGAGAACGGGAAGAGAGCGAACAGGGATCTGCAGCGGTTTCTGCGGCGGCGAACTCGAGCAGCTCGGCCTCGACAACTTTTGAAGATCATGCGCAGGGTGTCGTTGCTGTTTCGGCGAAGATCGAAATGGCAACTGCTCCCCATGCGGTAGATGCCACCGCTTTGCAGCCGATTTCAACGGGCAGGTCACCGGTTGATCTGCCCGCGACGAAGACCCCAGCGGTCCTGCCCGGCGAACTCAGTGGAGCTTCCAAGGGGCCACCCTCGGGAGCGGAACCGATGAAGGGCGCAGCCGGGACCACTGCCGCGCAACAAGCGGGACAACACCGCAAGACGGAGCGCGCCGAAGATCAATCAGGAGCAACAACAGCAGCACTGCAGCCGGCCCAGGCTGTCGCCCACGGTCTCGTAACCGGAGATGATGCAACCTATCAAACATTTCAAAAGGAGATGACCGCAACGAAAGGAGCGCCGGCTGCGCAAGCGCCTTCCGCTGCGGATCTGCAGCAGACCTTTTCGGCGCTGGATAGCGGAGGTATGAGCGGAACCGAGATTGGTCACTGGACGCATGCGGGAAAGGCGAGCGCTGAGGCAGGCTTCGATGATCCCACGCTTGGCTGGATCGGGGTGCGGGCGGAGCTGGGGCCATCCGGTGTTCACGCGAGCCTGCTGCCGGGCTCGGCCGATGCGGTTCAGTCCATGCATGCGCATCTGCCGGAATTGAATGCCTATCTCGCAGAACATCGCATGCCGGTGGAGACGCTTAAGGTGGCGGCGCCTGCGAATGAATGGAGCGGATTCGGCCAGGGACACCAGGGCGGGCAACAGGGAGGTGGCGACGCGCAGCAGAATAACGCCGCAAGTGGACAAAAACCGGCGGACACGAGCAGAGCGGTGAGCACAACGCAGGATACTACGAAGCCAAACCTGCGCGGCGCTGCTATATCGCCGATTTATAGCGTCTCTCGGGGAAGCAACTCAATCTCGGTAATCGCTTGAGAGAGAACGAGAAGTAAATCAGAGGGCAGCACAGCAGAAGAGAAGGAGAGGGATGAGCACAGTAACACTGCACAACCACGTTGCAAAAGCAGAAACATCGCCGGCGGCCAGGGCGATGGACAGCGGCTCGAGTGACTCATCGGGCAGCTCAACGGAAGCAGCAACAATTTCGGCCAATGATTTTCTCACGCTGCTTGTGACAGAGATGAAGAACCAGGATCCAACTGCAAATACGGATCCGAACGAATACATCAATCAGCTTGTGAACGTAAACAGTCTGGAACAACTGATCTCAATCAACCAGACACTCTCCACGGCGCTCGATCCATCAGCAACGACCCCCAACGGCGATGCGACCAGCGGCGGCGCCGGCGCAATGCAGGCGCCAGCGAGTGCGAGCTCATCCACGGCAGAGAACCCAACAGTTTCACGCGCAGTAGAAGGCAATCTCGGCATTCCCGCAGCGAGCGCTTCTGCGCAGCGCATTGCCGGATCGCTGGGCGGCCAAAACGCCGTCCATTATTCCCATTCAGCATCCTAACCAGCCGGCTTAACGGCAGACCCAGGAGGAATATCTCAATGGCAAGCTTTTCAATTCCACTGACCGGGCTCAACGCCGATTCGACGGCGCTGAACACGATCGCAAACGATCTATCCAACATGAGCACGACAGGGTTCAAGTCGCAGTCAACGAATTTCGCTGACCTCTTCTATCAGCAGATTGGGTCTACCGGCTCGGGGGATCCGATCCAGGTGGGCGCCGGCGTGCAGGTGGCCACCAACGAAACCGACTTCACGCAGGGCTCGGTCAACCAGACCGGCAATGCCACCGATGTTGCCCTGAACGGCAATGGCTTCTTCGTCGTCGGCAATGGGAGCGGCGCTTACGAGTACACGCGGGCAGGGAACTTCTCTCTCACCTCGGGCGGCAGCCTGGTGACGACGAATAACCTTGAAGTGATGGGCTACCCGGCAGTCAACGGAGTGGTCAACACCAACGCGCCGCTCACTGCGATTAACATTCCCGTTGGCCAGGTACAGCAGCCGCAGGCGACAACCACGGTGAACATGACGGCAAATCTCGATGCGACGGCCACGACGGGCACGAGCTTTCCGGGTCAGGTTACGATCTACGACTCGCTTGGCGTGCCGCATATCGCGACTGTGACCTACACGCAGACGGCGGCGAATACCTGGAGCTACTCCGCGGCGTTGCCGGCAAGCGACTTTGCGTCCGGCGTGTCGACGCCGATAACCGGCACAATGAACTTCGATTCGTCCGGCAACCTTGCTTCCATCACGACGGGAGGCGTCACGACCCCGGTGGGCACGGCGGCGGGAGATACCTCCACGATTCCGTTAAGCTTTACGGGCCTGGCCGATGGCGCGGCCGATCTGAACATGAACTGGAACCTTCTCTCTTCGAGCGGTTCGCCCACGATCAGCCAGGTGGATGCGTCTTCGGCTGTCTCTGCAACCACACAGGATGGGTATGCTCCGGGACAGTATCAAAGTTTCTCGATCGGTTCGGACGGCACCGTTACGGTTTCCTACTCCAATGGGCAGAAGCAGAACGTCGGCCAGCTTGCACTGGCAAATGTCACCAACCTGCAGGGACTCAAGATGCTTGGCGATGGCGACTACCAGACGACACTGGCGAGCGGCACGGCATCCATCGGCACCTCAGGTTCTGCAGGACTGGGCACGCTGCAGGATGGGGCGCTGGAACAATCGAACGTCAACATTTCGGCGGAATTCTCAAACCTGATTGTTGCGCAGCGCGCCTTTGAAGCGAATTCCAAGGCGGTCACCACGTTCGACACCGTTACGCAGGAAACGATCAACATGATTCACTAGGGCCCACCGACATCTCGCAGGCGTGCATAATACCCAACCTGCGAGATGCCGGCAGCATGCAGGCCAGTCAAATTTTTGCCTGCCAGTCTTTGCATGATCGCCTTGGCTCCGCACTTAAGTAGTTGTGGGCAGCTTCGGGGTGACTTCGACGAAAAGCCCCTTGCTCTGCGCGAGAGTCTTTCCCTCACCGTCGAGAATATGGGCCTCGACCCAATGCTTGCGGCCTTCGCTGCGGACGACGCGGCCCTCCATACGGATCGGCGCAGAAGAGGGAACGGGGCGGCGGTAATCGACTTCCATGTGGCGCGTCATCGCGTTGAGTCCGCGCGCGCGGACTGACTTGCTCATCGTCTCATCGAGTAGCGTGGCGATGATGCCGCCGTGCAGAAAGCCCGGATGGCCTTCGAAGCGATCGGGAATGGTGGCCGGACAAACCACGGTGCCGTCGTCGGCAAGAAAGAATTCAAGGCGCAGGCCCTGCGGATTCGCTTCTCCGCATCCGAAGCAGCGATTCTGAGCGGCGTGCGCGAAGGGGGTGAGGTTATCGAAGTGGGGCTTCATTGTTCGGGCGTCTCCCGTTGCGGCGCTTTGGCAAAGACCGCAGCGCCAACGTTCCGACCTGTCAGCAGCATCGTTCTTCGGGCGGAATGGCGGGCTCGCTGTCTGGGCGTCATTGCTCCAGCATATCGAAGCGATCGCACTTGAGACGCGAGCAGACAGGCCTGCGCGCCGTCATAGAATGGAAGTCAATGCGCCCCCAGAGAATTTGCGCCGCTTTCTTCGCAGGTGCCTCGACCATTGTCATCCTCATTACCGTGCTCGTTGCCGGCTGCCACCGCGCGCCCGAACTCACTGCGCAGGAAGCGGCAGGGAAGCACCTCTACTGAGATTCGCTGTGCGCATTGCCACGAGGACAATGACCTCGCGCTCAAGAAGGTTCCTCCGAATCTGCACGGCCTGTTTGCTCATCCTGCGTTGCCCAGCGGAATGCCCAACACCAACCAGAACATTGAGCGCGTAGTGCTGTCGGGCAAGGGAATGATGCCGTCTTTCGCTGGGCGCTTCACCCAGGACCAGATGGCTGCGCTGCTCGCTTATCTGCATACCGGCCTGCGCTAGGATGCAGTGACTTCCGGCGCGATCGGCGCTGTCCGCGCCGACAGGGCCGGAAAACAGCCGATGAACTATACTTGGAATTGCCATGGCAGCCGAAAAAACCTTCTATCTTGAGACCTTCGGGTGCCAGATGAACGCCCACGATTCCGAGAAAGTGATCGGGACGTTGCAGCAGCAGGGGTACCGGCAGGTCGAATCCGAAGAAGAAGCCGGACTTATCCTCTACAACACCTGCTCGATTCGCGATAAGGCGGAGCAGAAGGTCTTCCATCGCCTGAACGACTACAAGAAGTTTTACAAGGCGGGCAAGCGCTTTGGGGTGCTGGGCTGCGTGGCGCAGCAAGAGGGCGAAAAGATCTTCGAGCGGGCGCCGTATGTCTCGCTGGTGTCTGGCTCGGCCTCATATCGCAAGCTGCCTGAGATGCTATCGCGCCTCGAGGCGGGAGAGAGCCGGATCACGGGGCTCGACGACCGCCAAACCGAGGAAACCTTCGAGACGGAATTCACGGCGCGCCAGAATCCCTACCGCGGCTACATCACGATCATCGAAGGCTGCGACAAGTTTTGCGCCTATTGCGTCGTTCCGTACACGCGGGGCAAGGAGCGCAGCCGCAGCGCCACTTCGGTGCTCGCCGAGGCGCGCAGAATCGCCGATCAGGGATACACCGAAATCCAGTTGCTGGGGCAGAACGTCAACAGCTATCGCGATCCGGAAGGGAAGTTGAGCTTCGCCGATCTCCTGGTTGCAGTCGGTCAGGTGAACGGCATCCGGCGGGTGCGGTTCACGACGAGCCATCCGCGCGATTTCACGCGGGATATCGTGGAAGCCATCGACGCGGTGCCGACGCTCTGCGACCATGTGCATCTGCCGGTGCAGTCTGGCTCGTCGCGGATACTGAAGATGATGGCCAGGGAATACACCCGCGAGTGGTATCTGGAACGGATCGCATGGATCAAGGGGGCGAAGAGGCCCATCTCGCTTTCAACCGATATCATCGTAGGCTTTCCCGGCGAAACCCCGGACGATTTCATCGCGACGATGGACCTGCTGAAGGAAGTCGAGTACGATTGCGTCTTCGGTTTCAAGTATTCGCCCAGGCCGAATACACCCGCGCTGACGATGATCGACTCCATCCCCGAGGCCGAGAAGGCAAAGCGGCTGCAGGTGCTGCTCGAACGACAGCGTGAGATCCAGAAGACTAATTATTCCAGGCATCTGGGTGAAATACTGGAAGTGATGGTTGAGAATACCAACACGGGCCGTGGTCAAATTACCGGCCGCAGCAGCCAGAACAAGACGGTCAACTTCACCACATCGCAACCGATTGCGCCGGCGCCGGGCAGCTACGTTCGGGCAAAAATTACGGCAACGTTTCCCAACAGTCTTCTCGGAGAAGCCGTCTAAGGAGAAAGCAGCTGTAGCAGGGAGGGATCGATGGACATCGAGGTCAGAATACGGGGGCTGATGATGGACCCCGCCACCAACATGCCGATCGTTGTCCTCAAGGATGTGGCCTCCGAGACGGTGATGCCGATCTGGGTGGGCATCTTTGAGGCAAACGCAATCGCCATCGAGATCGAGAAGGCAGCCGCTCCGCGACCGATGACACATGATCTGACCCGAAACCTCATTCATTACCTGAACGGGACGCTGGAACGCGTTGTTATAACAGAACTTCGCGATGACACATTCTTCGCGACGCTCTGGCTTCGCCAGAACGATGAACGGCTCACCGTCGATGCTAGGCCATCAGATGCCATTGCGCTGGCACTGCGCGCGGATTGCCCGATTTACGTCTCTGAGCAGGTGATGCAGTCGGCCAAGCTGAATACCTCGGGGCCACCCGAAGGTCCAACCGCCGAGCAGTTGCGTGGCTGGCTCGAAGGGCTGAACGACGAGGACATGGGCCGCTACAAGATGTAGCCGCGCCTTTCGGCGCCTGGCCGTATCGCCGGGATCTGAATCAACACCTGCCATTATGCTCCCATCCTTCGCATCGGTACGATCGATGCCAGGGAAGGGCGCTTTGCGGCCTGCCAATGTCGCGCGAACCTGCATAAACAAAGGCTCTGGCGCTTGTTGAAAATTGGCCGGCTTTACATTACAGAATACCTGTTATCGGACATGCGGTATCCACAGGCTTCCACAGGGTGTTTGGCCTCTGCGCGGTCTGATCGGTAAACCCGAGTCTGGACAGCCCGGAAAGTCCCGGTCGGGAGACCTTACCTGCGAAATCGTGAGATGAGATACAGGACAAGCGACAGCAGGACGCTGAGGAGGATGGATGTTCCGAGCGGAAAGAAGAAGGAAAAGCTTCGGCCGCGGTAGGTAAAGTCACCCGGCAGCCGTCCCAGGGGGAAACCAAAGCGGCCAGCGAGGAGCAGCAGACCACCCGCGACCATCAGGAAAAATCCGATTACCAGCAATCCTTTGCCTATTTCAGCCAACGGTACCTCCTGGCTGTTTTCACCGGATACGTTGCAGATGGCTTTGCCCCAACCCACCCGCAGTCATCGACATCACCACTTCTGGCAAGCTCCCAACGAGAGTTCTTCAGTTGCGAATATCGGCGAGCAGTGCGTCAACTTCCGTTTTCTGCTCAGCCGCGAGAGCCAGTTGCGGTAGGCGCGGCGGTCCGCCATAGTAGCCGTTGAAGTCGCACGCGTACTTGATGCCGCTGACGCCAAGCTCGCCGGTGATGCGTCTGTTCGGCAGATCGATCCGTTCCTGCTTTTCGCGTGCCAGGTTCAGGTCGTGATCCTTCCACGCGAAGTAAACCTCCTGACAGGCCTGCGGAGCGCAGGCGGCAAAGCCGAGCACTGCGCCGGCGGCCCCGGCCTCGATCGAATCGAGAATCGTTGAGGCCGAACCGGTCAAAACCTGGAAGCCGACTTCCCTGCTCCGCGTCTTCATCTGCGCTTGCGGTGGCGCCGTGGTTACGGCCGCGCCGCCAGCAAGCTCGCCAAGGGACACAAAAGTGGATGCGCTCGACTTTTCTGCGGCGGGACGCGCCATGCGCTGTGTGACCGCCTCGAAGACCGGCGTGACGGAAACGGTGCGGCGCGGCGCACTGGCGGTTGCAGCAATGAGGGCCTTGATGCGATCCATGCTGCCGGTCGAATCCTTGATGCCGATGATGTTCGGGTGCTGCGCGAGTTCAGCCACCATCTCTACCGGAATCTGGTAGGGCACGAACTTGGGAATGTTGTAGAGCAGCACTGGCAGCGGAGAGCGGTCGGCAACGCTGCGGAAGTAATTCATCACCGTTTCCGGCGTCATCTGCGGCGCGTAGTAGGTCGGCGTGCGAACGAGTACGGCATCATATTGGAATTCCGCCGCGGTTTCGGCAAGCTCCAGTGTTGCTTTGGCGCTTTCGCGGCCCACCCCTGCGATCAGAACCTTCTCGGCCGCGGCGGTTTCGGCGGCGGTTTGCAGCACGTCGCGCGATTCCTCGTCATTCAGAGCGGCGGCTTCGCCGGTAGACCCCAGCACAACCATGCCTGCCAGCAGGCTGCGTGAGTAGCGCGCAACATTAGCCTCGAGCTTGCGAAAGTACACGCGCTCATCCGGATAGAACGGAGTGGTGACAGCAGCAAAGATGCCTTCGATCAGCATTCTTAGATTGTAGAACCGAAGCACTTGCCAGCGGAGCCTTACTGGCAAACGCGATCCCGCATTTTGTGAGCGGCCTGATGGGACGGCCGTTCCAGAGTCCCTTCGCGAAACCGCCGGGAGAAGGGCTATCGTCAGCCACCGTGAACGTATTGTGGGGCTTTCTCAATGCCGTAATCAGCTATGTGCTGATCGTCCGGGTCGGGAACTTCCAGTTAAGGTCCATCAGTGACACCGTGGCCGCGGGCCTTGGCGTTCTCTTGATAAGCCTTGGCTCCGCTCGACATTTTGGCCACTTCAATGGCGGAAATTTGCCGACACGCTCATGAATCGCGGATCAGCCTTGGGCCGACTCATTCCCCTTGTGCAGTTGCTGCAGCGCGTAGACGGTGGTCTGGCGCTGCTGGTTCGCGGCAATTCCCTCTACCGCAGCCTGCGCCGCGGCGATTGTGGTGATGGTGGGAACACGCGCCAGCACTGCTGCGCGGCGAATCGCCTTCTCGTCGAAGAATGTTTCCTGGCCGCGGGGCGTATTCACGATGAGCTGAATGCGCTCGCCCTTGATGAGATCGACAACGTTGGGGCGGCCCTCCTTCACCTTGAAGACGCGCTCGACTGCCATTCCCGCGCCCTCGAGAACGTTGGCGGTGCCTTCGGTCGCAACCAGATTGAATCCAAGCTGCACGTAGCGCCGTGCAAGATCGATTGCGGCCCGCTTGTCGTGGTCGTTCACGCTGAAGAAAACAGTGCCAGTGGTGGGCAGGATTTGTCCGGCGGACAACTGGGCCTTGGCAAAGGCCTCGCCAAAGTTGGACGCCACGCCCATTACTTCGCCCGTGGATTTCATCTCCGGCCCAAGCACGGTATCGACGCCGGCGAACTTCGACCAGGGAAAAACGGGAGACTTGACGTAGAAGTAGGAGCCCACGTCGAGGTCTCTTCCGCTGGCGAGTTGCTGCGGCAGCAGGTCTTTCAGCTTTTGCCCAGTCATCAGGCGTGACGCGATTTTCGCGAGAGGAATGCCCGTCGCTTTGGAGACATAGGGCACCGTGCGCGACGCGCGCGGGTTCACCTCGATGACAAATACCTGATCGCGATCATTGGCATCGCGCTGGATGGCAAACTGCAGGTTCACAAGCCCGACGACCTTGAGAGCCAGGGCAAGTTTGCGCGTGTAGGCGCGAAGCGTCTCAAGCGTCTCTTCGCGAATGCTCACCGAGGGCAATACGCACGACGAGTCGCCGGAGTGAATGCCCGCCTCTTCAATGTGCTGCATGATGCCGGCAATCACGACGTCTTCCGAATCGCAGAGAGCATCTACGTCCACTTCGATTGCGTTCTCAAGAAAGTGATCGATCAGTACGGGCCGCTCCTGCGAGTATTCGACCGCTTCGCGCATGTACTGCGAGACGCCCGCGGCGTCATACGCAATGACCATGGCGCGGCCGCCCAACACGTAGCTGGGGCGAACGAGGACTGGGTAGCCGACGCGTTCGCCTACTGCCAGAGCTTCGTCGACGCTGGTGGCGGTGCCGCCGGCGGGCTGCGGGATCTTCAGGTCTTCAAGCAGCCTGCCGAAGCGCTTGCGATCCTCAGCCAGGTCAATCGACTCGGGCGATGTTCCGATGATGGGCACTCCCGCGGCGCGCAGGCGACCGGCAAGATTCAGGGGCGTCTGCCCGCCGAATTGCACGATCATGCCGATCTTCGCGCCCGATTGCGCTTCGTGGTTGTAGACGGCGAGAACGTCTTCCAGGGTGAGTGGCTCAAAGTAGAGGCGGTCGCTGGTGTCGTAGTCGGTCGAGACAGTCTCAGGGTTGCAGTTGACCATGATCGTCTCGTAGCCGTCTTCCTTGAGCGCGAAAGAGGCATGGCAGCAGCAGTAGTCAAACTCGATGCCCTGCCCGATGCGGTTCGGTCCTGAGCCGAGAATGATGATCTTGGGCCTGTCGGTCGGCGGCGCTTCGTCCTCTTCGTCGTAGGTCGAGTAGAGATAAGGCGTCATCGATTCAAATTCTGCGGCGCAGGTGTCGACGAGTTTGAAGACCGGGCGGATTCCCCTGGCTTCGCGCAGTTCCCTGACCTGCTGCACGCCCTCATGGCCTTCGAGCTTCCACTCCGTCGCAATGCGCTCATCGCTCAGGCCGTACCGCTTGAGTTTGCGAAGGTCTTCCGTGGAGATCTCTTCCGGCGAGGTCCCGGCAATGGTCTTCTGCGCGAGGGTGATTTCGCGCAATTGGTGCAGGAACCATGGGTCCATCCCCGTGAGGCGGGCCACTTCGCGAATGCTCATGCCGCGCTCGAAGGCGAAGCGGATATAGCCGAGCCTCTCAGGCCGCGGCGTCACAAGCATCTGGGTGAGTCGGCGCGGCTCCAGCACTTCAGCGCCGGTCTTCTTGCCGGTTTCAAGGGCGCGCCAGGCCTTCATCAGCGCCTCCTTGAAGGTGCGGCCGATGGCCATCACTTCGCCGACGGACTTCATCTGCGGGCCGAGCACATCGTCGGCGCCGGGGAACTTCTCGAACTGCCACTTGGGGATCTTGACGACCACGTAGTCGATCGTCGGCTCAAAGCATGCGGGAGTCTTCCGCGTGATGTCGTTGGGAATCTCATCGAGCGTGTAACCTACGGCGAGCTTGGCGGCGATCTTGGCAATCGGGAATCCCGTTGCCTTGGACGCGAGCGCAGAGGATCGCGAAACGCGCGGGTTCATCTCGATCACCGTCATGCGGCCATCGACGGGATTCACGGCAAACTGCACGTTCGATCCGCCGGTCTCAACGCCGATCTCGCGCATCACGGCAATCGCCGCATCGCGCATCTTCTGGTATTCGCGGTCGGTGAGGGTTTGCGCCGGCGCAACGGTGATGGAGTCGCCCGTATGCACGCCCATGGGATCGAAGTTCTCAATGGAGCAGATGATGATGACGTTGTCGGCCAGATCGCGCATCACCTCGAGCTCGTACTCCTTCCAGCCCAGCACGCTTTCTTCGATGAGGCACTCGTGCACGGGAGAGAGATCGAGGCCGCGGGAGAGAATCTCCATCAGCTCTTCGCGGTTGTAGGCGATGCCGCCGCCCGAACCGCCCAGCGTGAAACTCGGGCGGATCAGCACCGGAAAGCCGATCTTGCTCGCAAAGTCCAAACCGTCGCGAAGGTTGTTCACCAGTGCGGATTTCGACACTTCGAGGCCAATGCGGATCATCGCATCCTTGAAGAGTAGGCGATCCTCGGCCTTCTTGATGGCTTCCAGTTTCGCTCCGATCAGCTCGACGTTGTAGCGGTCGAGAATGCCGGCATCGGCGAGGTCAACGGCAAGGTTGAGGGCTGTCTGTCCACCAACGGTGGGCAGCAGCGCAAACTTGCCCGAGCCGGGTTTCGCAAGCAGCATTTCCGTCTCGATGCGAATGATCTCCTCGACATATTCGCGGGTGAGCGGCTCAATGTAGGTGCGATCGGCAAGCTCAGGGTCGGTCATGATCGTGGCGGGGTTTGAGTTCACCAGCACCACTTCATAGCCCTCCTGCTTGAGAGCCTTGCAGGCCTGCGTGCCGGAGTAGTCAAACTCCGCCGACTGGCCGATCACAATCGGCCCCGAGCCGATCACGAGGATCTTCTGAATGTCATTTCTGCGTGGCATTTCGTGATGTGTCCTGTTTCAGTGTCTGTTCAGTTTGCGAAGAGCCTTGTCGAATTCCTGCTTGCTGGTGAAGATGGATGAGCATGCATCCGTGCAGGCTCCGGGCCCGAGGATGACGTAAAGTTTTTTCCGTTGCACGAGCGTGGCGAGTTCCATGCGCACCAGGATCTCGCGGGCCGCCGGTGCATTGGCTGAGCGCTCGACCCGAAACAGATACTCTCCCGAAGCATGGTCAAACTCGAAAGCGCCCTTTGGGTCGGTATGCGTGCTCAGCAGCACCTTGCTATCCCGCGAGAGCGTGATGTTGACGTTGGCGGCCGGTTTGCCGAAGGTGTCGACAACAACTCCCTCGACCGACGTGAGCCGGATTGGCCCGTCGGCTTCAAGTTGCGTGCGCGCGCGCGCTGCAAACGGCGGCGCCGAAAAGGCCTATCAGCAACACGCAGCCCAAAAAACAGCGGAGCCTCGGCCCCGCTGGATGGCAAAATTTCGATGCTCGGCGCAACGTCATCCCTTCCACTCCTCCATCATCGTGCGGAAGTCACGGAAGAGATAGTGCGAGTCGTGCGGCCCGGGAGCAGCTTCAGGATGATATTGCACGCTGAAGAGCGGGAGCGTCTTGTGACGCAGGCCTTCGAGGGTCTGATCGTTCAGGTCAACGTGTGTCAGCTCAACTTCGTTGGCGTTGATCGAATCGGGATCGACGGCGAAGTTATGGTTGTGCGCCGTGATCTCAACCTTGCCGGTGAGGTTGTTGCGCACGGGATGGTTGCCGCCGTGATGACCGAACTTGAGCTTGTAGGTGCGCCCGCCCAGAGCGAGCCCGCAGAGCTGGTGACCGAGGCAAATGCCGAAGACGGGCACGCGGCCCATCATCCCGCGAATCGCCTTCACCGCGTAATCGACCGGCTCCGGGTCACCCGGACCGTTGGAGAGAAACACACCATCGGGCTTCAGCGCGAGGACTTCATCGGCCGTTGTCTGCGCAGGAACCACCGTGACGCGCGTCCCCTCACGCGTGAGCATGCGCAGGATGTTCTGCTTGATGCCGAAGTCATAGGCGACAACGTGCAGAAGCCTGCGGTCAGCAGCGCCGGAATCGGCAGGCAGCAGTGGATCGCCGCTCTGGTTGCGGCTGTCGCTCGCGTCAAAGCTGTAGCTGGTCTTGGTTGAAACCACCTTCGCCAGATCGGTGCCGTCCATCTTGCGAATGCTCTTCGCCTTCTGGACAAGTGCGTCGGGGTTCGAAACGTCCGTCGAAATCACGCCGCGCATCACGCCGTTGTTGCGCAGATGGCGCACGAGGGCGCGCGTATCGATCTCAGCAAGCACCGGAACGGCGTAGCGCTCCATATACTCATCGGTGACCTGCTCAGAACGCCAATTCGAGCTGATCGGCGAGAACTCCCGCACGATCAGGCCCTCGATAAACGGCTTCGCGGCCTCGTTATCGGCGCGGTTGGTTCCGTAGTTGCCGATCTGAGGATTAGTGAGTACGACGATCTGTCCGGCGTAGGACGGATCGGTGGCGATTTCCTGATAGCCGGTTAGAGAAGTATTGAAGACTACTTCGCCCTGGCATTCACCAGGTGCGCCATGTGCCTGGCCGAGGAAGATGCGCCCGTCTTCGAGCGCCAGCATTGCCTGCATTGCCGCTCCGAGGAGTGGATTCAATAGATTTTAGCAGAAGCGAAGCATTCTCTCCTAACGCTGCGCAGATGTTGCCGTAGCCGCCAGCTTCTATACTGCCTGCAATGGCTCACAACGCACGATCAGCAGCCCTCATCGGCTCACTTTTCCTCAGCCTCGCGGCTGCTGGCCCGCGGATCCTTGCCGCGCAGCAAGCCCCCGCGCCTCTCGTCCGGAGCGAGACGCACCTGATCGACTTTACCTTCAGCGTGCACAGGCCCGATGGCACGCTCGCCTCAGGGCTGACGCGCGATGACTTTCAGATTGCCGAGGATGGCGTTCCGCAGAAGATTGCCTTTTTCGGCACGCAGGGGGACCTGCCTCTTTCCCTGGGCCTGATTGTGGATGCCAGCGACAGCCAGAGCAAATTCTTCAAGCGCCATCGCAAAGACATCGAGCAATTTCTCAGGACCGTTGTACGCCCGCAGGACCAGGTTTTCGCCATCTGCTTTGGCAATCACCTTCGGCTTACCAGCGGGTTCACGGCATCTACAGCCGCGGTGATGGATGGCCTGGAGCGCTTCGACAAGGGAGACCGAAACTTTCCTGAGTTGGCTGCCGAGGACAACCGCGAAGAGGGGACGGCTCTCTACGACGCCATTTACTACAGCATCCATCAGGAGCTCGCGCAGGCGCAGGGCCACCAGAGAGCCCTGATTCTGTTTACGGATGGCGAAGAGAATTCAAGCGCACACGATCTGCTCGATGCGATCGACGCGGCCCGGGAGAACGACACGCTGATTTACGCCATCCGCTACACGAAGCAGAAAGAGCGGAGCGCGGATGCCCGGCATGGAATTGCCGCACTGCATCATCTTGCGACGGAGACGGGCGGCGCCGACTTCGATGCTCTGCACGGTGATATTGACGCCGCGTTCACCGGAATCGCGCAGCAATTGCGCTCGCTGTACTCGGTTGCTTATCACTCGACCAACAGCAGGCGCGATGGCAGCTTTCACCGGGTGGTGATCACGACCAACGATCCCGGCTATACGGTGCAGGCGCGAACGGGCTACTACGCACGGTAAGGTCTCAGCGGACGACGCCTGCGTCCCTCGCGGGCCAGTAGACGAAGACCGCCTTGCCGTAAATAAGCTCGCGTTCCACGGCGCCGAATTCGCGGCTGTCTGAAGAGATGGAGCGATGATCGCCCATGACGAAGTAGCTGTCATCAGGGATGATGGTTTCAGCCATCGACCGAGAATCGCGATAGCGATCGGGTACGTAGGCTTCTTTCAGCTCGACGCCGTTTACCCAGACGTGACCCTCATTGATCCAGATGCGATCGCCAGGCAAGCCGATGATGCGCTTGATGTAGCTCTTCTCAAGGTCGCGGGGATAGTGAAAGACCACGATATCGCCACGGTGGATCGACTCAACGTGATAGACAAACTTGTTGATGAAGAGA
Source organism: uncultured Acidobacteriota bacterium (assembly GCA_963718885.1). Lineage (GTDB taxonomy): Bacteria > Acidobacteriota > Terriglobia > Terriglobales > Acidobacteriaceae > Telmatobacter. Next base: position 247,324 of record CAVRAK010000010.1, read on the forward strand.
CGGTCATGATCTTCCAGCCGCGGCAGCATGCTGGTGCCTTCTACGCGCACCGGCTGGTAGAGAAAGGTAATGATCAGAATCGAAATGCCCGCGGAGATGATGAGATCGCGCAGCCAGATGACCATGCCGCCGGAGTTTGCCCGCGTAATAGGTGCAAGCGCAGGATTTGCCGGCACAAATCTTTCGCCGTGCGGCGAACCACTCGCCGCCGATTCAAGTGCTGCTGACTCGTCAATTTCTTTTTGCATCATTCGTCTTGAATTCGCGGCGCTTCACAGTGCTTACTGGCAGCCGAGACCTCCGGGAGGACATAGGATCCGCTGGCGATCCGGCTTGTCGATTGGCCTGGGCTGATTCGGCGATGGAACCAGGGCGGGGGCGCTTCCTGGCGCTCCAACTCCGGCGAGGTTCTCTTCCTCAAGAATCAACGGCCTCTGCAATACCATTTCCACTTGCGTTCCACTTTCAATATTGACATCTGCGCCGCGAGTAAACAAGGAAACCAGCCCGGCGGTGGCAAGTCCTGCTCCCATGCCGGCAATTCCACCGGCAAGCGGATGCCCCGAGCCGAGCCCCGCGATCGAGCCGACGGTGCCTCCGGTGGGGATGCCGACCGCGGCAACTTTGCCCATGTTGCGGGTCTTGTCGCCGTCCTGCTCGATGGTTCCTTCGCCATCGTTTTTCACGGTCTGCTTTTTCGCGCCGGGCATGCTGTTTACCATGCCGGGGACCTCGACCACTGAGCCGTTGGGAAAGATGATCGAAGTGAAGTGCATGTCGAGCTGTGATTTGCCTTTGATGTGTCCGGCGCGCTCCACGCGGTCGACCACCCCCTGCACGTAAACACCGGCAGGAATCATGACCCGGTTGCCCACGACGACGGGAAAGGTGGAGACGAGGTAAACGCCGTCCCCCGCCCGGGCGCTCTTGGTATTGATGCCGCTGCGCAACTGCAGCAGGACCTTCGTGCCGGCGGGCACTGTGTATGTCTTCGCGGGTGGGGTCTCCAGGCCGGCGGAAACGGCTGGCGCATGGATCTCGCCGCTCGCGGCAGTGGCCGCCGGACGCGGGAGAGGCTGGCGACGCATTGGCCTGGGCCGTCGCCCGGGCCGAAGTGCCGATTACGAAACCCAGCACGCATGCGGCGGGCAGACTGACATCGAGCAGGCGCATCTATCCCCTCCCCTGAAGCTCCTACAAAATAGACGGCAGAGCCGCATTCTAGGGTAGCCCATTCCCTGATTCGAGGACAAAATTCCGCCTGGGCTCTTCGTGGACAGCTGAAAATCGAGTTAGGATGCAGACAACGATGATGACCGAGATTGCGCCGCGCTCAGCCAGTTCTGCTCCGCCGCAGGATCAGTTCGCGCCCGCGTACAAGGTGCTCTCCGACGCGATCGACAGCCGCGCCTTTCCCGGATGCGCCTTCGGCGTTCTCGTCAGGAGATCGGATCGTGCTTCAAGGCGCGCTGGGCCGCTTGACCTACGATGACACTGCCGAGCTGGTGAAGCCGGAGACGCTCTACGACATCGCCAGTGTCACGAAGGTGGTGTCGACGACGGCCGCTGCGATGTTGCTTGCGCAGCGCGGCGTACTCGATATCGATCTACCGCTTGGCGAGCTGCTGCCGGGGTTCGTCGTCGGCCGTCCGCCGGCGGAACATGCGCGCCTGGTGACCGTCCGCAATCTGCTGGCCCACAACTCCGGGCTACCCGGTTACGTCGAGCTCTTTCGGTCAGCCGGTCCTGATGAGCTTCTTCGTGCCTGCCTGCACCTCCCATTGGAGGCTGAGCCCGGCACGCGCGCCGAATACTCAGACATGGGGTTCATCCTGCTGGGCAAGGCGCTTGAAGTGATTACGCGCGAGCCCCTGGCGGGCTGGGTCAGCCGCGAAGTCTTCAAGCCTCTCGGGCTGAATGCGACGGCCTTCAATCCCGCTCGTGAGGCACAGCGCCTCATTCCGCCTACCGAAGTGGACAATGCGCTGCGCCATCGCCGCATTCAGGGCGAGGTGCAGGATGAGCATGCCTGGCTGCTCGGTGGAATTGCGGGCCATGCAGGACTGTTTTCGAATGTGCCCGATCTTCTGCGGTTCTCGAAAGAGATACTCTCGGCAGCGCAGCCGGGAAGCGACGGCGCATCGCTTTTCGTGAAAAAGACGGTCGATTGTTTTGCGGAGCGCCAGGGTCCGGATGGAAGTTCGCGCGCCCTTGGCTGGGATACGCCTTCTGAGAATTCGTCGGCGGGAAAATATTTCTCGGCTGAATCGATCGGGCACCTCGGCTACAGCGGCTGCTCGCTCTGGATCGATCTCAAAGCTCGCATCGCCGTGGTGTTGTTGACCAACCGAACGTGGCCCGATCGGCAGAGCCAGCTTATCCGCGAAGTGCGCCCGGCGTTCCATGACGCCGTGCGCGAATCGTTACTCTCCGCTGGTAATTTGGACTAGATTCCGAGGGTACCGAGCGGCCGCTTTTTTGTCCTCTGCTTGCGAGGTTTGCAGGTACAATAAGAGTCTGGGGAATCTCTCGATGCTTACCAGCACGACGACGCAGGAAGTGGCCGAAACGCACACGAAAGAGGAAGCGCAAGACCCAGCCTTTTTGCTGCAGCACCTGATCACTGAGAGCCAAAACGAGGCTTCTCAAGGGTTTGACACAAAATCCGCACTCGAAATCGCGCGCATCATCAATCATGAAGATGCGAAGATCGCCGCCGCGGTGAAAAAGGCGATTCCTGAGATTGCCCAGGTCATCGACCAGGTGGCGCGCAGCCTTCGCGACGGAGGCAGGCTCATCTATATTGGAGCCGGATCAAGCGGTCGCATTGCTGCCCTCGATGCCTCGGAATGTCCCCCTACCTATTCGACCGCACCCGGGCAGATTCAATACATCATGGCCGGCGGGCCCAAGGCTCTGGCCTCTGCCGTCGAAGTGAATGAAGACTCAGAGGAGCTTGGCCAGCGCGATATCGCGCGCCGCCGCCCAACGCGCAAAGATGTCGTGATAGGACTCTCGGCTTCGGGTCGGACTCCCTACGTAGTAGCAGCCGTCGCATACGCCCGTGCTCGCGGAGCACGAACCGCCGCAGTTACCTGCAACCATGGAACGCCGATTGAGGCTGCCGCCGACATCGCCATCATTGCCGAGGTGGGGCCCGAGGTTGTTTCCGGTTCGACTCGCATGAAGGCCGGCAGCGCGCAGAAGATGATCCTGAATATGATCACCACCGGCGCCATGACGCGGCTGGGTTATGTGTACGAAAACCTGATGGTCAACGTGCACATGCAGAACTCGAAGCTGGTCGAGCGCGGCATCCGCATTCTGATGAATGCATGCAAAATCGATCGCGCCACCGCCGTGGATACGATCAAGTGCGCGGGGCGCAGCGTTCCCGTCGCTCTTGTGATGCTGAAGGCGAAGGTGGACAAGCCGGAGGCGGTTCGCCGCCTGGCCAAGTCGGACGGCAATGTGCGCCTGGCGATCGAAGACAACGTTCTCGAACTGTAGGCTGCCTCAAAAGCCCTGGATACGGGATTCCACGCGGGCGTGGCATCTGTTTCTGCGCGGATTTACACTCAATCTCCAGGAGTACTGCTTCATTCATGGATAAATTTGTCATTCGTGGCGGCAACCCGCTCGTAGGCACAGTGCGCGTCTCCGGCGCCAAGAACTCTGCCCTGCCCTGCATGGCGGCCGCGATCCTCACAGACGGCGAAGTGACGCTGGACAACATGCCCCAGGTGCGCGACATTGCAACCGAGCGGCGCCTGCTGGCCTCGATGGGCGCTGAAGTAGAGCTGGGCGCGGAGTCTGCCGGCGAGAGCACAAAGGTCTGCTGCCGCACGCTCTCCGATCCGGTGGCCAAATACGAGATTGTGAAAACGATGCGGGCCAGTTCTCTGGTGCTTGGCCCACTGGTGGCCCGCGCCGGCATGGCCCGCGTCGCAATGCCCGGCGGATGCGCGATCGGCGGCCGTCCGATCGATCTGCATATCAAGGGCCTCGAAAAGATGGGGGCGACGATCGTTCAGGAGCACGGCTATCTCGAAGCGCGCGCCAGCCGGCTCAGAGGCGCTCACATCGTCTTCGACAAGATCACCGTCACCGGCACGGAAGACCTGCTGATGGCCGCCGTGCTCGCCGAAGGCGAGACGCTGATGGAGAACTGCGCGCGCGAGCCCGAGGTCGCCGATCTGGCTGCATTGCTGACCGCGATGGGCGCAAAAATCGAAGGCGCCGGAACATCGACGATCCGCGTGCAGGGCGTCACCGGCCTGCACGGCGCTCACTACCGCATCAATCCCGATCGCATCGAGGCAGGCACATTTCTTGTGGCCGGAGCCATCACCGCAGGCGATCTTACCGTTGCCGACGCCAATCCCGATCATCTGGGCGCGCTGATCAACAAACTTGAAGAGGCAGGCGCAAAAATTCAGATCATCGACGGAACTTCCCTGCGCGTCACCTCCGACGGGCGTCTCAAGGCCGCGGACATTTCTACCGAAGAGTATCCAGGCTTCCCCACCGACATGCAGGCGCAGTACATGGCGCTTGCGACGCAAGCCGAAGGCGTGAGCCTGGTAAAGGAAAACATCTTCGAGAACCGCTTCATGCACGTGCAGGAACTGGTGCGCATGGGCGCGAACATCAAGGTAGACGGCAGAACGGCCACGGTGCGCGGGCCTGCCCGTCTTTCGGCTGCGGCTGTAATGTGTTCCGACCTGCGCGCGTCGGCGTCGCTCGTGCTTGCCGCGCTGGTTGCCGATGGCGAGTCGATCCTCGATCGCGTGTATCACATGGATCGCGGCTATGAGCGCATCGAAGAGAAACTTAAAGGCGTGGGCGCGCAGATTCACAGGATGGGCGACGTATTTCCAGTGAAGGAAGCTGAAGCTTTCGCGGACTGATGCCCTCAGCGCCAGCTGGCGGCAAGGTGCCAGCGCAAACCACGATCCGCGGTCTTCTGCAGTACGCGTTCGTACTCGCGCAGCTCCAGCAGGATCGGAAACGTCTCAGAGCCAATGGCGGCCGGCTTCCCGGTGAGAAACTCAATCAGCTTGCGCACCGTCACCAAGCCATCGGCCGCAGGAAACCACTGCGGCTGCGGCAGGTGCTGAGCCCACTCGGGGTCGCCCGCTCCCTGCTCCAGCAGCAGGGCCATTGAGTTTTCATCGGCGGAAAAAAAGTTCAACAGCGGGTTGATGCCCAGCGTGGCCGCGAGCCGGTCGAGAGCCTCTTCGTTCCGGGCGAGCGCCCGGCCGTTAACGAAGATATCGAACGCCGGATCTTCGCCTTCGACGACGATGTAAAGACTGGCTGCCATCGCAGAAAGTTTAGTGTAGAAAGTAGTAACGACGGCTGAAATTCGTGCGGGCGGTCATCCAATCGATTACGAGAGGCCGCGCCCATTGCTCCGTTACTCAAGTTCCTTCGACGCGAAATCTGGCACAAAAGGGCTATACCCCTCATGCCCCCTCACCTCTCTAATAGACAGGTACCTGCTCGATAGCCTGGGGTGAATGTGCTGGATTGGAGCAAGCTTCCGGACCTTGCTGCGATAGCGTTGCTGACATGTGCTTTTGCATCTGTCGCGCGCCGCGGCCAGACTCCGCTCTCCCGACTCTGGCTCACCGGATGGATCCTGATCGCGGTTCATTTTGCCGCGTTCATGTTTCTGGACTACCCCGGCATTGCCGGGACGATCGCCGCTGATATTGGCCTGGCCGCGCTTGCAGATGCAGGTGTGCTCTTCATGTACGCGTCGGCTCCCGACCGCGATGAGCTTTCGAGCAAGCTGATACTGCTCTCGCTGCTCGGAACGAACACCCTCTACACCTGCCTTGTGAACGCGAGCCCGGCGGCCGACTGGGCATTGACTCCGGTAGCCGCGTTCTGATCGGCGTTTTGCCGCTGGGAATTTCCCTTGCCAACCTCGACCTGGTTAAAAGCCGGCTGCGCTGGTTAACCGTCGCGCTCTACAGCCTGCTTGCGGCGTTCCTGCTTCTGGTGCAGCATCAGCCCGGCAACGGACTGTCTCTCGCCCTCAACGGCGTGCTCTTTACGGTCTATTTCGGATGCTGTCTGCACGTCTGGAGTTCGCTGCGCCGGGCTACGGGCGGCGCGCTTATCACCATCGCAGGCTTCTTCGCCTGGGCAGCAGTTTTTCTGGTTGGCCCGCTCCTCGATGCCTTTGCCCCCAATGCGCGCATCGACAGCGAAGTCTGGAATCTGCCCAAGTTTGTTGTGGCCGTCGGCATGATCCTGCTGCTGCTCGAAGAGCAACTCGAGCACAACAAATATTTAGCTCTGCATGACGAGCTTACCGGGCTGCCCAATCGCCGCCTCTTCCAGGACCGTCTGACCGTTGCTCTCGAACGCGCGCGCCGCGCCCGCAGCAAGGCTGCGGTACTGGTGGTCGATCTTGACCGCTTCAAGCAGGTAAACGACACACTGGGACACCATGCCGGCGATCAGTTGTTGCAACTGGTGAGCGCCATCTTTGTCAGCCGCATTCGCAATTCAGATACGGTTGCCCGTACCGGAGGCGACGAGTTCTCGGTGATTCTTGAGGAGACCGCCGATCGATCGGCTGCAACCGGCGTGGCGCATTCTCTTCTGCGTTATCTCAACTCCCCACTCAAGATCCAGAACAGAACGGTGTGGGTTGGGGCGAGCATCGGGGTTGCGCTCTTTCCCGATGACGCCGACGACATGGAATCCCTGTGCATCGCGGCCGACCTGCGCATGTACACGGAGAAGAACGACGCCAGAGGTTTTCGGGAAGTCTCCAGCCCTGAAAGTTCCATGAAGATACGTCCGCACTCCGACGCTGAGGGCGGGCTGCAAGCCGACTTTCGCGTAACACCGGAACGCTCCCGCGCTTAGCATCGGAATCAACGAACCTATCCGCAGAAACGGGAAAGGCCCCAGGCAATGAGCCCGGGGCCTTTTCATCCATCAATGCTGCAAATCAGCCCTGGCCACCACCGCTGCCTGGGCCGCGTCCACCGCGGCGACGCCTCCGGCGCCGGTTGTTGTCCGCAGGAGGACGGCCACCACCCGCGCTGGGTGGTCCGCCTGCCTGAACCGCCACGCCATCGGCGCGATTGAAGTTCGGCTCGTTCTCTTCGTCGATCTCCTCGCCTCCCCCATCCTCGTCGAAGTCCTCTCCGCCCTCGATCATGATCGTGCTCTGATTCGAGCGTGGCTGGCGTTCGTCGAATTCGTGGCGTGGCTTGGTCGGATGCAGGAGCGGCAGGCGCTTCCCCGCTGGTCTCTTCAACTCCGCCTTCGGCTTCCGGTGCTGACTGCGCCAGCTTCGCGCGCTGCTCCTTGATGAGTGCCTTGCGGCTCAGCTTGATGCGGTTCCCTTCGAGGGCAAGAACCTTCACCATGACCTGATCGCCCTCGCGAAGCTCGTCCTTCACTTCCTTCACGCGGTGCTCGGCAATCTCAGAGATATGCAGCAGGCCGTCGGTGCCGGGGAAGATCTCAACGAACGCGCCGAACTCAGCGAGGCGCACTACCTTGCCGAGGTAAGTCTTGCCTACTTCGGGAACGGCAGTGATGTCGTTGATGATGGCGAGCGCCTTCTTGAGGCCCTCGGCATCGCTCGATGCAACGCTGACGCGGCCCGAATCATCCACGTCGATCTTCGCGCCCGTCTGCTCGATGATGCCGCGAATCGTGGCGCCACCCTTGCCGATGAGGTCACGAATCTTGTCCGTGGGAATCTGGACCGTCTCAATGCGCGGCGCGTACTGCGAGCGCTCCTGGTTGGGACCGGCGAGCGCAGCGTCCATTTTGTCGAGCAGGAAGATGCGGCCGCGCCGTGCCTGCTCCATGGCCTGCTCGAGAATTTCGCGCGTGAGGCCACTGATCTTGATGTCCATCTGCAGAGCCGTGATGCCCTTGCGGGTTCCGGCCACCTTGAAGTCCATGTCGCCGTAGTGATCTTCCGCGCCCGCGATATCGGTGAGAATCGCGTAATCGTCGCCTTCCTTCACCAGGCCCATCGCCACACCAGCCACCGCACCCTTCAGCGCGATGCCCGCGTCGAAGAGCGCAAGGCTGGCGCCGCAGACCGAAGCCATCGAGGAGGAGCCGTTCGATTCGAGAATGTCGGAAACGATGCGGATCGAGTACGGAGACTCGTCGGCGCTGGGCAGAACCGCCGAAATGGCGCGCTCGGCAAGCGCTCCGTGGCCCACTTCGCGACGCCCTACGCCGGTCATACGTCCTGTTTCACCAACGCTAAAGGGCGGAAAGTTATAGTGGAGCATGAAGCCCTTCCGCTGTTCTCCCTCATAGCTCTCGAGGCGCTGGCTGTCGTCTGCCGTGCCCAGAGTTACGGTTACGAGGGCCTGCGTCTCGCCGCGGGTAAAGAGCGCCGAGCCGTGCGTGCGGGGCAGAACGCGGGTTTCGATGCTGATCGGGCGGATCTCATCGAATGCGCGACGGTCCGGACGAACCTTGTCCTTGGTCACCTGCTCGCGGAAGAGGCGCTCGCGCAGAAGCTCGTAGTAAGTGCTCAGCTTCTTCTTCGCGTTCGGGTCATCCTGAGGGAGCTCGGCGGCAAGCTCGTCCTTGATCTTCTTCACAAGGGCGTAGCTCTCGGTCTTGGCATGCGCCTTGGTGTCGAGCGCGTCCTTGAGGCGGTCGCCAACCTTGGCATTGAGAGCGATGTAGTAGCTCTCGTCAGATTCCGGCGCGGTGAAGGCCCGCTTCGGCTTTCCGGCTTTGGCGACGAGCTCGTCGATCGCGGCAACGATCTTCTTAATTTCGCCGTGGGCAAATTCGATCGCGGCGAGAATGACTTCTTCGCTCTCTTCCTTTGCGCCGGCTTCGATCATCACGATGCCGTCCTTGTGGCCGACCACCATGATGTTCACCGTGGTTGCGGCGCGCTCAGCATAAGTGGGGTTGATCACAAACTCGCCACCAACGCGGCCCACACGCACGGCGCCTACCGTGGCGCCAAAGGGAATATCGGACAGGGCCACAGCAGCAGCAGCGGCATTGATTGCGACCACATCGGGATCATTTTCTTTATCCGCCGAGAAGACCAGGGCAATGACCTGTGTTTCGTTGCGGAACCCGTCGGGGAAGAGCGGCCGGATCGGCCGGTCGATCTGGCGCGCGGTGAGAATTTCCTTCTCGCTGGGGCGGCCTTCGCGCTTGATGAAGCCGCCGGGGATGCGTCCGCCGGCATAGGTGTACTCGCGGTAATCCACGGTAAGGGGAAAGAAATCGATACCTTCCCGCTGATCGGGGGAGGCGACCGCCGTGGCAAGCACCACGGTTTCGCCCGTCGTGACCAGCGCTGCGCCAGAGGCTTGCTTGGCGATGCGCCCGGTCTCAAAAACCAGCCGCTTTCCGCCGGCAAGCTCGACTGCTACTTCATGCTTCGTAGACATAGAGTCCTCGTTTCGTTTTTTTCGCTAGGGAAACTTGTAGGGGGAAAAGCGCCGAAAGGATGGGCGGGCAGCATGGCGGGCTCAACGCAAAGAGAGAGCCGCGGCGAGAGATATCCCGCCGGTCTCAGTGCATTGCTTTGCGCACGGGAGAGGCACAACAGATGGTTGTGCCTTTGCCCGGGCGGCATAGGTCGCTCGCCAGGTACACTCTGGCCCCAGGTCCAGGGTAGAACAGGGGCCTTGACCAGTAATCGGTCTGGGCGCTTCCAGTTCAAGGTTGCTTTCTGAATTACTTCCGGATACCGAGCTTGCTGATCACGTCACGATAACGGTCAGAATCGTGCGTTTTGAGATAGTCCAGCAGGCGGCGGCGCTTGCTCACGAGCATCAACAGGCCACGACGGGAAGCGTGATCCTTCTTGTGGGTCTTGAAGTGCTCAGTCAGTTCGCCAATCCGCTCACTCAGAATCGCGATCTGGACTTCGGGCGAGCCCGTGTCCGTATCGTGGGTGCGGAAGCGTTGAATCAGATCAGTTTTCTTTTGAGTCGCCAGCACGGCGTGTGTTACTCCTCTTACGTTCTCAGTCCACTCTCAAGTGTCTATATCCGAGATTATCATGAATATAGCTTCTGCGCCATTTGCGGGCTTTCGCCGCGCCGGCTCCAAATCCATGGATTGCTGGGCCTTGCCCTCACTGATCGGCCTGCAGCCAGTAGTTCGCGCGGGCCACGATCCGCGCGCCGTAATCCTGCGCAGTGCGCACGCGGATCGTGTGCAGGCCCGGAGTGGGATCAGACGGGCTGAATGTAATGAGATAGCGGTTGCGCATGTGGCGTGCAGCGTCCACCACCTTCTGCTCAAACCGCTTGTCGCCGGTAAAGGTCGCGTATTCGCCGCCGCTCTCCTGCGCGACCTCTTTGGAGACGTTCTTCTTAAAGGCCTTGATCGCCATCACCAACGCAGAGACCATGTTCAGCGTCCGATTGTCACCCGAGTCGGCAAGATCGTGCAGCAACTCGGCCCGCGACGGCGAGAAGGAGACACTCAGCACGAGGACATCCGACCGCCCGATCTTCCGGATCAGATCGACCGGCTTCGTGTGTTTGCTGCCATGATCGCGTTCCTCGCTGATGAGCAGGAGCACGCGCCTGTACTCCTTCGGCTGCATCTCCAGCAGATCGACGGCGGAGCTGACCGTATCGAGAATCGCCGCCCCTCCATCGCCCGGCTGGAGACTCTGGAGCGCGCTGGAGAGGCTTTCGCCGGAGTGGGTGTAATCAACCAGAAGATGAGGCTGGGAATCGAAGCCCATCAACGCCGCCTGGCTGCGCGGATCGGCGAGGAACAAATCCAGCAGCGGCCCAAGCTTTGCGAGCTTGCCAAACTCCAGAACGCTCGCGCCGCCCTGCTCAACGGCAATCACCAGGGCGACCGGAGCCGTGTCCATCTCCTCCTGCACGCGAATCTTCTGCGAAATGCCGTTGTCTTCGAGCACAAAGTCCCGCGGCTTGAGCCCGTAGAGAATGCTGCCATCCTTCTTCTCGACCAGCGTCGGAACCAGAACCTCGTTGGTTGTCACGCGAAGCGTAGGCCCATTTGCGGCGCTGGGCACAGGCTTCGGCGGCTCAGCCGGCGGCAGTTGCTGGGCGTGCAGGCCTGGCCGGAATGCCGCCATCAGCAACCCACAGGCAAGCAAGCAGCATTTCAAATTTGCGATTCGCAGCCCGTAGCCCAGACCGATGCTCTCAGCCACGCTTGCGCGCCTCACGCTGCACCCGCCCGGTCCACACGAGGAAGCTCAAGAGCTCCCACTTCTCGCTCCAGAAGAAACCCAGCACATCGCCGGCCTTCAGGGTCTCGGCGGGCTTGCCGGAATAGGTTTCAACGCGCCAGCGCAAAAACTCGCTGCGCCAGGGCGCCAGCCGATGGCCGCGTGTTGCATTCCAGAGGAACCGAAGGGGAGCAAGCAAGGGCGTTTCCTTTTCCCAAGTATAGACGGCTCTCGATTCCCTTTCGTACTGCCGGTGCTGCACCTTTAAGAAAGTTTGTCGAAGAGACTTCCCGATCCAAGTTGCGCAATCACCGCTTCGAGCGCCGTCTGCTGCGTCTTTGAGAGCGAGAGCTGCGTCGAAATGTCGCCGAGATCGGCCTGCATCAGTGTCGTCTGCGCCGCAGTCAGCTGCGTCTTCTCGCTTGAGACGGCATCGGATGCGGCCGTTAATCGCGTCAGCGAGTTGTCCAGCGTGACGCGCTGCTGCGAGACGTAATTCAAAGCTGTGTTCAGGGATTGGAGATCGGTAGCTGCCGAAGCGCTCGCCGTTCCGCTGGCAAAGTCGGCAATCAGGTTATTCAGCGTGCCAAAGACGCTGTTCGATCCGCTCCCCATGAAAATCTGATCGCCAGGAAGATTCAACTGGATTGCCTGCCCGTTCGGCGTTTCGAGATAGTTCACATCGCTGTCGCCGCTATAGGTTGTCGTCGCCGGCGTAGCTGGAAGTCGAGGTCGTGAACGGCGCCGTTGATGTCTGGCTGCCCGCAAAGATGTACTGGCCCTGGTAGCTCGAGTTCGCGAGCGACGTGATCTCGTCGCGAACGCCACTGAGCTGCGCCGAGATTGACTCGATCTGACTCGCATTCAGCGTGCCGTTGTTCGCGCTGGTCGCCAGCGAGATGGCCTGCGTCAACTGCGTCACCACGCTGCCCAGCGCCGAATCCGCCACCTGCAACCTGCCCTGCACCAGGCTGGAGGACTGGGTGAAGGAATCGTCGCGCTGAATCTGATTGAGAAGCAGCACGTTCTGCCCAGCCGCCACCGGATCCTGCCCGAGCGAGATCACGCGCACCCCGCTAGAGAGCTCGCTCGTGAGCTGCTGCTCTGTAGACTGCGACTGATCGAGCGCTCCAACCAGGTTCGAAATATAAAGTGGATCAACTCGCATTGTTTTTCGCGTCTCCGGCGCTTTCGGATCAGGAAACCGGTGTCTGCACACCAAGGTTGAGGGCTGAGGCCATGATGGAGTTCAGGATTCCAAAGACCTCCGAAGCTGCCTGATAGCTGCGCTCGAGCTGCTGCATCGAAGCCGCTTCGTCGTTCAGGTTGACGCTCGAGAGCGCGTCCCGCTGCGACTGCAATTGCGTAACCGAGGCCGTCTGCGCAGTGTTCTCCGTCTGCACCTGGCTGACCGTCGACCCCAGCGCGCTCACAAACTGAGCAAAGAAATCTGTCGCTGTCTTTCCGCCTACGATCGTCTGTGTGGCAAGGCCGGCGAGGGCAACGGCATTCGCATCATCGCCGGTTCCCGCTCCTGAAGCTGCAGCGGCAATGTGATCGGGATCGGTCATCACTACGCTCATCGCCAGTGCGCTGCCGGCAACTGCCGTCGGCGCGCTGAAGATGTCGCCCGCTCCCCCGTTGTCTCCGGCCATGTCGGTGCCGATGTTGTTCTGCGTATTTACCGCGGTCGAAATGCTGTACGCAAGCTGATCCAATGCGGTGAGCGCGCTGGGAATATCCTGATCGCGTGCGGTGAGATAGCCGCCGAGCTGGCCGCCGCCGCTTGCCAGCTCTGTGGTCACATCGCTTCCGTTCACGAAGAAATGTGTCACGCCGGCCGAGATGCCGGTCGTCATCGTAAAACTTGCCGACCCGGAGACAAGGAGCTGGCCCGACGCGGTCGTCACCGAAAGGCCGTCATTTTCAGTAGTGACCTGGTTGATCCCGATCAGATTCGAAAGCGCCGAGAGATCCTGCTGGCGCTGATCTTCAAGCGTACCCGCATCCCCGCCTTCGGAGACAGACTGGATCTGCTGGTTCAACTTCGCAATTGCACCGGTCAGCGCATTCACCTGTGACACAACTCCGGCAGTCTCCTGGTCAAGCGAGGTCTGCTGCGAATTAAGGCTTGCCGCCGCGCTCGAAATGTCGCCGGCGAGCGTCGATGCCGTTGACAGAACCTGCTGGCGCAGCGCGCTATCCGTCGGATCGCTCTCAAGCGAAGAGAACGAGTTGAAGAACCTCGTGATGTCACTGCCGATATCGCCCGCTGTTGAACTGGAAGATCCGCTGTCCGGCGTAAAGAGTGCTTGAATCGCATCGAGAGCCGAGAGGCGGGAGCCGGAAGAGGAGGCAAGCTGCTGCTGCTGCATCAGGCGCTCTTCGAGGACGCGATCGCGCACCGATGTTGCGCCCGTCTGCTCGACGCCTGCGCCGTATTGGACGCCATTGATTTCGATCGGCGTGTTCTCTTCGAAGTTTGGAGTCTCGCGTGTGTACCCAGTGGTGTTGGCGTTGGCCACATTGTTGGCCACGATGCTCAACGCCGACTGATCCGCATCGAGCGCGCCGGCAATGAGATTGAAAGCGGAGCTAATGGTTCCCATAGATCCTCTCCGTCGTCTGGCCGTGAGCGCCGTAGGGGCCATATCCCGCCGCTCCGCGCGCAAGGGCGTCCGCGTGCCGCATTACCTGCAGGTTCGCTCGTGTCGCGGCGAGGACACTCGCAAGCAGGTCGATTTCGCGCTGCAGTTCTTCCCCGTGCACACGGATACTTCTCCGCTCCGCATCAGCTCGCGGCCGGCCTTGACCGCTGCCTTGAGCCAATACTCTGAGGGATGCGGCGAGGCATTCCAGGCGCTCTGCATCGAGCACAGCGAGTGATTGCCCAGCCTGCCTGATCATGGAGACCATTGAAAGCATGCCCTCAGTGGCCATGCCTGCCTCCTCCCGCTGATTTCCGACCTGCTGCATCCAGTCTTCCCTTTCCGTCACTTCCCACTACCGGTCATCACTCGCCCGACGGCTTCGCGACGAGCATCGAGTCGATGACTTTCGAGGCTACCTCGCTCGCCGGTACGCTGTAGGCTCCCGCGGCCAGCGCCGCCTGCACCGCCGCCACCTTCTCCATGCGGACGTCGGCTTCGCCTGTTGCCCGTAGAGCCTCCGCGCCGGCGCTGCTCACTGTCGCCTGATCCTGGGCCAGGTTCCCGGCATCCGGCGACGGGCTTCGCTGCATCTGCCTGGACTGCGGCGTCGTGGTTGCCGAGACCCCCAGCAGCGCCTTCAAACCGTCAAGACCGTTGCGCATTTCCATGTGCTTCTCTCCTCCCCTGGTTTATCGGCGGGGACGAGCAGAGCTTTAGCGGCTTGTACTTTCGCCGGAGATGCGGCCTTCGCCTCGACGCGACAGGTCCTGCACAATGTGGCGGGCGATGCCCAGGCCGCCCTGGTCGCTGATGGCGCGGCCAAGAGCCTCCGAAGCGAACTCGCCCAAAGCTCCGGCGCTGCCCATGGCGGCGTCTTCGTCTCCCGTGAGCCCATCGTTCTCGGTCAAAGGCTTGAGCAGTTCCTTCATCATCTGCGCCTCAAACTCATGCGCGGCATTGATCAGGCGGGGCGATGGCGTTCCGGTCGCTCCTCTGGTCTCCATGAGCTGCGCGATGCCCCGAGCCTCCGCAGATCCGATCGGCAACATCACAACACCTCCACTTCGGCTTCAAGAGCGCCGGCTTCTTTCATCGCCTGCAGAATTGAGATCACATCGCGCGCGTTGGCGCCGATGCGCTGCAGCTCCTGTACCAGGTCTTCTACGGTAGCGCCTTCTTTCAGGTCGATGCGGTTCACCGGCTTGTCCTGCGCCTGCACGCTGGTCTGTTGCACCACCTGGGTGCTTCCGCTGGAGAAAGGGCTGGGCTGCGAAACCTCGAACTGTGAGATCACATTGATCGAGAGACCCCCATGCAAAATTGAAACCGGCTGCAGGCGCACCATGCCCCCGATCACGACTGTCCCGGTGCGCTCATTCACGACCACGCGGGCCCGCGGGTACACCTCCACTTCGACCGATTCCACCTTGTCGAGCAGCGCCGGAAGGTCTTCGCCCGATTGGCTCGCGATCCGAATGCTGCGGCTGTCGATAACGCGGGCTCGGTTCCCGCCGAGCGTTCCGTTGATGGCCGCTGCCATGCGCTCCGCAGTATGAAAATCAGCGTCGTTGAGCAGAACCGTGACCGTATGCATGTCCTTGAGGTCGAAGGAAACGGCGCGCTCCACCAGCGCGCCACCGGGCACCCTTCCTGTCGTCGGATGGTTGACCTGCCGGGCATTTCCCCCCGCCGCAGCCATATAGCCGCCCAGGACAAGCGCGCCCTGCGCCTGTGCGTAGATCTGGCCGTCGGGGCCGTAGAGCGGGGTCATCAAAAGGATTCCACCCTCCAGGGAACGCGCGTCGCCGGCCGACGAAACGGTCACGTCGATGCGATAGCCCGACGGGCTGAAAGGCGGCAGCGTCGCCACCACAAACACCGCCGCCATATTTTTGACCTGCATGTTGCTTGCGCTGTTGGATCCGGTTTGCGGAACTGTGATGCCCATTCGCTCGAGGGCAGAGATCAGCGTCTGCGCCGGAAAGACCGTCTGCGAGCTGTCGCCTGTGCCATGCAGACCCACCACCAGGCCGTAGCCGACAAGCTGGTTGTCGCGGATGCCCTCGATCGTCGCGACATCCTTAACCCGCGCCAGATGGACATCTGTCTCGGCTCCCGCGGCTCCGCAGCCTATTGCCAGGCCGAGCAATCCGTACAGAATTCGTCGCGACACGACCGCTCCGCCTCTTTCCCGTTCCCGCATCGATCCTCCGGTCTTAGAACACCAGCAATTTCTCAAGAAGGCGCACCAGCGGGTTTTGCCTGTAGGTGGAGTCATTCACAATTCCCTTCCCGGTAACTTCGAGCTCCAGATCCGTCATTGCCGTCGATAGCACCTGATTCTGCGCGCTCACGTCCTCAGGCCGCACAAGGCCGCGCAGCCGGATCAACTGCGTCTGCTGCGAGAAGGTCAGCTCGCGCGTCGCCTGCACCACCAGCATGCCGTTCGGCAGCACGTCCACCACTTCGGCGCCGAAGGTCGTGACCAGGCTTGAGCTTGTCGTGCTCTCTCCTTGCGCGGTCAGACCCGACGCCGAATTCTGGCCCAGCAGGTTCTGCAGGTTGTTTGCCGCCTTCAGCGCTCCAAAGAGCGCCGTGACGCTCGAACTCGCGTTCGACGAGCGGGAGTTCTTGACCTGGCCGTCTGTCGATGCCGCAAGGTTCTCGCTGACCACAATGGAAACCACATCGTGCAGCCGGAAAGCCTTGGCGTCGGTGCCGAGCCGCACCAGCCGCCCTTCGGGGCTCCAGATCGAGCCCGTCGTTTTGACCTCTGCCGCTTGCTGCGCGCGCACGCGGTCGATGTAGGCGCGCAGAGCGGTCTCGGGCGGTGTCGCGTCGACTTTGTTGCGGCTTGAGATTTGTTCTTGGCAAGACCCGGCAGGGATAATAGAAAAAGAGCCAGCATGCCGATCGGGAAGCAACGCAGCATGCGCGTCAATGTTCGCATCAAGGTTCGCATGAGCGTTCGCATGAGCATTTGCATCAGGGCTGCCTCTTAAACTGCGGCGCGAGCCGCGCGCGACCGGGACCAATGGCAATTGCGTTCACCGTTGCAGCTGTTCTCAGCCGGACTTTGATGGCCGCCCCTGCTGCCGCAGGCATCATCGCAACCGCCTCGAGCCGTACTCGCGCAACGTCAGAGTCGTCCTCGACGATCACCGCATCGCCGGCGCGAATCACCGGCGCGAGAGGCGCACGCGAGGTTTTTAGCGCGTTTGCGGTCCCGCGGTTGAAGGTCGGTGATTTGGCGCTCGCTTCATGAACTGCCACCCATTGTCCCGGTCCGCTCGGATGATCAAGGTTCTTCGAAAGACGCCACTGGATTCCGGCTTGCGGATCAGCAATCTGTCGCAGAGTAGAAGGAAACCCCGGTTGTGCGAGAGACTGCGCCGATGCCGCGGTTGCCGTGCCGAGGCTCAGTCCGAGGACGAGAAAAGTTCGAATCATTGCGCTGTTTCCTCTTCTGCCGGCCCTACCGCGTCATATTGTTGACCTGCGAATACATGTCGTCGGCGGCCTTGATCACCTTGGAATTCGATTCGTAGGCTCGCTGCGCCAGCACCATCTGCACGAACTCCGTCACCACGTCCACGTTGGAGTTCTCGAGGTATCCCTGCTGCAATGTGCCGAGACCCTCGGTGCCTCCTGGGTTGCCCAGCACAGGGTCGCCCGAGCTCAGCGTCGCCTGCAGCAGATTCGACCCCAGGCTTTCAAGGCCGCCGGGGTTGGGAAATGTCGCCAGTTGCAACTGGCCCAGCTGTGAGGGATTCTGCTGGCCGGGCAAGGTCGCGTTGACCACTCCGTATTCGGTGATGGTGACCGCGGTCGCATTGGGCGGAATTGTGATCGTCGGAATGACCGGATCGCCGTCGGTCGTCACAATCGTTCCCTGGTTGTTGAGATGAAACTGGCCGGCGCGCGTATAGGCGATCGTTCCATCCGGGCGCTGAATCTGAAAGAATCCCGTACCCTGAATTGCAACATCGAGCGGATTCTGCGTCTGGTTGAGCGAGCCTTGCGTGTTGATCACCTCGGTTGCGGCCGACTTTGTTCCCAGGCCGATCTGCAGCCCGGCTGAAACCGTTGACTGGCTCTGCGCCGCACCCGGTGTGATCAGGTTCTGATACACCATGTCCTGAAACTGCAGCCGCAGCTGGCGAAAGCCGGTGGTCGATGAGTTCGCGAGATTATTCGCGATCGTGTCCAGATTCATTTGCTGCGCGCTCATGCCGCTGGCGGCGGTATACAGAGCTCGAATCATCTTTCTCTCCTTGTTGAAGGGCGCCGACGCCTAGACGCGCGGCAGATCCTCGGTGGCAAACTTGTTGAACTCGGTGTGGAAGATCGTAAGAGCCTTCTGCATCATCTCCGCCTGGCGCTGCATCATGATCAGGTCCATCGTCCCCTGCACCACATCCTGATTCGCCGCTTCGATGGCGCCCTGATGCACGCTCGCATCCTTCGCCTGCATTGCTTTCGCTCCGGCAGGCGCCACGTAGCGGTTGGCGCCTTCCGGCGTGAGCTCGGTGCCCTGAGGAAAAGTGAAGACCCCGACAGCGCCCACCACGCCGCCGGCGACCGACACCGATCCGTCGGCGCCGACAGAGGGGTCGCCGGGCGGAAGCGTTATGGCCTTGCCCGCAGCGGAGAGAACCGGCTCGCCGCCCGCGGTCATCAGCACCCCTTCTTGCGAGCGATGAAAGCCGCCGTCTCTTGTGTAGCGGACTCCGTTCTTTGTCTGAACCGCAAAGAACCCCTGCCCTTCGATCGCGAGATCGAGAGGATTGCCCGTCTGCTGCAGGGCGCCTTGCGCCATGTTGAGCGTGTCCCCGCCCAGCAGGCCGTAATTGTTCACGGTATGGCCGAGTTGGGAATCGAGTGCATCCGGCCCGAGCAGCACCGAACGAAAATACTCCCGCTCAGCGCGGTATCCGGGGGTCTGGGCATTGGCAAGATTGGACGCGGCCGTATCGAGCGCCTGGCTGCGCGCCACCAGTCCGGTCATCGCCGCATAATATCCGCTGTCCATCCACTGGCTCCTTTCGCTAGCGAGAGGAAAGCAGAATTGGGACCAGGGATGAGAGGAATGGATTAGAAAGCTCTTAATGTCCGCCGCGTCGATCGGAGAGTGCTACTGCAGGCCGTCGCAGATGATCGTCACCGAAAAGACCGCGTCGTCGAAGCGATAGCTTCGCTCAATCTGAAATTCCGGCGCCTGCACGTGGATCTTGTAATCGCTGCCGGTGATCACCGCCGGCAGAGAAAGCCCGCAGCCCGCCGCGAGTCCCGGCACCTTTCCCTTCCACGCGCCAGCGAGCATGTTGCAGATTTCGCCGATCCCGTCCTTGACTGTCTCATCGATGGAGCTGTGCGGGACTCCGGTCATGCACGCCGCAATCTTAGCTGCGCTTCTGCCATCACAGCGAAAGACGCAGGCGCCGCTCAGCATGCCACCGAAACCGACCACCGCGGTTACCAGCTCCGCCGGCGGCCGATCCGGGACCGTCTCCGACACGTGCTCGCAATCGACGCCGAGCATCAAGCGAAAAACCTCATCGGTGCTGGCGTCGAGATTCTCTGCGCTCGCAATCTGGCTCAAGGATTGGCGGAAGGATTGCGGCATCTTATGTCTTCCTCACCAGAGGCAGCACACGCTCCTTGACCTGGTCGGTGGTAAAGGGCTTGCGGATGTATCCACGAGCCCCGGCCTGAATCGCCTGCCGCACGTGTTCCTCGCTCGACTCGGTTGTCACCATGACCACCGGCACACCTGCGGCCAGATTCTGCGCCTGTATCTGGCGCACAAACTCGAGCCCATCCATGCACGGCATGTTGATGTCGGAGAGAATCAGATCGACCTCAGTCGTCTTCAATATCTCGATGCCTTCGGCGCCGCTGCCCGCCTCGTGCACCGTCATCGGCTCGATTCCAGCCTGCCGCAGTGAGCGCTCTACAATCTTGCGCATCACAGAAGAGTCGTCAACAATCAGCGTTCGCACTTCACTCATCCCGCGGGACTCCTGTTCTTATGCCTCTATCGGCGCGGGGGCAGAAATCATGAATAGCAGGTTCTCAGGCCAGGCCGGGAACAATCGAGCAGACAAGGTCCCGGATTCGCATTCCGCTCTGGAAGGACTCCAGTTGCGGGCCGCAGCCATTGCCGCAGCCAGAGATAGTCATGAACGCGCACCAGCCGCGAGGCGACCGGGCGCGCCTGCTCCATCTCCCGTGCAAAGGTCTGCGCCGCAGCCGCCGGCGTGACAGCCTCGATCAGCGACACGGGAGGGAAGGCGGCATCGAGCATGCGCGTCAATGCCGGTTTGAACTGCGATTCCAAGACCACGCCGCATTCGACACGCAGCCCTGTCATCCTCCCGATCGCAAGAGCCAGCACGGGATCGAGTGCGTCTTCGAAACCGAGATACAGTGCGCTGCCCCCCGTAATTCTGACAGGCAGAGCGGTGAAGGCATCGACAAAGAGTCGCGGCATCACCGCCGTCAATGCCTCAGGAAGATGGACATCGCAGGCGATCACAGGACAGCTCCACTGCAGGGCCAGCGCCCGCGTCACCGTCTCATCCTTCACCGCGCCCTGGCGCACCAGCCAGTTGCCGATCCGCCCTCCGCCTGCCTGCTTCTGCGCCTGCAAGGCTGCCCGCAGCTCTTCGCGCGTAATCCACTGGTGCTCGAGCATCAGCAGCCCAAGCGGAATGCGATGACGGTACACCGGACGCTCCGCCTGCCGGCCCTCCATCTCGCGATCGATTGCGGCCCGAATCACCGCCCGCATGCACTCCGCCGAGCAGGTCCACCCTTCCTCGAAGATCGGGCTCGAGCGGCTGCGCATCGGGTGCAGCCATGCAGATGTGCAGCCGCGATGGGCACAGGTTGCGAAAAGGCTCCTGCGGGGCGCGCGGACTTCGCCCCGTTGCCCGTCTGGCGCGATTTGCTTCGCCGCGACCGATGCACGATTCTCTTGAAAGCCTAGAAAAGGCATCGAATGCTCTCCAGCCGCTTGCGCGGTGTTGCCACCTCGGTAATGCGCAGGCCGAAGTTTCCATTCACCAGCACCGCTTCGCCCCGCGCCACGATCTTGTCGCCAACTACCAGGTCCACCGGATCGCTGATGTGCCGGTCCAGCTCCACCACGTCTCCGGCCCCCAGATCGAGGATCTCGCTCAGCGCCATCTCGCGGCAGCCGAAGCGCAGTGTGGCGTCCAGCTCCACATCGAGCAGCAGATCGATGCCCGGCCTCCCCTCGGGGAGCGGAAAAGGCGACGCCGCGGCCTCTTGCTGTGCGTCCACCGGCATCCTTTTCGCGCTAAGCTTTGCGCGCGTCTCGTCGCGCATCAGCAGCATCCATTCGCCGTTGGGCGTCTTAAGGCGCAAGGCGCTGGTCGAGCCGCCGTCTCCAGAGACCTCCGCAAATGCCTCCACGCGGCACTTGTTGCCGGTCGCCGAGGTCCATTCGCTTGCTGCCGCCTCAGCCGTCTCACGCAGCAGTTCGCCCCAGGCCGCCTTCTGGTCGACTCCTTCTCCCAGAAACGGCGATTGCAGGATTGCCCCGTCCAGCACCACGGAGAAGTAGCCCTCGGTGTCTCCTTTCAGTTGCGCTGCGAAGCCGAAGGTCTCCCCGGCAAGAGGTTCCGGCGCTGTCTCCGATACATCCGGTTCCCCGGCCAGCGCCTGCGGAAAGATTGCCGAGGACGCCGCGATCCAGCATTCGATGTACTTCTTCACGCATCCACCTCACTGACTATGGTTTCAATTCGTGCCGCCCGATGCACTCCATCGCTGATGGGCTCCGCCACCGCGATGCGCTGACCGCCGACCCGCCATGCGGCCTTTGCCGTGGCGGGAAGATTCAGCACCAGCACCGTGCCCGGCTCAAGGGCCTCAATCGCCCGTGCCGGCACGCGCACCGGCGGAAACTGGAGTGTTCCTCCAAAGCGGATACGCCGCGCGGAGGCCTCCATCCTGGCCAGAGACTCGGGAGCATGGCGCCGACGCCGGCCCCAGTCCGACGTGAGCCGCCGCAGGATGGTGTTGGACACAACGGCGGGAAAGGCCAGGTTCAGCAGGCCCGAGCTCCCGGGACTGCGAATCTCAAAGCTCAGGCACAAAGTTTTCTCGTTGACAGACATGAGGCGCGCCACCTGGGTCTGCATCTGGCGTCGCTCGAAGTAGAAACTCAGGCCCACCGTCTGCCAGGCCGTCGTCAGTTCGCGGCAGATCGTCTCCACCACGCTGGCCAGAATCGACTCTTCAATGTCGGTGAGCTCACGCAGCGGCCCGTCTTTGCCTTCGCCTCCGAGCAGCAGATCGACCATCGGCGGCGCCAGGGCGAGATCGAGCTGCAGCACCGAGAAGGCCCCCAGCGGCTCCAGCCGCACCGACGAAACGTAGTTCATCTCCGGAATGCGCAACAGAAACTCGTTGAAGGGTATCTGCTCGGCTGAGACCAGGTTGACCTGGAAGCGGCTCCGCAGCCATGCCGACAGATTGTGCGTCAGATTGCGCGCGAAGAGATCGTTGAGCATGCTGATCGCGTGCAACTGCTCGGTTGAAATCTGGCCCGCGTTGGAAAAGTTGTAAGGCGTGATACTGAGCTTCGCGCTGTCCAGGCTGCCTTCCGGCTGCGCCCTTCGCGCTGCTTCGAAAAGGGCGTCAATTTCCTCCTGCCCGAGTATCTTTTCCATCAGTGGCTGCTCCTGCGCACAGAGGCGCCTCTGCGCTCGCCAGGCTCCTGGCGTGCCGGCAAGATCGCGAAGGGCCGTCGCGCAGGCGCATCACCGCCGCAGAATGAATCTGCGAAACCCGCGACTCGACGACACCCAGCGCCAGCCCGATCTCTTTCATCGTCATCTCTTCGTAGTAGTAGAGCGTCATTACGATTCGCTCCCGCTCCGGCAGATCTGCAATGGCATCGGCCAGCCGTTCCTCAAGCTCTCCGCGAAGGCAGCGGAAGAGAGGATCATCCTCCGGCCTTCCCGGCACATACGCCAGCTCTTCCTCGCCCGATTCTTCGTTGCGCTCAATGTGCAGCGTGCCGATTTCGAGACCCTTCAGCTCTCCGAGCAGCCGCTGATACTCATCCAGGCCCAGCCCCAGCTCGGCGGCAATCTCCGCTTCCCCGGGCGGCCTGCCGAGACGGAGGGTCAGCGTGCGCATGGCCTCTTCCACCGCCCGGCCCTTGCGGCGCAGCTCCCGCGGGCTCCAGTCGAGAGTGCGCAGGCTGTCGAGGATCGCACCCCGGATACGAAACTGGGCGTAGCTGCGGAACTGGACACGCTTGGCCGGATCGAACTTCACGAAGGCATCCATCAGCCCAACCACGCCGGCCGAAACGAGATCCTCGACATCGACGTGATGCGGCAATCGCTCGTGAATGCGGCGAGCCAGATAGCGCACCACCGGCAAATGTTCCAGCAGCACCGCTTCCTGCTCTCCGCTGAGCCCCGGCATGCCTGCCGGATATCCAGCCGGCATCCCGCGTTGAGCCGACGCCGATCGATTTTCTTCCTGGCCTGTTTTCTCCATGAATCCCTCTTTCCTTTCCTCGCCCGGTCCATCCTTGCATTCCTTGAACTCGCTCCGGGACCCGCTTCCTGATCCGTTCCCGCACTCGCCCGTGCCCCGCTCCGCCTGCTCCTCATCGCACCGTCCCCACCACGCGCAACCGGATCTCCGGCGGAATCTCACTCGCAGCAACCACCGCAAGGCGCGGAAGCAGAGGCTCAAGCCACCGCTTGACGTGGTAGCGTGCCGGACTCGGACACAGGAGCACCGGGAGGGCCGAAGCCGATGAGGCTCCGATAAGCTGCTTCAAAGAATCGGCAAGCCGGCGCACCACCGGCGTCCCCTGCCCCGCGGCCATCAGCCGCTGCCCGGTCTCCGGTGAAAGGGCGCCGAGAATCTCGTCTTCAAGTGCCTGCATCGAGCAGAAGAGCCGGCAACTGGCCTTCCGCGTCGAGCAGCGGCTGAACCAGCCTGCGGCCGATGGCGTGCCGCGCGGCTTCCACCAGGGCCACGATGTTCTTATTGGCGACCGCCGTCTCGAGCAGCGCTTCGAGGATCGTTCCCAGATCGCGAATCGAGACGCGCTCGCGCAGCAGTTGCTCAAGAACCCTTCCTACCTCGCCCAGCGTCAGAAGCTTGGGAACCAGTTCCTCGACCAGCTTGGGATGGCTGTCGTTCAGCCCATCCATCAGCCGCTTCATCTCGGCACGCCCCAACAGCTCGCCCGCATGTCTCCGGATCAGCTCTCCCAGATGCGTCGTAATCACCGTTACGGGATCCACCACCGAGTAGCCGGCGGCCACCGCCTGCTCTTCAAGCGCCGGCGCAATCCAGACTGCCGGCACGCCGAAGGCAGGCTCAAGCGTTTCGCGGCCGGTAAGCGGGCGCCGTGCGGGATCGCCGGAGACGGCAAGCGACTGCGTTCCCTCCGTCTGCCACCGGCCGATCTCGCTGCCGCGCAGCGAAAAGAGATATTCGCGCGGCTTCAGACGCAGGTTGTCTGAGATATGCACCGGCGGCACCAGGAAGCCCATCTCGGCCGAGAGGTGCCGGCGCAGAGCGCGAATCCGGTTGAGCAGCTGCCCGTTCTGCTTTTCATCGACCAGCGGAATCAATTGAAAGCCGATTTCGAGCGTGAGCTCTTCAAGGCGCAGCAGTCCGGCAATCTCCGCCGCTCCCTGTCCCTGTTCGCCCTTCTTGCCGACCGCGGTCTGCTGCTCCGTCGAGGCCGTCTGCAGCCGCCGAGCGGCAACGCGCCGCGCGCCCCAGAAAAGACCGCCGGCCACCAGCAGAAACGCAAGCTTCGGCAAGCCCGGCACCAGGCACATCGCGGCCGAGACCGCGCTCGCCAGGTAAAGAGTCGTAGGCCGCGCAAGCAATTGCTCGCGAATCTCGCCGCCCAGCACTCCGGAGGAATTGGCGCGGGTCAGCGTGATGCCTCCTGCGACCGAAACCAGCAGCGATGGGATCATCGTCACCAGGCCATCGCCGACCGTGAGAATCGTGTAGGTCCGCACCGCTTCGCCGAGCGCAATGCCCTGCTGCAGCGTTCCGATCAGCAGTCCGGCAACGATGTTGATCGCGGTGATCAGGATCGTCGCCAGCGAATCGCGCTGGTTGAACCGCGCCGCGCCATCCATCGCGCCGTAGAACTCGGCCTCGCGCGCGATCGCCTGCCGGCGCCGGCGGGCCTCGGCTTCATCGATCAGGCCGGCATTCATGTCGGCGTCGATCGCCATCTGCTTGCCCGGCAGCGCATCGAGCGTGAAGCGCGCCGTCACCTCGGCCGTTCGCACAGCGCCATGCGCGACGACCAGAAACTGAATCGCAATCAGCGCCAGAAAAAGCACGAAGCCGACGACGTAGTTGCCGCCTACGACAAACTGGCCGAAGGCCTCAATCACTTTGCCGGCTGCTGCCGTACCCTCCGAGCCGTGCAGCAGGATGCGACGGCTCGAAGCAATGTTGAGCGCGAGACGGAAGAGCGTGAGCAGAAGAAGCAGCGTAGGAAAGACGCTGAGCTCGACCGCACGCCGAATCTGCACCGCCGAAAGAAAGACGATTACCGACGCGGCCATCGAGAGCGCCAGCAGCAGATCGAGAACCGCTGCCGGCAGCGGAATCAGCATGACGAAGATCACGCTGATCGCGGCGACCGGAAGCATGTACTCCCGCAGCCGGCTCAGGAGTGACTCGGGGCGCATCGTTGTCACCGCCAGGGCTGAGGTGCTCATTCGGCTGCTCCTTTTTGCTGTTCAGGCTCGTACGGCGGAATCACCGCAACCGGCATTGCCGGCTGCGCAGGCGTATTCGTCCCAGCCCTCGCCGACTCGCGTGCGCGGCGCTCGCGCAGTTCCGCCTCGACGCGCTGGCGATAGAGATAGGCAAGGATCGCGGCCACCGTGGCATAGAGATCCACCGGGATCGCCTGACCCACTTCGACCGTTCGATAGAGCGACCGCGCCAGCGGCTTGTTTTCGATGATCGGCACCCCGGCCCAGCGGGCCTCGGCCTTGATCTCTTCGGCCAGCAGGTTGCGCCCCTTCGCCAGCACCTTCGGCGCGTCCATCGTCGCGAAATCGAAGCCCAGCGCCACGGCGTAGTGTGTTGGGTTGGTCAGCACCACCGCGGCCCGCGCAACGTCGGCCTTCACCCGGCGCCGGCGCATCTGGCGCTGCAATCCGCGAATGCTGCTGCGGATCTGCGGGCTGCCTTCGGTCTGCTTGAACTCCTCGCGCATCTCTTCGCGGCTCATCTTCAGGCGCGATTCCCGGCTGCGCCATTCAACCGCGTAGTCAATGACGGACCAGCCGAAGAGCAGCCACGCCGTTGCCGCCAGCAGCGTATAGACATCTGAGCCGAGCATTGCGAGACGCTCGCTTGAAAACGGAGGCACCGTCATCTGGCGCGCAATGCGCTGCACGGCAAAGACCGCCAGCGCTGCCGCCGGGATGAGCGACTTTCCCAGTCTCGCCGCAGCACGCAGCGAAAAGAGGTTCTTTACATTGGCCACGGGGTTGACGCGCTGCATGCGGAAACCGATCGAGCCGGGGTGAAGATTGAGACCGCCGGTCTGCACGACCGCCGCCCCCGCTGAGGCCGCGGCCACAGCGGCCATCACCGTGCACGTCGAACCGAGAACCGCCAACGCGTTGCCGCGAATTGCGGCAAGGGTTGGCGCCAGCGCCGCCGGTTCCCATCGCTCCGGCGAACCCAGCGCCAGAAAGCCGGCAAATCCGCTCCGCCACGCTTCGATGGCGCGGCTGCCGACGGCGCCCAGCGTCATCACGCCGGCCAGCGTTCCGGCCGCAGCCGAGAGCTCGCGGCTGTAAAGCAGGTCTCCATCCTTGCGCGCCTGCTCCCGCCGATGGACCGTTGCCTGTTCTGTGCGCTCGCCTGCCACCGTCAGCCTCCCACCGGCTAGTGCGATCAGCCGCTGGGCCAGATCGAGCAGTCCGTCAAAGCGCGCTTCGATAAAGCGCGGCCACAACGCCAGCGAGCCCGCCAGCACCGCGAAGCCCGTCAGCGTTTTAAGCGGAACAGTCAGCGCCATTACCGGCAGCTGCGGGCTCAGCTTGCCCATCAGGGCCACCGCCACTTCCACCAGCAGCGTCGCCGCGAGCACCGGCGCCGCCAGTTCCACGGCGGCCAGAAAGATTCCACCCGCCGCGCGGACGATTCCGGCCGTCGTAGCCGGCGTCATCGCAAAGCCGCCCAGCGGAACAGCGCGAAAGCTGCGCACCAGCGATGCAAGCAGAATCCGGTCGAGGCCCGCCGTGATGACGACCAGCGTGCCCATCAGCTGAAAGAGCTCGCCGAGCAGGGGCGTCTGGATCGCCGACGCCGGGTCGAGCAGATTGACCAGCGAAAAGCTGAACTGCATGCCGGCGATCTGCCCCGCGAAGAGCAGCATCTCGTTCAGCAGCGCCAGCGTCAGCCCGTACACAAGGCCAACTGCCAGCTCGCCCAGCAGCGCCTCGAAGGAGATCCCGGTCTGCGCCCCCGGCAGCGCCGCCACCATCGGCGCCAGCAGATAGGTGAGCGCGCAGCACAAATCCCGCCTTGGCACGCGCAGGCAGCGCAGACGATGAGAAGAAGGGCGCAAAGGCAACCATGCCGCTCACCCGGACCAGGGCCAGGGTCATCGCGCTCAGAAACTGGCTCCACTCAGGCATTGCCCTCCCTCCTCTATCCCAGGTACCGGTGAAAATCCGCGAGAAGAACGCGCGTGTAGGTCGCCATCCTCTCGAGGAACCACGGCATTCCGACGAGCAGAATCACCGCGACAGCGGCCAGCCGCGGCACGGTCGTCAGCGACTGCTCCTGCAGGCTGGTGAGCGTCTGCAGCAGGCTCAGCACAAAACTCAGCAGCGCGGCTGCGATCAGGACAGGAGCGGCGACAATCATGGACTCCTTCATCAGCGCGCGCAGCAGTTCGGCAACCATATCCGGCGTCATAGTCTCTTCCTCAAAAACTCTTCATTAACGAACTGGCCAGCAGGTTCCACCCATCCACCATCACGAAGAGCAGAATCTTGAGCGGCGTCGAAACGACGACCGGCGGCAACTGGAACATGCCGATCGACGTGGTGATCGAAGCGGTGACGATATCGATCAGGAGAAACGGCAGAAAGAGCACCGCGCCGATCGCGAAGCCCGACTTCAGCTCCGAAAGAATGTAGGCCGGCACGACCACGCGCATCGGCAGATCGTCCGGCGTGTTCGGCCGCGCAATCTGGCCCGCCGCGGTGAAGACGGCGAGATCCTTCTCGCGCGCGTAACGCAGCATGAAATGCTTCACCGGCGCGGATCCCAGATCGATGGCCTGCCAGCCGGTGATCTGCCCGGCTCGATACGGCTCGACAGCCTGCTGGTCTACTTGGTTGAGAACCGGCGTCATCAGAAACCACGTCATCATCAGCGCCAGACCCAACAACGTCGGGTTCGACGGCGCCGTCTGCGTGCCCAGCGCCTGGCGCAGGAAATGAAAGACCACCAGCAGCCGCACCAGCGGCGTCATGCACATCAGAATCGCGGGCAGCAGCGTGATCAGCGTCAGAACGAAGACGATCGTCCACGGCGTCGAGTCCGACGGATGCAGCCGCGCATTCAGATCCGGCAAGAGCGGCGGCGCTGCCAGCAATGCCGCGCGCAGAGCCAGTTCGCACCTACCATGAAGCCCTCCTGCCGCTTCGCTGCGTGCGCACATCCCGTTCGTCGAAATCCAGCGCGTGGAAGACCGGCCCCTTATCCCCCGACGTCGCCACCAGCAGGCGCCGGCCGTCGGCCTCGACGAGCGCCAGGGACTGCCGCGGCGCCAGCGTAATCCGCTCAAGCAAAACCAGACGCGGCTGTTGGCTCCGCCTGCGGCTGAGCCGGGCAAGCAGCCAGCCTGCCACTCCGTCGGGTGCCCCCATTGCGTTCCCCTCCTGCCGCTTCTACAGTTGCCTGCCTTCATGGCCTTGTTCCCTCTCAAGCCAGCCGCGTGATCCGCACAGCCATCCGCGTATCCACCACTTCAAATTCGCTCCACGCAAGCTGCACATCGCCCGCCGCCAGAGGCAGATCGCCCGTGTCTTCCCACTGCGTTTCGACCACCTGGCCGGCCTCGAGCCCTATAAGGTTGCGCACCCGGAAAGCCCGCACCGGAACAGCGACATCAAGCTCGACCGGCAGCCGCGTCAGGGGAGGAGTCAGGCTCAGTCTTTCCGGGCCGAGAGGCTGCGGAGTCGAGACCAGTGCGGGCGGCTCCGAAGCCGTGGCGCCGGCGTCCGGGGCCGGAAGCCTCGCCTGAGCCTCTCGGCTTGGTCCCTGCCCGGACCTGCTGAGCTTGGTCGTGATCTTGGCCATGGGTCTGGGCTCGGGCCGGTAGTGCGTAAGTGTTCGTCATCGCCTGCGAATCATGCAGACGGCTGACCGAAAATGAAGCAGAAAGATTGGAAAGGCTTAAGAATTGCTGTCCACGTCCGGCCGACTTCTCCCGGTTCGCGCCGATTCCTTCGCTGCTACACTGGTATTTATCGCGAGGGATGGAAAGGCGCGCCTCGACGGGCCGCCAGCAGGTTTCGAATCGAGGTTGAAGAAAATGTCCGAATCCAATGGGAATAAGAGCGTTGCCGGTACCAGCCTGCGTTTGAAGATCGGCCTGGCGGAGATGCTCAAGGGCGGCGTCATTATGGACGTCATGAACGTCGAGCAGGCGCGCATCGCCGAGGAGGCGGGCGCCACTTCAGTGATGGCGCTCGAGCGCGTGCCGGCGATGATTCGCGCCGAGGGCGGCGTGGCCCGCATGGCAAGCCCGCGCCTGATCAAGGGAATCATCGAAGCCGTGTCCATTCCGGTGATGGCCAAGGCCCGCATCGGCCATTTTGCCGAGGCGCAGGTTCTGCAGCAGCTCGGCGTCGACTTCATCGACGAAAGCGAAGTGCTCACGCCCGCCGACGAGGCCCACCACATCGACAAGCACGCCTTTACGACGCCCTTTGTCTGCGGAGCGCGCAACCTCGGCGAGGCCCTGCGGCGCATCGCCGAAGGCGCGGCCATGATTCGCACCAAGGGCGAAGCCGGCACCGGCGACGTGGTTCACGCCGTGCAGCACATGCGGCAGATCGTCAAGGAGATGAAGGCTCTCACCGTTCTCTCTGAGCAGGAGCTCTACCTTGCGGCCAAGGAGCTGCAGGCGCCCTACGAACTGGTGCGGATGGTAGCGCAGAGCGGCAAGCTGCCGGTTCCCAACTTCTCTGCCGGCGGCATCGCAACACCGGCCGATGCGGCGCTGATGATGCAACTGGGCGCCGAGGCGATCTTCGTGGGCTCGGGGATCTTCATGAAGGAGCGAGCCACGCCGCTCGATGTCGAGAACGACCCGAAGGAACGCGAAGAGGCCGTCTCCCGCGCCAAGGCGATCGTCACGGCGACCACGCATTACAACGATCCGAAGATCCTTGCCGAAGTCAGTGAGCAGGTGACGGGCACGATGAAGGGTCTGGCCGCGGCGGCCATCGAGGAATCGCAGCTGCTGCAGACGCGGGGCTGGTAACCGCAATTTCAGGGGAAGACGGATTGACCGAAGCTCACAGGCGGCCGCGGATCGGTGTGCTCGCAATTCAGGGCGACTATGCGGCTCATGCCGAAGCTCTGACCGAAGCCGGCGCCGAGGCTGTCGAAGTCCGCAATCCGGAGGAGCTCGAAAATCTCGATGGGCTCATCCTGCCCGGTGGCGAGTCCACCACCATGCTCAAGTTTCTTGAGAAGCGCGGCTTCTTTGATGCGCTGAAGCGCTTCTGCGAGGTGCGGCCTGTCTTTGGAACCTGTGCCGGCGCCATTCTGCTGGCGCGCGAGGTGCGCAATCCTGTGCAACGCAGTCTCGGGGTGCTCGACGCGGCAATTGAACGCAACGCATATGGCCGCCAGATCGATTCGTCTATACTGACCGCTGAAACATCGCTTGCGGGCGGCCCGCTGGAGATGGTATTCATTCGGGCGCCCCGGATTGTCGAGACCGGCCCGGCGGTCGAAGTCCTGGCGCAACGTGAGGGATTCCCCACGCTGGTTCGCCAGGGCAGGATCATGGCGGCAACGTTTCATCCTGAGCTGTCCCCAGACCGCCGCGTGCATCAGGCATTTGTCCAGGAACGTCCTTGCGGAGATGCAGAAGTAGCAGAGTTTTTCCCCGTCGCGCATTGAAAACAGCTTCAAGAGAAAAAACCACCTCTTTAACAGGAAGTGCGTCCAATCGGAAGGAAGAGTAAGCTCAGTCTCACAGAGGCTTCGAATGCCCGCTACCTTTACGCATTCCCCGGCGGAAACGGAACGGAAAGAGCCAGGCATTGGCGGTAAACCGCCAGTTGATCGCCGTCCCACCGGCGGCGGAGGGGGCGGAGGCGATGACGACTGGCGGCATGAGCGGCGTGGTCCGCGGGAACTGCTGAATAAGATTCGCTTCTTCGTTTTCTTCGGGCTTGCCGGCGATATGGTCTTCTTCGCCATCCTTGTGGTGCTCTTTTTTGCGCGCCAGGCCGGCGCCCACTTCGACCCCCGCTCCCACGAACTGATCGGCGACTGGCATCCGATCCTGCTGCCCCCGATTCTCTATCTCAATACCGCCGTGCTGCTGCTGAGCAGTCTCACCATGGAGATTGCGCGGCGAAATATCTTTCGTGAAATCGATGTGCTCGAAGAGTGGCTCGGTCTCGGCCGGCCCGCGCTGCATCGTACGCTGCCCTGGGTGGCAGGCACCCTGTTGCTTGGAGCGCTCTTCCTCGCCGGCCAGTGGGTGGCCTGGCGCCAGCTCACCGCGCAGGGCTTTTCCTTTGACCGCTGGTCAACCCCGGCCAGTTATTTTTTCTATGTAATTACCGGACTGCATGCCGCCCACCTGCTGCTCGGCATTCTGGCTCTTCTGGCGTGCCTTACAGCGATCACATGGCTCAAGCGGGTTGAGCTGCGCCAGATCGCGGTGGATGCAACCGCGTGGTACTGGCATGCCATGGGAATTGCCTGGATTCTGCTCTTCGCCGTCCTGGCCGTGGGACAGTAAAGACCAGACCAGTTTCGCCGGCCTGCCACCCGCGGAAACCTTACTTCAGCCGCAGCCTTGCGCGCAGCCACTCCCTCAGGGAAAGTGGCTTGGGCCTGGAGTGGTAGATCTCCCGGTTCGCCTCCATTAGAATCTGTATCGCCTGGAGCGTTCCCTCTTTCGCCTCAGCCGGCGAATTATCGCGGACGTATTCATCGGCAAGGTACTCGATCGCGTGCCCCAGGATCTCAAGGGCCCGGCCAGATCTGCGAGCGAGCAGCCTGCCGCTTTCGGATCTCTGGCCACCAATACCCGCGGCCAATAAATAGGCCTCTTGCGCCGGCGCAACCGAAGGATCATGACTGGAAGCAGCTATGGTTTGCATTACTTCTTCTATCGGCGATAAAGGCGATGTCATTTACGTGACCCAGGTAATTAGAACTTCCTAGTGAATTTATGCGGAGATCTCTAAGTTTTAAAACGCAGGACATTCCCCCTTTCCTTCGAAAAATCTCCTCCTCTCCCTGACTCGTTCCCGTCTTCCTATGTGATGGCTCGCCTTGACGCAGGCAGGTCGAAAACCTAATCTCAAATCAGTGGCTTGTCACACTCTGGCGGCATCGCGGTGTGCTGGATCACACGTGCAGAATTCCTTAGCCCAGGAGCTGGAATGCAGATTCCGTATCACTGGCAATACCTTCCGCTCATGCTCCAGATCGTCGTCGCCATTGCCATGGCGGGGGGCATGGTTGTGGCTTCGAGTTTCATCGGGCGGCATCGCAACACCAAGGTCAAGCTGAGCGCCTATGAGTGCGGCATCGAGCCCGTGGGCGACGCGCGCACCCGCTTCAGCGTGCGGTTTTACATGGTAGCCATGTTGTTCATTCTGTTCGATGTTGAAGCAGTTTTCATCATGCCCTGGGCGGTCATTTATCGCCGCCTGCCGGCCATCACCGGCAGCCGCTTCTTCGGCTTCTGGGAGATGGTGGTTTATCTCGGCTTCGTCGCCGTCGGCCTCTATTACATCGTGCGCAAGGGCATCCTCAACTGGAGCCTCGACAAGGCGGACCTCTGATGGCCGGTGACGCTTTGAAGACGACACTGGCTGACAAAGCCACGGTTCTCGAAGCCATGCCGGACCATCCGGCGCTCAAGGGCGTCCTTGCCTGGAACGCCGGCGCGCTGCTCGACGCTAAATTCGACCGCGGGGAGTTGACTCTGACCGTCGCGCGGGAGTCGCTTATCGCGACAGCCGAGACTTTGCGGAAGGCCGGCTACAACGCCTTTCAGGACATGACGGCCGTGGACTGGTATCCCGCCTCGCCGCGTTTTCAGCTCAGCTATCACATCCTTTCCCACACTACAAAGAGATCGTTCGGCTGTGTGTACGCCTGGATGAGGCAGATCCTTCCGTCGAGTCAATGACGTCGGTCTGGCCCGGCGCGAACTACTACGAGCGCGAGGTCTTCGATCTCTTCGGCATCCGCTTTGACGGTCATCCCAACCTGCGCCGCATCCTCATGCCCGATGACTGGCAGGGGCATCCCTTGCGCAAGGACTACCCGGTGGAGGGATACCGTTGAATTCCGACATTGGCACGCCCATCCTCGAAGCCCCGCTGGCCGAGGGTTCCAAAGACCAGCACATGGTCCTCAACATGGGCCCGCAGCACCCTTCGACGCACGGCGTGTTGCGCCTGGTGCTCGAAGTCGATGGCGAAATCGTCGTCCGACTCTATCCCGAGATCGGCTATCTGCACACCGGCATTGAAAAGACCTGCGAGGCGAAGTTTTATCAGCAGGTGGTTCCGCTGACCGATCGCGTCGACTACCTGGCGCCGATGATCAACAATCTCTGCTACTGCCTGGCGGTCGAAAAGCTGCTGGACCTCGAAATTCCTGAGAAGGCGCAGTGGATCCGCGTTCTGCTCTCCGAGCTGTCGCGCCTCAATTCGCATCTTGTCTGGCTCGGAACGCACGCCATGGACATTGGCGCGCTGACCGTCTTCCTCTACACCTTCCGTGAGCGCGAAGACATCCTGCGCATCTTCGAGCATGTCGCCGGCCAGCGCATGATGACGAGTTACTTCCGCATCGGCGGTCTTGCGATGGAGCCTCCGCTCGACTTCTTCGACCGGATCCGCGCCTTCCTCTCCACCTTTCCGGAGAAGATCGACGAGTATTCGAATCTGCTCACCGGCAACCCGATCTTTGTGAATCGCCTCAAGGGCATCGGCTACCTCTCGAAAGAAGACGCCATTGCGCTGGCAATCACCGGGCCGGTGGCCCGCGCCTCGGGCATCGACTTCGATCTGCGGCGCGACATGCCCTACTCAGGGTACGAGAACTTTCAGTTCAAAGTGCCGGTTTCCGACGTCGGCGATGTGTGGACGCGCTACCTGCTGCGCCTCGAAGAGATGCGCGAGAGCGTGAAGATCATTCACCAGGCTCTCGACGGCATGCCCGAGGGCCCGGTGAAGGCGGACGCGCCGAAGATCGTTTTGCCCGATCGCGAAAAGATGAAGACGCAGATGGAAGCGCTGATCCATCACTTCAAGATCGTGACCGAAGGATTTGCCGTGCCGGCCGGCGAAGTTTACCAGCAGGTGGAGTCGGGCCACGGGCAGATCGGTTATTACGTGGTTGCCGACGGCACCGCGAAGCCTTATCGGGTGCACATGCGCTACCCGGGTTTCGCGAGCCTGCAGGCGCTTGAGACAATGTGTAAGGGCCGCATGCTGGCCGACGTGGTTGCCGTCATCGGCTCCATCGATATCGTTCTGGGGGAGATCGACCGATGAGGCAAGCGGAAAGGTGACGACCGTTTCCGGGGATTTGTTCGCCGAGCTTTGGGTTTCCCTCGCCTCGCTGCTTCGCAGTTACACCGCGGCGCATGGATTAAATGGCAACAGGCAGGCAACCGTTGAGTTGGGAGAAGAGCGCATTACGGTACGCCACGGCGACCGGTGGCTCGATCTGGAGCGCAGCGCCGACAGGGTGAGGTGGCTGCGCGAAAATGGAAACAGCGGGGTAGTTGCGCTAACCGAGGCGGGCAGATTGCGATTCGGCGATGCGACCGCATACGAGGAAGTTGAGATGGATATGGCGGCTGAGCAGTGGGCCAGGGAGTTGATGCTATGAGCAGCGAAACCATGACCATCTTTTCTCCAAAGCTGGCGGCCCGCTTCGATGCCCTCGTCGAAAAGTATCCGGTACGCCGCTCAGCGCTTGTTCCCATGCTGCTCTACGCGCAGGATGAAGTCGGCTATCTCTCTGACGCCGTCATCGACGAAGTGGCACACCGGATCGGCATCACGGAACTCGACGTACGCAACGTGGCAACCTACTATTCGATGCTGCGCTTCAAGCCCGTGGGAAAATACAACGTGCAGGTCTGCACCAATATCAGCTGCATGCTGCGCGGCGCCTACGATGTCTTTGACCGCTTCCAGGAAGAGCTCGGCGTCGGGCACAAGGGCGTAACCCAGGACAAGCTCTTCTCGCTCGAAGAGGTCGAGTGCATCGGCGCCTGCTGCTGGGCGCCGGCCATCCAGGTCAACTACGCCTTCCACGACGACCTCACGCCCGAGCAGGTTCCGGCCATCCTCGACGAATATCGCGCAAAGGCCGCATCGGAAGGAGGCGCCCGGAATGCCTAGGCTTGTCTCCCATCCCGATGAAGTGAAGATCGTCTCGAAGCGTTTCGGCCAGGGCGCGGCGGCGATCGACAAATACATCGAACTCGGCGGCTACGAAGCGGCGAAGAAGTGCCTCGCACAGGGGCCCGACTGGGTCATCAACGAGATGAAGGCCTCGAATCTGCGTGGCCGCGGCGGCGCGGGATTCCCCACCGGCATGAAGTGGTCCTTCGTTCCCAAGCAGAGCGCGAAGCCGAAGTACGTTCTGGTCAATGGCGATGAAAGCGAGCCCGGCACCTGTAAAGATCACATGATCTTTCTGCACGATCCGCACGCGGTCATCGAAGGAACCATCATCGCGGGTCTCGCCATCGGCTCGAAGCTCGGCTTCATCTACCTGCGCGGCGAATACCGCTACCTGCTCGAGATCATGGAGAAGGCCGTTGCCGACGCATACGCCAAGGGCTTTCTTGGCAAGAATATCTTCGGCTCAGACACTGAGTTCCAGATCATCACGCAATCTGGCGCCGGCGCGTACGAGGTCGGTGAAGAATCCGCACTGATGGAGTCGCTCGAAGGCAAGCGCGGCGTTCCGCGCATCAAGCCGCCCTTCCCTGCTGTCGTCGGTCTCTATGGCGGGCCCACCGTCATCAACAACGCCGAGACCATCGCGACCGTGCCGCACGTCATCACCATGGGCGCGGAGGCCTTCGCTGCCGTCGGCACGCCGCGCAATGGCGGCACGCGCCTCTTCAGCATCAGCGGGCACGTCGAGCGGCCGGGCATCTACGAGCTGCCCATGGGCTACAACCTCAAGAAGATGGTTTACGAGGTTGCCGGCGGCATTCGCGGTGGACGCACACTGAAGGCAGTTGTCCCCGGCGGCTCATCCACACCGGTACTGCTGCCTGAAGAGATCGAGAACCTCGGCATGGATTTCGACCAGGTAGGCAAGGCCGGATCGATGCTCGGCTCCGGCGGTGTCGTTGTCATCGACGACCGGACCTGCATCGTCGAGTTCGCTCTGCGCACCATCAGCTTCTATCAGCATGAGAGCTGCGGCTGGTGCATCCCCTGCCGCGAAGGCACTGACTGGCTCAAGAAGACGCTCACCCGCTTTCATGCCGGCTTCGGCGTTGCGAAAGATATCGACAACATCCAGTACCTGGCCGACAACATGATGGGCCGCACCTTCTGCCCGCTGGGCGATGCGGCGGCAATGCCAACACTTGGCTTCGTGAAAAAGTTCCGCAAAGAATTTGAAGACCACCTGAACGGCAAGCCCTGCCCGTTTGCCAAACACGTAGAAGTCGCGGTGGTGTGAGAGGCCCTGGAGACGAATGGCTGACGTAACCTTCACAGTCGATGGAAAGAAGCTCACGGCTCCCGCGGGGACGCTCCTCATCGAGGCCTGCCGCAAGGCCGGCATCGAGATTCCGGCTTTCTGCTACTACCCCGGGCTCAGCCTGCAGGCAGCCTGCCGCATGTGCGTTGTGCGCCAGGAAAAAGTGCCCAAGCTGCAGACCGCCTGCACTACCACGGTTGCCGAAGGTCAGGTTTTTGTTACGGAATCGCCTGAGATTGCGCAGGCCCGCAAAGCCACCATCGAGCTGCTGCTCGGCAATCATCCGCTCGACTGCCCCGTCTGCGACGCCGGCGGCGAGTGCGAACTGCAGGACATGACCTTCAAGTACGGCGCCGGCGAAAGCCTCTATACCGAGGCCAAGCAGCACCGCGATGAACAGCAGTGGTCGCCTGCCGTCTTCTATGACCGCCCGCGCTGCATCCTCTGTTACCGCTGCATCCGCATGTGCGGCGAAGGCATGGATGTCTGGGCCCTCGGCGTGCAGAATCGCGGCGCCAGCTCTGTGATCGCACCGAACGACGGCGACCGCCTCGACTGCGAGCAGTGCGGCATGTGCATCGACGTCTGCCCCGTCGGCGCGCTTACCAGCGGCAGCTATCGCTACAAGACGCGCCCCTGGGAGATGAACCACGTTTCGACCGTCTGCACCCACTGCGCCGATGGCTGCAAAGTTACGCTCGGCATCCGCCAGGCCAACGATGGCTCCGAGATTATCCGCGCCGACAATCGTGACAAGAGCGGCATCAACAACGACTTTCTCTGCGCGAAAGGCCGTTTCGGTTTCGATTTTGTCGAGAGCCCCGAGCGCCTCACGACTCCGCTGGTTCGCAACGCCGCCGGCAATCTCGAGCCCGCAACATGGGAGCACGCCCTCCGCTTCGCCGCCGGTCAGGCTCGCTGAAATCCGCGACAGCAAGGGCGGCGAGGCCATCGGCATCATCGGCTCCAACCTCACCACCAACGAAGAGAATTACCTGCTGCAGAAGTTTGCCCGCATCATTCTGCACACCAACAATATCGATCATGAGCGCACCGCCGATTACGCGGCCTTCGCCAGTGGGCTGGCCGGCAATCGCAACCGCGCCGCGGGTCTGCGCGAGATTGCCAATGCGCCCGCTATCCTGCTCATCGGCGGCAACCCCACGGAAGAGCATCCGCTGCTTGCCTGGGAGCTGCGCACCAACGTGCGCCTCAATCACGCGAAGCTCTACATCGCGAACACAGCCCCCATCAAGCTTGAGCGCCAGGCGCGCGCCACGCTGCGTCTTCCTGCCGGCGGCTACGCCAAATTTGTTGCCTATCTCGACGGCTCCGACCCGTCGCTCGGCGACGCGGCATTCCGCGATGCGCTTCTGGCCGAAGAATCTCTTCTCGTCATCGTCAATTCCGAGTTCACCGGCGAAGAGCTCAAGTCACTTGTCCAATGGGGATTGAAGCGCGAAAATGTCCGCTTCGCCTGCCTCGGCGATCACGCCAATGCGCGCGGCGCCGCCGACATGGGTCTGCTGCCCGACATGCTGCCCGGCTACGTTCCCGTCAGCGCTCCGGCAGCTTTCGGAGAGCGAATACCCCGGCCTGCCCTCGACGCCCGGCAAGTCACTCGAACAGATGCTCAGCGCTGCAGACTCCGGCTCGCTCGGCGCGCTCCTCGTCGTCGGCGCCAATCCCTTCGCGAAGACGCCGTCGACCCCGGCATCGCTCAAGAACACCTTCCTCGTTGTGCAGGACATCTTCCTCACTGAGACCGCGGCACTGGCCGACGTTGTCTTCCCCGCAACGAGCCTCTATGAGAAGACCGGCACCATCACCAATACCTACGGCGACCTGCAGCTTGCGCGCAAGGCGGCGGATCACGCGGGCGTCAAGCCCGACTTCGAAATTCTCGTTCGCTTGGCCGACGCTATGGGCGCAGACGTCAAGAAACTCGTCCCCTTCGGCAGGGGCAGCGTCACGGCCGATCTCGGCCAGTCCCGCGGAGCACAGGCCGGTGAGGCCGACCGCCACGCCGTGTGGCTCGCCGCCAACGGTCTTGAGCCGAAGCTGAGCCCCTTCGATCCGCTTGCGGTACTCGACGAAATCGAGCGTCTCGTTCCCGGATACAAACTTGATCGCCTCACTCTCTTCGGAGGCAATGACGTACCCACTGAGCCGGGCTTTGTGCCTGTCTCTACCCTTACTGCCGCGGCCCATGTAAGCCCGGCGCATGATGGACTCTTCACGTCCGGAACGCTCGGACGCTACAGCCCGGCTCTGAAGGAACTCGAGATACACCAGGAATCAGTTCCGGCCGAAGCAGTCGCTGATTAGCTTTTTGTTTGCAAGAGAGGCAGAAGACTCGTGACGATTTTGCAGTTTTTTCTGTGGAGCCTGATCAAGGTAGTGGTGGTAACGGTGGTGCTGTTGATCTCCGTCGCCTACACCGTGCTCCTTGAACGCAAGCTCGTTGGCCGAATTCAGAATCGCTGGGGACCCACCCGCGTCGGGCCCTTCGGATTGCTGCAGCCACTCGTCGATGGGGCCAAATCCTTTCTTAAAGAAGACATCATCCCAACGGCCGTCTATCGACCGCTCTATCTGCTTGCCCCGGTGATCTCCCTGAGCTGCGCACTGATCCTGATCGCCGTCGTTCCCTTCGGATCGCCTGAGATTACCGGTCCGGGCGGCTTTCACTTCTTCCAGATATCCGACGTCAATATCGGCCTGCTCATCGTCCTCGGGGTCACCTCCATGGGCGTCTACGGCATCGCACTCGCCGGCTGGTCTTCGAATAACAAGTATTCGCTGCTCGGCTCACTGCGCTCCTCGGCGCAGCTCATCAGCTACGAACTGGCTCTGGGCCTCTCGCTCGTCGGCGTGGTGCTGCATGCGCAATCGCTCAATCTTCGCGTCATCGTTGAAAACCAGGCAGCGCATGGTCTCCTGAGCTGGAACTTCTTTGGCGGCTTGCAATTCGTCGCCTTCTTCATCTATCTGATGGCCGCCTACGCTGAGACCAATCGCGCGCCCTTCGACCTGCCCGAGGCAGAAAGCGAGCTCACCGCCGGCTATCACACCGAATACAGCTCGATGAAGTTCGCCATGTTCTTCATGGCCGAATACGCCAACATGATCAACGTGGGCGCAGTGGCCACACTGCTCTTCCTCGGCGGCTGGACCAGCCCCTTCGGCAATCTGTTTCCTGAGCCGCACAACATCGTCCTTCAGGCTCTGCTGCCGATCTTCTGGTTTGTCGTCAAAGTCTTCGGCTTTCTCTTTCTCTACGTGTGGGTGCGCGGCACGTTGCCACGCTTCCGCTATGACCAGTTGATGAACTTCGGATGGCGCTATCTCATGCCGATCGCCATCCTCAACATTGTTGCCACAAGCCTCTGGCTTGCCTACAAGTGATCGAACGATGCATCTGATCCTCTTCATTCTCTTCGCAGGCTTCTGTCTGGCCGGGGCGATCAACCTGCTGGTGCAGAGCCACCCCATCAACAGCGCGCTCTCGCTCATCGTGGTGATGACCTCGCTGGCGGTGCTCTATCTGCTGCTGGGCGCGGAGTTTCTCGCCGCTGCACAGGTCATCGTCTACGCCGGCGCCATTATGGTGCTCTTCACCTTCGTGGTCATGTTGCTCAACGCCGGCCGCGAAGACCGCACCCGCGGCAGCCGCGCCGCAGTCGTGGTTGGCTTTCCTTCCGTCGTCGTCCTGCTGGGCGTCGCCGCCACGCTGATCCTGCACTCGGAGAACCGGGGCAACACATCTATCAACCGGGGGATTACATCCACAGCAGAACTAAGCTCCGTGCTCTTCACAAAGCTGCTGCTGCCTTTTGAAGTCACCTCCGTTCTCATCCTCATCGCCATTCTGGGCGCGGTGGCGCTTGCCCGTCACAGCGAACCGGAAAGGACGGCCGGCAAATGAATCTGCTTCAGCAGGAAGTTCCGCTCAACTGGTATCTGCTGCTCAGTGCAGCCCTTTTCGCCCTGGGCATCGTCGGCTTTCTCATCAAGCGCAACCTGATCACTGTCTTCATGTCGATCGAGCTGATGCTGAACGCCGTCAACCTGTCCTTCGTCACCTTCGCCCACCAGTGGCACGCGGTGAAGGGCCAGATCTTCGTCTTCTTCGTCATGATGGTCGCCGCGGCTGAAGCTGCCGTTGGCCTTGCCATCATCATTGCTGTTTTTCGTGCCCGCGCTACGCTGGCCGTTGACCGTATCGACCTGATGAAACTATGAACGGCTCTCTCCATCTCCTGCTGATTCCGCTGCTGCCCTTCGCCGGCTTTCTGCTCAACGGAATCTTCGGCCGCAAGCTGCCCAAAGCGCTTGTGACCGCCATTGCGCTGCTGGCGCCGCTGGCCTCCTTCGGCGTTGTGCTCAATGCTGCCCTGGCAAGCGGCAGTCTCGTTGTGCCCTACGTCGAAACCTGCCCCTTTCCCTGGATCAGCGCTGGCACGCTGCACATCGACTTCAGCTTTGTCCTCGATCACCTTTCGCTGATTATGCTCCTCATCGTCACCGGCGTCGGCTTCCTCATTCACATCTACTCCGCCGGCTACATGAGCCACGAGGAAGGCTACTGGCGTTACTTCGCCTATCTGAACCTCTTCCTCTTCTTCATGACGGTTTTGGTGCTGGCCGGCAACGCGCTGTTGATGTTTGTCGGATGGGAAGGTGTCGGTCTTGCCTCCTACCTGCTCATCGGCTTCTGGTTCCAGAAAACCTCAGCCGCCGACGCCGGCAAGAAGGCCTTTGTCGTCAATCGCATCGGCGACTTCGGTTTCCTCATCGGCATCTTCCTGCTCCTTGCCAACTTTGGCACGCTCACCTTCAGCGAGATCGCTGCGAGACTCGCCTCCAACCCTGCATGGACGGGCGGCATTCTCACCGCGACGGCTCTCTGCCTTCTCGTTGGCGCCACCGGCAAAAGCGCGCAGCTTCCGCTTTATGTCTGGCTGCCCGACGCCATGGAAGGCCCCACGCCGGTCTCCGCCCTCATCCACGCGGCAACCATGGTCACCGCCGGCGTCTACATGATCGCCCGCACGCACTTCCTCTTTGACCGTTCGCCCTTCGCACTCTCCGTCGTCGCCATCATCGGCGCCGCCACTGCGCTCTTTGCGGCCACCATCGCCCTGGTGCAGACCGACATCAAGCGCGTTCTCGCCTACTCCACCGTTTCGCAGCTTGGCTACATGTTCCTCGGCTGCGGCGTGGCTGCATACTCGGCTGCCATCTTCCACTTGATGACGCACGCCTTCTTCAAGGCGCTGCTCTTCCTCGCCGCAGGCTCCGTCATTCATGGCCTCGGCGGCGAGCAGGACCTGCGCAAGATGGGCGGCCTGCGCAAAAAGCTTCCCGTCACTTTCTGGACGATGACCGCGGCGGTCTTCGCCATCGCCGGCTTCCCACCCTTCGCCGGCTTCTTCTCGAAGGATGCAATTCTCTACGCCGCATTCCTCGAAGGCACTGGTGGAAAGCTCCTCTGGTTTGTCGGAATTGTGACGGCTCTGCTGACCTCGTTCTACATGTTCCGCCTCTGGTACCTCGCCTTCTTCGGCGAATCGCGCAATCAAGACGCTCACCCGCATGAGAGCCCGTGGTCGATGCTCGGCCCGCTTGTAATTCTTGCGGTGCTCTCTGTCGGTGGCGGCTGGATCGGCATAGAACATTTCAGCGCGTATCTTGCTCCATCCCTGGGCCATCACGAATACCCCACAGGCCGAACGCAGCATGAAACTCTGCTCGTCCTTCTTGCGGTAGGCGTAGCGGCGCTCGGCTGGTTCCTTGCCCACACTCTCTACCACCGGCAAACGAAGAAGCCCGCCCAACTCGCAGCCTCCTATGCAGGCCCCTACAAGCTGCTCGTCAACAAGTATTACGTCGACGAAATCTACCAGACACTTCTCGTCAAGCCGCTGCTCGCCTTCTCGCGCTTTGTTCTTGAGTGGGTTGTAGACGTCGCCATTCTTGGCGGACTCGCCTGGCTGCTTGGCGGCACTGCCATGCTCGGCGGCGCAATTCTGCAGCGCTGGCAATCCGGCAATCTCCGTTCTTACGCGGCGTGGCTCGCCTTTGGCGCGGCCGTGCTGCTTCTCTTCGTCCTGGTGCCGTGGAATGCGATCCTTGCCGGCACCGGCATTCACATCAGGCTTGGCGGGGCACTAAATGAACGACTCCATACTCACGCTGATCCTTCTCGCCCCGCTCGCCGGAGCCATTCTCGTCGCAC
Organism: uncultured Acidobacteriota bacterium; assembly: GCA_963718885.1. GTDB lineage: Bacteria > Acidobacteriota > Terriglobia > Terriglobales > Acidobacteriaceae > Telmatobacter. Next base: position 290,429 of record CAVRAK010000010.1, read on the forward strand.
TCCTGCCTGACCGCGGCAAGCTGCCCGCGTGGATTGCCCTGCTGACTTCGCTCGTCAGCTTCCTCTTCACGCTGCATCTCCCCGCGCACTTCGTCTCCGGCAATCACGGTTTTCAGTTTGAGATCAATCGGCCCTGGATCGCGAATCCTGCCATCGCCTATCACGTCGGCGTCGACGGCCTTAGCCTCTGGCTTGTCGTGCTCGTCGGACTGCTCGCGCCCGCAGGCATCGTAGCGAGCTGGAACGCAATCAAGGAACGCCGCAAGGTCTTCTATGCGCTCTTCCTCGTGCAGCAGACTGCCATGTACGGCGTCTTCATCTCGCTTGACCTGATGGTCTACTACGGCTTCTGGGAACTTTCGCTCGTGCCCATGGCTCTTCTCATCGCCATGTATGGCCGCAAAAACGGACCCAGGGCTGCCACGAAGTTTTTCCTCTTCACCTTCATTCCATCTGCGCCCCTGCTTGTCGCCATCCTCTGGCTCTACGCGCGCACCGGCACTTTCAACTTCCTCGAGCTGCGGGACGCGATCGCCAGCGGCTCACTACCGGCCAACGGGCTCTTCTGGGTGGCCCTTGCCTTTCTCTTCGCGTTCGCCGTCAAGGTGCCCGTCTTTCCGCTGCATGGCTGGCTCGCCGACACCTTCGGCGAGGCGCCCGTCGCCATGGCCATGGTCGTCGCGGGCAAACTTGGCCTCTACTCGATGCTGCGCTTTCACGTGGGACTCTTCCCGGTGCAGGCCCGCCAGATTGCACCGCTGCTCATCGCTCTCGCCGTCATCGGGCTTGCTCTATGGCGCGTGCCTCGCGCTGGTGCAGCGCGATTTCTGGCGCCTGCTCGCCTTCGCGGCGCTCAGCCATCTGAGCCTCATCGTGCTCGGCATCTATGGGCTCAACTTCACCGGCTGGGACGGCGCAATCTACCAGATCCTCAACCACGAGACCATTGACGCTGCGCTCTTCCTGCTACTCGGCGCGCTTGAACTGCGCTACGCCACCAGCCAGATCGCCGCATACGGCGGCCTCGCCGCCCGGCTGCCGCAGCTCGCAACACTTTTTGTCATCAGCTCGCTGGCCATGATCGGGCTGCCCATGCTGAACGGCTTCATCGGCGAATTCCTCATCCTGTCGAGCACCTTCACCGGTGTGAGCCGCGGATGGGCGATCGCCGCGACGGTCGGCATCATCCTTGGCGCGGCTTACATGCTTTCCCTCGTGCAGCGTATCTTCTATGGCCCTCAGAGCGAAATGGCCAACACGCAGCCAGCCACTGACCTCCGCCTCGGCGAACTCGCCATTCTGTGGCCGTTCGCCGTGCTCATGCTTGTCATGGGGCTGCTGCCCTCGCTCTGGATCAACACCATCGAAAACCGCACCGGCCCGCCAGCACTGAGAGGTTCCACCGTTTTGTCTCAACCACAATCGCTCGACGCGTTGCATGAGGAGGGCCAGTAGATGAATCCCGGCGACGCGTACCGTATTCTTCCGGAGATTATCCTCACCCTCACCGGCATGCTCGTCATGCTGATCGACGCATCGCTCGCCCCGCTCGCATCGCGCAGGTTTCTCGGCTGGGTTGCAGCCCTGGGCACCACCGCTGCCCTGCTGGCGAGCCTTTGGCAGCTCTCGCTCCCCGTCGGTACCGGATTCTACGGCACCATCGAGACGAGCCCCTTCACCGTCTTCTTCCACGTGCTCATCTGCGGAATCGTGCTGGCGTGCCTGCTGCTCTCGCTCGATGTGCTGCCCGAGCAGAGCCACCATCAAGGCGAGTACTACGCGCTCATCGTCTTCGGCGCTGTCGGCATGTGCCTGCTCACCGGTGCAGTCGAACTGCTCCTCGTCTTCATCGCGCTTGAGATTTCATCCATCGCCACCTACGTTCTTGCCGGCTATCGCAAGCACACCGGCCGCGGTCCCGAAGCCGCCATCAAGTATTTTCTTCTCGGCTCTTTTGCCACCGCTTTTCTGCTCTACGGAATCGCCCTGATCTTCGGCGTCACCGGCAGCACGCAGATTTACGAAATTGCGCGGTCCACCTACATTGCCTCCCAGCCGGGCGTGGTGCTCGCTGCCCTCGCCCTCATGCTTGTCGGCATCCTCTTCAAGGTATCGGCGGCTCCCTTCCACATCTGGACGCCCGACGTCTACGAAGGCGCGCCCACCCCGATCGTCGCGCTCATGTCCACCGCTCCCAAGGCCGCGGCCTTTGCGCTGCTGCTGCGCGTGGTCTACGAGATGTTTCCGACGTTGCGGTCTGCCTGGGCGCCTGTTCTCTGGATCGTCGCAGTGCTTTCAATGACAGTGGGCAACCTCGCCGCATTGCGCCAGCAGAACGTGAAGCGCATGCTCGCCTACTCTGCCATCGCGCACGCAGGCTATCTGCTCGCCGCCTTCGCCGCCGTTCCGTCAACGGGAATTCCGGCTGCGGCCTTTTACATCGCCGCTTACGCCGCCATGAACGTCGGCATCTTCGCCGTCGTCGCCCTGGTCAGCGGCTATGACGAGCGGCTCCCTCTCATCGAGGATTTTCGAGGGCTCGTCTACCGCTCTCCCTTTCGCGGGCTGGCGCTGATCTTCTTCCTTGTCTCCCTTGTCGGAATTCCCTTCACCGGCGGCTTCTTCGGCAAGTTCTACTCCTTCTCCGCTGCAGTAGGCAGTGGAGCGATCTGGCTCGCAATCATTGGCCTGTTGAACTCCGGCATAGCCGCCGCCTACTACCTGCGTCTGGCCTTTGTCGCTGCGCAGCGCCCCGTCGAGCTCACTTCGGCGTCGACCAACCGTCTGCCCCAGGTCGGCATCGCGGTGACGGCGGCGATTTTCTTTGCCGGAGCCGCAACGCTCATTCTCGGAATTGTGCCGGGAAACGTGCTGAGCGCAGCGCAGGATGCTGCTCACACGCTGCAGCCGCTTCCCTCCGCACAAGCGCCACCGTCCACCGAAATCGACCCGGCGAACCCTTAGCGCCCGACCGCATCAGGCATGCGCAGCCGCGCTGCGATACCACTCGACGGTTCTGCGCAGGCCCTCGCGGAAATCAACCACCGGCTTGTAGCCGAGCAGCTCCCCGGCCAGCCGGATATCGGCCAGCGAATCGCGAATATCGCCGGCGCGCGGCGCGGCGTAGGCAGGTTCACCCTTATATCCGGTTAGTTCGCTAAGAATTTTGAAAGTCTCGTTGAGCGTGATCCGGTTGCCAGTTGCCGCATTCATCATGCGGCCCTTCACCTTCGCTGCAGGCGCCTCGGCGGCAAGCAGGTTTGCATGCACCACATTGTCGATGTAAGTAAAATCGCGGCTCTGCTCGCCATCGCCATAAATCGTCGGCTGCTCGCCCTCAAGCATCCTGCGGCAGAAGACCGCCAGCACCCCTGAATAATGCGACGTGGGGTCCTGGTAAGGCCCAAAGACGTTGAAGTAGCGCAACACCACCGTCTCCAGCCCGTAGACGCGCGCAAACGCCCGCATATATTGCTCGCCCGCCAGCTTTGCTACCGCATAAGGCGAAATAGGATTCGGCAGCATCTCCTCGTGCTTCGGCAGCGTCGGCGTGTCTCCGTACGCAGAAGATGAGCCCGCATAGACCACCCGGCGCACGCCCGCCTCGCGCGCGGCCACCAGCAGGTTCAGCGTCGCTGTCACGCAGTGAAGGTTTGTGCTGATCGGGTCCGCGACAGAACGCGGCACGCTGGCCAGCGCTGCCTCGTGGAAGATGATCTCCACTCCGTCGCAGATCCGCCTGCAGGCCTCCGGCTCGGCAAGGTCGGCCTCCATGAACTCCATCGCTTCGAGGCCGGCCAGGTTGGCGCGCTTCCCGGTGATGAAGTTGTCTGCGCCGCGCACGCTTTCGCCGCGTTTGAGAAGCGCGGCAGCAATCGACCGCCCGATAAAACCCGCTGCACCGGTTACAAGATATTTCGCCAAAGCCTTCTCCTGACCCTGCTGATCCAGAACATGACTCGCATCAATCGACAGAATACTAGACGCTCATCCCCTTGCTCTTTACCGGCGGCGGATCGGATTCCCTGAGCTCAGATGGAATAAACTTCAGAGTATGGCTACTGCACTTACTGGAACTGTTGCCGAACTCAAGCACCGCATCGAATCCCGCCAGGCGCGCGTTGGCATCGTCGGCATGGGCTACGTAGGTCTGCCGCTTGCGCTGCTCTTTAGCGGCGAGCGCTTTCGGGTCACTGGTTTTGATATCGCCACAGACAAGGTTGAAAAGCTCAACGCGGGTGACTCTTACATCGTGCGCATCCTTCCCGCGATGATTCAGCAGGCGCAGGTTGCCGGCTTCCACGCCACGTCGGATTATTCAGAAATCGCGCAGATGGACGCAATCATCATCTGCGTTCCCACGCCGCTCAACGAGTACCATGAGCCCGACCTGAGCTACGTCACCGGCACCATCGAAGCCATCGCGCCTCACACTCACCCTGGTCAGCTCATCATTCTTGAAAGCACCACTTACCCCGGCACGACAGAAGAAATCGTTGTCCCCCTGCTTGAGAAGGGCAGCCCGCAGCAACTCAAGGTCGCGCGGGATGCCGAAACGCCAGGCCTTCACGTCGCCTTCTCGCCCGAGCGCGAAGACCCCGGCAACGAAACCGTCGCACGCGCTGATATTCCCAAGGTCGTGGGCGGCTGCGGCCCGGTAGCAGCCGCACTCGCCGCCTCCCTCTACGGCGCCATTTTCCGGCGCGTCGTTCCCGTCAGCAGCCCATCGGTGGCTGAGATGACCAAGCTGCTTGAGAACATCTATCGCTGCGTCAACATCGCCCTCGTCAACGAGCTCAAGCAGCTCTGCATGCGCATGGGCATCGACATTCACGAAGTGATTGACGCCGCAAAAACGAAGCCCTTCGGCTTCCAGGCCTTCTATCCCGGCCCCGGTCTTGGCGGCCATTGCATTCCCATTGACCCCTTCTATCTTTCCTGGAAGGCCAGGCAATTCGACTTTCGCACCCGCTTCATTGAGCTCGCCGGCGAAGTCAACATCAACATGCCCTACTTCGTCATCGATCAGCTCGCGGCAGGGCTCAACGCGCACCGCAAATCGATCAACGGCTCAAAGATTCTGGTGCTCGGCCTTGCCTACAAGCGCGACATCGATGACCTTCGCGAGTCGCCGTCACTCACCATCATCGAGCTGCTGCGTGAAAAGGGCGCCATCGTCTCCTACAACGATCCCTACTTCCCCACCGTCGGTCATGGCCGCCACTATGCCCTCAACATGACCAACACGCCTCTCGATAATCTCCGCCAATACGACGCGGTCATGATCGTCACTGACCATTCAAGCTACGACTACCCTGCCATCGTCGCGGAAGCGCAGCTTGTCGTCGATACGCGCAACGCCACCAAGGGCATCGATTCGCCGAAGATCGTGCGCTGCTGATTTTGGCCGCTGGTCTCCGGCAACCGGGCCCCTTGTTCTCCAATAGAATCTCCGGCGAGGTCCAGATGCAGAACAAAACGGCTCCAGCACAGCGTGTCTCTCCCCTTGCCATGAGCTCCGCGGAGTTCCGTACACTCGGCAACGAGCTCGTCGAGCGCATCGCTGACTTTCTTGACTCCATTCCGCAGCCGCCCCGTCACTCCCGCTGAATCTCCCGCTACTGTCCGTGATCTGCTTGCAGGCTCAGCGGACCCTTCCCGAGAGCGGCACAGATCCTGCGCAGCTTCTGAATCGCGCCGCCGATCTGCTCTTCGATCACTCCCTCTTCAATGCACATCCCCGTTTCTGGGGATACGTCACTTCCTCGCCTGCGCCCATCGGCATGCTGGGCGACCTGCTCGCCTCCGCGGTCAATCCCAACGTGGGCGCCTGGCTGCTTTCGCCCATGGCCAGCGAAATTGAGGCGCAGACGATCCGCTGGATCGCCGAGCTCGTCAATTACCCCACGCAATGCGCCGGCCTCTTCGTCAGCGGCGGCAACATGGCCAACATCGTCTGCTTTTTTGCAGCGCGGCAGATGAAAGCCGGCAGGGACCTCCGCAGCGAAGGCGTCACAGACACGCGGCTGCGCGCCTATTGCTCCAGCGAAACGCACACTTGGATTCAAAAGGCAGCTGATCTCTCCGGCCTCGGCACGCAGGCGGTTCGCTGGATTCCCGCTGACAGCGATATGCGCTTCGATCCCGCTGCTCTGCGCGAGCAGATCGTTGCCGATCTCGCTGCAGGCGATAAGCCCTTCTTCATCGCCGCAGCTGCAGGCACCGTCGGCACCGGCGCCATCGATCCGCTGCCTGAGCTGGCCGCGCTGGCAAAGGAATTCGACCTCTGGTTTCACGTCGACGGCGCCTACGGTGGCATGGCCGCTGTGCTCCCTGATGCGCCTGCAGACTTCGCCGGCCTCGCCGCCGCAGATTCCATCGCCGTGGACCCGCACAAATGGCTCTACGCGCCACTTGAAGCCGGCTGTGCTCTTGTCCGCGACCCTGAGGCGCTTCGCGGCGCATTCGCCTATCACCCGCCCTACTATCACTTCGGCGTCGAAGCCATCAACTACTTCGATCTCGGCCCGCAGAACTCGCGCGGTTTTCGCGCCCTCAAGGTGTGGCTCGCCCTGCAGCAGGTAGGCCGCGAGGGCTACATCCGGATGATCTCCGATGACATCAAGCTCTCGCAGGCTCTCTTTGATCGGGTGCAACAATATCGCGAACTCGAAGCCCTCACCCAGTCGCTCAGCATTACCACCTTTCGTTACGTCCCGCCCGACCTCGCAACAACCACGGCGGCAGCGCACGCGTATCTGGACCAGTTGAACCGCGAGCTGCTGACCCGCCTGCAAAATGGCGGCGAAGCCTACCTCTCCAACGCCATCGTCCACGGCCGATACGCCCTGCGCGCCTGCATCGTCAACTTCAACACAACCCTCGACGACATCGAAGCTCTGCCGCCTATCGTGATCCGCCTCGGGAATCAGGTTGATGCAGAACTCCGTCCCGCCGAGCTCAAATCGCCGTCTTAAACGCCAGCCCCGCACTCCGGCGCGGTCGCGACGCCTCTCGAGGCCTCATCGTGTATCGTTGCCCCAGTGCGTGTCGTAAGCTTCCTCCGCCTATGATTCTTCTGCCTCTTACCCTTTCCGAGCCGCAGCATTTTTCTTCCGGCGAAAAGATTCGCCTCGCGATTCTTCTTGTTGCGTCGGGCGCGCTTTTCTGGCGCCGTTTTGGTCCCATTCTGCACAAAATTCTCGAGTCCAAAAAGGACTCGGCATTTCACCTCGCTCCCATCGGCCGCCGCATCTGGGATTTCTTCTGGCAGGTCCTCTGCCAGGCAAAGGTCATCCAGCAGCGCCCACTCCCGGGTCTTGCACATGCCTTTGTTTTCTGGGGCTTCTGCGCATTTGCTCTGGTAACACTTAATCATTTTGCCGTAGGTTTCGGCTTCGGCTTTCTTGACCCCTCCGGCATCTTCGGCCGCTTCTACTTCTACTTTGCCGCGGTCATTCGCCATCGCCTGCGCCATCGGCATTGCCGGGCTCTTCGTGCGCCGCTTTCTCGTGCGGCCCCGCTGGCTCGGCGAAAAGCTCTCCTGGGAATCGGGCTTCATCGCGCTCCTGATCTTTCTGCTGATGGTCACCTATCTCGCGGCCTTCTTCATCTCCGATACCAGCACTGAGGCACGCCTTCTCTGGTGGACACACACCCTCACCATTCTTGTCTTTCTGCCGATCATTCCGCACACCAAGCATCTGCATCTGGTTCTGAGCCCCGCCACGATCTTTCTCTCGCGCGGCGGCTTCAGTGCGATTCCGCCTCTCGCGGACGATGAAGACTTCGGCCTCGTCGCCGGAACGGATCTGACGCGCATCGTCAGCCTGCAGGCCTACTCCTGCGTGGAGTGCGGCCGCTGCACCGAGCACTGCCCCGCCGCCAACACCGGCAAGGTGCTCAACCCCAAAGAAATTGTCCTCGGCCTGCGCAGCTACCTCAATGAATACGGACCCGCATCGCAGGAACCGCTGCTCGGCAAATACAACTCCCAGGAAGCCGCCTTTCAATGCACCACCTGCGGCGCATGCGAGTTCCAGTGCCCCGTCGGCATCGAGCATCTGCCCATCATCATCGGGCTGCGGCGCGGCGCTGTGAACACCGGCACGTGGGAAGACGACCACGGCGCGAAGCTCTTCCTCGCGCTCGAGCGCGGCAGCAATGCGCTCGGTCTCGGCACAGCCGAGCGCGACAAATTCATCCAGAAGCAGCAATTCCCCATCTTCGACGGCACCCAGGAGTATTGCCTCTGGCTCGGCTGCATGGGCGGCTACGATCCCAAGGGCCGCGAGATCGTCTCCGACTTTGCGCGCGTGATGAACTTCCTCGGCACGAGCTACGGCGTCCTGCGCAAAGAGAAATGCACCGGCGACCCCGTACGACGCCTCGGCAACGATCTCGTCTTCCAGCAGCTCGCCGAAGCCAACCTTGAAAGCCTCGCGCAGAACAAGGTCAGGAAGATCGTCTCCATCTGCCCTCACTGCGTGCGCACCATTCAGGAGGACTGGAAGGAATTCGGCACGCCGCCCGAAATCGAGCACCACAGCGAATTTCTCGCGCGCTATCGTGACCGGCTGCCCCGGCAAAGCAGCGGTGACACCATCGCCTATCACGACCCCTGCTACCTCGGCCGCTACCGCGACGTCTACGAGCAGCCGCGCGCCGTCGCCGGCCTGGCCGGCACGGTTGTCGAAGCCCCGCGATCGCACGAGCGCAGCTTCTGCTGCGGCGCCGGCGGCGGTCTTGCCTTCCTCGGTGAAGAGTCCGGCGAGCGCGTCAGTTCCGTTCGCACGGCAGAGCTTGTCGGCACCGGCGCCTCCACCATCGGCACCGCCTGCCCCTTCTGCAATACCATGTTCCGCGACGCTCTGGCAGCGCGTGGCAACGCCGCCCCGCAACTGCTCGACATCGCCCAGCTCACCGCACGCGCTCTTCCGTCGGAGCATGACCAGCCAAGCTAATCGAGCAAGTTAAGATGTACGTGGGATTTTTGATATGAAGATCATCGTCGCCATCAAACAGGTTCCCGAACGAGACGCTCAAATCCAAGATCGACTCCGCCGGAAAATGGATCGAGGAAGCCGACCTCCAGTGGGCGCTTAACGAGTCCGACGCCTACGCGCTTGAAGAGGCCCTTCAGCTCAAGGAGAAGCACGGCGGCGAAGTCATCGTCGTCAGCGCCGGACCCGAGCGCGTCGGCTCAACCATTCGCGAAGCGCTCGCCAAGGGCGCCGATCGCGCCATCCACATCGACAGCGATGATCTAAGCAATCGCGACGCCCTCGGCGTGGCCCAATTGCTCGCCGCGGCCATCAAGCCGGAGAGCGCTGACCTCGTCCTCACCGGACTTCAATCCGACGATCTCGGTTACGGGCAGACCGGCGTCATTCTCGCCGAGCTGCTCGGCCTGCCGCACGCCTCCCTCATCCTCCACGTCGAAAAGAACGATGGCGCCATTACGGTGAAGCGCGAGCTTGAAGAGGGATGGTTTCAGAACATCGATCTGCCGCTGCCTGCCGCGCTCACCATCCAATCCGGCGGAAACAAACTGCGCTATGCCACCCTCATGGGCATCAAGCGCGCCAAGACAAAGGAGCTGCGCCGCGTCGCCGCCTCTGAACTGGGCGCAACTGCCTCGCCCGTCGCCACGCTTGAGCGCATCACGCTCCCGGCAAAACAAAAGACGACGCAGCTTCTGCCCGGCTCGCCAAAAGAAGCAGCAACCGCGTTGGTTGAAAAGCTGAAATTCGAAGCGAGGGTGCTATGAGCGGTATCTGGGTTGTGCTGGAAGAGCGGGATGGCCGCGTCAGCCGCATCAGTTGGGAAGCCGTCGCCGCGGCCCAGCAGCTTGCCGCTTCCGTCGCCCTGCCAGTCAATGTGGTCGTGCCCGGCGCGCAGACCGAAGCCCTTGCCGCCGAAGCCGCGGCAAAAGCCGTGGGCAAGGTGGTCCGCCTTGAACATGCGCTGCTTGCGCCCTACACCTCAGACGGATTTATCTCCGCTCTCGAGCAGTTCTTCAAAGCCGAGAAGCCAGACTTTGTCATCTTCCCGCATACCTACCAGGTGCGCGACTACGCACCGGCGCTCGCCGCGCGCATGGGCCAGGTGCTTATCGGCGACGTCACCGGCATCGCCAGCGGCCCCGTCTTCACACGTCAATTGATGCAGGGCAGGCTTTCCGGCGAGTATCGTCACTCCGGCGCAGGAACCTGCTTTCTCTCCGTGCAGTCGGGCGCGTTCCGAGCCGATCAGCTTCAGCCCGGCACTGCATCCGTCGAGACCTTCACGCCAACTCTCGAAGCCGCGCAGATCCGCACGCGTCCCGGTCAGCCCTTCCGCGCTTCGGCGCAGACCGTCGACCTCGGCGCCGCGCAGTTCATCGTGAGCGTTGGCCGCGGCATTAAAGAGGCAGACAATCTTCCGCTCGTCGAGGATCTCGCCGCTGCGCTCGGCGCAGAGCTCGCCGCCTCCCGCCCCATCTGCGACAACGGATGGCTCCCCATCGAGCGCCAGGTGGGCAGTTCGGGGCAAACCGTTTCGCCTCGCCTTTATCTTGCCGTCGGCATCTCAGGGGCCATCCAGCATCTGGTCGGCATGAAGGGCTCGCAATGCATCGTCGCCATCAACAAGGACGCCGACGCTCCCATCTTCGAAGTTGCCGATTACGGCATCGTCGGCGATCTCTTCGAAGTCGTCCCGGCACTCACCGAAGCCATTAAGGCAGCAAAGCAATAACCAGCGCGCCGAAGTTGCACATGCGTCGGGTGACACTGTAAGGTTCACCCAGCTTCACAGTCGTGCATGCGGGGGCAATGGAAATGTTTCTTCCTGAGACATATCAGGCTGCGCTCTTTTTCATGCTCTTGAGCATGTGCTGCTGGGGTTCCTGGGCCAATACGCTCAAGCTTTGCCCCGGCTATCGCTTCCAGCTCTTCTATTGGGATTACGCGCTCGGCGTGCTCCTCGGCGCAATCGTCTGGGGACTCACCGCAGGCAGCATGGGCAGCATCGCGCCAGCCTTCTTCGCCGCGATCTCGCACGCTCCCTCCTCCACAATCCTCTGGGCTCTTTGCGGAGGCATCGTTTTCAACGTCGCCAACTTGCTGCTGGTCGCGGCAATCGACGTCGCCGGCCTCGCCGTCGCCTTTCCCGTCGGCATTGGCCTCGCGCTCATCGTAGGCGCTGTTTCGAGTTACCTCGTCAGCCCCGCCGGCAATCCGCTTCTGCTCTTTGGCGGAGTGGCGCTCGTAACCGTCGCCATCATCACCGACGCCGCAGCCTATCGCAAACGCGAATCCACGGCGCAGGCCACCACCACGCGCGGCATCGTGCTAAGCCTGGTCGCGGGGCTTCTCATGGGCAGCTTCTACCCCCTTGTCGCCCATGCGATGAATGCAAAGCCTCAGTCCGGCCCCTACGCCATCGCGTTCTTCTTTGCCATCGGCGTGCTGCTCTCCACAATCCCGGCAAACATGCTTCTGATGCGCCGCCCGCTCGACGGCAAGCCGCCCGTCGATGGCTCCGGCTACATTCGCGCCCCGATGAAGTGGCACCTCGTCGGCTTGTTCGGCGGCGCAGTATGGTGCACGGGCGCCGTCGCCAACTTCGTCGCATCAGAGGCGCAACTCGTGGGTCCGGCTGTCTCTTACTCCATCGGCCAGGGGGCGACCATGGTTTCCGCATGCTGGGGCGTCTTTGTCTGGCGCGAGTTTGCCGGCTCGCCGCGATCGGCAAAGACGCTTCTCGTCTTCATGTTTATCTTCTTCCTTCTTGGGACTCGGCGCAATCGCGCTGGCTCCCTTGTACTGAGGAATATCGATGACCATGAGAAAGCCAATCGTCGTCGTAGGCAGCATCAACATGGATCTCGTCGCCGATACACCGCGCATTCCTCGCGCAGGTGAGACGCTCACCGGCACGGGTTTCACCACCACTCCGGGAGGCAAAGGCGCAAACCAGGCCGTGGCCGTCGCGCGCCTCGGTTATCCCGTGCACATGCTGGGCATGGTGGGCGAAGACGTCTTCGGGCAAGCTCTCGTGGATAATCTCGCTGCGACGGGTGTCGCCACCGACGCCATCGCACGTGTCTCCGGCCCTTCCGGAGTCGCGTCTATCCTGGTTTCGGCGTCCGGAGAGAACAGCATCGTCGTTGTACCTGGCGCAAACGGCAAAGTCACCCCGGCATTCATCGATCAGCAGAGATCGCTCATCGCTCCGCCGGCTTGGTTCTCTGCCAGCTTGAACTGCCCGTCGAAACCGTCACTCACACCCTCGCCGTCTGCGCCGATGCAGGCATTCCCGTCATCCTCGATCCTGCCCCTGCCACGGCCTTGCCTCAATCCGTGTGGACAAGGGTTGCCTGGTTCACGCCCAACGAGACCGAGGCTGCATTCTACGTGGAGGGCGCTTCCTCTCCCGAAGAGGCGGCGCAGAAACTGCTTGCTCGAGGGTTGGGTGGAGTCGTGCTCAAGCGCGGGTTCTGAGAGCGCGTGGCTTGCACAAAAGGGAGCGTGCGCCGGCGTCTCAATCCCCACCTTCCCCGTGGAAGCGATAGACACCGTCGCCGCGGGCGACTGCTTCAATGGCGCATTCGCCGTGGCCCTTCTGGAAGGCCGCACTCCCAAAGCAGCCGCCTCTTTCGCGGCCGCCGCCGCTGCCATCTCTGTCACGCGCCGTGGAGCCCAGGCCTCCATGCCCAATCGTGCAGATGTCGAAAGTTTCCTTTCGCGTCACCTGTAGGGGTCTCCGTCGTCTCCGCGTCGTCATTCGATGCATCCAAGAAGAGGTGCAGAGATGGCATCTGCTGCAAGCGGAGGACGCATGAGCGAAACCGCCACCGTCAAGACGGGCGACGGTCATATTCTGAGCCTTTACGTTGCGCGCCCCAGCACGGAACCGCTCGCAGGGCTCGTAGTTTTGCAGGAGATCTTCGGAGTCAACCGGCATATCCGCTCCGTTGTGGATGGATTCGCGAGCGATGGCTATCTCGCCGTGGCTCCGGGCCTCTTCGACCGCCTCGAGAAGAATGTGGAGCTTGGTTACGACGGTGAAGATGCAAAACGCGGCGTTGCGTTGCTCAAACAGACTGACACATTGAAGGCCCTCGCAGATGTCGATGCTGCGCTCACCTTCACGCGCAAAGAATCAAACAGGAAGACAGCCGTGATCGGCTATTGCTTCGGCGGCTTGCTTGCGTGGCTCTCGGCGACCAGGCTTCGCCCGGATGCCGCGGTCGGCTACTATGCGGGCCGCATCGGCGCCTACGCCGCAGAAGCCCCGCAGGTGCCGATACAGCTCCACTTCGGGAGACTGGATACGCACATCCCTGCCGAAGACGTTGAGCAGGTGCGTGCCGCATACCCGGAAGTCGAAATCAACTGGTATGACGGCGCCGGGCATGGCTTCAATTGCGATATGCGCGCCACCTACAATGCGCAGGCCGCTGCTCTCGCCCGCGGGCGATCGCTGGCCTTCCTCAGACAGCATCTGGCCTGAACTCCGACGTCAGGCCACTTCATTTTCCAGCATCCCGATGGGATCGATCGTGATCTTCACGCGGTCGCCATGCGCCAGCGTAAAGGAGCTTGGTGGCACGACGCCGGTTCCGGTCATCAGAAAACATCCGCTGGGAAATGAGTTGTCCCGCAGCAGGTACTCGACGAGCACCTTCGGATCGCGCTTCAGTTCCGTCAATGCCACTTCGCCGAAAAACTCCACCTCGTCATCGCGATTGATCTCGATCGCAATGCGCGTCGAAGCCGGTAGCCACTGCGCGCTTACCAGGATTCCCGGACCTAAGGCGCAACTGCCGTTGTAAACCTTCGCCTGCGGCAGATAGAGCGGGTTCTCGCCTTCAATGTCCCGCGAGCTCATGTCGTTGCCGATCGTGTAGCCCTGGATGCGTCCCTTGGGGCTCACCACCAGCGTCAGCTCCGGCTCCGGCACTGACCAGTTTGCATCCGCGCGGATTCGTACCTTCTCGCCGGTTCCCACCGTACGGCTTGCCATCGACTTGAAGAAGAGTTCGGGCCGTTCAGCGGTGTAAACACGATCGTAGAAGTTGCCTCCGCCGGCATCTTTCGATTCCTCCATCCGCGCCCCGCGGCTGCGAAAGTAGGTCACACCTGCCGCCCACACTTCCTGCGACTCGATCGGTGCGCGCAGGTCTTCTGCTGCCGGCGCCGTCACAGGCGCTGCAGCCGCAATCAGGCCGGGGAGAAATTCCGGCAGGTCCTCGCGCGCAAGCAAACCATCCAGCGACTGGCCGGGCAGCGAATACCACTTTCCTTCGTTCTCAAGAACGCATCCTGCGGTTGTGCGATAGAGCTTCACTCGGACGCATCCTCCTGCGCTCCCATGGTAAATGCCCGCAGAAGATCTCAGAGTCTCACGCGCACCACGCGTCAAACTTACCTTCTCGCACGGCGCTGGCCATCGCTGCGATATCGGGCGCAAGCACGCGATCGCGCTCGAGGCGCGCAACCACCTGCCGCACCGCCACGTACGCGCCTTCGACGCGGGTGCCCGCTTTCAGCGGCCTGCGGAACTCCAGCCCCTGCGCCGCGCACATCAGTTCAATCCCGATAATGCGCTCGGCATGCTCCACAATCTGCCGCAGCTTCAGGGCGCCCGTCATGCCCATCGAAACGTGATCCTCTTTGCCACCATCCGTGGGAATGCTCCCGGTCGACGAAGGATGCGCAAGGACCTGGCATTCATTGATCAGCGCCGCCGCAACAATCTGCGCGATCATGAAGCCCGAAGAGAGCCCCGGATCTGGCGACAGAAACGCGGGCAGCCCCTCGTTGATATCCGGATTGAGCAGCCGGTCGATCCGCCGCTCCGTGATGCCCGCCAGGTCGGTTACCGCAACCGCGGCATAGTCAAACGCATAGGCCAGCGGAGCGCCGTGGAAATTCCCCCCTGAAACAACCGCGCCGCGCATACGTCCATCCTGCGTCGGCTCTGCAAAGATCAGCGGATTGTCCGTCGCCGAGCCGGCCTCGGTCTCAAGCACGCCGGCCACATGCGCTACCACATCGCGCACCGCGCCGTGCACCTGTGGCATACAGCGCAGGCAATAGGCATCCTGCACGCGCGTGTCATGCTCGCGATGCGACTCGCGAATCTCCGAGTCGGCCAGCAACCGCAACAGATGCTCCGCCGCCGCAATCTGCCCGGCATGCGGCCGCGCCCGATGGATGCGTTCATCGAACGCCACCGGCGTGCCCATCAGGGCCTCGAGCGACATGGCCCCGGCAACGTCGGCCAACTGCGTTACGCGGCGCGCGCGAGCCACCGCCAGCGCTCCCACCGCGGTCATCGCCTGCGTGCCATTCAGCAGCGCCAGCCCTTCTTTCGCTGCCAGTTGCAGCGGAACAAGGCCCGCCCGTTGCAGCGCGTCGCCGCCGGGCATCTTCTCGCCACAGTAAATCGCCTCGCCCTCGCCGATCACCACCAGCGCAAGATGCGCCAGCGGGGCCAGATCACCGCTCGCTCCCACTGACCCCTTCGCGGGAATCACCGGATGCACGCCGGCGTTCAGCATCGCCACCAGCAGCTCCGGCACTTCCACCCGCACGCCGCTGAAGCCCTTCGCCAGCACATTGGCGCGCAGCAGCAGCATCGCGCGCGACTCGGCCTCGCTGAGCGGCTCACCCACGCCTCCGGCGTGGCTGCGCACCAGGTTGATCTGCAGCTCTGCCAGTCGTTCCGCAGGAATGCGAACATCAGAAAGCTTGCCGAAGCCCGTGTTCACGCCGTACGACGGTCGCGCCCTCGGCCAGAAGATCTTCGATAAGATGCCTGCCCTCGCGCACGCGCACGCTGCGCTTCAGAGGACAATGTGACAGGGTTTGCCTTGAGGGCTACGGCTTCGATCTCATCCAGCGTCAGTGGCTGGCCATCCAGAATCAGAGGCTCCATATCTCGATGCTAGGCCGCTACCGAGTGCCGGGTACAGCCAGAATAAACGGTAATACTTGGCGCATTTGCGCGAATCCACTATGATCGTCCATTATGGCAATGGATTCCACGGCGCTTGATGGACAAATGCGGTCGAAAGCTGCTCGATGAATTGCAGGCCAACGCCAGGCTCAGTGTCGCCGAACTGGGCCGCCGCATCGGCCTTTCGCCTTCGGCAACCGCCGAACGCCTGCGCCAGATGGAAGAGGTGGGCATCATTCGCGGCTACACGGTCCATATCGACCGCGAGGCCCTCGGCCTCGACGTCATGGCATTTATCCGCATGAGCTGCAATGGCCAGAACTATCATCGCCTGCTCGAATACGTGCAAACCCTCGAAGAGGTCCGCGAGTGCCACCACCTCACCGGCGGCGACGACTTTCTGCTCAAGGTGACCACCACGAATATGGCCGACCTTGAAGCCCTCATTGAAGCGCTGCTGCCCTACGGCAATCCTGTGACCAGCCTCGTCTTCTCATCGCCCGTCGAGCATCGCCGCTTCGCCGTCACCGGAAAACTGACCACGGTTTCAAAAAAGCAATCGCGCCGTCGCTGACGCTGGTTACTCCTCATCCGGCGGCAGACCGAGAATCCTGCGATTCTTCTCTTCATCCGCGCCGGACGCTGCGAAGTCGTCGAAAGCCTTCTCCGTCACGTGAATAATGTGATCGCGGATAAAGGCGGCGCCTTCCGTCGCACCCGCCTTCGGATGCTTCAGGCAGCACTCCCACTCAAGCACAGCCCAGCCGGGAAAGTCGTACTGTGCCATCTTGCTGAAGATGCTCTTGAAGTCCACCTGCCCGTCGCCGAGCGACCGAAACCGTCCCGGCCGGTCGATCCATGCCTGGTAGCCGCCGTAGACGCCGCTCCGGCCCGTCGGACGATACTCCGCGTCCTTCACATGAAACGCGCGAATTCTCTCGTGATAGATATCGATGAACTCGAGATAATCCATCTGCTGCAGAACCATGTGGCTCGGGTCGTAGAGAATGTTCGCGCGCTCGTGATCCTCCACCGCCGCGAGGAATCGCTCGAAGGTGACGCCGTCGTGCAGATCCTCGCCTGGATGCAGCTCGTAGCACACATCCACGCCTGCCTCTTCAAATACGTCGAGAATCGGCCGCCATCTTCTCCCCAGTTCATTGAAAGCTTCATCGATCAGCCCCGCCGGCCGCTGCGGCCAGGGATAAAAGAATGGCCACGCCAGCGCGCCGGAGAACGTCGCATGCGCCGTGAGTCCCAGGTTGCGGCTCGCCTTCGCCGCCCACTCAAGCTGCTGCACGGCCCACGCCTGGCGCGCCTTGGGGTCGCTCGCGACGTCGGCCGGCGCGAAGCCCTCCAGCAGCACATCGAATGCCGGATGACTTGCCACGAGCTGCCCCTGCAGGTGCGTCGAAAGCTCGGTCAGCGTCACGCCTGCCTCGCTCAGCACGCCGCGCACTTCATCGCAATAGGACGGGCTCTCTGCGGCAGCCTTCAAATCAAAGAGCCGGCTGTCCCAGCTCGGTATCTGCACACCGGCAAATCCCAGCTTCGCCGCCCACGTCGCCAATCCCTCAAGGCTGTTGAATGGTGCGGTCGAATCGGCAAACTGTGCCAGAAAAATGCGCCGGCCCCTTGATCGTTTTCATTCCCTCGCTCCTGCAAATCGGGTACTAGCTAAAATTCTATCCAGCTCTTTTGCCTGCTGCTCTCAATCGCGCGATCGATGAAACGCATTCCGCGCACTCCGGCCACAAGCCCCGGAAGCGTCTCGGGCTGCGAAGCGTCTTTGTTCGTCTCCCAGGCCACCAGCCAGTCGGCAAATTCGCGATAGAGCACGGCAAAGGCCTCCAGATACCCTTCGGGATGGCCGCCCGGCAGCCGCGTTACCGCCCGCGCATCGCTCCCCAGGTAGCCTCCGCTCGCATGCCGAATCTCCTCCGGTCCATCGAGCCATTTCACCCGCAGGCGGTTCGGATCTTCCTGCCGCCAGTCCAGCGATCCCGCCTCGCCGTAGACGCGCAGCCGCAGCCCATTGCCCTCGCCCGCCGCAATCTGCGAAGCCATCAGCACGCCACTCGCTCCGTTGTCATAGCGCAGCAAAGCCGTGCAGTCATCGTCCACACGTCGCCCCGGAACTACTGACAGCAGCGATGCGTCCAGCGCCGTCACCTCAAGTCCCGTCACATACTCGGCCAGGTGAAATGCGTGTACGCCGATGTCGCCGATGCAGCCGCCCGGCCCGCTCAGTTCCGGATCAGAACGCCACGAAGCCTGCTTCTGCCCCGAGTTCTCAATCGGTTTGCTCAGCCATCCCTGCAGATATTCGACCGCGATCTTGCGAATCCTGCCCAGCTTGCCGCTCGCGCAGATCTCGCGCGCGTCGCGCACCAGCGCATAACCCGCATAGGTGTGGGTCAAACCGTAGGGCAACCCGGCCGCCGCAACCACCTTCTCGAGCTCCACCGCTTCGCTGTAAGTCGCCGTCGCAGGCTTGTCGCTCATCACCGGGAAGCCCGCACCCAACGCGGCCCGGGTCACCGGCAGGTGCAGATGATTTGGCGTCACGACAGCAACGAAATCAATCCTGTCAGGCCGGCCGCGCTCGGCCGCAATCATCTCTTCGTAACTCGCATACGCGCGCGCCGGATCGATCTTGTACGCCTCGCCGGCGGCCTTTGACCGCTCTGCCGATTGCGAAAAGGCGCCGGCCACCAGCTCGATTTTTCCATCCAGTTCTGCCGCAATGCGGTGCACTGGGCCGATAAAAGCACCCGGGCCGCCGCCCACCATTCCCATGCGCAATTTGCGCGTTGCCGTCATCCGATCATCCCTCTTCTTTATCAATGCTTCAATACAGCCGGCCGCAGCCCCGGCGCCAGCGTTCTCAACAGGAACAAGGCAACCAGATATGCTGAGGCCGAGTAAACAAACAACGGAACAAAGCTGTGCGTCAGTTGAAGAATGTGACCCGCAACCGGCTGAAAGATTGCTCCGCCCAGCGCGCCGGCAACCTGTCCGAAGCTCACAACCGTCCCCACGTGCTCGCCGGGAAACATATCCGACGCCGTGGTAAAGATATTGGCCGACCAGCCCTGGTGCGCGGCTGCTCCAAGACTCAGCAGCGCCACCGCGAGCCATTCCGAATGCAGGCCACCCGCTACAGCCACGGGAACCACCAGGCACGCGCAGGTCAGCATCGCTGCCAGCCGAGCCGGCTTGAGCGCCATACCCAGCCTCATGTATCCGCGCGGCAGCCATCCGCCGAAGACGCTGCCCACCGTCGAGAGCACATACACCACAACCAGCGGCGGTCCGAGATGCGACAGGTCAAGACTAAAGCGCGAGTTGAAATACTGCGGAAGCCAAAAAAGAAAAAACCACCACACCGGATCGGTGAGGAACTTGCCGAGCATGAATCCCCATGCCTGCCGATAGTGCAGAAGCTTCCACCAGGCAAGTAGCGGACGCTTGTCCGCGCTCTCATCCGGCTCGCTCAGTGCCGGACTCTGCTTGGGCGTTCGGTAGCGAACCGACCACCACACAATCCAGATCGCGCTGAACATTCCAGTGATCAGAAACGAAGCGCGCCATCCGAAATGCAGCGCCACCCATGGCACGGCCAGCGGAGCCAGAATTGCGCCCACGCTCGCCCCCGAGTTGAAGATGCCCGTGGCCAGCGCACGCTCCTTCGGTGGAAACCACTCCGCCGTCGCCTTCACCGCGGCGGGAAAATTCCCGCTCTCACCCAGTCCCAGCAAAAACCGCGCCACGCCGAACCCAAAGACGGTGCGCACCAGCGCGTGGCCCATCGCCGCCAGGCTCCACAGGCCGGTCACAATCGGATAGCCCTTGCGGCAGCCGAGCCTGTCCACCAACCGGCCCGCAAACACTACGCCGAGCGCATACGCTATCTGGAAGCACGCGAGAATATTTCCGTAGTCGACATCGGTGAGATGAATCGACGCCTCAACCGTCGGCCATCCCGGCAGCAATGGTTGCAGATGCAGAACACTCCCCGAAAGCGCGGGCTTCAGGATGGAGAGCACCTGCCGATCCATGTAGTTGATCGTGGTTGCCACAAACAGCATGGCGCAGACCGTCCAGCGCCCCGCGAGCGCGGGCGGTTCGGCCAGTTGATCCTTCTCCAGAGCTGTCTCGCTCATACCCTACCAATCCGTCAGCGTTCCATCCAGCTTGCGGTTCACGGGCAGGTACGCCCGCTGATACGGAAACTTCTCTGCCAGCTTCTCATCCAGATCGACGCCCAGCCCCGGCGCGTCGCCCGGATGCATCATGCCGTCTTTGAAGGTGTAGTGATGCGGAAAGACCTCGTCTGTCTCGTCCGTGTGCGGCATGTGTTCCTGGATACCGAAGTTGTGAACGGCCATGCCGAAGTGCAGCGCCGCCGCCATACATACGGGCGAGAGATCTGTCGCGCCGTGGCATCCTGTGCGCACGTGATACAGCGCGGCAAAATCGGCGACCTTCTTCAGGTGCGTCAGCCCACCGCCATGCACCACCGTCATGCGGATGTAATCGATCCACTGGTTACGCATCAGATCATGGGCGTCCCAGATCGAATTGAAGACCTCACCCACAGCAATCGGCGTTGTCGTGTGCTCCCGGATCACGCGAAAGCCCTCCTGCAGCTCCGCCGGCGTCGGATCCTCGAGCCAGAAGAGGTGAAAGGGCTCGAGCTCCCTGCCCAGCCTGCCTGCTTCAATCGGAGTCAGCCGGTGGTGGCAGTCGTGCAACAGGTGCAGCTCCTCGCCGAAAATCTCACGCACCCTGCCAAAGAGCTTCGGCACGTGGCGCAGATAAGGCTCCGTTGCCCAGCTCTGCTCCGAGGGCAGTCCCCGTTCGGCGGGCTCGTAACGTCCTGTTCCCTTAGCAACGCCGTAGGTGCTTGAACCCGCAAAGCCGCTCTGCACGCGGATCGCGCGATATCCCAGTTCCTTGTGCCGGGCCACATCTTCAAGCGCGTGCTCAATATCTTTGCCGTTGGCATGCGCGTATACGAGAACGCCTTCGCGGCTTTTCCCGCCCAGCAGGTTGTAGACCGGCGTCTTCAGCGCTTTGCCTTTGATGTCCCAGAGCGCAACATCTACGGCGGCAATTGCCGCCATCGTTACCGGACCCCGCCGCCAGTACGGGCCGCGATACAGGTATTGCCAGATATCTTCAGTGTCAAAAGGATCGCGCCCCACGATACATGGGATCACGTGATCCGTGAGATAGCTCGCCACGGCAAGCTCGCGCCCGTTCAGCGTTCCATCGCCAAGGCCATAGATGCCTTCGTCGGTCTCGACCTTGAGCGTGATGAAGTTCCGCCCCGGCGACGTGATGTTCACAGATGCTTTCGTGATCTTCAAGTTTCCGTCCTACTGATTTACGCCGCTGGCCAGAAATCCTCCATCCACTGCCAGCACTTCGCCGTTCACAAACGACGCCGCCTCCGAGGCCAGAAAGATTGCCGCACCGGCAACCTCCCTCGCCTCGCCAAACCGGCGCATCGGTGTGCGCAGAATGAGCTCTTCGCCCCGCGGCGTGCCCTGGATCAGCGATGCATTCAGCGGCGTCGGAAAGACTCCAGGAGCAATCGCATTCACATTGACACCCGTCTGCCCCAGCTCAACTGCCAGCACCTTCGTGAGCGAGGCCACCGCCGCTTTGCTCGCGGCATACGCGGCGACACGGTAGAACCCTACAAATGAAGTAAGAGAGGCTATATTCACGATGCGCCCGTAACCGGCCTTCACCATCGTCGACCCGAAGATCTGGCACGCGCGCAGCGTTCCGGTCAGGTTCGTATCCAGCACGCGCGTCCACTCGGCCTCATCGGCTTCAAGCGTCGGAGCCTTGTGCGTGACCCCAGCCGCGTTTACCAGGATGTCGACTTTACCGAATTCCTTCAGCACTGCATCGTGCAGGGCCTGCAGCGAGGCCCGATCCTGCACATCGCTCGCTACGCGCAGCGAGCGGCTGCCCTGCGCCTCAATCTCCGCAGCAACCCTGGTCACCTGTTCCAGCCTGCGCGAACTGGGCACCACGTCGGCGCCCGCGCCGGCTAGTCCAAGCGAGACCGCATAACCCAGCCCTGTCGTTCCCCCGGTCACCACGGCCACTCGTCCGTGCAGATCAAAAAGATCCTGACTCATCCATTCTCCCCTGCGAATCTTCCCGGCCATCTTAACCGGTCGGTCCTGCAATCGTCTTCTGCGCTTGTCGCAGCCGCCCGTCGCCCACCGTCGCAGGTGAGGCAATTTACTCGCCGCGGGGCAGGCGACTGGCTCCGCCTGCGCGATGGGTTACAGTGTCAATGGACGGTTAACTGATTGTATGGATTCTATTCTTCTTCCCGAGGCTCCGCGCCGATGGGATTGCCTTAGCCTTGGCGAAGTCATGCTCCGCCTCGATCCCGGCGAAGGGCGCATTCACACCGCGCGTCACTTTCAAGTGTGGGAAGGCGGCGGCGAATACAACGTCGCCCGCGGCCTGCGCCGATGCTTTGGCCTGCGTACTGCCATCGCCACGGCTCTCGCCGACAACGCCGTCGGACGCCTCGTTGAAGACTTGATCCTCCAGGGCGGCGTCGATACTTCCCTGCTCAAATGGGCCGCTTTCGATGGCGTTGGTCGCACCGTGCGCAACGGGCTCAACTTTACTGAGCGCGGCTTCGGCCTCCGCGCCGCCGCCGGCTGCTCCGACCGCGGCCACACCGCCATCAGCCAGGTCAAACCCGGCGATTTTGATTGGCCAACAATTTTCGGAAGCGCGAACGGCGCGAAGTGCCTCCACACCGGCGGCATCTTCGCAGCGCTCTCTGAATCCACCGCCCTTGTCGCCGCCGAAGCCATGGACGCCGCACGCGCCGCCGGCACCCTCGTCTCCTACGACATGAACTACCGCGATTCCCTCTGGAAATCCATCGGCGGCAAGGCAAAGGCGCAGCAGGTGAATCGAGAACTCGTCCGCAAAGTGGATCTCCTGCTCGGCAACGAAGAGGACTTCTCCGCCATGCTCGGCGTCGCCGTCAAGGGCGTCAGCGAAGACTTTGCCGAGCTGCCCATCGCCGCCTACGAAGAGATGCTGCGCGAAGTGGCCGCTGCCTATCCCAACCTCAAGCTCATTGCCAGCACGCTGCGCACCGCGCACACGGCAAGCCGCAACGCCTGGGGCGCCATCGCGCTCTATCAGGATCAGATCGTTCACGTCCCTCAGCGCGAGATCGACATCCTCGACCGCGTCGGCGGTGGCGACAGCTTCGCCTCAGGCCTCATCTACGGCTTGCTTGCCGGCAAACCCATCGACTGGGCTGTACGCTGCGGCGTTGCCCACGGCGCCCTCGCCATGACCACGGCCGGCGACACCAGCATGGCCACCCTCGCCGAAGTTGAGCGCGCCATGAAAGGCGGCTCAGCCCGAATTGCCCGATAAGGAAGAGCACAAGATGGCTGAATCAACACAGGAAATCATCGAGCGCGTCGGCCTTATCCCCGTTCTGCGCGCAAAGTCTTCCGCCCAGGCGCATGCCGTCGTCGAGGCAATGCTCGCCGGCGGCGTCACCGTCGTCGAAGTCACTATGACTGTGCCGGGAGCCGTCGATCTGCTTCGTGAACTGAAGGCTGAGCATGGCGACAAGATTCTCCTCGGCTCCGGGACTGTCACAACCGCAGAGCAGGCGGAGGCGACCATCGCGGCCGGCGCCGAATTCGTGGTCAGCCCCAGCATGCACCTGGAAGTGATCGCAGCCACAAAAGCTGCCCGGAAGATCTCAATCCCCGGCGCCCTCACACCCACCGAAGCCATCACCGCGTGGAATGCCGGCGCTGACTACGTGAAGATCTTTCCCTGCTCAGCCGTCGGCGGCGCAAGCTATCTCAAGGCGCTGCTCGCGCCCTTTCCCCACTTCAGGCTTATCCCCACTGGTGGCGTGACGTTGCAGACGGCCGAGAGCTTTCTCAAGGCCGGCGCGCGAGCGCTTGGCGTCGGCAGCGACCTCGTTAATCTCGCCGCCATCGACGCCGGTCACCCCGAAACCATCACTGAAGCCGCGAAGGCCTATATCGACCTGCTGGCACGGGTGCGGGCGGCGGCGGCAGGCTGAGCGGAAGGTCGAAGAGGTGTCGAACGAAGGCTAGCGGTTTTTTCGCTTTTTTGGCAGATAGCCTCCAACCGCGACCTCCCTGGTGTCGAACGAATGACACCACTTCTCAGAGCTTGTACGCCTTCCGCGCCAGCCGCACGGTCAGCTCGTGCGCCAGGTCCACTGCTTCATCCTCATCGAGCCGATGCTCGGCCACCAGACGCGCCAGAAAAGCCGCATCCGCACGCCGCGCCACATCATGCCGCGCCGGAATCGACAGGAACGCCCGCGTATCGTCGTTGAAGCCCACCGTGTTGTAGAAGCCCGCCGTCTCGGTCGCCTGCTCGCGAAAGCGCTGCATCCCCTCCGGGCTGTCGTGGAACCACCACGGCGGCCCCAGCCGCAGGCAGGGATAGTGTCCCGCCAGCGGCGCCAGTTCCCTGCTGTATGTCGTCTCATCCAGCGTAAAGAGAATCAGCGTCAGGGCCTTCTCGTTGCCGAAGCGGTCGAGCAGCGGTTTCAGAGCATTTACATAGTTCGTTGGCCCCGGAATATCCGCGCCCATGTCGCGCCCGTAGCGCTCAAAGATCTGCTGGTTGTGGTTGCGCACCGCACCGGGATGAATCTGCATCACCAGCCCGTCTTCCACGCTCATGCGCGCCATCTCGGTGAGCATCTGCGCGCGAAATAACTCCTGCTGCGCCGCATCGGCTTCGCCCGCCAGCACCTTGCCGAAGAGCCACTCAGCCTCGGCCTCGCTTAAATTCGCAGTCTGCGCAGTCGGATGCCCGTGGTCCGTAGCGGTCGCGCCCATTGACTTGAAAAACGCGCGCCGCGCAGCCAGAGCCTTCAGATAGCCGCGCCATGACGCCGTGTCTTCACCCGTCAGAGCGCCCAGCTTCTCGATATTCGCCGCGAAGCCTGCAAACTCAGGATCAACCACCGCGTCCGGCCGGAACGTCGGCAGAATTCTGCCCTTCCAACCCGACTTCCGCACCGCCTCGTGGTCGGCAAGCGTATCGAGCGGCGAATCCGTCGTCGCCAGCACTTCAATCCTGAAGCGGTCAAACAACGCCCGCGGACGAAACTCCGGCGTCGCCAGTTTTGCTTCGATCGTCTCGTAGTACTTATCCGCCGTTGCCGCGGAAAGACGCTCCGTCAGGCCAAAGAGCTCCTGGAACGCATAGTCCAGCCATAGCCGCGAAGGCGTTCCGCGAAAGAGGTAATAGTGGCTGGCAAAGATGCGCCACACCTTGCGTGGATCGTCGATCGTCGGCTTCCCGATCGCCAGATCTTCCAGGCGAATGCCCTGGCTGTAGAGCATTCTGAAAACGTAATGGTCCGGCTGCACAAAGAGCGTCACGGGATCGGGAAACGGCTCATTCCGCGCAAACCAGCCTGCCTGCGTGTGCCCGTGCGGGCTGATGATCGGCAGGTCACGAATCTCCTGGTATAAGCCGCCGGGCAATACCCCTCGTCGCCTCATCTGCCGGAAATAGCCTGTCCTCATGCAACAGCGCCACAGCACTTCTCCTTTCACATGCTCCGCAACCAGTATCAGGCATCGCAGCGGGGCGCGGTATACTGCGGCTGCCCGATGAAACCAATTCAGATTTCGCGCTCTTGCTGCCGGACGCGCAATGACCACCCTCCGCATCGCCATCCGCAACTACTCCGATTTTGAAAACGCTCTCTCCGAGCAGGCGCAGCTTTTCGAGTCCGCGCATCCCGGCGTACGCGTCGAGCTCGTCTCCACCGGCATTCACGAGCTCTACCACTCCGCCATCGCCGCAGGCGGCCTGCGCGAGGGCCGCTGCGATCTCGCGCTGCTGGTCACAGACTGGCTCGCCGAAGCCCTCGCCAACGGCTCGCTCGAAGACCTGCATCCCTGGCACGCAGCGGCATCCCCTTGCCCGACTGGCCCGATGGCTGGGCGCGTTCCCTCGTGCAGCCGCTCATCTTTGGCGACAGGCTCTCTTCGATCCCCTGGCATGACGGCCCGGAGTGCCTCGTCTATCGCGCCGATCTCTTCGCAGACCCAGAACGCCGCGCCGCCTTCCGCGCCCAGCACGGCCGCGAGCTCGCGCCGCCCACAACCTGGCAGCAATTCGAAGAGACCGCCCGCTTTTTCACTGATCCGGCCGCGGGCTTCTATGGAACCGTCTTCGCCGCCTTCCCCGACGGCCACAACACCCTCTACGACTTCGCCCTGCAGCTCTGGAGCCGCGGCGGCGAGCTTCTTGACTCCGCCGGCGTCCCGCTGCTCACCTCACAGGCGGCCATCGCGGCGCTCGACTTCTACCGCCGCGTCCTTCGCGATCCCTGCGCTCTGCCATCCGCGCTCGCCGGAACTTGACTCGACCCAATCCGGCGATCTCTTTCTCGATGGCGAAGTCGCCATGATGGCCAACTGGTTCGGCTTTGCCGCGCGCGCCTGCCGCGATGGCTCGCCACTCGCCGGCAAGGTCGCCATCGCGCCTGTTCCCGCAGCAGAAGGCGCATCCGCACGTCTCCCTCTCTGTCTTCTGGGCGCTCGCGATGGGCGCAGGCTCCCGCGCGAAAGACCTCGCCTGGGAGTTCCTGCGCTTCGTCGCCGCACCCGAGCGCGACCTTGGCATCACGCGCCACGGCGACCGTCGGCGTCCGCCTCTCCACGTGGCGCAATTCCGAGCTTCAGTCCCGCATTCCGCCTTATCGCGAAATCGAAGCCATCTCTCTTGGCGCGCGCCAGCTGCCCACCGGGCCGCAGATGGCCGCTTTCGCCGCCGTTATTGATGCCGTCGTGACCCGCGCTACCACCACCACTGAGCCCTCAGCCGCTATTCTTGAAGCGGCACAGCATCAGGTTCGCCTTCAGGACATTCACTTCTCATGAGCACTCAAATCTCGTCTCACGACGCGTTCCGCCTCGATGGCCGTCACGCTCTTGTTACCGGCGGCGCCAGCGGCATTGGCGAAGCAACAGTAAAGGAACTGGCGCGCGCCGGCGCTACCGTCTGGATCGCCGACATCAATCTCACCGCCGCCGAAGCTCTCGCCCAATCCCTCGGCACGGCAAAGGCACTGCATCTCGACGTCACCAGTCCCGACTCGATCGCTGCCGCAGTCGAAGCCGTCGGTCATCTGGACATCCTCGTCAACAACGCGGGCATCGGCCACGTCGGCTCTATCGAAGCCACCGAACCAGCCGACTTCGATCGCCTGCATCAACGTCAACGTGCGTTCGGTTTATCTCGTTACCCGCGCCTTTCTTCCGCTGTTGCTTGCGCCTGCGGCAGAAGGCCGCCCCACCGGCGTCATCGTCAACATTGCCTCCGTCGCCGGACTCGTCGGCATCAAGCAGCGCTTCGCCTACTGCACCACCAAGGGCGCCGTGATCGCCATGACCCGCCAGCTTGCCGTCGAGTATCCCAAGACGCTGCGCGTCAATGCCGTCTGTCCCGGCACCGTCGAGACGCCCTTCGTCGAGGGCTACCTCGAAAAATTCCACAAGCACAACAAGGAAGAGATGCGCGCCGAGTTGCGCGCACGCCAGCCCATCGGGCGCCTCGGCCAGCCGGAAGAGATCGCGTCGATGGTGCGCTATCTCGCGTCCACTGAAGCCGCATTCATCTCCGGCGCGCTTTTCAACATCGACGGCGGCTGGACCGCAGCCTGACGACATTCTGCCCCCGGAGGGCCCATGAAACTCATCTCCTATTCCGCTGCCGACAACCGCATCCGCCCCGGCGCGCTGCTCGCGAACGACACCGTCGTCGATCTGGCGAGCTACTTTGGCGACGCGCTGCGCGTCATCTCCGCCGGCCTGCACGCTGCCCCCGCCGGCACGCCTGTCCCGCTCAGCTCCGTGCGACTGCACGCGCCGCTTGTGAATCCCCCGCGCATCTTCGCCATCGGGCTCAACTACCGCGACCACGCCAAAGAGTCCGGCATGGCCATTCCCACCACGCCGGTTGTCTTCTTTAAGCTGGCCACCGCGATCATCGGTCCCGGCGAAAATATCGTGCTGCCCAAGAACTCGACCGAGCCCGACTACGAAGCGGAGTTCGCCTTCGTCATCGGCAAAGGCGGCTATCGCATTCCCGCCTCCGCGTGGCGCGAGCACATTTACGGCTACACCATCGTCAACGACGTGAGCGCCCGCGACGTGCAGTTCGCCACCTCCCAGTGGTCGATGAGCAAGAGCTTCCCCACCTTCTGCCCGCTCGGGCCCGCCATCGTCACCGCGGACGAGATCGCCGATCCGCACAACCTCACCATCGAGCTCGCCATCGACGGCGTCGTTCATCAAAGCTCCAATACCCGCGAGCTGATCTTCAAGATTCCCGAGCTGGTCGAATACCTCTCCTCCATCACGCCGCTGCTGCCCGGCGACATCGTCTCCACCGGCACGCCCTACGGCGTGGGCCTGGGCCGCACGCCCAAGCGCTGGCTCAAGCCCGGCGAATCCGTCACCGTCACCATTGAAGGCATTGGCTCGCTCACCAACCCGGTCGTCGCAGAATAGCCACGCGCACGCATCTTTACCCGCTACGGCATAATCCAAATGACTATGGAACTCACCGGCACTTCGTTTCTCGGCGGCGCGCGCGGCTCACGCGGCGGCAAAACCTTTCAAGCGATCAATCCGCAGACCGGCGCGCACCTTGAACCGAACTTCTACGCGGCAGCGGCTGAAGAAGTGGACCGAGCCGCCGAGGCCGCCTCAGAAGCCTTCGCAAGCTACTCGCAGACCAGCGGCAAAACCCGTGCAGCCTTTCTGCGCCGCGCGGCCGATGGCCTCGACGCAAATGCCCAGGTGCTGGCAGAGCGCGCGCATCTTGAAACCGCGCTGCCCATGCCGCGTCTTCTCGGTGAAGTCGCCCGCACCTCAAACCAGCTTCGTCTCTTTGCCGGAGTCATCGAGGAAGGTTCCTGGGTCAACGCGCGCATCGATCCCGCGCTGCCCGATCGCAAGCCGCTGCCGCGCCCCGACATCCGCTCCATGCTGAGGCCGCTGGGGCCCGTCGTCGTCTTCGGCGCGAGCAACTTTCCGCTGGCATTCTCGGCCGCCGGCGGAGACACCGCCTCGGCTCTCGCAGCCGGATGCCCTGTCATCGTGAAGGCGCATCCCGCGCACCCCGGTACCGGCGAGCTCGTTGCGCAGATTGTTACCGAGGCTGCGGCCGCAGAGAAGCTTCACCCCGGCGTTTTTTCTCTGGTCTTCGACGCCGGCGTCGAGGCAGGCTCCGCGCTTGTGCGCCATCCGCTGGTGCGTGCCGTCGCTTTCACCGGCTCGCTGCGCGGTGGCCGCGCGCTCATGGACCTCGCCGCTGCCCGGCCCGATCCCATCCCGTGCTTCACCGAAATGTCGAGCGGCAACCCGGTCTTCATCCTGCCCGGCGCCCTGCGCAAAGATCCCGCCGCGCTCGCCAAAGGCCTCTTCGGGTCGTTCACGCTGGGCGCAGGCCAGTTCTGCACCAAGCCCGGCGTGGTGCTGCTGCCCGAGATGCCGGAAGCAGCAGCATTCACCGAGGAGCTCACGTCGCTCGTCGCCGCGGCTGCGCCTTTCACGCTGCTCACTCCCGGCATCGCCCGCGAATATGCGCGCGGAACCGAGGCCCGCGCGGCGCAGGTTGCGCTGGCGGCGGACGCGGGTGCATCCGGCTCGGGCGGGGGATGCTTCGCGCCGGCGAAGCTCTTTGAAGCGTCGTTGGACGAGCTGCTCGCCCAGCCTTCGCTCGCCGAAGAGATATTCGGCCCGAATACGCTTCTCGTCCGCTGCAACACGCAGGCCGATTCGCTGCGCGCCGCCGCCGCGCTCGACGGCCACCTCACCGCTACGATCTTCGGCACTGACGAAGACCTCGCCGCTAATCGCGCATTGATTCAGATTCTGGAGCAGAAGGCCGGCCGGCTGATCTTCAACGGCTTTCCTACCGGCGTCGAAGTTTCGCACGCGATGGTCCACGGCGGCCCGTATCCATCGACCTCAGATCCGCGATTCACGTCCGTCGGCAGCCTGGCCATCTATCGCTTTGCGCGGCCTGTCTGCTTCCAGGGATTTCCCGACGCGATGCTCCCGGCTGAGTTGCAGGAAGCTAATCCGCTCGGCATTCGCAGACTCGAGACGGCAAACCGGAGTAGTCGTCTTTAATTTTGAACTTTGAATTTTGAACTGTGAACTAACGCGTCTAAAGCACCCTCGCCAGCCACTGGCCCGTGTGCGAGTGCAGATTGCCTGCGACCTCTTCCGGCGTGCCTTCGGCGACGATGTGGCCGCCGCCCTCGCCGCCCTCGGGCCCCAGGTCGATCACCCAATCGGCAGACTTGATCACGTCCAGGTTGTGCTCGATCACGATCAGCGATCCGCCGCCATCGATCAGCTTGCGAAGCGCTGTCAGCAGCTTCGACACGTCGTCAAAATGCAGTCCCGTCGTCGGCTCGTCGAGGATGTAGAGCACGCGGCTGGCCTGCGAGGGCTTCGCCGACGCATTGGCTGACCGCACCTGCGCCAGGTGCGCGGCAAGCTTCACGCGCTGGGCCTCGCCGCCTGAAAGCGTCGTCGCCGACTGACCCAGCCGCAGATATCCCAGCCCTACCTCGTCGAGCACCGCCAGCTTTTCAAGCAGCCGCGTCTGCCCGGCAAAAAAGCGCAGCGCCTCCTTCACCGTCATCTGCAGCACGTCGTGGATATTTTTGCCCTTGTACCGCACATCGAGCACTTTCGCCTGGTAGCGCGTGCCGTTGCAGTCCTCGCAGGGCAGCTCCACGTCGGCCAGGAACTGCATCTCCACCGTCACCGTGCCGTCGCCCTCGCAGGTATTGCAGCGCCCGCCGGGCACGTTGAAGGAGAAATGGCCCGGCGTCAGCGATAGCCGCTTTGCCTCCGGCTGCGCCGCAAACAGTTCGCGGATCAGGTCGAAGCCCTTGATATACGTGATCGGATTCGAGCGCGGCGTGCGTCCAATCGGCGTCTGATCCACCAGCACCACATCGTTCAGCCGCTCCACGCCCTTCAGCGAGGTGAAGACCGCCGCAGGATCGCTGCCGTCCGTCTGCCCCAGCGCCTGCGCCACCGCGCGGTAGAGCACATGATGCACCAGCGTCGACTTGCCCGACCCCGAGACGCCCGTGATCGCCACCAGCATGCCCAGCGGAATATCCACGTCAACCTTGTGCAGGTTGTTTGCCTCGGCGCCGCGCAGTTGCAGCTTCTCTCTGCCCGGCGTGCGCCGCCGCGTCGGCACCGGAATCGAGATCTTGCCGGAAAGATACTTTCCCGTCAGCGAATTGGGATTCGCCTCGATCTCCGCCACCACGCCCTCGGCCAGCAGCTTGCCGCCGAACTCGCCCGCGCCCGGTCCAAGGTCCAGCAGATGATCGGCCGCGCGCAACACATCGGCGTCGTGCTCCACCACCACAATCGTGTTGCCCAGGTCGCGCAGTTCTTTGAGGATGCGGATCAGCCGCGCCGTATCCCGCGTATGCAATCCGATCGAGGGCTCATCCAGCACGTAGAGCGTGCCCACCAGCCGCGATCCCAGCGAAGTTGCCAGTTGAATGCGCTGCGCCTCGCCGCCCGAGAGCGTCGAAGCCAGCCGGTCGAGCGTCAGGTATTCCAGCCCCACGGCATCCAGAAAACTCAGCCGCTGCCGCACCTCATCCAGAATCGGCCCGGCAATCTCCTCCTGCATCGGCGTCAGCTTCAGCGCAGCCGAAAAACTCCTTCGCCTTCGCAATGGTCAGCGCCGCAGACTGGCAGATATTCAACCCATTGAGCCGCACCGCGCGCGCCTCGGCCCGCAGCCGCTGTCCGCGGCAATCGGGGCACTCCGCATAGCCGCGATACTTGCTCAGCATCACGCGCACATGCAGCTTGTACTTCTTCCGCTCAAGCTGAGCGAAGAATCCGTGCACGCCCTCGAAGCTGCCATTGCCGCGCAGCACCGTCTCCCGCGCCGCTTCCGGCAGATCCCGCCACGGCACATCCAGCGGCACGCGCAGCTCCGCAGCCCGCTTTTTCAGATCCGTAAACCACGCGCGATACTTTGGCCGGTTCCAGGGATCGATCGGCTCCCCCGCTCAGGCTGAGGCTCTTGTCGGGAATCACCAGATTCAGGTCGTAGTCCACGGTGTTGCCAAAGCCCTGACAACGCGGACACGCGCCAAAAGGATTGTTGAAGCTGAAAAGCCGCGGCTCCGGCTCCTTGCCCGGCCTGTGGCAGCTCGTGCACTCATACTCGCCCGAGAACCGGTAGCGCCGCCGCTCTGCCCCTTCGTCCCGCGGAGCTTCTTCAAAAACCACTTCGCCCGCTTCGCGGTATGCGATTTCGCCTGCATCCACGATCCGCGCGCGATTCTCGGCGCTCACCACAATGCGATCGAGAAGCACAAACACCGGCTGCGAGAAATCAAGATCGAGCAGCGACTCCGGCGTCGAAAACTCAAAGATCTGTCCGTCCTGGTAGAGCCTGTTGAATCCCGCTCTGCGCAGCTCCACCAGCCGCGCTTTGAGCGGCTCGCTCACGGCCTCGTCGACCGCCGCCTTTGCCTTGGCGGCAGCCTTCGCCCGTCTTGGCCTTTCCGGCCGCAGCTTTCTTCGCCGGTTTCGCGGCTGGCTCCTGCGCGGGCGCGTCATGCTTCACCGGGAAGAGCGCATTGAGCCGCGTCCCCTCGCCCAGCGCGAGAATCGCCTCGGCGGCTTCATCGATCGAGTCGCGCTTCACCAGCCCATCGCAGTAGATGCAGTGCACCTCGCCGCAGCGCGCATACAGCAGGCGCATGTAGTCGTAAATCTCCGTCGCCGTGGCCACCGTCGACCGCGGATTGCGCGTCGTGTTCTTCTGCTTGATCGCAATGGCCGGCGCAAGCCCCTCAATCTCGTCGACATCGGGCTTCTCAATGCGCTCCAGAAACTGCCGCGCATACGCCGAAAGCGACTCGACATACCTCCGCTGTCCCTCGGCATAGATGGTGTCGAAGGCAAGCGAAGATTTCCCCGAACCCGACACGCCGCTGACCACCGTCAGCTTCCCGTGGGGAATCTCGCAGGAAATGTCTTTCAGGTTGTGTGTCCGCGCGCCGCGGATAACGATCGCATCGTTCGATGAGCTCAACGGAATGACACCGGTACGAAATTGACCGGCCCGCTCATAGACCCCTCAGAGAGGGTCAGAGCATAGCCCGCCATATTCCATTATAGAGGCGCACGGCGCAGAGGCGACCGCACACGCCCGGCATCACTCCGTGAGGAGGTCTGCTGAAAACACCACATCAACTCAATCAAAACGGCTTCGAATTGCCGCTACGCCGCAAGCGCGGGCGCATGGACGGAGGAAAACGGAAAGTTCGTCCTGGGAATATCCGCCTCCATCCCGGTGCGATTCAATACGCATGACAAGCCCAGCAGCGCGGTTGAGGCGCAAGCGGGGCACTGTATCGCGGAATTACCAACGCAATCGCAATCCTGGCAAAGGTAAGCACTCGTCAGTGGAATATGCTGCAGCATTGGGGAAGTCATGGGGCCACCTTAGGGTAAATTTTCACCACGCTCGTCACGGGCTTACAGCGCGCCCGCAGACGGCCCTGTCTGGGTTGATGCGTGAAATGGCGCTTTGCGGTTGCTCGCTGCGCGCCTTCAAAAACAATCATTCCCGCTCAAGCTGAGTGCAGCATACCCCACATCCAAACGAACGCTTAGTGCAATCGGCATTTTCAACAAGAGTCCAGTTACATCTGACTAAGCACAGTAGTTACTGGACACTTTGTCTTGTGAGTTACCATCGGCTGCACAGCAGTACAATGACCCAACCTAACCCCTTCTATTCCCTCACTTGGAGATGGTGGTGTGATTCCGGTCAAATTCCTGCTCGCGCTGCGCCGCTTTGTGCGCAGCCTGGTTCGCGCCGCGCTCCACGCGCGATTTCGCGCCGGTTACAGGCTTCTTCGAGTCTTCTGTTTGCTGCTTCAGAGTGTCAGGCCGCTTTGTGGGAACCTTCGGAGACATATCAACCATCGCATTTCACCTCAGCGCGTTTTGATGCGCCTGGGGAACCGCGACGATGCACGCATGCAAACAGTTGGATTTGCCTTCGTCAACTCCGTCAATCACACTGAAAGGTGATTCGATGCGGCAACCTTTCCGTACCAGTAGCCCGAATCCTTGATGGTTCTTTTCAGATCGCGATAGTCGACATAGATCAATCCATATCGTTCTGTATATCCATTCGCCCACTCGAAGTTATCGAGCAAACTCCACGCATGAAAACTTCGCACGCGTGCTCCATCTTTGATCGCGCGCGCCAGCTCCGCCAGTTCCTGCTGAAAGAACTCGATGCGCCGCGCATCGGGCACGCGGCCATTCTCCCGCGCAAACGGAGCGTCGAGATACCCACAGCCGCTCTCCGTAATTTCGATCTGCGGATGGTCGTACTCCTTCGAGATCTGCATCACCAGGTCGTAGATTCCGCGCGGCCACACCTCCAGGCCCGATTCCGTCAACGGCCCTTCTGTCGGCATCACGGCGCTGAAGCGCGTATACGGATCCCGCCCCGTCGCCGGGTCGCTCTCGATCTCAGTTCCGGCAAAGCTGCCGCCACCCGCAGCGGTCTTGCTCGCGTCCGAGACGATGCGCCGCGTGTAGTAGTGGAAGCCAACCCAGTCCAGCGGAGCATGCAGGATCTTTTCGTCTCCCGGCTTGAAGCCCATCTGCTCATACGGCGGCTCGCCCACAAACGCGTTGGGATACTTCCCCTTCATCGCCGCTTCCAGAAAGAAGACGTTGTTCATGGCGTGGTAGCGCGCCGCCGCGGCCCGATCCGCCTCCGAATCCGTCTTCGGATACGCAGGACACATGCCGTATGCGCTTCCCACAGTCGCCTTGGACGATGCTGCCTTGATCGCACGCAGAGCCTCGCCCTGCGCCAGCGCCACCGTGTGCGCGGCCTTTAGAAAGTCGCCAAAATTCGCGCGCCCCGGCGGAAAGGCGCCCACGCCGTAACCCATGTAGGTGAACGACCACGGCATGTTGAACGGAGCCCAGACCGTAATGCGGTCGCCCAGATGCTTCGCCAGAATGCCGGCATAGTCGGCGTAATAGCCGGCAAGATCCCGGTTCGGCCAGCCTCCGCGATCTTCCAGCGCCTGCGGCAGGTCCCAGTGGTAGATGGTGCAGAAGGGCCGCAATCCGTTTTCGAGCAAGACGTCGACGAAGCGGCTGTAGTGGTCGATGCCCTTCATGTTGGGCGCGCCTGTTCCCGCCGGCTGAATACGCGGCCACGAAATCGAGAAGCGATAGCTCTTCTGGTTAAGACGCTTCGCCAGCGCCATATCCTGCGCGTAGAGGTGGTATTGGTCGCAGGCCACATCGGCGTTCGTGTTGCCCTTCACCCTGCCCGGCGTGTGCGTAAACCTGTCCCAGATGGACTCGCCTTTGCCGTCTTCCTTCCAGGCGCCCTCCACCTGAAAAGCCGCAGTCGCGGTGCCCCACAAGAATCCGTCAGGAAAACGCGCTGACTGGATCTCCGCCTCGGCAATCGACCCGGGCAGATTGGCGGGTTGCGCTGCGGCGGCCACTCCATGACGCGCCAGCGCGGCTGCTCCAGCCGTGGCCAGAGAACTCCTCAGGAACCCGCGACGACTCATTCCCATCGGCTTACTCCCCTCACGCATTGAGAACCATACGGCGAGAACGCTACCACCCGATTTCCGGCAGAGTCAAAACCTCTACTGGCTCAGGTTCCCTGGCTCGTAAGGCGCCGGCAGCGCACGCTTCGGTGATCCGCCAACTAGAATATCTTCTGAGGTATCGCGTGTTTCGCAGGATTTTTCTTTCGCTGCTGCTTGCCGGTGGCTCGGCAACTTTCGCCCACGGGACTAGCCAGGCGCAGCCCCAGCAGGTTCCGCCTGTTCGATCCGCATCCGACGAGGAGCTCGCGCGCCCGGTCGCCGATGCCGAAGCCGCCATTGTGAAGTCTGATTGGAAGACGGCCGAGACGCTTCTCGACACATGGCTCACTGCGCACCCCAACGACGCACGGGCGCTCTTCGACGCAGGCTATGTGGCGGACAACCAGAATCGTCTAGACGATGCCGCTGCGCTTTACCGGCGCGCCGCCCAGGCGAACCCCCGTTCGCTCGAAGCTCACCTCTCTTTGGGACTGGTGCTGGCGCGCCAGGGCAAGCTCGAAGAAGCCCGCCCCGAGCTGGTGGCGGCAACCACACTCGACCCTGGCGAAGCCGGTCCTGCGCTGAAGGCTCGCGCCTGGCGAGCTCTCGCCGCAATCGACAAGCCCGGCCCCGGCAGCACCGGGAACGCCGCACTGGCCTCGGACGAGTTGCTGCAGGCCCTCAAGATCTCGCCTGAAACTCCGGACGACACACTGCTCGCCGCCAACCTTGCCGAAGCCTCGGGCCAGGATGCTGCCGCCGAAGCCGCCTACCGGCGCCTTTTAGCCGGCAATCCCAAATCCCTTGAGGCAAACGCCGGACTCGCCCACCTGCTCATCAAGCAGAAGAACTATCCCGAGGCGGAAACGCTGCTGCGCGCAGCCCTCGCGCAGGCGCCGAACGACCCCACGCTCACCGCTCAGTTCGCCACGGTTCTGGCGGCGCAGGACAAAGCCGAGGCTCTGCCGGTGCTGCAGCAGCTTCACGCCGCTCACCCTGCCGATCCAGCGGTGACGCGGATGCTGGCAGACGTGATGGCGCAGGCCGGCGATCTGGCGGGCTCAGACAAGCTCTATACCACCCTGCTCGCATCGGACCCCAATAACCTCGACCTGCTGCTCACGCACGGCCAGAACCTCATTCGGCAGCTTCGCTATGCTGAAGCCTTCGCGGTCTTCGATAAAGCCTCTCAGCTTGAGCCGGACAGCGGCGACGCATGGAGCGGCCTGGCCTTCGCCGCATCGAAAATCGGGCGCCCCGCTGTCACGCTGCACGCTCTTACCATGCGATCAAAGTACCTGCCCGAGGTGCCGTCAACTTATTTTCTCTGGGCAACATCGTACGACTCAATGCACGAGAAGGCGGAGGCAATCGCCTACTACCATCACTTTCTCGATGCTGCCGCCGGCAAATTCCCCGATCAGGAATGGCAGGCGAAGCAGAGGCTGCAACTGCTCGAAAAGCGAAACTGATCAACCGAGACTGATCAAGAATAGAACTGATTAAGGCCAGGCCAACCGCAACCCAGGGTCCCTCGCAGACCGGAAATGCACAGAGAAGTATTTAAGGCATCAAAACCTGCAACCATTTTGCTTGCATGTTCCGGCGAAATGCTCCTATTGTTTTGTTACGACGTGGGGTTGAGCGGATTTACCGGGCCACCCAGAATAAGCCGCTCGCCTTCCGCAGCAGCGGAGGTTCCACATGCGCAGTCAGGTTTGGTTGGCGGTCCTCGTCCTCCTACCGGTTGTTGCGACCCCGGCTCGTGCTTACTCTCCCGACGAGAAGACACCCGATCAGCAGAGTATCGCCGCCCTCGAGGCCAGGATCGGCCAGGCGCCCCAGAAGGAACAATGCTTCCTCTACGCTGAACTCATCCACCAGATGACCGAGTTCAGCCTGCGTCAATACTCAGCCGGCAATGTCGACAAGGCCAACGACATGCTCAAGCAGATCCAGCAGTTCGCTCACAAGGTGCATCTCTCGGTGTCTGACGACAACAAGCGCCTCAAGAACGCCGAGATTCTGCTCCGTCACACGGCTTTCCGTCTTACCGAGATGCTCCACGCGACGAGCTACGAAGACCGTCCGCTGGTAGAGCAGACGCTGGCCCAGGTCAATCAGGCAGAGCAAGACGCCATGCTGCAGGTCTTCAAGAAATAGCGCGGTCTGGTTTCGCCCGGCTCGTATCCCGCTGCCCGTGGGAAAAACCTGCTTCCCAGAGTGCGTCTCGTCGATCCAACGATATGTGGACATGTCTGCTCGCTCGACCCTGAACGTGAATGCTCTCTTTCGATCGCGCCTTGTGCTCGTTTTCATCTGTTCCACGGCGCTTGCGCCTTCGCTCGCCGGGCAGGAGAATCACCGCCAGCCGCTGACACAGGCCCAGGTCGACCAGATCCGCGAAGACGGCATCTACCCCGACGACCGCATCCGCCTCTACACCAAATTTGTTAACGAACACGTCGATGCCATCAAAAGCCTCAGTGCGCGGGGCCACTCCCGCGCCCGCGCGCAACGCCTCGATGACGAGCTGCAGGATCTCACTGCCCTGATGGACGAGCTCGGCTCAAACCTCGACCAATACGGCGACCGCAAGGCCGATCTGCGCAAGTCCCTCAAGGCTCTTAACGAAGTGGCGCCGCACTGGCTCGAGGCCCTCAATGGCATCCCTTCCGAGCACGCTTTTGAGCTCTCGCGCAAAGAGGCCATCGAGTCCGGCAAGGACCTCACCGACCAGGTCTCGCAGCTCTTCAAGGAGCAAACGGAGTACTTCGACGCCCACAAAGACCAGCGAGGCCAGGATCGCGCCGAGCCCCAATAGCCATGCCCGCGCCGGCTTCCGTGCCATTGTGCTAACTTCAAATTGGTGACCCCCGAATCTCTCCCTGCGATATTTCAAGCCGAATACAGGGCGCTGCGTCCTCGTGCTCCCATACCGCCTTTTTTTGTCCGCTTCCGGCGCTTCACTTCGCTCAACACCACCATCCGTCTGCGCGAGGGCAGGATTCACGTCAGCCTCTCCGATCTGCTCGAAGGCGCGCCCGAGAGCGTGATTCGCGCCATCGCGCATATCCTGCTGGCAAAGCTCTACCGGAAGCCCATCGAGGCGGCTCACAATCTGCGCTTCAAGCGGTTTGCCTCGAGCGCTTCGGTCACGCGCCAGACGGAGCTTATCCGCCACGCCCGCGGCTCCAAGCGCTACACCGGCCCTGAAGGCCGCTACTACCATCTCGAAGATATTTTCGACTCGCTCAACGCGCGCTTCTTCGGCGGGCTGCTCGGCCGACCCAACCTCACATGGAGCGAGAGCCACGCCCGGCGCCTGCTGGGCCACTATGACGCCGCACACAACACCATCGTCGTCAGCCGCGTCTTCGATCGCCCATCGAGCCCGCGCTACGCGATCGAATACCTGCTCTATCACGAGATGCTTCACCTCAAGCATCCCGTAAAAATGCGCGGGCTGCGCCGCTGCGTTCACTCCGCCGACTTCAAAGCCGACGAGCGCCAGTTTCCGCAATTGCAGGAAGCCCTTTCTTTTCTCAAGCGCCTCTGACCGAGCCTTCCATCTCGTTCAGAAAGTAAGCTTCGGAATTGGGAAAGAGTAATCACGTTTGCGCCCATTTGGAACACCGATGTATCACTTCACAGCAAACTATTAATCCACCAGCGCACAGCTGCCGAAA
The DNA here is from genome assembly GCA_963718885.1 of uncultured Acidobacteriota bacterium. Lineage (GTDB taxonomy): Bacteria > Acidobacteriota > Terriglobia > Terriglobales > Acidobacteriaceae > Telmatobacter. Next base: position 329,804 of record CAVRAK010000010.1, read on the forward strand.
TCTGTCTTGAACGCATCCAAACGGGTGAGTCAATTCAGGAGGTAGGATGCCTTCGTTGGCATGGTTCTTCCCCGTCTTCAACGGTCTGTTCCTCGGGCTTGTCGCTGCTACACTTCACGAAGTCGGGCACCTTCTCGTGGCGCGGGCCATGGGCGTGAATGTCAAGACGCTGGGCTTCACGTGGAAGGGAATGTACATGGTGCGCGAGCCCGGCCCTCCGGCGAAGAACCTCGCGATCTCGCTCGGTGGGCCAGGCATGAATCTGCTGCTCATGGCGTTCTGGTCCCTGTCGCCTGCTTTTGGTCTTGCCAACCTCTGCTTCGCCTTCTGCAACCTGCTGCCCATTCAGAACTCCGATGGCGATCGCGCCTGGAGCTGCTGGCGTACCTTGAAGCGCGAGCGGTCCCTGCAGCGGAACTATCAGCTGATCGCCCACAGCGCCGCAGTGCATCCCGTTGTGAGTCTGGTGGGTCAAACTCCTCAGAGCGGCGACTGACCCGAAGCAATTCTGCCTGAAAATCGAAGGCCCGATCTCAACCTGAGATCGGGCCCTTTCAATGACATCGAGCGGTTTACGTATCGAGAGCTTCTGGCTGTCATGGCTTTTCAAGCAGCCTTCTCGACCGCCTGTGCCGCTTCGTCCGGATCGTGTACCGGGTGACGCGCGGCGAACCAGATCAGCACAACTCCGGCCAGCACCGAGCCGGCAGCAGCCAGTTGCGCGTTCGACAAATCAAACAGAACCTTGGGGTTGCGACGTATAAATTCAACCAGAAAACGAGCTATTCCGGTCAAAACCAGGTACTCCCCGAGAATCCAACCTGTCGGCCTCGTCTTCCGGCCCCGAACCCACAGCCACCAGCCGATGAGCAAGCCCAGGGCAAATTCATAGAGCGGCGTCGGATGCACGCGGACGCCGGGCGCGGTAGGCTCGAGGCCATTCGGAAAGCTCATTCCCCAGGGCAGATTCGTGGGCAGCCCATAGCAACCGTCCCCTGAAAGGAAACAGCCGATCCGGCCGACGCCATAACCGATTGCCGCTGAAGGCGCGGCCAGGTCCAGAATCCTCAAAGCTCCGATGCGGCTCCGCCAACCCTGGAAGACCAGCGCGCCGAGGCCGAAAGTGAGACCGCCGAACCACGCGAATCCAGCCTGATCCCACAGCACGCGCCAGCCGAGCTCGCGAAATTCAGCAGGCGAGTCGAGAACGTGCCATAGCTTTGGCGCCGACAATTCCGGCCAGAACCGCGACGGCCACCATGCCGACCGCATCGGCATTAATCCCGGCCCGCTTGAATGACCTGTCCAGCACAACCGCGCCGGCGACGGCAGCCAGCCAAAGCATCAGTCCGAATGTGGGAATTTGCAGGCCCAGGATGTGCAGGTAAGGAATCATGCCTCTTCAAGTATAGACGTGGGCTGTTGATGCTTGTTGGCGGCCCCGATGCCACCGCGATTTTCACAGGATCGCCGACTCCCCTTTGCCCGTTCGGCGATACTATCCCTATGTCCGCCAGCACTTATCCGGCTAACGAGATTCTCTACACGCGCCAGCAGATTGCCGATCGCGTTGAGGAAATGGGTGCGCAGATTACCCGCGACCTCAACGGCGAAAAGGTGGTGATGGTTGGCGTTCTTAAAGGCGCGGCGCTTTTTCTTTCCGATCTGGCGCGCGCAATCCAGGTGGACGCCACCTTCGACTTTGTCGCCGTATCCAGCTACGGCAAGGGCCAGCGCTCTTCCGGCGCGGTGAAGCTCATCAAGGATCTGGATGAGCCCATCGAGGGCAAGAACGTGCTGATCGTCGAAGACATCCTCGACACCGGCCTGACCCTCTCGTACCTGCGGAAGATCTTTCTGCAGCACCGGCCCAAAACCTTGCGCATCGCCGCGCTGCTCGACAAGCCTTCGCGCCGCATCGAAAAAATCGAAGCCGACTACATCGGTTTTTCCATCCCGAATCTTTTCGTGATCGGCTATGGAATGGACTACGCGGAGCGCTACCGGAATCTTCCCGATATTTGCCTGATGGCACCGGATCATCCTGAATAAGCATCCAACAACAGAGAGAATGAGCAACCCAGTGGAAATCTCCGATCGCGAACTTCTGGTGGGAGCGTACCGCGACTTCAATGCTCGCCGCATTGACGCCGTGCTCGAACGCATGCATCCAAATGTGCAATGGGCCAATGGAATGGAAGGCGGACACGTACATGGCCGCGAAGCGGTGCGCGACTACTGGACGCGCCAATGGAAGATATTCGACCCGCATGTGGAGCCCCTCAGGATCGACAGAGACGCAGCGGGGCGCATGATTGTGGAAGTGCACCAGGTGGTGCGCGACATCGACGGCAAGGTGCTTATCGATACGATCGTGCACCACGCCTATTGCATCGGCGACGGTTTGATTGAGCGAATGGATATTCAGGACTCCCCGGCAGCACACCAGGCGACCATCGCCGGGTAATGCCCCTTCCGGGTTACTTGGCCCGGCACCTTCAAGGCACTATACTCAACTCCCGGAAACCATCCGGGGGCCCCAGAACTCCTTGCACCCCTTCGGAGAAAGGACCGCGCTATGACTGCGATTACGCCAATCCGCGAAGTCGACCTTGAGTTTGACAACGGCACGTTCGACTCCGCCGCTTTCACTCAAAACGCCATGACCAATTGGCAGACCCTCGCCGCAGTCATCGACCACACCCTGCTCAAGCCGGACGCCACCAGCGAACAGGTCGAGAGCCTCTGCGACGAGACGATTCGCTATCGCTTTGCCTGCGCCATGGTGAACCCGGTCTGGGCCTCGACAGCGGTGGGCATGCTGGGCGGCACGGGGATTCCTGTCGGCGTCGTGATCGGATTTCCGCTGGGCGCCTCGCTCGTTTCCACTCTTCGCCAGGAGGCTGCGGCTCTGGTCCGCCTCGGTGCTCGTGAACTCGATATGGTGATCCCCATCGGCCAGCTCAAAAGCGGCAATCATCAGGCGGTCGAGCAGGCCATTCATACCGCGGCCACGGTGGCGCATCATGGCGGCGCCATCCTCAAGGTGATCCTCGAAACCGCGCTGCTCTCGGTCGAAGAAAAGCTGCGCGGCGCCGAAATCGCCATCCAGGCGGGAGCCGATTTCCTGAGGACCTCAACCGGTTTCGCTTCCGGCGGCGCTACCGCGGCTGACGTCGCGCTGCTCCGCGGAGTGGCCGGCGGCCGCTGCGGTGTCAAGACCTCAGGAGGCATTCGCAAACTCGCCGACGTGCGCGCCATGCTTGAGGCGGGCGCCAACCGCATCGGCGCGTCCTCTTCCGTCGCTATCGTCCGCGAGCTGGGCGCAGAATAGCGCTTCTGCAAACCGGGGCCCTCAGTTGGTAAACAGCGGAGCATCTTTGTCTCCCTGCCCCAATCGGCGCGTGTCTACAATCGATTCTTGAACCAGCTTTCAGCCCTTCGTTGCGGTTGCACAGTCGCGAGTGTCTGCGCCTCGCCGAAGACCGCACGAGGAAAGAGAACTGTCATCAGCAACGCGCGCAACGATGGATTCATCTTCTTCGCTCTGGGAGCGGTGGTCTTTTTGCTGCTTGGCAGTACCCTCGAATACGTCATCCCCGCAACATCAAGCGCAATGATCGATCTGAAGGGCCTCTACTATCCTGCGCAGTGCCTGCTGCATCATTGCGACCCCTACAATCCGCACGACGTTGCGCGTCTCTATGCTCAATCAGAAGGCGCGGGCCAGCCCGCCGACGCCACGCACCTGCTGGTCGCGACGCTGGCCGTCAACCTGCCCACGACCTTTCTCCTCGTCTCCCCGCTCGCGGCGCTTTCCTGGGGGCCGGCGCACATTCTCTGGATGATCCTTATCGCCGGCAGCTTCCTGCTTGCCGCTTGGCTGATGTGGAGCGTGGCCGCTCCACACGCTCCGCTCCAAGCCGGCGCTTTGCTTGGACTGCTGCTCGCAAACAGCATTCTTCTGCTTGAAATCGGCAACTCCGCAGGCATCGTCGTCAGCCTCTGCGTCCTCGGGGTCTGGTGTTTCATCGAGGACCGCTTCGCCCTCGCCGGCATTCTCTGCATGGCGGTGAGCCTCGCGATCAAACCCCACGATGGAGGCCTCGTCTGGCTCTACTTCCTGCTCGCCGGCGGACTCTTTCGCAAGCGCGCGCTGCAAACCCTCGCCGCAGATGCCGCGCTCGCCCTTGCCGCTCTCTCGTGGCTCGCCTTCGTGGCGCCGCACTGGCTGCATGAGTTGCAGGCAAACCTCGCCGCGATGTCCGGCCGCCTTGGCATCAACGACCCCGGCCCCACCGCAACCCGTGCCGCGCGCGATGCAAACATGGTGATTGATTTGCAGGCGGCCGTCAGCATCTTCGTCAATCAACCCGCCTTCTACAATCTCGTTGCGTACATCGTCAGCGGAGTCCTCTTCCTCATCTGGCTTTTCACCACGCTCAAGGCGCGCCGCCACCCCGCACTTGCCTGGTATGCCATCGCCGCCATCGTGCCGCTGACGCTGCTCTCCACCTATCATCGCCCCCACGATGCCGGCCTGCTGATGCTCACCGTTCCGGCCTGCGCCATGCTCTGGGCCACCGGCCGCCGCGCGGGCAAGATCGCTTTCGCCATCAACCTCATCGCCTTTCTGGTGATGGGCACGCTCCCCCTGGCAGCCCTGATGGCGCTGCCTGAGAAGCTGCACCTGGATATTGGCACCCTGTCGGGCAAGGTGCTGATTGTCATCCTCGCCCGGCCTCTCTCGCTCGTCCTGCTGGCGATGAGCCTCTTCTACCTGCGCGTTTACATCGCGGAAGTGCGCCGGCAATCGCAGGCTGCCTGAGCCGCGCCCGCCTCGTCTCATTTTCACAACCACCGGATGCGCTATCATTCCCTTCGACACTCATGACCTCAACTCCCCCCAATCCTCCGCGGCACGACTTTGAAGGCGACTACCGCCCCGCAGACTCAGAGAACCCGCACGCCTATCTCGACCCGCTCAACGCCCGCGTCGAACCGGCCGACTTTACCTACCTGGTGCGCCTAACCGACGCGCTCAATACCACGCTCGACCTGCAAACCCTGCTCAACCGCACCTCCGAGCTGGTGCGCGCCGTCATCGACTACCGCATCTTCGCCATCCTGCTGCTCAACGACCGCACGCAGGAACTGCGCATGCGCTTCCAGATCGGCCACACGCCGGAAGCGCAGCGCATGCGCGTTCCCTCTCGGCAAAGGCGTCGTCGGCCAGGTCGCGCTCACCCGCCAGCCGCATCCTGCTCAACGACGTCGCCACCGATGAGAACTACATCCCCGCCAACCCCGACGTCCGCTCCGAGCTGGCCGTTCCGCTCATCGCCAAAAACCGCCTCATCGGCGTGATGGATCTCGAAAGCGAAGCAGCCCGACTACTTCCGCCCCGAGCATCTGCACCTGCTCACGCTCACCGCTTCGCGCATCGCGCAGGCCATCGAGAATGCGCGCCTCTATGCCCGCGTCTCCCGCCAGGCGCAGACCCTCGACGGTGCTCAACGAAATCTCCGCCGAGCTCACGTCGATCCTCGATCTCGATCCGCTGCTCGAGCGCATCGGCCAGCTGCTGCGCCGCCTCATCGACTACCAGATGTTCACCATCATGCTGCTCGATGACAAAGGCGAGACGCTGATCACCCGCTATGCCTGGCGCTTCGGCTACGCGCATGCGCCGCTGCGCCGCATTCCCATCACCAGCGGCCTCGTCGGCGCGGCGGTGCGCGAGTGGCGGCCGATCAATGTGCCCGACGTGCGCAAGGATCCGCGCTATCTGCCCATGAACCCCGAGACGCGCTCCGAGCTCATCGTTCCGCTCTTTCTACAAGGGCCGCGTCATCGGCGTGCTCGATCTCGAACACACCCGCGCCGGCTTCTTCAACGAAGAGCATGAGCGCACCCTCACCACCCTGGCCGCGCAGGTCGCCATCGCCATTGAGAATGCGCGCCTCTACCAGGCCGTGAGCCGCCAGGAACAGCAACTCGAGCGCGACATCGCCATGGCGCGCGAAGTGCAGCTCCGCCTGCTGCCCACCGCGCCGCCCGAGCACACGCATGCCGAGATGGCCGTGCGCTTTCTGCCTGCGCGCACCATCGGCGGCGACCTCTACGACTTTCTCGACTACGGGCCCGACCGCACCGCGATCGTGCTCGGCGACGTGAGCGGCAAGGCCGCGCCCGCCGCGCTCTTCGCCGCGCTCGTCAGCGGCATCATGCGCTCGGCCGCGCAGCCAGCAGCCCGGCCCGGCCGCAGATGCTGCGCTCGCTCAACGATGCGCTGCAGGAGCGCAAGCTCGACTCGCAATACGTCACCATGCTCTTCGCGCTCTGGAACGACGAGAACGCGCACCCTCACGGTGGCCAACTCCGGCGCCGTGCAGCCCGTCTTCTGCCGCGCCGGCCAATCCAGCACCGTCAAGGCCGAAGGCTTTCCGCTCGGCATGTTCCCCGATGTCACGTACGAGGAGTTCACCCTCGCCACCCAGCCCGGCGACGTCATCGTCTTCGTCTCCGACGGCATTCTCGACGCCGAGAACGAGCAGGGCGAAATGTACGGCGCAGGAGCGGCTCGCCGCCCTGCTGTGCGCCAACCGCGACCAGTCCGCCAATCACATCGCCGACGCCATCCTGGCTGACGTCACGCGCTTTCAGGACGGCAAGGACCGCTTCGACGACGAAACCATCATCGTGCTTCGGGTGCGTTGATCTCCGCGGTCTCGCGTGGCCTTCCCGTAAACTGAAAGAGACATCAGTCTCCCGGAGTTCTCTTGCACACCGCAGCCCAGGAACGCATCATCCGCCCCGCGCGCAACATTCTCGGCAGCCTGCGCCTGCCCGGCGACAAGTCCATCAGCCATCGCTACGGCATGCTCGCCGCATTTGCTGAGGGCACCTCGCGCTTCACCAACTTCTCCACCGGCGCCGACTGCGCCTCGACCCTCGCCTGCATGCAGGCGCTCGGCGCAAAGGTGCGCACGCTCGACGACGGCTCGATCGAGATCACCGGCGTCGGCCGGCCGCGTCACGCCCACGAGCCAGCCGCTCGACTGCGGCAACTCCGGCTCGACCATGCGCATGATCTCCGGCCTGCTCGCGCCGCAGCAGGGGACGTTCACGCTGATCGGCGACGCATCCCTTTCCCGCCGGCCGATGGAGCGCATCCGCAAGCCCCTCGAAGCGATGGGCGCGCGGCTCACTCTCACCGACGGCCACGCCCCCATCATGATTGAAGGCGCGCCGCTGCACGCCATCGACTACACCACGCCCGTGCCCAGCGCGCAGGTCAAGACCTGCGTCCTGCTCGCCGGCCTGCAGACCGACGGCACAACCACCGTGCGCGAAGCCATCCGCACCCGCGACCACAGCGAACTCGCCCTGCGCGCCTTCGGCGCCAAGCTCACGCGCACCATCGACTCCGTCACCATCAGCCGGCCCGCAAACACTGCACGCCATCGACGCTGCCGTGCCCGGCGACATCTCCTCCGCCGCATTCTTTCTCTGCGCCGCCGCCATCTTCCCCGGCTCCTGGCTCGTGCTCGACGCCCTCGGCCTCAACCCCACGCGCGCCGCGCTGCTCGACGTGCTCACCGCGCTCGGCGCGCACATCGCCGTGCTCAATCTCGAAGAAAAGCACGCCGAGCTCGTCGGCACCGTGCAGGTCGGCGCGATGCCCGAAGGCCTGCGCTCCACCACCATCAGCGGCGCCCTCGCCGCGCAGCTCATCGACGAGCTGCCCGTGCTCGCCGCCATCGCGCCTTACACCAGCGGCGGCATCCGCATTCGCGACGCAAAGGAGCTGCGCGTCAAGGAGTCCGACCGCATCGCCCTCGTCGCGCGCAATCTGCGCGCCATGGGCGCCGAGGTAGAGGAATTCGAAGACGGCCTCGACGTTCCCGGCGGCCAGACCCTGCACGGCGCAGTGATCGACTCCGGCGGCGACCACCGCATCGCCATGGCGTTCAGCGTCGCCGCGCTTCGCGCCGAAGGAGACACGCTTATCCAGGGCGCCGAATCGGCGGCCATCAGCTTTCCGGAGTTCTTCGATCTCCTCGATCACGTCGCCGAGCGCTGAGCCATCGTGCCCCGCAAGCGCGGCGGCCCTTTGGCGTGCTTTGTTACGATGAGGGGTTGATCAGGTTAAGTCTGAGGTGCCTCCGTTGGCTGATTTTCCTCCCGTTCCGTTGACGCTCGATGGGTCGAGCGTTCTGCACCAATTCTTTCGTTTTGACTGGGCAAAGTGGCGGGCCTGCGCCGTCAAACACACGCGCCGAGATAGCCGCCGAAGCGGCGGCCGCCCTCAGCACAATGGAACGGGCCGATGCCGGCGCGCCCGTGCGCAGCGCGCTCTACTCGCAGCTCGGCCACAAGGGCGACCTCATGCTGATTCACTTTCGCGAGTCGCTCGAAGCGCTCAACCAGGTGGAACTCGACCTGGCGCAGACGCGCTTCTTCGACTTCCTCGAACAAAAGCATTCCTACGTCTCGGTCGTCGAGCTCGGCCTCTACGAATCGAGCCGCAAGACCTACGAAGCGGCGTCGGCGAAGGGCTATGACGCGCACTCGCCGGAGTGGAACGCCGAGGTGGCCGCATCGCTGAAGCGCGGCAGCCGAAGCCATGGCGCCACGGCTCTTCCCCGCCGTGCCCGAGGCGAAGTATCTGTGCTTTTATCCCATGGACCGCAAGCGCGACGCGGGCGTGAACTGGTACACGGTTCCCTTTGCCGAGCGACAGCGCATGATGCACGAGCACGGCATGATCGGGCGGCGCTACGGCGACGTGGTGCGCCAGATCATCACCGGCTCCATCGGCATGGATGACTGGGAGTGGGGCGTCGATCTCTTCGCCGAGGATCCCGTGGTCTTCAAGAAGCTGATCTACGAGATGCGCTTCGATGAAGTGAGCGCGGTGTATGCGCTCTTCGGGCAGTTCTTCATCGGCGTGCGCCTGCCGGTGGAGAAGCTGGGCGGATGGCTCGAAGGCAGGCGGTAACCTCGCGCGATCCCCCTAAATCGGAGGTAAGGTATAATTGCCTTACCACGGCTAAGAGGACCATCGATGACGACATTAACCATAACCGCCAAAGGCCAGATCACTCTGAAGCAGGAGCTGCTGCGGCACTTGAAGGTCGCCCCCGGCCAGAAAATTGAAATCGACGAGCTGCCCGATGGGCGGCTCGTGATCGGCGCGGCAGAAAAGAAAGGCTCAATCGCAGGCTTCAGCGGATCCCTGGCAAAGAAGCGCACGCCGAAGCTGACTATCGAGCAGATCAAAGAGATCACGGCAGACGCATGGGCGGGCCGCCGGTGAAGATTACCGCAGATACGAATCTTCTTTTGCGCGACGCTCTGCGCGACGATCCGCATCAGGCGCGGCTTGCCGCCAGGGTTCTTCAAGGCGCCGACCTCGTTGCCATCCCTGTGACAGTGCTGTGCGAATTCGTATGGGTATTGCGGCAAGGCTACAAAAAGCCGACAAAAGAAATTGCGCGATCGATTCGCATGCTGCTCCAGAGCGCAACCGTGGTGACCAATCGCCCGGCGGTCGAGGCCGGTCTGAACTTTCTGGAGGCGGGCGGCGACTTCGCCGACGGGGCCATTGCCTACGAGGGCGAGAGGCTCGGCGCGGAAGAGTTCGTCACCTTTGACCGCGAAGCGGCAGCGATCGTTCGCGCGCAGGGTGGCCGGGCGCGGCTTCTGTCGTGAAGCGTTGGCTTGAATCTGCGGGCGCTGCCGCAGATCGCTGATAGCATGGGCACAAGACGATGCCGACGAAGAAGCAGTCCACTGTAAAAACTCCTGCGAAGAGGGCCGGCGCCAAAGGCGATCTCGCCCCGGAGCGCGTTGCCGCCATTCTGAAGATCCTGGACGAAACCTACCCCGATGCGGTTTGCGCGCTTAATCACAAGACGCCTTGGGAACTGCTGGTGGCGACGATCCTTTCAGCGCAGACGACCGACGTGCGCGTGAACATGGTGACGCCGGAGCTCTTTCGCCGCTTCCCTACTCCCGCGGCGATGGCAAAGGCAAAGCTGCCGGAGCTTGAAGAGCTGATTCGCACCACCGGCTTCTTCGCAACAAGGCGAAGTCGATTCAGGGCGCGGCGAAGAAGATCACCGAGGACTTCGGCGGCAAGGTGCCCGAGACGCTGGCGGAGCTGATCACTGTGCCTGGCGCGGCGCGCAAGACGGCCAACGTGGTGCTGGGCGTGAGCTTCGGCAAGGCCGAGGGCGTTGTCGTGGATACGCACGTTTTCCGCATCTCTCACCGGCTGGGCCTCGCCAAAGGCGACACGCCGCAGAAGGTGGAGCAGGAATTGATGAAAGTGATTCCGCGGGACCACTGGATTCGCTTCTCGCACCAGATCATTCACCATGGCCGGCAGGTGTGCATTGCGCGCAATCCGAAGTGCCGGCAGTGCACGCTCGAGACCCTGTGCCACTCGAAGGACAAGACCTGGGAATCGTGAGTCGGCGCGCGCTAGCGTTAGGGAACGCAACGCCGCGGCAACAGCGTTCACCAGCCCCGGCAAGTCATGCGGACTGCGCCTCCGCCGCTGGTTCCCAGCCCAGTTCCCGCAGCGTCTCGCTCGTCACCGGCCCAATCGAGATCGCCGCAACATTCTCCAGCGGAAACGCGATGCCCGCGGCGCGCGCCACCTCGGCCAGGTGCCTGGCGCTTGAAGAACTGGTGAAGGTTGCCGCGTCAAGACCCGCCGCCACTGCCTGCCGCAGCTTCTCGGGCGCCGCTTCGGGAATCGCGTTCCGATACGCATCCACCACATCGACGAAGGCTCCGGCAGCGCGCAGCGCATCGGGAATAACGTCGCGGGCAGTAGCAGCACGGGCCAGCAAAAAGCGCCTGCCGCTCATCTGGCCACTAACGCGGTCACCAGACTCTCGGCAACGTACTGCTCCGGCATCAGACTCACCGCAAATCCCGCAGCCTGCGCGGCCTCCGCGGTGGCCGAGCCAATTGCGGCGACCTGCGGGCCCTGCGCGGACGGCACGATGCCGAGCGCCGCAACGCGCTCCACAAGCGCCTGCACCGTGTTGCTGCTGGTGAAGATGATCCAGTTATAGGTGTCGAGGCGGCGCAACGCAGCATCGAGCGGCTCGTAGCTTCCCGGAGGCTGGATTTCGAGAACCGGCACTTCGACAGCTTCAGCGCCCAGTGCGCGAAGGCCCTCGCTGAGCCTGCCTGCCTGGTGCGCCGCGCGCGTCACGAGAATGCGGCGGCCGGCAAGCGAAGCCTCGTTCACTGCGTCACTCCGAGGATCGCCGCCGCGCCCTGCTGCAGAAGCATCTCGGCGGCGAGCCTGCCGAGATCCGAGCCGTCACCGGCGCGCGTGGTCTGATGGTGAATTCGGACAGCTTTGCCCGTCTCAGGATCGGCAACAACCGCGAAGATTTCGACTGCGTCGTCTGCACCGGGCCGGCAGTAAACGCCGATGGGCACCTGGCAGCCGCCGCCCAGGGCAGCCAGCGCGGCGCGTTCGGCGGTGACGGCGAAGCGCGTCGCGGCGTCATCGAGAAACGCGACGGCAGCAATGGTTGCGGCGTCGCCTTGGCGCGTCTCAATCGCGAGGGCGCCCTGCCCTGCGGCTGGACAGAAGTGCGCGGGGTCGAGGCGCTCGCGAATCCATTCGGATTTTCCGAGGCGGTCGAGACCGGCGGCAGCCAGCAGGATCGCATCCACGTGACCTTCGGCGAGCTTGCGCAAACGTGTGTCGACGTTGCCGCGAAACTCCACCGCAACAAGATCGGGCCGCAACGCCTTGAGCTGGGCACGGCGCCGCTGGCTGCTGGTGCCGATCTTTGCGCCTGCGGGCAAAGCCGCAAGATTCGTATGCGTCGCCGAGACAAAAACATCGCGCGGATCGACGCGCTTGGGCGTCGCCGCCAGAGTGAAAGGCTCGGGCAGTTCGGTCGGCAGGTCTTTGAGCGAGTGCACGGCAAGATCGACGCGGCCGTCGGCGAGCGCCTCTTCAATCTCCTTCGTGAACATGCCCTTGGAGCCAACCTGCGCAAAGGTGACTTCCTGCAGCCGGTCGCCCGTGGTCTTGATGACTTGGATTTCGACCGTGTGCCCCTGGCCGCGCAGCAGGTCTGCGATGTGGTTGGCCTGCCAGAGAGCAAGCTGCGAGCCGCGGCTGCCGATGCGCAGGTTCATTTGCTTCCCACGGTGCTGGCTACTGTGCTGGTTTCGCGATCGCGCGGCGCAGCCGGTTTTTCAGGCTCAGCCGGCGAAGCCATGTGCGGTTCCTTCTCCGCTGTCGAAGGCAGCGACCATACCTCGCACAGCGCTTCCACGCGCTCGGGGTCATTATCACGCGCCGCCTGCTTGAGCGCCTGCATCGGCGGGTGCAGAAACTTGTTCACGAGGCCGCGGGTCAGCGCTTCCACGGCGGCAGCCTGTTCCGGTGTCAGCGAACTCAATCTCCCCTGCATGCGGCTCAGCTCGGCTTTGCGAAGCTCCTCATACTGCTGCTGCAGTGAAACAATCGCCGGCGCCACGTTGACGGCGCGGCGGCGCTGGTGGAAGTGCTCGACCTCGATCGCAATCAGCGTCTTCGGCGCTCCCGGCTTCGCGGCCACGCTCCGCGATATGCGCAGCGGCAATCTGCTGCAGGTCATCTATATCGTAGACAAAGATGCCCTCAAGCTTGTTCACCGCGGGGTCAACATCGCGGGGCACGGCAATATCGATAAAGAAGACGGGCCGGTTACGCCGCCGATGCAGAAAAGCCTGGCCGTGCTCGCGGCGGAAGATGGGATGCGGCGCGCCGGTGGACGAGATGATGATGTCGGCTTCAGAGGCGGCGTCGTACAGCTGTTCAAAGGGAATCACTCTGCCGTTGAAGGGCGAGGCAAGCTGGCGTGCGCGCTCGGCCGTGCGGTTGGTGACGAGGATGGCTCCGGCGCCCTGCTGCACGAGATGGCGCGCAGCGAGCTCGCTCATTTTGCCTGCGCCAACCAGAAAGACCGTGCGGCCGTGCAGCGAACCGAAGATCTGCTGCGCGAGTTCAACGGCCACCGAAGCAATCGAAACGGAACTGGAGCCGATCTCGGTCTCGGTGCGCACGCGCTTGGCCGCGGCAAAGGCGCTTTGCAGCAGGTGTTCAAGCTGGCTGCCCACGGTACCGTTCGCCTTGCGCTACTGCGAATGCTTCCTTGACCTGCCCCAGAATCTGCGGCTCGCCCACCACCATGGAATCGAGACTGGCGGCGACGCGGAAGAGATGCCGCACGGCCTCCTGCTCGTCGTGCCGGTAGATGTGCGGCGTCAGCAGGCCGGGGTCCAGGGCGAAGTGCCGGTCCAGAAAGCCGGCAAGGTCGGTGTCGGCGCTCTTCTCGTCCACGCTGGCAAGAATTTCGACGCGGTTGCAAGTGGAGACGATCATGCACTCTGCAACGCCGGGCATCGCTGCCAGCGCGAGCGTTGCCTGTGCCAGATCTTCGCGCCCAATGGCGATGCGTTCGCGCAGCTCGATAGGCGCCGTCTTGTGGTTGACTCCGATCAGCCTCAGGATCATGGGGCACCGAACCTGTGGACATGGCTGACGAGGTTGGCGGCCCACACGGCCAGCACGACGACGACGACCGCTCCTGAGAGATAGGCGGCACGGCGGCCGCGCAGGCCAGCGGTGCGGCGCACAAAGAGTAGGAATACGTAACCGGCCCACATGACAAAAGAGGCGATCACCTTGGGATCACGGAAATAAGAGGCGCCGAGAGGAGTCTCCTGCGCCAGGACCGAGCCGATCAGCAGTCCCACGGTCATGCACGGGAAACCGAAGAGCAGCATGGCGTGGGCAAGGCGTTCGAGTGTGTCCAAAGGCGGCAGCCAGTTACGCGAGATCCACGCTGACTCGTCCCTTGGGCGCGACTTGCTCTTGAGGCGCCGCTCCTGCACCAGATAGAGCAGCGAAGCCAGCAAGCTGAAGCCAAGCGCCGCGTAGGCTGCCAAAAGAGCGGCTATATGCGCGACAACCCAGTTGGTCCTCACTCCCTGCGATGGAAAGGAGTAATGCCCGACACCGAGCGCGGGGACGAAAACCAGGAAAAAGGTGACCGGCAGGGCGAAGACGCCGAGCGAGATGGCGTCAAAGAGCCACCAGGCAAGGAAAAAGAGGGCCGCGACGACAAAGCCCAGCAGGGACTCGACTTCGCGGGCGCCCATCGGCACCCAGCGATGGGCCTGGACGAGCATTTCAACAACCGAAACAAAGTGAAAGAAGAAGGCCAGGCCGCCGAGGTGCACGCAGGCCTTGCGCCACCGCTCTGCTGAGTAGAGCACGGCGGGGAAAACGGCTATACTCGCCGCCGCATACAAGATAGCCGCCACTCGGAGCCACAGGAGATGCATACCCGACCTTCACCTTCAGACATAAAAGGCTTACTCGTCAGTATACTGTGACGCAAATCACATAAAGCAGCCTTAGGTCGGCTCCTGGGCCCAAAGCATTGCACCTGTTGAACCTTATGAAAGGGCGTTGACGGCAGCTGAATGGCTTCTGGTCTCGGGGGCGTCGTGCGCCTCAGCTTCGCGCCGTGAGAATCGCGCAAATGCCCACAGGTTGAATGTGCCGAGCGCCAGCAGGCTGAGCGGTACGGGAAAGTCGAGCAGGGCCGTCATGAGCCGCCGATGCGCGGGGTCAATGGCAAAGGGCAGCTTCTCGATGACAGTAAGCACGAAAACCCAGGGCAGATCGCCGTTGAGGAACAAAGCCGCCGTCGTGAGAAAAAGACTCACCCATCCGGCAATGCCCCGGCGGGCCCACACAATGGCGAACGCGGGAACGGCCAGCAGGATGAGCTTTGCGTCGTATTGGCGATGGTAGGTGGGCAGCATTGAAAACGCCGCCGCTGCGGCGATGACCAAACCAGACCGTTTCGCGCGATGGCGTCGACCGCCACACACGCACGGCCCAGACCAGAACGAACGGCGCACAAATGAGAATGGCGGCGAGGTTGTAGGTGTGAGCGTTCTGCCAGAAGAAGCTGGTGATGGTCTGCAGGTTCGTCAGCATGCAGACCGCGTGCACGGCCCCCGGATAATTCATGCCGCCGGGCTCGGAGCCCACCTGGAGGTTTGCCGCAAGCTGCCGCAGCCAATCCGGAGAGATATGGGTTACCCAGGCAACGGTTGGCACGATGAGGGCCGCGAAAAGCGCAAGGACTTGCAGCGCCCGGCGACGATAGAGTCCGCCGGCAAGGAGAAAGAAGAGCCATACCAGGCCCGTGTCATGCGGCTTGAGGGCCAGTCCGAAAGTGAGGCAGACGATCGCCGCCGGAGTGTAGCGCTCCTCAATAAGACACCAGACGGCAAAGATGCAAAAGGGTACGACCAGTCCCGCCACATTGCCGAAGTGAAAAATCGATCCGCTGTTGGCCAGCCAGAAACCGATGAGAGCGGCCGAGAGCAGGGGCGCGTAACCGGCTGAGACCCGCCAGATGAGAAAGGCCACCGAAAGAAAGCCCGCGGCGATCGCGATGCCCCAGAGGATTAAGGCCGGCTTAAAAGGAACAAGGGCCAGCGGCACGGTGAAGGCAAAGGCCGAGGGCAGATAGATATTGCGTGTGATGACGGTGCGATCGCGCGGCGGCACGAGAGGATGATCGACCTGTCTCTTCTCGTAGATCAGCTCGATATCGCCCTCACGGAAGGGATGGCAGCCAGGCTCAAGAAGACAGAGGCCACTGAAATAGGCGGTGCGAAAATCATTGAGCGGCACTGAGTCCCGATTGATGAGGACGAGTCCAAAGAGGAGAAAGAAGATGCTTCCAAGCAGCATGAGGTAGAGTCCGTCGCGCCGCTGTGTTGCCGAAGTCGTGTCCGGTATGTGCGTCGAATTCATGCTGGGTTATTTTCAGCATTTTCGCACCTGGGTCGTGAAGTCTCCCAGCATTTCAACAAAGCAGACTCTTCCTGGGCACTTTACCGGCTGGAATCTTTGCTGGCTACACGCTTTACTGGAATGCCGCATGCGGAGATTTCAGGCCTGACCGCCATTCGGCGGGTTCTCAGTCCTACATGTATTTGGGCGCGCTCGTGGCGTTGCTCCTGTTGGTCGACGCGCAGGTGGAGACTCCGGCGCAGGCCGCACCGGCGATGCCCGAAGCCGCATTCGCCAGTGGTGGAAAACGCGGCTCCATCTTGCCGGAGCGAACCGCTCGGAAAGACGCCGGACAGTTTAATCTGTAGGACAGCGTGATTCGAGAAGACATAGAGACTCCGGCGCCGCCGCTCTCCTCGCCGGCGAGGGCCGATGCCGCGCCGCCGGAGCCGAAGTCTTCGCCCGAGCCAGATCCGGCTGCCAGCACCCTCACCCCGTTCATGCGCCAGTGGTCGGCCGCCAAGCGCGAAAATCCCGATGCGCTGCTCTTCTTCCGCATGGGCGACTTCTACGAGCTGTTCTACGACGACGCCGTAACGGCCAGCCGCGAGTTGCAACTTACGCTCACGGCGCGCGATCGCGAGCGGCAGGTGCCCATGTGCGGCGTGCCCTATCACGCGGTCGAAAACTACCTCACGCGCCTGCTGCGCACGCGGCTATCGCATCGCCATCTGCGACCAGATGGAAGACCCCAAGCTCACGAAGAAGATCGTTCGCCGCGAAGTGACGCGCGTGCTCTCGCCCGGCACGGCGCTCGACGCTGCTCTCGGCCAGGAGCGGAACAATTTTCTGGCCGCCTACTTTGACGCAGGGCGCAACGCGGCACCGCTCTGCGCCGTGGCGCTGCTCGATGTCTCCACCGGCGAATTCCGGACAGCGGAGTTCGCCGGACCCGTGGCGCGGCAGCAGGCGCTCGAAGAATTGCTGCTGGCCGCCCCCAGCGAAGTGCTGCTGGCAACCAGCGCGGAGATTCCGCCGCAGCTCGAGCGCATTGCCGGCGCGCACCCGCGTTGAAGACTGGGTGTGGACGCACGACTTTGCGGTGCCGCTGGTCGAGCGCCAGCTCAAAGTGCGCTCGCTCGAAGGCTTCGGGCTCGTGGGCCACGATGCGGCGGCAATCGCCGCCGGCGCGGTGCTGCACTATGTGCGCACGACGCAGAAGAATGAAGCGCTGCACATTGACTCGCTGCGGTTTCAGGAGCACTCGACCGCGCTCGAACTCGACCAGGTGACGGTGCGCAATCTGGAGCTGGTTGAGCCGCTTTTTGCGGGGCAGGACGACCGCGCAACGCTCTTCCACACTCTCGATGCCTGCCAGACGCCGATGGGCAAGCGGCTGCTGCGCGCAACAATTCTGCGGCCGCTGATCGATGCCGGCAGATGCTTGAGGCGCGCTATGAGGCGGTGGCCGAAGCGCATGGCAGATCTGCTGAAGCGCGAAGAGGTGCGGCGCGCCTTTGCGGGCATTCTCGACCTGGAGCGCCTGCTGGCGCGGCTCTCGCTCGACTCGGCAGGCCCGCGCGATGTGCGCGCGCTGGCTGCGAGCCTCGCGCGGCTGCCCGGCGCTCGAAACCGCGCTTGCACGCGATGCAGGCTCCGCTCTGGCGCGACCGTCGCTGAACGGCTCGATCCGCTTGACGACGTGACGCCCGGATTGATGGCGACGCTGGTTGCCGAGCCGCCGCTGACGATGGCCGATGGCGGGGCAATTGCCGCCGGCATCGATGCGGAACTCGACGAGCTGCGCACCATCTCGACGACGGGCAGGCAGTCGATCGCGGCAATCGAAGAGCGCGAGCGCCAGCGCACAGGCATCGGCTCGCTCAAGGTTCGCTACAACTCGGTCTTCGGCTATTACATCGAGATCACCAAAGCCAACCTGGCGCTGGCTCCCGCCGACTACGAGCGCAAGCAGACACTGGTGAATGCCGAGCGCTTCACCACGCCCGAGCTGAAGGAATACGAGCGCAAGATTCTCACCGCGCACGACCGCTCGATCGAGATCGAGAAGCGCATCTTCGCCGAGCTGCGCCGCAGCGGTGCTGGAGGCTGCCGGGCGCATCCGCCGCACCTCCGCCGCGGTTGCGGAGGCAGACCTGCTGGCGAACTTTGCGCATCTGGCGGCGCTGCGCCGCTATGTGCGCCCGCAGCTGGCTGACGGAGCCGGTGCTTGAAGCGGTGGCAGCGCGGCATCCGGTGATCGAGCAATGGCTGGAAGAGACGCGCGAAGGGCGCTTCATTGCCAACGACCTCTATCTCAGATGCCGGCGAAGAGGGGCCGAGCCTGCTGCTGATCACCGGGCCCAACATGGGCGGCAAGAGCACCTATCTGCGCCAGGCGGCGATGCTGGTGCTGATGGCGCAGATGGGCAGCTTTGTTCCGGCCGACAGCATGCGCTTCGGCCTCGTCGATCGCATCTACACGCGCATCGGCGCCAGCGACAACGTGGCGCGCGGCCGGTCCACCTTCATGGTGGAGATGACGGAGACGGCAACGATTCTGAATACGGCCACGCAGCGCTCGCTGATTCTGCTCGACGAGATGGGGCGCGGAACAGCGACCTTTGATGGGCTTTCGCTGGCCTGGGCAACGGTCGAATATCTGCACGCGCGAGACGGGCGCGCGCACGCTCTTTGCCACGCACTACCACGAGCTGACCATGCTGGCCGAAAAACTGCCGCGCGTGCGCAATCTGCGCGTGGGCGTGAAAGAAGCCGCGGGCGGCATCGTCTTTCTGCACACCATCGAGCCCGGCGCGGCCAGCAAGAGCTATGGCATTGAAGTGGCGCGGCTGGCCGGCCTGCCCGCGGCGGTGATTGAGCGCGCGCAGGCATGTGCTGCGGCAGCACGAGAAGCAGGAGCGGCAGAGCGTGCAGGTGGAGACGGCAGCCGAGCCGATGCAGATGACCATCTTCACGCCGCTCTCGCAGCGCATCGTGGATCGCATCGAGGCCGTGGACGTGAATTCGCTGACGCCGCTGCAGGCGCTGAATCTGCTGGAAGAGTTGCAAGGCAGGAACTGAAGGAGAAGGTCATGACGCAGAATCTTCGCAGAGCGGCCGGAAGCCTGCTCGTGGTGGGGCTCGGCGGCGACGGAACTGACCGGCCTCGAACGCGCATGGCTCAGGCTGGTGCGTCCCGGCGGCGTGATTCTTTTTCGGCGCAACATCACCGACGCGCCGCAGACCCGGGCGCTGCTCGACGAGGCGACCGAGTTCTGCACGCCGCATGCTGTGCGCTGCGTGGATGTGGAAGGCGGCACGGTCAACCGGCTGCGCGATGCGCTTGCGCCCATTCCTTCGGCGCAGGCCGTGGCCACGGCGATGCGAGCGTGCGCAGCAAGCCTGCCTTCGCGCGCGAGCATGGCGAGTTGATC
Organism: uncultured Acidobacteriota bacterium; assembly: GCA_963718885.1. Classification (GTDB taxonomy): domain Bacteria; phylum Acidobacteriota; class Terriglobia; order Terriglobales; family Acidobacteriaceae; genus Telmatobacter. Next base: position 349,091 of record CAVRAK010000010.1, read on the forward strand.
GCCCGCGCGGTGAAGGCCTTCGGCTTCAATACGACGCTGGCTCCGGTGCTCGATCTCGCGCTGCCTGAGTCGGCAGAAGTGATGGGGACGCGCGCACCGGCATCTGCGACGCCGGCGAACGTTGTTGCCTACGCGCCGCGCTTATCTTGCCGGACTAGCGGCGCAGCGCATCGCCGGCTGCGGCAAGCATTTCCCCGGCCTCGGCGGCGCTGCAAGCGACACGCACTTCGAAACGCCGGAGATTCACCGCACCTGGCAGCAGCTCTGGGAGGAAGATCTGGAGCCGTATCGCGCGCTGCGCGCCGAGATGCCGATGGTGATGATGAATCATGCGGCGTATCCCGAGACCCCGGCGAAGAACGTGCCCGCCAGCGCATCGGCTTTCTGGATCACCGACGTGCTGCGCAAGCGCATCGGCTACAGAGGCATCATTCTTTCGGACGATCTTGAGATGGGCGGCATTCTCAAGTTCATGCCGATCGAAGAGGCGGCGATTGCGGCCATTCGCGCCGGCATCGGATCTGCTGGAGATCTGCCACAGCCCCGAACTGATCCTGCGCTCCTACGAGGCGCTGATTGCGGAGGCCGAGCGCTCCGCGGCCTTCCGAAAGCTCCTGCTGCACGGTGGCGCGCGAAACAGCGCGCAAGCGGGCGAAGCTCTACCGCGGCAAAGTGAGCCCCGCCCTCAACGCGGCACAGCTTGAGGCTCTGCGCGAACGCATTCTGCGCTTCAGCGACACGGTTACTGAAACGGCTGCGGTCCACAGGGATGCAGTGGTTGCAGAGGCGCGCACCGCGGCGCCGGCGGAGATCTCGTGAGCGCCGAAGCCCATGACCGTCGCCGGCATCATGAGCGGCACCTCTGCCGATGGCATCGACGTCGCCGTGGTGCGGATCACGCCTGGCAGGTTGCAGCCGAAGCTTTCCCTGCTTGCGCACGAGGGCTTTCCTTACCCTGCCGCGCTGCGGCGCGCTGTGCTGGCGGCAATGAACGCCGAGCGCACATCAACCGCAGAACTGGCCCGGCTGAACTGGCGCTTGGGACTCGCCTATGCCGAAGCCGTGGAGGCAACGCTCAAGCGTCACCGCGTCAAAGTCGACTTGTCGGATGCTCACGGGCAGACGCTCTACCACCAGGCGCGGCCAGCCTCCTACGCGGGCGCAGCTTCGCCTGCACGTGGCAGGTAGGCGAGGCAGCGGCGATTGCTGCTGCAGTCGCATGTGCCGGTGGTGTCGAATTTTCGCCCGGCGGATATGCTTGCCGGCGGCCAGGGCGCGCCGCTGGTGCCGCTGCTTGACTACGTGCTGTTCGCCGATGCGCAACGCGGGCGGGTGCTGCAGAACATCGGCGGCATTGCGAACCTGACGGCAATTCCCGCGGGTGCAGGCGCGAATGCGGTGATGGCGTTCGACACGGCCCCGGCAATATGGTGATCGATGCGCTCGCCAGCCATCTGCTTCAACAAGGCCTATGACCGCAATGGCTCAATTGCCGCGCGGGGACGGTGCTGGAGCCGGTGCTTCAGCGCGCGCTGCGCGATCCCTACTTCCGCCTCAAGCCGCCGCGCACGGCTGGCCGCGAGCAGTTTGGGCGCGAGTACGCGACGGAGTTTCTGGCCGAATGCCGCAGGCACAGCACGAAGCCGGAAGATGCGCTGGCCACGGCGACAGCGCTGACGGCCGAGACGATCGCCGCGAGCTACGAGCGATTTGTTGCGCCGAAGATGAAGCATGCGCCGGTGGACTACATCGTCTCCGGCGGCGGCGCGCGCAATGCAACGCTGATGGCGATGCTTGCGCAGCGACTGGAGCCGCTGGGCTGCGAGCTCGCCGTCAGCGAGAGACTTCGGCATGCCCGCCGAAGCGAAGGAAGCGGCCGCCTTTGCGCTGCTGGCGTGGCAGACATGGCATCGCCTGCCCGGCAATGTTCCAGCGCGACCGGTGCGAAGGCGAGCCGTGATTCTCGGCCAGGTGACGTATGCGCCGTAGGCTGTCGGCTGATTCTCGCTGCTCTGTTCTTCTCGCCGGCTGCCATGCCGCGCCGCGCGATCCGCGCACGCTGGTCTTTCTGATCGAGAGCAGCCCCACGAATCTCGACCCGCGCGTCGGTACGGACGGGCAATCGGAACACATCGACGAGCTGCTCTTCGATGGACTGGTCACGAAGGACGCGAGTTTCCGCTTCACGCCTGCGCTGGCGAAAGCTGGGAATCAGCCCGATCCGCTGACCTGGTCTTTCATCTGCGCAGCGGCGTGCATTTCACGATGGCCGTCCGCTGACTGCGCGCGACGTGGTGTGGACGCATCGACTCGATGCGCGACGGCACAGTGATTACACCGAAAGCGAGCACGTACGCCTCAATTGACAAGTGTGGAGGCGCCGCGATCCACGCACGGTTGTATTCTCACCTCAAGCATCCCGACAATTTTCTGCTGACCAATCTTTCCACGGGCGCGATCGGCATTGTGCCCGAGGGCAGCGGGCGCGAGTTCTGGCGGCATCCGGTCGGCACCGGGCCTTTTCGCTTCGTGAGCCAGCAGATCGATCAGGACGTGGTGATCGAGCGCAATCCGCTGAGCTGGAGCGTGCAGCCGAAGATCGAGCGGGTGCGATTTCGCGTCGTTCCCGACGCCATCACGGAGGCGCTGGAACTGGAGAAAGGCGCGGGAGATGTGGCAATCAATTCCCTGCCCATGGATGCGCTGCCGGCGCTGGCGACGCGGCCCGATCTCGAAGATCACGAAGTGCGGCGGGCACGCAGATTCAGTACCTCGCCTTCAATCTCAGCGATCCGATGCTGAGCGATGTGCGCGTGCGCCAGGCGATTGCCTTCGCCATCAATCGAAAGCTGATTATCGACACGCTGCTGCGCGGCCATGCGCGACCGGCGGTAAGCCTGCTGCCTGTCGAGCCATTGGGCGTGGACCGGCGACGTCGCGCGCTACGACTACGATCCGCAACGCGCGGAGCAGTTACTTGACGCAGCCGGTCATCCTCGCGGCGACGGATGGCGTGCGCTTTCACATGACGATGAAGACCAGCACCGATGAAGACACGCGGCTGCTGGCGGCGGTGCTGCAGCAGCAACTGGCGAAGGTGGGCATCGCGCTCGATCTGCGCAGCTACGAGTTTGCGACCTTCTACTCCGATGTGACGCGCGGAGCATTTCAGCTTTATTCGCTGCGCTGGATCGGCGGCAACGAGCAGCCGGACATCTTCAGCTATGCATTTTCGACCGCGCGTTTCTCACCCAAGGGCGCCAACCGCGGCCACTACTCCAATCCCGAGCTCGACGCGCTGCTGGACGATGCGGCAATGACCGCGCGACACTGCGAAGCGCCGCGCCGATTACGTTGAGGCGCAGCAGATTCTGGCGCGCGATCTGCCGGCGATCAATCTCTGGTACAAGGACACGATCGTCGTACACAATCGGCGCGTTACTCATGTTGTTCCTACCCCCTCGGGGAGTTTTACATTTCTTAACACTGCCGAGCTTACGCCGTGATTTCAAAAAGCGCTGGAACTCTATGCTGATACAGAGCTTGCAGTCCACGCCGCGCGCGGTGCTGCGCGCTCGAAAGCGTGCGGCAGGCCGCTCAACCTTTTAAGCGGCTGCCTCGTCTACCCAAATGAATCAACTTTGTTCGATGGAAGGCCGGATGCAGCGCTATCCGGAGATTGGACGCATGAGAAAGAAATTAACGACGGTGTTTGCCGGGATGTCGTTCATGGCGTTTGCGGCCATGCTGGCGATGGCGCCGCAACTGAAGGCGCAGGCATCGCAGGCGTCCGGTCGGTTTGTGGGCACCATCACGGCCATCAGCGGCAATACTCTCACGGTGAAGACCGACTCCGGCGAAGTGCGCCAGGTGGAAGTACCGGAAGACGCAGTGCTGAAGCAGATCGAACCCGGGCAGAAAGATTTGAGCGCGGCACAGACCATTCAGCTCGATGCGCTGGCAACCGGAGACCGCGTGCTGGTGAAGATTGATCCCAACGGCGCCGGCGCAACGCCGCAGGCAGCGCAGATCATCACCATCAAGCAGAGCGATGTTGCGAAGCGGCAGCAACAGGAGCGCGAAGACTGGCAGCGCAATGGCGTGGGCGGCCTCGTGAAGAGCGTTGACGCGGCAACCGGAACGATTGTTCTTTCGACCGGTTCGGGAACGACCATCAAGATCGTTCAGGTGCACGTAACCGGAAGCACCGTCCTCAAGCGGTATGCGCCCGCATCGGTTCGCTATGACCTGGCGCAGCCCGCGCCCGTCAGCGCGATTCAACCTGGTGACCAGGTTCGCGCCCGCGGCGTGAAAAACGCCGACGGCACACAGATTGAAGCCAAGGAAGTTGTTTCCGGCAGCTTCCGCAATATCTCGGGCACCATTGCTTCGCTCGATCCGGGCAGCTCAACCTTCGCGGTGAAAGATCTGGCCACGAAAAAGCAGTACACCGTCCACATAACGCCGGATTCGCAAATGCATGCGTTGCCCGAGATGATGGCGCGCATTCTGGCGGCACGGCTCAAAGGCACGGCCCCGGCAGCAGGAATGGGGGCCGCACCGGCGGGTGCACCGGCCGCGGGCGGAGCGCCGTCGAGTGGGCCCGGCGGCCAGCAGCACGCCTGGAGTGGGCAAGCCGGCGGACGCGGTCAGGGTGGCGGTCAATGGGCTGGCGCAGGCCGCGCCCAAAGCGGGGATATGCAACAGATGCTGAGCCGCGCGCCGGTCATTCAATTTGCTGATCTCAAGAAGGGCGAGGCGGTGATGCTTGTTTCAACCGCCGATGCCTCGGATGTTACGGCGATCACTCTGCTGACCGGTGTTGAACCGCTGCTCGAAGCGCCGGAAGCGAGCCGCAATCTGCTTGCCAACTGGAGCATGGGCTCCGGCGGCGCAGGCGAATCGGACGCTCAATAAAGGTACGCACGAAATACCAGGTTTTACTTGTGAGGGAGACGTGTCTTTGCGATTTCATTGCATGATTCACTTTTTGATCGCGGCGATTTTGGCATTCGCCGTAAATGTGGCCGCCAAGGCGCAAACGCCTGAGCCGGCGGCGATGGCTACGCTCCACGGCCATATCACGGACCCTTCGGGGGCATTGATACCCGGAGCGCAGATCTCGGTGCTTACCTCCGCCGGCACCGCGGTGAAGAACGTGAAGGCCGATGCGAGCGGCGCCTACGAGGTGCATGATCTGCCCGCGGGCGGATACATCATCAACGTCACGTTTGACGGATTTGCCCCGTTTCAGTCGCAGACGATTCAACTCGCCGCCGGGCAGATCAAGCGCGTTGATGTGGCGATGGCGATTGAAACCGAGCAGCAGAACGTCGTGGTCACCGATGAGTCGCCGACCGTGAGCGTGGATGCGGGCAACAACGCCAACGCCGTGGTGCTCAAGGGCAAGGACCTCGATGCTCTTTCCGACGATCCCGACGAGTTGTCGAACGAGCTTTCGGCGCTTGCCGGTCCGTCAGCAGGCCCGAACGGCGGCCAGATTTATATTGATGGCTTCACCGGCGGCCAGCTGCCGCCGAAGTCGGCGATCCGCGAGATCCGCATCAACCAGAACCCCTTCTCGGCGGAGTATGACCGCCTCGGCTACGGGCGCATCGAGATTCTCACCAAGCCTGGCACCGACAAACTGCACGGCCAGGTCTTCATGCAGGGCAACGACAGCGTCTTCAACACGAACCCGCTCACGCCCGACGTGCCCAACTATGACCAGCTTCAATACAACGGCACCATCAGCGGCGCCATCAACAAGAAGAGCTCGTTCTTCCTGAGCGTGGAGCAGCGCGATAACCACGGGCAGTCGCTCTACAACTACTTCCCCGTTCTCTTCGATCCCGCGACCAACGCCTACGCAGACCTCAACGGACAGCGTCTCCGGCACGCTTGCGAACCCGCACAATCGCATCAATGTTTCGCCGCGCATCGATCTGCAGGTTGGCAGCAAAGATACGGTCACGCTGCGCTACCAGTTCTATTACGACACCGAGTCGGGGAGCCTGAACAACACGCAACTTCCCTCGCAGTCGATCTCGAGCAGATCGACCGAGCACACCGTCCAGGTAAGCGACTCGCACATCATCAACGACCGCATGGTGAACGAGACGCGCTTTGAATACCGGCACGCCACCGAAAACGACACGCCCGCCAGCACCGATCCCGAGCTCATGGTGAACGGCAACTTTACCGGCGGCGGCGCATCAAGCCAGACCGAGCAGGATCATCAGGATCACTTCGAACTGCAGAACTTCACCACCATGAGCGCCGGCGCGCACGCCCTCAAATTTGGCGCGTGGCTGCGCGATACCCGCGACGCCAACTCGTCGAACGGCTATCGCAACGGCATTCTCACCTTCACCTCAACTGGATACGCCGATGTGCTGACCAAGCTTGGGCAGGGCCAGAACATCAATACCCTCAGCGACGATATTGCGAAGGTCGTTGTGGGCGTGGGACGCACCGACTACACGGCCAACGTCTTCGACGGCGCGCTGTTTCTGCAGGATGACTGGCGCGTCAATCCGCGTCTTACGCTTTCGGGCGGCGTCCGCTGGGAGACGCAGAATCACATTGCCGATCACAGCGACTGGGCTCCGCGCGTGGCGCTGGCCTACGCACTTGATGCCAAGGGCAACAAGCCGGCGAAGACCGTGCTCCGCGCCGGATACGGCATCTTTTACGATCGCGTGCAGATTGCCAACATCCTCGCGGCCACGCAGCAGGCGGTCAACTCCGGACAGATTCGCGTCACAACCACGTCTGCAACCTGCCTCAATGGCACAAGCCTGACCAACATCGATTTCTCCGGCTGCCTGCCGCCGGCGCCGTACAACACCACACCTGAAAGCACGGTGGTGACGATCGCGCCTAACTTCCACGCGCCCTACACGCACCAGATCGGCGCCAGCCTCGAGCGCCAGGTGACGAAGACGACGACGGCGACGATTACTTACCTGCGCTCTTACGGCGAGCACCAGGTGGTGACGCGCAATTCCAATGCCTTTCTGCCCGGGACGTTTCAGTATGACAGCCCGACTCTCACCGGCATTCGCCCGAATCCCGCGCTGGGCATCGTGGACGAGTACTACCCCGAGGCGGTCTTCAAGCAGAATCAGATGATCCTGAATGTGAACGCGCGCCTCTCGCCCCGCTTCGGCGTCTTCGGTTTCTACAACCTCTCCTTTGCCAACACCAACGGCGCGGGCGGCGAAGTTTCAAACTCCTACGATCTTCATCAGGACTATGGCCGCGCGGCTTTTGTCAACCGCAACATGGTCTTCCTGATGGGCAACTACACCGGCCCGTGGAAGATCCGCTTCAATCCTTTCCTGATTGCGCAATCGGGCAAGCCCTACAACATCGTGACCAGCAACGACCTCACGGGTGACAACTTCTTCAACAATCGCCCGGCGTATGCGGATAACTCCGAGTGCTCTTCGGGCAGCAGCCGGTACGTGACGACAGACTTTGGATGCCTCGATGTGCTTCCGGACTCGGGCGAGACGCCCATTCCGGTGAACATGGGCAACAGCCCGGCCTCGGTGGCCTTCAACCTGCGCGTCAGCCGTTCCTTTGGCATCGGCCCCAAGGTTGAATCGAGCGCAAACAACAACGGAGGCCCTCCGGGAGGCGGCCCTCCCGGGGGTGGCGGCCGCCGTGGTGGCGGAGGCCCCGGCGGCGGCTTCGGCCCCGGTGGCTTTGGCGGCGGCGGTGGCGGCCCACGCGGCATGTTCGGCCAGGGCAGCAACCGCAAATACAGCCTGACTTTCAGCGCGCAGGCACTGAACCTTTTCAACAACGTGAACTACGGAACGCCGACGGGCACGATCAGCGCGAACGAAGTTACCGACGCAGACGGCAACCCGCTCTACTACACGCCGGGAAGCATGTTCGGAAAATCGCGTGGTCTGGCTGGCCGCATCTTCAGCCAGGGACCGGCGTCACGGCGCATCTTCTTTCAGGCGGTCTTCTCGTTCTGATCGTCAATGCAGCAACAGCAAGAAAGGGCCGGGGCAATTGCCTCGGCTCTTTTTTCTGCGTTAACGCGCTGAAACGCTCGGCGCATGCACCACAGGAAACGCATCTGCGAGCGAGATGACCTTCATCTGCGCCTTGACCGCATCGAGCGAAGCCGCGCTGGTCACGGTGACTTCGCGCGTCTCGCCGGGCAGGAGATCGAAGTAGTTGTCCGAGAGCTCGGCATCGAGATTCCCAAACGAAAGGTATACATCGCGGGCCAGCACGGGCGACGTTACGCGCACTTTGTAGCTGCCGTTGGCGCCGGCGGTTTCAACATTCAGAACCGCCGCGGGAAGATGAATCTCCTTTGTTGGCGCGAGGTAGATGAGATTCCGCGAGAGCTCTTCTGTGCCCGCGGTGAGATCGGCAACAACAAAGAGGCGCGATGTATCCGTCGCGTTGGCTTGCGTGAGCCGCGCCAGAGGCCACTCGAGATAGACCTTGCTTGCCAGTGGATCGATCCTGACGGCGCGCGCTTCCTCAAGCAGCACTTTGCCGGCGAAGTCCATCAGGCGCACGCGCAGCGTTGCGGGCTGGGCCGTTGTCCGATCGGAAACGACGTAGACCTTAACCGCGCCGGCCTCGACATGCGGAGAAACCAGTATCGGCGCGTAGAAGCGGCGTGCGTAGTATTGCAGCGCCTTCCAGCGGCCATAGTAATCGATGCTGGACCACGATGCGACGGGCCAGCAGTCATTCAGCTGCCAGAAGATCGAGCCCATCGTTTCGGGACGGCTGCGGCGAAAATGCTCTGCGCCAATCTTGATGCCCTCTGCCTGCAGCACCTGGCTCACATAGAGAAAGCTTGCGAAATCCTTCGGCTCGGGATAGTCGCGCAGCAGGTAATCGTGAATGATCGAGTTGCCTTCGTTGTTCTTCTGATGCGCCAGCATCACCGGAGTGAAGATGCTGGTGCGATCTTCTGGCTGCGTGAAGGCCTCGATGCTGCGCATCTCGGGAAAAGACTGGAATCCGTACTCGGTAACGAAGCGCGGGATGATGCGTTTCGTAGGTTGAGAACGGAACGCGCCCGTGCCACACATCCCAGATGTGCGCGTCGCCGCTCTGGTAGCTGTCGCTCAGCTCTTCGTAGTCGGCGCTGGGCGAGCTTGGCCAGTAGGGCGTCTCGGGCGCGAGACGCGCAACCACGCGGTTGAGAATGCCGCTGAATTCGGTCAGGTAGTCCTGCCACATCTGGAACTTCACATTGGCCGGCAGCTTGTCGCGGCCGTTCCAGTTCAGCGCGACTTCGGTTTCGTTGTTGCCGCTCCACAGCACGATGCTTGGATGATTGCGCAGGCGGCGAACCTGGTCCTCTGCCTCGGCTTCGATGTTCTGCTTGAAGTCGTAGGTGCCCGGCTGCCAGTCATTGCCGAACATGAAGTCCTGCCACACCATGAGCCCGAGTTCGTCGCAGATCGAATAGAACTCGTCGGTCTCGTAGTAGCCGCCGCCCCAGTGGCGGATCATGTTCATGTTGGCATCGCGCGCCGACTGCAGAATGCGCCTGTAATCCGCGGTCGTCACGCGATTGGGAAAGCTGTCGAAGGGAATAACGTCGGCGCCCTTGGCAAAGACAGGAATCCCGTTCACGTCAAACTCGAATGATCGTCCCCACTGGTCCAGCGTCGCGGCGCAGCACAATCGAGCGCAGGCCGGTCTTCACGCTGCGCTGGTCGGCCTGCCTGCCGTCAATCGCCACCTGCGCATTGAACTGGTAGAGCGGCTGATCGCCGTAGCCCGCGGGATACCAGAGCTTCGGCTGGCGAATCTCTACCGGCACGTCGATGACGTTGTTGCCCAGGTGTAGCTGCGTGCTGACGGCAAGCGTCACCGGCTTTCGATTATCGACGTAGCGCACCGTGACCTGTGCCGGGCCGATGCTGGTGGAGTCGATCTCGACCTGCGCATCGAGATGCGCGACTTCCCTGCTCACGTCGCGCTGCTGAATGACGAAGTCGCTGATGCGCGCCTTATCCCACGCCTCGATGCGCGCCGGCCGCCAGATGCCGCTGGTGACGAAGCGCGGCCCCCAGTCCCATCCATATTCATAAGCAGCTTTGCGGATGTAGGTCTTTGGCGCGGTCTTGGTGCGGGTCTGCCACGGGTCGAGCGCCGCGACCTGCTCCGCAGCTTTATCCGGCGAGGGAAAAACAACGCGAAGCTGATTGCTGCCCGCATGCAGATGGCCCTTCGCAGCAATGCGCCAGGTGCGGAACATGTTGTTCGCGCTCAGCACCGGCGCTCCGTTGATCTCGACCTGCGCCGCCGCATCAAGGCCATCGAAGACCAGGTCCACATTGGACCGGGCAAGCATCGCCGGCGAAACCTCGAAGCTGACCCGGTACTCCCAGCTCGCATTCTCGATCCATTGCAGCTTCGCTTCGTTATCGCGGTAGAAGGGGTCCGCGATCTTCTTATTCGCCAGCAGATCGAGATGCACGTCGCCCGGCACCGTCGCCGGCATCCATCCGGCATCCGATGCCTGCGGTGTGCCCGTTATCTGCCGGAACTGCCAGCCATGATCGAGAGTGAGAACCGCGTTCTCAATTCTCGCTGGCTCTGCATGCGCCGTGCAGGATACGAAGAGTGCGACGAGCCCAAGACTGACGGACAGAAGAGCAGTGGAGACGTTACGGAACATCCCTTTCCTTCCCGGGCCCTCCACAAGGCGAATGAAAATGAAGAAAAGGAAGGCGCGACAGTTGCATGGATTTCGCTGATAAGGCTATCACGCGCTCTTGGGGGCTTGGCGGACCCGCGCTGCCTTAGCGCGGCTTGCCGAAACGCCTGCGCAGCAGCGTGTCTACGGCGATTGCGCCGGGGCCGAGGATAAGAATAAGCAGCGCGGCGAACCAGTAGGTGTAGGGGGTGGCGTTGTAGAAATCCTCGGGCTTCGAGAGGATGTGCATGAAGTTTGCGCGATCGTCAGGCACGCTGAGATACGCCATCGTCATGTTGACGAAGAGCACGAGCGACGTGAGGCGCGAGAGGATGCCGAGCGCGAAGAGGATGCCGCCAACGAACTCAACGAGAGCAACCAGCAGTGCGGTCGTGCCGGGCGCCGGTAGATTGAGGCTCGCAAAAAACTCCGTGACACGGCCAAGATGTGTCAGCTTGCCCCAGCCATCCTGGGCAAACTGCCACCCCCAGTAGAGCCGGATAGCGAGCAGCAGCGGGCTGCGCAGCCATTCGAGCAGAGAGCAGACGCGAAGATAGGCGTTGGCGATTGCTTGCATGCGTTTTCCTGTCTCGGAGGGACTCCGGCAGCGAGGTTTATTTGATCATATCCTCAAGCGCAGGGGCACAGATCCAGCCGAGCTCAGCCCATGAAGCGAACCACCGGCGCAGCTCCGCCGGGCGTTTCGCAGGGGCAAGCTTCGATTGGGCGAAGCCCGCGTCAATTGCCTCGCCCAGCGGCCTGCCCTCGCGCAAAGCCGAGAGCGTGACAAACTCCTCGCGCCGCAGCCGCAGATAGTAGACCGAGCCATCGACGCGATGCGCGGCGAGCCACGTGGCGCGGCGCCGCAGACGCGGCAGGTTTACCGGAGCATCGCCACCGTCGTCATGGCTCACGCCTGCCTCGCTGGTCTGCCTCTTCTCGTGCGTGTGAAGCCCGAGCACGAGATCGTCCGCGGGATACTCAAGCGCGATGAGGCGCAGGTGAGGCTGCAGCCCAAGCCGCGAATCGCCGTCAAGGGTAGCGATCTGATCGGGAGTGAGCGGCGTCTCGTTCGGCGTTGTCAAAAGCTTCGACAAAAGCCCACTCGATGCGCGCAACATCCACCGCGAGCCGATGCCGTCTGCCCGCGCGATGCGGATCAGCCGCGAGCCACGCGGGCAATTGAGAGCCGAGATTTCGCAGCGAGAACGAGCGGCTGGGATGCGCCGTGAGATACGCGATGGAGAGCGCCTCAAAAGCGCGCGGCCCGACCACGGCGCGCAGCGCCGCGAAATCTTCAGCCAGCGCGCCGAGCACGCGGAACCAGTATTGCCGGTTGTAGATCTCAAGGCGCTCGAAGGCCGTGAGCCGGCTGTTGGGCGCGATGAACGATGCGGCAACGTCGTTCATGTCGCGGCCATCGGCGGCAGTGCTCCGCATCTCTTCGTCTGCGGTCAGCGGCTGCATCACGGCGGCAGCCATGGCCCGCTGCAGCTCTGCAAGAGTCATAGCGGGCGCCGTCATTTCGCCACCTCCGCAAGCTGGCCGGAGTACTGCCGCAGAAACCGCTCAGCCTTCATCGCCTCGCCGTGCACTTCGTCGAAGCTGGGAATGTGGTCGTCCCACTCGAGCAGCGTCGGTGTCGGTCCGCAGCGCTCGATGGCGCGCGCGTAGAGTTGCCACACCGGGTCGATCACGGGATGATCGTGGGTGTCGAGGATGTACTTTTCGTAGCGCGAGTGGCCGGCGATGTGGATCTGCGCGACGCGATGCGCGGGCACGGCATTCACATAGTCCATCGGGTTGAACTCGTGGTTCATCGACGAGACATAGATGTTGTTCACGTCGAGCAGAATGCCGCAGTCGGCGCGCTCGACGACCTCGGTGAGAAACTCCCACTCGGTCATCTCGCGACGCGGTGAAGGCGGCGTAGGAGCTCACGTTTTCAACCGCGACGGGGATCTCAAGATAATCCTGCACCATGCGCACGCGTTCGACGGTGCGCTCGACCGCTTCCCACGTGTAGGGCAGCGGCAGCAGGTCGTGCGTGTAGGTGCCGTCGACGCTGCCCCAGCAGAGATGGTCGCTGAGCCAGGGAGTGCCGGTGCGGCGCACCAGAGTCTTCAGGCGCCGCAGATGCTCCGGGTCGGGCGCGGTCACCGAGCCGAAGTACATCGAGACGCCGTGCTGCACGACGCGGTAGTGCTCGAGAATCTGGTCGAGCACCGCCAGCGGCCGGCCGCCGTCGATCATGAAGTTTTCCGAGATGATTTCGAACCAGTCGACGACCGGCTTGCGCGAGAAGATGTGCTGATAATGCGGAATGCGCAGTCCGATTCCGATGCCGTGATCCTGGAAGGCGTTGAAGCGATTGCCGGGCATTGCGATTCCTTGTATAACGGCGGCGCCAGCGTGAAAGCCGATTTCAAATGAGGAGGCGCGGGACCAGGCCCGAGGGCTCGGCCGCCGCGCCGAAGTTGAGCCGGTGACTAGACGAACTTAGGCATCTTCGAGCCGTCGGTTGCGCAGCCGCCCTTGCCCTTGCAGCTGTTCTTGCCCTTGCAGCCGTTGTCGCTGGATTTGCAGCCGCCCTGGCCCTTGCAGTCGTTCTTGCCTTTACAGGAGTGCTTGTCGGCGGCGTTGTTGCTGGCGGTGTAGCGCAGGCCAGCCTTGGCGACCTTCGCCGAGGCGCCGTTTGCCGTTGTGGAGCCCGGCGTTGCCGCGTGAGCCGCGACGGTGCCGCCCATCAAACCCGTGAGAGCCGCGGTGAGAAGCAAAGCATTGAATTGGTTCTTCATGGTGATTTGACCTCGATTGGGTGGGTTCGGGCGGAAGAGGAATCCGCCGGTTGGAACGGCGCGGGATCATTGGGCCCGGGATCCCGCAGTTTTCGTGGCATGCACTATTGGAATTGGAGTGCCGCACGGGCGAAAGGTTACTAGGAAAGGGTGGCCGCTGAAAACCAATTTCTGCGATCCGGCCCATCCAACAGATGAACGGGTATCGGGGGAAATTGGATTGGTGGATAAGTGCAAGGCTCTCAAAGACAATACTGGCGGCAAATGGCTCACGAAAGACGCATGGGCAACCAGAGAACTCCTTCGCCTCATGAAAGCTGAAACCGCCGATCGGAAAGACCGCTTTGCGGAGGCAGATCACGCTCTCTCGAAGGTCGCAGTTTTCTTTACAAAGTAGCTTCCCCAGAGAACGTATACCTGCACTTGCCCGCCAAAGTAAGTCGGCACTGCTGAAGGTTATTTAGCCCGAATCGGGCCGAATAACTTGACGCTCATAAGCGACTGGCCGGTCATAAGTTTTAGTTTCTAAATAGAATTCCCTGTACGAAAAAACCCAAATGGGCTGTACAATCAGCGCACGAGGAGAACCATGGCGGGAGATATTCAACTAACTTGCAGCGATTGCGGGCAGGACTTTACCTTCACAGCTGCTGATCAGGCGTTCTTTCAGGAACGCGGTTATTCGACACCCAAGCGCTGCAAGCCTTGCCGGATGGCAAAGAAAAACGATCAGGGAGGAGGAGGCGGCGGTGGATACCGCTCGGCTCCCTCACAGGGAACACCTGTGATCTGCTCGGGATGCGGCCAACCTACGACTGTACCTTTTGAGCCGCGCGGCGATCGTCCGGTCTTCTGTCGCGACTGCTACCAGGCGCGTAAAGGAAGCGGAGGCGGTCAGAGCGCGCGCGGCGGACGCGGACGCTACTAGCCGGCCGCTACGAGCCAGGATCAATCCATTATCCAGGCCGGGGAGCTTCCTCGCCCCGGCTGGATAGGAGCACTGGATACGGGCTAGCTGGATCAGATTTTATACGGCGAAGGAATTCGTCAGGGTTCGCGCTGCAATCTCCGAATCTTGAATGGGACGGTCCCTACCGTCCCATTTTCATTTACCAAGTATGAAACGGCTGGCGGCAGAAAGGTCCCTGAGAAGCAACTGACCTGACAGTCAACTTATCGCCGGCAGGGCCAGGCGATTACTGCTTTTCGCCGGCAGCGAACGCAGTCCAGGGACCGGCCTTCATGTCTTTGAGAACCGGCTTCAGGTAGCCATACTCGGGATGCGCTTTCAGAAACGGCGCCGCTAGAAAGTCTTCGCCGCAGGGGTGCCCTGCGCGCGCAATCAGCGAGAGATGCGCCGCCATCTCGGAGTCAGTGACTTTGCCGGTGACTGCGCCTCCGGGATAGTACGGCTCCCAGTCCCATTCGGGGACGCCACGGCTGCTCACATCGACATGTCCGCAGAGCGAGCGCTCGTTAGGGCCCTGCTTGCCTGTATAGCTATCCGCGTGGTCAGAGAGAAACTGTTCCGCCATCGCAACATCGATGCGGCCTTTGGACGAGGCCATCCTGTCTTCCCAGGTTACGCGGCGCGCATTCGGCGAGCTGCCGAGATTGGTCGGGTCGAAGCCGTCGGTTTCCTGCTTGATCAATGCCGCATCGCGCGGAAAATTGGAACTGATGAAGTAGCCGTCTCTGGTGCGATAGAGAGGCGAGTTTTTGAGACCGAGTTCGAGGTATCCGATCTCGCCGGTCTTGCGGTCGCCGATGAGCCAGTCGTTGGCGTAGCCGCCGTTGTTGCCTTCGCGCATGATGCTCGCGTACTCATCGATGGAGCCGGCGTACTGCATCGCCTTGCGCGAACGGACGAACTCGGGAATGCCGTCGGAGTTCCATCCGGCGAACTGCGTGATGGTGGTTTCGGTGATCATCAGGCCTGCATCGTTGAGCCCGAAGTCGTCTTCGCTGGTGATCACGCCCGGCTCGCCTTCCATCACCATGTGGTGGCCATGATCGGGCTGAATGTCGTAGATGATCGTCCAGCGCTCGCCATCGGCGTAGCCTGTCCAGTTGTTGTGGCCGACCACGATCTTTGCATCTTTGGTGTAGCTGCCGGTGGCGATAAAGGCCGAGCACCGGCCCTGCGGCCTGATCACGGGATAATCGAGCTTCGCAGTAGCCGAGCCGTGCTGCTGCTTGTCGAGCCAGGGAACGTAATACTCCGACAACTCGATGCTGCCGTTCAGCGCCAGCACATCCCATACGTCGATCTTCGCGCCTGTTGAGCGCGCACCTTTCGCAATGCCTTCGAGTTCCTGCTGATACTGGGGCTCGATGTGCGGCCAGAGAATCGTGCGGCCCGCGTCGCGGTAGAACTCCCACTTGCGATGGGTGGAGTGGCTCAACTCGACCTGGTTGACGCGGATCAGGTCAACGATCTCAGCCGCGAGCAGACGGCCATGCTGGTAGCCAATCTCCTGCGGAGTTCCCTCCAGATGCACGTAGGTCCAGCCGCCGCGCTCAAAGCGGTACCCGGGCTCCGCGCCGCCGTTCACTTCAGGGTGATGCCGACGATCAACCGCAAAGGCCGGAGACGCAAGAAGCACGGCGAAGAGACACACGAAGATTGCGCGAACGAAGAGACGAGCCATACAGATTCCTCCGGGAATGCCCTGAAGATATCATGCGCGACAGGAGGCAATGCTCGAGCAATGCGCGAGGCGCTGCGCGCCGGCAGGCCTGCGCTCGATCAGCGCGTCTCTCACGTGTCTGGCGCCATATCTGGCGCCGGCTCTGGTTTTGATCTACCGCTTCTTGCCGTTTTTAGCGGCGGGCTTCTTCGCCCTGGCCGGCTGTGCGGGCGGAGCAGGCTTCTTCTTCACCGGGGTGTGCTTCGCGGCAGGCTTCGCGTGCGCTTTGGCCGTTGGAGCCTTGCCATTGGCCTTTGCAGGATGCCTGGGCGCGTCCTTCTTCGCGACGGTCTTCAGAACCGGATGCGCCTTGGCCGATTTCGCGGGAGCCGACTTCCTTTGAGGCTCCGACTTCTTTTGCGGCGGCTCTGGCTTCAACTTCACCGCCGGTTTTGCCGCTGCCGGCGCTGGCTTCAACACTGGCCGCTGACTTGACCGGCGCTGACTTCGCGGGTGCCGACTTGGCCGGCGCTGCAGCCGCCTTTCCGTTCTGCTTTGTCTCGGGCTTGCCCGCCGCCGGCTACCTTGACCGCCGGGGGCGCCGCAGAAGGCTTTCCCTCTTTGGCCGGCTTCGCAGCCTGAGCCGCGGCCTTGCCTACCGGCGCGGGCTTCTCCGCTTTGGCCGGCTTAACCGCAGCTTTGCCCTTGCCTTTTTTGCCTCTGGCCGGCTCTTCGTCTTCCTCGTCCTCTGCGAACTCTTCTTCTTCGTCCGACTCTTCCTCGTCGCCCGCATCGAGGTCGCTCTTGTGGATGCCGAGGTCGATCTCTTCCTCGTCGCCGCCGATATCGTCCAGGTCCTCGTCATCGGCTGCGGCATCCGCCTCTTCCTCGTCGTCGTCGAAGGAGCGCTCCTTCACCTTTTCGGCATTGCGCCGGGCGCGCGTCCGCTTGATGGTGATCTGCGGCGGAGGCGCAGGCGGCGAAAACGGCTCGAGGAAAGCCTTGATCTCCTCGGGCGTCGTCAGTTTGCCGTCAATCAATTCGAGAAAGAGAAGCTGGACGAGCTCGCCGTACTTCGGCAGATCGGGCGTGATGCGCATCTCCAGCATCTGCGCATACGGAATGCGCTGCCGCGCCTCCGGCCACACCTTCAGGAACTGCTCGTACTTCTCCTTGACGGCCGCGGCGTTGCTGGTGAATCCGAGCCACAGCACCGCCTCGGGATCGTAGGTGGTGAAGAGCTTGTAGATGGCTGACGGGCTCTGGTGCTTCTGCAGCAGCACCTTCGAGAATCCCGCGGCAATTGCGTCCAGGCTGTTCCACTCTTCAACAAAGCCGGGGCGCAGCAACTGCTTCTTCAGCGCGGCGAGATCCTTGGCCGGCAGCTTGGCGGTGAGCAACTGCATCTGCGCAGCCGACATGTCGGGGTGAACGCCCTGCATCAGCAGCTCCACCGCCAGATCGTGCAAGGCCTTGAGCTTCTCTTCGTCGGCCTTCGCCACCGTCCACGCCGGGAAGAGAACCTTCATCCAGCCCTCGGCCTCGAGGGCCTGCAGCACTTTGAATCCGTCGTCTTCATGCCCGATCTGCTCCAGTTCCTGGCTGCGGGCGTGGTTCGAGAGATACTCGATGACGTTTTCTTCTCTGGCATTCTCATAGCGGGTCTGGGTTCGCGGATCGAGGTCCCATCCGAGGCGGGTGCGGTACCGCACAGCGCGGATCAGCAGCGCCGGCTCCTCGAGGAATCCGTAATTCGAAACCAGGCGCAGGGTGCGGCCTTCGATGTCGGCAGCGCCATTCAGGGGGTCCATCAGCAGGCCGAATGAGCCCTCGTTGAGCGAGATGGCCATCGCGTTGACGGTAAAGTCGCGGCGGCGCAGGTCTTGCTGAATGGAGGCCGGGTGATAGACCGGCTTGCCAGGCTTTGGGTACTCGACGCGAATGGGTGCTGACGAGATCGATGCGGACCGTGCCCGGAAAACACAGGTAAAGGGAGCGGGAGGCTTCATCTTCGCCCCATACCTTGCCGCCATGCTTCTCGATTGCTTTCTTAAGCTTAAGCGCATTTCCATGAACCGCAACTTCAAGATCCCGGACGGCATGACCGCTGGTGAGGTCGCGCACCGCATCGCCGGTGAGAAAAAGGATCACCTCGGCGTCGCGGGCAACATCCCGCAGCGTGCGCAGAGCAGCCTGCTGATCGGCGGAGAGCCGGTTCTCAAGAAGGTAAATGTAGTCGGGCATCAATCCCTGCTTCCGCGATCCCCTGTCCGCTCCAAATCCCTGAGATGGTTACGCTTACAGGGGAGTACGGCAGAGGTTGCAAACCAGTACGTTAACACAAATACCCCCGGTTGGCTAGAGTGAAGTGCACTGCAAATGCTGCGTTTTGCCCTCGCGGCTCGCACGGCGCCGTGCGACAATCCAGAGCATGGGCTCCGCGCGTAAACCCGTGATTGTGAGGAAGTTCTCCCGGGACTGGGTCGCGGGCTACGCCTCCGCTGTTTTCGGGCAGGCTGCCGTGGAGCTGGAGATCCTCGACCTCGGCGGCAAGGTGCTCACCCTCCCCTGGGAAGCCGTGAAATGGGTCTGCTATGTGCGGGAGTTTACCGGCCGGCGAGCCGGGCAATCCCGAGCGTCTTCTGCAGAAGAAATTTGCCGTGCGGCCCCGCGCCTCGGGCCTGTGGCTGCGCATGACCCTGACCGACGGCGACGAACTCGAAGGCCTCGCGGCAAATGACCGGTCGCTGGTTGACGGCGCCGGCCTGCTGCTCACGCCGCCGGACACCCGGTCGAATACGCAGAGAATTTACGTACCGCGCACAGCGATCGAGACGCTTGAAGTGCTGAGCCTCATTGGCAGCGGCGCACGCAAGCGCGGCGCACAGGCAGCAAAAGCTGAAGCCCAGCCCGAGCTGCTCTTCCCCATCCAGGCAGAAAAGGAATGAGCGCCTCGCCGGTTACAATTTTCTCGATGAAACTTGGCGAGCTGGCAACCCGGCTGGGTGCTGAACTGCGCGGCGACCCGAACCTTGAAGTCACCGGCGTCAAAGGAATTGAGGAGGCTGGCCCCTCGGAGATCACCTTCGTCGCGAATCCCCGTTACGGTGGGCTGGCGAAGAAGACCCAGGCTGCCGCGGTGCTGGTTGAGCCGGACTTTCCCGAAATCTCCGCCGCCACCCTGCGCATCAGGAATCCGTATCATGCCTTCTCTCGTGCACTCGGCCTCTTCTATCAGCCGCCGCAGTATCCGGCAGGCATTCACCCGACCGCGGTGATCGACCCCAGCGCCAGGGTCGGTCCCGGCGCGCATATCGGCGCCTATGTCGTCATCGGGCCGAATGTAACCGTCGGCGCGAACGCAACCCTGCTGCCCCACGTCGTGCTCTATCCAGAAGTCAGGATCGGAAGCCACTTCTTTGCGCATGCTCATGCCGTGGTGCGCGAGGGCTGCGTGCTTGGCGACCACGTCACGCTCGAAAACGGAGCCATCATCGGCGCGGACGGCTTCGGCTTCTCGAAAAACGAGAAGGGCGAGTGGGAGAAGATTCCGCAATCGGGACCAGTGCGCCTCGGCGACCGCGTCGACGTGCAGGCCAACGCATGCATTGACCGCGCCACGGTTGGCGCAACGGAAATCGGTGACGGAGCGAAGGTCGACAATCTCGTGCAGGTGGGCCACGGCTCAAAAGTCGGCAAGAATACCCTGCTGTGCGCGCAGGTGGGCCTCGCCGGCTCCTCGATGATCGGCAACGACGCCATTCTCGCCGGGCAGGCCGGAGTTGCCGGCCATTGCACGCTCGGCGATGGCGTGATTCTTACCGCGCAATCTGCGGTGAGCCATGATGTGCCGGCGGGCAAGATGATCTCTGGCTCCCCCGGCTTCGACAATCGCATGTGGCTGCGCGCGGTCGCGATCTTCCAGCGCTTGCCGGAGCTCTTAAAGCGCCTCGATCGCCTGGAGAAGAATGTGGAGAAACATTTGAAGATCAGCGAAGAGACCGGCTCGGCGAAGTCGGACAAAGGAGACGCATGACACGGCGCAGGGTATTTCCGCTCGCGGCTGCCGTGCTGCTGGCTTCGTTCGCTTCGGCGTGCCACTCCTACCAGGTCGATGCGACCGTCGAAAACAGAACCGGCGCGCCCATTGACCTGCTCGAGGTCGACTATCCGAGCGCCAGCTTCGGCGTGGATCGTCTCGCCGCCGGCGCAAGCTACCACTATCGCTTCCAGGTGCGCCTCAGCGGCCCCATCAAGGTACAGTACAACGACAGCGCAACGCATCAGCTGCGACAGATGACCGGTCCAACTGTCTCTGAACGGCAGGAAGGCCGGCTCGAGATCGTGCTCCTGCCCGACGGCAAGGCCGAGTTTCACCCTGCGCTGTCACCGCCGAAATAACAGCGCGCAAAAAAAATCCAGGCCCCGTAGCGCGGCCTGGATCTCTTCTCGAATCGAGAAGTTTTCTGCGATCGAATTGAAGCTCGCTTCAGCGCACCATGCTCTGGAAGAGCGTCGACTGGAGCAGGCTGTGGAACTCCGAGTCGGTGGTGGCGAAGTGTACCTGCAGCTGGCCAGCGTTGGACGTGATGTCGGTGGATGCCAGCGCCGCCTTTTCTGAATCCGATCCGCTCATCTTGCGATAGACCACTGCCGCATTCAGCAGCGATGAAACCGTTGCCGCGGCAAAGGAGTCGCCCGTCGCGATGGTGAGGTCGAACTTCACGCCGTGCTGAAAGTTCATGGTGTACCAGGAGCCCTGCAGGCGCTTGCGCACGGAATCGAAGTCGGCAACAGAGCCCGCTTCGCCCAGAATCTGCCGCATCATCGTCTGCGTGCCCTTCTCGTCGAGAATGCTCCACAGCGGCTCGGACTCGACGGTGCGCATCGCGTCCATGATGGGGCCGTTGGTGAGCACGCTCGGCGAGAGGCCATCGCGCGAGTCGAGCGCCTGTTTCACCGCCGTGCTGCTGCCGAAAACCATCGTGGAAGGGTCGATGAAGCTAAGCACCATGCCCGTTTTGCGCCATGGGATAGATCCGGTTCGAGCGAATCAAGGTCGGCTTCACGCGCTGCTTGCGGAAGTTCGCAACCAGCCCATCGATGTCGAACTGCCCTGGGCAATGCCACAGTCTCAATCTCGTCGGCGGACCCGTTGACGCGATAGAGCGCAAAGGCCAGGCTGTCGACGTCATGGTTGTCGTTAATGCCGGACTTGCGCAGCGCATCGTCAAATTGCTTGAGATCGGGCGGCATCACCCGATCGCGCAGCTGCATCGCCGAATCCGAGTTCTGCATCGCCCGGTAATCGACCATCACCAGCTGCTGCATATCCCGTGGAAGCGCCGCGCGCGCATCCCCTGACAACTGCGCTGCCGATGCCGAAATGGCCAGCGCCACAAATGCGGCCGAAACCGCAAACCGCATGCAATACCTGAACAAATTCATCCCTCCGGGAGTGCAGCCTTCACGCATCTTTCTGATCAGACGCGGCTTACAGCATTGCGTAAGCCTTACAAAAGGGCGCGGACCGCTGCAGTCCTTGCCTCTTATTGTATCCTCGGCTCAATTTCCTCCGAGCGCCTTTCGCCGTGCGGCAGGTTACTTATCTCCTGGCCAGACCAGCGGAGATTCCAGACGATTCTCCAGAATCTTGTTGAGCGGATCGAACTCAGTTAATTGACGCATCCACTCGCTTTCCCGCTCACAGGCCGCCTCCGGAATCAGGCCGATGACTTCGCCCTCGACGGGCGCCGCCTTGTGCCGCAGCGCCAGCCGGGAAACGGTGCCGTAGACCTGCGAAATCGGCGTCTTCTCGAAGTCGGTGATATTCAGGAGCAAGCTGCGCGCGCCCGTGGGCCAGCACACCCAGCGCCTTCACGCCCTTCAGGCCGCCTGAAGCGGCACGAATCTCGCGAGCGATGGCGCGCACCATCGCCACATCGGTTGAGTCGAAATAGACGTTGTAAGCAACCAGAAACTTGCGCGCACCCACGGCGCAGGCGCCGGCGGTCGGATGCAGCCCGGGGCCGCCCAGATCGGGGCGGCGCGTGACCTCTTTGCGCACGGCGTCGCGCAGGCCCTCGAACTGGCCGTTGCGCACATCGTCGAGGTTGGCGCGGTCAGGGCGCGCCGCCGCCGCCTCGTAGAAGTAGACCGGAACGCCGAAGCGCCGCCAGATCTCAAGCCCCGCCTGCCGCGCCAGCATGACGCACTGCTCCAGCTTGATGCCCGCGATGGGCACGAAGGGAATCACGTCTGCCGCGCCGATGCGGGGGTGCAGACCCTCCTGCCGCGCCAGTCCTGCCGCGTCAGATCGATCAGCTCGGCTGCCTTGCCTGCTCCGCGCACCGCAGCTTCGAGCACCGCGCGGGAGGGCCGGCAATCGTCACCACGGAGCGATTGTGGTCCGCATCCATCGACCAGTCGAGCAGGCGCACGCCCTCAACGCGCATCGCGGCCACAATGGCCTCGACCCGGCGCACATCTCTGCCCTCAGAGAAGTTGGGAACGCACTCGACGACTGCGGATGAGTTCTTCATTTCCAGAATGTGTAGCCCACCTGTATCTGGACGCTGGCATTGACGCCGGGGTTGCGATCGCCCAGCGAAGCCGAAGAAATGTGCACGCCGTTCACACCCAGATCGATCGACCGCCTGGACTTGAGAAAGTAGTGAACGCCGAGCCGCCCTGCGGCGAGAAATTCCACACCGACGTGCCGCCGGGATCGCCGTGGGGCACCAGCACATCTGGCGGAAACTTGTGCGTGGTGTAGATCAGGCCGCCCGCAGCCTGAAACCACGGCTGAATGCGCTTTGCATGCGTCAGAAAATTCCAGCGGAAGATCACCGGGGTGATGCTGACGCCGTGAACGTGCCGCCGCCGACCGGTTCCGTGTAGACCGCATTGCCGTAAAGAAACGTCTGATCATGCGGCTGCCGGGGTATAAGCCTGCCAGAACGGCATGATGTTGCCTGCGTACTCGAACTGCCCGCTGAAGATGCCTGCGTGAACCACGGGCGTGATCACTTTGCCCAGCTCAGCCCCGGCGAAGAAGAACTTGAAGTCGGAGCGATCGCCAACGCCAGTGCCCCAGTTGGCAAACGGCCCCATCTCCCAGCTCCGCGCCTCGCGAACTTCTGCCACCGGCGAGGTCGCAGGATGCCGGCCATTATCGGCGCGATGCCGTCTGCATTGCGCTGCAGTGCTGAACCGCTCGAGGATCGCCTGTGCACGTGCAACAACGCTCGCAATCAAGAGAAATAAAAATACCTTCAGACTTCCGTCAACCTTTGCTTCCCTTCCGCGTGCAAACCGCTGCCTGTCATCAAAAAAAGGCCGCCACATCCGGGCGGCCTTTGTCTCAATGATTCGAAACTGTATCAGCCGGCGACCTGTTCCATCTGTTCGGCGTCCATATCGAAGTTCGAGTAGACGTTCTGCGTGTCGTCGAAGTCTTCAAGCGCCTCGAGCAGCCGCATCATCTGGTTCGCCGCCGCTCCTTCGAGCTTCGTATAGGTCGAGGCGATCATCGTCACCTCGCTCATCACGGTGGGAATCTTCGCCGTCCTTCACGGCGGTGAGCACACGCCTCATACGCCGAGGGGTCGGTAATGATCTCCCAGGTGTCGCCTTCGTCGTTCAGGTCTTCGCCGCCGTGCTCCAGCACGATGTTCATCAGCTGCTTCTTCCTCGGCGGCCGACTTCTCGACCGCGATCACGCCCTTCTTCGAGAACATGAACCGCACCGAGCCGGTTTCGCCCAGGTTGCCGCCGTTCTTTGAGAAGGCGTGGCGGATCTCGCTCACCGTGCGGTTGCGGTTGTCGGTCGTGACGTCCACGATCACCGCGACGCCGCCGGGCCCGTAGCCCTCGAACGAGATTTCTTCGTAGATCGCGCCTGGCAAGTTCGCCGGTGCCGCGCTGGATGGCGCGCTTGATGTTGTCCTGGCGGCATGTTCTCTGCCTTCGCCGCCAGAATCGCCGTGCGCAGCCGCGGATTGCCGTCAGGGTCGCCGCCGCCGAACGCGCAGCAATGGTGATTTCCTTGATCAGGCGTGTAAATGCCTTGCCGCGCTTGGCATCCAGCGCGCCCTTCTTGTGCTTGATTGTGGCCCATTTCGAGTGGCCGGACATGGGAACCTCAGTCTTGGTGAAATGCCGGCGCGTGAACACACCCGCCCTTGGCAGTATACCATCGGGGCTCATTCTACCAACTCGTCAGGCACACCTGCTGCATGTTGGGAACAATCAAGTTAGCAAAAACTGCAAAGCCCCTTCCGAGGATGATTGCACCTGGCAAATCAATCAACGACAGCGGTCCCGGCAGATCGTGCGGCAGCGTCTCACGTCTCAGCAAGCCCTTCAACTAACCCACAAGTTCAAGGGCGCGGATCGTCTCCTTGCGCACCGTCAGGCGCTCGACCAGGTCTTCGCGGACCGCATACCCGCGGCCGGCTGCAACCGGAACGGTGATTTCACCCTGCGCCGATACCGTCACTTCCGGCTCGATGATGTCTTCCTTCCAGTAGCGGGCCGAGGCCGAAACATCGCCGGGCAGCGAGAAATTCTCAAGCGACGAGAGCGCGATATTGTGCGAGCGCCCGATGCCGGCCTCAAGCATGCCGCCGCACCACACGGGAATGCCGCGCTCTTGCGCCGCGTTGTGCACCGCGATTGCCTCGGAGAATCCGCTGACGCGGCCAAGCTTGATGTTGATGATCTTGCACGACTCCATCTCGATCGCCGCCAGCGCATCGCGCCGGTTGCGGATCGACTCATCAAGACAGATCGGCGTGGCAAGCTGCTTCTGCAGCATCGAGTGATAGTAGAAGTCGTCGTACCACAGCGGCTGCTCGATCATCAGCAGGTCAAAGGCGTCAAAGGTAACGAGATGGTTGGCGTCGCGCAGGCTGTACGCGGAGTTGGCGTCGCAGCTCAGCGTGATATCGGGCCAGCGCCGGCGCACCTCTTCAAACACGTTCACATCCCAGCCCGGCTTGCACTTCAATTTGATGCGCTGATAGCCGGCCGCCAGTTCCCTCTCGATGATTGCCAGCAGCTCAGGAAGCGTGGGCTGAATGCCGAGCGAAACACCGCAGGGAATCTTCTCGCGCACGCCGCCCAGCAGCTTCGACAAGGAGATACCGTCACGCTGCGCTTCGAGGTCCCAGATCGCGTTTTCGAGCGTCGCCTTCGCCATCGGGTTGCCGCGCACGCGATGAAAGATGCGCGGGCAGTCGCCGCCATGCTCGGGCAACGCTGCTGCCAGCATGGGGCCCAGTTCGTTCACAATCATCTGCCATGCCGTCTCGGTCGATTCAGCGGAGAAAAAAGGCCGCTCGCCGGCGGTGCATTCACCCCAGCCGATCAGGCCCTCCGCGCGAACCTCGGCCAGCAGGATGCGGCGGTCGCTGGTGACGCCGAAGCTGGTTTCAAAGGGCCGAACGAGCGGCAGATAAATCTCACGAAGAATGATGGCGTCGATTTTCATAAATTCTGCGTCCTTGGCGGATCAACATCGATCAGGCGTTGCTTATGCGGGCTTCAGCCGCTTCCGTTAATCCGAGTTCGTAGGTGCCGTTGCCCTCAGCATCCCGCGTATAACCAATCACGGCCAGGCCCCTGCGCAAATGCTTCCTGAAACCTGCAGCGGTTTTCCAGTTGCACCTCGACGGCCCGGCTGCGGTCCATGTCAGATGCCTTCCATTGATAAATCGCCGCGGGAACCTGAATACGTTCCTGAATCTCTGATGCGGGCCCGGGCCGTCGGTCGAGAATCGCCTGAACGCGCGGCGAATCCAGATGCCACTCGGCCACGAGGCGATCGGTAGGCAGCCCGCCCTGAAGCCGAGAAGAGGATACACCATAAAAATCCACGGCATACCGCCGCGCAATCGCGCCCAGCTTGGCGATATTGAGATAGGCGTTCTTGATCTCAAGCGGGTCGAAGGTCCACTCCATCAGCCGCAAACCGCGCTCCAGCGCTTCGCGCCGCTGCTCCAGCTTGAGCTTCGCGCCCAGGCCCTGGTCGCGATAGGCATCGCGCACGGCGAGCATATGCGAGTGCAGATAAGGCTTCGGTTCGCCGTCGCCGGTTTTCACGCCCGGCAGGGACATGGCAAAGCCAATCAGCGACTCCGGTCCGCCCTGCGCCGACGCGCCGGGCAGCGACGTATCGAAGGCGCCGATCACCTGCCCGCCGATCTTCTGCCCCACCAGAAACGCCTTGCGCGGAATGATGTCGCTGGGGTCGTAGCCCCACGTCTCCACCTGCATCTGCACGCAGGCTTCAAGCTCGTCATGCCCTTTGCAGCTTCGGATCACGATCATCCTTCAGGCTCCGTGGTCACAATTCCCGGCGCCGCAGCCAGCTTGCGCTTCGCCTCAGCCCACAGTGCTTCCAGTTCATCGGGCGACAGCTTTTCGAGCGGATGCGCCGAAGCCTTCTCCATCTCGCGAAAGCGCTGCCTGAACCGCAAATTGCAGCCGCGGAGCGCCGTCTCCGCATCGACGCCCAGATGCCTGCCCAGGTTGACTACGGTGAACAGCATGTCGCCCAGTTCCGCCTCAACGGCATGCGCGCGGGCCGGATCGTTGGACTCGGCTTCAGCGCGCAGCTCCGACGTCTCCTCGGCAAGCTTAGGCAGCAGATGCTGCCAGTGCGGCCAGTCAAAGCCGGCCTTCGCAGCCTTCGCGCCAAGCTTCGCGGCTTCGGCCAGCGCAGGCATCGCACGCTGCACGCTATCGAGCCTCGAAGTCGACGGCTTGGCGGCATGCGACGCTTCTGCCGCCTTGATCTCCTCCCAGTTGCGCAACACGGCGGCTGCCGAGCCCTGCACTTCGGCATCCACGCTCGCGTTGTTGCCTGCCGCGCGCGAAGCCTCCTCGCCAAAGACATGCGGATGCCGCCGGATCAGCTTGCGGTTCAGGTGATCGAGCACATCGGCGATGGTGAAGTGGCCCTCGTTCGCCGCCATCTCCGCGTAGAAAAGCACCTGCAGCAGCAGGTCGCCCAGCTCTTCGGCGAGATGCGGAAAGTCCCGCCGCTCGATCGCGTCGAAGACCTCGTAGGTTTCTTCAAGGGTGTATTTGCGAATGCTGTCGAAGCTCTGCTCGCGGTCCCACGGGCAGCCGCCCGGCGCGCGAAGCCGCGCCATGATCGCCGCCGATTGCGCAAAAGCCGCCGCTGCCTGCGCCGGATCCGTCACCAGCGCGCGGCCTGCATCAGGCGAGGAAGATGGTGGACTGTCAGCGTCGTGTGCAGCGCCCATTGGTCACAGTGTAACCGAGGGCGAGCATCGCGGCTTCGCGCTGCGTCTCCCTCAGGAACCGTATACTCGACCTCGCGCATGTTTCGCATTCTTGTCACCACACTGGCAGCGCTGGGGGGCCTCGCCTTCGGCAGCTTTCTCAACGTCTGCCTCGCACGCTGGCCCGCAGGCGAAAGCATCGTAAAGCCGCGTTCCCACTGCCGCGCCTGCAACCGTACTCTGGCCTGGTGGGAGAACGTGCCCGTCCTGAGCTGGCTTGCGCTGCGCGGCCGCTGCCGCACCTGCGGCGCGCGCATCAGCTGGCGCTATCCGCTCGTCGAGCTGGTCTGTTGCGGTCTTGTGGGCAATCATCGTTTGGCAAGCCTTCGCACCTGGTTCCTGGGCACGTCTCTTTCTCGCGATCTCACCTGCCGTAACAATCGGCATTACTGGCAAACTGATCTTCTGCTGGCTGCTGGTCGCCCTGGCTGCGCTCGACGCCGAACATTTCTGGCTGCCCAACTGGCTCACACTCCCCGGCGCGGTGCTCGGCTTCATCGTCAACATGACCCAGATCTTTGAGGTCCCGCACTTGTTCATCATGAGCCGCACACCGCTTGGAGCCGCTATCTATCTCCTTTTTAGTGCCCTCATCGCCGCGGGCATCATCCTGCTCATCCGCTGGGTCTACTGGCTCGCTACGCCGGCAGGAAGGCATTGGCATGGGCGACGCCAAGCTGATGGCGATGCTGGGCGCGTGGCTGGGCCTGCCCGGCGCGCTGCTGGCTTTCGGGATTGGCATCGTGCTCGGCGCAATCTTCGCGCTCCTCGTGCTCGCTCGTCCGCGCCGGGGCTCCGAGGCCTGGGCAACAACCAGACTGCCGCTCGGCACATTCCTCTCGATCGGCGGCATCGTCAGCGCGCTGTGGGGGCAGCAGATTCTCGCCGCGTACCTGCGCTGGTCGGGCCTCGCCTGATTCCCTGCTACTGCTTTGCCGGAGCATTCGACGAGACGGCGCGCACGCTTGCCATCTCAGGCTCTTTCAGGATCTTCTTGGCCTCTTTGCCGTGCTTGCTGTCCGGGTCGTACTCAATCAATTTCTGATAGTGCGCCTTGGCATCGGCCAGATTTCCCAGGTGCCGCTCGGCCTCTGCCAGGCCCCAGTAGACGTCGGGATTCTCGGGGTCAAGCACCAGCGCCGACTCATAGCGCGAAAGCGCCGCCTTCCAGTTCTTCTGGTCGAGATAGTAGCTGCCGACGCTCTCGTCTTCCTTTGCGCCTTCGTGGTGTTCCACGGGCACATCGGCATCATCCTTGCTATGTTTGCCGGGCTTGCCCGTATTCGGTGGCACCTTCATCAATTCATCAAGCCCTGCACTGCTCGAACTTGAGCTGCCTCCGCTGCCGGTTCCCTGCGTCTCATCGGGACTGCGCACCGGGTCGCCTTCGGCATTGGGCAGGGTCATCGTGCCGGCGTCGTCCGGCACCGGTAGCGCGGGCGTTCCCGCCGAGTCGGCATTCGGCATCACTGGAACCGAATTCGTGTCCTCCGGAAACGGGTTCGCATCCTGTTTCGGCTTCTGCCCGCTTTGGCTTTGCGCCGGCTGACTCTGCGATTGGCTCTGTTGCTGCTCCTGCTGCGAGCCGGCAGTGGACTGCGCCGCCGCAATCGCCGGCGACCCGGCCAGCGCACAGCCTGCCACGAATCCAGCAACAGGAAAAAACCACTTCATTTGTGCCCGACCACCCTTCGGCGCGTTTTGCACGCCCTCTCCAATGTTAGGATGCGGTGCATGCGGCGCTCAAGTCGCCCTGGGGAAACCGTCATCTTTTATGGGACTTATCATACGTTCATCTGCCATCCACGCTGCCGGCTGTTACACCACCAGCGCAATCCGCAAAGGCGAGCGAGTCGCCGAATACACCGGCCCGCGCTTGAGCAAAGCCGAAGCCGACGTGCGCTATGAGCATCTGCCCATCACCTATCTCTTTGGACTCGGCGATGGCTCGGTGGTCATCGACGGCCATTGCACCGCGATGTTCATCAACCACAGCTGCGACCCCAACTGCGAGACCGAAGAGGTGCGTGGCCGCGTGTGGATCAGGGCGATCCGCAAAATCGCCCCTGGTGAAGAGATCACTTACGATTACTGCCTCTACGACGGAGACGGCGAAGACGCTACCTGCAACTGCGGCGCAAAGAAATGCCGCGGCACAATGTACAGCAAAGAGGAAGTGCGCCGGCTAAAACGCATTGAAAAAAAGGCCGCAGCCAAACCACAGAAGAAGGTTGCCGGCAAGATTCCCTCGGGCAGCACTGTGAAGAAACCTAAGCGGGTAAAGGCGTAAAATCAAAACGTCGTGAAAGAGGAATCGGAACTTCCGGCTCTCACGCCAGGCCAGATCGAGGTGCTTCGGCGCTACGCCCTGTTCGAAGCGGGAATCGGCGAAGTCCGCGATGCGCTCGGCAGCCTCTACGACTTCGACTTGCGCCACGCACGCCGGCACAGCCAGCGCCTGGTTCCGCGTTCCCGAGCCCGGCATCGTCATCACCCGCGAACACATCGCCAACGCCCTCGAGCGGCGGCGCTTCGATCTCGTCTCAGAGCGCGACCTCGCCGAATGGGCCACGATTCTGCTCGCCAATGACGCCTACATCCTCGACCCCGGCGACGAAGACCTCATCGCCGACTGGCTCAACGACATCAGCGCGCTGCTCGGCGCGCACTAACACCGGCCGCCTCAAATTCCTCTGCGCACTTCAATTCTTTTCCACTCCCCTGGCGCTTCGCCCCGGAACGATACAATCCATGCTGGGCTCTTCGAAATCGACTTCTTCCCGCGGGAGTGATGCAGCATGGGTTATCAGGTTCTGGCCAGAAAATATCGTCCGCAGCGCTTTGCCGACGTAGCCGGCCAGGATCACGTAACGCGCACCCTGCTCAACGCGCTTGCGCAGAACCGCACCGCCCACGGCTACATCTTCTCCGGCCATCGCGGCATCGGCAAAACCACCATCGCGCGCATTCTCGCCATGGCTCTCAACTGCCGCACCGCCATCGGCTCCGCTGAGCGCCCCACGCCCGAGCCTTGCGGCGTCTGCGACTCCTGCAAGGAAGTGCGCGCCGGCAATGCCGTCGACGTGATCGAGATCGACGCGGCCACCAATCGCGGCATCGACGAAATTCGCGAGCTGCGCGACGCCGCCCGCTACGCCCCGGCACGCGACCGCTACAAGATCTACATCCTCGACGAAGCCCACCAGATCACCGAAGCCGCCTTCAATGCGCTGCTGAAAACGCTCGAAGAGCCGCCGCCGCACGTCATCTTCATGATGGCGACCACCGAGCCTGAAAACATTCCGCAGACGATTCGTTCGCGCTGCCAGCACTTCAGCTTTCACGCCGTCAAGTTCGACGACATCCTCGCGCAGCTCAGGATGATCGCCACTGAAGAAAACGTCGAAGCCGAAGATGCTGCGCTTGCACTGCTCGCCGAAGCCGGCGACGGCTCGATGCGCGATGCGCTCTCCATCATGGACCAGGCGATCGCGTCGGCTCCGCTTGAAGACGGCAAGCCCGTTCTCGCGGCCTCGCAGATTCGCGAGTTGATGGGCTCGGTGCCCAACGCCGTCTTCGAGCGCCTGCTGGAAGCCGTCGCCTCCGGTCAGAGCGCCGGGCTCATGGAGCAGTTGAACGTGCTGCTCAACGCCGGGCACAGCCCGTCTTCCCTGGCGCGGCAGATGGTGCGTTACCTGCGCAACGCGCTTATGGCGAAGCTCGACGGCGAGCAGACCGAGCTACTGCAAATCTCCGCGGACGAACGCGCGCGCGCCACGCGCACGGCGATGCTCTTCTCCGAAGAGGACCTGACACGCAATCTGCAGATTGTGCTGCGCACATTCGACGATCTGAACTTCCGCCAGGAGCAGCGCTTCCATCTTGAACTCGGCCTGCTCAAGCTCATTCACGCGCAACGCCTTCTGCCTCTGGAAGAACTGCTGAGCGGCGTAGCCGGCGGCAGCGGCGCTCGTTCCACTGCTTCGGCGCCGGTTGTCCGCCCCGCTCCGCCTGCTCCGCGCGCGTCTTCCGCTCCCGCATCGCCTGTCTCAACGGTGCCCGCGCACTCGCCTTTTGCCGGCGGCGCCTCTTCTTCGATGACAAGTGTGTCGGCTCCAAAGATGGCCGTCGAACGCGCCGTCGTTGCCGAAGCCGCCATCGAAATCCCCTCGCCGCAGATCACGCCGTTTCCTGCCGCCTCCGCGCCCGCTTCCGGTTTCGTCGAAACCTTTACTGAAGGCGCGCTGGCCAAGGCACCGGCCATCGAGCCCCTATCCAGCGAACCGCCCGATACCGAGGCTCTGCGCACTGCCGTCTGCGCCGCGCTCGCTGCCGGCGGCCACGCTTCTGCTTCGCAATTGCTCAGCGCCGGCAAGTGGGAAATCGACGGCGCGAGCCTGCGCATTGAGGTTGCCGGTATGGGCAAAAAGATGCTCGCCCTCACGGTGAACGCCGCGGCGGAAAAAATCATTCGCCAGGAGTTGCAGCGCCTCGGCGCGCCTTCGCGCTTCCTCGTGGTTCCCGGCGAAGGCGGCGGCCCCGTTGCCGCAACCGCCACAACCGCACCCGCCGGCAGCGTCAATGAAGCCGCGCTCAACAACCCGCTCGTGCAGCGTGCCCGCGAAATCTTCAATGCCGAGGTGCGCAGTGTGGTCGATCTGCGCGTCAAATAGCCAGACGTTGCGGTTAGCCAGACGTGCGGTTCAAGGGGAGGCAGACGATGTTCAACCCGCTCAAACTTCAGGAGGCGCTTTCTCAGGCAACCCAGATGCAGGAGGAAGTGCAGCGCAAGCTCGCGCAGACCTTGGTCGAAGGAACCGCGGGCGGCGGCGCCGTGAGCGCGACGATGAACGGCAAGAAACAGCTTCTCAGGATTCACATCGACCCTGCTGCGGTCACGAGTCTCAGTGGTGAAAAAGCCGACGTTGAAATGCTCGAAGACCTCATCGTCGCCGCCGTCAACGATGCCGGCCGCAAAGCCGACGAAGCAATCCAGTCGAGCATGCAGGGCATTCTGGGCGGCCTTAATCTGCCCGGGCTCGGATAGCCAGAGGACAGGGAGGTTCGCGCATGTCACGTTTTGCCGAGCCCATGGCGCGGCTGATTGAAGAGCTGAAGAAGCTGCCCGGGGTTGGCACCAAGACCGCTCAGCGCTACGCCTTCCACATTCTGCGTTCTCAGGACGACGATGCCGCGGCCCTGGCCGAAGCTGTGCGCGGCCTCAAGTCGAGCCTGCGCCTCTGCTCCATCTGCAACAACATCACCGACGTTGACCCCTGCGTCTTCTGCGTGAGCCCCACGCGCAACCAGCGGCTCATCTGCGTCGTCGAAGAGCCCACCAACATCGACGCCGTCGAGCGCACGCGCGGTTACAACGGCGTCTACCACGTGTTGCACGGAACGCTCTCGCCGCTGCATGGAGTGGGGCCCGATCAACTCCGCACCGGCACGCTGCTGGCCCGCGTGGAGCGCGGCGATGTGGACGAAGTGATTCTGGCCACCAGTCCCACCCTTGAAGGCGAGGCCACGGCAAGCTGGCTGGCCAGCGCCCTGCGCGGATTTCAAGCCCGCGTGACGCGCATCGCCACCGGCGTGCCCGCCGGCAGCGACATCGAGTACGCAGACGAGGTCACGATGGCGCGCGCTCTCGAAGGGCGCCGGGAGATGAAGCTTTAAAGACGCGAAGGGCGGAACTTACCCCTGCAGTTTGCTCAAGAGATCCTGGGGATGGACTGGCTTGGCCAGAATTTCGAATTCGTAGCCTTTGGCGCGTGCCTTCTCAAGCAGGTCTGCAGTCGCGGCCTGGCCTGAAAACAGCAGAATCTTCACCGTCGGCAGAAGCGCACGAATCATGATCGCCGCATCAATTCCATTCAGGTCGGCCATGATGACGTCGGTGATCAGCATGTCGGGCCTGAAGCTTGATGCCGATTCCACAGCCTTTTCGCCGGAATAGACAGCGCGCGCCTCAAAGCCGCTCTGGTTAAGGATCATGGCAAGCGTATCGGCGATGACACGTTCGTCGTCGACAACCAGTACTTTGGGTTTCTCACGATTTTCGTGCATACTCTCCTAGACGCTGAATGTTGTCTTCGCGGTTGCTCTTGCGTGCCTTCTCGCCTGTGGATTGCGAGTGTCAGGGAAGGTTCTCATGCCGCGAACCAGATTCGCAACACATTTTCAGATAATACGCCTTGCCGGGGCGCATATCGCGGACTGAATGCTCAACCCGCGCAGCCGCCCTTTCCGGCCCTTGCCCTGCCCTGTTACGCCGGATGTATTCGGCGCCTGCGCCACGCATCGCGAACTGCATGGCCGCAGCTGCCGGCACAGCAAAATTAACTCGCCGGCAATCCGGCGTCTCTACCCTTACAGCAAAGGTCCCGCCGCAACCGGCCCGGGGCGTCGACGGAGAAGGACGCATGCAGGAAACCGCACTTCAGCATCCGCAGCAGGCCGAGCCGATCATTCGCGCCGAAAAGATCGAGAAGTACTATTCTCAGCCCAGCGAAAATCGAATCCAGGTTATCTCCGCCACTGACCTCAGCATCGTGCCGGGCGAGATCGTCGCGCTGCTCGGGCCCTCAGGCTCCGGTAAATCCACGATGTTGCGCATGCTTACCGGCCTCTCGCGGCCATCCGCCGGCAAAGTGTACTGGCATGGCCGGCCCATCTCCGACACCGAAATCAATGTCGCCATCGTCTTCCAGAGCTTCGCGCTTTTTCCCTGGCTCACCGTGCTTGAAAACGTCGAAGCGCCCCTGCAGGCTCGCGGCGTTGACCCCGCCGCGCGGCGCGAGCGCAGCAAGAAGATGCTCGACACCGTGGGACTCGACGGCTTCGAATCGGCCTATCCCAAGGAGCTCTCCGGCGGCATGCGCCAGCGCGTCGGTTTCGCCCGCGCTCTCGTCGTCGAGCCCGAAGTGCTTTTCATGGACGAGCCTTTCTCGGCCCTCGATGTGCTCACGGCAGAGAACCTGCGCAGCGAATTGCTCGAGCTCTGGGCCAAGAAGACCATGCCCACGCAATCGGTCTTTATCGTTACTCACAACATTGAAGAAGCCGTGCTGCTGGCCGATCGCATCATCGTCCTCGGCCGCAACCCAGGCCACATCCGCACCGACTTCAAGGTGCAGATCGCGCAGCCGCGCGACCGCAAATCCGAGCCCTTCACCCAGCTTGTCGACTACATCTACAAGGTGCTCACCCGGCCCGACGTGCTGCCCGAGGTGCCCGATCAGCATCCCGGCCGGCGCATCCGCGACCAGCGCCAGATGCGTTACCAGATGCTGCCCCATGCGCGCCCCGGCGGCATCGCCGGCCTGCTTGAGCTCCTGCTCGACAAGGGCGGACGCGACGACATCTACCGTCTCGCCGACGATCTCGCCTTTGAAATCGACGACCTGCTCCCCATCGTCGACGCCGCACAGCTTCTCGGCTTTCTCAAGGTGGAAGAAGGCGACGCGAGCATCACCGAACGTGGCGCCGAATTTGCCAACTCCGAAATTCTTCGCCAGAAGGAGCTTTTCCGCGACGCCGCAATGGAAAACGTTCTGCTGCTGCGGCAGATCCGCCGCGCCATCGAATCCAAAACCGACCACACCGTGCCCGAAGCCTTCTTCCTCGACATGATCGACGAGCAGTTCAGCGAAGAAGAGTCGCAGCGTCAGATGGAAACCGCCATCACCTGGGGCCGCTATGCCGAGCTCTTCGACTTCGACGCCGCGCGACGCCGCTTTGTGATGCCCGATGCTCTCGAAGAAGAGGTCGCCCCCAGCGAGGACATTGAGTGAGGGTGCAGAACACATTCGGGCGTTCTCTCGTCGCGGTTAAAAGCTGGCCCTTCTTTACAGACGTGATGGTGGGCGCCTGCTGCCTCGCGGCCTTCTTCGCCATGATGCAGATCGGCCACTACTGGCTCGGCCGGCCCGTGCCAGCAGTCGAGATCTCGCACTCCGTGCGCGCGTTACCTCTCTACGCCTTCTACTCCATCGTGCGCATCGGCACTGCGTATCTGCTGAGCCTCATCTTCGCGGTTGGATACGGCTACCTCGCCGCCTATAACCCGCGCGTCGAGGCGTGGATGATCGCCGTCCTCGACATTCTGCAGTCGATTCCCGTGCTCAGCTTTCTGCCTGGCGTCATGCTCGCCATGATGGCTCTCGTGCCCAACTATCAGCTCGGCATCGAGATGGGCTCGATCCTGCTCATCTTCACCGGGCAGGTGTGGAACATGGCCTTCAGCTTCTACTCCTCGCTCAAAAGCATCCCCCGCGAAATGCTTGAGGCCTCGCGCATCTATCGCTACTCCGCGTGGCAGCGCTTCTGGCAACTTGAGCTGCCCTTCGCCGCCATCGGCCTCATCTGGAACTCCATCGTCTCGGTCGCCGGCGGATGGTTCTTCCTCATCGCCTGCGAGATGTTCCCCGTCGGCAACCGCCTCTTCCGCCTGCCGGGCCTGGGCAGCTATCTGCAGACCGCGGCCTCCGCAAACCCCGTCGATATTCACGCGCTGCTCTGGGGTCTCGCCGTCATGGTGCTCATCATCGTCGCGACGGACCAGCTTTTGTGGCGGCCGCTGATCGCATGGAGCGACAAGTTCAAATTCGAGCAGGTGGAGTCGACCAGCCGCGCAACCTCGCCAATCCTCAGCCTCCTGCAACGCTCCAGCTTCCTCACCGACCTTCCCGCGCGTGGGTGGAACTCCGTCGAAGAGCGCATCTATCGCCGCCTCGCCGCTACGAAGGAAACCCGCGTCGTTCACCCCATCGACGACGACCGCCGCCCGAGCGGCCGCATGCTGCAGATAGGCATGGGCGTCTTCGCCGCGCTGGCTGCCCTCTGGGGCGCGACGGAAGCAATGCGCGTGCTTAGCGGCGTCACCATGGCCGACCTGAAGCACCTGTTTCTCGGCGCCGGCGCCACCTTTCTGCGTGTCAACGTTTCGCTCGCCATCGCCGCCGTGTGGACGATCCCCGTCGGCGTGATGATCGGCTTCAACCCGCGGCTCTCACGCATCCTGCAGCCGGTGATCCAGGTCGTCGCTTCGGTGCCCGCCACGGCGCTCTTCCCCGTGCTGCTGCTGGCGCTCATTCGCGTCGGCGGAGGCCTCGGCATCGGCTCCATCGCGCTCATGCTGCTCGGCGCCCAGTGGTACATCCTCTTCAATGTCATTGCCGGCGCCATGGCCATTCCCTCTGACCTCAAAGAGGCAGCCTCGCTCTACCGCTTCACCCGCTGGCAGCGCTGGACGACGCTGATCCTGCCCGGCATCTTCCCGTATCTGGTCACCGGCCTGGTCACCGCCTCGGGCGGCGCCTGGAACGCCTCGATCGTCGCCGAGTACTTCCACTTCAAGGACCAGACCTTGCAAACTGTCGGCCTGGGCGCGCAGATCTCGGCCGCCACCGACCAAGGCAAGTTCTCCACCCTGCTGCTCGCCACCGTGCTCATGGCCCTCATGGTGGTTACGATCAACCGGCTTGTCTGGCGGCGGCTCTATCGCCTGGCAGAAACCCGGTATAAACTCGAAGGCTAATGCGAATTCCTCAGTAGCCGAATGCCCATGAAAGACTTTGGGAGCGATCGATGATCCGAGCAGGACTGGTGGGCTTTGGTTTGGCGGGCCGCGTATTTCATGCGCCGCTTATCTCCTCTGTTGAAGGGCTTGAGCTGGCCGCGGTGGTCGAACGCAGCTCCAATCATGCCGCTGAGCGCTATCCCGGCATCACTACCTACCGCTCCGTTGACGAGCTGCTCGCCGACGCTTCGATCAAGCTCATCGTCGTCGCCACGCCCAACGCAACCCACTTCGAGGTGGCAATGCGCGCCCTTGAAGCGGCGAAAAACGTCGTCGTCGACAAGCCGGCTGCCGTCACCTCCGCCGAAATCGCGCAGCTTACCGCCCTCGCCGGCGGCATCGGACTCAAACTCATCCCGTTCCATAACCGTCGCTGGGACAGTGACTTCCTGACAATTCAGAAAGTTTTACATGAGAAAGCCGCCGGCAGCCTCGTCCACTTCGAATCGACCTTCGATCGCTGGCGCCCCGGCGCCTCCACGCGCCCGTGGAAAGAGGAGGCCGGCAACGGCGGCCTTCTGCTCGATATCGGCACGCACATTGTTGACCAGGCGCTCGTGCTCTTCGGCCTTCCTGAATCGGTGAGCGCCGAGGTGCGCCGCGAACGAGACGGCGAAGGCGCGAACGACTCCTTCACCGTGCGCCTTCACTACTTCACTGAGTTTTCGGTAACGCTCAGCGCCAACCTGCTCTCGACCCTGCCGCGGCCGCGCTTTCACCTCCGGGGCCGCAAGGGCAACTACTGGAAGTGGGGTCTCGATCCGCAGGAAGACGCGCTCAACAGAATCACGAAAATTGAGAGCAGCACCTGGGGCCAGGAGCCCGAGGCTGCCTGGGGCACGCTGAGCCTCGGTGGCGACCAGGGCTTTACCTCAGAGCCCGTCCCGCCCATCGCCGGCGACTACCGGCTCTTTTACCAGGGGGTGCGCGACGCCCTGCTCGGTCAGGCGCCCCCTCCCGTCACAGGGATCGACGCATGGCGCGCAGCCCGCGTACTTGAGTACGCGGCTGAGAGTGCCAGGACGCATCGCGCCATTGAATGCGACTGGAGCGCGGAACCCGAGTAAGCACCTCGCCGAGGGTTGACTCCGGCGCAGTTACCCCGGATCATACCTCCAGATCAACTGTCTCATTTGCTGAACCCCCTTCTGCGACAATGGGTCCATTCATGCGCGCATCTCTGTTTATTACCTGCTATAACGACACGCTCTTTCCAGAGACGGGTCGCGCCGTTGTGAGCCTGCTTGAACGGCTCGGGGTCACGCTCGACTTTCACGCCAAGCAGACCTGCTGCGGACAGATGCACGCCAACACCGGCTTTCGCGCCGAAGCCTTTACCCAGGCAAGCCGCTTCGTGCGCATGTATCAGGATGCCGAGGCCGTGGTGATTCCCTCCTCCTCCTGCGTCGCTATGATCCGTGAACAGTACCCGGCCCTCTTCGACGAGCTCGGCAATGACAAGCTGCGCCTGATGCTCGCCTCGCTGCTGCCCAGGATCTACGAACTGACGGAATTCCTTACTGACAAGCTCGGGCGTCGAGGACGTAGGCGCTTACTTTCCGCATCGCGTCACCTACCACGCAAGCTGCCACGGGCTGCGCGCTCTGCACCTCGGCGACCGCGCCGTGCGCCTGCTGCGCAAAGTGCGCGGCATCGACCTCGCTCCGCTTGAGAATCTCGATCGCTGCTGCGGCTTCGGCGGCACCTTCGCCATCAAGAACGCCGATGTTTCCGCCGCAATGCTTACCACCAAGCTTGGCGACATCCTCACCACGCGCGCCGAATACTGCACAGCCGCCGACAACAGCTGCCTCATGCACATCGGCGGCGCTCTCCATCGCAAGTACCCGGGTGTTAGAACCATTCACCTTGCCGAGATCCTCGCCAGCACCGAGCCGGCCTCGGGCACAGGGGCCGCATGAGCCGCGTCATGCTCGATCCGCGCATCGCACCGCCCTTTCCTGAAGCGGCGCTGCCCATCCTCACTGATAACCAGCTGCGCAAAAATGTCGCGCACGCCACCGACGTGATTACCGCAAAACGCGAGCGCCTTGTTGCCGAACGACCCGACTGGCAGGAGCTGCGCGCCGCCGCGGCGGCAATCAAGGACGAAGCTCTGGGCAACCTCGGCGTCTACATCGAGCAGTTTGAAGCCCGCTGCAAAGCCGCCGGCGGCGTTGTGCACTGGGCGTGGAACGCGGCCGACGCGCGCAAGATCATCCTCAAGATTCTCGCCGACGAGCACGCCAGCTGAAGTCATCAAGATCAAATCGATGACCTCGGCAGAAATTCATCTCAACGAAGCGCTTGAGGCCGCAGGCATCAAGGCGCATGAAACCGACCTCGCCGAACTGATCCTGCAGCTCAACAACGATCAGCCTTCGCACATCGTCGTACCCGCGCTGCACGTCAACCGCAAGCAGATCCGCGACATCTTCGCGCAGCGCATGGCATTGCCCAGCTTATCCGACGATCCGCAGGCACTCACCGCTGCCGCGCGCGATTACCTGCGCAAGAAGTTCCTCACCGTGCCACATGCAATCTGTGGAGCGAACTTTCTTGTCGCTGAGACCGGAGCGGTCGCCGTCGTCGAGTCCGAGGGCAATGGCCGCATGTGCCTCACACTGCCGCAGACGCTCATCGCCATCGCCGGCATCGAAAAAATCATTCCCCGCTTCAGCGACCTTGAGGTCATGCTGCAGGTGCTGGCGCGCTCGG
Organism: uncultured Acidobacteriota bacterium; assembly: GCA_963718885.1. Lineage (GTDB taxonomy): Bacteria > Acidobacteriota > Terriglobia > Terriglobales > Acidobacteriaceae > Telmatobacter. The sequence continues at coordinate 388,825 of CAVRAK010000010.1, forward strand.
CAACCGGCGAGCGCATGAACCCGTACACCTCACTATGGACGGGGATCACACCCGGCGACGGCCCGCAGAAATTTCACGTCGTCCTGCTCGACAATGGAAGGTCCGGCATCCTTGGCGGCCACGTCGAGCGGCAGACGCTGCGCTGCATCCGCTGCGGCGCATGCCAGAACACCTGCCCGGTCTACCGGCAGACGGGCGGCCATGCCTACGGCTCGGTCTACGGCGGGCCGATTGGCGCTATCCTCACGCCGCAGCTCATGAAGCTGGAATACGCCGACTCGCTGCCCTATGCCTCAACCCTCTGCGGCGCCTGTTACGACGTATGCCCGGTCAAAATCAATATTCCCGAGGTGCTGATCGAGCTGCGCGCGCAGGTCACTGATCGCGAGCGCAAGCAGATGCGCCGCTGGACCGATCCCATGTTTCTCGGCATGCGCATCGCAGCCTGGGTATTCAGCGACTCACAGCGCTTTCTCAAAGCTCAGCGCTTCGCACGCAAGGTGCTGCGACGCTTTACGCGCAAGGATGGTTGGATTCGCAAACTGCCTGGCCTCGGTGGGCGCTGGACGCAGACCCGCGACCTGCGCGGCATTCCCGAGCAGAGCTTCCGCGAGTGGTGGGAGACGAGGCCTGGAACAATGCCTGAATCGACACCGGAGACAGCGACCGAGACGGTGCCTGAGACACAGCCCGAAACGACACCTGAGACGCCACCTGCGCCAGTACCTGTGCCAATGGCCGAGACTAAGGCTGAGGCACAGCCCCAAACAGCATCCGAGACAGTCCCTGAGTCAACGCCGAAGACACAGCCCGAAACAGCACCCGAGATGGCGCCCACGACAGAGCCTTTGACGATGGCGGAGCCACAGCCGGAAGCGATGCCTGAGGCGGTGGCGAAGACAACACCCGAGGTGCAGGTTGAAGTACACGCTGAGGCTCAGACTGAGACGACACCTGAGATCGCACCTGAAACAACGCCTGAGGCACACGCTGAGTCAGCGTCTGAGTCAACGTCTGAGAGAAAGCCTGAGGCACAGCCATGAGCGCTTCCGTTACCTCCCGCGACCTCATTCTCGATCGCATTCGCACCGCGACAGCGCAGCCGCTCGCCGCGCACGCGGACGAAGCCACGCCTGCCTACATCCGCGCGGGCGACCTCGATGAAGCCGCGCGGCTGCGCCTCTTCACTGAGCGGCTTCGCGAATACGATGCCGACGTCGTCGAGTGCTCCGAGCGCCGAATCGGCAACTGCATCAACGACTGCCTGGCCAGCAGCGGCAGAAAGACTTTCCTCGCGCCCCCCGGACTTCCCTCCGAGTGGGTCACCTTGAAATTCGCATGGAAGGTCGACCGCAAGCTCTCCTACGCGGACATCGAACAATGCGATGGCGTTGTGACCACCTCCTTTGCCGGCATCGCCGACTCGGGAACGATCGTCCTCCATCACTCCGCCTCTGAAGGCCGGCGCGTGCTCACCCTGCTGCCCGACTGGCACCTCTGCATCGTGCGCGTCAACCAGATCGTCGAAACCCTGCCGGAGTACTTCGCCCGCTGCACGCCGCCACCAGCTCTTGCCACCTTCATCTCAGGGCCCTCTGCCACCGCCGACATCGAAATGACGCGCGTCAAAGGCGTGCACGGCCCTCGCTATCTCAAGGTCATTCTCGTGCACGACACAATTCCCGGCGAGCCCGATCTTCCCGAACCCACCCCCGAAGTCAAACCCGAGCCGCGCAACGAACCCGAGCTGCCACCGAGGCCGCATCGCACCTGGCGCCCCTTCGACCGCTGATCTCTTCCGCATTCCTCAAGCTGTACCGAAATAGATTTCTCGCCCAAGACGCAGTTTCATCGCGACTTGGGCTCTCTTTCCGCTAGCTTAACTAAGACTCTCGCGACTAAGACTCTCGCACGTTCATCTAACTTGCCGATTATCCTGCAGGCATCTATCTTGTATGTTTAACTGGAATTCTAATTTAGCCTTTCCGTACCTTCCCTTCCCGCAAGCAACCTTTCTGAAAATCTGCACATCCTCAACCATGTTGCATTATTGGATTTACGGGTCCGGCCTGTGCGGCCGAATCGGGGGGCCCTGAACCCGACTTCCTCAGCCGCAAGCACGTAGCAACCCACCCGGAAATGGACAGCAGCTCCTATGCCGCCAGTCTCATCCCATCCAGTGTCGCGCCTCCTTGAGCGAGCCCTATTCGTCATCGGGTGCGCCTTTCTATTTGTCTACGCAGGCTGGCAGCTTCAGTCGTATGTGATTTCCCGGGCTGCTCTGCTGAGTTTTCATGCCCATCAGCTTCCGGTGGTTGTTCACGCGGCCTCTACACGATCTTCTGATTCAACAGTCGACTTCGCCCTCTGGTCGGTCAAGCGCATGCAGGCTTACAAAGAATCGCTGGCAATGAAGGTCGACCCGCCCCTGGCGGTCCTCTCGATTCCGAGGCTTCAGCTCGAAGTGCCGGTCTTCAATGGCACCGATGACCTGACGCTCAACCGCGGCGCCGGCAGAGTCGCAGGCACCGCTCTCCCCGGCCACGCCGGCAATATCGCGATCGCCGCTCATCGCGACGGCTTCTTTCGCAGCCTCAAGGACATCCGCCTCGGCGATCAAATCGCACTTCAAACCCGTCCCGGCGACTATGTCTATCAGGTAGACAATATCTCGATCGTCCAGCCGTCCGATACCGGTGTTCTCAGGCCGGGCGATAAGTCTTCAGTAACTCTTATCACTTGCTATCCATTCTATTTTGTCGGAAGCGCACCCCAACGTTACATAGTCCACGCGTCGCTGGTGGGTCCTGCGAGCTCCACCGCGTCCAGTTTGAATTCAGCAGTTCAACCCAGGAACTCGGAGGATACGCAATGAACTCAACAACAAATCTGAGGCGCGCTGCACTGGCGTTCGCGGGGGCTTTGGTACTGGTCTTTGCGGCAGGAGCAACAGCGCAGGTTCAATCTGAAACAAGTACTGCCACGGCGGGGCAGGCGACCCACCAGGTAACCGTCGATCGGGCAACTGTCGTCTATGCCTCCGGCAATGAACTTGTCGTCAGGATGGCCAACGGGGAGCTAAGACACCTCACCAATGTGCCCGACAGTGTTCGTATCAATGTCGACGGCAAGCAGCTCAGCGTGCACGATCTCAAGCCCGGCATGATCGTCCAGCGCACCGTCGTGAAAACTACGACGCCGGAGGTCATCACCACCGTACAGAGCGTCTCTGGCAGGGTGTGGCACGTCAATCCGCCGCTCTCCGTCATCCTCACGCTCGCGGACGGAAAGAACCAGGAGTTTAAGATACCCAACGGGCAGAAGTTCAAGGTCAACGGCCAGATGGTCGACGCATGGGGCCTGAGGAAAGGCATGAACATCTCAGCCACCCGTGTGGTCGAGGTTCCGCAGACAACCGTCTCGCAGCATACCGCCTACGCCGCCGCTGCGCCGCCGCCGCCGCCGCCCCAGGACCAGCCAATCCTGGTTGCCGTTGTAACCCCGGTGCCCCCTGCTCCTGCCGCAGAGCCGGCGCCCGCACCAGCCGCTCCGCAGGAAAACCTGCCGAAGACTGCAAGCAATCTTCCCCTCATCGGCCTGCTTGGACTCATATGCCTGGGCAGCGCCTTCAGCATGCGCCTGTTCCGGCGCTCCTGACTTCTCCCTCCACCTGGGAGATCCTCGGCCCGCTGTCTGGCTCCATCGAACCGGGCGACGGGCCGAGATCATTATCAAGAATCATTTCTGATGCTCACCCGCATGCAGGGAATGCGAGAGGCTGATCAGGTTCACAGGTGGCACGCGAATCAGCCCTTTCCGCGGGCTATCGATATCTGCGATAAAAAACAGTGCAATCGAGACCAGCAAAGGAAATGCGAGCAGCATGGGCCTTCTGCGCTTCGCGGAGAAGCCAATCAGCCACGAACATCCCACCCCCAGCAGAACCATCGTCCACCACGCCCCCAGCGGCACGCGATACCTCCACGCGGCCTGCGTGTACCCGGTTCGGTTCAGCACATCGTTCATGCCGCTGATCACCAGAATCATCGGGTTGGACGGCTGCGCGCCTGCCGCGGTCTCAACAATCTTCCACATTTCGCTCTCAATCCGCGCCTCCTCTATGCCAATCGAGACCAGTCGGTCCTGATCGTGCGTTGCGTAAAACAGCAGGCGTTGATCGAGATACTCCCTCAGCAGCGGCCGAAGGCGATCTGCATCCTGCGCAGGCAGCAGGCCAACCCGCACATATTCCGTACCAATCGCATTGGCTTCCTCCTCTTCGTAATTTCTGCGCTGGTCATAACGCCCCACCGCCATTGAGAAATCAAAGCCGATCACGAGGGCCAGCAACGTCAGACTCGCACTGGTAATCAGTTTCAGGTCTTCCCGATCCGGGTCTTCTGCTTCGCGCGCCCTGGCCGCAGTCGCGCACCCAAAGTACACAGCCAGTGAGAACAGCATCAGCGAAATGAAGAAGACCAGCAGGGCATAATCCAGAAGACTCCGCACGATGAGCATCTCCTTCCTCAAGCCGCACTTGCCAGCGGCACGCAGCGCGGCAACGCTGCGTCTGCAGGTGCCCGAAAGTCTAGCGGCGAGCCTGCTCTTGCATGAACAGTTTTCCGCGCATTGCCGATTGCGCAGCCTGTACAAACAACTGCGGGCTCGCCCGTCTCCACTGGCCCTCGGCGTCTACTTCTGCAAAAATAACTCCGCGAGAATCCATCCTCGAACTGGAAATACGAGTCGGCAAAACGGTTCTGGGCCAGGAAGCGATGATCGAACGCCTCCTCATCGGTCTGCTTGCCAAGGCGCTCGGGCGCGGCCGCCTCAGCTTTGTTAATCAGACAAGAAACTTCATTAATAGTCCGAGCAGTTGCTTAAGAGGCATGACTGTCAGCAGGAGTGGAACCATGGGCAGAACTCCCGCAATCGTGAGATGGATGAGCGTGCGTGGATCGATCGGAAGAGCTTTCATACCCTCGACAAGGTTGTAGCTGTTGCCAAGGTCGGCGAGCGACTGTATATCTCCAGTGCCAAGCAGAGCTTCATGGTCAGTGCTCTCGCCAAGAATCCATTTGCGATGGAACGAGGCTGTGTAGGCTGTGCCCAGAGTTCCATACTGCTGCAAACCAACTCGCTTGAGGCGAAGGAGCCTTCCGGCAAAGATGATGAGAGGCAGAACGAGGACTGCAAGGAAAAGAAAGAGATAGAACGCAACGAGAGGGGCGAAGGAGCTCAGCCGCATGTCGTTATACAGAATCTCGTTGGCGATTACACCCGACAGAGTGCAGGAGAAAGCAAAGAGGACGATTCCAAAGAATCGCTGCGCCTCGCCCACGAAGCCCAGACCACCTGCGTGGTCGGGATGTGTGGGATAGAGCTGCAGGTTCAGGCGGTTCATCGCAGCCAGAAATTGAAACCAGATAAGCAGCCGCCAGAACCAGCGGAGACCGAGGAAGTGGTAGATCGGCAGGCTCACGCAGGCGAACCACCACCCAGCCCATGTGAGCGAAACCCCTGCGGACGACCGAAGGGCATACCAGGTGGACACATGCACGGCCGTGATCAGAAATCCTCCAACGGAGATAACAAATGCGAGCACGGCGATCACAATTTCCGCCGTTAAGGAATCGCGTTTGCGCAGGCCGTCTGTTACCGCCTCATCGAAACCGGCATAATCCGGCGGCAGAACGACTTTCGATTTAACAAACTGCTCGGCGGCTTCTGCGATGCGCGGCCCCAACACATTCTCCGAGAGCAGAAGCAGCGGAACAGCGAAGACGAAGCGCGCGTGAACCGCGAAGTCACGCAGAAACGGTACCGGAATCTCCCGCCCGTAGGCCGTGCCCTGCAGCAGCGAAAGAATAAGGAGCGGCGCCCAGGTGAGCAGTATGCTCAAAAGGGCACGTCTCTTGGTGAGAGCTGCTCTCTTGCGAAAGCCACTCAGCCTCTGTTCAATCTGGAAAAGCGGCCCTCCCTCCATCAACAGGAATGGACGGTTCTTCCGGTATGTTTCTTCAGGCATAGCTCCCCCCTAGATGCCGGCCATCGCCTGTACTTTGGGATCATTCTTTACCGCCTTGACCAACTCAGCGTGATCCTTGACGGTCTGTGCAGCATAGGCTTCGGCCCAGTCTGCAAGGACCTTATCCAAAGTGGATGAGGCGCCGCAGTACCCGAAGATAAGCGCCGCATCACTGGTGCGCGCATGGGCCCGCGCAAGAATGCTGCCGCACGCCAACGCATAAAAGTCGAAGGCCGAGCCGGAAAGCCATTCCAAAGGGATCGACGCCTTCATGTTCTTCATCTGCCGCACATAGAACGGCAATGAACCGATTCGTGTCCAACCGAGCATGACGTCAGTGGAAGACTGTATCGCTCGCTGCCCGATTACGACGCGCTTGCCCTCATGTTCGAATTCTTCTGCAGTCGCCGGGAGAAAAGGCGCATGGGCTGGAACAATCGCTTCCTTGACCTGGAGGAAGAGAGGGTCGTCATCTCCGTTTCCGATCAGCAGAACTATGTAGGCGCGCGTGCCGACGCTGCCAACGCCTACCACGCGATGCGCCACATCGGCTACGTGATACCGAGTCAGCATGAAAGCGCGTTCACGAGAGAGGGTTGGCGCATACTCATCGAGTGCCTGAATTACATTCGCACGTGTTTTCGCATCGACTCGCGTAAGGATCGGAGGGTTTTCGTGAAATCGCCAATGTCCATGGCCGTCGCGGGCCGCAATCTTTGAAAGCAGCGCGATATTGGTTTCGCGCGCAGCTTTGGCGACAGCCTTTGCTACAACTGCTTTTGACTTGCTGTCGGTCTTGAGCAGGGGATTCTCGCGGCCGGGATAAGCATGCAGGTACCAGGTATCAAGTACACCCATCGTTGAAAGCCGGTCCATGTTGTCGCGATACGCACGCACGCAGCCGCGCACAGCGGAGTGACGCTCCTTCTGGTCCAGGCCGTTTTCGCGGCCAGCCAGATTGATGCTCGCGGCAAGTCTCTTGAGGTCCCATTCCCAGGGGCCGCGTACGGTCTCGTCAAAATCGTTCAGGTCAAAGATGACATCACGTTGCGGCGACCCATACAGGCCAAAATTGTTCATGTGGGCATCACCGTCCATGACCGTGGGAATTCCTGTAATCGGCGTGCGGGCGAGATCGTACGCCATTACACAGGCTGCTCCGCGGTAAAAGGCAAACGGCGATGCGCTCATGCGCGCGAGGCGAAGCGGGACCAGTTCTGGCTGCCTTCCAGCGTTGCATTGCATCACAACCTCAACTGCGCCCGGGTGGCTCGGGTCGCGCCTCCACTCGCCATGAGCTTCGCGGGGCAGCTTGTCTCTGAGAGCTTTGCCTGCGGCACGCCTTTCTGAAACGGGATGGCTGCCCTCGAAAAGACTGGCCATTTTACCGAGCTTCGCAGCGGAAGAATGAGTGTCAAACGAAATTGAACCCGATTTGCCGAAGCGGTGGGTTGCTTTTTCTGCCATTTGCTTTCCTCCTTCGCCGAACAAAGTGATTGCCTAGTGGAAGGACCAGCCGACCGAAGTGGAACCGCCAAGGTTATTTGCGGGGGCGCCGACCGCGGGCCGATTGTCGTAGTTGTTGTAGAAGCTGAATCGAATGTAGAAGTCGCCCAGAAATTTGTAATAGACGTTCTGATTGAGCGTGAGGCGAACATGCCCTGGCGATGTGATGCTGGGATATACCCACACGGCCGTGTCGAACGTGGTTGAGTCAAACCGGAAGGTCGAATATTGCACCGCAAAGGCCGCATCGAGCGAGTTCTTGTTGCTTGTGCTCTCCGCGCCGCTGGCGTTTCGTAGCCGGGTGTATCCCATTCCACCAATAGCGTTCAGGTCGGTCTTGTTTGTGAAGATGATGCGCTTCGACAATGCGGCTCCCAGCGTGGATTGCAAAGCAATCTGCTGCTCAGAACTGGAAAGAAAGTTGGCAATTGCGCCGGCATACCAATTTGAATTTTTTATCTGATGAAAGACTGCGCTCTTTACGGTCGTTTCGTTGGTGTCCTGAGCGTTCTGCTGCGTGGCGAACTGAGAGCTCGAACTAAACGAGTAAATCTGCTTTTCCGACTGATACGTGAGGCCGGTCTGGATGCTGAGATCACTTTGCTGATTGGAAGCGGTTGAGCTCAGCCCTGCGTCGATGTTGCCCCGCATGCGCTTCACAAAAGTGCTGCCAATCTCACTGATTTCGATCACAGAATTGTGAGGAAGAGTGGCGCCGTCGGGGCCGAGAATGTGGAGCGTATTCTTCTCAGCGGACGTTCCAAACGTGCCAACATAAGAATTTCCGTGAGGATCGACCACGAGGAAGGTCTGCGAGCTTTCAAGATGATCGACTTTGGTCCAGTCCAGGACAATCGAAGAGCTTACGTAGTTGGGCTTGACGGACAAGCTGCCTTTGTCAAGGGATTTAATTTCGCCTGTAATCCTGTCGCCGTTCTGCATATACACCACGTCAGTCTTTTGCCGCGAGCTTGCCCATGCTTCTTTTGAATGAGAGAGAACGCCGATGCTCATCAGCCCAGAAAAGAGCAGCAGTGGTTTTGTGAGGCCCGATGCCGGCCAAGGCCAGCGCCATCCGAATCGCACCCTCCGTGGCTTGTCCATCGTCCCTTCAGCATGTTCGCGCTCGCTTTCCAAACGTAGTGCGAGCTCTTTATTCAGATCTGCGGAACATCCGTCGTGCGCAAGCTACGGTCTGTGGTTATTGGCTACAGTCTGGTCGGACGAGTGTCCGTAGCGTGCCTCCCATTCCTGCCGAGTCAAGACACAGCGAAATCCGAGGTGGTTGGTTCCAGTGTCGATGTCACCCTTCCCGCGGGTGCCCACCATGTAGCGGGAGCAATACTGATCGGTGCAGAGGAACGATCCGCCGCGCTGGACCCTCTTGGCGTGGCCGGGCTCAGCGGGATCATAGGCAGCGTCGGGCCCCTGGGGATTCCGGACAACTCCATCGGCCGCCAGTCGCGCATAATAATCGGGCCGATACCAGTCGCTGGTCCATTGCCAAACATTGCCGGCCATGTCATAGAGGCCATATCCATTCGGCGGAAAGCTTTTTACCGGCGAAGTTGCAACGAAGCCATCGTCGCCACTGTTGCGGTTTGGAAAATGGCCCTCGAAAGTATTTGCCATCCACTTTCCATGGGGACGCAACTCATCGCCCCAGGCGTAGAGCCGCCCCGAAAGACCGCCACGCGCCGCGAACTCCCACTCGGCTTCTGTGGGGAGCCGCTCGCCTGCCCAGCGCGCATAGGCTTCGGCGTCCTCATAGGCGATGTGTACCACGGGATAGTTGTCCTTACCGACGATGCTGGTTTTCGGTCCCTCAGGATGGCGCCAGTTTGCGCCGGGCACATACGTCCACCATTGGAAGTAGTTATCGAGCGGCACCGGATGATCGGGCGCCGCGAAGACTACGGAACCGGCGACGAGATTTTCGGGCGGAGCACCAGGATAGTCTTCTGCGCGCGGCTTGCGCTCTGCCACGGTGATGTATCCGGTCGCTTTTACAAAACGCGCAAATTCGGCATTGGTGACATCGGTCTTATCCATGTAGAAGCCGTCGATATACACGCGGTGAACAGGGCGCGAATCAAGGGTTGCCTTCATCCCAACGTCGTTCATACCTGGCATTTCCGCCGCGCCCATTGAAAACTCGCCGCCTGGAATCCATGCCATGCCGGCTGGTGAGCGGCCGGGTGCAGGTGCTTTGTTGAGAACCGTCGGCTCAAAGAGGTTGCGGGGCTGGGCAGGCGTCTTCGCCGCAGCACCTGCGGCCGCATTAGCGCCCGATGCCGCAGCAGACGCCGCCGGAGAGTTGGCGAGAGCAACCTGCGGCAAAGGGCGGTGGGCAATGACAACACAGACAAGAACGGCGAGCGCAATGACTCCAGCCGCGATCCATATCTTTCCTGCCCTGCGAGGTTGCAATCGATCTTTTCGCTTTGCCATCACGTCCTCCACTGCGAAGAGTTACTGGCTGCCCGTCAGCCAATTGAAGTACGCATTGCCGTCCGCACGGTATCAAGCATCGACAAATCGCACGCAGGAGGGATGCGCTTCTGGCTGGGAAACGGGCTCGTTGCAGGTTTCTTGCGCGTCTTCTGTGGGACGGCCGTTTGAGCAGAGGACATTTCAACCTCGAGCCCATCGAATTGCCGCGGACCCATCGAATGGGATGCCTGATTCACTCGAAAAGCGCGCGACACGCCTTACATTCAGCAGCATGATCCGCGCAACCTCAACAGAATCTTCCTGATGACGGGACAAGCCACAGTCCCGCTTCCGCTTTATTGAGAGAAGATTAGCCATCCCTCGTCACAAGCGAAACTGTCAATTGATGAAATAGAGGCGATACCCTGCCGGCAACCCGCCGGGCCGATTTCACTACGGCCTTGGCGCTCAATCCGCACTTTCCACTGCAGCGGCTACGACCGGAGGCGATCGGCCCCGAGTCTGATCTATGGCTGAACCCGCGGATCGACGAGCTGCGTCTGAACTACCGTTTGCCGGGCAGCAGGATGCTGCGCGATCGGCTCTCACATCATTAAAATGTCATCTCTAAAATGGATAGTGTCGTTCACCAGTCTGCACCGTGATCCAGCGCAGCGTCGTGAACTCATCGATTCCGGCCTTTCCCCCGAATCGCCCGTACCCCGACGCTTTCACTCCGCCGAACGGCATCTGCGGCTCATCATGCACTGTGGGACCATTGATATGGCAGATCCCGCTGTTCACTCGTTGCGCCACCCGCCATGCTCGCGCAATGTCCCGGCTAAACACCGCCGCAGCTAGTCCGTACTCCGTATCGTTGGCTACACGAAGAGCCTCTTCGTCACCCTTCACGCGCACAATCGAAACCACTGGTCCGAAAGACTCCTCCCCATAGATCCGCATTGCTGGCGTTACACGGTCAATGACCGTTGCCGGAATCAGCGTGCCGTCTCCGCCACCCCCAGCGGTGACCGAGGCTCCCTTCTGCACCGCGTCATCCACAAGCTCCGCAACGCGCGCAGCCGACTTCGCATCCACCATTGAACCAAGCACAGTCGGACCCATAGAAGGATCCTGCAACGGCAACCCTGCGGCCTTCGCCGATAGCTTCCTTACAAATTCCTCCGCCACCCGCTCATCCACAACGATCCGTTCCGTCGACATGCAGATCTGCCCCTGGTTCATATACGCGCCGAATGCCGCCGCATTCACCGCCGCATCAATATCCGCATCCTCCAGCACAATCAATGGAGCCTTACCGCCCAGTTCCAGCAACACCGGCTTCAGATGGCGAGCCGCGCGCTCCGCAACAATGCGGCCCACTCGTGTTGAACCGGTAAAGTTGATATGCCGCACCGCTGGATGATCGATCAGCGCAGCCACAACTTCTGCCGCGTCCTCCGGAGCATTCGTAATCACATTGCAGACTCCCGCCGGCAATCCAGCTTCCAGCAGAGCCGTGCCGATCAGCCGGTGAACCGCGGGGCACGCCTCCGAGGCTTTGAAGACCACGGTGTTACCGCAGGCCAGCGGCATCGCAATCGCGCGAACCCCAAGGATCACAGGCGCATTCCACGGCGCAATTCCAGCGCATACGCCGATCGGCTGCCGAATCGCCATCGCAAGGTTGTCCGGAACATCGCTCGGAATCACCTCTCCCGTGATCTGCGACGTCATCGACGCTGCTTCCCGCAAAATCCCCGCTGCGAACGCAACATTGAATCCCGCCCAGGGCTCCGTCGCACCGGTCTCCGCAATCATGCATCTGATGAAGTCCTTCTGGTACGTCATCAGCACATCCGCCGATTTCAAAAGCAGTTCGCGCCGTCGACCCGGTCCGGTTGCGGCCCAGTCCGGAAACGCCTTCGCTGCTGCCTCCACCGCAGCATGCACGTCTCCACTCTTCGCTGCTGCAGCCCTGCTTGCCGCCGATCCCTTGACTGGATCGATGCGTTCGAAGGAGCCACCTTCCTCAGCGGCGGTCGACCTTCCATCAATCAAAAGCGCTACATCGTTCATAAACTTGCCTCCTGCCTCGAAAGCACCTGGCCCATCTCGTTGACGGAGATCAACGCATCCAGCGCCAGCACGCCGTTGCCTTTTTCATAGACAACCAGCGGATTGACATCGATCTCCGCGATCTCAGGACACGCCCGCATCAGTCGCCCAATCTTCTCCACCACCATCGCTACTGCTGCGATGTCCGCCTCCGGCGCGCCGCGAAATCCCCTCAACAGGGGCGCGCACCGCAGGTTGCTCAACTCTTGCGTAATCTCCTCACACGACAAATCCGGCGGCATCAGGCGCACATCCCCAATTGCTTCTGCAAGCACGCCTCCAAAACCTACCATCACAACCGGACCCCACTGAGGATCTCTCCGTGCGCCCGCAATCAACTCGATTCCTTTCTTCCCCATCCTCTCCACCAGCACGCCATCCAGCACGAGTTCCTTCCGGGCTTTCTGCACATTGCGATGCAGCGTGAACCATCCTTCCAGCAGTTCTGCCTCCGATCGAACCCCGAGAATGACTCCGCCCACATCGCTTTTGTGCGGCAAATCCGCTGACTGCGCCTTCAGAACCACCGGGTATCCGATCTCCGCGGCAATTTGAACCGCCTCTTCCGCATGTGCAGCAACTCTTCCATCCGGAATTGGGATCCCGATCTTCGTTAAGATCTCTTTGCTCTCCGCTTCAGAAAAAAGCCCGGGCCGTAATGTCGTGAAATGTCCAGGCGAGCGTCGTGGTCACAATCGCCCTTGTCGGCATGCATCGCCCGCCGTGTCACAAGCGCAAGGGCCCGTAATGCGCGCTCAGGCGACGGAAAGCACGCGACGCCAAGCTCCCTCAACGCATCAAGCTCAGGAAAATCGAACGGCGCTCCTTCATCCAGCGCCGCAAAGACCACGGGCTTCCGAGGCTTCAACGCTTCAATCGCACTCAGGATCGGCGGAAGCTTCAGCCGAGTCGTTTTCGCGTCGGTAAGAATAATCCCCAGCACGATGCTTCCAAATCCGTCGTCCTCCATAATCGGCGGCAGCGTGCGCCGATAGAGATCCGGATCGACCAGTCCCTGCGCCGTAAGATCCAGCGGATTCGACGGCGGAATAAACGCCGGCAGCGCCTTTCGCAACTTGTCTTCGCAGCTCTTCGACAAGGCCGGCAGATTCAGCCCGATCGCACCGCAAAGATCCATCGCGTGTGCTTTGAATGCGCCGGATTCTGTTAAAACCGCCGCACCGCCTCTCGGCGGCTCCGCGCACCGCACAACGATCTGCACCACGTCCACCAGTTCTTCCAGGCTCTCCACGTGGATCACGCCTGCATGCGCCACGAGCGTTTGCATCACCTCATAGTCCCCCGCAATCGCTCCCGTGTGCGTAGCAGCCGAAACCCGCGCTGCCTTGCTGCGCCCCGGATGAAGCAGCACGATGAACTTTCCCGCGTCCCGAACCCGCCGCGCTAATTCCAGAAACCGCTGCGGCTCCCGAAACTGCTCCACAACCAGCGCAAACACGCGCGTACTCGCGTCCTCGAGAAGATGCTCGACAAAGTCCTCTATACCGGTAGCCGCTTCGTTGCCCGTCGATATGGAATAGGTCAGCGGAATCCGATGATGCCGCATGTTTACGCTTATGACTGCCGCCAGTGCTCCGCTCTGCGAAAAAATCGCCGCCCCGGGACGATCGATTTGCGCCTGCGGCGGCGTCACCACAAACGTAAGTGGGATTCCATCCACATAATTCACCATCCCCAGGCAATTCGGCCCCTCCAGCGCCATCTCGTGTTCTCTTCGAAATCCGCGTCAGCTCTCGTTGTGCTGCCCGGCCCTCTTCTCCAGCCTCCGCAAACCCGGCCGAGAACACGATCGCGCTCCCGACTCCTTGCTCCGCACAAGCCTGAACCGAAGCGAGAACCGCCGCGCCCGGAATCGCGAGAACCGCACAATCCACTCCATGAGGCAGCTCTGCAATCGCCCCCAGGCACTCTCTCCCGCGAATCATCGGCCGCTTCGGGTTAACGAGATGAATCTCCCCGCCGTATCCCCATTCCGTCAGATTCGCGAGCACGCTCTCGCCCAATGAACCGGGCGTTGCCGACGCGCCGATAATCGCAATCGACCGCGGCCGCAACAGCCTCTCCAGCTGCATTGAGATCGACTTTTTCCGCTCCACCTCAACCACGTCCAATTTCATCCGCGACCTCAACGCCGATAGCTCTCCAGCCCCGGCTTGATGCTCTTCTCGTCGAGAAACTGTTTCAATCCTTTTTCCCGCCCATGCTCGGGATCCCTCAGCTGCGCCTGATCGAGCTTCGCGTAAAGATAGTCCTCACTCTGCTCCCAGGTAAGCTCGCGGCATCGCTTGAATCCATGTTTCGCAGCGCGCAGCACCACCGGATTTTTCGCGGCCAGCTTCCGCGCCAGCGCAACCGTCTCCTCGCGCAGTTGCTCCAGCGGAACAGCCTTGTTCACCAGCCCCATCTCCGCCGCCTGCTTTCCTGTAAATGTGTCGCCGGTCATGATGTACTCAAGCGCCTTCCGTTGACCCACCGTATCCGCCAACGCCTTGCTGACCAGGTTCCCCGGCGGAATTCCCCAGTTGATCTCCGACAGGCCGAAGACCGCGGTCTCCGCCGCTATCGCCAGGTCGCATGCCACCAGCGGCGAGAATCCTCCTCCGAAGCACCACCCATTCACCATCGCAATCGTCGGCTTCGCATACATGCGCAGCAGCTTCCACTGCCACGTTGAGGCATCGCGCCGTACTCGCTCCTGCACAATCTCCGGCGCCTGGTCTACCTCGCGGAAATACTCCTTCAAATCCATCCCCGCTGTCCACGACTCCCCCGCTCCGGTCAGTACCACGACCCTCACGTCCTCGTCCGTCTCGATCGTCTCCAGCACGTCCCGCATCTCGCGGTTCAGCGTAGGGCTCATCGCATTGCGCTTCTCAGGCCGGTTCAAGATCACCCACCCGATTCCTTCTTCCACTTCGACCCGAACTGTTTTCCATCGCCCCGCGTAATCCGTCATATTCCCTCTCTCTCGGTGCCGCCCAACTCTGCCAACGCACTCAGTCAAACGGCAGCCCCACATAATTCTCCGCGAGGCACGTCGCCGCCGCGCGTGAACTGGTCACGTACTCCAGCTCTGCCACCTGTCTCTTATGGTCGAACGCCGAATCACTTTCAAACCGGTGCAGCAGCGACGTCATCCACCACGAAAACCGTTGCGCCTTCCAGATGCGTCCCAGACACGTATGCGAATAGGCTTTCAGCTTTGATTCATCCTTGCCGGCATAGAATGCCCCGAATGCCGCGGCCAGGTGATGCACATCCGCAAAGGCCAGGTTCATTCCTTTCGCGCCCGTTGGCGGCACAATGTGCGCCGCATCTCCCGCCAGGAACAGCCGCCCATATTGCAAAGGCTCCACGACAAAGCTGCGCATCCCCGTTACGCCCTTCTGCAGAATCTCGCCCTCCGTTGGCCGCCAGCCGTCTGAACACGCAAGCCGCGTTTGCAGCTCACTCCATATCCGATCGTCACTCCACTGGTTGATATCCTCGTCCGCCCGACACTGCAGATACAGCCTTGTAATCCGCGGCGACCGCATGCTGTACAACGCAAAGCCGCGTTCGTGATGCATGTAGAGCAGCTCTTCGCGCGACGGCGCCGCCTCGGCCAGAATTCCCAGCCACGCAAACGGATACGACCTCTCGTAGACATTCAGCGTTCCTTCAGGAAATGCGGACCGCGAAATTCCATGAAACCCGTCGCAGCCCGCAATGTAGTCGCAGCGTATCTCATCGACCGCATCATCCTTCTCCACGCGAATCCACGGCCTGTCGTTGTCAATACCGTGCAGCGAAACGTCTCCACACTCAAACCGCAGATCGCCGCCGTCAGCAAGCCGCCGCGCGATCAAATCCTTCACAACTTCCTGCTGCGCATAGACCGTGATGCACTTCCCCGTGAGGTCAACAAACGGAATGCGGTGGCGCACTCCATCGACTCCCAAATCGATTCCGCCATGCCTCAGCCCCTCGCGATCCAGCCGATCTCCCACACCAGCCTTTCGCAGCAGCTCCACACTCGGGTGCTCCAGCACGCCTGCCCGCACCCGTTCTTCGCAATAAGCCCGCGACTTCGCTTCCAGAACAATCGAGCTGATCCCGCGCAAGTGCAGCAGATGGGACAGCATCAGTCCCGCCGGCCCAGCGCCCACAATTCCGACTTGTGTTTCAAAGCGCGCCATCTCTGTCTTACTTCTCGCCTTTCTGGTCCTCTAAGATCTCCTTCGCAAGCATGAAACGCCGAGTTCGCCGCCGGCACTCCGCAATACACCGCACAATGCAGCAGCACTTCCTTGATCTCCTCAACCGTAACTCCGTTGTTCCGCGCCGCTCGAAGATGCAGTTTCAATTCCTCGCCGCGATTCAGCGCCACCATCAATCCGATCGTGAGAAGGCTCCGCGTATGCCGCTGCAGCCCCGGCCGTGCCCATGTCTCGCCCCAGGCATAGCGCGTAATCAGATCCTGAAACTCCGCATCCAGCTCGCTCTTCGACGTCTCCGCACGATCGACATGCGCATCTCCCAGCACTTCTCGTCGAATGCGCATCCCCGCCGCATGCCTCTCCCGTTCATCCATTGCGAACCTCCCCACTCTCCAGAAACCCGACAACTTCCGTCGCAAACTCTTCCGCTCGCTCCCATGCCGAAAGATGCGATGTCTCAAGCTCCACATACTTCGAATTTCAGGAGGCTGCGATGAATCGCCAGCCCGTCTGAGGGAGGCGTGGCTGGATCATGCCTGCCCGCGATCACAAGACAAGAAGCCGAAATGCTCTCGACCTCTCCTCGCAGATCGGTATCGCGCAGCACACCACAGCACGCCGAGTAGCCTGCGGGATCGGTCGCAGCAACCATCTCCTGAATCCTCAACATCTCTTCCGCATGGCTATCGCGGTACCCAGATGTAAACCATCGCGTGAGCGTAGTCTCAGCGAGCGGCGCCATTCCCGATCTCTTCACGGTCGCAATCCTCTCGTCCCACGTTGCTGGCGTGCCGATCCGTGCTGCTGTATTCGCCAGCACCAACCGCTTCACGCGCTGCGGAGCATGAATCCCGAGCCACATCGCAACCATTCCGCCCATTGAAAGGCCGCAAATATGCGCGCGCTCCTCACCAAGCGAATCCAGCAAATCGAGCACATCGTGCCCCATATCCTCGATGCGGTACGGTCCCGGAGGCACGCTGCTCTTTCCGCTTCCTCGCGTATCAAATCGAATCAGCCGATATCGACTCTCGAAACCCGGCAGAACTTTGTCCCACATGTGCAGGTTCGAGCCGAGCGAATTGCCCAGCACGAGCACTTCGCCCTCTTCCCTGCCACTCAGCTCGTAATAAAGTCGAACCCCTGCATTCTCAATCTCCGGCATCCGGCTCTCCCAGCACGCGCGCAATGAAGATCTGTGCGCTGCCCAGATAAGCGCGCGGCTCCAGCAGCCGATCGACCTCTTCGCCGCTCAGAAGAGCACTCACCTCCGGCATGCTCTTCAAAACTTCTCCAAGATGTTTCTTCTCTCTCTTCGCGCGGGCCGTAGCCTTACGCAGAACCTCGTGCGCCTCACCCCTCCCCATCTTCCGGGTAAGAGCCGTGCTCACCGCTTCCGCCATGCTCATCCCAAGCAGCGCATCAAAGTTCACTCTCATGCGATCTGCATCGACCACGAGTCCCTCTGCAATCTCGATCGCATACGCAAGGGCCGCCCCCGTCAGGCGAAATGCCTCCGGCACGGTCTCCCACTCTGCCTGCCACAGCCCAAGCCCTCGCTCGTGCTCCTGCTGCATCGCGTGAAGCATCGTAACCACCAGACCGGGCATCCGCTCGTGCGCCGCGATCACCCCGGCACACGCCACCGGGTTGTGCTTATGCGGCATCGTCGATGAGCCGCCGCGCTCCTCGCTGCTTCCCTCCGACACCTCGCCCACTTCAGCCTGCATCAGCAGCGCTACATCTCGTGCAAACTTCGCGAGCGACCCGGTAAGATTTGCCAGCACCTCTGTCATCTCGACAAACCCATCCCGTTGCGTATGCCACGGCAATTCAGCCTCACGCAAATCCAGCACCTGCGCCAGTTCTGCAGAGACGCGCCCTCCAGCATCCCCCAGCGCCGCCAGCGTTCCCACCGCTCCACCGAATTGCAAAACCAGTGCTCTTTCAGCGGCAGCCTCAATTCGCTCACGATGCCGTCGCACCGCAGACAGCGTTCCCGCCAGCTTCAGTCCCAACGTCGTCGGCGGCCCGGCCTGCAGCCATGTTCTTCCCGTTATCAGCGTCTCGCGATGCGCCCGCACCTGCTTCGCGAGCGCCGCATCGAGCCTTGCAATCGCGCTCTCAAGAAGCTTGATGCCGTCCCGCATTTGCAGAACCAGCCCCGTATCCAGCACGTCCTGGCTCGTCGCTCCCAGGTGAATCGCGCGCGCAGCGCCCTGCTCCCGCGCCTTCACCGCTGAGGTCAATTGCCGCACAAACGAGATCGCGACGTTTCCGTCTTCTCGAGCTTCGCGCTTCAGTCGCTCCACATCCACAAAACCGGCATCGAGCAGTGACTCCAGCACCGCGCTCGATCCCGACTCGGCCAGATCATGCGCCTCAAGCGCGTACGTCAGCGCCCACTCGAACCGCATCATTGCGCGCAGCTGTCCCACCGCGGAAAACACGCGCGTCATCTCCGGCGTCGAAAACAAAAGCGAATTTAACCCGTCGCTCATATCCGCACTATCTCGCTACCAATATCTCGTTACCAGGCGAAGAACACCGTCTCATCCGCGCCCTGCAGAACCACATTCCACCGGTAGGCATTCTCTCCATCAAGCTTCGCGATCACTGTGCCCCGTCGCTCCACCGGAATCCGCGCCAGCACCGGGTCGCCTTCATCTCCGGTCTCGTTCTCCAGGTAAACCCGCGTGATCAGATGGCGTTGCAACCCGCGCGCAAACACCAGAACCATCGCATGTGGAGCCTGCTCTCGCCCATCCTCTATTTGACTGGCAACCGGTCTCCGGATCCGCGCCACAAACGTTCCCTCCAGATCCGTCACCACCCGCTTGAACCCCGCGGGAATTCCGCGCTGCTGCGAATGCGCCGAGGCACTCCTGCCGGCATCTCCCGCGCTCCAGAACTCGAGCATCGCATCCGGCACCGGCGCTCCATCGCGGTCCAGCACTCTCCCGCGAATTTCGATTGTGTCCGCGCCGCTCGTATCCGCAATTCGATCGATCAGATACTCGAGTCCGATCATGAAATACGGCCCGACCGTCTGCGAGCTGAATGGGATCCGCTTCTCCATTTACCGGCTCTCCTCAAACGGCGTATCACCGCGTCCGCGCAGCACGATGTCGAAGATGTACGCCAGCGCGTAGTCCGGCTCCGCTCGCTCCATGTCCAGCCTCGACACCAACCGCATTCGCGCCGCCTGATCGGGAATACTGTTGAAGATCGGATCGAGCGGCTGCAGCGGATCGCCCGGAAAATACATCTGCGTCACTAATCGCGACAGAATCCCCGCTCCAAAGAGAGAAAAATGAATGTGCGCCGGTCGCCACGCATTGTGGTGGTTCCCCCACGGATACGGCCCCGGCTTGATTGTCTTGAAGGAGTAGTAGCCCTTCTCATCCGTCAGCACCCGCCCAGCCCCGCTGAAATTCGGGTCGAGGGGCGCATCATGCCCATCCACCTTGTGCCGATACCTTCCCGCCGCATTTGCCTGCCACACCTCCACCAGCGCATTGCGTACTGGCCGGCCGTCTTCATCCAGCACCCGGCCGTGCACGTAAATGCGCTCGCCAATGGGATCGCCCTCATGCTGCGCCGTGAGATCGTTGTCGCCTGCGCGAATGAGCCCCTGCCCAAAGACGGGCCCCGTTCTCTCCGTCTGCGTCTTCGGCAGCATCATCAGCGGCATTCGCGGCGATCGCGCAATGCTTGAGACATACGGCGGGAAGTAATAATCCGGCTGGGTGCCTTCGACTGCCATCTCAACCATCGGAAGATCGTTCAACGTCCCTCCTTCATATCCGCTCGATCGCCATCGCGATTCCCTGGCCCACGCCGATGCACATCGTCGCCAACGCGAGCTTTCCGCCGAACTTTTCAAGTTGATGCGCCGCTGTCATCACGAGCCGCGCGCCGCTCATTCCGAGCGGATGCCCCAATGCAATCGCCCCTCCTGTTGCATTCACGTGCTCCGCGTCTTCAGGAAGGCCCAGCTGCCTGAGACACGCAATCGACTGGCTGGCAAACGCCTCGTTGAGCTGAATCCAGTCAAACTCGCCGATCGCCCTGTCCAACCGCGTCAACAGCTTCTTCGTCGCCGGAACCGGACCGATTCCCATGATCCGCGGCGGCACACCCGTGGTTGCCATCCCCAGCACGCGCGCCCGCGCACGCAGTCCATGCCTGTTCACTGCCTCTTCCGAGGCGACAATCATCGCGGCCGCTCCATCATTCACTCCCGAAGCATTTCCAGCCGTCACTGTGCCCCCCTCAAACAGCGGCTTCAGCGCAGCCAGCTTCTCCAGCTTGGTATCCGGTCGCGGATGTTCATCCCGCGCAACGATCGTGCTCTCTTTCTTACCCGTCACTTCAACCGGCACAATCTCCTCATCGAAAAATCCATCGGTCATTGCCCGCGCCGCTCTCATCTGGCTTCGAAATGCAAACGCATCCTGCGCCGCCCGCTCGACATCGCACTCCCGCGCAACATTCTCGCCCGTTTCCGGCATCGAATCCGTTCCGTACATCTCCCGCATCCGCGGATTCACAAATCGCCAGCCGATCGTCGTGTCGTAGATCTCCGCCGATCGCTGAAACGCAGCCTCTGCCTTTCCCATCACAAAGGGCGCGCGCGACATCGACTCCACACCACCCGCGATCAAAAGATCCGCTTCTCCGCATGCAATCGCCCGCGCCGCAATCCCCACCGCATCCATGCCCGACCCACAAAGCCTGTTCACTGTGGTTCCTGAAACTGACTCCGGCAGCCCAGCCAGCAGCAGCGCCATTCGCGCCACGTTTCGATTGTCTTCTCCCGCCTGGTTCGCGCATCCCAGAACCACATCATCCAATGCGCTCCAGTCCACCCCCGCATTCCGTCTGCATCAGTTCGCGTATCGGAGCCGCAGCCAGATCGTCGGTCCGCACACTCGCCAGCGCGCCTCCATAGCGGCCAATTGGCGTCCGAACCGCATCGCACAGAAACACCGGCCTCATGCGACTTCTCCCTGAACACCATGTGCGGCCGCCGTGCGCGCCTTCAAGTCTCTCAGCACCTGCAACTCTTCCGCTCGCGGCCTCTCCGTCTCACTGCACCTCTCCTCAAATTGAATCTTCCATCCGGTATTCGCCGCGATCGTCTCGCGATCCACGCCCGGATGAATGCTCGCGACCTTCAGCTCCCGCGTTGCTGCATCCGGCCGCAGAATGCAAAGATCGGTGATCACCGCCACCGGTCCCTTCCCCGTCAGACCCGCTTTCTCGCGCGAGTCTCCTCCCGTCAAAAAACCCACCGACGTTACGAAATCCAGCCTCTCCACCAGCGTTCGCTTCGATTGCTTCACCACAATCAATACTTCCTTCGCGGACGAACTGATCTCCGGCGCTCCTCCCGCTCCCGGCAGCCGCACCTTCGGCTTCGCATAGGAACCCACTACAGTCGTGTTGATGTTCGCGAAGCGGTCCAACTGCGCGGCTCCGAGAAAACCGACATCAATTCGTCCGCCCTGCAGCCAGTAGCGGAAGATCTCCGGTGTCGACACCACGGTGTCCGCCGTCTCTGCCAAATTCCCGTCACCGATCGACAATGGCAACACCGGAGGCTTCGCTCCGATCGGCCCTGACTCGTACACCAGCATCGCATCCGGCGCATGGGTCAGCCTCGCAAGGTTCGCTGCAGTCGATGGCAAGCCGATGCCTACAAAGCACACCGCGCCGTTCCTCAGCATCCGCGCCGCAGATACCGTCATCATCTCGTCCGGCGTGTAATCAAGACTCACTGGCACACCACCCGCGTCTGCGACTCGCTCAATACTCTCAGATACTCTGCAAAATTCTCCGTCTTCACCACATGCTTCTCAATCCAAGCATTAAAGCCCTCGCGCTCTCGCGAAATCTTCTCCCACGCGCGGTAAAAGACGTTGTCTCGCTCGTAGTACCCATGGGCATACGACGGCAACGCTCCTCGCGGCACCTCGCACACCGCGCTGACAACCCATCCCGGCAGAATGCACGCATTCGGCGGCGCATCCAGCCGTTCAACCCGCTCCTCCACCGTCACAATCACACGCTTTGCCGCCAGTGCCGCCTCTTTCTGCACCCCCAGGATTCCCCACAGCAGCACATTGCCCTTCCAGTCCGCCTTCTGCGCATGGATCACCGTCACATCCGGCCTCACAGCCGGCGTCGCCGCCAACACCTCTCCGGTAAAGGGGCACGTGATGCTCCGAATTTTGTCATTCACCCGAGCAAAATCCGATCCCGTATACCCTCGCAGCACCGCAAACGGCAGGTTCGATGCGCCCGCCACATAGGCATTCGCCATGTCGCTGTGGCTTCGCTCTTCAATCTCCAGCGGCCGTGGCCAATCATGCTCCACCGCATCCCTGAACCGGTGCAGCGACCCGACGCCAGGATTCCCTCCCCACGAAAATGTCAGCTTTTGCGCACATCCCGCCCCGATCAGCTGGTCGTAGATCAGGTCAGGCGTCATCCGGATCAGCGAAAGCTCGCGCCGTCTCTGCCGGATAATCTCGTGCCCCGCGGCAAATGGTATGAGGTGCGTGAACCCCTCCATTGCCACGCTGTCCCCATCGTGCACATTCGCTGAGATTGCCTCAGCCAGGCTGAGCCACTCCGCCATTCGACCTCCAGGTTGAACGGCATTATTACGCGTATAGCCACACTTGTACAAGATGTGCGATACTCGCCCATCTGAGAAAGTCGCGCGCGAACCTCAAAGATGCCAACCAGCAGACGAAATCCCGCAGCCGAGCGACCTGCCGGCAGCAACGAATTCGCCACCTACGCCGGCAATCCTGACTTCGTGCTCTCCCTCGCCCGCGGCCTTCGCGTCATTGAAAGCTTCGAAGGTCATCACGAGGGCCGCAGCATCGTCGAAATCTCCCGTTCCACCGGTCTCTCCCGAGCTGCCATCCGCCGGCTCCTTTACACGCTCGAAATGCTCGGATATGTCGAGCGCTCCCGCCAGGTCTACCGGCTCAAAGCGCAGGTCCTCCATCTCGGATTCTCCTTTCTGTCCTCCTCTTCCGTTGTTGAAGCCGCGCGCCCTGTCCTCGAACACATCTCCGAGCAACTCCACGAGTCATCCTCGATGAGCATGCTCGATGGCGGCCAGATCGTCTATGTCGCGCGCTCCGCCGCCAGCCGCATTCTCGCCGCGGGGCTCTCCGTAGGCAGCCGGCTTCCCGCCTACTGCACTTCAATGGGCCGCGTCCTCCTCTCCTCCTTGCCCGACGATCAGCTTGACCACTACCTCCGCGATCTCAAGCCAACGTCCTATACTCCCAAAACCCTCACGCGCATCCCGCAAATCAAAAAAGCCATCCTTCAGGTTCGAAGAGACGGCTACGCCATCGTCGACGAAGAACTCGAGGCCGGACTCCGCTCCATCGCCGTCCCCGTCTCCACTCGCAGCAATCACATAGTCGCCGCCATCAACGTCGGAACGCACATCTCCCGCGTCGATCGCGATACGCTAATCAGGGTATGTCTTCCGGCTCTGCAGCTTGGAGCCCGTTCGCTTCGCAATGTTCTGATCTGATCTCTGCGGCAGCCGCAATCGCTGCCGGCACAAAAGGAGCTTTGAAATGCCATCACCCTACCGCGCCGACCACGTTGGCAGTTTTCTTCGCCCCAACGAACTCCTCGATGCTCGTCATGCACACAAATCCGCCAGCGGAATTGCAGGAAATCGAAGACCGACAGATTCTTCGCGTACTTGAGCGCCAGAAGGAAATCGGCCTCGATATCTTCACCGACGGAGAATTTCGCCGCACCAACTTCATGAGCGACTTCACTGACGCTGTCG
Source organism: uncultured Acidobacteriota bacterium (assembly GCA_963718885.1). Lineage (GTDB taxonomy): Bacteria > Acidobacteriota > Terriglobia > Terriglobales > Acidobacteriaceae > Telmatobacter. The sequence continues at coordinate 412,964 of CAVRAK010000010.1, forward strand.
AGGGCTTCGACTTCGGGGAGTCTGTCTCGCGCAAATGGTCTGACGCGGTTTCAAAAGGCGGACAGCCGCAGCCTGCCGTCAGCAGCATCAATGGCATCGTCACATCGCCTCTTCGCCAGCGCCAGCCTCTCACCGGCCGCGAACTCCCCTTCATGCGCCAGCATGCATCCGGCCCCATCAAGATCACTCTTCCCAGCGCAACCCAGTTTCCCGCCATCTCGTTCAAATACGGCATCACCGACAGCGTCTATCACGATCCCTACGCCATGCTCAGCGCCGTAACGGAAATCATGGCTGCTGACATCCGCACCCTTGTCACCAGCGGCATCTCTTATCTCCAGATTGACGCGCCCCGCTACAGCTATTACCTCGACCCCAAATGGACCGCATGGATGCAGAAGGAACTGCGCGTCGATCCCGCGCAGATGCTCACCGCCTCCCTCAATGCAGACAATGCCTGCTTCGCTGCTGCGCGTCATCCGGGCGTCACCCTCGCGATTCATCTCTGCCGCGGGAACAACCGCAGTCACTGGTACGCCGAAGGTGGATACGACGCCATCGCCGAGCGCCTCTTCCACGAGCTGGCTGTCGATCGCTTCCTTCTTGAATACGACGACGAGCGATCCGGCACCTTCGAACCTCTTCGGCTCGTCCCCAAAAACAAAACCGTCGTGCTCGGCCTCGTCAGCTCAAAACGCCCGGAGCTTGAGCAGAAGGAAATCTTCTCCGCCGCATCGATGAAGCCGCTCGCTTCATCCCGCTCGATCAGCTCGCGATCAGCCCGCAATGCGGATTCGCCTCCACGATGGAAGGCAATCTCCTCACCGAAGACCAGCAATGGGCCAAGCTCCAGCTCGTAGTCGATACTGCCCGCGAAGTCTGGGGATAGAAATGGATCTTCAAAATAAACTTTCGCCACCAGGGCTCGAATTTGCTCTCGAACTTCGCGTCGCCATCGGTCCGACTCTGGAGTTGGGAAAATCGGATTCGGGCATCCGACGAACGGTACCCATCACCGGAGGCACATTCGCCGGGCCCCACATTTCTGGGCGCGTGTTACCCGGCGGCGCAGACTGGCAGTTCATCGGACCCGATGGTGTCGCCTCTCTCGACGCGCATTACGCCATTGAGACCGATGACCACCATCGGATAGAGGTGCGCAACCAGGGGATTCGCCATGGTTCGCCCGAAGTTCTGGCGCGCATAGCAGCCGGTGAAGCAGTTCCGTCCGACCAATACTATTTCCGGACGAATCCGCGCTTCTATCCACCAGCCGGAGCATACGACTGGTTAAGGCGATCAATATTCATCGGCGTGTGCGAGCGATATTCAGATTTAGTCGTAGTGCGCGTATGGAAGGTGATCTGAGGCTCGCGGGAAGTTTCGAACGTCGTCTATTGTTGATTGCTTGCCAAACTAACTGTGATTCTTGAACCAGTCGATCGCCATTTGAGTATATTGACCGACCTCGATGAGGTAGCCGTCGGGATCGCGCATGTAGCAGCGCCACTCCCAGCCGTCAGGATTGGCTAACGGCTCGGTAAGAAAGAACGCCCCCTTATCGCCCCATTCTTTGTAGCAGGCCCAGATGTCGGCGACACGCAGATTAAGGAAGCTATTGACTCTGTTCAGATGCGACGGCGTTTCAAGAACGACCTCGGGCTTGTCGGGAGTCGGGCCACCGCCGGAATTGAGGATGATCCACGTATTTGCCAGCTTGATATAGCAGGGATCTGCCGGCTTGATCAATTTTCCGCCAAGAATCCGGACATAGAAGTCACTCGATTTTTCCTGGTCGTTCACGGTAAGGAAGTGAGCTGCGAAGAATCCTTCGTGCGCGATCGGTGCGTCAGGGAGATTCATGCGGTGCCTCCTGTGCAACTCAGTCCGGATGCGGTCGACCATTCCTTCCGAAGGGCTTCATTTACTGGCAATCCACAACCGGCGGCTAATTCAGGAGCGATTCCCAGTTGGCCGGCACCCTTCCCGCGGGTCCGGGCACGGGCTGATTCGCCGGGTGCGAATGCGGCGGAAGCAGTTCCACGCCTCTGATCATGCCTTCCTTCTCGTAATCGTAGAACCAGTCCTCACCCGGCTCAAAGCTGGTTATGATCGGATGCCCCGTTGCCGCCGCATGCTTTGATGCATGCTGACTCGGAGAACTGTCGCAGCATCCGATGTGCCCACACTCGGCACAACGGCGGAGATGAAGCCACCAGCCCTTCGGTGACGCAAGACATTCCACACACCCGTCGCCACTTGGTTTCGAAGCAGGATTGAATCCGCGGTGCTCTCTCTTCATTCCGATTTTCCCTCCAAATGCGTCAGGCATAGAATAGCCCCGCGAACACATCGTCCGCGGGGCCTTCGCAATAGAATTTTCTCTATTTTAGCTGTCCTACTTTTTTCCCCAGAAATCCGGGGACGACTTCAGCCATGAGTCGGGTGCGTAGCTCAACCTGGGATCGAAGGCGAACAGGTTCGTCTCGTAGGAATCGACTGCCGCGTCCAGCTGCTTGGATAGCGCCTGCTCCTGGTCTTCGCCCACTGCGTCGGTGAACTTCTTCCTGCTTCCCATCATCCCGTCCACTTCCGCGAGCGACTCCATCGGCGTGACCAGGATGTAGGTGGTGCCGCTGCCCTCGCCATAGAGCTTCTGGAACATTGCCCAACGCGCCTCGGGAATGGACGACTCATAGGCCTTGACGAAGAGCTTCACCACGCGATCGAAATCGTCGTCGTGGCCGACGCGAACGTGAAAGAGGATGATCCGCATGAAGCGCATCTTCGAGAGATCAAGGTCGGTCCTCAGGCTCAGATCCTTCTCGAAGGAATAGATGCTGCTGTGCTCGTTGACAATTTGCGCGGCCTGCTGGGCGTCCGTGGCCCGCAGCGTATCCATCAGCTTTGGCATCGACCAAACGGCCTCGTGGTCCTTTTGCGCTTGAGCAAAAGAGTCGAAGCCACGCAGATAGAGCAAATGATCTGGCCCCGTAATGGCCCACATGCCGACGAAATGGCCCGGAGCATTGGCCGCGCGCATGGCGGCGGTTTCCTCGGCCTGGAGCTTCGCGTAGGCGTCTTCCTGGTTCGGCTTCACTTCAACATTATTGACAAACAGGTATTTGCTCGGGCCCTGCGCCTGTCCCGCTTCATGCTGGGCAAAGACGGTGGGTGCTGCGGTAAAGGCAAGACCTGCAAACAGCAGGCAAAGACTGGCTGACAAGCCGATGGGTTGTTTCATGGATGTCGTTCTCCGTTCTTGAACCCTGGGGAGGCTCAAGCATACGCTCGATATCACAACCTGCGGGAGAAATCTTGCAGAATGGCCGGTCGGCGTGTTTTGAGGCTGGGTGCTCGCTGGTCCCGAGCATTATCCGCAAGATTTGCTCGCGTATCTTGCGAAATATATCGCTCCTAATCTGCGATCGTTCTGGTCTATGTTTCACAGGGAAGACACGCCATGCTCCACGTGGAACAATTGGAGCCGTCGATTCGTAGCCCTCAATGCTCCACGTGGAACAATTTCGTCGCGCTGAAAGAGGTTTTCCGATGCTTTTCAATCGTTCCGTGCCACCGTGCGCTGTGATTCCTGTGCTGATCTACCCCGATCCCGGCGCTGCGGCCGAATGGCTCTGCGCGGCCTTCGGCTTCACCATCCGCCTGCGGATTGCCAACCACCGCATCCAGATGCGCGCCGGCGAGGGCTGCATCACCGTCGCCGAAGGCGACGTGAAACCCGAACGGTCGCATATCACCCAGGTCCGCATCAGCGATGCCCTGGCTCACTGCGAACGGGCCCGCCAGAATGGCGCGCGCATTCTCACCGAACCGAAGGATCACGAATACGGCGAGCGCCAGTACAACGCTGAAGACTTCTATGGCCATCGCTGGGACTTTACGCAGACCATCGCCGATGTGCGTCCCGAAGACTGGGGCGGCGAGTCGGTGAGTCTCTGACGCGGCGAATGTTCCACGTGGAACAATTTGGGCGGTCGATTCGCGGGGATGAATGTTCCACGTGGAGCATTTGTAGAGGCGTGCGGGCGCGCCGATTGTGCCGGGCCCGGCTCTTATTGTGCGCCCGCGAAGCGAAATTCTTCGCAAGTCGAGATGAGGTGTGAAGCCGCGCCGGCCGTGTCTTCGGTAACGTCTCCTTTGGGGGAGATGCGCTTCTGCAAGTTGTATTTACAGCTATTCTGCAAGCGGACTGTACTGGTGCACATACCCGCCGAGCGACGCTGGCCTTGTTGATCGAACGCAGGCGAAAGACAGGACGAGGTCAACTCACCATGAAGATTCGCTCGTATGAGATTGCCGTGCTTTGCGCCGGCGCTTACCTTCTCTTTGGCACGCTGGGATTCGGACAGGCTCAGCAGGCCCAGAACAAGAACCACAAGACCGTTGAGCCGCGCGATGCACAGAGCGGCATGGCCAGCGGCCGTCTGCAGGGCGCGCCGTCGGGTCAGGCTACGGCGCCGGCACAGCCTGCGGGCAAGAGCCTGCAGTCGGCACATGCGGTCGAATCAGTCGATGGCGCGCAGGCTTCGGGAGACGCGAAGTCCGCCGCGCAGTCCAACCCGATGTACAAGGGCTCGGGCAACGCCGGCGAAAATCCTCTTTACCAGGGAAAAGACAAGGCGGCCGCGAAGGGCGGATCGAGCCACGAGACGGTGGAGTATAAGGACCCCGAAGATATGACAACGCGCTACCGCCCCGGCAACAACAAGACGACCCGCATTGCAGAGAGCGGCAAGCAGAAGAGCGGCGCAACGCCAAAGCAGTAGGCGACGGAGCAAGCCTGACCGTAGAAGACGCACCTTCCCCGGAGGGTGCGTTTTTTGCGCCCGCGGTCGACACGTGCCCCGGCGGCGGGCGCGGTATACACTCATGCCAAGCCTATGCAGACCCGGACCGTGCTTGTTTTGCCCGCTGCCCTGCTGTTTGCCGCCACCAGCCTCTGCGCCCAAACCGCGAAGCCCTCGCCGAAGGTGACAACAAAATTGACTCCCGAACAGGTGCACCGCTCTGCCATTGTGATTGACACGCACGCCGATACGCCGCAGCGCTTTGTGGATGAGAATTTTGACCTGGGCGATCCGCTGAAGGGCGGCAACTTCAATCTGGAAACTGCGCGCAAGGGAAATCTTGGCGCGGAGTTTTTCTCGATCTGGGTGGAGCCGGAGACGAACAAGGGACACTTTGCGCGGCGCACGCTGATCCTGATTGACGCAGTGAAGCAGCAGGTGGCGAAGCACAAGGACCAGGTGATGTTTGCGACGTCGCCCGGAAGATATTGAGAGGGCGCATCGGGAACATAAGCTGGCGGCGCTGATGGGCATTGAGGGCGGGCACTCGATTGAGGACTCGCTGGCGCTGCTGCGGATGTATTACGCGCTGGGCGTGCGCTACATGACGCTGACGTGGTCGAACTCGAATGGCTGGGCGGACAGCTCGGGCGATATCGACGACCCGACCGTGCCGCATACGAAGGAAGGGCTGACGGAGTTCGGCAAGGACGTGGTCTACGAGATGAACCGGCTGGGGATGATGGTGGATATCTCGCACGTTTCGGACCATACCTTTTACCGGACGCTGGTGATCACGCGGGCCCCGGTGATTGCGTCGCACTCCGGCGCGCGGGCGCTGTGCAATGCGCCGCGCAATATGACGGACGACATGCTGCGCGCGGTGGCGAACTCCGGCGGACCGGAGTCAAAGGGCGGCGTGGTGCAGGTGAATTACTACTCCGCGTTTGTTTCGCAGGCGTATCGCGATGCGCAGAAGGCGCAAAAGCCGGAAGTGGACAAGGCGGTGCAGGCGCTGAAGGACAAGTACAAGGCCGAGGGGAAAGAGGCTCCCGCGGAAGAGATTGAGAAGCTACAGCGGCAGTATGCGGACCGGATTCCGCGGCCGCCGTTGTCCGCATTAATTGATCAGATCGACCACATCGCGAAGGTTGCGGGCGTGGACCACGTGGGGCTGGGCTCGGACTTTGACGGGGTGAGCGGCCAGTTGCCGGAAGGACTGGACTCGCCGGCCGACCTGCCGAAGATTACGGCGGCGCTGATGGCGCGGGGCTATTCGGCCGAAGACTGCAGGAAGATTCTCGGCGGGAATCTGCTGCGCGTGTTTCGCGAAGTGGAGCAAGTGAGCAAGGAGCTGCAGGCGGAGAATCGGCCGCGCATCACGGAGAAGCAGCCGTTCGAGAAGCCGCAGAAGTAAGATGGATCACTTCGGATCGGATCGCCGAAGGTCTCGCTTTCCCAGGTCTCAGAAGCGAGACCTGGGGCACCCAGACATCTATGTTCAGTCGGACCTGGGCCACCCGCCCACAGAAGTAGTAAGGCGCAGCGGAGTGCTCTCCCACCCATGACTTCGTCATGGATGGGGCACCCGATTTTGTGGTTCTGAGATGGCAAGGATGCCTTGGGACTCGGTATGTATTCCAGCCTCAATAAAATCCTTGCCGGGGTGCCCCGCCCATGGAGCGGCTCTGTTGCGACATGGGTGGCAGAGCCCGGAAGGAGATTCACGTGAGCACGCAGAAGCAGATTGAGGAGTATCTTGCCGCGCAGCCGGAAGGAAAGCGCGGCGAAATGCAACAACTGCATCAGATGATTCTGGCGTTGATGCCTGCGTGCAAATTGTGGTTCCTGGATGGAAAAGACGAGAACGGAAAGATCGTTTCGAACCCGAACATTGGATATGGATCGCAAACGACCCGATATGCGAATGGGAAGACAAGGGAGTTTTATCAAATCGGCATAAGCGCGAATACGACAGGCATTTCAGTCTATGTGATGGGAATCGATGACAAGAAGTACCTGGCCCAGAGATTCGGCCCGAAGCTCGGTAAAGCAAGCGTGACGGGATATTGCATTAAATTCAAAACACTTGCAGATATACATATCGAAACGCTCAAGGCAGCGATTGAATACGGAATTGAACAGAGCGGTGCTTGATTTCGTGGAGATTGAAGCTGTGCTGGGATGGGTTCTCGCCTTCCCACCCATGACTTCGTCATGGTGGGGCACCCCGATCTGGTGGAGATTGAGGCTGCGCTGGGTCGGGTTCTCGCCTTCCCACCCATGACTTCGTCATGGATGGGCACTCCCGCAGAAGTAAGATGGATCACTTCGGATCGGATCGCCGAAAAGTCTAGCTTTCCCAGGTCTCAGAAGCGAGACCTGGGGCACCCAAACATTTGTGCTCAGTCAGACCTGGGAAAACCATGACGCGGCTTCACGTCGCACTTACCGGCTCAGGCACGCCTGTTCGCGTTACAGAAATCACGCTGATATCGTCTTCCTGTCCGAAGCCCTGCGCCGCGCCCACCAGTTCGCCCACCGACTTTGCGTTGCGCAGCAGTTCGTGCACGCGATCAAAGCCCAGCAGATGCCCTTCCGCGTCCTTGGCTTCGGCAATTCCGTCGGTCATCAACACCAGCCGGTCGCCCTCGTTCAGATGGAACCGCAGCAGCGAACAGTCCGCGTCGTTCATAATCCCCAGCGGCAACGATCCTTCCACCGTCAGCGGTTCTCCGTTGAGATAAGGCGGCAGATGCCCCGCGTTCGCCAGCACCACCCGGCCGTCGGCGTGAATCCGCAGCGCCAGGCATGTAGCAACCTCGCGCCCCATCAGCCGATTGTTGAGCGCCCGCAGCATTACGACAGGGTCGCAATCAAACTGCGCCGTGCTGCGGATCGCCCCCACCAGCAGCGCCACCAGCATGCCCGCCCGCAGGCCCTTGCCGTTTACGTCTCCCACCACGATCAGCAGGCTGCCGTCGCTCGGGTGGGGAATGATCTGGAAGAAGTCGCCGCCCACCTGTTCGGCCGGCCGAAACTCGCTCTCGATCATCATGCCGGCCAGCGCCATCGGCGCCTCGGGCACAATCACCTGCTGCACTTCCTGCGCCTGCCGCACATCCAGCGCCATCTGCCTCTGCCTGCGCACTGAGAGCAGCAGCCGCCGCAACAGCAGCAGAGAAATGGCCGACGCCGAGACGAGGTTCGACACCTGCCCCACAAAAATCGTGATCCCGAAAGGCGACCACTTCACCGGCAGATTCAGCACGATCAACTCGCTCGCAAACTGCGAAATGATCAGCGGCACCACCGCCGGCAGCACCAGCCAGCCTTCGACGCCTTGCTTGCGAATGCCCAGCGCAAGAATGAAAATCAGCAGCGGCAGAAAGATCAGCCGCACCACTACGGAGATCGCGTTAATGCCCGCCGCCGGTGGATGCAACTCCGCGCCATAGAAGAAATCTCCACCGATCGCCTTCGTGACCATGTAGAGCAGCATCAGCGCGAGAATCAGTTTCGGCATCCACTTGGGCCGTTCCAGCCGGAACCAGCGCCACCACACCATCACCCATCCGCACAGCACCAGCGGATTGGCGAAGACATCGAAGAACATGAAGTAAGTGCGCTGGCTCAGCACGTCCGTCAGCGTGAACAGCGTCAGTGCGCCATCCATCAGCGCCGTGAACAGCAGCACCGCCGCAACCCAGATGTACACCGAGTCCGAGCGGTCAAACAGAATCAGGCTCGCCGCTACGATCCCCAGCAGAAGCAGCAGCACACCCTCGAACGGAGCATATGCGCTCTGCGCCAGAAGTTCCTGCCAGTCCAGTTGCGTGTGTGCTCTGATCGCGCCCGTCGTGCCCAGATATGGCGCATAGTGCAGGCCCCCCGCATACGGAGAGTGCGTTAATCCCATCGGCCCCATCCACACACGGAAGGCGATCACCTGCGTCGCCGGGGGGTCGCCGCCTCCGGTTGAATTGGGCACCAGAATCGTCGCCGGCATCGTCGAGGTGGTTACAGGCAGCCTCGATGGATCGTCGAAGTTTCCGAATCCTCCCCCCAAAGCGCCGTTGACATAGATCTGGTAGCCCTCATCCACATACATGGGACTCGAGATAGCCAGTCGCATTCCTGGCTTCGCCGCCGCCGGAACGCGCAGCCGATACCACGCGTAGCCCATGTAGCCCGCGTGCCCCGTCGCCGTCCACCCGCGCACATACCGCGGATCGCCGTTGTACGGATCCGTCAGCCCGCGTTCAGGCCGCAGCGATACCTGCTCCCAGTTGGAATCATCGAATCCCGGTTCCGCCCACACCGGCACGCCCGTCGCAGCATCCACCGGCGAGTCGCCCGTGCGAAAGCGCCAGGGCCCGTAAAGAGGCGCCTCAGCGTCGCCGAAAACGGTCTGCGCGCCCGCTTCACCGCCGCCGGATGCGAGTTGAGCCAGCTTGGGCGGCGCCTGCGCGATGCTCATGAGCTGAACGCCCACCAACAGCAGGAAAATGCACGGGAAACGTCGGGCCATGCGGATTCTTCTCAAGTACGTGGGAAATGCCTGCTTGCACTATACGCGCTGGCGCTCACTGCCGGAATCCTCTTCTCCTGAAAACTTCGGCCTTCGGATTTCCGACGGTTCTTCAGCCGGGAATGAAGACTGACGGCTGCCAGGGCAATGTATTCTAGCCAAAATGAAATCCATTGCACTGGTTCTTGTCACCCTCTCGCTTTCCGTTGCCGCGGCGGCGCAGTCCTTCACGGTTTCGTTTCCTAAAGAGGCGAGCGCGCAGCCGCTAGATGGGCGGCTGCTGCTGCTGCTCTCGACCGACCCGAGCGACGAGCCGCGCAACCAGATCAACGACACGCCGCGCACGCAGATGGTGTTTGGCCTCACGGTAGATGGATGGAAGCCGGGCGAGGCGGCGGTGGTGGACGCGAGCGCGTGGGGATACCCGATCCGCAGCCTGAAGGACGTGCCGGCGGGCGATTACACCGTGCAGGCGGTGCTGAACAAGTACGAGACCTTTCATCGCGCCGATGGCAAGGTGATTAAGCTGCACATGGACCAGGGCGAGGGGCAGCACTGGAATATTTCGCCGGGCAATCTCTACTCGAAGCCGGAGAAGATTCACATCGGGCCGGGCAGCGAGACGCACTGCGGTGGTGCTGAATGAGGTGATTCCGCCGATTGCGGCGCCGGTGGACACGAAGTATATCCGGCATATTCGCATCCAGAGCGAGGCGCTGACGAAGTTCTGGGGCAGGCCGATGTATTGTGAGCGCGATTGTGCTGGTGCCGGAGGGATTTGACGAGCACCCGAAGGCTCACTTTCCGCTGATCATTTTTCACGACCACTTTGTGAGCGACTTCGATGACTTCAGGACGACGCCGCCTGATCCAAACCTGAAGCCCGATTACAGCGAGCGCTTTCACCTGGCGGGGTATAACCGCATTCAGCAGCAGGAAGCGTACAAGTTTTACCAGCAGTGGATCTCGCCGAAGTTTCCGCGGGTGCTGATTGTGAAGATTCAGCATGCGAATCCTTTCTATGACGACTCGTATGCGGTGAACTCGGCGAACGTGGGGCCGTATGGCGATGCGATCGAGAACGAGCTGATTCCGGCGATTGAGAAGAAGTTTCGCGGACTGGGCCAGGGCTGGTCGCGGTTTGTGTACGGCGGCTCGACGGGCGGATGGGAGTCGCTGGCGGTGCAGGTGTTTTATCCGGATCACTACAACGGCGCGTTTGCGGCGTGCCCGGACCCGATCGACTTTCATGCGTTCGAGAACATCAATCTCTACGACGACAAGAACGCCTTTTACCTGCTGGGCGCGCACAAAGAGGTGCCGCAGCCGGCGATGCGCGACTACCTGGGCCACACGCTGATCACGACCGAGGACAACAACGCCTACGAGCTGGCGCTGGGCGATCACGGGCGCAGCGGCGAGCAGTTTGACATCTGGCAGGCGGTGTACGGGCCGGTGGGCGAGGATGGATATCCGGCGCCGATCTTCGACAAGAAGACGGGCGTGATCGACCACAAGGTAGCCGAGTACTGGCGCGAGCACTATGACCTTGAGTCGATTCTGGAACGGAACTGGGCGAAGCTTGGGCCGGAGCTGCAGGGCAAGATTCACATCTATGTCGGCTCGGACGATACGTATTTTCTGAATGACGCGGTGTATCGCATGCAGGATTTTCTCGAGTCAACGAAGAATCCGCCGTATGACGGCGAGGTGACGTACGGGCCGCGCGCGGAGCACTGCTGGAACGGCGATCCGACGCTGCCGAATGCGTACTCGCGGCTGCACTACAACACGCAGTATCTGCCGAAGATTGTGGAGCGCATCGAGAAGACCGCGCCGAAGGGAGCGGACCTGACCAGCTGGCGGTATTGAGGGCGCAGGCAGTGGTCAGGGATGAGGGATCAGGGGTCAGGGACTTCTATCGATCCGCATAGGGGTACAAAGACTGCCTCCTTATTGAGCGGCGCCCGGCTATACTAGGTGCCGGATATAGCTGTAGATTTCGACTTTGGAGACTTCTCTTTCATGGACCGCATTCGTTGTATTGCCGGCGCCGCGCTGGCGTTGTGTCTTGGTTTGTCGCCGATGTGCATGGTTGCCGAGGACGACGCCCCTCAGAGTAAGAGCTCGAGCACGGAAAAGGCGCCAGAAAAGCCGATAGCTCCGGATTCGACAACGCAGGGCTCGGTGGATGTGGGCGGGCAGCACATTCTGTATAACGCGGTTGCCGGGACGCTGACGGTGGGCGCAACGGATACTGACGACGCGCAGCTCGGGCTGGATGGCAAACCGGAACCGGGAAGCAACCTCGCGGAAGCGGCCTCGAAGGATGCGAAAGATGCGCCGGCGATGGCGCGGATGTTTTACGTTGCCTACTTCAAGAAGGACGCCAAGGCCGAGAATCGACCGATCACGTTCCTTTACAACGGCGGACCAGGAAGCTCGACGGTCTGGCTGCACATGGGATCGCTGGGACCAAAGCATGTGGTGACGAGCGGCGATGAGCACCTGAGTGGCGCTCCCTACAAGCTGGTGGACAACGCGAATTCCCTGCTCGACGTGAGCGACCTTGTGTTTATCGACATGCCGGGCACGGGATTTGGACGCCTGACGGGCAAGGATGCGGAGAAGGCGTTCTGGGGCGTGGATCAGGATGCGGGCGCGTTTTCGCGATTCATTGCGCGCTTCCTGACGAAGTACGATCGCTGGAATTCGCCGAAGTTCATTTTTGGCGAGAGCTATGGCACCACGCGCTCCGCAGTGCTGTCGAAGAGACTCGCAGACGCTTTCTCGATCGACGTAAACGGCGTGATTCTGCTGTCGCAGATCTTCAACTTCACGGTGAACATCGACGATCCGCGGGACAACCCCGGCGTGGACCAGCCATACCTGCTGGCGTTGCCGACTTATGCGGCGACGGCGTGGTATCACAAGAAGCTTCCGCAGCAGCCGGCGGCGCTGGAGCCGTTTCTGAAAGAGGTTGAGGACTACGCGACGGGGCCGTATTCGCACGCGCTGGCGCAGGGCACAGACCTGAGCAGCACGGAGAAACAGCAGGTGGCCGAAAAGCTGCACGAGTATACGGGACTGCCGGTGGATTATCTTGTGAGGGCGAATCTGCGCGTGAGCGGGGGCCAGTTTACGAAGGAGCTGCAGATTGACGAGGGCCTTACGACGGGCCGGCTGGATACACGGTTTTCCGGACCGTCGCTGAACCCGATGAGCGAGGAATCGGAGTACGATCCGCAGAGTGCGGCTATCGGGTCCGCGTATGTGTCGCTATTCAACGACTATGTCCGTAAGGATCTGAAGTACGGAAGCGGCCAGACTTATCTGCCGGGGGCGCAGTTCAATGGATTCCACTGGGACAGCTCGCGCAACGGCGATCCGACGGCATTGATCAACGTGGCAAACGACCTGGCCGATGCGATGAAGACGAATCCGCGCCTGAAGGTGATGGTGAACGGCGGATACTACGATCTGGCGACGCCGTTCTACGCGGCGCTCTATGAGGATAAGCACCTGGCGATTCCGCAGTCGCTGACGAAGAATATCGAGTTCGATTGGTATGAGTCAGGCCACATGGTGTATGTGCGCGAAGATAGCCTGAAGCAACTGCACGACCGAGTGGCTGCGTTCATCGAGAAGACGGATCAGGCGAAGTAGACAGCGGGGTCAGCGGTTCGTTGAGGTTCGTGCTTTCCATCCGTGCTGCGCATTGCGAAGTTGAGGCTTGGTTAAAGCGATTTGCGGTAGATGAGGGCTTCGGTGCCGGCGCCGTAGTAGTGATCTTTGCGGCCCTGCAGCACGAAGCCCTCTTTTTCATAAAGGCGAATGGCTGCGGTGTTCGTGGCGTCGACATGAAGCCACAGCGCAGAGGCATCGCCGGCGCGGGCCGAGGATTCGGCGTGGCGGAGCAGATCGGTGGCGATGCCGCGGCCGCGATGTCCGGGCAGAACCTCGATGGTCTGCAGGTAGGAGGCGACTTCTGCGCCGCTTTCATACCACTCGACGATGGCGAAGCCGGCCGGCTGGGAGTCCACTTCGGCGATCCAGGTTGCGGCGTTTTCAGCTTCGATGAGGCTGCGGAGATAGCGGCGTGTGAAGCGGAGCGGCGGCTCGAAGCTCGCGGCTTCGATGGCGTAGAGCGCGGCGAAGTCTTCGGGCTGGTAGAGGCGATAGAGCATGGGCTCCGCTAACGGAAAAGGGCCATCCTGACGGGGACGGCCCTTGGTTAATGCATTGAAGCGCCGGTTAGACCTTGGCTTCGAGATCGCGGATCACGCTGAAGAAACGCTCATCGAGGCGGCGGTTGGTGGAGATCGCCTCCTTGATGGTGATGTCGGTGATCTCGGTGCCGTGCAATACCGCGATGCGGCCCCACTTGGCCTGGTGGACCATGTCGATGGCGTGGAGGCCATAGCGCTGGCCGAGCAGGCGGTCATACGCCGTGGGAACGCCGCCTCGCTGGGTGTGGCCGAGATTGACGGAGCGGGTTTCGAAGCCGGTCTTCTTTTCGATGAGGTCGGCGAGCGCTTCGCCAATGCCGGAGAGGCGCGACGTGGCCGAAGGAGTCTACCTCGGCAGAGCCGGTGACCTGGCCAACTTCAGGCAGGTGGCAGCCCTCGGCGACAACGACGACGCCATAGTGCTTGCCGTGGTCGTAGTTGTACTTGAGCAGCTTGCAGACGTGGTCGATGTCGATTTCCTGCTCAGGAACGAGAATGACGTGGGCGCCGCCGGCGATGCCGGAGGCGTAGGCGATCCAGCCGGCGTCGCGGCCCATGACTTCGACAACGATGACGCGGTTGTGGGAGTCCGCGGTGGTGTGGATGCGGTCGATGGCTTCGGTGGCGATGGAGACAGCGGTGTCATAGCCAAAGGTGGCGTCGGTGCCGTTGATGTCGTTGTCGATGGTCTTGGGAACGCCGACGCTGGGAACGCCGTTTTCGCTGAGGAAGAGCGTGACCGATTGCGTGTCATCGCCGCCGAGAGCGATGAGCGCGTCAATCTTGTTGATCTTCAGAACTTCCTGCACCTTTTCGATGCCGCCGGGGATTTTTTTGACGTTGGTGCGGGAAGAGTGAAGGATGGTGCCGCCTTTGAGCTGGATGCCGTCGGTGTTTTCAAGTGTGAGCGGGATCCAGTTGTTGTCGAGTACGCCACGCCAGCCATTGAGAAACCCGATGAACTCGTCGCCGTAGGTCTGGATGCCTTTCTTCACGGCGGCGAAGATCACCGCATTCAAGCCGGGGCAGTCGCCGCCCCCGGTCAACAAAGCAACTCGCATTGCTAAATCTCCTGATCGAATTGACGCGGCCCCGAGAGCCCGCCCGGGAGGAGCTTTCTCCCTGCATTGCAGACGAAGACGTTGAACCAGCCTGTCTTGACGCCTTTACCAGTGTACTCCGCGACTGTAAAGGGGAATCGTGACGGTGCACGCGATGGCGCGTGATAAAACCATTTTCCGCAAAGTGCGTCGTGGATGATTGAATGGGGTATGCCCGGAACGGGAGCATTGCTATTACTGTTCTTCGCCAGCATGGTTGTGGTGGTGCTGCTGGTGCTGTTGCAGCTTACCCGGCTGGGATTCCTGGTCCGGTCGACGATTCCGGATCGGCCGAGGCGGCGCATCTTCCTTGCGTCGGTATCCTTTCTGATTACCTTTCTCGGCGTGCGGCTGCTTGTTTACCTGGTGATCCATAATCACGGGCCATTCGACTGGGTGATGGTGGGGGGAAGGCATATTCACCACCTGGTGTGGGGCATCCTGATTCTGCTGGCAGTGGGCTACGGATGGCTGCTGGACCTGGGGCGGTCGCACTCGCCGATCTCCATTTTTCTGAGCCGGCTGATGTCAGTGAGCTATGGAGTGGGCGCCGCGCTGACGCTGGACGAGTTCGCGCTGTGGCTGAACCTGCAGCCGGATGCCTACTGGTCACGCGCGGGACGACTGAGCATCGACGCGGTGATTGTCTTCGGCAGCATTCTGTCGGTGGGCGCGTGGGGCGCACCGTTTTTCCGCGGGTTGCAGCGGATGTGGAGCAAGCGCTATCTCTTCCGGCGGGAAGTTCCGGCGCCCGCTCTGCCTATTCAGCGCGTGCGGTTGCTTCGTCCGCGTAGAGTGCGTCGACCACGCTCGCATACTTCGCCGTAATGACGCGGCGCTTGAGCTTCATCGACGGGGTGAGCTCGCCGGAGTCCTGCGACCACTCGTCGGGCACGAGGCGGAAGCGCTTGATGGTCTCAAAGTTGGCGAGGCCGCCGTTGGCTTCGCGGACGATCTCGCCGTAGAGAGCAATGACGCGGTCGCTGGCGATGAGTTGCCGGCGGTCTGCGGCGTCAATTCCCTGCTGCCTGGCCCACTCTTCGAGCGCGGCAAAGTTGGGCGAGATGAGCGCGGAGATGAACTTGTGCTTGTCGCCGATGAGGGCGGCCTGCGCGACGAGGCGGCTGTTCTTGAGCTTGTTCTCGATGGGCTGCGGCGCCACGAGCTTGCCACCGGAGGTCTTGAGCAGTTCCTTCTTGCGATCGGTGATGTAGAGGAAGCCGTCGGCGTCGAGGCGCGCGATGTCGCCGGTTCTGAACCAGCCGTCGGCGTCGAAGCACTCAGCGTTGGCCGCGGGCTTTTTCCAATAGCCGGAGAAGATCGAGGGACCGCGCGTGAGCAGCTCTCCATCTTCGGCGAATTTGAGCTCGACGTTGGGCAGAGGCCGGCCGACGGAGCCCATGCGCTGCGAAGCGGGTGAATTGAGGGAGATGACCGGAGAGGTTTCGGTGAGGCCGTAGCCCTCCCAAACGGGAATGCCGGCGGCGGCAAACCACTTTGCGGTATCGATGCCGAGCGGCGCGCCACCGGAGATGAAGACGCGGACGCGGCCGCCGAAGGCCTCGCGGACCTTGGCGTAGACGAGCCTTGCAGCCAGTTTCCAGGCGGTAGATGCCGGCTTGCCGCCGGCGTAGACGGTATCGGCGTTGCGCGTTGCCGACGCCGATGGCCCAGGAAAGGATTCGGCTGCGCACGGGCGAAAGCGCGGCGCGGCGTTCGACTTCCTGGCGGATCTTCTCGTAGACGCGCGGCACGCCGACGAAGACGGTGGGACGAATCTGTTTCATGGCCTGCGGCAGCTTGTCGAACTGCGAGCAGTAGGCGACCTGCGCGCCGCTCTTGTACATAACGTAGTCAAGTGCGCGGGCGGTGATGTGCGACAGAGGCAGAAATGAGATGCAGGTGTCCGTGTGATCGAAAGGAAAGTCGTTGACGGCGAAGTTCTGGTTGGAGGCGATGTTGCCGTGGGTGAGCATGACGCCCTTGGGCTCGCCGGTGGTGCCGGAGGTGTAGATAAGCGTGGCGAGGTCAGAGGGCTCGACGGAGCGGGCCAGCGCGTCGAGGGCGGCATCGCGGTTGGGATCCGGCGGCGTCGGCGCCGGCGAGAATCTCATTGAACGGGATAGCGCCCTCGGGAGGAGCAGAGGAATCCATGATGAGGATTCGCTCAAGCTGCGTCTGGGAGCGGACGGCGTTCAGCTTGTCGAATTGCTGGCGGGTGGAAACGATGGCAGTTCGGCAGCCTGCATCTTCGAGGAGCACGGCGATCTGCTCGCCGGTGAGGGTGGGATAGATGGGCACGTTGACGGCGCCAATGGCCAGGATGGCGAAGTCGCTGATGCCCCACTCCCAGCGGTTCTCGCTGATGAGGGCGATGCGAGAGCCTTTCTTCTCGCCCCATTCGAGGAACGATTCTGGCGAGGCGGCGGACGCGCTGGTAGATCTGGGCGGAGGAAATGGGCTGCCAGTTGCCGAACTCGTCCTGCCAAAGGATGGCGCGCGGGTTGCCGGCGGTGCTGACACGAAGGAAAAGGTCATTGATGGTGGTGAGCGTATTGGGGTTTGTCATCTCGAACGTGCCTGAACCGTGGCCAATCGAGAGTGTATCAGCGCGCGGCGGCGGCGTGCCGAAGGTGGTAAGCGCCCTGCCCCTTCAGTGGGAGCGGGTGACCGAATCTCGGGCATAATGTGAACAAAAGTGGAATACCCTGCCAGGATTGCCGATTGCTATAAAAGATCGACGCGGCAGTCAATGAGCGTCGGTTTCTCCGATGCCCTACCGAACAGCTACCTTATCGCCGAATGAGCGCAATCCGGACCTGCTGCACACGCTGTTCTTCGCCCAGCAATTCTGCCTGCTGATCGTGTTTCAACTTGCGGTGATCTCTGTGCTGGCGAGCTTTTTTGCGCCGGCAGGACACCTCGTTCCCGAAGGCCTGACGCGCATGCGCGCGCCCTCGGCGCTGGCGGCGCTGTTCAGCGCGCTGAGCTTCTTTCTCTCAGAGAACGAGAAGTCGCGTTGGGCGCGGGCGCTCAGCAGGCTTTTTGCCGCGTGCGCCGGGCTGGTTGCGGCAACGTATTTCTTCGAGCCTTCGTTTCATGTGGCGTCGAAGATCGACCATCTGCTGAAGGTGAACGGCGCGTTTGCGCCGTGGCCGAGGGTTCCGATCGTGGCCGGCGTGGGTTATGTGCTGCTCAGCGCGGTGATGATTTCGATTCGAGCTCGCACAGGAGTGTTGAGCCGGCTGGTTGACGGACTGACGGTTCTTCTGGGCCTGCTCACACTGATTTTGCTCTGTGAATTCTTCTTTGGCGTGTTTCAGATTCCTGGATCGTCGACAAGAGGTCTGACTTCAACGCCCACGATGTTTTGTCTGACACTGCTTACGCTTGTCGCCGTACTCAAGCGATCGGAATACGGTATCTTTTCCCTGTTTCTTGCTTATGGGATGGGCAGCAAGATTGCGCGCTGGCTTACGCCTTTGCTTCTTGTATTGCCTTTTCTGCGTGAGGTTGGAAGAGCGCGCCTGCTGAACGCGCAACTCATTCCAGAGCATTATGCGACGGCGGTGCTGACCGCGACCGCGACAGTTGTGGCCTTCGGCTGCCTGATCTTACTGGCCAGGCGAATCAATCGCATGCAAGAGGAGATTCAGCACCTGAGCCTGCGCGACGAGCTGACTGGTCTTTATAACGTCAGGGGCTTTCATTTGCTTGCGGATCAGGCGCTGCGTCTTGCGCGGCGCGCCCAGCAGCCTTTTTGTGTGCTGTTTGTGGATCTGGACGATCTGAAGAAAATCAACGACAAACTTGGCCATAATGCCGGATCGGCGATGATCGCCGAAGCAGCAAATGTCCTGAACGCGACCTTCCGCGAGACGGATGTGATCGGGCGCGTCGGGGGGGACGAGTTCGTTGTCGCAGGACAGTTTGACGAGGACGCGATTCTTTCGGCGATCGAGCGCTTACAGGAGACGGTGAAGACGATGAATGCCGACGGGGGACGCAAATGCAGCCTGAGCCTGAGCATCGGCTTCGCCGTCAACGAAGCGAACACCAGCGAGACGCTGAAGGGTCTGTTGACTCGCGCGGACGCGGCCATGTACGACGTGAAGCGCCTGAAGAAGCAGACCGCGCGTTGAGATCATGCGCTGCTCTCAGGCCTGAGGAGAGGGCGTGAGACGCACGAACTTCAGGCATTCCCTTTCCCAATGAGCAAGAAGACCTTTTGCACGGGTGCTGGCGGTTTTGGCCAGATGCAGCTCGACGAGCTCGCGGATGGATTGACGGGCGGCATGATCCAGACCGCTCCAGGATTCGGAGTGCAGGAAGTCTTGTGGAAGAGCCCGTGCGCGAGGAAGCTGCCGTCTTCGTCGTAGACCCATGCGAGACCGCCGGTCATGCCGGCGCCGAAGTTGATGCCGGTTGAGCCGAGGATGACGGCAAGGCCGCCGGTCATGTATTCGCAGGCGTGATCGCCGACACCTTCGACAACAGCAAGCGCGCCGGAGTTGCGCACGGCGAAACGCTCGCCGGCGCGGCCGGCAGCGAAGAGCCAGCCGGCGGTGGCGCCATAGAGGGCGACGTTGCCGAGGAGGACATGCTTCTCGCTCTCGCGTGCGGCACGGCCACGGCCACGGAGGATGAGCTCGCCGCCGCAAAGGCCCTTGCCGACGAAGTCATTCGCGAGCCCTTCAAGCTGCAAGGTCATGCCGGAGGTGGCGAAGGCGCCGAAGGACTGGCCGGCGATTCCCTTCATTTTGAAGGTGAGGGTTGAACCGGTTGCGGTGGGATTAGCGGTTCGGAAGAGCGCGAGCTGGCCGGCGAGACGCGCACCAAGGGTGCGGTCGATGTTGCTGACGCGGGTTTCGACGTGGTAAGGCGTGCCGCTCTTGAAGGCCTCGAGCGCGGGCTCGACCCATGCATCGTCAATGGGCGTGCGGGGCTCGGGGCGATCGTTGCGGCTTCCCTGCCAGCGGACGGGTCCGCCTTTTTCTGCTGCAACGGCTGCGGCAGCGAGCAGTGGCTTGAGATCGAGGTTCGCATCCGAGCGGACCTGTTCGAGCAGATCGGTGCGGCCTGTCGCGGAGGAAAGAGAATCGAGGCCGAGGGTTGCGAGCAGCTGGCGGATCTCGGCGGCGAGCTCTTCAAAGAAACGAACGAGGTGCTCGGGCTTGCCGCGGAATTTGGCGCGCAGCTCGGGGCGCTGCGTGGCAATGCCGGTTGGGCAGGTGTTGAGGTGGCATTGACGCGCCATGTCGCAGCCGAGGGCGACGAGGACAGCGGTGCCGAAGGCGAATTCGTCTGCGCCAAGCAAGGCGGCCAGGACAATGTCGCGCGCGGTGCGCAGGCCGCCGTCGGTACGGAGGCGCACGCGGCCGCGGAGCCCGTTGTGGATGAGCACCTGCTGGGCTTCGGCGAGGCCAAGCTCCCATGGGTTGCCGGCGTACTTGATGCTGGAGAGCGGCGAGGCGCCGGTGCCGCCTGCGTGGCCGGCGATGACGATGTAGTCGGCGTATGCCTTGGCGACACCCGCGGCGATGGTGCCGACGCCGCAGCCGGAGACAAGCTTGACGCCGACGGCGGCGCGGGGATTGGCGCGCTTGAGGTCGTAGATGAGCTGCGCGAGATCTTCAATGGAGTAGATGTCGTGATGCGGCGGCGGCGAGATGAGCTGCATGCCGGGCTGCGCGTGACGGAGGCGCGCGATCAGCTCAGTAACCTTGTGGCCGGGCAACTGGCCGCCTTCGCCGGGCTTGGCTCCCTGAGCGATTTTGATTTCGAGCTCTTCGGCGCGGGCAAGATATTCCGCGGTGACGCCGAAGCGTGCGCTCGCGACCTGCTTGATTTTGTTGTTGAGCAGTGAGGGCGCGCCGTCGATGGCGGGCTGATAGACAGCGGGGTCTTCGCCGCCCTCGCCGGTGTTGGAGCGTGCGCCGAGCAGGTTCATGGCCTGCGTGATGGTCTGGTGCGCCTCGGGCGAGAGCGAACCGAAGGACATGGCGCTGGCGATGAAGGTACGCGTAATCCGGGGAATGGGCTCGACACGATCGAGATCCAGCTCGGGACCGGCGGGACGAATCTCAAGCAGGTCGCGGAGGTTGGCGGGCTCAGGATTTGCAGCCTGGGCGGCGAAGCTCGAAAAGGGCGTGAGGGCGAGGGTTGCGCCCTGCTTCGTCGATCCTACCGTAGATTGAAGAGCGCGCACGGTGAGCGGCTGCCAGGAGTGCGACTCGGCCTCTTCCGCTTTGCGGAAACGAATGAAGCCGTAGTCCGGCAATTCGCGCACTTCGGTTGCAGAGGCGACCGTCGCACCGCTGTCACCTGCCTCGTCAGTGGGAAGATCACCCTGCCAAAGATCGCGCACGTACTTTTCAATCTCGGCGTAGCCGATGCCCCCGATGGGCGCGGGAACACCGGTGAAGCATTTGTCCACGACATGAGATGAAATGCCGATGGCGTCGAAGAGGTGGGCGGCGCAATAGCTGTCGAGAACGCTGATACCCATCTTCGACATGACCTTGGCGAGGCCGAGCTCAAGGGCGTGGAGAAGGTTTTCTTCTCCCTTTTCAGCATTGAGATTGCGAGCGGTTTCAAGCGCGAGCCAGGGACAGACGGCTCCAGCGCCCAGGCCGAGCAGCACAGCGACGTGGTGAATCTCACGGCAGTCCGCGGCTTCAGCGGCGAGGCCAACTTCCGCACGGACACCGGCGCGCGTAAGCGCCATGTGCACGGCGCCGGCAGCCATGGCCATGGGAATGGGCAGAGCGTCGGGCGCGGCATCCTGATCAGAGAGGATGAGCAGCGATGCACCGGTGGCAACGAGATCGATTGCGCGGCGGCAGAGGATGTCGATTGCGATCTCAAGCGTGGTCTCGGGAGAGTAGAGGCACTTGAGGATGGCGTGCGGCATGTTGGGTGCCTGGCCATGGTGGCCGTGGCGCAGGGCGTGCATCTGGCCGAGAGTGAGAATGGGCGAACGCAGCGAAAGGCCGGGCAGAGGCTCGCGCAACTCGAGCAGATGAGGCCAGGGGCCGAGGCGCGTGTGCATCTTGAGCACGACGGATTCGCGCAAGGGATCGATGGGCGGGTTGGTGACCTGGGCGAAACGCTGCCGGAAGAAGGCGTAGAGGGGACGCGGGGCGCGAGCGAGCGGAGCGATGGCGGTGTCGTCGCCCATGGACCAGACGGCGTCTTTGCCTTCGCCGGCCATGGGCTGCAGAATCATGCGGACATCTTCACGCGTGTAGCCGAAGCGGCGCTGCAGGCGATTGAGTTCGACGGGATCGAGGAGCGGCAATTTGTCGCTCGAGTCTTCAAGAGGCGTGTCGAGCTGAATGAGGTCGTGGTAGTGGCGCTTGGCGTCGTAGATGCGGAGGATCTCGTCGTTCTGAAAGAAGCGATGAAAGTCGAGATCGGCGATGATCATCTGCCCGGGGCCGAGGCGTCCGCTGTGGACGATCTGATCCGGATCCATATCGACAAGGCCGGCTTCAGAACCGGCGAAGACGAGGCCCGACTCATCGATGGCGAAGCGGCAGGGCCGCAGGCCGTTGCGGTCGAGAATGGCGCCGACCTGATGACCGTCAGTAAACGCGAGCGCGGCGGGACCGTCCCAGGGCTCGATGCAGTCGCCGCTGTATTGCAGGAATGCAGAGCTGTCGCCGGGATTGGCAGGCGGCACAACCATGCGCACGGCTTCGCCAACGGTGCGTCCGTTGTGCGCGAGCAGCTCGACGACTTCGTCGAGCGAGGCGGAGTCAGAGCTGCCCTCGGTGAGCACCGGATGAAGATCGAGCGGCCATGGTGGCGGCGCGGGCTTCCATGTTGGAGCGATTGCCCCAGATGGTATTGATTTCGCCGTTGTGCGCAAGGGTGCGGAAGGGCTGCGCGCGATCCCATGAGGGCAGCACGTTGGTGGCGTAGCGCTGATGGAAGAGCGCGAATGGGCGTCTTGAAGGCCGGGTCCGCCAGATCGGGATAGAACTCGGCGAGCAGGCGGCCGGCACAGAGCGCCTTGTAGATCATGGTGGAGGACGAGATGCTGACGACGTAGCCGGGCAGGCCGGAGCGCTCAAACTGTTTGCGCGCGAGGAAGAGCCGGCGGTCGAAGGCGGCGGGCTCATCGGTGGTGATGAGGACGTGCCAGATGGAGGGACGCGTCGCCGCGGCGATTTCGCCGAGCACCTCGGGGCGCGTAGGGACTGAGCGCCACAGGAGAACTTCGCAATCCTGCGCGGCGAGGGCGGCTTCGATCTCGATGCGCTGATCGGCGTGATTGTCCGGCAGGAAAAGCACCGCTACACCGAGCGGCTTGCGCGCGGGGAGCGCGAGACCAGTTTCAGCAAGAAACCAGGCGCGGGGAACCACTAAAGTAACGCCCACACCGTCGCTGGATTTGCCGTCTGCGGCGACAGCGCCGCGGTGCTCGAGGCGCGCAAGGGCGCGCAAGGCGTGATCGAGAATCTGGTGGGAGGGCTCGGCCGAGAGGCGGGCAACGAAGCCTACGCCGCAGGAGTCCATGTCAAAACGCGGATCGATGAGACTGTGCGCGAGATAGGCGGGCTGCTGCGGATGCGCAGTGTCGAGGCTGCCCTGCGAGGAAGAGGGGCGCGTTGCCGGAGATGACGAGCCGGGTAACAGTCCCATGAACCAATATACGACCATTCGAGATGGATTACCGCTCAAGGTCGGAATTCCGGCGAAAGAGATGCGGATTCCGGACAGCGTAACGGAACCTGAGGGGTCCCGAAAAAACGCAAAAAATCCCTCGGCGGTCTTGCATACTTATACATCCAGTTGTATATTTATGCAAGCGCGGCCCATCTGAGCCGCGCTTTCGATTTGTTTGGACATAGATGACGGATGAAGGGTCAACGACATAACGCGATACGGGATCTGATTGCCCAGTCCCTGGTGGCAAGCCAGGACGAGCTGCGGCGCAAGCTGCGCCGGCGCGGCATCGAAGTGACGCAGGCGACGCTTTCGCGGGATATTCACGAGCTGCGCCTGGTGAAAGGTCCCGGAGGCTATTCCCTGCCCTCGCAGAACGGGCACGGTGGCGTAGCCGCGGCGGAAGACGACGATTCGCCGCCGTCAGTTGCCGAGACGCTGGAGAGCTTTGTGCTGCGCGTGCGGCAGGCAATGAACCAGGTTGTGATTGGCACGGTAATGGGCGGAGCACAGCCGGTGGCTGCTGCGCTCGATTACGAAGAGTGGCCCGAGGTGGTTGGCACGCTGGCGGGCGATGACACGGTGCTGGTGATTTGCGCCGATGCGAAGAGAGCCAGCGAGGTGGAGTCGCGGCTGAGGGTGATTCTGGAGTCATGAAGGAAAGAGTGCAGACAGCAGTTGTTGGGGTCACGGGCTACGCGGGCGCCGAGCTGGCGCGGTTGCTGCTTCGCCATCCGCGGCTGAAGCGGCGCGCCGCCGGTATTTGCGGGCCGCGTGGACGCGAAGGAAGCAGCGCGCGGCGGAACGTCCCTGGTGGAGATTCATCCGCAGCTTGCGGATAACAACGGCGCGGGCTCGCTGAAGGTTGAGCCGTTTTCGTGGGAGCTGCTGAAGGAACGCGGCGTGGAGGTTGTGTTTCTGGCGACGCCGCATGAGCAGTCGCGCACATGGGCTCCTGAAGCGCTTGAGCATGGAATGCGCGTGGTTGACTTGAGCGGAGCGTGGCGGCTGGCCGATGCAGCGAATCGCGCCGTGTATGCGTTTGAGGATGACGGCACCGACGCTTGCGGTGAAGACGCAGGCGCAGCGCCGTCTACGGAATGCCGGAGCTGCATCGGAAAGAGATTGCGGATGCGGAGCTGGTGGCGAATCCGGGCTGCTATGCGACGTCAGTGATTCTGGCGCTGCGGCCGCTGGTTGCGCGCGGGGGTGGTCGATCTCGAGCGCGGCATCGTGGCCGATGCGAAAAGCGGCGTGAGCGGCGCGGGCAAGGCGCCGACGGCGAAGACGCACTATATGTATGCCGCGGATAATCTCTCGGCCTACGGCGTGTTTTCCCATCGCCATACGGGCGAGTTGCTGGAGCAGATTGGCATTGATGCGAGCGAGATTATCTTCACGCCGCACCTGCTGCCGATTCCGCGCGGGATTCTGTCGACGATTTATGTGCGCTTTAACAAGCCGCAGACGCACGAGGGCGTGCTGGCGATCTACCGCGAGTTTTTTGCGGGGAGCCCGATGGTGCGGCTTTATGAACATGGGCTGCCGCAGATTCAGTACTCGGTGCGTACGAATTATGCCGATATCGGCCTTCAGCTTTCGGCCGATGGGCGACGGGCGGTGATTGTGAGCTGCCTCGACAACCTGCTGAAGGGGGCGTCGGGCCAGGCGGTGCAGAACCTGAACGTGATGATGGGCTGGAACGAAGCGGAGGGCCTGCAATGAAGTACGTGGTGAAGCTGGGCGGGGCGGGACTGGAGAATCCTTCGCTGTTGCAAGGCTGTGTGCGCGCGATTGCGGATTTAGTGCGAGATGGCAACCAGGTGGCGGTGGTGCATGGCGGTGGCGTGCAGCTGACGCGCACGCTCGAAGCACTGGGCAAGAAGAGCGAGTTCATCGCGGGTCTGCGCGTCACCGATGCCGAGACGCGAGACGTTGCGCTGATGGTGCTGGCGGGCAAGGTGAACAAGAAGCTCGTAGCGGCGCTGGGCGCGCTGGGCCAGCCGGCGGTGGGCATGTCGGGCGGCGATGGATTGATCTTTCGCGCGCGCAAGAAGCGGACCGCGCCGGACCTTGGTTTCGTGGGCGAGATTGCTGCGAGCGATCCGCGATGGATTGACGCGATCTGGCAGTTGAACGGCGTGCCGGTGATTTCGTCGATGGCGCTGGGCTTCGATGGCGAGTACTACAACGTGAACGCCGATGAGATGGCGGCTGCGTGCGCGGCGGCGTGCCGGGCGGACGCGCTGGTGTTTCTGACCGATGTGCCCGGAGTGAAGGGTTCGGATGGCGAAGTGCTGCGCTGGCTCTCAATCGACCAGATTGCCGAGATGGCGAAGAACGCGATCATTACCGGCGGCATGTTGCCCAAATTGAGCGCATGCCGTGAAGCTCTATTGAACGGCGTGAAGCGTGTGCGGATTCTGCCGGCAGAGGCCGCGGCGGCACTGCCTGACCTATGCAGCTCGCGCGTGGCGCAAGGCACCGAAGTGATGGTGGCCTGAGGAGAGGATGAATTGACGAAACTGGATGAGATACGCGCGGCCGAAAGCCGGCTGCTGCTGCCGACCTACGACCGGAATCCGATTCTCTTTGTGGGCGGCGAGGGAGTGCACCTTGTCGACGAGAAGGGCGAACGCTACCTGGACCTGCTGAGCGGGATCGGCGTGAATGCGCTGGGGTACGGACATCGCGGCGATTGAAGAGGCCATTGCCCGCCAGAGCCGCGCGCTGATTCACACGTCGAATCTCTTCTATCACGAAGGACAGGCGGAGCTGGCGCTGCGGCTGACGGAGCGCACGGGGATGGACCGCGTCTTCTTTGCCAACACGGGGACGGAAGCATGGGAAGGCGCGCTGAAGATTGCGCGCGCGCATGCGGGGCTGCTGCGCAGCGAAGGAAAGAGGATCGGCACGAAGTTTCTGGCGCTGGAGCAGAGCTTTCACGGGCGCACCTTCGGATCGGTTTCGACGACCTACAAGGCGAAGTATCGCGAGCCCTTTGGGCCGGTGGTGCCGGGCGTGGAGTTTGTGCGCTTCAACGACGTGGCCGATCTGCGCGCAAAGTTTTCGGACGATGTGTGCGCCATTCTCGTCGAAGCGATTCAGGGTGAGGGCGGCATTCGTCCGCTGAGCCAGGAGTTCTTTGCAAGCGGCGCGGGAGTTAGCGAGCTCGACCGGCGCTCTGCTGATTGTGGATGAGATTCAGGCGGGGATGGGACGCACGGGCAAGTGGTGCGCGTATCAGCATTACGGCATTCAGCCGGATGTGACAACGCTGGCGAAGCCGCTGGCGGGCGGCATTCCTCTGGGCGCGGTGCTGTGCACGGAAGAAGCGGCGCGGGCGATTCATGCCGGAATGCATGGGACGACGTTCGGCGGCGGTCCGCTGGCGTGCGCTGTGGCCATCGCGGTGATTGACGCGATTGAGAAGGAAGGACTGCTGGCGCATGCGACGGAAGTGGGCGACTACTTTCAAGTCGCAATTGCGCTGGCTTGCCGCAAAGCATGACGCCATTGTGGATGTGCGCGGCAAGGGACTGATGGTGGCTGCGGAGGTTGACTCGGCGGAGCTGGGCAAGCTGATTGTGGCCGAGATGCTGAAGCGGCGCATCCTGATCAATTGCACGAGCGATACGGTGCTGCGCTTTTTGCCGCCGTACATTTTGAAGCGCGAGCACGTGGATACGGCGATTGCCGCGCTGGATGAAGTATTTGCCGAACGTTGCCGCACATGCGGCGCCGCAATCCGCGGGAGGAGAACATCGTGGCTAGCAAAGCAACCCTGGAACAACGGGAACAGGCGGTTCCTGTTCACAAGGACCCGGACATTCTGGCTGCGGCAACGCGGCTGGCGGGCGAGGATATGTGCTCGATTGCCGATCTCTCGAGCGCGGAGGTTCGAGCGATTCTGAAGCTGGCGCATGATGTGAAGCGGAATCCGCGCGAATACCGTCATGCGCTGGACGCGAAGCAGATGGTGCTGATGTTTGAGAAGGCTAGCCTGCGCACGCGGCTGAGCTTTGAAGCCGGCATCAACACGATGGGCGGCAACGCGATGTTCTTCGACCAGACAAGCTCTCCGCTGGGAGAACGCGAGTCGATTGCCGATGTGGCGCGGAACGTGGAGCGCTGGGTGGACATCATCATCCTGCGCACGTACGCGCACGACACGATCACGGAGATGGCGGCGAATGCGCGCGTGCCGGTGGTGAATGCGCTGTCGGACTTCGAGCATCCGTGCCAGGCGCTGGCGGATTTCATGACGCTTGAGGAGCGCTTTGGAACCGCGGCGGGGCTGAACTTTACCTACGTGGGCGATGGGAATAACGTGTGCCACTCGCTGATGCTGACGGGCGCGCAACTGGGCGCGAATGTGACGATCGCGACGCCGCGCGGCTACTCGCCGGATATTGAGATTGTGACGATTGCGCGGGAGATGGCCGAGGCGAACGGCTGCGAGCTGCGGCTGACGCAGGATCCGCAGGCGGCCGCGGAAGGCGCCGATGCCGTGTACACGGATGTATGCGTGAGCATGGGCTTCGAGCACGAGTCGATGAAGCGCGCGCCGATCTTCAGGCCCTTTCAGGTGAACGACGCGCTGATGCAGAAGGCGCAGCCGCATGCGGTGTTCATGCACTGCCTGCCGGCGCGGCGCAATGACGAGGTAACGGACGCGGTGATCGATGGGCCGCAGTCGATTGTCTTCGATCAGGCGGAGAACAGGCTGCACGCGCAGAAGGCGCTGCTGTTGCTGCTGCTGGGCGGCCTGGCGAATGTGCCAAGTTTTCACGTTCAATGAACCACCAGAAATAAGGAGAGCTGACAATTCTGCTCTCAAGAGGATTTCGCACGCATGTCGGTAATTCTTGAATCGCTGCCCGTTGGGCAGAAAGTCGGCATCGCCTTTTCGGGCGGGCTCGACACCTCCGCGGCCCTGCACTGGATGAAGCAGAAGGGCGCAATTCCCTATGCCTACACGGCCAATCTTGGCCAGCCCGATGAGAGCGACTACGAGGCGATTCCGCGCGCGGCGCTTGAGTATGGCGCCGCAAGAGGCGCGCCTGATCGACTGCCGCGGCCCGCTGGTTCGCGAGGGGATTGCGGCGCTGCAGGCGGGGGCCTTCCACATCACGACTGCGGGCGTTCCCTACTTCAACACGACGCCGATCGGCCGCGCTGTGACGGGCACGATGCTGGTGGCTGCGATGAAGGAAGACGATGTTAACGTCTGGGGCGACGGCTCGACCTTCAAAGGCAACGATATCGAGCGCTTTTACCGCTACGGACTGCTGGTGAATCCCGGGCTGCAGGTCTACAAGCCGTGGCTCGATGCGGCGTTCATCGATGAACTGGGCGGGCGCGCGGAGATGTCTGCCTACATGCAGCGCTCGGGCTTTGCCTACAAGATGCCGACGGAGAAGGCGTATTCGACGGACTCGAACATTCTTGGCGCGACGCATGAAGCGAAGGACCTGGAGCATCTGTCCTCTTCGATCCGGATCGTTGTCCCCATCATGGGCGTGGCATCGTGGCGCGATGATGTCGAAGTGAAGCGCGAGGAAGTTTCCGTGCGCTTTGAAGAGGGCTATCCGGTCGCGCTGAATGGCCGGCGATTCGACGACGCTGTTGAGCTGCTGCTCGAAGCCAACCGCATCGGCGGCCGTCACGGTCTGGGCATGTCGGACCAGATCGAGAACCGCATCATCGAAGCGAAGAGCCGCGGCATCTACGAGGCGCCGGGGCTTGCGCTGCTGTTTATCGCGTATGAGCGCCTCATCACGGGCATTCACAATGAGGACACGATCGAGCAGTACCGCGACAATGGCCGCAAGCTTGGCCGGCTGCTCTACCAGGGGCGCTGGTTCGACTCGCAGTCGATCATGTTGCGCGAGTCTGCGCAGCGCTGGGTTGCGAAGGCTATTACCGGCGAGGTCACGCTTGAATTGCGGCGCGGCAACGATTACTCGATTTTGAATACGGAGTCGCCCAACCTGACTTTCCATCCCGAGCGGCTCAGCATGGAGAAGACTGAATCGGCCTTCTCGCCGCGCGACCGTATCGGGCAACTGACGATGCGCAACCTCGACATTGCGGACACGCGGGAGAAGCTGCTCACGTATTCGCGGCTTGGCCTGCTCACGCTGAGCAAAAACAGCGAGATGCCGCAGTTGAACGGCAGCAAGGACGAGAAGGACGCGCACTGACGCCATGTCGAACGAAGAACAATCCGGAAAGATGTGGTCGGGACGCTTTCGCGATCCGCTGGATGCGGAGTTCGAAGCGTGGCAGCGTTCGATTGTCTTTGACTGGCGGCTGCTGGAAGAAGAGGTAGCCGCGAGCAAGGCGCACGCATCGGCGCTGCACGCTGCGGGGATTTTGACCGCGAGCGAGACGAGCGAAGTGCGCGCGGCACTCGATGCAATTGCCGCCGAGCATGCCTCGGATGCCGGCAAGGCGGCGGTACGCGATCATGCGGTGGCCGAGGATATCCACCACTTTGTGGAGCTGAAGCTGGTGGAGCACGTGGGCTCGCTGGGGCGGAAGCTGCACACGGGACGCAGCCGCAACGAGCAAATCGCCACGGACCTGCGGCTCTATGTGCGCGGGCAGGTCGATCTCGTGGTGGATGGGCTTGCAGCATGGGCCGAAGCGCTGGTGGCGCAGGCGCAGGCAGCGGGTGAAGCGGTGATGCCGAGCTACACGCATCTGCAGAGGGCGGAGCCGGTGCTGGTGGCGCACTGGCTGCTGGCGTATGTGGAGATGATTTTGCGCGACGCTTCGCGGCTGAAGGATTGCGCGGCGCGACTGAATGCGTGTCCGCTGGGATCGGGGGCGGTTGCCGGTGCGACGCTCTGCCTCGATCGCGGAATTGCGGCGCGGGAGCTTGAGTTTGCGGCGCCGACGGCGAACTCGATGGATGCGACGAGCGACCGGGATTTTGTGCTCGAGTATCTGCAGGCGCTGACGTTTGTGGGGCTGCACCTGAGCCGCTTTGCGGAAGAGATGACGCTGTTTGCGACGACGGAGTTTGGTTTCGTGCAGTTGCCGGAGGCGTTCTCGACGGGGTCGAGCGCGATGCCGCAGAAGAAGAATCCGGACTTGACTGAGTTGATTCGCGCCAAGGTCGGCCGCATTCACGGAGCGGCGGAAGCTGTGACAATCCAATTGAAAGGATTGCCCCTGGCCTACAATAAGGACATGCAGGAAACCCAGGAACCGGCGTTTGCCGTTGATTTTGTTCCGCAGATGCTGGGGCTTGTGGCGCGGTTCACGGCGGCGCTGACGTTTGACCTTGAGCGCATGCGGGCGGCGGCGCAGTCGGGCTATCTGAATGCGATGGCGGCGGCGACGTATCTCGTGCACAAGGGCGTTCCCTTTCGTACGGCCCATGAAAAGATCGGCAATGCGGTGCGGTTTGCGCTGGAGAAGGGCGTGGAGCTGGGGGAGCTGACTGTGCCGGAGCTACGGCAGTTTGGCGAAGAGTTTGGCGCGGATTTCTTCGACGCGGTGACGCTCGAAGCAACGCTCGATTGCCACGACGTGGTTGGCGGCACGGCGCGCGAACGCGTGCGGCAGGCGCTTGGATGAGACGTTGCAGCGTGTGAGGGCGCTGAGGCCGGAGGTGATGCATGCAGGTGCGTAAAGCTTTGTTGCATGACGCCTCGAATATCTACGATCTCGTGAACTCCCTCTCCGGCGATGGCACGCTGCTGAAGCGGCCGTTTGCGGAGATCTGCGAGAATGTGCGCGACTTCACGGTTGCCGAGTCAGACGGCGGCGTGTTTCTGGGATGCGGGGCGCTGCATCTTTATGGGCCGCACCTGTCGGAAGTTCGCTCGATCGTGGTGAAGCCCGAGGCGAAGGGCCAGGGCGCGGGTGGACGGATTCTTGGCGCGCTGATCGAAGAGGCCGAGGAGCACGGCATCCAGTCAGTGTGTTTGTTCACGCGCATTCCGGATTTCTTTTTCAAGTTCGGCTTTCGCGTGGTGGAAGACAAGTCGGAGCTGCCGGACAAGATCTTCAAGGACTGCCAGAGCTGCCCGCGGCTGCACCGCTGCGATGAAGTGGCGATGGTGCGCGGCAGGATACCGCGGATGTCAATTCTTGGGCCGAAGCATGAGGCGCAGGAACTGGTGCGTCTGTCAGGCTGATCGGGTGGGACCGCGGCGCGGCACGGCGAGAGCCAGAGCGAGCAGTGTGAGAACGGCGACTCCAAGGGATGCGAGAATCGGTTTCGACCGGAGCAGCGTGAGCACGGTGGCGCCGACGGTGGTGCAGTAGCCGTAGGCCGAGCAGTTTCTCCAACTCAGCATGGACGATGTGACAAGATAGCCGACGAAGAGGGCGATCTGCGTCGCGGCCTCGGCGCGTGCGGAGCGCACAAAGAGAAAGACGAAGAAGCTGAGCGCCGGGAAGAGACAGTAGAGAAAGGTCAGCACGGGGTTGAAGCGGAAGTCGACCGCGATTGCCGAGTAAACGGCGTGCAGCGAGACGGCGGCGCTGAGCAATGCTGCAAGAACCTTGATCACCAACCACGCGACGTGCCGAAGATTCATTTCACTCTCCCAATTCCCTGCTCATTTTTTCTCATGATTGCTGCGGCGACTGCGGCCTGGCCGTAGCTGAGGCCTCCGTCGCCGGGACTGGTGCGGCGATGCTGAAAGACCTCGAAGCCGCGGGCTTCGAGACCGGTGCGCAGCAGTCGCGCGAGACGGCGGTTGTGCAGGCAGCCGCCGCTCAGAGCGACCTGGCGGATGCCGGTTGATTCAGCGGCGAGCACGGCAGCATCGATGAAGCCCTGCGCAACGCCGGCATGAAAGCGGGCAGCGATGCGGGCGGCGGGCACGGCGGCATCGAGGTCGGCAATTAACTGGCGCCAGAGCTGCGTTGTCGAGAGGATTGCCGGTTCGTGCTGATTGCCGGCGCCGCAGTTCGACGGGGTAGCCGGGGATGTCGTCCGGTTCGTCGACGGCGACGCCTTCGAGCAAGACGGCAGCCTGCGCTTCATAGTCCACTTCGCGCTGCCCGAGGATGATGGCGGCCGCGGCGTCGAAGAGGCGGCCGCAGCTCGAAGTTAGCGGAGAATTGAGACGGCGCTCGATCATGCGGGCGAGCAAGACGGATTGTTTTCCGGTGGCACCGAGGCGATGGAGCAGTGCGGGGTCCTGCATATCGAAACCATTCGCAGTGAGGGCGCCGAAGGCCATGCGCCACGGCTCGCGGATAGCGGCTTCTCCGCCCGGGAGCGGGATGTATTCGAGATGAGCGAAGCGATCGAAGCGTTCGTAGCGGGTGATGAGGACTTCCCCGCCCCAGATGCGGCCGTCTGTGCCGTAGCCGGTGCCATCGAGGCTGAGGCCGATGACCGGGCCGCTGAGCGCGTGCTCGGCCATGCAGGCGGCGATGTGCGCGTGATGATGCTGCACGGCGATGAGCGGCAGATTTTTTGTGCGCGCCCACTCCTTTGCCCATGAGGTTGAGAGATAGGCGGGATGCAGGTCGTGAACGACGAGCGCGGGCTCGATCTCAAAGGTGCGCATGAGGTGATCGAGCGACTCGCGGAAGAAGTCGAGGCCGGCGAGTGTTTCAAGATCGCCAAGATGCTGGCTCTGATAAGCGGAGCGCCCGGCGGCGAGCGTGAAGACGCTTTTGAGATGGCCGCCGACGGCAAGCAGAGGCGGCGCGTCAAATTCGGCAGATCGATGCCGAGAGGAACGTAGCCGCGGGCGCGGCGGATGAGCTGCGGCGCGCCATCGACGAGCGCAGCAACTGAGTCATCGCAGCGCTGAAGGATTTCGCGGTTGTGCATGAGGAAGGCGTCGGCGATGCCGCCGAGGCGGATGCGGGCTTCGTGGTTGTCGATGGCGATGGGTTCTTCGCTGAGATTGGCGGAGGTCATCACAAGCGCGTGGATGCGCGAATCCTCAAAGAGCAGATGCTGCAGCGGCGCATAGGGCAGAAAGATGCCGAGCCAGGGGACGCCGGGGGCGACGGAGGGCGCGATGGGGCCGGGACCGGGACACGAGCGGGCGCGGGCAAGCACGATGGGCCGGGCCGGTGATTGCAGCATTGCGTCTTCTTCGGCCGTGAGATGGCAGAGCGCTTGGGCAGAAGCCAGGTCGCGCACCATGACGGCGAGCGGCTTGCCGTAACGGCGTTTGCGCTGGCGGAGAAGAGCGACGGCGGATTCGTTTGTGGCGTCGACGCTGAGATGGAAGCCGCCGATGCCTTTGATGGCGAGAACTTCACCGGCGACGAGGCGCGAGATGGCCTCGGCGACGGGATCGCTGGAGGGAATGGCCGCGCCTTTGTTGTCTTCAAGCCAGACGTGTGGGCCGCACTGCGGGCAGGCGTTGGGCTGGGCGTGAAAGCGGCGGTTCAGCGGATCGTCGTATTCGGCCTGGCAGGCGGCGCACATGGGGAAGACCGCCATGGAGGTCTGCGGACGGTCGTAGGGGATGTGACGGGTGATGGTGAAGCGGGGGCCGCAGTTGGTGCAGTTGAGAAAGGGATAGCGGTAGCGGCGGTCGGCGGGATCGAGGAGCTCGCGGAGGCAGTCGGCGCAGGTCGCGGCATCGGCGGGAATGCCGGTGTTGACGCGGCCGAGGACCCGGCTCGACAGGATGTGAAAGCCGGAGACGCCGGCGGGGGGAAGCTCTTCGACGGCGATGGAGTCGATGCGCGCGAGTGGCGGCGCCTGAGCACGGAGGCGACGGAGAAATATGTCGAGCTGCGCGGGTGGCCCTTCGATTTCGATGGTGACCCCTGCGGTGTTGTTGCCAATGGAGCCGGCGAGGTTCGCTTCAGTAGCGAGGCGGTAGACGAAGGGACGAAAGCCGACGCCCTGCACGACACCGCGCACGAGGATGCTGCGCCGGGAGATGTGCGGATCGAGATTTGCGGATCCCTGCTGGATATCGTCTGCCGTGCGGCGGCTCATCTCGCTGTCAAGGATAGACCACGCGGGGCGGTGACGCCCGGTGCGAGACTCGGGCTCTTCTGCATCCAAGAGATTCGATGGCTACCGGCGAACCGTAGCTCACGCGACGGAAGCAAAAGCTATCTGCTCTATACTGGGCTTCGTGATGATGCTTCCCGGTGACTGGAAACTCGATGCTGCGCTCGGCTCGTGTCTGGTGCTCGGGCTGCGCCACGGGTTTGATTACGATCACCTGGCGGCGATCTCAGATATCACGGCGGTGCAGAAGAATTGGCTGAGCGGACTGCGGCTTGGCATGACCTACGCGCTGGGGCACGCCGCCACGGTGGCGCTGTTGGGCGTGGCGGTGCTTGAACTGCACCTGGGACTGCCACAGGGGCTGGATCACTGGGCCGAGAGACTGATCGGGCTGACACTGATTGTGCTGGGCGCGGGTGTGGTGGCGGGGATCCTGCGCAAGGACGCGCATGGGCATACGCACAGCCGCGTGGAGAGCCGGCTGGCGATCGCCATCAACGGGGTGTTGTGGCTGGGCTGGAGGATTCGCCGGGTGTGGGACGCCGCGGCGCCGAAGCCGGAGCGCTTCCAATGGATGTACAACGGGAAGTCGGTTTTCCTAATTGGCGCGCTGCACGGCGTGGGCGCCGAGACGCCGAGCCAACTTGCCTTGTTCTTTTTGACTGCGAACCTGGGCGGGACATCGCGCGGGCTGATGGGGCTGGGTGCCTTCGCCGTGGGGCTGATTGCGATGAATGCGCTGATGACGGCTTCGCTGGGCGGCGCGGTTGGCGCGAGCGGGCATCATCCGCGGATGTATCACGCGATAGCGTGGACGGGCGCCATCTACAGCTTTGCGATCGGCGTGATCTTCCTCTTCGGTATCTCGGATCACCTGCCTGCGCTGAGCTAGCTCGGCTCAGTCGGCCGAGTTCGCGGGGAGCTGCTCGGCTTCAGCGGCGCGCTTCGACTCCTCATCAATCGCTTCAAATATCTCAGCGTTGTCGCTGAAATTGAATGAGTTGGGCAGAACCATTTCTCCCTGTCGCGCCTCGGCCTGAGCCAGCAGTGCCAGGTCATTCTTGTCGGCGAAGCGAATGTTTTTCTCATCAGACGCGCTGCGATTTCCTTTGGAGAGAGTGTGCCGGGGTCGGGTGCATTCTCGAGATATTCGAGGGCCTTCTTTGCGCCCGATTCCCCGTCATGACGGGCAACGCCGGCGAGACCTGTGCTGGCCTTGCGGGCCCAGCCGACGACGAAGCGGCCGGGAATAGCCTTGGCGGCAACGGGGTCCCAGACCTCGAAGGATGGTTCATTGGGCCTGTCCGGATTGGGCTTTGTGGCGTAGCCATCGGGGCCCATGGGCAGGCCGATCTGCGGATCGTGCTTGTCGCCGATAGCAAAGAGCACAGTATCTACGTCGATTGAGCTGGTTTCGCCGTTGGCGCGGGCCGAGGTGCTGCCGTCGGCGTTGAGGTGGAGGTCGTTTTCTGCGATCTCCATCCGTGTGACGCGGCCTGTGCTGTCGGCGATGAAGGCTTTGGGCGATGAAAGGAAGCGAACGGAGAGCGGCGGCGGTACGGAGGCGAAGTCCGGCGAGTTGAGACTGGGAAAGTGCGTGGCGAAGACAGCTTCAGGAGAAACGTCCTGATTGGCGCGGGCGCAACGGTCCTTGACGCGGGCGAGTTCTGCGATGAGGGCTTCGCGGGAGAGGTGGGATGCGACGTACTCGATCTCTTTCTTATCGAACTTGACCTCGAGGGGACCGCGGCGGGCGATGATGGTGACGCTCTCAGTGGTCTTGCCTGGGTCGTCGATGAGCAGCCAGCGAGCGATATCGATGGCAACGTTGCCGACGCCGATGATGGCGACGTGGCGGCCGGAGGAGAAGTCGCCGGAGACGTAAGGCGCAAGCTGGTTGTAGTGATAGACAAAGTCCTTAGCGGCGTAGATACCCCTGGCGTCTTCACCGGGAAGGCCGAGCTTCTTCGCGCCCTGGGCGCCGCAGGCAAAGACGATGGCGGCGGGGCGCATGGCCTCAAGCTCGGCGATGGAGAGATCGTAGGCGGCGCCGATCTGGACGTGGCCAAAGTAGTGAACGTTGGGCAGGGCCAGGGTCTGCTCGAACTGCTTGCGCAGGCCGGACTTCATTTTGGTCTTGGTGGGGTAGATGCCGTACTGGGCGAGGCCACCGGGCCGGATGTCGCGATTGAAGATGGTGGTTTCAAATCCGGCGAGAGCAATTTGTCGTGCTGCGAAGAATCCCGCAGGGCCTGCCCCTACGACAAAAACACCTTTCATCTAATCCCCCGAACGTTGCGGCGAGCGAAGCCGCAAAGCGTTGACTCCGGACAGTGCGGGCGATTCAAACGGCGCCTCCTCCCGCTGCCCTGCATTATCGCAGACTGGTGATTGGTCGGGCTCGCGGAGCGCCCTGGAGACGTGTGACAGTTCTGATGTCGGGGCAGGCGCATCCTCTTCCTGCTAGCTGAGAGCTTCGACGAGGGCCTGCCACTCGGCTTCGAGCGAATCGCGATGGAATTTTCGGCCGGCGCGGGCATACCAGTAGTCGGCGTTTGAGGCATCGCCCTCCTTGCGATGCAGATAGGCGTGAACCGCCATTGCCTGGGGAGTTTCGAGTGCATCGACGATACCGTGCGCCTGGGTCCAGTCCCCTTTCGCGTCCCACCAGAGGGCGGCAAGCGGGGCGCTGATGCCTGAAGGCGGAAACTGGCCGACAAGCGTGCCTCGGAATTCCTTTATTTCCATCGACTGTTCTCCTTATGTAGTTTGACCCGAGGTTTGTCATTGCGATGCGTGATTCTGATCACATTCTGCGCCTTCGGCTTGTGTTGAAATATGGCTGTTTCTGAAGAGTTATCGAAGGCCGCAACAGTGGTTGCTGAAGACGGCCCTGGACTCGGAGGAAAGCCCTGATTCGGGGCTGGTTTCAGAAAGTGGGAAAACGGGGGGCTGATTCTAGGGGCGCTCGCCTCTGGAAATTGCAACTCAGACTGAAATGGTCGTATACTCCAATTCAGACTATTCCGGTCGTATTTCCCAGGGCGTGAGCCAAATTGGGACCCTGGGAGTCGGAGCGGGTTGAGCATGCTGAGTGAATTGAACATTGGTGAGAGCGGGGTGCTGGTCGCCCTGGATCTTCCGGCATCGGTTCAGAATCATCTGATGCACATGGGATTTGTGCCGAATGCCTGCGTGACCGCGCTGCGGCGCGCGCCGGCGGGCGATCCCACTGTCTACAGCGTCGACGGGATGGAGATTGCGCTTCGCCTTGAAACAGCGAAGGCCATCCAGGTCCGCGAAATTCGCGACAATCTAGAGGGTACGGAGCTGGCCGAGGCAGGCAGATGAGCTCGTGCTGCACGACACCGGCTTTTGAGCCGCCTGCAGCGCAACCATCCGCAGGAGCGATTCGCACACTGGCACTGATCGGTCCTCCCAACTCAGGCAAATCCACACTTTTCAACCGGCTGACGGGATTGCGCCAGAAAGTGGCCAACTACCCCGGCGTGACGGTAGAGCAGCGCATGGGCGTGATGGCGGGTGTGGGCCGCGACGACCTGACGCTCATCGATCTGCCGGGCGTGTATTCGCTGGATCCATTTTCAGAAGATGCCCGCGTCTCAGTGAATGTGCTGAAGGGCGAGATGCCGGGCACGCCTAAGCCGGACGGAGTGCTGCTGGTGCTGGACGCGCTGCACCTGACGCGGCAACTGATGCTGGCGGCGCCGGTGCTGGCGCTTGGACTGCCGACGCTTGTGCTCTTAAACATGAGCGACCTGATGGAAACGCGCGGCGGCAAGGTGGACACGCTGAAGCTGGCCCGCGAACTGGGCGCACCAGTGGCGCAGATCAGCGCGACGCACGGCACAGGGCTTGAGGCGGTTTCACTTTTTCTGAATCGGCATCGCGGCGAGCAGGCCGAACAGCCACTGACGCTGCCGGTCTTCGGCAATGCGGCGAGCACGCACTCGTGGGCCGCGCAGGTGACGCAACGGACGGGCTACCAGGCACCGCTCTCTGAAGAGAGGAGCCGCAGGCTCGACAAGATCTTGCTGCACCGCGTGTGGGGACCGCTTCTCTTCCTGATTGTCGTGGTGGGCGTTTTTGAAGTGGTGTTCTCGATCGGGCAGCCGCTCTCGGACGGCTTTGGCGATGTGCTTGCGCACGTGGGCAACCTGGTGCGCTCGCTGTTGCCGGCAGGCTGGATGCGCTCGCTGATTATTGACGGCGCGTGGAAGGGTGTGTCGTCGGTGCTGGTTTTCCTCCCCCAGATTCTGCTGCTGTTTTTGTTTATCGGCATTCTGGAGGACTCGGGCTACCTTGCGCGCGCGGCGTTGATTGCCGATCGCGTGATGCGCACGATCGGGCTGAACGGCAAGGCGTTCATTCCCCTGCTTTCGGCGTACGCCTGCGCGGTGCCGGCGATCATGGCAACGCGCACGATTGAGAACCGGCGCGATCGGCTGGCGACGATTATGGTGACGCCGTTCATGACGTGCTCGGCGCGGCTGCCGGTATACATGCTGCTGATTGCGGCGTTCATCCCGAATATTACTTTCCTGCACGGCTTTCTGGGCTTGCGCACGGTGGTGATGCTGGGCCTGTATGTGGCGGGCTTTGTAGCGGCGATGCTGACGGCGTGGGTGCTGAAGAGCTCGATTCTCAAATCGAGCGAGACGCCGTTCATTCTGGAGCTGCCGCAGTACCGCATGCCGACGCTGCGTTCGCTTGCGATGCGGCTGGTGGACCGCGGCAGTGTTTTTCTGCGGCAGGCGGGCACGGTGATTCTGTGCGTGACGCTGGCGCTGTGGGTGCTGGCCCATATACCGCTGATTCATGTGCATGGCGGCGCTTACAGCGCGCCGGAGCTGGCCGATAGCGTGATTGGGCGGCTGGGGCACTTTATCGAGCCGGTGATCGCTCCGCTGGGCTTCAACTGGAAGATCGGCATCGGCCTCTTATCGAGCGTGCTGGCGCGCGAGGTGATGGTGAGCACGATGGGCACCCTTTACGGCGCGGACCCGGCGACGCAGTCGCTGAGCCTGCAGACGGCGCTGCATCATGACATGGCGCTGGGCGGCGCACTGGCGCTGATGATCTTCTTCGCCTTTGCGATGCAGTGCACGTCGACGATGGCGGTAGTGCGGCGCGAGACCAATAGCTGGCGCTGGCCGGCCTTTCAGTTCCTCTACATGCTGGTGCTGGCTTATGGCGCGGCCTTCGTGGTGAATCACCTGGTGATGGCGCTCGCAGGGTAGTCGCACGGCCCTTTCTCCCCCTTTTACAGAACATCGCCGCGCGCCGGGTGTCTGTGCGGCAGTTGTGAGAAACTAGACGGAGTAGTGGTTCTTCGAGCCCGCCCGGCGTGCGCGGGCTCACAGCCTACAGTCAACCGCGGAACGAGACGCCCGGCAGAGCCGGCACGGATCGGGCGGTCTGCGTTCAGGATTCAGAGAGAGATGATAAGCGTCAGCAATGTAACGATGCGCTATGGCTCGAAGGTTCTCTTCGAGGAAGTGAGCACGACCTTTACGCCGGGACGGCGTTATGGATTGACGGGGCCAAACGGCGCGGGCAAATCCACCTTCATGAAGATCCTGACGGGCGAACTGGACCCGCAGAAGGGCACGGTGGTGCGTC
Organism: uncultured Acidobacteriota bacterium; assembly: GCA_963718885.1. Classification (GTDB taxonomy): domain Bacteria; phylum Acidobacteriota; class Terriglobia; order Terriglobales; family Acidobacteriaceae; genus Telmatobacter. Next base: position 452,908 of record CAVRAK010000010.1, read on the forward strand.
CGCGGAAGCTGGGCGTGCTGCGCCAGGATCAGTTCGCATTCGACAATTACCGCGTGATCGATACGGTGATCATGGGCAATAGCTCCGCTGTGGGCAGCGCTCGAAGAGCGCGACCGCATCTACGAGAAAGCCGAGATGACCGAATGAAGACGGCATGCGGCTGGGCGAGCTGGAAGGCGTTGTCGGCGACGAAGACGGCTACAGCGCGGAAAGCGATGCGGCGGTGCTGCTGCAGGGGCTGGACATTGCCGATGAGCTGCACGAGCGCAAGATGGGCGAGCTGCAGGGCGGGCAGAAGGTGCGCGTGCTGCTGGCGCAGGCGCTGTTTGGCAAGCCGGAAGCTCTGCTGCTGGACGAGCCGACGAACTACCTCGATCTTGATTCGATTCACTGGCTGCAGGATTTTCTGCTGAAATATGACGGCACCCTGATCGCGATTTCGCACGACCGGCACTTTTTGAACAGCGTGACGCACGCATACGGCGGATATCGATTACCAGACGATCATCACTCTACACGGGCGGTTACGACGATATGGTGATGGCGAAGACGCAGATACGGTCGCGCCTGGAGTCAGAGAATGCGCAGCGCGAAAAGAAGATTGCGCAGCTCAATGAATTTATCGCGCGCTTCGCGGCGGGCACGCGCTCGTCGCAGGTGACGAGCCGGCGCAAGGAAGTGGAGCGGCTGCAGACAAACGACCTGGCGCGGTCGAACATTCAACGCCCGTTCATCAGGTTTGAGCAGATACGGCCGAGCGGCAAGCATGTGCTCGAGTTCAAGCACCTGACCAAGATCTACGGCGAGCAGACGGTGCTGGACGGCTTCACAGCCAATGTGCTGCGCGGCGAAAAGATCTGCCTGATGGGCCGCAACGGCGCGGGCAAGACAACGCTGCTGAAGAGCCTGCTGGCGAATTATCCGGGGCTTGCGGATAAGGAGTTCACTCTGGATTCAGGGACAGTCTTCTGGGGGCATGAAGCGCAGGTCGGGTATTTTCCGCAGGACGTTGGCTCGACGATTGAGCATGGGCTGACGGTGGCCGAGTGGCTGCACCGCTTCGATCCGAAGGCGACGGTCGAGGAGATTCGCGGCATCCTGGGGCAGATGCTCTTCTCGGGCGAAGAGGGCTCCAAACCGACCAAGGCGCTCTCGGGCGGCGAGCAGGCGCGGCTGGTCTTCTGCAAATTGATTCTGACGAAGCCGAATATTCTGATCTTCGATGAGCCGACGAACCATTTGGATCTCGAATCGATCAACGCGCTGAATATCGCGCTGCAGCGCTTTGAGGGAACAGTGCTGCTGGTGACGCACGATCACGACCTGATCGACGAGGTGGCGACGCGGCTGTGGCATTTTGACGGGGATGCAATCGAGGACTTCCACGGCCCGTATGAGGAGTGGAAAGGCAAGCACAGCTAACGCGGTTCGGGCTGATGGGCCGAGGTGCGGAACCGTCAGCAGCATCCGGAGCCCATCCGGGCGGCGCGCTAAACGCACAATAAGTGCTGCACCCGAGTGGCTTTCCGGCTGCCTGTCACTTTAGTGTTATTGCCAACTAAGTTCTTTCTTGACCCTTACTTCCGGGCGATGCGACACTGCGTTCAATGGGAGTTGTGCCTTTTTGTGCCGGCAGCATTCCCAAGAGAATTTGAGACGCAGTGCCTGGTGAGGCCGGCTTGCCGTCGCAGTGAATGAGGTTTTGTGGAGACGTTATACAGCGCATATAACGAGGGCAGTAAGCGTATCTTGAGCCCCAGGCTCTCCGTGGTGGATGCAGCACGCGAACCGCTGAAGGTGCTGAAGATCCTGATGGAAGGCCTTGCGCCAAGCGCGAGGAACGGGATCTGGCTGGTGAACTTCAAGGGGGTTCCGGTGGCGCGTTCCCACTCTGCATTCGACCTGGTGTATCTCGACGACGAGCACCGCGTGGTGCATGCGATCGAGATTACGCAGAGGGGCGAGTTCACGCCGTTCAAGGGCGATCCGACAAGCGCGCTGATTCTGCCGGAGACGAGCCTGATCCGCTCGAAGACGTTCACGGGCGACCGGCTTACGGTGACTCAGGTTGGGCAACATGGAACAGAGGCTGCGCCGGTGGCGACGCCTGCCGCAAGCACCCAAGCGCATAGCGCCGCAACCACCGAAGGTTGTGCCTGCGCAGGGTGGAAAGACGTTTAACGTGCCTGCGGCTGCGCAAGCGAAGGATTTGCGCGCGCCTGCGGCCGCAATGTCGTCAGGCAGGCTGATGCGGAGCGGAAGCCTGGCGTTGAAGCGCGCGCCGGAAACGATGCCTGCGGTTTCAGGCGCGGTAGCGCAGGAAACCCATCCTGCAGCCGAAGCGAAGGTTGTGCCGATCTCGATCGCCAACGAGCAGCCGCAGGAAGTCATCCGCGCCCGGCCGGAGAGAGTGGCACAGCCGTTGCCGGCCCAGCAGCCGTCTCAGTTGCCGGTGGAAGCCGCGGCGACGTCGCTCGTATTGGCGAGCGACACAGCAGGGGCGATGGCTGACGCAACAATGGCTGCGGCGGCTGTCTATCCAGTCTATCCACAGGAAGCAGAGGAGCCAGTTGCAGACGAAGCGGCGCTTGAGTCGAGGAGCGCGACGGCAAGCCTGCAACAGGCGAAGAAGCGCGGGTCGGGTGCGCGGAGCCGTTGGGATGTTCAGCTCCTGTATATGCTCTTCCCGGAGCTCGATCCTTCGTACCGGCCGGAGTTTCAGGCGCCGGTTGTGAATTTCACGAAGGACGTGATGCAGCGGGAGACTGAAAAGCAGTCGAAGAAGATCCAGATACTGTCGTGGTTTTATCCGGATCTCGAACTCGACAGGGTGCACCTGAAGCAGCGCGAGCATCGGCGTGCGCCTCGCATACAGGAGCCCGGGTTGGTGGGGTTCTATTTCACCGGTGGGCACTCGCAACCGCACCCGATACGGAACCTGAGCGTGATGGGCTTTTACATGATCACCGAGGAGCGGTGGCTGCCGGGAACGGTGATTCGCGTGACGCTGCAGATTATCGACAGCCCGGGCGATGATCCGCGCGATACGCTGACGGTGCTTTCGCGCGTTGTGAACTGGGGCGCCGATGGCGGTGGCTTCGAGTTTGTGATGCCGGGGTTTGTGGATTAGGGTCACCTAAGCCGATACCTGTCAGGCACGGCGCGATTGACAGCAGGCCGCGCAGACGTTGTAATAAAGAGCAGTGGTGATGGAGTTCACCCTAACCGCTGTCCCATCCGATAGGCCGGACAGATGATGACTCCTGACAGGGAATACTGTCGCGGAGTCATATCCTGACGGCGTTCCCTGTTTGAAGAGAATATGAATCGACGGCGGCCTGGCGCTGCTGCGCGAGGCTGTGCTCGATTGAACAGGAGACGTGACTTGCAGAAATATCTGCTGATCGCTGCAGGCGGCGCACTTGGATCGATGACGCGGTACTGGGTGGGCTCGACGGTCGGGAGCCGTATGGGAACACGCTTCCCCTACGGCACATTTGTCATCAACCTCTCGGCGTGCGTGATTATTGGCTTCACGCTCACTTATCTTGGCAAGCGACTGGAACTAAATCCGGCGTGGCGTTATCTTATCCCGGTTGGGTTTGTGGGCGCGTACAGCACATTCTCGACCTACGAATGGGAGACGCTCTCGACACTGCGCTCCGGGGCCTTCGCTCTGGCCGCGCTGTATGCCTTCGGAAGCCTGTTTCTTGGCCTTGCGGCAACGTGGCTGGGCGCGGTCCTGGCCGAAGCTCTCCCCTAGAAAGCGCCTCATGGGTAATTGCCGCGCGGCCATGGCCGCAGGCGCGCCGACTTTCCACGCGTGATCGACAGGAGAAGAGCATGCTGCAGCCCGGAAAAGCAATCAAGGTGAATATCTATCTGGCAGAGGGCGGGACGCATCATCACGTTCCCGTTTACACGAGCATTCTGGACTTCCTGTTCCGCAATGGCGTGGCAGGCGCGACGGTGATGAAGGGCGTAGCGGGCTTCGGCGCCGAGCATCGCATGCACGCGGCGCACCTGCTGGATTTGTCGGATCACCTGCCGCTGAAGATTGAGTTCATTGAGACGCGCGAAAAAGTGGAGTCGCTGCTCGACGAACTGAGCCAGCTTTGCGGCACAGGGCTGATCGAGATGCAGGAGACAACGGTGGTGAAGCCGGCCGGCACGTCGCGGGGCGAAAGCGCGGATTCAGGATTGACGTCGGTGTAGGTGGGTTCTACCCCGAGGTAGTTGTCAGGAATCAGTTAATCCCCGGTCCCCGAAGGCGAGGGACCGGGGGCACCGTCAATGTTTTTTGAGACCGGGGCCACCTACCACTCGTTAGTCCTATCAACTCTCATTCACAGATGACGTAAGGAGTTCACCATCGATACTAGTTCGGAAAGTGCATTTTCATCTGCTTCCGGAACATTCACCAACGGGTCCAATTCATAACATCTCTTCTTGAAAAGTTCTGCCCTTGGCTCAACTCTCCCTGCCTCTACGAAGTCGTTCCATTCCTGAGGATATTCTTGTTTTCCCTGCAAGAATCGCTCGATCAAATCTGCTACTTCTTCAGTGGTGTATGTCTTTCTTTTCATCATCGTCACCAAGCAGCTCGACCCACGCAACGAACTAGTGTGATCCAGTAGTTCCCTACTGCATCGAGGTGAAGGGCGAAGCGGGGAGATCTTCACCGTTGAAGAGATTGCACTGCGGGCTGTTGGCCCAGCCGTAGCGAACGTAAACCGGCGCAGGAACGGCGGGACTGGCGGCAACGATGGTTTCTCCGTCGATGCGCGCGGAGGCCGGCACGAACTTTCCGTCTGCGCCAGCGACTTCAAAGCCTGTGGGCGCGCCGCCTTTTGCGGTGAGGCCTTTTGCGTGATCGAACCAGGCGCGAATGGCGGAGCCTTCAGGCGTCGCCTGGCGAAAGAGCGGCCCGTTGTATTCGACACTCTCGCCGTAGGAGAGCGCGCGGGCGGCACGGGCAAGGCGGAGACCCACATCGATCTTGTCGGTGGGATGAACGTCGTCGGGATTGCCGATGTCGATGGTGACGGCCATCGCCGTGTTGGCCATTTCAAGAGTCTTGAGCTGCTGATCGCGCAGCAGCGCCCAATCTTCCGCAGGCGTTGATTTGAAGTTCGAAATCTGCACGTAGAGGAATGGAAAGCTGCCCTGGCCCCACTGATGGCGCCAGTCTTCAATGAGGGTGCGGAAGATGTGGTTATAGAGCGGCGCGCGGGCGAGGGCGCTATTGCTTTCTCCCTGATACCAGATGACGCCGCGGATCGCGAAGGGCGTGAGGGGCGCGATCATGCCGTTCCAGAGCATGCCGGGGGCCCAGCTGTTGAGCGGCGGGTGCCAGGGGAACTGCGGAAGTGGCTTGCCCTGGGCGCTGGCTTCGTCGCGCTGGCGCTGCTCGTCCTTCGCTTCAAGCTGGCCGATGGCCTCGTGATCGGTCATCTTGCCGCGCGAGACGAAGAGCGGCGCGAGCGAGGCGTCTTCTCCCAGTGCGGTGAGGCGAACCCATGACTCGGCGATGGTGCCGCCCCAGGTGGAGTCGACGACGCCGACGGGCACGTGCTCGCGCTGTGCGATGTCGCGCGCAAAGTACCAGGCGATGGCGGAGAAGTCTTTGGCGGTATCGGGAGTCGAGAGGGTCCAGCCATTGCTGTCGATATCCTGCTCGGCGTAGTCAGAGGCGCGCTTGTTCACCATGAGAAGTCGTATCTGCGGAATCGCCGCGCGAGGCAGATCCTGCGCGGCGGTGGCGGCGCGGCTCATGGGGAACTCCATGTTCGACTGGCCGGAAGCGATCCAGACGTCGCCCACGAGCACGTCGTCGAGAACGATCGGTCGGCTTGCTGCCTCTGATCCCTGCACCTTGAGCGAGAAGGGACCCCCCGCAGCGCCGGGAGCGAGATAAAGGCTCCAGAGGCCCAGCCGATCGGCGGTTGTGGAGCGTGTTTCGCCGCGGAAGGTGACGGTGACATTTTCGCCGACGGCTGCCGAGCCCCAGACGTGTACGGGAAGATCGCGCTGCACGACCATGTGGCTGGAAAGGACTCTTGGGAGCGTGATCTGGGCGGATGCGACGAGACCAGACAAGAGAAAACAAGGCAAAAGAAAAGGCGAAACAAGGGCGCGGAGCTTCACAGTAATGTCCTCAGGCGAGAGGGATTTGCGGCGGATGCGCCGTTTCGGAGTTGCAGCTCTTCCGAAAGAAGAAACGGTAACAGACGGGACCACGGCGCGTCAGCGGTAACAAAGAAGGTACCGCCTAAGCTTGATGCAACGTTTAGCGATGACCGGCGTCAGAAAAGAGAGGCCGCTATGCGGGAGGTAAAGCGCACTTCCCATGCTGGAATGAGCATTTGGAGAGCTGCGAATAGTTGAATTTTGCATCATACTGGAGTGGAGCATTCCCCAACTCGGAGAACAATGCCAACTATGCGCCCCCATCGCACAGTAGCGTTCGCTCTCATGGCGCTTGCGCTGTCGCTTCTGCCATGTGCACGCTCACACGCACAGGCCGCCCTCCTGTTAGAACAGCCGTACGGCTTTTTCGGGGCACTGAATCCTACCGGACACACGGCGATCTATTTTGAGCGCGTGTGCGCCGAGACGCCCGTGAAGCTTCGCCGCTGCTACCCAGGCGAGATGGGCGCCGTGGTGTCGCGCTACCAGGGCATGGACGGCTACGACTGGATTGCCGTGCCTCTGATGCCCTATCTCTACTCGACCGAAGATGCGGATGCCGTTCCAGAGCACACCAGCCATGCAGCCGTCGAGCGGCTGCGCGACAACTATCACGAGGCTCACCTGATGAGCCTGGGCGATGTGCAGGAAGGAAATCTGATTCATGGCGGCTGGAAGGAGCTTGTGGGCGTAGCCTACGAGCGCCGCATCTACGCGTTCACCTTCAATACGACCGAAGCGCAGGATGACAGGTTCATCGAGCACATGAACGAGGAGGAGAATCAATCGCACTTTCAGCTTCTCTTCAACAACTGCGCCGACTTTGCGCGGGTGACGCTGAATTTCTATTTTCCGGGGAAGTTCAAGCGCAGTATTTTTCCCGATGCGGGCGTGACGACCCCAAAGCAGGTCGCCTACAAGCTGGTGCGCTACGGGGAGAAGCGGCCATCTCTCGATGTCGAGGTTTACGAGATTCCGCAGATTCCCGGCTATCGCCGGCCCAGCCGAACCAACAAGGAAATCTCCGAGTCGCTGATTACCACCGGCTATGCGATCCCGATTGCGGTACTCAACCCGTATCTTGCGGGTGCGCTGATGGTGGATTACCTGGCGCGCGGCCGTCATCGCCTGCTGCCGAAGGACACGCCTGTATTGAGCCCGACTGATCTGGCGGCGCTGGTACACGGCTCGGAGCCGGAGCCAACACTGGCGGATGCGCCGGATGCTCTGGAACTGGAACCGGCGCCGGCGCTGGACGTCGATGCGACGATGCCGGCGGTGGTAGTTGCCACGCCCGTGAACGTGATACTGTCCAACCATGAGTAAGCAACCACAGAACCTGGCGAATCATGCGCGTTTTGACCCGCTCTATCACGGGTTTATTGTTTCGCTATATCTGGCAAACCTGGGAGTGGCAATTTACGAGGTGGTCCACCACAGCAATTTGGCGTCGTGGTGGTTTCTGTTCCTGTCAATCGCTTTGATTGTTCCCATCTTCAAGCTTCGCCTTTACCCGTTGAAGGTGCAGGATCGTGTGATCCGGCTGGAAGAGAGATTGCGTTTGCAGGCGCTGGCTCCCATGGAGTGGCACGCGCAGATTTACCGGCTGACCGAGCAGCAGCTTATCGCGCTGCGCTTTGCCGCGGATGACGAGGTAGTGGAGTTGGCCGAGCAGGCGCTCGAGCACAAGCTCACGCCGAAGCAGATCAAGGAGCGCATCAGGAGCTGGCGCGCCGATGAATGGCGGGTGTGAAGACGCCGCACCTCTACGATCGATTCCCTCCTGATCCCAAGTGAAATTGAGCGCGCAGTGGAAGGGCCTGATTCCCTTCTTCGCGGGCTTGCGTTCAGCGCTTGAGCCGGTACAATCGGACTCGCCAGAGAACAGGCACAAAGAGATTGCTCTGTACGAGGAGAGAGTATGTACCGCAGGGAGCTGTTGAAGTTTGCGGGAACGGGAATGGCGGCTGCGGTGACACCTGCGGCCGGAGTGTCTGCAGGCGTGAGCGGCGAGATGAAGGGCGAGCCAGGAGCGGGATGGCTGAGCGTGCGCTCGTATGGGGCGAAGGGCGACGGAGCGGCAACCGACACGCCGGCAATCAATCGCGCCATTGAGGCTGCGGCGGCTGCGGGCGGCGGCACGGTCTACTTCCCTGCCGGCGTGTACCTGAGCTACTCGATTCGACTGAAAAGCAAGGTTGGTTTGTATCTCGACCACGGCGCGGTGATTCTTGCGGGGCCCACGCCGCTGAATGGCACGACGAGCGGCGGATATGACGCCGCGGAGCCGCAGGGCGCATGGGAGCCTTACCAGGATTACGGGCACAACCACTGGCACAATTCGCTGATCTGGGGCGAAGGACTCGAGGATATCTCGATCAGCGGGCCGGGCATGATCTGGGGCAAGGGGCTTAGCCGCGGATGGGAGCCGGCGAAGGATCCGGATCGGCCGGATGCGACGAAGCCGGGAGTGGGCAGCAAGGCGATCGCGCTGAAGAACTGCCGCAACGTGATTCTGCGCGACTTCAAGATTCTCGAGGGCGGCTGGTTCGGGATTCTGGCGACGGGCGTGGACAACATGACGATCGACAACCTCGTGATCGACACGAATCGCGACGGAATGGATATCGATTGCTGCCGGAACGTACGCGTGTCGAATTGCGCGGTGAACTCGCCGTGGGATGACGGCATCTGCCCGAAGAGCTCGTTTGCTCTGGGGTATGCGCGGGCTACAGAGAATGTGACGATCACCAATTGCTACGTGACCGGCGGCTACGCGCTGGGTGCGATGATCGACGGCACGTGGAAGCCGGTGGATCGCGGCAATCATGTGCCAACGGGGCGCATCAAGATGGGCACGGAGTCGAATGGCGGCTTCAGGAATATCACGATCTCAAACTGCGTCTTTGAAAGCTGCCGCGGCCTGGCGATCGAGACAGTGGATGGCGCGCTTGCGGAAGATATCACTTTCACTGGAATCACAATGCGCGATCTGCGCAGCGCGCCGCTGTTTCTGCGGCTGGGCACGCGCATGCGGGGGCCGAAGGACGCAAGGCCGGGCGTGCTGCGGCGCGTGATCCTGAGCAATATCACCTGCCAGAGCTCGGCGATGCTGCCGTCGATTCTTGCCGGGGTGGCCGATCATCCGCTTGAGGACATCAGGATTCACGACATGATCGTGCAGCAGGCCGGCGGGGGCGATGCGGCGATGGCGGCGCTGATGCCGGAGGAGAAGGCGGATGCGTATCCGGAGCCGGAGATGTTCGGCAAGCTGCCGGCGACGGGAATCTTTGCGCAGCATGTGCGGAATCTCGATGTGAGCAACGTGGCAATCGAGACCGTTGCGCCGGATGCGCGGGCGGCGTTCTGGCTGAAGGATGTGGACGGTGCGGATTTCTTCCGCGTGCGCGCGCCGCAGGGAGCGCCGGCGTTTTCACTGCACGATGTGAAGAAGTTTAGGAGCTTTGGCAGCGCGGGCATTGCAGACACGACGATGGAGAGCGTGGACGAGCGAAAGATCTAGAAGCGTTCCGCAAAACTTGAGTATTCCAAGAGCGGTACCTCAAGATGGACGACGCCGGGAAGATGGTGCTGCTGCAGGGCCAGTGAAAGTCAGACGACGCCGGCGCGGCTGCACTCCTCAACAGGGATGGGAACCTGCTCGACGATTTCGAGGCCGAAGCCTTCGAGCGCGGGGATGTGCATGGGCGTGTTCGAAAGAGCCGGATGCGCTGGATGCCGAGGTCGGAGAGGATCTGTCCGCCGAGGCCGATGGCGCGAAGAATGCGTCCAGTGCGTGCCTGCGAGCCTTCGCGAGCACGCACCTCCTGGTGCAGAACAGTGAGCCGGGATGGGCCCGGAGCACAGCGGCGCGAGTGTGCACGGTTCCGCCGGGATCGAACGGCGGCGGACTGCGACGGGCGCACGGTCGATCTCAAATCCGCGCGAGGTGTTGTGCAGGTAGAGCAGCACGCCGCAGCCTTCTTCGGCGATCATGCGCATGGACTGATCGATGATTTCGCGGCAATGGCAATCGGCGGAGAAGACGTCGCCGGCGGTGCAGCGCGTATGCACGCGGACAAGAACTGCCTGCGGGCATGAGGGTCTGACGGAGCCGTTTGCGTTGACGGCAGGGCCCAGGCGCACTGGCCGGTGGGGCATAAGTCGCCGCGCACGAGGGCAATGTGGCTCTCGCCGCCGTTGACTTCGCTCTCGTAGGCGATCATGCGGAATTCGCCGTAGCGGGTTTGAATGCGGGTTTCGCCGGCGCGGACGATGTAGCGCTCATGGCGAAGACGGTAGCGGATGAGCTCGGCGACGGTGAGAATGCGGAGGCCGTGCTCTTTGCAGAACGGAATCAGGTCGGGGATGCGCGCCATCTCGCCGTCGTCGCGCATGATTTCGCAGATGACTGCCGAAGGGTTGAGACCGGCCATGCGCGCGAGATCGACCGAAGCCTCAGTTTGCCCTGCGCGGACAAGCACGCCACCCTTGCGGGCGCGAAGCGGGAAGACGTGGCCGGGGCGCGCGAGGTCGGCGGGCGTGGATTCAGGCGCAATGGCGGTGCGGATGGTGTGGGCGCGGTCGGCGGCAGAGATGCCGGTGGTGACGCCTTCGCGGGCTTCGATGGTCTCAGTGAATGCGGTGCCGAAGCGCGAGGAGTTGTTCTGCGTCATGGGAAAGAGGCGCAGGTAGTCGGCGCGCTCCTCAGTGAGGGTGAGGCAGATGAGGCCGCGGCCGTAGCGGGCCATGAAATTGATGGCGTCAGGCGTGACGTGCTCGGCGGCGATGGTCAGGTCGCCTTCGTTCTCCCGGTCCTCGTCGTCCACCACAATGACCATGCGCCCGGCGCGAATATCTTCAAGGGCGCCGGGGACATTGGTAAACGGAGTTTCGAAGGTGCGCTCAGCCTCTGGCATATCCCTTTGATTTTATTCTCGCGTCCCCAGACAGCAAAAGCGCCGCTCGAAGGCGGCGCTTTTGAAGACTGACCAAGGAATCTACAACGTCGATTCGATCTCAAAGCCCCAGGCCTCGAGGAGAGCCTCAGGGATGTACTTTGAGTTCTTGTTCCGGCGCGCCCATTCACGAAGACGGGTCGAGCGGATGTACTGATCCGGGGTAAGTTTGAACTCCTTGACGATCTGTTCAAAGGAGGTCACGGTGGGCACAACTGGGCCGATGGGCTCCGGTTTGCCCCAGTTCGGATTTCCACGACGCTTTGCCATTGATTTGTTGTCCTTAAGGAAGGAGTGATTTCAAGTCAATCCTCGGACGCTGGCTGGGGATCCGTTCTGTCCTGAGGAACTCTGTGTTCTATTTTATGAATATTTGCTCCAAAAATCAATAGTAAAGCGGCCAGGCGGGCGGGCTGGGTTTTGGGCTCCATCTACCCTCTATCTCATAGATTAATCAATATATTACCGCAATGAAAGCGACTCGCGGCGCGACCCTCATGGGAGGAAATTATCAGTGCAAAAATGGGGATTCACCGGGGGCCGCGTGAGGATACTACTATGTCAACATTCCGGCGGCTTCGGAAGACGGGCCGGCTGGCTGTGGCGGTCAGCGTGGCTCGATGCCAGGTGGCCGAGCTGAAAGTGAGCCGGAAGAGGCGGATCGCCGGCTCGTCGCGGGTTACCACCACTCAATGGCGTGGGCAAATGGAATCTTGGCATCGGTTTCAGCTTTGGGTGTGCGCAGCAGGAGTATGGGGCACGGCGCGAGCTTGAGCAGCTTTTCGGTGATGGAGCCGAAGACGTTTGGGTACCAGCCGGAAAGGCCGTGGGTGGTGATGACAATAAAGTCCACCTTTTCGCGCTCGATGGTTTCGAGGAGTGCGCCGATGACGTCGTTGTTGACCTCGACGCTGGTCTTGACCGTGATTCCTCGCGCGCTGATGGATTTCGTCGAAAGGTCGAAGCGCTCGTTCGAAACCTGGCGGGCCTGCTCGATGACGGCCGCCTCGGTGATGGAATCGGGCAATGACACGTTGGGAAAGGCGGGGATGACGTTGAGCAGGTAGAGCTCAGAGTGGAATTTTTCGGCCAGCTCGGCGGCGGCATCGAGGGACGCGTGCGAGGAGAGGCTGAAATCGATGGGGACGAGGATCCTGGTGGGGATGACGCTGGGGAAATCAACAGGGCGCATTTAAAGCTCCTTGGATGCGAACTGGGGATGCGGGCCGACTCGGCAGCCGGTGATGCGGCGTTCGGCGTTTCACCCTCTGTATGATGCGCAGAATCGGCGATGATAGGGTAAGAACCATGACGTCCCCTACAGCCGACTTGCTGGGCGAAATCGGCCTGACCGTTCCGCTGCGCGAGCTTTCAACCAGGACCTGGGATGTAATTGTTGTTGGCGGCGGCCACAACGGGCTGGCGTGCGCCGCTTATCTGGCGCGGGCAGGCCAGCGCGTGCTGGTGATCGAGAGCCGCACGCGCATCGGCGGAGCCTGCACGATCGAAGAGCCTTTTCCGGGCGTGCGCATGTCGCCGTGCGCTTATCTTGCGGGCCTGCTGCATCCGCTGGTGGTGGAAGAGCTGGAGCTGCCGCGCAGGGGCTTTGAGTGGACTCCGGCGGTGAATGGGCTCTTTGTTCCCTTCCTCGATGGCACCAGCATCCAGCTGTGGGATGACGATGAGCGGTGCGAAGCCGCGGTGCGCGCGCTGGCGCCGGGCGATGTTAACGGCTTCAACGAGATGTGCGCGGTGATTCGCAGGCTGCGCGATGCGCTGCGGCCTGCGAACGACAGCGACGTGTGGATTGGCGATGCACCGACGCGCGAGCAGATTGAGGAGCGGCTGGGCGACGACAGCGAAGCGCGTTCCCTGCTCTTCGAGTGGTCGATGGCGGAGCTGGTGGAGCGCTACCTCAAAGACGAGCGGCTGCAGATCGCTTACCTGGGCCAGGGCGTGATCGGGACGAATGCGAGCCCCTTCGATGCAGGAACGGCATCGATCCGGTTTCATCATGCGTCGGGACGGCTGGGCGGCATGCCGGGCATGTGGGGCTACGTGCGCGGCGGCATGGGCATGGTTTCGTTTTACTTCTGCGATGCGGCGCGAGAGGCGGGCGCGACGGTGGTGTCGGGCGTGCCGGTGGCGCAGATTCTGCCGGGCGAAGGCGTGCTGCTTGAGTCGGGCGAGCGGATTGCGGCGCGAACGGTGGTTTCGAATGCCGACCCGCGGAGCACGCTGCGGATGCTGGACAAGGCGGCTGATGCGGGCTGGAAGGCGCAGGTGGAGCGCGTACCGATTGAAGGCTGCACGGTAAAGCTGAATGTGCACCTGGCCGAGCTGCCGAATTTCACCGCAAAGCCAGGGACAAATGAGCCGCATCATTACGGGCAGATCAATGCTCCGCTGACGAAGGATGAGTGGAAGGCAGGATTTGCTGCGGCGAAGCGCGGCGAACTGCCGGAGCATCTGTGGTGCGAGCTTTATTTCCAGAGCGTGCATGATGCGTCGGTCGTTCCTGCGGGCACGCACACGATGAGCGTCTTTGCGCAGTATGTGCCTTACACGTTTGCCGAGGGCACGTGGGAGACGCGGCGGGACGAGGTACGCGATCTGGCGCTGAAGTCGCTGGGGCGGTTCTGCTCGAATATGGATCGCGCGGTGATCGACGCGCAGGTGCTTGGGCCGCCGGATATCGAGAAGAAGGTCGGGCTGACGGGCGGGCATATTTTTCAGGGCGAGTGCCTGCCGGCCTACATGTGGTCGAACCGGCTGACGCCGCGCACGCCGATGCAGGGCGTTTATTTGTGCGGGGCGTGCACGCATCCGGGCGGCAGCGTGATTGGAATCAACGGGCGCAATGCGGCGATGGCGGTGCTGAAAGACCTGGGGAAGATTTAGCTTCTCCGGGGCACGGCGCTCTGGTATTCTCCGCGCTAAATGACCCAGACTCCAGCGCTCAAGCGAGGCATCCGGTTTCGCGATCTCGTGCTGTTTTATGTGATCAGCGGACTGAGCGTTCGCTGGACCGCGACTGCTGCCGCCGCAGGGCCGAGCATCCTGGCGATCTGGTTTGCCGCGCTCTTGTGCTTCTTTGTGCCGCTGGCGGCGAGCGTGATGGAACTGTCTTCGCGACTGCCGGATGAGGGCGGCCTCTATGTGTGGACGCGCGAAGCTTTCGGAGATTTTCCGGGATTCATCGCAGCGTGGACCTACTGGATGAGCAATCTGCCCTACTTTCCGGGCGTGCTTTATTTTGGAGCGGCATCAACGCTGTTTGCCTTTGGCGCGCGGGCGCAGGGACTGGCCGGCAACTCGCTCTACTACGTCGCGTTTGCGCTGGCGTGGCTGGCAATTATTACGCTCTTGAATATCCGCGGCGTGGATGCGGGCAAATGGCTGAACAATGTGGCGTCGCTGGGCGCGATGGTTCCGGTGACGGTTCTGATCGGGCTTGCCATTGTGGCGTGCATTCGCTTTGGACCGTATCAGCGCTACACGCTGAGCGCTTTTGTGCCGCACTGGACCTTCGATAACGCGGTCTTCTGGTCGAGTGTCTTCTTTGCGTTTGGCGGAGTGGAGGCGGGCTCGGCGATGGGCGGCGAGATTGAGAATCCGCGGCGCATCATCCCGCTGGCCATTGTGGTGGGCGGCAGCATTCTGGCGCTTGGGTATATCGGAGGCACGACGGCGTTGCTGGCGGCATTGCCGAGCAGCGCAGTGGGCGGGCCCGATGGGTTCATGAACGGCATTCGCGCGCTGTGCGAGCACCTCAATCTTGGATGGCTGCTGGTGCCGATGGCGCTGCTGGTGGGATTGAACGCGGTTGGGCGGCGCGGCGGCATTTTTATCGTCGACATCGCGGCTGCCGTTTGTTGCGGGCATCGATCACTACCTGCCGCCTGCCTTCGGGAAGATTCACCCGCGCTACCGAACGCCGTGGGTTGCGATTGCGGTGTATGGCCTGGCAGGCATGGTGGTGACGCTGCTGGGCCAGGCAGGGACAACAGTGCGCGGCGCGTATGACGTGCTGGTGAGCATGGCGGTGATCGCGTACTTTGTGCCGTATGTTTTTCTCTTCGCGGCGATGATCAAGCTGCAGGGCCGGCCTGCGGGGCCGGAGGTGCGGCGCGTGCCTGGTGGCAGGCGGGGCGCGATCGCGCTGGCCTCAGTGGGCCTGGTGAGCACGCTGCTGACGATTGTTCTCTCGACGATTCCGACGGGCGAAGAGACGAACAAGACCCTGGCGGTGGTGAAGGTGGTGGGTGGGACGGCGGTGCTGATCGGCGCGGGCGTGCTGGTTTTTGTTGCGGAGAAGCGCAAGGCAGCGAAGAGGCGGGTGGCCGAGCTACTTTAGCGGCTGCAGATCGACTTCGGCGCCGGCGATGAAGACGCGGGGGCG
The DNA here is from genome assembly GCA_963718885.1 of uncultured Acidobacteriota bacterium. GTDB lineage: Bacteria > Acidobacteriota > Terriglobia > Terriglobales > Acidobacteriaceae > Telmatobacter. The sequence continues at coordinate 468,457 of CAVRAK010000010.1, forward strand.
AAGCGGCGCGGCGACGAAGTAGGCGAGCTCGCGATAATCGTCGAACTCATGAATCACGAAGTCGGCCTGCTTGCCGGGTTCGAGCGAGCCCACGCCAGAACCGAGATCGAGCGCATACGCGGCGTTGATGGTGGCCGCGGTTAACGCCTCGGCCGGCGAGAGACCCATCTGCAGGCACGCGAGCGACAGGACGAACGGCATGGATGCGATGGGCGAGGAGCCGGGGTTGAAGTCCGTAGCGAGGACGATGGCGAGGCCGAGCTCGACCATTTTGCGTGCAGGTGGATAGCTGGTGCTGCGAATCGCGAAGACTGAGCCGGGAAGCAGAACGGGCTGCACGTTGGCGACGCGCAGCTTGTGCAGCGATTCTTCGGTGACTGCTTCGAGGTGGTCAGCGGTGGCTGCTCCAAGCTCAGCGGCAACATCGGCACCGGTGCCGGGGCGGAATTGTTCGGCATGAATACGGAGGCGCATGCCGTGGCGGCGCGCGGCGGTGAGTACGATCTGCGCTTCTTCCACGGTGAAGGCGTGGTCGTCGCAAAAAACGTCGCAGGATTGCGCGAGATGACCGGAGACAACCTCGGGGATGAGCTCTTCGGCGATCCAATGCACATATTCGCCGCGCCGCTGCGCGAACTCCGGCGGGACGGTGTGGGCGGCGAGCAAGGTGGGAATGATGCGCGCGGGCCCCTCAAAATTGAGCCGCTGAATGACGTTGAGCATGCGCAGCTTCGGTGGCGTGGTCGAGTCCGTAGCCGGATTTGGCTTCGATGGTGGTGGTGCCTGAGCGGAGCATCCAGTCGCGGTGACGGCACGCGGCAGCGAAGAGCTCGTCGCACGTGGCGGCGCGGGTGAGGGCGACGGTGCGCAGGATGCCGCCGCCGGAAGCAGCGATCTGCTGATAGGTTTCGCCCGCGATGCGGCGCTCGAACTCGGCCGCGCGGTTGCCAGCGAAGACGAGATGTGTGTGGGCATCGACGAAGCCGGGCGTGACGCAGCGGCCACCGGCGTCAATGACAATCGACGATTGCGAAATGGAGCCTGCGAGGTCGGTGTAGGCTCCAGTGGCGGTGACGCGGCCATTCTCAACCAGCATGGCGGCATCGCGGATGAGGCCGAGCTGCTTGAGCTCGGCGCCGATGCGGGGGCGCGCGGGGCCGGCCATGGTGACGAGTTGCCCGATGTTGACGACTGCGATCGTGCCGGTCATCTTCTTACCTTTTCGTTCTTACCTTCTCGCCTACTCTTTGGCCATGGGAATGTGGATGCCGCGTTCGCGGGCAGTTTCACGCGCGAGATCGTAGCCTGCGTCTGCGTGACGGGCGACGCCGATGCCGGGATCGTTGTTGAGAACGCGCGCGATGCGATAGGCGGCGTTCGCCGAGCCGTCTGCAACGGTGACCTGGCCGGCGTGCAGCGAGTAGCCCATGCCGACTCCGCCGCCGTGATGGAAGCTGACCCAGGTGGCGCCGGAAGCGGTGTTGAGCAGCGCGTTGAGGATGGGCCAGTCGGCGATGGCGTCGGAGCCGTCGAGCATCTTTTCGGTTTCGCGGTAAGGGCTGGCGACGGAGCCGGTGTCGAGATGGTCGCGGCCGATGGCGACGGGCGCGGAGAGCTCGCCCTTACGGACCAGTTCGTTCATCGCTTCGCCCATGCGGGCGCGTTCTCCGTAGCCGAGCCAGCAGATGCGCGCAGGCAGGCCCTGGAAGGCGAAGCGGCCGCGGGCAAGGTGCAGCCAGCGGGTGAGGATTTCGTTCTCCGGGAAGAGCTCGAGAGCGAGCCTGTCGGTGCGGTCGATGTCTTTGGGGTCGCCGGAGAGCGCAACCCAGCGGAAGGGACCTGCGCCGGTGCAGAAGAGGGGGCGAATGTACTCGGGCACGAAGCCGGGAATGAGAAAGGCGTCGGCGCATCCGGCGTCGAAGGCGAAGCGGCGGATGTTGTTGCCGTAGTCGAAGGCGACGGCGCCGGCGCGCTGCAGGGCGAGCATGGCATCGACGTGGACGACCATGGAGGCCGTGGAGCGGCGGACGTATTCCTGCGGATCGCGCTGGCGCAGAGCGGCGGCCTGCTCGAGGGAGAGCCCCTGCGGGACATAGCCGTTGAGGGGATCGTGCGCGCTGGTCTGGTCAGTGACCACGTCGACGACCACGCCGCGGCGGACGATTTCGGGCAGCACGTCGGCGCAGTTGCCAACGAGTCCGACGGAGAGGGCGCGGCCTTCGCGACGGGCAGATTCGCAGAGTGCGAGCGCTTCGTCGAGGCTCTCGGTGAGCATGTCGCAGTAGCGGGTTTCGACGCGGCGCTCGATGCGCGTACGGTCTACATCGATGGCAAGCACGACGCCGTCATTGAGCGTGACGGAGAGGGGCTGCGCGCCGCCCATGCCGCCGACGCCGCCGGTAACGACGAGCCTGCCGCGGAGCGAGCCGCCGAAGTGGCGCTCGGCAAGTGCGGCAAAAGTCTGGAAGGTTCCCTGCAGAATGCCCTGCGTGCCGATGTAGATCCAGCTTCCGGCGGTCATCTGGCCGTACATCATGAGGCCCTTGCGGTCGAGCTCGTGGAAGTGATCCCAGTCGGCCCACTTCCCTACCAGGTTTGAGTTGGCGATGATGACGCGGGGGGCCTTGTCGTGGGTGGGAAAGACGGCGACGGGCTTGCCGGACTGGACGAGGAGGGTTTCTTCGTCGCCGAGGCGCTCGAGTTCGCGGACGATGGCGTGAAAGCACTCCCAGTTGCGGGCGGCGCGGCCGATGCCGCCGTAGACGACGAGATCGGCGGGCCGTTCGGCAACCTCAGGATCGAGGTTGTTCATCAGACAGCGAAGCGCGGCTTCCTGCTGCCAGCCTTTGCAGCGCAGCTGGTTGCCGCGCGGCGCACGAATCAGCGGAGCCGTTGCGGTGGTCATATGCTCTCCCGGTGGTGACTTCAGGCGCTTTCCTTAGCAGGATAGCAGCGTGTCAGCGGGGTTGCGGGGTTGGCCTGGTTGGGGGGGCTCAAACGGGGCGGGTCGTCGACTTCCGGCCCTGTCGCTCCAACGGACGGGGCGGCAAAGGATGGGCGACCTTGCATTTCAAGGCTAAAACCGGGGTGCTGGTGGAATTGACAGTATCGGCGCAGACGGCGAGAGCGTATAAGAAACGCGGACGTTCGCAAGGAAAAACAAAGGGGGACAGAATGCTTAAAGCATTTCACAGACTGACCCTGGCGGCAGGACTTGTACTGGCAGGGATGACGGTAAGCGCCGCGGCGCAGGATGTAAAGGTCAACACGATGCCGGGCGTGGATTTTTCCACGTTTCACACCTACAAGTGGGTGCGTGTTCCCGACGCAAAGTATCCGAATCAGATTGTCGATGCCGAGATCATGGACGCGGTCGACAAGCAACTGGCTACAAAGGGCCTGACGAAGGCGACGGGCGAAGACGCGGACCTCTACATTGACTACCAGGTATCCGTCCAGCAGGAGGCGCAGTGGAATGCCTACGGGACCGGCGGCGGCTATCGCTGGGGCGGCGGCATGGTAACCGCGCAGCAGACCACGATCCACATAGGAACGCTGGTGCTGGATATGTACAACCCGCACACGAAAGCAACTGGTGTGGTCGGGGCGCGCGACGAAAACCATCGATCCGGGGAACAACCAGGAGAAGATGCGGAAGAACCTGGACAAAACGATGGCGAAGCTGCTGAAGAACTTTCCGCCAGGGGCGACAAAGAAGTAACGGAGCATCAGGGGCGTTGACGGTCGGGGCTGATTTATTCTCATCTTTGTGCCAAACACACTGGTTGAATGCGTCCCAAACTTCTCAGAAGGCCGCGATGCTGCAAAGGTCGATGCCATCGTTGAGGCGATGAAAATGCCCGGCGTTTATCTCCTTGACCGGGAGATGGACGCCGACCACAACCGCTGCGTGATCACGCTGGTGGGCGAGCGCGAAGCGATCCAGGAAGCGGCGATTCGCGGCGTAGGCAAGGCTGCCGAGCTGATCGACCTCACCAAACACGCGGGAGCGCACCCACGGATGGGCGCCGCCGACGTGATTCCCTTCATTCCGATTGATGGCGTCACGATTGAAGACTGCGTGGCGATGGCGAAGCACGTGGGCGCCGAGATTGCGAAGCGGTTTGCGATTCCCGTGTATCTCTACGAGGCGGCGGCGGCGAGGCCTGAACGCCAGAATCTTGAAAACATCCGGCGCGGGCAGTTTGAAGGCATTCGCGATGAGATCGCGACGAACCCGGCGCGCATGCCGGATTTCGGCGAGGCTCGGGTTCATCCCACGGCGGGCGCAACGGTGGTGGGAGCGCGGAAGTTTCTGGTCGCCTACAACGTCTTTCTGAATACGACAGATGTCGATATCGCGAAGAAGATCGCAAAGGCTGTGCGCTTCTCGACGGGCGGGCTGCGGTTTGTGAAGGGCGCCGGCTTTCTGGTGCGCGGGCAGGCGCAGGTGTCGATGAACCTGACGGACTTTGAGCAGACGCCGATTCATCGCGTCTTCGAGTTTGTGAAGCGTGAGGCGGCGCGCTATGGCGTGACGCCGAGTTCGAGCGAGATTGTGGGGCTGATTCCGAAGCTGGCTCTGGAGCAGGCGGCAGAGTGGTTTCTGCAGGTGGAGAACTTCGATTCGTCGCTGATCCTGGAGAATCGGCTGGCGGGGGTGATGGGCGGCAAGATGGCTGTGGGCGGCCTGCGCGCCGCGGTTGAGCCGTTTATCGAGCAACTGGCTGCGCCGACGGCAACACCGGGCGGCGGCAGCGCGGCGGCGGCAAGTGGCGCAATGGCGGCCGGGCTTGCGGGCATGGTAGCCGGCATGTCGCGGGGCAAGAAGGCCTACGTGCAGTACGAGGCGCAGTTGAGCCAGGCGCTGGGCAGGCTCGCCACCTTGCGCGAGGAACTGAAAGCGGCGATCGATGCCGATGCCGAGTCCTACCAGGTGGTGATGAAGGCGTATAAGGCGGCCAGAGAGACGCCGGACGCTGCACAAGGCGTCTTTGCCGCGCTGCAGCAGGCGACCAACGTGCCACTGGGTGTTGCCGAACGTGCGGTTGAGGTGGGACAGATCGCGGAGAGCCTGAAGCCGGTGACGAATCCGAATATGGCGTCGGACCTGACAACGGCCATTGCGCTTGCGCGCGCTGCGTTCGAAGGAGCCTCGGCGAATGTGGAGATCAATCTGGGCTCGCTGAAGGGTGAAACGGCAGAGGAAAAAACTTTTGCCGAGGCAACCAGGAAGCGCATGGCGGCGCTCACTTAAATCCTTCAGAGCGTTTCACAATCTGGCGCCTTTGGGATTATGCTGGCTGCCTTGAGGTGCCCCCCGTGCCGAAGGCAGCCCATTTTCTGTTCGCAGCTCTCGTGGTTTTCCTTGCAACCGCGGCGTCGCAGGCAAGTTCAGCCGAAGAACCACAGCAGAACGCGAGCTTCGTTCGGCTGGAGCGCGTGACCGGTTCCGGCCGACCGCGAATGGGATTGAGATTCAGGCGGGCCTGGCGGTGGTGCAGATTACGGCGCTGCGCGATGACGTGGTGCGCGTGCGCGTGGGGCCGGCAGGAGCAGTTCCCTGAAGATGCTTCCTGGGCTGTGGCTCAAGCGACGCGCGCCGCGAGAGTTCCGGTGACGGAGGAGAGCGACGATGACGCTGTGGGCTTTAGAACGGCAAAACTGCACGTCGCGGTGCACAAGGATCCTTTTGCGCTGACGGTCACCGATATGCAGGGCAACGTTCTGGCTGTCGCAGATGCCGGAGAGGCCGATTGAGTTCAACGGCGCGTCGTTCCGGGTGTATATGAAGTCGCCGGAAGACGAGCACTACTTCGGCCTGGGCGACAAGCCGGGGCCGCTCGACCGACGCAATGAGGCCTTCACCGACTGGAACACCGATGCCTTTGGCTGGCAGGAGTCGACGGACCCGATCTACAAGTCGATTCCCTACTTCATGACCTTTCGCAAGGGCGTTGCCGCAGGGATTTTTCTCGACAACACGTGGCGCGCGAGCTTCGACTTCAACAAGGAATATCGCGATGGATATTCGTTCGGGTCGGAGGGCGGTCCGCTGGATTTCTACATCCTCTACGGGCCGGAGCCGAAGACTGTGGTTGAGAGGTGGGCGTGGCTGACCGGACATACGCCGATGCCGCCGCTGTGGTCGCTGGGGTATCAGCAGTCGCGCTACAGCTACTTTCCCGAGTCTGAAGTGCGGCGCATCGCGGGCAAGCTGCGCAGCGAGCGGATTCCCGCAGACGTGATCTGGCTGGACATTGACTACCAGCTCAAGAATCGGCCCTTCACGGTGGACCCGCAGCGTTTTCCGCATTTCGACCAGATGATCAAGGACCTGCGGGCAGAACATCTGCGCACGGTGGTGATCACGGACCTGCATATCGCGTATCTGCCGAATGCGGGCTACAAACCGTATGACGAGGGCGTCGCGGGCGATCACTTCGTGAAGAATCCCGATGGCTCGACGTATATAGGCGTGGTGTGGCCGGGCAAGTCGGTGTTTCCTGATTTCACGCGCAAGGTTTCGCGGGAGTGGTGGGGCACGCTCTATGCGGATTTTGTGGCGAAAGGCATTGCGGGCTTCTGGAATGACATGAACGAGCCGGCGATCTTCGACGTGCCCTCGAAGACGATGCCGGATGATACGCAGCACAGGATCGAGGAGCCGGGATTCAAGACGCGGGTTGCGACGCATCTCGAAATTCACAATGTCTTCGGCATGCAGAACTCGCGCGGCACCTTCGAGGGACTTTTGAAGCTGCAGCCGAATGTGCGGCCCTTTGTGATGACGCGTGCGAGCTTTGCCGGCGGCAATCGCTACGCCGCAACGTGGACGGGCGACAACTCAAGCAACTGGAGCCACCTGAGGCAGACGGTTCCGCAACTGCTGAATCTGGGATTGAGCGGATTTGCGATGGCGGGGGCGGACGTGGGCGGATTTGCGGGATCGCCGCAGCCGGAACTGTTGACGCGCTGGCTTGAGGTGGCAGCATTTCAACCGATTGACCGCGACCACACTGCAGTTGGAACCAATCCGCAGGAGCCGTGGGAGGACGGCACGCCGAAGGACGTGAATCTGCGGCGGCGGTACATTGAAGAACGCTACCGGTTGATGCCCTACCTTTATTCGACGGCCGAGGAGATGAGCCGGACCGGGCTGCCGATCGTGCGGCCGCTTTTTCTTGAGTTCCCGCATGGGTCGGCAGATGGGCAACCACTGGATTTGACCGACAGCGGATCGTTTCTGCTGGGGCATGATCTGCTGGTGGCGCAGAGTCCTTTTCCGGATGAAGTGGATGATTACTCCGTGGCGCTGCCGCCGGTGGGATGGTACGACTACTGGACGGGCGCGCGGGTTGAGGGAAGCACGGGACGAAAGGCAATTGACAATTCGCCGGTGCAGCAACCGGAAGTGCATCTGCACTCGAGTGCGAAGGAGCTGCCGGTTTTTGTGAGGGCGGGAGCGATTGTGCCTGAGCAGCCGCTCGTCCAGAGCACCGAAGAGAAGCCGGAAGGACCGCTGACCTTGCGGGTGTATCCGCCGACGGAGGCTGGGAGCGCGTGCCGCGGGACGGTCTACCTCGATGACGGCGTGAGCTACGACTTCACGAAGGGCGATTTTCTGCGGGAGTCGTTCAGCTGCCAGGCTTCAGCGCAGGGGATCACGGTGACGGTTGGTCCGCGGGAAGGCAGCTTTGCGCCGTGGTGGAAGCAGTTGTCCATCGAGGTATACGGGGCGGAGAAGGCGGCGGCGAACGTATCAGCAGGCAACGGCGCGGGCGCGGGCAGCTTTGACGCCGCGCATCATCGGATCACGGTGCTGGTGCCGGATGACGGCAAGGGGCAGGAGCTGCGGATAAGATACTGAGGCGGCTTGCGCGGCACCGGCTGGAGCCTGAGCGGAATCCGGCTGGTAATCCGTCGCACATCGCGCCTTACCGGACAATCTGCAAACTGATACCCTAGAGGCATGAAATTCGGCGTTCTGGTGTTTCCCGGATCGAACTGCGACCACGATACCTACAACGTGATTGCAGAGATTGCGCAGCAGCCTGTCACGTTTCTCTGGCACGACTCGGAGGACCTGGAGGGGGTGGATGCGGTGCTGGTTCCCGGCGGTTTTGCGTATGGCGACTACCTGCGCACGGGCGCGATTGCGCGGTTTTCGCCGGTGATGCAGGCGGTGAAGCGCTTCGCCGATGGCGGCGGGCTGGTGCTGGGCATCTGCAACGGCTTTCAGATTCTGACCGAGGCAGGGTTGCTGCCCGGCGCGCTGATGCGCAATGCGGGGCTCAAGTACATCTGCAAGCAGGTGCATCTGCGCGTTGAAACGACGGACAGCGCATTTACGAACCAGCTCGCCAAGGGCGAGGTGCTGCAGATTCCCATCGGGCACATGGAAGGCAACTACTTCTGCGCGCCGGAGGAGTTGGGGCGCCTGATCGCGGAAGACCGCATGGCGTTCCGCTATGCGACGCCGTCGGGCGAAGTGACAGATGCGGCGAATCCGAATGGGTCGTTGAGCAACATTGCGGGAATCCTGAACGAGAAGCGGAATGTGCTGGGCATGATGCCGCACCCTGACCGATCGAGCGAGAAGCTGCTTGGCTCCGCGGACGGCTGGAAGATTTTTGCCTCGATGGTTGAGGCGCTGGCAACGCATTGATTTCCGGGTCACGAAAGCGCGATTGAATGATCGATATCCACACACACCTGCTGTATGGGGTGGACGATGGTTCTCCCGACTTGCAGACTTCGCTCGAGATGGCGCGGCAAGCTGCCGCAGAAGGCGTAACGCACATTGTCTGCACGCCGCACTCGAGCGATGAATATCCATACCAGGAAGAGCTGATCCGGGAGCGGCTGGCTGAGCTGCGCGAGAAGCTGCGCGGCGTGGTTGAGCTGAGCCTCGGGTGCGACTTCCACATGAACGCGGGGAACATTCTGGAGGCGCTGGCGAAGCCGTTTCGCTATTCGATCAACGGAAAAGGCTACCTGCTGATTGAATTTCCTGACATGGTGATCGCGCCGCAGCTTTCCGATGCGATGAGCAGGCTGCAGGCAGCGGGCTACAAGCTGATCATCACGCACCCTGAGCGAAACGCGGTGCTGCAGCGGAACCCCGAGATGCTGGCGGAGTGGATGCGCGAAGGATACCTGGTGCAGGTGACGTCCGCGGCGCTCTACGGGCGCTTCGGAAGGATCCCGAGGCCTTTGCGAATGCGCTGCTGGAGCGGAACTGGATTCACTTTCTGGCCAGCGACGCGCATCATCCCGAGTGGCGGCCGGCGCGGTTGAAAAAGGGCTATGACTACGTGGCCGAAGCGGCGGGTGAGGAGACAGCGCACAGACTCTATGTCTCGAATCCGCGCGCTGCTGTGGAGGGATCTGCATGGCCTGCGCAGCCTGAGCCTGCGGGGCTGTGGGAGGGTTGCCGCTCACGTTTGATGTGAAAGGCAATGGCAAGGAAGCGAAGAGAGGCTTCTGGAGCCGGCTGATCACGTCGCTGATCGGATCGAAACTAAAGACCAGGCCGCCATCGACCACAAGAATCTGGCCGGTGACGAAGCCGGGATTGCCTGCGAAATACAGAACAGCTTCGGCGATATCGTCGGCTGTTCCGTTGCGACCGAGAGGCGTCATGGAGGCGAAGCGCTCGGCTTCCTTTTCGCTGCTTCCTTCGGTGGCAATCCAGCCGGGTGCGACGCAATTCACACTGACCTCGGGAGCGAAGGCCTTGGCCATTGCCTGGGTGAGCATGTGAAGCGCGGCCTTGGATGCGCAGTAGTGCGCATGGCCGGCCCAGGCGCGCACGCCGCCCAGAGAACCAATGTTGATGATGCGGCCATGCGAGGCACGCAAGGCGGCGATGGCCTCGCGCGCCACAAGGAACGGGCCGCGCGTGTTGGTCTCGAAGACGTTGTCCCACTCATCGAGCGAGATTTTGTCCAGCGGAGCGCTTTCGAAGACGGCGGCGTTGTTGACGACGAGATCGATGCGGCCGTGAAAGGCAAGTGCGGCGCCGATCATCCGGCGGACGGAATCTTCGGAACGCACATCGCAGGGGAGCGCATGCGCGCGGCAGCCGAGGGCCTCGATCGCCTGCACTGTGAGGGCGGCGTCGGCCTCGGAGTTTCGCCAAGTAATGGTGACGTCAGCGCCGGCCCGCGCCAGAGCCAGGGCGATTGCACGGCCGATGCGGCGCGAGCCTCCGGTGACGACAGCCGCTTTTCCCTTCAATGGCTGGGATGGCATTACGACTCTTTCAGTGCTTCGCGCCCAGTGTAACGCCAGCGTGCGGAAGACCGCGCCTACTGCGGCTGTGGCTGAGAGGCGTCGGGTTTGGATTCGGAGTCTTTTGCGGATTCAGCAGGCTGATCTTTGCCCGCATCCTTGTTCTCACCGGCGCTCTTGGCGGGGCTCTTGCCGGGCTCTGCGGGCTGGGCAGAATCTGCGGCCTGCGGATGTTCCTCGTAAATCGAATACTGCTGGCCGGGCCTTCTGAGCTTGACCTCGATCGTCATTTCCGGCTTGTCCAGCGTGTATTCGCCGCCGTAGGTCTTGAATCCTCTGGCTATGACCTGGACCAGCACCTTGGAGCCAGTGGGCAGCACGTCGATCATCGTCTTTCCGTCTTCGTTGGTCTTCAGCTCCATGTTGCCCTTGTCGCCAATGAGCTGGAAGACGACCGCCGCATTCTCGATGGGCTTGCCGTCGTCGCGGCGAAGAATTGTGACATCAACGCGCGAGGTGGGCGGCGGAGCCTTGTATTTGCGGCCGCGACGCGTCTCCTGCGCAAACAGCGACAGACTGACCGTGAGGCCGAGGACAAAAACGGCGAGGGCGGATTGGCGGAAAGAACGAAAACCCATGCCACTATTGTACCCGCCCGGCTATTTTCAAGACGAGCGTTGCCGCGCGGGGGCGGCTGACCAGGATGGTTACCTGGAAGTGGCTTAGACCCTTGGCTTTGGGCCGAAAGTGGACGAAACGGGTAAACTGATACGAGAGGTCAGCATGCCGGAAATTCAGCGCAGGAAGACAGGAACGGTCCGAATCGGGCAGGTTCGCGTGGGCTGGGAAGTTCCTGTAGTTGTGCAGTCTATGACCAACACGGACACGGCCGATGTGGCCGGGACGATCGAGCAGGTGGCCGCCCTGGCGCTGGCCGGCTCAGAGATCGTGCGTGTGACTGTGAACAACGAAGAGGCCGCGGCAGCAGTGCCGCATATCGTGGAAGGCCTCGACAAGCGCGGAATCCGGGTGCCGATCGTGGGCGATTTTCACTACAACGGCCATCTGCTGCTGAAGAAGTACCCTGCCGCGGCAAAGGCGCTGGCGAAGTACCGCATCAATCCCGGCAACGTTTCGATCGGCCGCAAGGACGATGACAACTTCCGCGTGATGATTGAGTGCGCGGTCGAGAACCAGAAGCCGGTGCGCATCGGCGTGAACTGGGGCTCGCTGGACCAGGCGCTGCTGACGCGCATGATGGATGAGAACAGCAAGCGGCCCGATCCGCTGCCGGCGCGCGACGTGATGATGGAAGCGATGGTGGTGAGCGCGCTCGATTCGGCAAAGGCCGCGGAGCGCTACGGGCTGGGGCACGACATGATCATTCTGTCGGCGAAGGTAAGCGGCGTGCGCGACCTGATCGATGTCTATACGAATCTCGCTGCACGCTGCGACTATCCGCTGCACCTGGGGCTGACGGAAGCGGGGATGGGATCGAAGGGTTTGATCGCTTCAACGGCGGGCCTCGCTCCCCTGCTGCTGGCCGGCATCGGCGACACGATTCGCGTTAGCCTGACGCCAAAGCCGGGCGGCGACCGCACGGAAGAGGTATTGGCGGCGCAGCAGATTCTGCAGTCGCTCTCGATTCGCAGCTTTATGCCGCAGGTGACGAGTTGCCCCGGTTGCGGCCGCACGACGAGCACCTACTTCCAGGAGCTGGCCGAGCAGATCCAGGGCTACCTGCGCACCTCGATGCCGGAGTGGCGAAAGAAGTATCCCGGCGTGGAAGAGCTGAAGCTCGCGGTGATGGGCTGCGTGGTGAACGGCCCCGGCGAGTCAAAGCACGCCAATCTCGGCATCAGCCTGCCGGGCACCTTTGAAGAGCCGAAGGCGCCGGTTTATGTGGATGGCAAGCTCTACACGACGCTGCGCGGCGACACGATTGTGGCCGAGTTCAAGCAGATACTCGACAACTACGTGCAGAGCCACTACGGCGAAAAGGCGCAGAGCGAAGAGCTGGTCGGCACGCGCTGAAGCTGACCTCGACGCGACACAGATCATTCAACCGATAGATGCAGATTGTGTCTGCATATATTACTGATAAATTGCTCGCTTCCCCGAATGAGCGCTACGTAATCTGTGCCGGCAACTCTTCGAGCTGCGGCGCAACTCTTACGCCCATCCACAAAATGCAGCAGGAAACCACGAGCGCGACCAAAGTGGAGCCGAGTCCGATGCGCAGGCTTGACCGGTCGCTGATGGCGCCGATGATCTGCGGCGAGAAGGTGTCTCCGAAGCAGTGAATGATGAAGAGATTCAGGCCGACGGCGGTTGCGCGCACCTGCGCCGAGACTGAATTGACGATCGCAGTATTGAGCGGCCCGGTGTTCATGAAGAGGAAGAACTCTGCGGCGAAGAGTGAGGGTACGACCCATGTGCGAGGGCCGAAGAAGAGCAGGATGCCGCAGGGCAGCGTAAGGGCAACGGACCAGAACGAGAGCATATACAAGGCGCGATGATTGGTGCGGAGCCAGCGCTGGGCGATCCAGCCGCCGATGAGCGTGCCGGCGATGCCGGTGACGACGGTGATTGCGCCGACGACCTGGCTTGCCGAGGCGACCGAGAATCCCGCCGAGCGGCGAAGGAATTCCGGCATCCATGCCGAGATTCCGCCCATCGCAAAGGTGAGCGTGGCAAGGCCGAAGGTTCCGGCGAGAAAGGCGCTGTTTCTGAAGAGGCCAAGAAAGGTGGAGCGGTCTGCCGTGGGGCGCAGATGGTCCGAGGCTCCGCGCTGCGGCTCGTGGCCGATGAAGAGATAGAGGGCTGCGACGATGAGGCCGGGAATTCCGCAGATGAGAAAGGGCGCGCGCCAGCCCCAAAGCGAACCGAGCTGGCCGCCGGCGAGGTAGCCAATCGCGGCGCCAACCGGAATAGCGATGTAGAAGATGGAGAGCACGCGATTGCGTTCGCGCTCGGGGTAAAAGTCCGCGATCACCGCGGGAGCAAAAATGCCGAAGGTTGCCTCGCCTACCCCGACGAGAGCGTGGCGAATGTAGAGCGTTGTGTAGCCATGCACCCAGCCCGAAGCGAGGGTCGCGAGGCTCCAGAGCGTCGCGCCGATGACGATGAGCGGCTTGCGCGGATAGCGGTCTCCGAGCCAGCCGGTGAGCGGCGCGGCGATCATGTAGCAGAAGAAGAGCGCGGTGGTGAGGGCGCCGACTTGCTGGTCGGTGAGGCCGAATTCTTTCTGGATGAGCGAGACTTCGCCGGGCAGGATGTAGCGATCGATGTAATTCAGCAGATTGAGCGCGAGCAGCAGCAGGAAGGTTGCGAGAGCCGGAATAGAGCGCAGGCTGCGAGGCACGGTCAGTGTCAGCCAATCGATCTCATCCTTGCACGACGGACTGTGCACGACGTGGACTTGCGGAACAACGAGTGCTGCAACGAGGCGCCTAGTTCTCAGGCCGCGGCCAACGCGCCTCGACAGTGGTGGCGATGCCGCCGCGCGGGCGGAACTCGCCGCGCACAACGGCCCAGACGGGATCGCTGGCCCTGACCACATCTTCAAGCACGCGGTTGACGATGTTTTCCTGAAAAATGCCCAGGTTGCGGTAACTAAAAAGATACTCTTTGAGCGATTTGAGTTCGAGGCAGCGCTGGCGCGGCATGTAACGGATGGAGAGCGACCCGAAGTCAGGCAGGCCGGTTTTGGGGCAGACAGAGGTCAGCTCGGGATCGTCGATGATGATTTCGTAGCCGGGAAACTGATTTTGCCAGGTTTCGATTTCGGGGAAGGCAAAGTCAAGTCCAGCCTTCGCGTGATCGTCGGTGTAGCGTGGTTGCGATGCCATAAGGTCATTTTACGGGCCATCGCGGGCGAACGCGACGCACAGCCCCCTTTGACTTCGATCGATTTTGGCGCTTCCCTGGCGGCGATCAGGCGTCTTATATACTGACTCAGGTTGACCGGATGGCGAAGGAAAGAAAGCAATTGGACCGGCGCTGGCTTTGGCTGGGATTGGCAGTCGTGCTGGTTCTGGTGTTTTTCTCTGTCCGCGCGTTGACACGCGAGCGGCTGCCAGTCCGCGTTGCCCGCGCGGATCGCCAGGTTCTTTCAAGCACCGTGAGCACGAACGGCCACGTGGAGCCGGTGCAGAGCTATGAAGCGCACAGCCCACTCGCAACCACGGTAAAAGCCGTTTATGTGAAGCAGGGCGACAACGTCCCGGCGGGCAAGCTGCTGATCGCGTTGGATGCCGTGGAAGCGCAAGCGCGCGTGGCAACTGCCGAGAGCGGTGTGAAGGCGGCCGAGGCCGACGCTGGATGCGGAGCTTGAGAACGGCACGCTGGAACAGCGCCAGGCAAGCCAGGCCGATATTACCCGAAGCAAGCTCGATGCCGAGCAGGCACAGCGGAACCTGGACGCGCTGGTGAAGCTCAACGCCTCCGGGGCTGCTTCGGCGAGCGAGGTGGCCTCGGCACGCCAACAACTGGAGACTGCGCAGGCGACGCTGAGCGCAGCGCAAACGAGTTTCAAGAGCCGGTATTCTCCGGCAGATTTGGCGCGGGCACGGGCAGCGGTGGCAGACGCGCAGGCCAACGCCGCAGCCGCACACGAGGTCCTGGCGCAAACGACGATTCGGGCGCCGATTGCCGGAACCATCTACACGCTGGATGCGCGGCCAACTGAATTTGTGGAGCAGGGCAAGCTGCTGCTCGAGATGGCAAACCTCGAACACGAGCGGATACGCGCGTACTTCGATGAGCCCGAGATCGGACGCCTGGCAGTGGGCCAGCCCATCCAGATCAAATGGGACGCAGAGCCCGGCAAGATATGGCATGGGCACATCGTGAGCGTCCCCATTACGGTGATCACCTATGGAACCCGCACGGTGGGTGAAGTGCTGGTTGCGATTGATGGCGACGATACGGGCCTGCTGCCCCAGACAAATGTGACCGTCACGGTGACTACATCGAGCGACGCAAATGTGCTGAGCATTCCGCGCGAGGCGCTGTACTCCGAGGGCGGCAAGCCATATGTCTACAAAGTTGTGGGCGACCAGCTCAAGCGGATGCCTGTGACCACGGGAACGATCAACCTGACGCAGGTGGCGATCACCTCAGGCCTGGAGCAGGGCGACACCGTGGCGACGGGCACAACCAACGGACAGCCTTTGCAGGAAGGCATCCCGATCGAGCAGGTGCAGTGAGACGCTCTTTACTCGCGCCCGGCCTGCTGGCTGCCGCGCTCGCGCTGGGCATGAGCGCGGGGGCTGACGACTCGCTGGCGAAGGCGAATGCGGCGCTCGAGGCCGGCAACGCGGACGCGGCACTGAGCCTGCTCAATTCCCTGCCCGCAACTGCGGAGGTTCACAACCTGGAATGCCGGGTGCAATTTGCGCTGGAGCATTTTGATGCGGCGGCAAACGAATGCCAGGCTGCCGTGAATGCAAGCAGCGAGAACTCCGACTATCACATGTGGCTGGGCCGGGCTCTCGGCGAAAAGGCTTCGCGCGCCTCGTTTCTGAGTGCGTTTTCGCTGGCGAAGCGCGTATGCGCGGAGTTTGAAGCAGCGGTGAAGCTGGATGGACGTAATGCCGCAGCGCTTGCCGATCTGGGTGAGTTCTATGCTTCCGCTCCGGGCATAGTGGGTGGCGGCAACGATAAGGCGGCGCGGGTAGCGACGCAACTGGATGCGGTAGACCAGGCGCGGGCCCATGAACTGCGTGGCCGCATTGCCGAAGGGCAAAAGGATTACGGGGCGGCTGAGCGGGCGTTCAGGCAGGCGGTCTCGGCCAGCCAGCATCCGGCGTTTCAGTGGATGACGCTGGCTAGCTACTATCGGCGGCGCGCGCGATGGACCGACCTGGATGCGGCCATCGACAGCGGCCTGAAGGCGGCGCAACACGACCGGCGTGCCGGAGTCGCCCTGTTCAACGGCGCCTCTGTGCTGAGTAGGGCGAATCGAAACCTGAGCCTGTCTGCGAAGATGTTGGAAGAATATCTTGCAGGCTCGTCGTTAACCGAAGAGGCGCCGGCGTTTGTGGCATACACGCGCCTGGCGCAGATCAGGGTTCAGCTCGGCGATAAGGCAGGAGCCCAGGAGGCGCGGGCGAAGGCATTGGCGCTGGCGCATGATTACAAGCCCGCCCAGGATTTGAACGTGCAGTGAGATCCGCTGGAGAACGTGAGACCGATATTTCAAAGACGCGCATTGTGGTTGCTCGCATTGGCGGGAGCGGCGCTGCTGTCTTCGGCTGCCGATGCGGCGGCGCAGGTCTCCCTGGCGACAGTGGTCGATCTGGCGCAACGCAACAGCACGTCGGTGCGGCTTGCGCAGGCTGACCTGAACAAGGCGAATGCCGAATACTCAGAGAGCAAAGACGGCATCATTCCTTCACTGAAGTTCGACACCGGTCTGCCTGTCTTCCCTGGGGTAGGATTCACAGGGTCGCCGCCTTCGATCTATTCCGTTTCGATCCAATCGCTGGTCTTTGGAGTTGCGCAGATGAAATACATCTCCGCGGCGCGCCTGGGTCAGCAGGCCGCGTCGATTCGGCTGAAGGACGCGCGCGAGCAGGTGGCGCTGGATGCATCGACCGCCTACATTGCGTTGGACACGGTGAACCGCGAGCTGGAAGCGGCGCAGGGTCAGCAGAGCGCGGCCGACCGCCTGGTAAAGATCGAGCAGGACCGAGCCGAGGCCGGCGTGGACTCGATGGATGATCTGCTGCAGGCGCAGCTCACCGCAGCCGAAGTGAAGCTGACGCGCATTCATCTTGAGTCACAGGCCGCCTCTCTTGCAAAGCAGCTTGCCGTTCTCACCGGTTTGCCGGATGGCTCGATACTGCCCGATCACGCGAGCATCCCGGAGATTCCTGCGATTCGACCGGAGGGAGGTATCGCAACCTTCGGAGTGCAGTCTGCACAGGTGCTGGCGCGATCAAAGCAGATGCAGGCCAAGGGCGATGAGCAGATCAACTATCTGCCGCAAATGGGTCTGGGCCTGCAGTACAACCGGAACACAACCCTGCTGAATGATGTCAACTCATTTTTCGCGAAGCCTCTGCCGGCAAACAACTTCAGCTCGGGATTTTCAATCCAGGTGCCGTTGTTTGATATGGTGCAGCGCGCCAAAGCGCGCGCTTCGGCAGCCGACGCGCTGCGAGCGAAGGTGGAAGCCGAGGAGGCGCAGCGGCAGAATGAAATGCAGATCGCGGAGTTGAACGGAAGCCTGCGCGAGTTGGATGCCCGGGCCGAGGTGGCAAGTCTCAAGCAGCAGATCGCGGCGAACCAGTTGAAGTCGGTCCGCGCTCAGCTTGAGTACGGCAACGGCACAGGAGCCGGGCAGGGAGCGACGCCCCAACTCTCGCCCAAGGCGGAACAATTGGCCCTGATCGACGAGGCGCAGAAGGCGCAGGATGCCCTGGAGGCCGGGCTCGATCTGGCGAAGACAAGGCTGAGTTTGCTGCGGGCTTTGGGCCATATGAATGACTGGTTGAGCGAGCTGAAACAGGCGCACCAGTAACCCCTTTAGATACTGGCAAAAAGCCAGGAAATGGTAAAATCGAAGGGATGTCAATGCCCTTGAAAACACTCTTCCTGAACCCGCCGTCGTTTGAGAACTTCGATGGCGGCGCGAGTTCGCGCTGGCCAGCCACGCGCGAAATTGAGTCCTACTGGTACCCGGTGTGGCTCACCTACCCGGCCGGCCTGCTGGAAGGATCGCGGCTGCTGGATGCGCCGCCGCACCACGTGTCGGCCGAGGAGACGATCAAGATCTGCAAGGACTACGAGTTCCTTGTGCTGTTTACCTCGACCGTGGGCTGGGAGGGCGATCAGCGGCTGGCGGAGACGATCAAGGCTGCGAATCCCTCGATTCGGATTGCGTTTGTCGGGCCGCCGGTGACCACCGATCCGGATCGCGCGCTGAACGAGTGCGCGGCGCTGGACTTCATCTGCCGCCGCGAGTTCGACTACTCCGTTGTCGAGTTTGCCCAGGGCAAGCCGCTGAATGAGATTCTCGGCATCAGCTACAAGAAGGACGGCAAGATCGTTCACAACCCCGACCGTCCGCAGGTGGAAGACCTGGACGCGATGCCGTGGGCGACGAAGATCTACAAGCGCGACATGGACGTGACGCGCTACAACGTGCCCTTCCTGCTGCATCCGTATATCGCGCTCTACTCGACGCGCGGCTGCCCGGCGCAGTGCACCTTCTGCCTGTGGCCGCAGACGCTGAGCGGTCACGCGTGGCGCAAGCGCTCCACCGATGACGTGGCGGCGGAGATGGCGTGGGCGAAGGAGAACTTTCCTGAGGTGAAGGAGTTCTTCTTCGACGACGACACCTTCAACATCCAGAAGGCGCGCACCATCGAGCTGTGCGAAAAGCTGAAGCCGCTCGGCCTGACATGGAGCTGCACTTCGCGCGTGACGACCGACCGCGAAACGCTGAAGGCGATGAAGGAAGCCGGCTGCCGGCTGCTGATCGTGGGCTTCGAGTCGGGCGATCCGCAGATCCTCAAGAACATCAAGAAGGGCGCGACGGTTGAGCGGGCGCGCGCCTTTGCGAAGGACTGCCACGATCTGGGGCTCGTCATTCACGGCGACTTCATTCTCGGCCTGCCGGGCGAGACGAAGGAATCGATCCGCAACACGATCAACTTCGCCAAGACGCTGGACGTCGAAACGATCCAGGTGTCGATCGCGCACGCCTACCCGGGCACCGAGTTTTACGAGTACGCCAAGGCCAACGGCTTCATCACCAACGAGAAGATGGAAGACGGCGGCGGCCACCAGATGGCGCACATCGAATATCCCGGGCCTGCCGGTGGACTACGTGATGGAGATGGTGCACCGCTTCTACGACGAGTACTACTTCCGGCCGAAGGCGGCGTTCCGCGTGATCTGGAAGGCGATCGTGAATCGCGATGTGCCGCGCCTTTACGTCGAGGCCAAGGCCTTCCTGAAGCTTCGCGCGCAGCGCAACAAGATGGTGAAGGCGGCGCGCAGCCAGCGCGGCGCTGAGCCACCTGCTCCAGTGGGCGCGGGCGCGTAAAGCAATTTGAAGCGATCAACGAGGGCGGCGCTCGCGAAGAGTCCGCCCTCATTCTGCTTGTGACAGGGCAATGGCGCAACACACGTTAACAGCGCGGCAATATGTGATTCTGGGGCTGGTTGCGCTCTGCGCGCCGCTGGGAGACACGTGCCTCTCGCGCGGCATGACGGAGCTGCCAGCGATTTCGCTCGCGCACCCCGGGCGCTGATCGCAGCGGTCTTCACGCCGTGGATTGCGGCGGGAATCGCGCTGCTGATCGGATTTTTTGCCAGCTACCTGACGGCGCTTTCGTGGGCCGACCTCACCTTTGTGCTGCCGGCAACTGCTTTTGGCAATGTGATCGTTGCGCTGCTCTCGCGCTTCTGGCTGCACGAGCCGATCTCAGTGCAGCGCTGGGTCGGCATCGCCCTGATCACGCTCGGCGTGGGCTTTGTGGCCCACGGACCGTCGCTTACGGAGAAGCCGCCTGCCGCGCCTGAAGCGGAGCACGCGGTGCCGGAGGAGACAGTATCGATGACACACTTCTCTGTTTCCGCGCCAGGTCCGTGGACTGCTGCGGCGATGATCGCGGCGATCGTTCTCAGCTCGACGGCGGGCGAAGTGCTGACCGCCGCGGCGATGAAGTCGATTGGCGATCTCGATGAGATTCGCGCGCACTCCGGCATGAAGGGCGCCATCCGCGCCGTGGTGACCTGCCCGCTGTTTTTCGCGGGCGTGGGGTTTCTGGCGCTTGCGTTCTTTGCGCTTCTCTTCGCGCTGAATCACCTGGATCTGAGCCTGGTTGCGCCTGCGTCTGCATCACTCACACTGGTGACCAACGCGATCGCGGCAAGATCTTTCTCAAAGAGAATGTGGACAGGCGCCGCTGGACTGCGGCCGTGCTGGTGTGCGTCGGCGTCTATTTTCTGGCGCACTGAGCAACAGCCGCTGGCGACTAGCTCTCAGGCTCCTAGAAACTTCATCAGGCCTTTGGGCGGAAGATCGGGATCAAGAAAGCGCGTGGCGTGCCCGCTGCGCGGCAGAGGCCTCGGCAGCGAGATGGCCGGAGCGCGCGGCGCTCTCCATCGTCGAGGGCCAGCCGGTTGCGGTCCAGTCTCCGGCAAGAAAGCATTGCGGCCAGGGCGAGACAGCGAGCGGGACGTGCCGCATCGATTCCCGGCGGAACGCCGAAGGTGGCGCGGACTTCTTTGATCAGCGCGGCTTTGACGAGCTTCGCTGATGCCGCTGCGGGAAAGAATTCAGCGAGTTCATTGACGGCCAGCGCGATGGCGTCGTTGCGGTCCATGGCGGCGAAGCTGCGCGACGCGCTGACGACGAGTTCGATGTAGGAGCCGCTCTGATCGCGCCACGGCTGCAGACGCGTCTTGTTGTACATCCAGTGCGCTTCGCGGTCGAGCAGCACGGCGTGGTCGAGGTCGGTGATCTCGCGGTCGAACCAGAGATGCACGCTGCAGATGGGCCAGTGCTCGTGGCGTTCGATCTGCGCGGCGAGCTGCTCTGCGCCATCAACCGCTGGGCATGATCGGCAGTAACTTGTGCGGTCGCTTCAAAGGCAGCGCGAGAACGAGAAAGTCCGAGCCGACGCTGTCGTTGCGCGTGTTCGACGATCCACTGCGCGCTGCTTTCGTCGCGCCGAATGGCTTCGACGGGCGCACCCAGCAGGCAGACCGTGCCACCGCGCTGCTCGAGAAAGTCCGCGGCGCCCTGGTAGAGCTCGCTCAGCGGCACGCGGCTCATGCCCATGCTGCCGGCTCGCGCGGAATTGAGAAAAGCTCGCGAATCACCTTGGCTGCGTAGGGAACGGCGATGCAATCGAGGTCGGCATTGAGCGCGCTGGCGATGACGAGACGCCAGAAGTGCTCGATGGCGCCCTGGGTCTGGTGGTGGCGCTTGAGCCACTGGCCCAGAGTCTCGGTAGACGTGCGAATCGATCGGGCGCATCATCGCCCGGAAGGCGCGCATGAGCGCGAGCTTGTCCGCTGCGCTGAATGCTTTTGCGCTGAGCAGCTTCGGCAGCCCATGCAGAGGCGCGGGCAGGCTCGACGGGCCGAGAAGCGAGCGGCGGCCGCCGGGCTCGATCATCGTCATCTCGCTGGTCCAGTGAATCTGATCGTAGACGCCGATGCGCTTGTAGAAGCCGATGAGATTGGTGCAGCAGCCGAAGAGCACATGCTGGCAGTTATCGATGACTTCGTTGACGCCGGGATGCAGGTAGGAGCTTGCGCGGCCACCAAGATAGCCGCGGCGCTCGACGAGCTGGACACGAAAGCCGGCATCGGCCAGCGCGCAGGCAGCACTCATGCCGGCGACGCCGCCGCCGATGATCGTGACCGTGCTGTTCTGTTCCGCGTCCAAGCCGTCTGCCTTCCCTGTCAATTCATAACCCGCGCCCATGCGACGCGCAGCATGCCGACGGCGAGGATGGCGAGCTTCTGCAGCATGGGCACGCTGACGCGCGATGTGAAGACGTCATAGTTCTTGCGCTCGATGCGCCTGAGCAAGCTCGTGGTAGATCTCGACCAGCACCCAGAGGGCGGGCCGGCTCTCCTTGTCGATGAGCGGCAGCAGCGATGTTGCGGATTGGTAGTAGACCTCGGCGCGGCTGCCGATGTCAGCGAGAAGGGTGCGCTCGTGGTCTGTGGGCGGCTGGCCCGCGGGCCGGTGCAGCAGCGCATCGAGCGAGACACCGTGCGCGGCCATGTCATCGAGAGGCAGATAGACGCGATTGCGCCCGGCGTCTTCAGCGACGTCGCGCAGGATGTTGGTGAGTTGAAAGGCGACGCCGGTTTCTTCGGCGAGTTTCTCCGCGCTCTGATCGGTGTAGCCAAAGATGCGAATGCAGACCAGGCCTACGACCGATGCAACGAGATAGCAGTACCGGTAGAGATCGGCAAAGGTCTGGTACGTGTCGGGCGCGTCGCGCGGCCCGCGGCGCGAGATCCATCGTGGTGCCGGCAACGAGTTCATCGAGCAGGCTGAGCGGAATGTTGAAGCGCTGCGTGGCATCGCGCGTGGCGATGAAGACCGGGTCGCTGGTTGCGCCGCCGGTGCTGGCCTGACGCCAGGCCGCAAGCCATGCGTCGAGCTGCCGCCGGCGCTCGTCCTGCGGGCAAGGCTTTCGTCGTCGGCCAGATCGTCGGCCTTGCGCATGAAGGCGTAGATGGCGCAGATGGCGTTTTTGCGCGCTGCGGGCAGGGCGACGAAGGCGTAGTAAAAATTCTTTGCTTCGCGCTTGGCGATGCTCCCGGCAGATTGCGTATGCCTGCTCCAATGTCACAACCGGGGTCAAGCCGCCTTCCTGTGGGACCTGTGCGCGAGCCGCATGAAGGGCAGCAACTTGCCGCTGACGGCGCGCAA
Organism: uncultured Acidobacteriota bacterium; assembly: GCA_963718885.1. Classification (GTDB taxonomy): domain Bacteria; phylum Acidobacteriota; class Terriglobia; order Terriglobales; family Acidobacteriaceae; genus Telmatobacter. Next base: position 491,108 of record CAVRAK010000010.1, read on the forward strand.
GGCAAGGGCAAGCTTGGTGCTCTTTGAGATGGCCGGCCGCGCTGTCAGCACATCGAAGTCGCGGCGCTCGATGGCGCGCAGAATCTCGAGACCGCCGCGGCTGAAGAGATCGAGATCGACGGCGAGATCGCGGTCGACCATGCCGATGAGCGGCAACCCCTGCTCGAAGAGCGCTCGCGCAAAGTCGACCTCGAGATTGCAGCAGGGCGCGGAAACCGGGAGTCGCGATTCCCTGCGCGATGGTTTCATCGCGGACGCCGAAGCGCCGCATGTCGTCCTGCGGAAGATAGACGCGGTCCTTGGCGTAGTCCACGCGCACGTCCTGCCAGAAGTTTGCCAGTTGCAGGGCGGAACAGGTGGCATCGGAGAGCCGGAAGCGCTCCTCGTCGGCATAGCCGCAGGCGTAGAGCACGAGGCGGCCGACGGGATTGGCGGAGTAGCGGCAGTAGTCGAGCACGTCCTGCATCGTCTCGTAGCGGGTCACCGTCTGATCCTGCCGGAAGGCGGTGAGCAGATCGGCGAAGGGCTCCTTGGGAATGGAGCACGACGCGAATGGTTTCCGCAAGAGCGACGAAGACAGGATGGCGCGCGCGGCCTTCGTAGCAGGCGTCGAGTTCGCGTCCCCACATGTCGAGCAGCGCGAGAGCCTGCGCGGTGTCGCCTACTTCGTCGCCAAGATCGTCGGAGATTCGGCAGTAGGCGTAGATCGCGTGGAAATGAGGACGCAATGCTCTTGGGCAGGAACCACGATGCGACGTGGAAGTTTTCGTAGTGCGACTCGGCGAGCTGCCTGCACCAGGCGCGCGCTTCTTCAAGCGTCGGCGCGGTTTCAGGCATGCGATAGGAGGCCGGCAGCGCAGCCCAGCCGAGTTGCACCAGCTCGTCTTTCTCGCTGCCTTGTCGCTATGGATCGTCGCAGTCGTCATTCGCCTGGATCAGGGTAAGATCGCGGTCTTGATTTCGCTGCTCCGCTTCATCAGCTTCTCGAAGACGCGATTGAGTTCGTAGAGATGGGCGTGGCCGGTAATGAATGCGCTTGCCTGGAAGCTGCCACGCGGCGATGAGATCGAGCGCCTTGCGGCAGATGGCCGGCGTGTGGTGGAAGGTGGCGCGCAGCGTGATGTCGCTGTAGTGGATGCGATTGGTATCGAGGGTGACCTGCGTCCCGACGGCGCATCCCCCGAAGAAGTTGACGGTGCCGCCTTTGCGCACCATCTCGACGGCTTCTTCCCATGCGTCGGGAGTGCCAACGGCCTCGATGGCGATGTCGACGCCGCGGCCCTTGGGGGTGAGCGCACGGGTTTCGCGAATCGCTTTCCGGATGCTGGTGGCCTGCACCACGTGAGAGGCGCCGAGCTGCCTTGCCGCTTCCACCTGGCCATCGTGCTTGACGACGGCGATGGTTTCGCAGCCTGCCAGCGCGCGACGTGCAGCATCATCAACCCCAGCGGGCCGCCACCGATGACGGCGACGGTGTCGCCCGGGTGCGGGTTCGAATCTTCAAAGCCGTGCACCGCGCAGGCAAGCGGCTCAGTGAGCGCGGCATGCTCGAGCGGCACATGGTCGGGAACGTGCAGCGTGTTCTTGGCGACGATGCGCGCAGGGATGCGGATGAATTCGGCATAGGCGCCGTTGTTGAAGAGCAGATCGTCGCAGAGATTCTCCTGCCCGCGCTCGCAGAAGTAGCACTGCCCGCATGGAGCGGAGTTGAGAGCCACGACACGATCGCCAGGCGAGAAGTCCGTCGACACCCTCGCCGGCCTGCACGACGGTTCCTGCCAGTTCGTGGCCGAACAGCGCCGGGGGAACGATCATGCGCGCGTGGTAGCCGCGGCGAAAGACCTTGAGGTCGGTGCCGCAGGTAAGCGCAGCTCCAACACGCACGACTAACTCCCCGGGCGCCGCTTCGGGAATAGGGACGCTCTCGATGCGAATGTCTTCGCGTCCGTGGAGGACCGCGGCCCTCATGGTTGTTGCCATCAGCCGCCTCCTACTCTGCTCCCATGCCAAGAACAGGCTCGATCATGATCTTCATCGAGTCCGGTTTGGGATGCGAAGCTACCTCAATCGCCTCCACCGCCTGTTCCATCGGGTAGCGGTGCGAAATCAACTGCGTAAGATCGAAACCATTGCGATAGCCGCCGAAGACCGTCTCGGTGACTTCATCAAGAATGCCGGAATGAGGACGAATAGGAGCCAAGCAAAGTCTTCTCGTCCACGCACACTGCTGCGGGGTCGATGGTTACTTCACCACGTTGAGTCTGGGCAAACAACATCACTTTACCACCGGGACGGGCTGCATCCATCGCGGTGCGAACCAAAGCAGTACCGCCCACGGCGAGAATCACGGCGTCGGCGCCGCGGCCCTCGGTCTCGGCCAGAACGCGCTCGACGACATTCTCAGTGCCGGCGTGGATTGGATGGGTGAGGCCGTAGCGCGCGGCGATGGCATGGCGCTCAGGATAGAGGTCAGAGGTGAGCACACGCGCGCCGAGGCGGCTGGCAAGCACGGCATGCATGATGCCGATGGGGCCCTGGCCGATGACGAGGACAGTATCATCGGGGCGAGGTTGAGCATCTTCACGCCCTTGAGCACGGTGTTGACCGGCTCGACGAAGGCCGCCTGCTCAAAGGGAACGCCGTCGGGAATGCGCACGACACCGCCGTAGTTGACGACGAAATCCATGACGCGGATGTACTCAGCAAAACCGCCGCCCGACGGCTCGAAGCCTGCCGTGACGCCAACCTTCTTATAGAGCGGGCACTGCGCAGGCGTGCCCTTGCGGCAGTAGTAGCATTCGTCGCAGGGCACGTGATGAAAGACCATGACGCGCTCGCCCACTTCATACTGCGTGACGCCTTCGCCGGCAGCGACGATGACGCCGGCCATCTCATGGCCGAAGATACGCGGCGCGGAGTGGGAGCCGGTGTGAATCTTCTTGAGGTCAGTGCCGCAGATGCCGCAGGTCGCGACCTTGACCAGCAGTTCGCCAGGGCCGATTGCGGGCACGGGGACGGTTTCGACGCGCATGTCGTTGACGCCGCGGTAGACGACGGCTCTCATGGTCGACGGGAATCTTCGATTCCACCAGGCGTTGAGGGTTCGAGATTTGTGTAGCCATCTTGTGTCCCGGAATGAAGTCGTTCATCGCAGAAAGTCGACAAGCGTCTCCGCGATGTTTTGGGAAGCCTTCTTACTATTTTCTCCCATCCGCGCCAAAGCGGGCCAGTACCAAGGTCGCAGAAGTGCATAAAGCGTAAACCGGGCGGTCTGAAACTTGCCGTTGGCGAGGAAATGGTTGAAATCGGGCAGGTTATCGGTGACGCCGTCGCTGACGCCCTTGATGCAGTAGAACGGAATGCCGCGCATGCCGGCGAGACGGGCGACGGCAGCGGCTTCCATGTCGACCAGGGCGGCGCGATAGGTGGAGGCGAGGCGGCGCTTTTCCGCCTGGTCGGCAACTCTGGGGCCGTGACCAGCCAGAGGTCGCCCGCGCCGGCGTCGCAGTTGAAGCGCTCGCCGGTCCGGGCGTCGATGACGCCGGCGACGTTGTGCGCGCTGGCGGGCGGAATGGTCGGGGTGAGCGCGCCGGCCCAGCCGACGGAGAAGACCAGGTCAATGGGCGCGTCGGCCTCGATGGCGGCGAAGGCGCGCGTTGCCGCTGGCTGCCCTGCCCCGGCGCAGGCGGCGACGTAGAGGTTTTCATCGCGGTGCGCCCAGAGATCGACGCCATCGCGCGACTCATGCTTCCAGCCGTGGGCGAGCGGCTTGAGTTCGCCGGCCATCGCGGCGATGATGGCGGTGCGGGTCATCGGGTCATCCCCGCCCCTGCGAGAGCATAGCCGTTGGCGCGGAACCACTCGATAGCGGCGCGCATGGCGGGGTAGACGGGGAGAATGCGGAAGCCGAGCTCCTGCTGCGCGCGGGCAGAGGAGGCAAACATCTTCTTGCGGCCCATGCGCACTTCTTCAAGAGTGGCGCGCGGTTCCCTGCCTCGGATGCGGCCGGTGATCCACTCTTCAAAGAAGGCGTAGGTGGCGGCGACGGCGAAGGGGATGCGCACGGTGGGCGAGGGAATGCCGGTGATGGCCGACATCTTGTCGAGGATCTGCTTGAGGGTGAGGTTTTCTCCGCCGAGAATGTAGCGGCGGCCGGGCGTGCCGCGCTCAAGTGCGGCAGACGTGGGTGCGGGCTACTTCGGAAACGTCGACAAGGTTGAGCCCGGTATCCATGTAGGCCGGAAACTTGTGGTTGAGGAAGTCGACAAAGATGCGGCCGGTAGGCGTGGGCTTTGCGTCGTTGGGGCCGATGGGCGTGGTGGGATTGAGAATGATGACCTGCTGACCATCATTGACGGCGGCGATGGCTTGCTGCTCGGCGAGAAACTTGGAGCGCTTGTAGTGGCCGACCATGTCGGCGAGCGAGACGGGCGTGTCTTCGTTGATGACGATGCCGTCGGTGCGAAAGTGCATGGTGGCGACGCTCGAGGTGTAGACGACGCGGCGCACGCCGGCTTCGCGCGCCAGGCGCAGCAGATCGCGCGTGCCGTCGACGTTGATGCGGTACATGGCGTCGGGATCGCGAATCCAGAGGCGGTAATCGGCGGCGACGTGCATGACGGCGTCGCAGCCAGCGAGCGCGGGAGCGAAGGACTCAGGGCGGGCCAAGATCGCCGACGACCGTGTCGCCGGGAATGCCCTCAAGATTTTTGAGATTGCTGTTTTGCGCGACGAGGAGGCGCAGATCCGCGCCCTGGGCGGCCAGGGCCTTGGCCACGTGGCTGCCCACAAAGCCCGTCGCGCCTGTGACGAAGATTCGCATGGAGTGCAATTGCCATTCTAAATGGCATTGAATGCGCGAAAGTTCCCTAGCTAGAGATCTTCTATCTTCAATTCGATGTCGGCGCCGTTCCATGCAGTGTCAAACTGCTGCTTGATCCAGTAGGCTTCGTCGGCTCGGCCCTGCCTTCTGAGAGCTTCATTGAGGCCGAAGAGCGAGCGCGGGTTGCGCGGGTTCTGCTCCAGGTCTTCGCGAAACACTGCTTCAGCCGCTGTCGATTCTCCGTTCTGCAAGAGCACGCCGCCGAGGGTTTCGCGCACCGGGTAATACCAATCCGATGGCTCGTCATAAAGCAGCTTGTCCTGGCCGGCTACGGCTTCGCGAAGCATTGAAATCGCCTTCGTCTTGTCTCCCTTTGCGGTTGCGATGCGGGCGCCAAGGATATCGGCGGCAATCTGAAAGATCTGCCGGGAGTGGTTCTCTACCGGTGGCATGAACAGCTCATCGCGCGGGGTGGAATTCTCAATCTCCACCAGTTGCGTGTGCATCGCTTCGGCCTCGGCGATTCTTCCGCGCGCGACGAGCGCCAGCCCGCGGCCATAAAGCCAGAACGCTCGAAGAGTGCGCGATTGCGGTTCTTCAAGAGCGAGGAGTTCGTCCCAATGGCCGCAGCGTACAGCCACCGCCGTGGCGACACCGAGGAAAGGCTCGACCATGGGCATGTCTTTCATCATGGGGCGCAGGTTGCCGGTGAGCCGGTCTGCCAATTGCATGGCCGCTGCGCAATGGCCTTGCATGCTTGCCGAGATCGCGCCGAAGTGAAGGTTATGCGAGTAGTACATCATCATGTACATGCCCTGCGATCCTGTTGCGGCTGCGTAGTCCTCGTCGGCCTTCGCGGCGGCTGCATTGTTCTCGCGCGCGCCGTTATAGTTGCCGGTGCGCTCGTAGATGTGTGCGGGCATGTGGACCAGATGGCCGGCCGCCGGCGCCAGCGAAGCAATCTGCTCTGCCTGCGCCAGCGCCTGCTCGGGATGCGGCGAAGCCTCAACCGCATGAATATAGAGATGCATCGCGCCGATGTGCTTCGGATCGCGCCGCAGCACGCCCTGGAGCGTGGCGACGATCTCATCCGTGCCCGGAGCCGGAGTCCCGTCCCCGTTCCATAGCTTCCACGGCCGCAGATTCATCATGCTGTCGGCGAACAAGGTTGCGGCGTCCAGGTCGTCAGGATACTTGCGGGTAAGCTCGCGCATGGCGTTCGCATAATCTGCGTTGAGCTGCCGGTAATCAGGCTGAGCAGCGTGAGAGAAGCGCTTCGCGAGCGCCTCGATGTAGTCCTGATCGATCTGCGAAGCCTGGGCTTCGAGCGCCCGCGCCTTGTCGATGGCGTCCGCGGCAACCTTCTCACGATCCGGATCAACGGGCAGGTTGTAGTTAGGGCCGGCCGCCAGCGCTATACCCCACCAGGCCATGGCCAGGCTCGGATCGATTTCAGCGGCATGCGCAAACGAACGCTGCTGCCTCTTCGTGATTGAAAGCGTAGACGAGCCGGAGCCCCTGATCGAAGAACTGCTGCGCCTCGGGGTTGTTTGTGGAGACCGGGTGATGAAGATCACTGAGACCCTGCATCAGGAAGACAGGCTTCGATGCCTGCTGAGCCCATGTTGCGGACGCAATGAGTAGAGTCAGGACGACGAAGTTCTTCATGTTTGGAAAGCTCCGGTTTCACGTGGCAGGAAGTGAGCCTCGCGGAGAGGAGAACAGAGATTTCCCGTGGTGCGCAAGAGAGAAAATTACAGCCCGGCGGGATGCCGGGCTACTCGAGTGTTTCGGGATGAAGGGCGATGTTCTTTTCGCCGGCCGCCTTCTTTTCGTTGTAGGCCTTCACCCAGTCTTCCCAGTGCTTGCCGGCGGCGCGGTCTTTGCCGCTGAATTCAAGGCGCGCGATTTCGGCGTAGCTGATTTTGCGCTTCTCGGACGCGTTGGGGGTGAAGTACTGGACGAAGGAGTCGGCGAGGGTGCGGCCGCTCTGGCGGTTGAAGATGAAGGCCTCGATGCGCTCGCCGGATTTGAGCGTGAGCGTGACGTCGCCGCGATAGTCGAAGGCCTTTTCGAGCGCCTGGCGCAGATCGTCTTCGCCGGCAAGCTCGGGAACCCAGCCTTCGAGCTTTTCGTGCTCGGCGCCGGGAGCGAGTTCGAGGGCTTCGATCTGTTCGAGGGTGTACTTCGCGACTTCGGCGGTCATGCGTTGGTCTCCTCAAGGGCGTGCGGCCGACGGCTGAATCTGCACGAGCGAGGCAGGTCCGTGCGGCGCCGGCTCGTTGAGCAGATTGAGCGCGTGCTGATCGGGATAGAGTGCTGAAAGTGCCGCGGATCATCGCCCAGAAGCCCTTGAGCGATCCGAAGCCATCCATCACGGCAGTGGGCTCGTAGCCGCAACTAACCATGCAGTTGGCGCACTTGGGATTGCCGCTGGCGACGCCGTACTCTTCCCACTTGGTCGTTTCGAGCAGTTCCTTGAAGGTCTCGGCGTAGCCATCCTGCAGCAGGTAGCAGGGGCGCTGCCAGCCGAAGATGTTGTAGGCCGGCGAACCCCAGGGCGTGCACTCGTATTTGCGGTCGCCCATGAGGAACTCGAGGAACAGCGGCGACATGTTGAACTTCCAGCTCTTCTTGCGGTTGGACAGAATGGCGCGGAAGAGGCGGCGCACGCGGGCGCGGCCGAGGAAGCGATGCTGGTCGGGCGCCTTCTCGTAGCTGTAGCCGGGCGAGAGCACGATGCCCTCGACGCCCATGCTCATCACTTCGTCAAAGAACCCGCGGACGCTGTTGGGATCGGTGCCGTCGAAGAACGTGGCGTTGGTGGTGACGCGGAAGCCGCGCTTGACGGCTTCCTTGATGCCCTCAACGGCGATGTCGTAGCCGCCTTCGCGGCAGACGGAGAAGTCGTGGTGCTCGCGCTGGCCGTCGAGATGGACGGAGAAGGTGAGGTACTTGGACGGCGTGAACTCCGGCAGGCGCCGCTTCAGCTCGAGCGCGTTGGTGCAGAGGTAGATGTACTTTTTGCGCGCGATGAGGCCGTTGACGATTTCGACGATCTGCGGATGCAGCAGCGGCTCGCCGCCGGGGATGCGAGACCATGGGCGCGCCGCACTCTTCAACGGCGGCGAAGCACTCCTCGGGCGTGAGCTGCTTTTTGAGGATGTGAGGCGGATACTGCACCTTGCCGCAGCCGGCGCAGGCCAGGTTGCAGCGGAAGAGCGGCTCGAGCATCAGCACAAGCGGATAGCGCTTGTTGCCGGCGAGGCGCTTCTTGAGCACGTAAGCTGGCAACCGTCCACATCTGAGAGATTGGAACAGCCATATCTGGGTAAAACCTCCGGTGCGATTCGCCGCGGCAACGGGCCGCAGGAACCGGTCAAATTCACATTGCAACGCGCGCTGATTGCCGCGCGTTCCCTTCGCTACGCGGTCCGCTCCATCGCCCGCTTGTACGTGGTGAGAGCAAGCAGCGGGAAGTAGTTGCGGTAACCGTGATACGCAAGATAGAAGACGCGGGGAAATCCGGTGCCGGTGTACTGCGCCTGGCGCGTAACGCCGGCGCCGACGGATTCATCCCAGCTGCCGTCCTTTTCCTGATGTTCAAGCAGCCAGCGAATGCCCTTGGCGATCGAATCGGAACGGTCGTCGCCGGCGGCAAGCAGGCCGAGCAGCGCCCACGCCGTCTGCGAAGGCGTGCTGGCGCCAGATGCCGCGCGTGATTGGGATCGTCGTAGCTGCCGCAGGTCTCGCCCCAGCCGCCATCGGGATTCTGCACCATGCGGATCCACTCGGCTGCCTGCTGCACCTGCGGCTCATGCTGATCGAAGCCGATGGCTTCAAGGCCGCGCAGCACGAGGAAGGTGCCGTAGAGGTAGTTCACGCCCCAGCGGCCAAACCAGCTTCCGTCGGACTCCTGCTCGCTGAGGATGAACTCGATGGCCTTCTTGACGCGCTTGTCTTCGCGCGTGTAGCCGTAGGTGGCAAGCATCTCGAGGATGCGTCCGGTGATGTCGACGGTCGGCGGATCGAGCATGGCGTTGTGATCCGCAAAGGGGATGTACTGGAAGATCATCTTGGTGTTGTCTTTGTCGAAGCTGCCCCAGCCGCCGTTGCGGCACTGCATGGCAAATTCCCAGTCGATGGCGCGCTGCGCCACCTCGTGCTGGTAGCGCTCGCGCGGATTGTCGACCTTGTTGAGCGCGAGCAGAACCTGCGCGGTGTCGTCGGTGTCGGGATAAAACTCGTTGTTGAACTCGAAGTACCAGCCGCCGGGCTCGCGTGCGGGGAACCTTCACGGCCCAGTCGCCCTTGTGGCGCACTTCCTTGGAGAGAATCCAGTCAGCCGCCTTGATCATGCGCGGATCGGTGCGCGGACACTCCGGCCTCGCCAAGCACGTAGACGGACCTGCGCGGTATCCCAAACGGGCGAGACGCAGGGCTGCATGCGGAAGGTCGGCTCAGGAAGCTCCGCTGTGGCAGGCTGCTCGATGCCGAGTTTCTCGAACTCGTCGCGCGCGCGAATCACCTGCGGATCGTCTTCGGAGTAACCGAGGCAGCGCAGCGCGATGATCGCGTTGAGCATGGCCGGATAGATGGCGCCCAGGCCGTCGGTCATTTCAAGACGCTCAAGCATCCACTTTTCCGCCTTCTTGAGAGCGAGCGTGCGCAGCGGGCGGATGTGCACCGCTTCGGCAAGGTGGGTGATGCGGTCGAGCACGAGGAAGAAGTTGCGCCAGGAGACGATCGACTTGCGATCCATGCGCACGCGAAGCACGGCGTTGGCGCGGCCGCCGACGAACAACTCATCGATTCCCTGCTCCGGCGGAATCTTTTTGAAAGGCTTTTTCGCGTAGATGATGGCCAGCGGAACCAGAATCGAGCGCGACCACGATGAGATTTCGTAGATGTTGAAGTAGAACCACTTGGGAAAGAGAACGATCTCGGGCGGAATGGCGGGCACGGCATCGTAGTCGTACTGGCCGAGCGCGCAGAGATACATCTTGGTGAAGGTGTTGCAGGCGACCACGCCGCCGTGCGCGAGAATCCACTCGCGGCACATGACGAGGCGCGGGTCGTCGGCGCCTATGCCCATCAGCTTTGCGGAGAAGTAGCACTTGACGGAAAGAGAGATGTTGCCGGGACCGCCGGGATAGATGCTCCAGCTGCCGTCTTCGTTCTGATAGCGGAGCATTTCAGTGAAGGCGCGTTGAAGGCGCCCGGATCGCCGCTCTCAAGCAGCATGTGCAGAAAGATGTAATCGGCTTCGAGCATCGAGTCTGCCTCGAGCTCGCCGCACCAGAAGCCTTCAGGATGCTGCTGCGAGAGCAGGTGCTCGCGCGACTGCCCGATTGCATCGTCGACCAGGGCAAGGTCCGCATCGAGCCTGCCGAATTTAGGCGCTGCGGAAGAAGTTGTAACTTGCTTCAGACTCATGCGTATTCAAAAGCCTCAGTTAACCCGGGAACTGCCTCGTCGGCACCGACCACGCGTTCGTCTCTGCTTGCACACTGCAAATGATCGTTCAAGATTTCTGGCCCGGTTCATTGCCCGGCCGCATCGAGCGCAGCCGGCCCGCCGCGGCGGGCAACCTATCGCACGGGAATTGACTCAGCACCATTTGTGTTGCCGATGGCCTGGATGATTTCAGGCGGCAGGCCAAACCGCACATTCTCCGGCATGACCTCTACTTCTTCGACGCCGGAAAATCCGTTTTGACGCAGATAATTCACCACATCCTCGACGAGGATCTCAGGCGCGGAGGCGCCGGCGGTGACCGCGACAGTCGACACGCCCTCAAGCCACCTGGGATCGATTGCCTGCGAGTTGTCGATGAGATAGCCGACGGTGCCAAGGTTGCGGGATACTTCAACCAGGCGGTTGGAGTTGGAACTGTTGGTCGAACCCACAACGAGAACGACGTCGGCGTTGTGCGCCACGTTGCGCACCGCTACCTGGCGATTCTCAGTGGCGTAGCAAATATCCTGCGAGTGCGGCCCGACGATATTTGGAAACTTCTGCTTGAGCGCGTGGATGATGTCGCGCGCCTCGTCAAGGCTCAGCGTGGTCTGCGTGAGATAGGCGACGCGATTGGGGTCGGGAACTTCCAGTGCCTCAACCTCAGCGACATTCGAGACGACCTGCGTGACATCCGGCGCTTCGCCCAGCGTGCCCTCGATCTCATCGTGATCGCGATGGCCGATCAGGACCAGCGAATAGCCCTGCTTTGCAAACTTGACGGCCTCGATGTGGACCTTCGTAACCAGGGGACAGGTGGCGTCAATCACCTTGAGGCCGCGCCCCCTGCTGCGATCGCGAACGGCAGGCGAAACGCCGTGAGCGCTGTAAATCACGCGCTGTCCGTCGGGAACGTCGTCGATTTCGTGAACGAAGATGGCGCCCTTCTCTGCGAGTTCGTTCACAACGTAGCGGTTGTGGACAATCTCGCGGCGCACGTAGATGGGCGCGCCGAAGGTTTCAAGGGCAATCTTGACGATATCGATCGCGCGCACGACGCCAGCACAGAACCCGCGCGGCTTGAGCAGCAACACGCGCTTCTGGCTGGGGGAAGCGGCGCCGGAATCCATGTTGGACGGGGAATCGAGAACAGTCTGGGTCACATAAACAGTATACCTGTGAGCGGTCAATTTGGGCGGCGGCCGTCTCACCTGGGGGTGTCAGTCCTTGTTACCGGCTGGTTGTTGCGGCGGTGTCCTCAACCCGCTTAATTCACTAGCTTTAATTTGGGAGAGCTTAGCCGCAGCCGGTCCGCGCTTCTCCCCCGTCAGCGGCTGGCGGCGATCATCTGCGCGGCGTGCTGCAGGCTGGTGTCGGTAACCTTGGCGCCGGAGAGCATGCGGGCGACTTCGTGGGTGCGGGCGCGGTCGTCGAGTACGCGAATCTGCGTCTTGGTGCGGCCGTGGTCTTCGCGCTTCTCGACGACAAGGTGCTGCTCGGCGAAGGCGGCGATCTGCGGCAGGTGGGTCACGCAGAGCACCTGCTGGCCACGGCTGAGCGCCTTCAGCTTCTGGCCCACGGCCTCAGCGGCGCGGCCACCGATGCCGATGTCGATTTCGTCGAAGACCAGGGTGCGTGGCGCGGGAACTTTGGTCTTCGGCTTGATCGCGCCTTCTTCCACGGCAACTTTGAGCGCCAGCATGACGCGCGACATTTCACCGCCGGATGCGATCTCGTGGAGAGGCTTGAGCGGCTCGCCGGCGTTGGTGGCAATGCGGTAGTCGACCTCATCCCAGCCGTGAGGCGTCCACGCCGCTTCCTGCTCGTTGGGGGCCACGGCGATCTCGAAGCGGACTTTCATCGCCAGCGAATTGATCTGGGCCTCGGCCAGTTTGGCAAGTTTTGACGCGGCGGTTTGGCGCTGCTTTGCCACGGCCGCAGCAGCCGCCCGGTAATGCCTTCGCTGCGCTCTCAAGATCGGCGCGCAGTGTCTTGAGGATCTCGTCGCGATCTTCCACTTCGGCGAGTTTGCCGGCGACGTCTTCGCCGAAGGCGATCACTTCGGTGACCGATTGCCGTATTTGCGCTTGAGCCGGTCGAGCAGCGCGAGGCGGTCTTCGATTTCCGCGAGGCGCTCGGGAGAGGCGTTGATGCGCTCGGCGTAGTCGCGCAGCGTGGAGCTGACATCTCCGATGGTGGCGCGCGCCGACTGAAGCTGCTGCACCGGCTCGGCGAAGCGCCCATCATAGCGGGCCAGCTCTTCAACGTTGCGAAGCGCGGCGCGCAACTCGGCCTCAGCGGAGTTGCTGCCCTCATAGAGCTGCTCGAAGGCGCTCATGGCGGCGGCGTAGAGCTTTTCAGCATTGGCGAGGACGCGCTTCTCGGTTTCGAGAGCTTCGTCTTCGCCAGCTTTGAGGGCGGCTGATTCGATCTCCTTGCGCTGATAGCTCCAGAGATCGACCATGCGCAGGCGGTCCTGCTCGCCCTCGAGAAGATCGTTGAGCTTTGTCTGCGCATTGCGCCAGCGTGCGAAGGCTGCGGCCACTGAATCGGTTGAAATGCCGCCGAAGCGGTCGAGAAGAACGCGCTGCTGCGCCTGGTCGAAGCTTGAAAGCGTCTCGGACTGGGCGTGAACGAGGGCCAGCTCGGGCGCGAGCTGGCGCAGAACGGCAACGGTGGCGGGCTGGTTGTTCACGAAGACGCGGCCCTTGCCGTTGGCGAGAATCTCGCGGCGAAGAATGATCTCGGCGCTTTCGGCATCGATGCCGTTTTCTTCGAGGACAGCTTCGGCGCCGGGCGTGGACTCAAAGACGCAGGCGACGACAGCCTTCTCCGCGCCGTGGCGAACCACTTCGGCGGAGGCCTTGCCGCCCATCAGCAGGGCAAGCGCATCCACGAGGATGGACTTGCCTGCGCCGGTTTCGCCGGTGAGCAGGTTCAGCCCCGGGCCGAAAGTGGCGATGGCGTGATCGATGACGGCGTAGTTTTCGGCGCGCAGCTCGACGAGCATCCGGATCCATTTTCCCGCCCGTATCTGGCTCATGCGCAATGCCATTAAGCGGGAACCCGAGCGCAGCATAGCATGAACGAGGCGCGCGGGTCGCGCTCGGCACCGGCGCAATTCTTCTTCAGGGACCAGAACGATAACTTGGAAGGCGGGAAGACGTCTGATACCGTGAATACTCGAGGTGATTGCGATTCTTACCGCTAGCTTTAGTCCTCGCACTGCAGGCTGACGGTGGCGCGGCCCCCGCAGCCGCCGGGGCGCAAAGTGCGCTCATGGACATGATGAAGAACATGGGCGGTGTCGCCCTGTGCGTACTGGCGCTCCTGCTGTTCGCAAGCCTTTATTCCTGGACCGTCATTTTCGGAAAAATCTCAACCTTCGGCAAGGCGACCAACGAAAGCCGGAAGTTTATTCGGGCCTTTCGCAAGGCGACGCGGCTGCAGGAGATCTCGGCGCTGGCCGAGAACTACAAGGCCAGCCCCCTGGCGCAGGTCTTTGTAGAGGTGTACGAGACCTACAAGCGGCAGACCGGCGGAGCAGGGCCGCCGCGCAGCATGACGGCGCTGGAGCGCTCGGCGCAGACCGCGGCCAGCGAAGCGATTACAAGCCTCGAACGCCGCATGACGTGGCTGGCGACAATCGCAGCGACGAGCCCGTTTGTCGGCTTGTTCGGAACCGTAATGGGCGTCGTTGATGCATTTCATGGGCTGGGCACAGCGGGAGCAGCGACGCTGCGCGCGGTGGCTCCGGGTATTTCAGAAGCCCTGATCACAACGGCTGCCGGCCTGTTTGTCGCCGTGCCGGCGGTGGTTGCTTACAACCAGTTCAGCGCGCGCATCCGCGTGCTTGCGTCGGCCACCGACGACTTTTGCCGCGAGTTGCTGAACTCGCTTGAGGAGATTCCCGAGCGCGGATATCAGCAGCAACGCGAACCTTCGCAAGAGGTTGAGCGTGGCCTTTACAAGTAGCTCCGGCCAGACGCGCTCGTCGCTCGCAGAGATCAACATCACGCCGCTGGTCGACGTGGTGCTGGTGCTGCTGGTGATCTTCATGATCACTGCGCCGGTGCTGCAGTCGGGCATCGAGGTCGCGGTTCCAAAGACGCGCACGGTGAAAGAGATTACCGAGCAGCGCACGGTGCTGACGATCGATCGCGACCAGCAGGTTTTTCTGGGCGACAAGCCGGTGAACATTCACGACCTGCCGCAACTGCTGCGCCAGCCCGGAACCGATCCGGCCAAGCAGGTGATCTATCTGCGCGCCGATGAGCGGGTGCCGTTTGGCGCCTTCGCGTCACTTGATGGATGCGGTGAAGCAGGCGGGGATCACGAACATCTCGATTGTGACGCAGCCGTTGAATACAAAGGGCCGGTAGCGGAGCAGGCGGGGATGGGTAGCGCAACGAATACTGGGGTGAAGCAATGAATGTTCTGCTGGAGGGCACCGAACAACTCGAGCAGGAGCTGACGCCCGAGCCGATCGCGGCACCGGCGACGGGCGCCATCCTGTTGCACGCCGGGCTGGTCGGCGGCATTATCCTCTACGGCATTCTGGGCGGATTCTTTCACCACAACCTGTGGGGCAATGCGGGCGTGGGCGGCGCGGTGCAGGTGAACCTGGTGAGCAGTGCCCTGCCCCTGCCCTCGAACCAGCCGATCAACCAGAATGTGCTGGCGACAGAGAAGCCAAGTGAAGCGCCGGCGCCGCCGACGCCGAAGGCGAAGCAGGCCGAGGATGAGACGGCGATTCCGATTGCGGGCAAGCAGAAAAAGATCGAGCACCAGACCGCGCAGCGCACGCCTCCGCGCAAGGAAGAGCCGGTGCCGACCAATCGCGCCAACTATGGCGAGCAGGCCGGCACGCAGATGCCGCGCGCGGCGCAGCAAAGCCTGTCAAGCGGTCCGACATCGGTAAACAACGGCGACTTCGGCTCGCGCTTCGGCTGGTATGTGGACGGGATCAGCCGCAAGATGGCTGCGAACTGGTACAAGGCGCTGGTGGATCAGCAGACGCCGCGAGGAGCGCGCGCTTACATCGATTTCAAGATCTTCAGAGACGGCACGGTCGGCAACGTACAGCTCGAGCGCTCGAGCGGGAGCCCGACGCTGGACAGCTCATGCATGCGTGCCGCGCAGCGTGTAGACACCTTTGGTCCGCTGCCGGCTGGTTACAACGACAGCAGCCTGCTCGTCTCTTACTATTGTGAGTACTAGGCTATTGTGATTACCAGGTTGGGCCGCATCGCAGCCTGTAGAATGGCGATTGTTCGCACGCGGAAAGCGCCGGATTTTCGGTGCTTCCGGGGCGGCTCGCAAGACTCCACCGAGGAAGGATTGCGTACTACATGAAAGTTTGTTCCCGGCTTTTCCTTGCAACGCTTCTTCTTTTTCTGTTGCAACGCTGCTCCTGCTCCGCTGGCAGCCCAGGACTGGGTACACATCGGCTCCAATCTCGGCAACGCGAAGATTCGCATTGCGGCCGCAGATTTCAAGCTGGTGGGCGTCGATCCGCAGACGCCGACTCTCAAGGCCACGTTCGACTCCACGCTCTACAACGACCTGAGCACCGCCGGCATCTTTGACGTGGCATCGAAGAGCTTTCTGCCCCAGGCCACTCCGGGCACTCCGCAGGAGATCAGTCTTTCGCAGTGGTCTGCTCCGCCAACGAGCGCGGCGATGGTGGCCTTCGGGTCGCTTTCGGTCGACCAACGGCAGGATTGTCGTGTACGGCTGGCTCTTCGACACCAGCAATTCCGCCAATCCGCAGGTGCTGGGCAAGCAATACAACGAGGCTGCGAGCGAAGACATGGCGCGGACGATCGCGCACCGCTTCGCCGACGAGATCATTGCGCGGCTGGGCGGCGGCATCAACGGAATCGCAGAGACAAAGATCTATTTCGTCAGCTCGCGATCGGGAACGAAGGAAGTCTGGGTGATGGACTACGACGGCGCGAATCAGCATGCCGTCACGCATCTCGGCGGCACGACGCTCTCGCCGCGCATCTCGCCGGATAACTCGCGCATCGCCTTTGGATACCTGGGCCGCCAGAGCTGGGCGATCCGCATGTATTCGCTCGATCTGAACCGGCTGGTGAGCTTCCCTGCCGGCGCCGAAGGCAATCTGAACCAGTCTCCGGCGTGGAGCTCGGACGGATCGAAGCTCGCCTTCTCCTCGTCGCGCTCGGGCGACCCGGAGATCTGGGTGGCAGATGCGAGCGGCGGCAATGCGCGCCGCGTGACGTATTTTGCCGGGCCTGATGTCTCGCCCACCTGGAATCCGCGCACCAATGCGCAGATTGCCTGGGTGAGCGGACGCACGGGCCTGCCGCAGATCTACATCATGGATCAGGACGGCGCGAACATTCAGCGCATGACGGATGGCGGCTACGCCGTGTCGCCCTCCTGGTCGTCCGAACGGCCAGTTCCTGACCTTCAGCTGGAACCGCAAGTACGGGCCCGGTGCTCCGGGCGGGCAGGATATCTACGTGATGGATATCGCCACCAAGCGCTGGATCCAGCTCACCCACGATGCCGGCAGCAACGACTTTCCCTCGCTGGGCGCCGGATGGCCGGCATATCGTCTTCGAGCGCAAGGCCGGCAGCCACACGGAGATCTGGTCGATGCTTGCCGACGGCACGGATCAGCGCCAGCTGACCCACTCGGGCAACAACTTCATGCCGAACTGGAGCTGGAAGTGATCGGGACCATTGCGTAGCGTGGTCCCGGCGTTGTTTTTGCCCGGATTTACACCGCATTCCATGCTCTATCATGATTTCGATACACCTGTTTCTGCGCGTTTCAAGACCGGGGAGGCGTGTGCGCTTTCGCCCTTGCCCGGAGTTGCGAGCGGAAACGGAATTGACTTGAAGAAAGGCGCATTTCCACGCGACATGACACTTTCGGCACTAACCGAGCATTGGGCCGAGGGAATAAAATGGTCAGGTCACCTGGAAATGCATAAGGAGCTACGCTTTGATCTCACGTTTCCGCGTTTTACTGCCGGTTTTCCTGCTGGTTGCCGTGGTTGCCATTGCAGGCTGCAAGAAGAAAACCCCTCCTCTGCCGCCGGCTGAGACGGCTCCGGCTGTCGGCTGAAGCGCCGACGGCCCAGTTTTCGGCCACGCCGGATCACATCTCGGCGGGCGACCAGGCGACCTTGAGCTGGCGCACCACGGACGCGACCAGCGTTTCGATCGACGGAATCGGCGAGGTGCCGACGACCGGCGTACGCACCGTGACGCCGGGCACCACGACGACTTATCACCTGGTTGCGCGCGGCGCAGGCGGCACAGCCGACGCGAGCGCCACGGTGACGGTATCGGCGGCACCGGCGGTTTCAGTGCCCTCGACGACGATGTCGGCCGAAGAAGAGTTCAAAGCCAACGTGCAGGATATCTTCTTCGATTACGACACCTACGAAATTCGCGGCGACGCGCAGGGCACGCTCTCACACAACGCGTCGTACCTGGCCAGCCATCCCAGCATCAAGGTCGTAATCGGCGGCTACTGCGACGAGCGCGGCTCCGATGAATACAACCTTGCGCTCGGTCAGAATCGCGCCAATGCGGCGAAGAATGCGCTGGTAACGGCCGGCATCGCGCCAGATCGCATCCGGGTGATCAGCTACGGCAAGGAAAAGCCGTTCTGCACGGAGTCAACCGAAGCGTGCTGGCAGCAGAACCGCCGCGCAGGCTTCTCGCTCGACCAGTAACAGAGTCCAACAGAACGGAAGCGGGATGCTTCGCCACGCCGGGATGCATCCAACAAAGGAATGCCACCGCTTTCTCATCGACGCAAGCCATACCGCGATGCAACGCGCCGAACGGAAGTGAGAAAGCAAAGGGAAGTTCAACACAAGCTGCCGCAGCCAGCGTGGAATCGTGGCTGCGGCTTCTTCATACACCATGGGTGAACGATGCACAAACCTCGCATGTTTCATAAGCCTCTTCTCGCATGCGCTCTGCTGATCCTGGTTTTGTCGGGTGCTCCAGTACGCGCGCATGCTGCGTCGAAAGAGATCATTCAGCTGCAGACACAGGTGCAGCAGCTTCTCGACATGGTTCAGCGGCTGCAAACTACAATGGACACCCGTTTTGCCGTGCTGCAGAACCTTGCCCAGCAGACAGCCGACCAGGCGACGCAGATGAGCGGGACCGTCACTACGCTGCAGCAGAAGCTGAATGTACAAAACGAGTCGCTGAGCGGAAAACTCGACGGCACGTCGGGTCAGATCCAGTCTTTGAACGATTCGGTGGATGAGCTGAAGACCCGCATCGGCAAGCTGGAGCAGTCTATCCAGAACCTGCAGAACCAGTTGCAGAACGTGCAGAGCGCGCCGCCTGCGGGAGCTCCTCCGGCGGGCGCGGGAGCCGGTGACGCGGAGCGACAGCAGGGCCCTGGCGGCGCTCCCAATGGACCGGGTGGCGGAGCAGGCGGCGGGGCTGCGATGAACTCGACGCCGCCGCTGCAGCAGACTTACCAGGCGGCCCTGACCGATTTCAACGCCGGAAAGTATCCCCTCGCCACCAGCGAATTTCAGGATGTGATCAAGTACTATCCGATGGATCCCTTCGCGGGCAGCGCGCAGTTCTATCTTGGAGAGATTTCGTATCGGCAGCATGACTACGACGAAGCGGTGCGGTCGTACAACATCGTGCTTGAGCAGTTCAGCGGGAGCTCGAAGGCTCCCGCGGCGCAGCTGCACAAGGGCATGGCGCTGATCGACCTGAACAAGCGCGAATCGGGCATCCACGAGCTTCGCTCGCTGATTCAGCGGTATCCTCAAACGCCCGAGGCCGCGCAGGCGCGCGCCAAGCTGAATGGCATGGGCGTACGCATCAACGCGAGTTCGGCTCGCTAGAAGCAATTCCCTTCCCGCCGGTTCGATCGGCTGCAAATTCCATTTCAAGCAAAGAAAAGCCCCGCGATCTGGCGGGGCTTTTGTGATGCAGTGGCAGCAACCTACTGGAGGTTTGCCATCAGCGTGTCGAGCGCCGCCTGCGGCGGACGCGTGAGCGACTGAGGCAGCGTCGAGAGAGGCTCGTCGACGAGGTTCAGCAGATCGGTGAAGGTGGGCTTCTGCGTGTCGATGTAGAAGACGCCGGTGAGCACTTCGTTCTTCTCTTCGGCTTCCATCAGCGTGCGCACGGCTTCCGCCCTGTTGGTCGGGTCGTAGTCCTCATGCAGCTTGCGCAGGCGGAGGCTCGATCCGTCGTGCATCTGCACGTCGTAGACCTGGCCGGAGTCGTAGTCGATGGCGATGTCTTCAAAGCTGGCCACGAAGCCGACTTCGTTGATGGGCTCGTCGTGCTCCTGCATGAACTTGTAGCTCTTGGTGGAGCCTTCATGGTCATTGAAGGTGACGCAGGGGCTGATCACGTCGAGCATCACGGTTCCCTTGTGCGCGATGGCGGCCTTCAGCATGGAGAGCAACTGCTTCTTGTCGCCCGAGAAGGAGCGCCCGACAAAGGTCGCGCCCAGCTGAATCGCCAGCGCACAGGTATCGATGGCAGGCAGATCATTGATGACGCCGGTCTTGAGCTTCGAGCCAAGATCGGCGGTCGCGGAGAACTGTCCCTTGGTGAGGCCGTAGACGCCGTTGTCTTCGATGATGTAGATCATCGGCAGATTGCGGCGCAGCAGGTGAACGAACTGGCCGACGCCGATGGATGCGGTGTCGCCGTCGCCGGAGACGCCGAGCATGGTCATCTGGTGATTGGCCAGCATGCGCGCCGGTCGAGACGGACGGCATGCGCCCGTGCACGCTGTTGAAGCTGTGCGAGCGGCTCATGAAGTAGGCCGGGCTCTTGGAGGAGCAGCCGATACCGCTCATCTTCATGACGCGCTCGGGCTCGACGCCCATCTCAAACATGGCGTCGATGATGCGCTCGGAGATTGCGTTATGGCCGCAGCCCGCGCAGAGGGTGGATTTGCCTCCGCGGTATTCGATGATCGGCAAGCCGAGCCGATTGACCTTGGGGCCTGGCGTGGGAGTGGATGTTGCGGATGCCATTACAGGCCCTCCTTGGTTACGAATTCTTCAGTGATGGTGCGGGCATCGATCGGCAGTCCGTTGTAGTGCAGGATGCTGCGCAGCTTCGTGACCTGGTCGGCCGGCAGATCGAGCTTGAGCAGGCTGGCGAGTTGCGCATCGCGGTCCTGTTCGACGACGTAGACGCGCTCATGCGAAGCGACGAAGTCGTGAATCTCATGCGCGAAGGGGTAGGCCCGGATGCGAATGTAGTCGGCCTTGAAGTCGTGCTCCTTCTCGATCTGGTCGAGGCTCTCGCGCATGGCGAAGTCTGTTGTGCCATAGGCGATGAAGCCGACCTTCGAGGTTCCGTTCTTGACGAGCACCGGAGCAGGCACGAGCTCGCGCGCGTTCTCAAATTTGCGCGAAAGCCTGTCCATGATCGCCAGGTACTCATCGGGCTTTTCAGTGTAGGCGCGCTGCGTCGTTGTGGCCCGAGCCGCGTGTGAAGTAGGCAGCCTTGGGATGACGCGTGCCGGGCAAAGTGCGCCAGCCGATGGCATCGCCGTCCACATCGCGATAGCGCGCGAAGCCGCCGAGGCGTTCGAGATCCTCCGCGGTGAGCACCTTGCCGCGATCGAGCGGCTTTTCGGGATACTGAAACGGTTCCGACATCCAGTTGTTCATGCCGAGGTCGAGATCGGTCAGCACGAAGACGGGCGTCTGCAGGCGCTCGGCGAGATCGAAGGCTTCGCCGGAAAACTCGAAGCACTCCTTCACGCTGCCGGGCAGCAGAATCACGTGCTTGGTGTCGCCGTGCGAGAGAAACGCGGTTGAAAGCAGGTCAGCCTGCGAGGTGCGCGTCGGCATGCCTGTGGAGGGGCCGGTGCGCTGGACGTCGAAGATGACGCCGGGAATCTCGGCGAAGTAACCGAGGCCGGCAAACTCTGCCATCAGCGAAATGCCGGGGCCGGAGGTCGAGGTCATGGAGCGTGCGCCACCCCAGCCGGCGCCAAGCACCATGCCGATCGCGGCCAGTTCGTCTTCGGCCTGCACGACGGCGAATGTCGCCTTGCCTTCAGGAGTGACACGATACTTCTTAAGCAGATCGATGGTGGACTCAATCAGCGAAGTAGACGGCGTGATGGGATACCACGCGACCACGGTGACGCCGGCGAAGACCGCGCCCATGCCGCAGGCTGCGTTGCCGTCGATGATGATCTTGCCCGCGGTCTGGTTCAT
Organism: uncultured Acidobacteriota bacterium; assembly: GCA_963718885.1. GTDB lineage: Bacteria > Acidobacteriota > Terriglobia > Terriglobales > Acidobacteriaceae > Telmatobacter. Next base: position 512,606 of record CAVRAK010000010.1, read on the forward strand.
GCGCTCGATGAAGTAGGGGTCGTGCTTGACGAGCTTCTCCTGCGCAAAATCGAAGCCCGCCTTGACAGCGCCGAAGTTGAGGTCGAAGACCTTCTGTTTCTTGGCGAACTGCTTCCTGAGGCTGTTTTCAACCACCGCGAGGTCGATTGAGTAGAGCTGCGCCACAACGCCAACGTAGACCATGTTCTTGACCAGCTTGCGCAGCTTGGCCTCAGAGCATACGGCAGCGGTGATCTTGTCGAAGGGAACGGGATAGCAGGCAACGTCGTCGCGATACTGCTTGAGGTTCAGATTCTCCTCATAAACGGCGGCTCCGCCTCGGGGCAGGGCAAGCATGTCCTGCTTTGCGGTTTCTGGGTTCAGCGCCACCAGGATTTCCGCGTCCCGCTTGCGGGCCACGTAACCATCTTTGCTTGCGCGGATGGTGTACCAGGTGGGAAGTCCGGCAATGTTAGAGGGGAAGAGGTTTTTCCCGCTTACGGGAACGCCCATTCCGAAGATGCTCTTCAGCAGAACGCTGTTGGCGGATTGCGAGCCGGATCCGTTCACCGTTGCTACGTTAATGCTGAAATCGTTAACGACGCGCGATTGCGCGCTCAGATCGCCCTGCTCTTGACCCAGGGCCAGGTCTCCTGTCGCCATTTGGCGGGATTCCCTTCGGGTAGATTCTTGGAAGAGTCGAATTCTAGCTCTAGCTCTCCCTAGCGATTATAGTCACTTACGGACTGGCGCGTACTGCATGGGGGAACGCTCAGTGGCCTTTAGGTAACCTGATCTGCCACGGGCACTTCACCCTCAAATGCGGCTGCCGGCGGCGGGCTCCGGTGCGCTAACTCCCGGATTCTCAGGCAGCAAGCGCGGCCAGTGCCGAGTCACGCCGCCAGCGCAGAAGCAGCGAAAGGGAGATGACGACCAGGGCGAGGGTGAGGCCAATCCAAGTGCCGTAAATGCCCCAGTGGAAGTGAAAACAGAGCATGAGACCGAGAGGCAGCCCAAGAAGCCAGTAGCCGACAAAGTTGGCCACCATGGGCACGCGGGTCTCGCCGAGCCCGCGCAACGCGCCGGTGCAAACCGTCTGGATTCCGTCGAATACCTGAAACGCCGCGGCAAGCCACAGCAGGGTCGGGCCCACGGCCATCACCTGCGGATCACGGGTGTAAACGGAAATAAGGGCCCTGGGCGCGAAGAGGAAGGCGAGCGCCGAGAGCAGCATGAAACCTGTGCCCAGCCCCAACGCCAGCCAGCCGGCGCGACGGGCGCGCGCGGGGTCACTGGCGCCGATGGCATGGCCGACGCTGACGGCCGCCGCAGCGGAAACGCCCAGCGGGACCATGTAGCTGACGCTTGCGTAGTTGAGCGCAATGGCGTGCGTGGCCAGGGCCACGGGGTCGAGATAGCCGGCGGAAAAGGTAGCCAGATTCCAGGCGCCGACCTCGAGCAGAATCTGCCCGGCCGCGGGCGCGCCAATGCGGACGAGCTCGCGCAGGCGTGCGAGTTGCGGGCCGGCCCAGTGGTGAAAGAGCGGATGGCCGCGGCGGCGCTCGTAGCGCCACGCAAAGAGCATGAGGCCGACGGCCATGCTGATGCGCGCCACGCAGGTGGAGATCGCCGAGCCACGCACGCCGAGCGCAGGAAAGCCAAGCTTGCCGTAGATCAACACCCAGTTCCCTGCCCAGTTGAGCAGGTTTGCGAGCACATAGGTGACGGTGATGACGCGGACTTCGCCGACGCCCTGCAGATAACGCCGCGCGGCCCCGTAAAGCAGCAGCGGCAGCGTGCCCCAGTTGAGGATGCGCAGATACGCAGCGGCCGGAGCGGCGACCTCGGGGTTCACGCCGAAATGCGTCAACTGCAAGCTGAGCGCAGCAAGCAGCACCATGATCGGCACGGTGGCGATGCAGGCGAGGTAGACGCCCTGCGCGAGCCAGCGATGGCACTCGTCGTAGTCGCGGCGGCCATAGGCCTGCGAAACCAGGGTATCGAGCCCGAGCAGCAGGCCGATGCCGAAGAGCGATGGCGTGTAGTAGACGGCATTGCCCAGCGAGACGGCGCCAATGGCCTCGGGGCCAAGCCGTCCCACCATGATGTTGTCGACCACGCCCTGCAGCATCCAGCCCAGTTCGCTGAGCACGACAGGAACGGCAAGCGCAACCATTGCGCGCAGTTCCTTCTTCCAGTTGGCGCCGCCAGTCATCTCCCTAATGTAACTGCTCGCGCCTGATGTATCGGAACAGAGCCGGCGGAGCGAGTGACGCGCTACCTGGGCGCCGAAACGATCAATTGAACCGGGCCCAGTAGGCCTGAAGGAAGCGGATGAAGATTCTCCATACCCTGCGGAACGAAGCGCAGTCCGTAGCGGTTGGAGAGCAGGCGATAGTCGGGCAGGGCTTGCCCGGCCAGCTCGTTGATCGCGGTGTTGCCGACGACGATGCGCAGCTCATTTGTGCCAGCGTGCACGCAGGATGTGATGTCGATGCGATAAGGCGGATGCCAGACCACGCCGGCACGCTGTCCGTTCACGAAGACTTCGGCGGCCTCGCGAATCGGAGCGTCGAGGTATGCGCGCATGTTGTCTTCGCCCGGCGGAGACGGCAGAGGCTCGGCGGTCGCTGTGCCGAAATCCAGAAGAAAGTGGCGGCCGGATGCGGGAGACGCAGGAATCTCGAAGGTCTTCTCGTAGGTTGCGTGGCCCGAGAAGAATTGTGCCTGCGGAATCGCCGACCAGGATGCAAGCTTGTCCATCTCTATCACCGGCACGGGCTGGCCAATTCCGCGTTCGGCAGTTCCGGCTTCTCCAAAGGTGACTTTCCAGTGGCGCGAGAGGTCGGCGAGAACCGAATCATGGCGCGGGAGCGCCGGGGTTGACTCTTCGGCTTGGTTTGAGAAGAACAGAAGCCGCGATTCGTAGGGTGCGAGGTCAAGAGGAATCTCCTGGGAGACGGCAAGGCCGGCGACTTTACCGGTAAATGCGTCCCACACCTCTGCGTGCGTGGCTGATGCGCGGAAATGCGCCGTCACCTGCTTTGGTTCGGCAGAGGTATTCGCCACAAAGTAGAGATCGCCGGCAGCCAACTTGCGATGAATGAAGCCGATCGCAGGCGTTGCCGGAGTGAAGATCGCGTCGGGCGGCAGAGAGTGCGCGAGCAGAGTGCCGAGCTGTGATTCATCGGCGACAAAGTGCGCGGAAGGCACGCTTCCGCCAAAGAGTTGGCTGGATAGCTGCTGAATGCGGCTCGACTCCTCGGCGGCGTGCAGAAAGCCGGGAGCGGTTGCGGGCTGCCGCTGCGTTGCGATCACGATGCCGCCCTTGCGAGCGAAGGCGAGAATCTTCTCATAGGTGGCGACGGGCAGACGGTCGACATTGGGAAGAATCAGGACCTTGTACGGAATGCCAACATTGTTGATCGCGTCGGCGTCGATGAAGTCGAGATTGAAGCCGGCGTCAAGCACCTGGGCGATGACCCGGTGGCCGAGAAAGGCGCCCATCGATTCATCGATGCTGACGTTGGAGCCGGTTTCATCGAAGCCGCCGGCGGAGAGCGGCGACCGGCGCTTCTCGAACCCCGCCTTGAACGAGGCCCATACATCATCATCGGGCAGCAGCAGGGCGACGTCGTTTGCGGGCTCTCCCTGGCGCAGGGCGAAGCTCACGCGCTGCAGATAGCCGGTGAGGTCACTCATCGCGAAGAACCACGGGTTGTGGGCATTGAGCGCCGCGGCCGCGTACATGCGCCAGCCAGGCTCTGCGGCCGATGGCGGCGAGTAGGGCCAGCCGTGCCCGACAAGCTGGTTGATGCCCTGCAGAAAATGCAGATCGGCCTCGGCCTTCATGTCCAGCGGAGTGGCGCGAAAGGCGGGCGAGTGCAGCCACGTCCACGTCTCCGACGAGATGACCGGATGGTGATAGAGGTGTCCGGCGGATGCGGCCCACCGCGTGTCAGAAAATTCGCGCCACATCAGGAAGGTCGCCTTCCCTTCCCCTTCAGGCAGATCGGCGAATCGATTGCTCGCGAGCGTGACCGGCGGATATCCATAAATCTGCGCGCGCAGCAGCGTGTGATGCTGCGTGGCCCAGGCGTGCAGCGGCGCGAGGAAGTTCTCGTCGGCGAGTTCGGTGAGCGTGCGGCCCCAGTCATGGCGGATCGCGGCAGTCTCCGGCCCGGCGTCTGCGATGAGCGCAAGCAGATGCGGGCGCAGATCGTAGCCGCGGCGGCGCTCGAACTCCGCGAGCAGCGCGGGTGTCCAGTCGGAGCCGTAGTCCTCGAGGCTGTCACAGAAGACGGCGTAGGGCGGTGCATCTGCCGAAGGCCGAGAGAAGTTTGTCGCCGACTGCCTGGAGATGATTTGCGATCGCCGCCGGATCGTAGTGATCGAGCACGAAGCCCTCGGCGCCGATGGAGGCGCGCTTCACGGTCATGCCGGTGCGGCTGGCGATGAAGCTGATGAGCTGGCGAGGCTGATCGCTGGCAGCAAAGCTGTATCGGCCCGCGACCGGCTCCGCGATGGGTTGCGCGCCCGCGAGTTCCTCCGGCGATGCATGCGCAGGAAGCAGAAAGGCTTCGATGCGAGCTTCGCCGGCGTCGATGTGAGGCGCGAGAGCAATGGCGGCCCCGGGCTGGCACATCGGTGGATACGATGCGAAGCTTTCCCGCGGACTGCGTTACCGGAATGTGCGGCCCGCCGAAGGGCCAGCCGCTGCCGAGGGTGATATCGACGCGCAGGCCGAGACGATGCGCTTCCTGCGCAGCGAAGCTCAGCGCAGCGAGATGTTCTTTTGAGAGAAAGGACGTGTTGTGAAAACCGGTGGCGGGATCGTCGAGTTCGAGCGGGTACAGGTTCGCAATTTCGACTCCGCCAATGCCGGCGGCTTTCATCTGCTCGAGCTCGCGCGTGATCTCCGGCTTCTGCGCTGCGGGACCAAACCACCACCAGCGCATCATGATGCGGCTGGAGGCGGGTGGCGCGGCGAAGCTGCGATGAAGCTCCGCGATGCCGGCCGCTGCCTGCGGCCATGCGGGCTGAGGCGACTGCACGAGAAAGGCAACAACCGCAAAGGCGGTGAGCAATCTCCTCGCAGTGCCGCGTCTGTTCAAAGCTGAGCGGATGGAAATACGCATCGACAATCGATTCTCCGTCGCCGCGAGAGATGCACTTGCAGGGCAGTTGCTGATCCGTCGAGAATTCTATTGCATGGGGCGGCGAAGCCCGCCGCCGGAGGGCATGCGCGGCCGAAGCGTGCCGGAGCATCGAATGCGATGGCTGGTAGACTAAGTGCCGCGCTGCAATGCATTTTGGAGCCCACAATCAGGAGCAGGCCACGAATCATGAAGTCCACCGCGATCGCAATCGAGCCCATCTCCAACACCCACCCGCCCACGACCAACAAACACCTGATCCGCTGGGTGGAAAAGATGGCCGATCTGTGCCGGCCGGATGCGATTCACTGGGTCGACGGTTCGAAGCGCGAGTATGACGCGATCTGCAACCGGCTGATCGACGCAGGGACGTTTGTGCGGCTGGATGCCAAGAAGTGGCCGGGGTGCTTCTATGCGCGTTCGGTGCCGGGCGATGTGGCCCGCGTCGAGGATCGCACCTTCATCTGTTCGCTCTCGCGGGATGCAGCAGGTCCGACGAACAACTGGGAAGATCCCTATGTCATGCGGCGCAGGCTGAAGCAGCTCTTTCGCGGGGCGATGCAGGGCCGCACGATGTACGTGCTGCCCTTCAGCATGGGCCCGATCGGCTCGCCGATGTCGGGCATCGGCGTGCAGCTTACGGATTCGCCGTATGTCGTTGCGCAGATGCGCACGATGGCGCGCATCGGGACCGAAGTCTTCGCCGAGATCGATAAGGACGAGAAGCGCGTTGTGCCCTGCATGCACTCGGTCGGCGTGCCGCTCAAGCCCGGCGAAAAGGACGTGCCCTGGCCCTGCAACGAGACCAAGTACATCGTGCACTTCCCGGAGAGCCGCGAGATCTGGTCCTACGGCTCGGGATACGGCGGCAATGCCCTGCTGAGCAAGAAGTGCTTTGCGCTGCGCATCGCCTCGAACATTGCACGCGATGAGGGCTGGATGGCCGAGCATATGCTGATTCTCGGCGTCGAGAATCCCGAAGGCGAAAAGACCTACGTCGCGGCCGCCTTCCCTTCCGCCTGCGGCAAGACGAATTTCGCCATGCTGATTCCGCCGAAGGCTATGGCGGGGTGGAAGGTGTGGACGGTCGGCGACGATATTGCGTGGATACGCCCCGATGCGAACGGACGCCTGCGCGCGATCAACCCCGAGGCGGGATTTTTCGGCGTTGCGCCGGGGACGGGCGCGAAGACCAATCCGGTCGCCATGGCGACCCTTGCGCGCAACTCTATCTTTACCAATGTGGCGCTCACGCCCGGACGGCGGCGTGTGGTGGGAGGGCATGACGGAGAAGCCGCCCGCCGAGTGCCTGGACTGGCAGGGGCAGCGCTGGACGCCGGCAGATCGGCAAGGAGACGGGACGCACCGCGTCTCACCCCAATGGGCGCTTCACGGCGCCTGCCTCGCAGTGTCCCAGCATTGACCCCGCCTGGGAGTCTCCCGAAGGCGTCCCGATCAGCGCGATCATCTTCGGCGGCCGCCGCTCAACCACTCTGCCGCTGGTTTATCAGTCCTTTAACTGGAGCAGCGGCGTCTATGCCGGCGCGACGATGGGCTCGGAGACCACGGCGGCGGCGACGGGCGCGGTAGGGCAGATTCGCCGCGATCCAATGGCGATGCTGCCTTTCTGCGGCTACCACATGGGCGACTATTTTCGCCACTGGATCAGGATGCAGCGCAGGCTCGAAGTGACACCGCGGATCTTTCAGGTGAACTGGTTCCGCAAGGACGCCGATGGCCGCTACCTCTGGCCGGGCTTCAGCGACAATATGCGCATTCTGCGCTGGATTGTGGAACGGGTGCATGGGCGCACGCAGGGGCGCGAAACCCCCATCGGCTGGGTGCCGCGCTACGAAGATATTGACTGGTCGGGGCTGGACTATCCACGCGAGAAGTTTGAGGAGTTGATGGCCGTGGACCGGGCCGCGTGGCGCAAGGAAGTGATGGCGCACGAGGAATTGTTTATCACGCTGCACGATCACCTGCCGCCGGAGATGATCTACGAGCGGGAACTGCTGATCTGCCGGCTTTAGCGGCAAACGGGCAGAGGCTAATCGTGGGCTCAAATCTTCGGCCTGACACTCCAAAACGGCCTTTCAACGCCGGCCCATTTCATTTATATTAAAAGGTTCAGCGAAAGCCCCACGCGCAACGAGGTCGAGACAGCAGACCTCTTCAGAGAAGACAGTTGGCGACTCCCGTCGGAATCGCCTGGCAGTTGTGTACTCCCCGTACTACCGCAACTTATCTGAGCAAGTTCATCTTGAGAAGGTCGCCATGAATACTTCGGATCGCCGTCGACGTACACCCGAACCGCAGGGCCTCTACCATCCGCACAACGAGCATGATGCCTGCGGCATGGGGCTTGTCGCCAGCATTCGCGGAGAGAAGAGCCACGACATTATCCGCAAGGGCCTTGAGGTTCTGATCAACCTGACCCATCGCGGCGCGGCGGGCTGCGACCCGGAGACCGGCGACGGCGCCGGCATCCTGATCCAGATTCCGCATGATTTCTTTGCGCGCGAGTGCGCCAAGCTCGGCATTGCAGCTGCCCGAGGCGGGCGCCTACGGCGTGGCCATGTGCTTTCTGCCCGTGGAAAAGCACAGCCGTCTGCAGTGCGAAGGCGTCTTTGAGCGCATCGCGCAGGAAGAGGGCTGAAGGTGCTGGGCTGGCGCGACACGCCGGTGAACGGCGACGCCATCGGCCGCGAGGCCCGCGCCTCGCAGCCCTACATCGAGCAGCTTTTTGTCGGCCGGCCCGATGGCATGGACGAAGACGCCTTTGAGCGGCTGCTCTATCGCGTCCGCCGCCGCACGGAAAATGAAATTGCCGCCTCGGAGATCGAGGACAAGGACGATTTCTACGTTCCGTCGCTCTCCTGCCGCACCATCATCTACAAGGGGCTGATGCTGGCCCCGCAGATCGAGAAGTTCTACTTCGAGCTGGCCAATCCCCTGGTCACCAGCGCGCTGTGCCTCGTGCACCAGCGCTTTTCGACCAACACGTTTCCGAGCTGGAAGCTTGCCCACCCCTACCGCTACGTCGCGCACAACGGCGAAATCAACACCATCCGCGGCAACGTGAGCTGGATGAACGCGCGCCAGTCCGTGCTGGCGAGCCCGCTGTACGGCGACAAGATCGATGAGCTGTATCCGGTCATTACGCCCGAGCGGCAGCGATTCGGCTTCGCTCGACAACGCCGTCGAATTTCTCTTACCAGTCCGGCCGTTCCCTGCCCCACGTGATGGCCATGCTCATCCCCGAAGCCTGGGCGGGCAATCCGGACATGGACGAGGACAAGCGCGCCTTCTACGAGTACCACGCCTCGCTGATGGAGCCGTGGGACGGGCCGGCCGCGATCGCATTTACCGACGGCACGGTCATCGGCGCAACGCTCGACCGCAACGGCCTGCGTCCCGGCCGCTACATCGTCACCAAGGACGACCTTGTGGTGCTGGCCTCGGAGGCCGGCGTGCTCGAAGTGCCCGCCGAGGACATCCGCAAGAAGGGCCGCCTGCAGCCGGGCCGCATGTTCCTGGTCGACACGGTGCAGAAGCGCATCATCTCCGACGCGGAGATCAAGAAGCAGCTTGCTGCGCGCCAGCCTTACGGCGAGTGGCTGAAGGAGCAGCAGGTCACGATGGACCATGCTGCCGGAGCCGTCGCGCGTCATCGCCTCGAATCCTGAGACCCTGCTGCGCCGCCAGCGCGCCTTCGGCTACAGCGAAGAAGATCTGCGCATCCTGCTGGGCCCGATGGGCGCGCAAGGGCGAAGAGCCGGTCGGCTCGATGGGCACCGATGTGCCGCTGGCCTGCCTCTCTGACCGGCCGCAGTCGCTCTTCAACTATTTCAAGCAGCTCTTCGCGCAGGTGACCAATCCGCCGATCGATCCCATCCGCGAAGAACTGGTGATGTCGCTGATCAGCTACATCGGCACCGAGCGCAACATTCTGGATGAGGCGCCGGAGAACTGCCACACGCTCAAGCTGCCGCATCCGCATGCTCACCAATCGGGATCTCGAGAAGCTGCGCCGCGTTTCATCCGGCGATCTGCTGGCGACGACGCTGCCCGCGCTCTTCCGCGCTGAAGACGGCGAGGCCGGCCTGCGTGCACGCGCTCGAAGACCTGAGCAACGCGCGCCGCGCATGCCGTGGCATCGGGCTATACGCTGCTGATCATCTCCGACCGCGGCGTCGATTCGACCTATGCGCCGATTCCCAGCCTGCTGGCCATGGCCGCGGTGCACAACCGGCTCGTCCGCGACAAGACGCGCACGCAGGTCGCGCTGATTATCGAGAGCGGCGAGCCGCGCGAGGTGATGCACTTTGCGCTGCTGATCGGCTACGGCGCCAGCGCCGTCAATCCCTATCTTGCGATTGAGACGCTGCACGACCTTAAGCGCCGCGGTCTGCTGCCGGACAATGTCACCGCCGAGTCAGGCCGAGAAGAACTTCATCAAGGCCATCAACAAGGGCCTGCTGAAGACTTTCTCGAAGATGGGCATCAGCACGCTGCAGAGCTATCGCGGCGCGCAGGTCTTTGAGGCTGTCGGCCTGAACGAGTCGCTGGTCGAACGCCTATTTCGCCGGGACCGCCTCGCGCATTGAAGGCGTCGGCCTCGACGTGCTGGCGCGCGAAGCGCAGATGAAGCACGCGTACGCCTTCCAGCCGCTCACCGATTCCGAAACCGACCTGGTTGTCGGCGGCCACTATCAGTACCGCGAAGGCGGCGAGTATCACCTGCTGAATCCGCTCACCATCAGCAAGCTGCAGCACGCGGTGCGGCAGAACAACCCGAAGACGTTCCAGGAATACACCGACCTGATCGACGAGCCAGAACCGCAAGCTGTGTACGCTGCGCGGCCTGCTGCAAGCTCAAGTACGCCGACAATCCGATTCCGATCGAAGAAGTGGAGCCGGCCAAGGAGATCGTCAAGCGCTTCACGACCGGCGCAATGAGCTTCGGATCGATCAGCAAGGAAGCGCACGAGACGCTGGCCATTGCCATGAACCGCCTCGGCGGCATGTCGAACACCGGCGAAGGCGGCGAAGACGAAGAGCGCTTCACGCGCGACGCCAACGGCGATCTGCGCCGCAGCGCCGTGAAGCAGGTTGCCAGCGGCCGCTTCGGCGTGACGACCAACTACCTGGTGAACGCCGACGAGTTGCAGATCAAGATGGCGCAGGGCGCAAAGCCCGGCGAAGGCGGTCAGTTGCCCGGCCACAAGGTGGATGACGTGATCGCGAAGACACGGCACTCGATCCCCGGCGTCGGCCTGATCTCGCCGCCTCCGCATCACGACATCTATTCGATCGAAGATCTGGCGCAGCTGATCTACGACCTCAAGAACGTGAATCCGCAGGCGCGCATCGCCGTGAAGCTGGTCTCGGAAGTTGGCGTCGGCACGGTCGCTGCCGGCGTTTCAAAGGCGCATGCCGACGTGGTGCTGATCTCCGGCGACACCGGCGGCACGGGCGCTTCGCCGCTGAGCTCGATCAAGCACGCCGGTCTGCCGTGGGAGCTGGGCCTCGCGGAAACGCAGCAGGTGCTGCTGCTCAACGATCTGCGCAGCCGCATCCGCGTGCAGACCGACGGCAAGCTGCAGACCGGCCGCGACGTCGTGATCGCCGCGCTGCTGGGCGCCGAGGAGTTCGGCTTTGCCACGATGCCGCTGATCACGATGGGCTGCATCATGATGCGCAAGTGCCACCTGAACACCTGCTCGGTCGGCATCGCCACGCAGGACCCGGTGCTGCGCGCGCGCTTCCAGGGCCAGCCGGAGCACGTCATCAACTTCTTCTTCTTCATCGCCGAGCAGATGCGCGCAGCACATGGCGAAGCTCGGCTTCCGCACTGTGGATGAGATGGTTGGCCGCGTCGACAAGATCGACGCCGTCGATCGCCGACGCGCACTGGAAGGCCAAGGGCATCGATCTCTCGTCGATTCTTTACGCGCCCACTGTGCCCTCGCGCGTGGCGCGCCGCAGGATGCAGGCGCAGGATCACGGCCTCGACCAGGCGCTCGATCACGTCCTGATCGAAAGAGGCCGCGCCGGCGCTCGAATCGAAGACGCCGGTCACCGGCAGCTTCGCCATCCGCAACGTGCACCGCACCGTGGGCGCCATGCTCGGCGGCGAAATCGCGCGGCGCTACGGCTCCGCCGGCTTGCCGGACGGCACCATCCACTTCAACTTCCATGGCTCGGCAGGCCAGAGCTTTGGCGCCTTCGTGCCCAACGGCGTCACGCTCGAGCTGGAAGGCGATGCGAACGACTACCTCGGCAAGGGCCTCTCCGGCGGCCGCATCATCGCCTATCCGCCGAAGACCTCGAGCTTCCTGCCGGAAGAAAGCATTCTCGTCGGCAACGTCGTGCTCTATGGCGCAACCAGCGGCGAGGTCTTCCTGAACGGAATTGCCGGCGAGCGCTTCGCCGTCCGCAACTCCGGCGCAACGGCGGTTGTTGAAGGCGTGGGCGACCATGGCTGCGAATACATGACCAATGGACGCGTCGTCGTGCTCGGCGCGACGGGCCGCAACTTTGCCGCCGGCATGAGCGGCGGCACGGGCCTTCGTCTACGACGACCAGGGCGACTTCTCCACTCGCCGCTGCAACCGGGCGGGCGTCGACCTGGAGCCGCTGGTCTGACGACGAGGATATCGCCGAGGTGCGCGGCCTGCTCGAGCGCCATCGCGATCTGACCGGCAGCCCGCGCGCCGCCTGGATCCTGGAACACTGGGCCGACGCGCAGCCGCGGTTCATCAAGGTCTTCCCGCACGAGTACAAGCGCGTGCTGGGCGTGCCGCGCGCAGAGTCTGTTTACGCTTCGCCAATCAATCTCGTCGCCTCTGGCGGCGGCCACCGCAGAGGTGCAGCATGGGTAAGGTCACTGGTTTTCTTGAAATCGATCGCGAGCAGCCTGACGCGCCGCAAGCGCGGACGAGCGCGTCAACGACTGGTTCGAAATTTACCAGCCGTTTCCGGAAGAAAAGCAGCGCGAGCAGGGCGCGCGCTGCATGGATTGCGGCGTTCCCTTCTGCCACACCGGCTGCCCGGTCAACAACCTCATTCCGGACTGGAACGACCTCGTCTACAACGGCCGCTGGGAGAGCGCGATTCGCCGCCTGCATGCGACGAACAACTTTCCCGAGTTCACCGGCCGCATCTGCCCTGCGCCGTGCGAAGCTGCCTGCGTGCTTGGCATCAATCCGCCGCCGGTCTCGATCAAGCTGATCGAGCGCAGCATTGTTGAGCGCGGCTGGGACGAGGGCTGGATTCGCCCCGAGCCGCCCGAGCAGGACACCGGCAAGCGGGTTGCAGTGGTGGGCAGCGGACCTGCGGGCCTTGCCGCCGCGCAGCAGTTGCGCCGTGCGGGCCACTCCGTCACTGTGTATGAAAAGAACGACCGCATCGGCGGCCTGCTGCGCTACGGCATTCCCAACTTCAAGCTTGAGAAGCACGTGATCGACCGCCGCATCGAGCAGATGCGCGCCGAAGGCGTCACCTTTGTGACCAACGCGCACGTGGGCGTGAATGTTCCGGTGGAGACGACTCACGAACGATTACGACGCCATGCTGCTCTGCGGCGGCGCCGAGCAGCCCCGCGACCTGAGCATCCCCGGGCGCGAGCTGAAGGGCATTCATTACGCGATGGAGTTTCTGCCGCAGCAGAATCGCCGCAACGAGGGCGACGAAATCGATCCGGCGATCGGCGATCAGCGCCAAAGGCAAGCGCGTACTCATTATTGGCGGCGGCGATACCGGCGCCGACTGCCTGGGCACGAGCCTGCGCCAGGGCGCGAAGAGCGTTCACCAGTTTGAAATCATGCCCAAGCCTCCGGAGATCGCGCGCGGCCTCGACACCCTGGCCGCTGTGGCCGCTGCAGTTGCGCACCGAGAGCTCGCATGAAGAAGGCGGCATTCGCGACTGGGCAATCAACAGCATTCGCTTCACCGGCGATGAGAACGGAAATGTGAAGCAGCCTGCATGCGACTCGCGTTGGCCCGCCGCCGAAGTTCGAAGCCCTCGAGGGAACGGAGTTCACGCTGGATGTGGACCTGGTGCTGCTGGCCATGGGCTTTCTTGGGCCAGTGCGCACGGGCATGATCGAGGACCTGGGTCTCGAGCTCGATGCCCGCGGAAACATTGCCACAAAGGACTACATGTCTTCGGTTGATGGCATCTTCGCTGCCGGCGATATGCGCCGCGGGCAGTCGCTCGTGGTCTGGGCAATCGCAGAAGGCCGCAAGGCCGCAGCGGCTGTCGACCGATTTCTGGCGCAGAACGAGGAGCCCATCCAGCCGCACCTGCGCGCCCACGCCTGAGCCTCACCCTGAGCCTCGCGGACCGGCCCCCGCCGGTTCGCCGCTCTTGGAGCCCACCTCCAAACGCCAGCTGGATAACCCATTCAATCCAACGCGCATCCATAGGCACAGGTGTGCTGGGGGAGCGCGGGCTACATGGGGCGCTTGGGCTTAGAGCCGCTACAAGCGAGCGGTCCATAGCTTCTTCCATCGATTCGATCCGGCTGAATCGGAAAATTGAACCGCCGCCAGGAGGGACATCCATGTCCGACGCGCCGAGCACTCACAAGGTGCTCATCGTCGACGACGAACATGCGATCTCCGACTCGCTGGCAAAGATTTTTGTCCTCCGCGGCTACATGGTCAAAACGGCCTATTCGGCCGAGCAGGCGATCGAGATCATCGTGGCTTGGGAGCCGGCTCTGGCGATCGTCGATGTGGTGTTGCCCAAGATGAGTGGAATCGATCTCGCCATTCTTCTGCGCGAGAACTACCCCCTGTGCAACGTGCTGCTGGTTTCGGGCCAATTGATCACGTCAGAGCTCGCCGATGAAGCGGCACTGAAGGGCCACACCTTCGACATCCTCGCGAAGCCTGTGCCCTTGCCCGATCTGCTTGAGACTGCGGCGGCGCTTCTATCTGCGAAGGTGAAGACCGACGCCTGATCTTTCGAGGGAACAGCCGCCATGCTCGAAGTATGGGTCAACCTCGCGCCGCTGATCCTCGCCAGTGCCGTGCTTCCGCTTCAGACCATTCTGACGCTGCGTTTGGCGCGCTCCTCCACAGCGGCGGCATGCGGATGGGTCGCAGGCATGACGGCGATGCGCCTCATCCAGGGATTTCTCTTTGAATTTGTGCTTTCGCTGAGCGCGAAGGACAATGAATCGGGCTCACCGCGGCTCATCCTGGGGAGCATTCTGCTGGTCTTGGCTCTGCTGCTCTACGTGAAGGCAATGCGCAGCGCCTTTGGCGCTGAAGACGAAGATGCACCGCCGCCTGGCTGGCTAACGAAGGCCGGATCTATGTCGCCCCTCGCGGCCTTTGGCGCCGGTGCGGGATTTATGAGCCTCAGCGCGAAGTTTCTTGTCTTCACACTCGGCGCCATCAGCACGATTGGCGAAGCGCAGTTGAGTGTGACGCATTCAGTTCTTATCTTCGTGCTTTTCGTGCTGCTGGCTGCCATTGCACCGCTGGCGATCCTGGCACTCTCGGCTTCCTCTTCGACCAGGTCAACCGCGATTCTCGATGGCTTCGGCGCGTGGCTTCAACGCAACAGCCGCGGCATCGCAATCTTATTCGGCTTTCTGTTTGGCACGTGGTTCCTGCTCAAGGCACTGAAGCAGCTGAGGGTGTTCTGAGCGCGGTTAAGTATTGCCGGTAGAAGATGCCGAATATGCTGGCCGGGAGCGGGACTGCGGCAGATTGACCTTGCGCGTTTGTCGGCCGGCTTCCATCTGCTTGACCGCCGCGATCATCTGCGCTTCCGCGTGCTTGCTCCTCGACATCGTTCCGCACCTTCCTGAATACGAAAATCGTACTCGGTCCTGTGCGGAAAACTGGGAGCAGGCCAAAGGACCCGTCGTCAAGACAAGTCATTTTGTCGCGATCAGCCATGCATCGTGTCAAGCTCCCTAGGATATGTTCGTTCAATAACTTACAGGCAACTTCGAAGACGGACTCTCAGCAGGTGATTTTGCGGTGAGAGATCTAGAGGAATCGTTAATCGTGCCAGCGCTGGGGGCGCGATGGCTCGTGACCTCATAATCTCCGGCCCGATACCACGTCAGCTTGATGAGGTGGGACTACCTGACCCAAACCCCCGGCTTGGCGACCGCTCAGAAGGGCGGGGTTGCAGGCCACAAGGGCGCTTTCGGGTATTTGTTCGCGGAAATAAACCCAACTCCACAACCTGCGGTGCTAGCATGGAGGCCAACGCCCGCAAGGAGGAGTTCGCATCATCCGGGCGCGTTCCCTGCACCTCTGATCTGCATTGCGCCCCCTCAAGCTCTGAATGCGACCCTTTGGTTCACGATTAATCCATGGGTTTCTTTATGATTTCCACTCACTGGGAGGAAGTAAAGAGCGTCTTCGAAGCAGCCCTTCTTGTGGAAGTTGGAGAACGGGAAGCCCTTGTCGCGAGTCGATGCGGAGAAAATCACGCGTTGGCAGAGGAGGTCCGCCGCTTGCTTGCTGCCGACGCGGAATCCAGCAAGTTTCTCGAGGGATCCGTCTTCCCGGACCTGCGCATCGAAGAAGAGCTTCTGTCAGAAGACGACATTCTTTGCGACCGGTTCAGAGTTCTCGCCTATCTCGGCGAAGGCGGCATGGGACATGTCTACAGCGCAATGGATCTCGAGCTTAGGCAAGAGATCGCGATTAAAGCGATTCGTCCCGAGATCTCCAATACTCCGGGCGTACTCGCACGCTTCAAGCGCGAAGTAAGTGCTACCCGTAAGGTGACTCACCCAAATGTCTGCAGAACTTTCGATTTAGAGACCCATGCCCCCTCTGCGGACGAGAAAGGGAGACTCAGGAACCCAATCACGTTCCTCACCATGGAGTTGCTGGTCGGAGAGACACTTGCTCAGAGGATCCAGCGAACGGGTTCTTTGCCGCCTGAACAGGTTCAAGTCTTCGCCAGACAGATTGCGCATGCCCTTCAAGCTGCACACACTGCGGGCGTCATCCATTGCGATCTAAAGCCATCGAACATTTTTCTGTCAGGTACAGAATCCGATCCGCGAGTCGTCGTAACAGATTTCGGTATTGCAAAGTTGACGCGCCTCCCGGAACAGACTTCGTCGTCGCTGCTCACCGCCTCGGGAACGCAGCCGAGTTTGGCAGCAGGAACGCTCTTCTACATGGCGCCGGAGCAATTCGAAACCGGAGCTTGCTCTCCAGCGAGCGATTTGTACTCCTTCGGCCTTGTCTTATATGAAGCGCTGACAGGGCAAAAGCTTTCGCCCTATCGGCGCTCGCGCAACGAGATTGAAACTGGTGTGCGCAATTTGAAATCGGACCAAGCGACGGGAAAGCCTAGCCAGAGCGAACTGGTCTGGGTCGACATAATCGCGCGCTGTGTGCAGCCCAATTCAACCGAAAGATTCGAAAGTGCTCAGCAAGTGCTCGACATGCTGCCGGCTACCCACGACATCCTCGCGGCCGAATCACATTCGGATCGGTTTGACTCAGGGGCTACCCGCAGAAGCGAGGCGGGACAAAGGCGCAGACTCCCATCGAAATGGAATGCGATTCCCTGGCCTCTCCGCGCCTTCGTCCTATCAGTAGTTATTGTCGTGCCTCTGCTTCTCATTTGGCATGATCGTTCGGCCACTTTCAGTGACGGCGCTGAGTTCGGACAGAACCAGTTCCGTAGCAGTGTTGCCAGTGATCGATCAGGGGAACGACTCCCAGTTGGCCGCACTTGCAAAAGGGATTACGCTGAACCTTACCAATGACCTCGCGCAAGTGTCCGGCCTCAGAGTTCCCTCGCAAAGCACAATTCGCGATCTGGGCGATGCAACAGATATTCATCGGATCAGACGCACGCTGAACGTCGACACCGTGGTCAATGGCACAATTGTGAACGCTGGCGGCGAGCCCACGCTCCAGATAGATCTTGTGGATCTTCGCACCGGGTTCCAGCTATGGGGCCAGAGTTACACGCGCAAGGAGATGGAGAACCCCGCTCTGGCGCAAGACATTGCGCAAGAGATTACCTTTCAACTTCGGGCACGCAGCGACAGGGGTGCGGCGCAGAAGCAATCGCACTTGCACTCGAGCATTCCAGCAGCCGACAAAGCGTTTCTTCAAGGACAGAGCGCACTTGCAGAGCACACCTACGCTGGCTTCGAACGAGCCGTCAAATTCTTTCAGCAGGCGGTTGATGCCGACCCGAACTACGGAGAGGCGATGGCGGAGCTCTCTCGCAGTTATGCTCTGATGGCCATCAACAATGGCCGCCCTGAAGCGCCTCTCGATTTACTGAGCCAGGCCGAAGGCACGGCTCGCCAGGCGCTCCGCGTTGACAGCACCCTGGCCGCAGCGTACACTTCGCTGGCCCAGGTCGAGATCCTTCGGGACTACAACTGGGACGATGCGGAGGACAATTTCAAGCGAGCTGAAGAACTGGAACCCGATTACGTTCCGGCACACGACTCGTACGCTTTGCATCTGCTGGCAGCTAAAGGTCGATTCGCCGAAGCGCGAGCCCAGCTAACCTATGCGGAGGCAGAAAAGCCGAAAACGCTCGGTACGAGTTTGACTGAAGCTGTAGTGGCTTATTTCTCACGGAACTACGATAGATCACTTCGTCAGGTTCAGCAAATCAGAGGCCAATTTCATACTTCCGCGGTGGCTATTGAACTAGAGGCGCAGGATTACCTGGCGCTCAATTCGCCGGCGCAGGCGTTGAAGGTACTGGTTGAAGCGCCGGCTGATCCTTCGGCACCTCCGGAACTAAGAGACGCGCTGCGGGGGATTGCGCTGGCGCGGATGGGTCAACGTGAAGATGCTCTGGCGAAGCTGAAGCGGCTGGAGAAATCCGATCGCAACGTCGATTCAAGTTACTATATCGCCGCACTGTGTGCGCAACTGGGATATAAGGACAAGGCATTCTCGTACCTCGCGAAGTCTCGTAAAGACAGGCAGGCAAATATGCTCTTCCTGGGCGTCGATCCGCTGATGGACCCATTGCGGTCCGACCCTCGATTCAAGTCATTCTTGTCAACGTTGAACCTGCAATGATTCGGCCTCTGATCCTCCGGCATCCTCTACGGCCCTCACCACGATTTCGACCTCAAGTGCTGACATCGAACCGGCTCTAATTCAGGCAATTCAATTGGAGAGGAGAAGCAAGCTATGACCATGTCACGTGCCGACATGTTGCAAAAGATTGGAATCAGTGACGCTGATTTCACCGACTACTTGGCGAAACACAACAATTTCATGAACGGGCTCAATTCCGATCAGAAGAAGTTTCACTCCAAGAACCACCAGTTTCCACTTGACAAAATTGCGGCGTCGCTTGGTCCTACTGCCACGCCAGCTGACGTCCAGCAATTGTTTGACGGGGCGGTTCAACCCGCTACCATGTCGGCGTCTATCTCGTGCTGCAAGACCGGCTGATGCTCCCGCAGCTCGATTCAAAGGCCCGCCAGCTACGAAAGGTAACCGGATCTCAGCGAACAGTGGCTCCCGATGAAACGTACAGGCGGGTCTATGCGGAGGCCTGCGCGCTGGGTGTGACCCGAGTGGGCGATATCACCGGCATGGACCGCATTGGTGTGCCTACCTATTGCGCAATCGTCCCCAGATCGAGAGACATCATCTCCGTCTACACGGGGAAGGGACTCGATCGGATCGACGCGAAGGTTGGCGCGCTCATGGAAGCAGTTGAGAGACAAACCGTCTTGAATGCGCATTTGCAGATGATTGTTGGCAGTGTCGACGCTCTGCGCAAAGAGCATTGTGTCCTCGATCCGAGAGAAGTCTTGCTCGAGCTGTTGCCCGATTATTCGGAGACTCGCGAGTATTCATGGGTATCCGGGCATGATCTTGTCTCTCAAGGCGAGGTTCTTGTGCCAGCAGCATTGGCAGGCTATTTCTGGCAGGACGTGTTGCCCGGTCCGTTCGTCACGATCTGCTTCACCAATGGCCTTGCGTCAGGCAACGTAAAAGAAGAAGCCATTTGCCAGGCGCTTTGCGAGTTGATCGAGCGAGACGCTTGGACTCTCGCCGACATTGGCGCCCACCTAATTCCCTGGGTTCATAGACAGCTGGCAGACCCGGAAACCGCAGACGTGGGAGACGATGACTTCGAAATATTTCAAGCTCTGGAACTGGAGGGTGATCCGGTGATGGAGCTTTTCGCTCGTGCCGGACTGCGGCCAGTCGTGCATGACATCACTTCGGATATTGGAGTTCCTACAGTCTTCGCTGCTGTGCTCGATGAAGCGTTCCCAGGCTTGCCAATGATTCATGCGGGACTCGGTACCCATCCCGATGCACGTGTTGCGGTAAGAAGAGCACTGACTGAGGCTGCGCAGTCGCGTTGTGTCGATATCCAAGGAGTTCGAGAAGATCTTTGCCCCGCGGACGCAGAGCTGAGTGGCTTCAATGCTCATACGCGCCGCATCTCACAAGTAAACCGCGGGATGTGGACGATCAACGATTCGCCGGCGCAGAAGGGCATCGCAGCGTTACCATCGGCTGTTTATGACAACGTTCAGGAAGACCTGGAGCACATTCTTTGTCATCTACAGCGGCGCGGAATTAACCAGGTGATTGTGGTTGATTTCACTCCGTCGGGCGCTCCTTTCGCCGTTGTGAGGGTCATTGTTCCGGAACTTGAAAGCTGGTCCGTTAACCACGCGAAGTTGGGACGGCGTGCTCTTGACTTTTGGAAGGCCCATGTCTGACATCGTTGTTTATCTCGGTCCAACTCTCCCCGTCGCGACCGCAAGGTCGTTGCTGAATGCAACATATTTGCCTCCACTCAAGCGCGGAGATCTCGCGAATCTGCCCCCTGACACCAAGATAGTGGGAATCATCGATGGCGTATTTCATCACAGTTTGGCCGAATCACCGAAAGAGCTTATCGCGTTGCTTGAGCACGGAGTTCGCGTGTATGGTGCATCAAGCATTGGAGCACTGCGAGCTGCGGAGACGCACACTTACGGCATGATCGGCATTGGTACGATTTTTCGAATGTACCGCGATCAAGAGATCGATGCAGACGATGAAGTCGCAGTTGCGTTCGATCCCTCAACGGATCGCGCAGTTTCCGAGCCTCTCGTGAATATTCGCTTGGCGCTTCGGATTGCTGTTGAGCAAGAAGTAATACCCGGCGAAGAGGCCGACCAGATCATCAGCGCCATAAAGAGCGTTTACTACCCCTCGCGTTCATGGCAGCTGGTTGCGAGCATGTTTCCAGCTCTTGTGCCGTTTCTCAAATCCGCGCATTATGACCAGAAGCGGGACGACGCGATTCTTCTTCTTCGCACGATTTCAGGTGAAATCTCTCCCTAGTGTCGCGTAGCGGGGCTTATTGCTCTTGTGGGTTTAGCGCTCTGAGAGAGTTCGTGATACAGCCAAGCCTTCGCGATGCGCCAATCCCGTTTCACCGTTCGTTCCGAGATTCCAAGTTCCGCGCCGATCTCATCCTCGCTCAGTCCTCCGAAGAATCGCATCTCGACAACCTTAGCCTGACGTTGATCGAAAGATTCAAGTCGTGCGAGCGCTTCATCAAGCTCGACAACGTTAACGGGGGACTCTTCCGCTGCGCCAATCTCCCCGGTAAAGGTCACCTGATTCCAATCGACCCCGCGTTTTCCAGCATTCTTTGCCCGCGCATGGTCGACAAGAATTTGGCGCATCGTGTGCGCAGAGACGGCAAAAAAGTGCGAGCGGCTTTGCCAGTCGATGGCGCGCATGTTTTGCAGTCTAAGGTAAGCCTCATGCACCAATGCAGTCGGTTGCAGCAAGTGTTCGGGGCGTTCTTTGCGCATATAGCGCGAAGCGATCCGTCGCAACTCACTGTAGATGAGCGTAATCAGACGTTCCTCAGCATCGTGGTTGCCATCCCTCATCCTGGCAAGAAGCTGGGTGATTTCTCCAGGTCCGGAATTCAACCTGCACCTCCAGGTTCGCCCTCTGCGGTTAAGTCTACGCCCTTTCGAACTGACTTGAGCTAACCTGGAGCATTTCACCGCCCGAGATAGAGCAACTCGAGCAAGGTCCAGTCATCGCTGCGCTCAAGGCTACCTTGAAAGTTTGCGACCTGTTCGAAAACAGAGTCCACACTGCACACAGGAAGCGCCGTGTCCCCGAACTGCTCGCCTCGCGAATTCTCTGCTTCGGTAATGCCATCCGTGAAGATTACGATTCGATCTCCTGGCATAAGTGTGCAAACCTCTGAGCTGTACTGCGCCGTGGGGATCAGGCCGACCACAAGATTGCTTCGTTTCAGTTGATGTGCGCTCGCGTTGTGCACAAGAACAGGCGGAATGTGGCCGCAATTCAAATACTCAACCATTCCGTTTTCCCAAATCTTCATCAAAACCATGGTTGCGAATTTCCCCGTTTCGCGAGAACAAAGGAACTCGTTCACCGCGCCTGCGATCGCGTTTAGCGGCTGATCAGCCAACATCTGGGCATGAATGATTCCCTGAAGCATGGCGGCTACGATCGCCGCCGGCATCCCCTTGCCCGAAACATCGGCTACAACAGCACAGATCGCATCGGACAGCGCGATTGCATCGAAGAAGTCGCCACCGATCGCACGACATGGAATCGTCTTCCCAACCAGGCGCGCGTACGAAACACTTGGGAGCCTGATTGACATGAGTTCTGAATGAATAAGCGCGGCGACTGCCAGTTCCTCGGACGCGAGGCGCGTTCTGATGTTCGCCTTGTGTGGCGTCACGTTTGGCGAGAGCTTCTGGGTATGAAGGGGGACTGGCCCCGCGGAAGATCTCTTATCGCCTAAGAACAATGGCCTCTCGAGAAGAGAAGTCCAACTCGGAACCCTCTTGAGGGATCTGGCCGTGATGTGCGCAGGGGTCGTCATGATGATTTCCAGGAATCACCCGGCTAAGGGGTGATTTTGAGAGAGCACGCATTCGCGTCTTCGAGAACAGGCGATATAGCTAAATACTGCTGCGGAAGATACGAACTGAAACTACGAGGTTCAAAAAAGAAGGACGTGACCATGCGCCACCGGTGTGTTTTCCGGGCGCATGGCCACTCGACCCGCACGTCATCGCGCAGCAACCATCGTTTGTTCGCCGATGTGAAGCTTTGCCTCAAGCGCACGTTCGCGAGCCTTTCTTTCTGCTTTGCTCGCAGTGATATCAAGATTTAGCGAGCTGATGCTGGAGCAAAGAACCTCATGGAGGAAGTACTGGTCGCCATACTTGTCAAACACCAACTGGCTGCCGGAATTCGACTCATTGTGGCTCTCAGCGCTCACGATTGATGCAACATGGCCTCCACCCCGAACTTGAAGCACCTGCCTTATCGGCTCGGTGATTGTGTATTCACCAGCCGGCATCCATGTATTGCCGACCGTGAAGTCGAACGGGATGTTCGCTTTCAAACTGTTGAGCGATTGCACCGGTGCACGTCGCTACCGAAGCAAGGGTCAGAAGGGCAACTGCTGAGATCCGGTTCATTTGAGTGTCTCCTCTCGGTGAAGCGTCTTTGATTCGACCGCCTTCACTGGTTAAGGCGGAATGCTTCGGAAATTCGGGACACTCGCTTAGAATCTTTTGCCATGCCATCCTTCCACCTTGCGCTTCCAGAGAAGTTGCGTTAGCAACCGGACGCGAGCCGCTCGATGAAAGTCCAGCCATGGTTGGGACGAACTCGGCTCGGGCAACCGAAACGATATCGCGGATGCGATGCGGAAGCTGCAAAACACAGAAGCCGAAATGCAGATGAGTACACAAATAGGTCACGATGCGGGCGCGACCGAGAATACAGAGCAAACACTCCGCGTGAATTAGTGTCTAGATTATCTGTAGGTTCAATAGATTAGCTGGTGCCCGGAGGGGGACTTGAACCCCCACGACCGTTAGAGGTCTGCGGATTTTAAGTCCGCTGCGTCTGCCAATTTCGCCATCCGGGCAAGGAGGGTTGGCGTCGATAGCTTCATCATATCGCCTCGATTCTGCGTCGCCTGAATGGATCGAATGATTGGCATGCGCAGCTTTCCGCCCAAGAGCGTGGCACGGGCACACGCTCCGCCAGGTTCACGGTCGAGTGCGAGCAGCTCATTGTTCTGCTGCAAAGCTCGCGGAGGCACTATTGCGGAATGCGGAAGAGGATGTTATCGCCGTCGAGGCGATATTCAGCCGAGCAGGTGTCGCCGCCGCAGATCATGGCTTCGCCGGCGCAGAGCTGGCGGCGCGTGATCAGTCCCATGGTGCCGCAGCGGGGGCAAGACATAACCGCGACATAGGGATTTTGCGCATTGCCGAGCTTCGCCTGGTTTTCAAGGACGAAAACCGTTCCGGGGTCCATTCGTTCGGGAATCCACTCTTCCAGAAACCGTAAATCGGTCAACATCCTGCCCTCCGGGTGTTTGACGTAACGGAACAGCATCCCTTAATCCGCCGCTCTGTTTTGGACCAACAGCAGGCTGCGGATGCCACTTGAAAAGCATTTCCTGACTCTGATTGACGTCAGTGTTGCTGCCTGCGGTAGCCAACGTCAATTGGAAATGAGCAGAAGGCAGTATCGAAGAGGGTACACTCGATAACCCATTTGTGTAATTCAGCGGCCTGCGGTTTCCCTGGGTCCGGAGGCGGCCACGGAGTCGATTGCCCGATAGGTTTCCACGTTGCGCAGGATCGCCTGGACATACTCCCGGGTCTGCGTGAACGGTATCGACTCGACGAACTCGTCCATGCCGTCGTAGGGCCCGGCTGCTTCCCAGTCGGTGACGCGGCTGTCGCCCGCGTTGTAGGCGGCGAGCGCGTACTCCTGCACTCCGTCGAACTTGTCGAGCAGCTGATGCAGGTAGCGCGTACCGAGCCGGATATTCGTATCGGGATCGAGCAGTTGATAGGTCTGGAAATGCGCCATCCCTTCCTCGCGGGCCATCGACCTGCCCACCGAGGGGAGCAGTTGCATCAGTCCCCACGCGTTTGCGTAAGAGACGACGGCGGGGTTGAACTCCGACTCCTGGCGGATCAGCGATGCGACCAGATACGGATCGAGATTGTTCTTCTTCGACTCCGCCTTGATGGTGTCCCAATAAGGCTGGGGGAACAGGATGTGCCAGTAAACGATCGGAATGGAGCCGATCGACGCCGACGCCGCGTAGGGCAACGCGCGCTTGAGCGCCCGCATGGCGCGGTAAGTTTCACCAAAGGAAGCATAGATCTGAGCCTCGGCCAGGGCGCTCCACGATCCGGAGTCGGGGTCCGCGGCGATTTCCCGCGGGATGAAATCATTCAGGCCGGCGTTCGCCAAGAGCCGGGCCTTGGCCAGGTGCTCGCTATCGTCAGGAAAGCTGTCATCCAGCGGCGGAACGACCGGCGCCTTGAGCGCGTCCATGTCCGGATCATCCACCGGCTGCAACGAACCGAGCGCAGCGAGGCGCTGGCGAGCCATTTGCGCGTAGAAGAAGTGCTGATAGGCGCGAACAATGGCGCGATACTTGGCAACGGCTGCGGCGGGCTTGTGCTCCTGCGTCTCGTAGATTCTGCCGCGCCAGTAGATTGCCGCCACGGTATCGGTGGAGCTGGGATAGAGACGGATCTGCTCATCGAAAAGCCGCGCCGCATCGGTATAGAGGCCCTGCCGGTAGCTCAGCCATCCTGCGCGCCAGTGCGCCGCCGAGGCGTTCTTGCTCTGAGGAAAGTGCGCGGCCAGATAGCTGTAGTATTCGATCGCCTTGGGATAGTTGCGCGAGAGCAGGTACATGTTGCCGCTCGAGAAAAGCGCCTCGGCGAGCCACTCGCTCTGCGGGAAACGCTGCTCCATGTCGGTGACGATGCTCTGCTGCGTCGCCTCGTCGCCGCGGCTGCGCGCGAGCTCCATCAGCAGGTAGGCGCGCCGCGCCCCGTTGTTATCAGGAGTATCAGGGAGGGCCGCCGCCTGGCTGGTAGTGAGGCGCTTCAGCTTGAGGTCACAGGCTGCCGCGGCAATCGCAAAGCTCTGGCGCTCAGTGTCAGACAACCCCGACAGGCGAGACAGCGAATTGTATTGTTCTGCCGCGAGCGAGTATCGGCCCGCGCCGTAGTAGGCGTCGCCCAGGCTGCGCAGCTCAGAGGCAGTCAGTGTCGCATCGGCGCCGGTGACGGTGAGTTGAGCGCGCGCTTTTTCGGCCTCGGGGCTCAGCGGATTGTCGAGCAGAACCTGCTTGAAGAGGGTGTTCGCCTGCGCAGTCTGATTCTTTGCCAGAGCCAGTTGGGCGCGCGCAAGCTGGTAGCCGGGCCGGTCGACCGAGGCAGTGTGCGCCCCGGCATCAAGAGCGCGCTGTGCACCGGCGAGATCGTTGATCGCAAGCAGCACGCTTGCCTCGAGCTCCGGAGCTTCCACGTTAAAGACGCTGTCGGGGTAGCGGTGGGCAAAGCCGTGCAGCAACGCGGCAGCGGCGGTATCATTGCCGGCCTCGTGCAGGGCACGGGCGGCGAGAAAATCCGCGTAGTCTGCCAGTGCATCGCTGGCCTGGCGGGCCTGGTGCAGGCTGGTGGCCGCCTCATCAAAGCGGCGGTCGAGCAGATAGGCGTGGCCCAGGGCAAGATACGCGGCCCCGGCTGCGTCGCCCGTGTGCCTGCGTGCATAGTTCGTTACACCGGCATAGGCCGCAGGCGTGCGCAGGTTGGCAAGCTGTTGCGCCATCGGCCTTAGCTCTGTTGAAGCAACAAAGGCCCGTTTGATCCGGAGTGCCTCGCGCGATGGACCACGCTTGTGCCTCCGGGCCGAGGTGCTGCGCTTGTGTGCGCTTCTGTGTGAGGAATGCGCTGCCGACTTCGATTTCGAGCTGCCTGTCTTCTTCGATGTCGCTGGACTTGTGCGGAGCCGGCGTCGCCGTCTTCCTCTGCGTGGAAGTGGTGCTGGCGGTATCGGCAGAAACCTGGGCAACAAGAACAAGCGCGACCAGCACGCCCGCAAGAGCGCGAGCTGCGGCCGCCGCAAAAATCGAAGAGACGCGGGACTTCATAGATTCAATTTAAGCCTGTTTCGCACTGCAGGAACAGGCCCGTACCTGTGATGTTACCGTCGAAAGTCATTCCTATCGTCAAAGACTCCGCTAAGTCCTTTTGGTGAGTGCGTCCAGGGTTTTGCTCCCGCAAGCACCGTCCGTTACACTGGAGGAGACGGGCCAGGTGATGCTGATTACGCCAGCTTCCTGACGATTTCCCGCAACCAACCTCCATGGCGACCATCCAACCAATTGCAGGAGAGAACGAGCAGCATCCTGACGTAGCCCTTGTTGAGCGGGTGCGCGGCGGTGATGTTTCTGCCTACGACGAGCTCGTCCGCAAGTACGAACGGCAGGTTTTCCGGATTGCGCAGCATATTACGCAAAACCGCGAAGATGCCGAAGATGTCATGCAGGACGCGTTTCTAAAGGCGTATGAAAAGCTCGATCAGTTTCAGGGGAACTCGAAGTTTTACACATGGCTGGTCCGGATTGCAGTGAACGAAAGCCTGATGCGGTTGCGGAAGCGCCGCAGCGGCAGAATGGTCTCGATCGACGAAGACGTGCAGACCGAAGAAGGCAGTGTGCCCCGCGACCTGGCAGATTGGGCGCCGGACCCGGAGCAGAACTATACGCAGGCCGAGTTGGGGGAGATTTTGCGCAAGACGATCCAGGGACTTCCGCAGGGATTCCGCATCGTTTTTGTTTTGCGCGACGTGGAAGGACTTTCTACGGAAGAGACGGCGGAAACGCTCGGGTTGAGCGTGCCGGCAGTCAAGTCGCGCCTGCTGCGCGCCCGGCTGCAGCTTCGGGAGCGGCTGAGCCGCTACTTCCGCAGGAAAAAGGCTGGTGAGAAGTGACCTGCACTGAGTTTTTGGCCCAACTCGACGACCTGATCGATGACGTGGTGACAACCCGGATGCGCGCTGACCTGCAGGAGCACCTGCGCGGTTGCGAGCACTGCGAGGTAACCCTGAGCACCACGCGCAAGACCATCGAAATCTACCGGTCGCACGAAATCTACGACTTACCCTCCGATCTGCGCGAACGCCTGCATTCGGCGATCATGGCGCGGTGCAAAAAGGGCTGCTGACCGCCAATCGGGCCGCATCTGCTGACCCAGCGTAACTTTCGGGCGTTTCCTCGCCACAACTTTCCCCGTAGAATCGCGTCGTTACCCGTAGCAGGGTCTGTTGCGCCGGCGAGCCGGCGATTTTGTGTCATTGGAGCGTCACGATGCCTTCCCTGAAGGAAGCTGTGGCAGCTGTCTTGTGTTTCAGCCTCGTTTCCTCACCGCTGTCGGGCATGGCAGCGGACGCCGCGAGCTCCAAGCCCAGCCATCCTCTACCGCGCAAGGCCTATAAATCCTCGCAGATCCAGGGCGATCAGCGCATCCTGCACGCCCTCAATCGCTTCACGTTCGGGCCGCGCCCGGGCGACCTCGAGGTGGTCCGCAGCATCGGTCTCGACAAGTGGTTTGAGCAGCAACTCGATCCTGCATCGCTGGATATGTCGGACCTGAATGCGCGGCTGGCTCAGTTCCCTGCCATGCAATGGAACCTGCAGGACCTGCTCTACCGTCTGCCCAGCAATGGGCTGATTCGCCAGGCAATCGACGGCAAAGTTCCCGTTCCCCAGAGCGAAATCCTGCACGCCGTATATATGAACGAGATCGACCGCGTTTCGGCCAGGCGGGAAGCACAGGCTCAGAAGAAAGAAGCAGGCAAAGCTGCGGGTACCGGTGAGGCGGCGCCGGCGGCGGGCAACGGCGAAGCGCAGAAACCCCAACGCCGATGATGAAGCAGCCGGCGCCGGCCCAGGTGGATGCGCCGGAGACCGATTCGATGAGCCTGGCCAAGGCTAAGCCTCAGCCGGGCGCAGCTTCTTCCGCGGATGGCGCTCTCTTGGCTTCCCTGCTGACACTGCCGCCAAAAGACCGCGTGATGCGGCTGGTGGCAATGAGCCAGCCAGAGTTCGACAGCTTCTTCAACTCGCTGCGGCCGGGCCAGCGCGCGCTCTTCGTAGCCGACCTCAATCCCGACCAGCGGGAAGTTGTGGCCGCTCTCAAGAGCCCGGAACGGCTCGTCGCCGAGGAGCTGATTGCGCAGCGCCTGACGCGCGACATCTATTCGACTGCCCAGTTGCAGGAGGTGATGACCGATTTCTGGCTCAATCACTTCAACGTATACCTGCGCAAGAATGCGCAGATGCCGTACTACCTCGTCGGTTTTGAGCGCGACGTGATTCGGCCGCTGGCTCTCGGCAAGTTTGAAGATCTGCTGGAGGCGACGGCGCACAGCCCCGCGATGATGGTGTACCTCGACAATGCCGAGAGCATTGGCCCCGATTCCTACGCGGCGGAACGTGCTGCCATGGCGGCGTATCGGCGGCCCGGCAACCAGAAGAAGGCGCATGAGGGGCTGAATGAGAATTACGCGCGCGAGCTGATGGAACTGCACACGCTGGGTGTGAACGGCGGCTACACGCAGGCAGACGTCACCCAGGTCGCCCGAATCCTGACCGGATGGACGGTCGAGCGCCCGCTGCGCGGCGGCGATTTCAAGTTCGATCCCAATCGCCACGAACCGGGAACGAAGAAGGCGCTCGGGCAGAAGTTCAAAGAGAACGGCGAGCTGGAAGGCCGCGAGCTGCTGCACTTTCTTGCGACGCGCCCGGCAACAGCGCAGTTTCTCTGCCGCGAGCTGGCAATACGCTTCGTGAGCGATGACCCGCCGCAGAGCCTCGTGGATCGCATGGCGAAGACTTACCTTGGCCAGCGGAGGCGACATTACGGCCGTGCTGAGGACGCTCTACCACTCGCCTGAGTTCTGGTCGACAGATGTCTATCGTGCAAAGGTGAAGACGCCGCTCGAATACGTGGTCTCAGCCGTGAGAGCGAGCGACGCCGACATTGGCAGCCTTCGCCCGCTCGCCAATGCCCTGCGGTCGATGGGCATGCCGCTCTACGGTTGCGTTCCACCCACCGGCTACAGCTGGGAGGCGTCGGCATGGGTAAGCACCGGCGCGCTGGTTGACCGCATGAACTTCGCGCTCGCGCTGGCGGCGAACAAGCTGCCCGACATCGGCACAAACTGGAGCCCGCCGGCAGACAACAGTGCAGGGGCAACGCTCTCTACGGAAACACCCGGCCCGGAAGCCGAGGAACTGCGCCTGGAATCGCTCGTGACGCCAGGCGGCGTGAGCGAGTCGACGCGGACCGCGGTCCTGCAGCAATTTGAGCAGCAGAATCTTGCCAGCCCGAATGCCAACCAGAATGCTTCGACGGCGCGGCCCGCGGCCTTCCGCATGCAGCCGACACCGCTTGAGCGGCAGGACGAGATGCTGGCGGGCTTGCTGCTGGGATCGCCCGAATTTCAACGCCGCTGACAAGGAGAAACACGATGCAGACAAATCGGCGCTTCTTTCTCCGCAATGGAGCTTTCGCTCTGGCCGGAACCACCGCCATTCCGGGATTTCTCGTCCGGTCAGTGCTGGCGCAGACCGCCGCGACTCCGAACCAGCGCCTTGTGGTGATCTTTCAGCGCGGCGCGGCTGACGGGCTCAACATCGTTGTGCCGTATCGCGAAAAGAATTACTACGCGATGCGGCCGAGCATCGCGATCCCGCAGAACCAGGTGGTCGATCTCGACGGCTTCTTCGGGCTGCACCCTTCTCTTGCGAGTTTCAAGCCGCTCTATGAGCAGGGCCACCTGGCCGTGGTGCACGCCGTGGGCTCACCCGATATGACGCGCTCGCACTTTGACGCGCAGGACTACATGGAATCCGGTACGCCGGGCGTGAAGAGCACGCAGGACGGCTGGCTGAATCGTGCGCTGCGCGCCGAAGACCTTCGCTGCCATTGCGATCACACGCCGTTTCGCGCCGTGGCTCTCGGCGCAGACGTGCCGCGCACGCTTGCGGGCACCGTGCCCGCGATCGCGCTCAACAACGTGAACGCATTTGCCGTCGGCGGCCGTGGCCCAGTGCCTTCGCAGGCCGCCAGCGCCTTCGAGGCCATGTACGCCGACAGCGGCGACCGCATCTTTCATCCGGCAGGCGATGAAACCTTCGAAGCGGTGAAGATGCTGCGAGCGGCGAACCTGGGCCGCTACACGCCTGCCGACGGCGTTGAGTATCCAAACTCAGAGTTCGGCAACAACATGAAGCAGATTGCGCAGCTTCTGAAAGCCGACCTTGGCGTTGAAGCAGCTTTCACCGACGTGAGCGGCTGGGACACACACCACAACCAGGGCAGCGTCGATGGCCAGCTTTCAAATCGGCTGCGCGACTTCTCCAGCAGCATCGCTGCCTTCTGGCGCGATCTCGGCGACAGCGCCGGCAATGTCACGGTCGTCACGATGTCTGAGTTTGGCCGCACTGCGCGCGAAAACGGCACCGCCGGCACCGATCACGGCCACGCCAACGCAATGTTCGTGCTGGGCGGCAGCGTGAAGGGCGGCAAGGTTTACGGGCGCTGGCCCGGACTGGCCAACGAGCAATTGAACGAGGGCCGCGATCTTGCCCTCACCACGGACTACCGCCAGGTTCTGGGCGAAGTTGTCACCCGGACACTTGGCGCGGAAAAACTCGATCTCGTATTCCCCGGCGCAAGGATCACACGCGGAAGCTTCCTCGAACTGATCTAGGCACTAGCGCTACTCTGCGCGCAGCGCGTCCGTCGGGCTGACAGAAGCCGCCCGGCGCGCGGGGAGAAAGCTCGCGGCCAGAGAGGCTGCGCTCAACACCAGAGCGACGACAGCGAGCGTGGGGATATCCCAGGCCTGTACCCCAAAGAGCAGCTTACGCATCAGCAGCGAAGCGCCTACCGAACACACGATGCCGATCCCAATGCCCGCGATCGTCAACCGCCCGGCCTCGCGCATCACCAGCTTGTAGACTGAGCTGCGCTGCGCGCCAAGGGCCATGCGCACGCCGATCTCCCGCGTTCTCTGGCTCACGGAATAGGCAACCACCCCATACAGGCCGACAACGCCCAGAAGCAGGGCCATCGCGGCAAAGCCGCCCACAAGCCACGCCGAGAAGCGATGCAGAAGCGCGGTCTCGCTGGATTCGATCTGGTCGGTCATCGTGATCTCGTCATGCACACCGAGATTCGGATCGATCGAGCGGAGTTCTCTCACGAGCAGGGGCAGAAGGGACTTCTCATCGTTTCCCGTCCGGACCACAACCGCGAAGGAGTGATCCGAGTCCTGGCGGATTGACTCATACTCCGCCGGCCACACATCGTCATCCGGCGCACCTTCACGCACGTTTGCCATGACGCCCACAATCTCGCGCATCGATTTCGGATCGAGGTCGCCATTGGCCAGCTTTCTGCCAAGCGGATTCTCTCCGGGAAAATACTTCTCAGCCAGCGCCTGGTTGATCACGACAACTCGCGGCCGTGCAGCATCGTCATCTTTATCGAAGAAGCGGCCGTGCAGAAGCCGCGCCTTCAGCGTTGTTGAAAGGTATGCCGGATCAACATCACGCTCGTTGACCTCGTTGTGCTCGCCGTGGAAAGGCTTGCCGACGATCCGGATCCAGTCGGTATTGCAGTTGCACTGCACGGGAAGAGTGCTTGTGATGCCAACGGAAACAACACCCGGCAACGACGCGAGGCGCCGCTCGATTTCGCCATAAAGCGCCATCAGTTGCCCGTCCTTCGTGTAGTACTTGTCTGATGCCATCACCTGCACTGTCGCCAGGTGGGTGGTATCGAAGCCATTCTCGACGTGCAGCAGCCGATAGAAGCTCTGGCCGAGCAGGCCCGCCCCTACCAGCAGAACAACGGCAATGGCAAGCTCGACCACGACAAGCTGCCCTCCGATGCGCCGCCAGAGCCTGCCCGCGGCGGTGCGTCCTCCGTCGGCAAGTCCATCGCGAATTTCCTGAAACGACAGGCGCAGCACCGGGGTAGCAGCCATCAGGGCGGCAGAGAAAAGTGCGACGCAGGCAGCGAAGAGACAGGTATTCCGATTCAGACCCACAATCTGAAGAAACGGAAGATAGCCTGCGACCGCCTGCGGAACCAGCTTCGTCATAAGAGCCATGATCCATGCGGCGAAGATAAGCCCGGCGGCGACCCCGGCGGCAGCGAGCAGCAGCCCTTCCGTCACAAACTGGCGGACCAGACGCACAGGCGTTGCGCCGAGAGCTCCGCGCACTGCGACTTCGCGACGCCGGCTTTCCGCGCGCACAAGCAGCAGACTGGCCACGTTGACGCAGGCAATGAGAAGAAGCAGACCGGCGGCAGCCAGCAGCGTAAGCAGAATTGGACGCGTCTGACCGACGATCAGTTCAGAGAGCGGAATGACGCTTGCGGTCTGATCTCTGTTTGAGCCCGGATACTGCCGCTCCAGTTGCGCTGCAATGCCCTTGAGATCGACCAGCGCGGCCCCTTGCGTAACGCCATCGCGCAGGCGGCCGATGCCGTCCAGATTGTGGCAACTTCTCCGCGACTCGCATTGGCTCTTATCCAACAGAGGCACCCAGATTTCCGCGTTACCTCGCGGGGCGAATGCGAAGTCGCGCGGCAAGACTCCGACGATCGTGTAGTTATCGCCGCTCAAGTTGACGCTCTGCCCGATAACGCCGCTCCGGCCGCTGAACTGCTTGATCCAGGTTCCATAGCTGAGGATGGCAATCTTCGGCCTGCCCGGTTGATCCTCGCCTGGCAAGAAGACACGCCCCAGCATCGGCATCACACCCAGGGTGCTGAAGAATCCGTCGCTCACACGCGCCGCAGGCACAGGCACTCGCGCCGGACGGGGTATGCAAGAGGAAACCAGACCCCGTGTACACGTCAAGCGAAGAGAAAGAACGATTGACGCGCTTCCAGTCCTCATAATCCGCGCGGGAGATATTCGAATGCCGAAAGAGCGCATTTGCTTCATCCACAGCCATCAGCCGCTGCGAATTTGCATAGGGCAGCGGCTCCAACAGCGCGGCATCAACAAATCCAAAGATGGCAATGCTTACACCCATGCCGAGGGCAAGTATAAGAATTGCAGTGAGAGCAAAGGCGGGGTTCCCGCGCATCTGCCGCCACGCGAAGCGCGCATCCTGAAGCACCGTTTCCGCACGAAAACCCACAATCTCGTGGCTCTGCTGCTGAAGGCGCGTGGCGTTGCCGAAGTGTCGTATCGCGGCGTAGCGTGCGGCGTCCGGCGCCATGCCCGCGGCAAGATGCTCCTTCTCTGCCTCGGCCCGGTGGAAGGCCATCTCCTCATCCAGTTCATCACGGAACTTGGTACGCCTGAAAAGGAGCGAGAGCTTCTTCATGAACTGCGAAATGCGGTTCATCTACGCCTCCTGTGGGTCGCTCAGCACGCGGCCAATCGCCTCGACCACCTGCTCGAATTGCGACACCTCGATGCCCAGTTGCCTGCGGCCTGCCGCTGTGAGCGTGTAAAAGCGCGCGCGCCGGTTTGTTTCAGTCATCTTCCACTCGGCCTTCACCCATTCCTGGAGCAGCAGGCGCTGCAGCGCCGGGTAGAGCGAACCTTCTTCGACCGTAAGCACATCGTCAGAGATCCTCCTGATTGAGAGCGCAATGCCGTAGCCATGCAGGGGCGCACGTGTGAGCGTCTTGAGGATGAGCATGTCGAGAGTGCCGGGCAACAGATCGGGCTTCTTTCCCATATGCGATCTACATATAGACTCATCTATGGATAGGAAGTCAAGGGTCATGTACAAAGAAAAAGAAAGGCCCGGAAATCTCCGGGCCTCGCTCTTTCGGAATCGATCGCTTCAGTGCTTGCTGTACATCTCCATCACGTCTTTGCGCAGCGCTACCCGGCTTGGAACGCGCGTATAGAACATGTGGCCACCGGGATACTCGTGGACCGAGACGCGGGTGGGATCGCCCATCACCGGCATCTGATCCACGGTGAGCAACGACCCCATGAAGGGGCACGACAGATCGTTCCAGCCGTGCACGATCAGCACGCGCAGCTTGGGGTCTGCCGCGACGGCCTCGCGCAGTTGCGGCACCGCGCCCCGGCGCAGATCATTGTCGCGATCCCACGAACGTCGCGACCTCGTAGGAGAGCGCGTTGTAACGCGCGTCCACTTTCCAGCCCACAGTGCGCGTCACAAAGTCGACCATAGCCGTGGTCATGGGCGCGATAATGCTGGCCAGGATCGGATCGTTCGAGCGCTGTTCAGGCGAATACGGAAACGGATCGAACGAGGTCACGTTCGAGTCGTAGATCGAGCTCAGCTTCCCTTCCTCCCGGAAGGC
The DNA here is from genome assembly GCA_963718885.1 of uncultured Acidobacteriota bacterium. Lineage (GTDB taxonomy): Bacteria > Acidobacteriota > Terriglobia > Terriglobales > Acidobacteriaceae > Telmatobacter. The sequence continues at coordinate 546,948 of CAVRAK010000010.1, forward strand.
CTCGCGAAGATATGCGCCGGTTTCGAGCCGGCCGCCGGAGAACTTCACAAAGGCGGGATCGAGCCCGGTGAGTTCAGTGACGTGCTGAATCATCGCCTTCGTCGCTTCGGGGTCTGATCGACCCTTGATGAGCGTGGTGGCGTATTCGCCCTGCGTGTAGGCGATCACCTGCTGCATCGCTTCAGGCGTGAGCTTCTTCTCCCGTTCGAAATGCGCCGCCGTGATCGATGGCAGAGTCAGCATCCACGGCAGAGGAGAAAGATCGCCCTGGTCTTCCGCGGCCGGATTGAGATACGGAGAAACGAGCACGACGCCATTCATCGCGACACCGAGCTGCGATTGCAGATACTGCGTGATGCGCGGCCCGCGGAAACCGCCGTAGCTTTCGCCCACGAGATATTTGCGCGACTCGAGGCGGCCATTCTTCACCAGCCAGTCGTAGATGACGCGCGAAAGGTACTGGATGTCGGGCGTGGTGCTGTAGAAGAGCTTCCGCGCCTCGGCCTCGGGAACGGTTGCCCTGCTGAATCCGGTTCCTACCGGGTCGATGAAAACGAGATCGGTAGAAGTCGAGCCAGGTGCCGGGATTGTCCGTCAATGTTGCCGGGTCGGAGGGGCTGTCTCCCTCGTTGCCGGCCTGCAGATGCTTCGGACCGATGGCGCCCAGGTTCAGATAGACCGATGAAGCGCCGGGGCCGCCGTTCAGCGCGAAGGTCACCGGACGGTTCTCTCCGTCAACGGTGTAGGCGGTCACGACAACTTCGCCGGCAATCTTGCCGTCCTGATCGCGAACCGGGAATGCTCCCACGGTGACGGTGTACTTCAGCGTCTTGCCATCGAGTTGAATGGATTGCTGCGTGTGCGCCTCGGCAGGCAGCGGCGGGAATGAGAGCTTGTCGTCAGCCTTCTCACCCGCTGCCGGCTTCGCACCCGGCGGCGGTGGCGACGTTCTTTCCGATTGAGCCACGGCTCGAATCACGGGAGAAGCAAGGCAAATCAGAAGGAGCGCGCCGAGCGCAGTACGCCGCTGAAGGAATTTCAGGCTGAAGGGATTCATGCCAATACGATACATGGCCGTTGCGGGCTATAGCGAGGTGCTGGCAGGCCGGGCTCCGGATGATTTACCCTCGAACACGGCATGAAACTTACCAATGCGCTTCTGATTCCCGGATTCACGTTTGCCTTTGCCGCTGCGGCGCTGGCGCAGAGCACGTCAAAGCCTGCCGAAGAGGTTCCCGACGCGCCACAGGCGACGGCAGCCGCCCTGATGACTCCAAACGGGCCAACCGTGGTGATGGATACATCGATGGGGCGCATCACCTGCCAGTTTTTTCAGCGCCAGGCTCCCAATGCGGTGGCGAACTTCATCGGCCTTGCAACGGGCTCGAAGGAGTGGACCGATCCCGCTACCAAGAAGAAGATGCAGGGCAAGCCACTCTATAACGGCACGACCTTTCATCGCGTGATTCCAGGATTCATGATCCAGGGTGGAGATCCTCTGGGCACGGGATCTGGCGACCCTGGATATTCCTTCGCGGACGAGCTCAACCCTGATTTGAATTTTGATCTTCCGGGGCGGCTCGCGATGGCCAACTCCGGCCCAGACACCAACGGCAGCCAGTTCTTCATCACCGAGCAGGCGTACCCCTCCCTCGATCAGCACTACACGATCTTCGGCCAGTGCGATCTGCCGAGTGTGGAAGTGGTCCGAAGCATTGCGCGCGTGGAGCGCGACGAAAACGACAAGCCCCTCACTCCGGTTGTTCTCAATAAGGTCACCATCGTGCCGGAAGGTCAGGCGGTACCGGCCGCGCCGGCGGCAGTTCGCCTTCCGCGCCGCCGGCAGCCTCTGCGCCCAACCAGTAGCCCACCCATCTCGACGGCGATGCTGTACGCTGCGCCGCGCTCGATCGAGATATCAATCCTCTTAACGAAGGAGTCTCTTATGGCACTCGCACCCGGAACCTACGCGCTCTTCAAGACCAATGAAGGCGACATTCGTGTTCGCCTCTTTGAGTCCGAGGCACCCGTCACGGTAAAGAACTTCATCGAACTTGCCGAAGGCAAGAAGGAGTGGACGCATCCCTCGACGCGCGCAAAATCGAGCGACAAGCTCTATGACGGGACCATCTTCCATCGCGTGATTCCCGATTTCATGATCCAGGGTGGCGACCCGGCCGGCACCGGCATGGGCGGTCCCGGCTATCGCTTTGAAGATGAAACCAAGGGATCGAAGCACAGCTTCGACAAGGCCGGCAAGCTGGCCATGGCAAATTCCGGTCCCAACACCAACGGCTGCCAGTTCTTTATCACGGTGGCGCCCACGCCCTGGCTCACCGGCAATCACACCATCTTCGGCGAAGTAGTCGAAGGGCAGGCGATCGCCGACAAGATTTCCAAGGTCGCCCGCAACGGCCAGGACAAGCCGCACAAGCCTGTTGTTCTCGAATCGGTCGTCATCGATCGCGTCGCCTGATCGACGTTGCCGCCCGCTCCTGTGATGCACACATACACCGGATCACAGGAGCAGCGGGCCCGCATCGCAGCCGCGCCTGGAATTTCCCCTCCACATGGAAGAGCAAACAAAATCCGCCGCCCGGGCCAGCCTTGGGGACTATCTCGCGGCGGAGCGAACAGTGCTTGCCTGGATCCGCACCGGACTGGCCTTGATGGGCTTCGGTTTCGTGGTTGCGCGCTTCGGCCTTTTTCTGCAGGAAGTCCAGATTGCTCACGTGGCGCCGGTGCGCTCCTATGGCTTCTCACTTCGCTTCGGCATTGCGCTGATCGCGCTCGGCGTCTTCGTCGAAGTGCTCGCCGGCTGGAACCACCTTCGCCTACTGAGGAGACTCGACCGTGGCGAGAAGGGCGACCCAGTGGGGAAGACGCACGCGGTGATCGTTGCCGCCGTTCTTGCGCTTGTGGGGTTCGCCATGGCTGTTTATCTCTTCTCTATGTAGACTCAAAGCGCCTTGAAGCTGGCAGCGGGAGACACGCCAATGATCGATGCCGCACACTCAGGAATCGTTGAGATCGCCTCAAGCCATACCGTTGATGAAACCGTCGATCGCCTCAAAAGCATTCTCGTGGCGAAGGGCATCACGCTCTTTGCGGTAATCGATCACAGCGGCGAAGCCGAAAAAGCCGGGCTCGCGATGCCGCCCACGAAGCTGCTGATCTTCGGCAGCCCCAGGGCCGGCACGCCGATCATGCTGGCGTCTCCGCTGAGCGCAATCGACCTGCCGCTCAAGATCCTCGTGCGCCAGGAGGCCGACGGCAAAGCATACGTTTCCTACAATGCTCCGGAGTTCCTGCGTGCGCGGCACGATATTCCCCCCGACCTGATTGGCAATATCGCAGCAATCGAAAGCCTCGCGGTGGCCGCAGCAAAGTAGTCTTCTCTCGTCGTCTCAGATCGCGAAGCGATTGGCGAAGTTCTTCATGTTTTACTTCGCAATATATTCCATATTTGTCACATTTATAACCTGTTATCCGATTCCGCGTCAGGCTTTCTGTCGATACGGCGGAGCAATCGTTCCGCCGATGGCGATTTGCATGCCCTATCATAGATACAGGCGCGCGCATCATCAGCCATGAACCTACAGGATCTTCGTTATCTGGTTGCGGTGGTCGAGTACCGGCATTTTGGCCGGGCCGCCGAGGCATGCAGTGTGAGCCAACCGACGCTGAGCAGCCAGATTCGCAAGCTTGAGAACGAGCTGGGTGTGACGCTGCTCGAGCGCACCAACAAACGAGTTGAGCTTACGCCGGTGGGCAGCCGGATTCTGGCGCACGCGCAGCAGGCACTGGCCGAGGCAAAGCAGATGGAGACGGTAGCGCAGGCAGCGCGCGATCCGCTGGTGGGCCCGCTGCGGCTCGGTATCATCCCAACCCTCGCGCCCTACCTGATGCCCCTGATCCTCAAGCCTCTGCGAGCCGCTTATCCGGGCCTGACGATCCAGTTGTGGGAAGATCAGACGCTGCCTCTCATCGATTCCCTGCGCAACCACAAGCTGGACGCCGCATTGCTGGCCACGGCAACGCAGGCGCCCGAGATCACCGAAATCGCCCTCTTTGACGAACCTCTGCTGGCCGCTCTGCCGGCCGATCACAACCTGGCGCGGCTGAAGACGATTGACGAGGCCGCCCTGGCCGACGAGCTGCTGGTGCTTGCCGAGGGTCACTGCCTGGCCAACCAGGCGCTCGCTGCCTGCGGCAGCAAGCACGGCATCCGCTCTGGTCTGCAGGGCTCGATGCAGGCTGCCACGCTCGACACGCTCGTCAACCTCGTTGCCGCGGGCTATGGCATCACGCTGATTCCGGCCCTGGCGGAAGACACGATGCGCAGCCGCGAGATTGCCATCCGGCAGCTTGCGGGCCACGCCGTCCGCACGATCCGCCTGGCAAGCCGCCCCGGATTCCCCCGGCCGCAGGCTCTGCGGGCCCTCGAAAAGGTCATTCGCCAGGCCGTCGCGGCAAGGGTTCCGCGAGCCAGAATCAAGGCTTTGAGCACTGTGGAAAAGCCGGGCAAAATTCCACGAATTCCGAAGGTTTCAGCCTGATTTCCGGCGAAACCTGGAGAAATCTGGGTTCCGGCCCCTATTATCCACAAAAACACCCCTTGTAGTCGTTGACCCCACCTTCCAGCCTCCTTAGAGTCGGTAAACGAAGGACAATAAAACTGTCTGGTGGGTATAGGGTCCTGCCCTCTCCGACAGTTGAGAGACAGCGTCCCCAGCCCTCGACTTTCGGGAGATAACATGCTGAAACTGCGAAAGATTCACATCCTCGGCTTCAAGAGCTTTTGTGACCGTACCGAACTCACGGTTTCGGGCACCGGTGTCGCCGTGGTGGTGGGTCCCAATGGGTGCGGCAAGTCCAACATCCTCGACGGCGTGAGCTGGGTTCTTGGCGAACAGAGCGCCAAGTCCCTGCGCGGCACGCATATGTCCGACGTGATCTTTGCCGGCACGCGCGAGCGCAAGCCCCTGGGCATGGCCGAGGTCACCCTGACCCTTGTCGATCCCGAGGCCTACGAAGGCCCGGTGCTGATTGAGCCTGAAGTTGTGGTTGAGCCCGATGGTCCGGCCGATTGGGATGAGGAGGAAGTGCGCCGCCGGCGCGCCGCCGAAGCAGAAGAGATCATGGAAGCCGAGCAGCCGGGCCAGGTGATCGAAGGCGACGAGGAGACGCCCGAGGGCACTCAGGCGAACGGGCAGGAAGGGCCGCAGGCGGTCGTGCTGAAGATTCGCCGGCGCAAATTCCACCGCACTCCGCAGAAGGGCGAGATCGTAATTACGCGCCGCCTCTTCCGCACCGGCGAAAGCGAGTATCTGCTGAACGGCAAGCTGTGCCGCCTGCGCGACATTCAGGACATCTTCATGGGCACCGGCCTCGGCCCCGAGAGCTACGCCATTATTGGGCAGGAGCGCATCGGCCAACTGCTCAGCTCAAAGCCGCACGATCGCCGCGCCATCATTGAAGAGGCCGCGGGCATTACGCGTTTCAAAACCAAGAAGCGGCTTGCCGAGTTGCGCCTTGAGAGCTCGAAGCAGAACCTGGCGCGCATCGACGACATCTTTGACGAAGTGACGCGGCAGATGAACAGCCTGAAGCGCCAGGCAGCCAAGGCGGAGCGCTTCGCCGCGGTGCGCGATGAGCTGCGCGGGCGACTTCGCGTTGTGCTGGCGAGCCGCATGACGCTGATGGACGGCGATCAGGCGCGGCTGCAGCAGGAGATTGCCGCACTGGCAGAACAGATCCAGTCTTCGGCGGCCGAGATCGAGGTTGCCGAGGGCAACCAGCACGCGCTCACCGAGCGCGGCTATGCGCTCGATCGCGAAGGCCAGGAGGCCCAGAATCGCGCCAACAGCGCGGCTGTAGAACTGGAGCGTGCCGCAGCGCGCGAACGAGCCAACGCCGAGCGGGTGAGCGAGCTCGAATCGCGCATGGCCGCGGCCGCCGGAGAGCTGGAGCAGACCCGCACGCAGCTCAGCAGCATTGCCGACGAGCGCGCGCAGCAAAAGGTCTTTCTCGAGACGGCGGCAGGCGAGGCAAACAGCTTTCACCAGAAGGTGCAGGCGCGCCAGCAGGAGGCGCGTGCCGCAGCCGAGGAAGTTTTTGGCGCCGAGCGCGAGCTGGAATCTGCCCGCCGGCAGGCAATGCATCTGCTCACTCTGGCCGGCAATGCGCGCAATAGCACGGCCCAGGCTGAGGAAAGCCTGGCAGCGCTGGAGCGTGAAGCCCAGCGCCTTGAAGCGGAGATGGGCCAGGCGCGCAATGAGCTTGAAAACCTCGGCGTCCAGAGCGGTCAGGCAAAGCTCGGCTTTGAGTCTGCGACCGAGACGCTGAAGCGTCTTGAGGGCGAAATCGCAGAGCTGCGCCAAACGTTGCAGGCGCGACGCAGCGAAGAAGAGTCAGTGCGCGCGCACGCCAACGAGCTGCGCAGCGCCCACGCGACGGCCAGCGGCAGGCGCAACTCGATCGAGGCGCTGATTCGCGACCACAGCTATTCGACAGATACCGTACGGCGCCTGCTGAAGCCCGGCGCGCTCGCGGAGGGCATGACGCCGGCCGGCACGCTGGCGGACTTTCTTGAAGTGGGTGGCGAGCACGAAGGCGTTGTGGACGAATTTCTGCGCGACGAGCTGAACTACGTCGTCGTCGAGAGCTGGACGGCCGCTGAAGAAGGCGTCCGCATGCTTAAATCGGGCGTTGACGGCCGCGCAACATTCCTTATCCATCCTCCGGCGGGTCACGACTCGCCCGACGGCGGAGAAGGCGTAGTCTCGTCGCCCGGGATTACCCCTCTCAAAGATTCGATCCGCGTTCTGAACGGCTTTGGGCGTTCTCTCGAAACGATACTGCCGAAGCTCAAGCACGGCTATCTCGTGGAAGACCCCGCCGAGGCGCAGCGGCTCGCCAGCGAACACAGCCACGCCTTCTTTCTCACGCCCGAGGGCGAGTGCTTTCACAATGCAACCGTCTCCGGCGGCAAACCGGCCAGCGAAGGGCCTCTGGCCCTGAAGCGCGAACTGCGGGAGCTCGATGCCCGGCTGAGCGGGCTGGAGCAGAAACTGGGCCAGGCAGAAGTGGACGCCACCAACCTGAGCCGCACCATCCAGGAGCTGACCGGCCGGCTTGAGGCCCACAGCGAAGAGCAGCGCGTCGCGGAACGCGATACCGCCAACCAGGGCGCCGCGCTGAAGCAGATGGAAGCCGAGGGGCAGCGTGTCGAGCGCCGGCTGCAGGAGTGGACGCTGCAGGCAGCCCGCAACAAGGATGCGCGCGAAGCCAAGATCACCGCAATCGAGCAGAAACGCGAAGAGGCCATTCGCCTCGAAGGCGAGCACAAGACGGCCGAGGCCGGCCTCGATGAACGGCTGGCGCGCCTCGTGACTCTGCGTCAGACGCGTGAGGTGCTGCAGCAGGAGGCCGCCCAGGCCACCGCCGAGCTGGCAAAGCTCGAGGAACGCCGGCGCGGCGCCGACGCGGCATTCCAGCGCATCGACCGGCTGCATGCCGATCTCGAGCGCCGCGTGTTGAACATCGAGCAGCAGCGCGCCGCAGCCGAAGCGGAGCGCGAGCAGCGCATCCGCGAGAGCGCCGAGCTGGCGCAGCGCGAAGAGAGCCTGAAGACCGCACGGGAAGAAGCTCTGGCCCAGGCGCAGAGCATCGCTGCTGACGCGCAGGCGGTGCGGCAGCAGCTCACAGCGATTGAAAGCCAGTTGAAGACGGCGCGCCTCGCGCTCGACCAGTTGCGCGATCACCGTGGCCTGCGTTCGAGCGAAGTCGCCAAGTTGCAGTCCGATCTTGAACACCTCGAGGCGAGCTGCCTCACTGAGGTGAACACCGAGGCTGCCGCGTTGCGGGCCGACGCCGAGATTGCTCGGCTTGCCGGCGAAGAGCTTGCCGCGGAAGAGGAAACTTCGCCGCGGCCTGCGCCAGCGCCTCGATCAGATGGGCCCGGTGAACATGATGGCTCTCGACGAATACAAGGAGACGGCCGAGCGGCACGCCTTCCTTGAAACGCAGCGCAAGGATTTGATCGAATCCATCGAGAACACCCAGGAAACGATTCGCGAGATCGACCAGATTTCGCGCACCAAGTTCGATGAGGCGTTTGCGCAGATCAACGAAAACTTCGGCAAGGTGTTTACGCGGCTCTTCAATGGTGGCCAGGCCTTCCTGCGACTCACCGACACCGAGAATCAGGCCGAGAGCGGTCTCGACATCGTGGCGTCGCCCCCAGGCAAGAAGCTGCAGAATGTTCTGCTGCTCTCCGGTGGAGAGAAGGCGCTCACTGCCCTCGCCTTGCTGGTCGGCATCTTCCAGTTCCAGCCAAGCCCCTTCTGCGTGCTGGACGAAGTGGACGCCGCGCTCGACGAAACCAACGTTGGCCGCCTTGCCGATCTGCTCTATTCGCTCAGCAAGGAGACGCAGTTCCTTCTCGTCACCCACTCCAAGCGCATGATGCAGGCCGCCGACATGATCTACGGCGTCACGATGCAGGAGCCGGGCGTGTCGAAGGTGGTGAGCGTGAAGCTCGGTGGCCACGAGCAGCAGCGGGCAACGGCCTAGCTTGAACCAAGGCAGCGCCGCTCGCCAAGCTGATTGCGTGTCTCAGAAAACAGCGCCTCTGAAGAAGCAGGATTCTTCAGAGGCGTGTGAAATCAGAGGCTAATATTGGGGGCCAGTAACCGACGCTGGAGGTCGGTAGCGTGCGGCTACTGGCGGTCCCTCAAGAACGAAGTCAGCTTCGGCTTCCCTTCCGTTGCCGCCTCGTGTCGCCCGGCTCAAAGAGGGCTTTATAACTTCGCGCCCTCCAAGCCTTGATGACAAACCAAGTGTCTCCCAAATTCAGATTCCGCTCCGTGACGACCATCACACCTCATCCCGCGCGCATTGACAAATGCAGCCTCGCGCTAGAGAATCGGAGCTTCAGTGCCGCGATAGACAAGGCCTTTCGATGACGGCTCTCCTCTCAACAAACCTGGGTGACACTCCTCTTCTCGGCAGGGGCAAGGTTCGCGATCTGTATGCGGTCGACGATGCGCTGCTGCTTGTCGCGACCGACCGCATCTCTGCGTTCGATCACGTGCTGGCAACGGGAATCCCCGGCAAAGGGAAGATCCTCACACAGATTTCGCTCTTCTGGTTCGATCTTCTTTCTGACATCGTGCCCAACCACCTGATATCGGCGGAGGTCGCGGAGTTCCCTGCTCCCCTGCAGCGCTATGCGGATCAGCTTGAGGGTCGCTCGATGCTGGTGCGCCGCGCAGAGATGTTTCCGGTCGAGTGTGTTGCGCGCGGATATCTGGCCGGCTCCGGCTGGAAAGAGTACGTCGCCGAAGGCACCGTCTGCGGCATCGCGCTGCCCGCCGGTCTCAAAGACGGCTCGCGCCTGCCCGAGCCCCTGTTTACGCCGGCAACCAAGAGCCAGGATGGAGCGCACGACGAAAACATTTCCTTCGAAGCTACGGCGAAGCTAATTGGGAGCGAGACTGCTGCGGAACTCAAGCGCCTGACGATGGCCATCTATCAGAAGGCGTCTAGTCATGCTGAGGGATGCGGCCTGATTCTCGCCGACACGAAATTCGAATTTGGCGTCACCGGGAACGGCATCACGCTGGCCGATGAAGTTCTCACGCCGGATTCTTCCCGGTTCTGGGAGGCGGCCGCGTGGAAGCCCGGCGGGGCGCAGGCATCCTTCGACAAGCAGTTCGTTCGGGACTATCTTGAAAGCATCCACTGGAACAAACAGGCCCCTGCGCCGAGCCTTCCCGAAGATGTGGTGGAGAAGACTCTGGCAAAATATCTGGAGGCATTTCGCCGTCTCACAGGGCGTGCGCTGATGTTGTCGTGAGAGGACAAGGGCAACGCGGATGACGCTCGTTGACTGGACCATCGTTATCGTGCTGGCTGGGGCTGTGCTTGCGGGCCTCGCGCAGGGTTTTCTTCGCTCGATCTTTTCGCTGGGTGGCCTTTTGCTGGGTCTGGTTATCGCGGCGTGGAACTATGAGCATGTCGGCGGCATCATCAACAAGGCCATACACAGCCGGCAGGTGGCCGATGCCATCGCATTCCTGTTGATTGCGCTGCTGGTTGCGACACTGGCCGCGGTTTTAGGCGGGTTGTTATCCAAGGTATTTCACAAGATAGGTCTTGGATGTCTCGACCGGCTGGTCGGGGCGCTCTTTGGATTCTTTCAGGGCGCCGTGCTGGTGACGGTCTTCATCCTCGTCACCGTGGCCTTCTTTCCGCAAACGGAGTGGTTGACACAAGCCACGCTGCCGCGATATTTCTTTGGCGCCTGCCATCTCAGCACCAACGTTACACCGTCCTCCCTGGCAGAACGCGTGCGCGATGAGCTCAGCCGCCTCGAACGGGAGTCACCGGAGTGGATGCATCCGGGCAAGAAGCAGTAGATGACTTTTTTGCTGGGCCGAAACGCGGTCCGATATGGCAAGCTAGAAGAGCAAGGGGTGGACGTGAGACGAGAACTGGATAGCCTGGTCACGCAAATGCATTCCAGCGGCATCCGCTATGAGGATGCTGTTCGCGAGTTCAAGAGGCAATACCTGCGCGAAGTGCTGGTCGCAAACCGAGGCAATCAATGCAAGGCCGCCGAGGAACTCGGCATCCATCGCAATACCCTGAGCCGCACCATGGCCGAGCTTGGTCTCAGCCTCTCCGAAGTTCGTGCGGGGCTCAAGCGTCCGCCGCGTAGTGAACGTCTTGTGTTTGGAGCAGTACGCCAGGGCTTCCGCCAGGGCTGAACCGTTCCACCAAAGCATGGAGACACCCCCTCGGAAAGACGATGCTCGCGTCTCAATTGAACCTGGCTTTGCCTGGGACCGGCAGGACGCGTATCTCTTCGATATCGACGGCACGTTGCTGCGCAGCCGCGACCGCGTTCATTTCGATTCCGTCGCCACCTCTGTCAAGCGGGTAACCGGCTTCGAGGTAACGCTCGCCGGGGTGCCGCTGCATGGCAATACCGACACCGCAATCCTGCGCGAAGCCTGTTTGCGGGCCGGGATTCCATCGGATGTCTTCGATGCGCAGGTCAACGCGATCCTCGAAGGCATGGGGCATTGCGTTGCCGAGCGCCGTCTCGAACTTGACCCCATCCTGATGCCGGGCGTGCATGAGGCGTTGAGCCACCTGGCCAACTGCGGCGCGCTGCTTGGCGTTGCCACCGGCAATCTTGAAATGATCGGCTGGATGAAGATCGAGGCTGCCGGTCTGCGCGAGTGGTTCCGTTTCGGCGGCTTCAGCGATCACTTCCCCGACCGAAATGAGCTGGTCGGCCAGGCGGCCCGCAAGGCCCGCGAACTCGCCCGCCACGATTCGACCGTCTGCGTGGTTGGCGATACGCCCCGCGACATTGAAGCGGCGCGAGAAAACAACCTACCCGTTATTGCGGTCGCTACCGGTCACTTCGACTTTGATACGCTGCTGGGCTATCATCCCGATGCCTGCGCAACTTCGCTTGCCGACCTGCTGGCTGCGTCCCGGACAGATCCTTGAAGACTCCATTCCAATGCGGCGGCGCCATCGCGCTTCTTCTGCTCAGCCTGCAGGCGCAATGCCAGCAGCCCCTTGCCGCGCAGACGACCCGCGCCGCTCAGCCGCTGACAGGCGCCGTGGCACAGCCCAGGGAGGCTCCCGCTCAGGATTCAGAGACAAAGCCGGTAAGCGCCCGCGACAGGGAGCGCGCTGCAAAGCTCTATCTCAGCGGCAGCAAGCTCTTCAAGGCGGAGCAGTATGAGCAGGCGATGAGCGAGTATCAGCGGGCAGCTACGCTTGATCCCTCCAATTCAGATTACGCGCGCGCCGTCGAGGTTGCGCGCAGCCATGCTGTCACCGCGCTGATTCAAGCTGCGGCGAAGGCGCAGACCGCCGGCAACCGCTCCGCGGCCCTGGCCGCGCTTCGTCATGCACGGGAACTCGATCCACACAACCCCGAAGTCGCTGCGCACTTCACCGGGATCGCGGACGACTCTCTCTTGAGCCGCACCGGCCCGCTCTACGAAGAATCTGCCGGTAAAGCCGCCGAGGCGCCTGCGCTTGAGCCGGCAGCGGGAGTCCGCAGCTTTCATCTGAAGACCGACGCCCGCCAGTTGATCCAGCAGGTTTACAAGGCCTATGGCATCGACGCAACGATCGACCAGAGCGTGCCGGCAAAGCTGACGCGCTTCGATCTCGACGGGGCTACCTTCGGCCAGGCCATCAGCACCCTGGATATGGTCACCAACACCTTTGAAGTTCCCCTTGACCCGCATCGTGTGGTTGCGGCGCTGAATACGGCGCAAAACCGCCAGCAGTTCCTGCGTCAGGAGATGGAAACCCTGTACCTGCCGGGCATATCCTCCTCCGAAATGACCGAGCTGACCAACGTCGCCAGAAATGTCTTTTCCGTTTCGCGGGTGGCCGTCGAACAGACCGCGGGAACAATGACCCTGCGCGGGGCCCCGGATACGCTGAATGCCTTCAACTCAACCATGCAGCCGCTTATCAGCGGCGACAGCCAGGCCCTGCTGGACGTGCGCATCATTCAGCTCGCGCACATGAACGGAAAGGAACGTCGGCGTGCAGCTGCCGCAACAGGTCACCGCCTTCAACGTCTACAGCGAAGAACAGGCAATTCTGAACGCCAACCAGGCTCTCGTGCAGCAGATCATCGCTTCCGGGCTTGCGGCCCCGGGAGACACGCTCGCCATCCTTGGCATCCTCATCGCTTCCGGCGTGGTTCAGAATTCAATTTTCTCGAACGGCATCGCTCTCTTTGGCGGCGGGCTCACGCTTACCGGTCTGTCGCCCGCGCCTGCCACGCTGCACCTGGCCCTCAACTCGTCCGATTCGCGGGAGCTTGAAGACCTTCGACTGTACCTCGCCGACGGGCAGGACGAAACCCTCATCAGCGGCACTCGTTATCCAATTCAGCTCGCGTCGTACTCAAGCATTTTTAGCTCGGGCGTGAATATCCCCGGCCTCACTTCGGCAGGCACATCATCGAACCTTTCATCGCTTCTCACCGGCACCGCCGGCGCATCGGCGCAGATTCCTCAGGTGCAATATCAGGATCTCGGTCTCACGCTCAAGGCGACCCCAAAAATCATGCGCAGCGGGGACGTAGCCCTCACGCTCGATCTGAAGATCACATCGCTCTCGGGAACGGTTGTCAACGGCAATCCGGTGCTCAATAATCGATCCTTCTCCGGCGTGGTGACGCTGAAAAACGGCGTTGGCGCCATCGTCACCAGCGAACTGGACAGCAATGAAAGCCGGGCGATCAGCGGAACACCCGGATTCAGTGAGATCCCCGGCTTCAACGATGTATCAAACAAGGACGTCGAAAAGAACTACGCGACCCTGCTCATCATCCTGACGCCGCACGTGATTCGCGGCTCGCAGCCGGCTGGCCACACGCCGATGCTACGCATCCAGCGGGCCGAAGAGGTGCACTGAGCACGCGCCATTTCTGCCGCGCCGCGTCCAATGAAAAGCCCTCACGACCAACATGGTCATGAGGGCTTTTGCGATTCAGGCGCAGGCTACTGGGCCACGCCGTCCAGCTTGGCCTGGTATAGCACGATCTGCTTGAGGGTTTCATAGGGCAGGCCGCCGATCGGCACCTGGCGCCCATTCACCATCAGCGTCGGCGTCTGGTTGATGTTCAGGCTCTGGGCCAGCTTCACTGACGCCTCGACCTGCTTCGCGATCTCGGGAGTCGCAGCGCAGGCTGCCACCTTCGCGGGATCGAGTCCGGCCTTGGTCACCGCGCTGTTGAGCGTCAAAGTGGCGCCGTCGGGGCTCGACAACCCTTCCTGCGCGTCGAAGACAGCGGAAGCAAACTGGAAGAACGCGGTGCTGCCGCCAAGCTTCGTAACGCAGGAGCCATAGGTTGCGGCCGTCACTGCCGCCGGATGAATCTGCGCCAGCGGGTAATTCTGGAAGACGATGCGTGCCTTGGGAAAGTCGGCGACCAGCCTGTCCATGCTCGCCTGCGCATCCTTGCAATGCGGGCACTGGAAATCGGCAAACTCGACCAGTTCCAGGTCCTTCGAGGCCGAGCCACGATAAGGGCCATCGGCATCCTGCTGCAGGGTTGCGCGGAAATCGGTGTAGGGATGCTCGCCGAAAGGCAGAACCTCGTCGCCGGCTACGATGTGCTTGCCATCCGGCAGTGCGAAGAACTGCAGCGCGGCGGGCTTCTGCTTCCCTGCCTTGTCTGCGATCAGGACGACAACCTTGCTGACGCCTTCAGCAGGTGTTTTCAGAATCGCCTGAATCTGCCAGACACGATTCGGATCATAACCCCAGGTAGTCTGCAGGAATGAGTTGATCAAATCCTTGCTCGGTGCAGTTGCGGTGAAGTTCGCAGGATCAGGCGTTGGAAACTTTGGCGCTTCCGCGGTCGCGGCCGGAGCCTGGGGAGCAGGCGCACCCGGCGCGGGCGCAGCGGGAACCTGCTGCTGGGCCGAAATCTTCAAGATGCATAGGGAAAGAACGACCAGGGCAGCTGCACTGGCAAAACGAGTCGAACGTCGAGTCAAAGCTGAATCTCCCTCCAATGGCCGGAACCAGGCCCGCCTTCTAGCTTATACCTGAACCTTGACGGCGATGGGAAATCGGCGGCCCATGCCAAAGGCCTTCGAAGTCACCTTGAGAACGGGCGCCGCCTGCTGCCGTTTGTATTCAGACCGCTCCACCAGCCGCACGACCTGCCGCACCAGTTCCAGCGGAACGCCGAGTTCCGCGGCAATGTGCTCCGGCGTCTCGTAGCGCTCCACGTATGCTTCGAGAATCGGATCGAGTATCTCGTAGGCCGGCAGCGAGTCGGTGTCCTTTTGGTCGGGCCGCAGCTCGGCCGAAGGTGGCTTTTCGATGGTAGCCACGGGAATGACTTCCCCCTCGCGGTTGAGCCAGCGCGACACCGCGTAGACGCGCGTTTTCACCAGATCGCCGATCACGGCCAGTGCGCCCACCATGTCGCCGTACAGCGTGCAGTAGCCAACCGCCATCTCGGATTTGTTGCCCGTCGTCAGCACCAGCGCGCCGAACTTGTTGGAAAGAGCCATCAACAGGTTGCCGCGAATGCGCGACTGAATGTTTTCCTCGGTAATATCAGCGGGCATGCCTTTGAACAAGGGCTCAAGGGTGCGTGTGTACTCGCGAAAGAGAACGCTGATCTCAATCACTTCGAAGCGGATTCCAAGATTCGCGGCCAGCTTTCTGCTGTCATCGATCGAACCCGAAGAAGAGTAGGGACTGGGCATGCCCACACCGATTACATTCTCCGGACCCAGCGCTTCGCTGGCGATTGCCGCCACGAGGGCCGAATCGATGCCGCCGCTGAGGCCAATCAGGGCCTTGCTGAAGCCGCATTTGCGCACGTAATCCCGCGTGCCAAGCACCAGCGCGCGGTATGCCGCTTCTGTATCGTCCTGCACGGGTTCGGGAATGCGCGGCGCGCGAAAAGGGTCGGCAACAACAAGATCTTCCGCAAACGAAGCGGCCTGCGCAATGAGCTCGCCCTGGGAGTTGAGCAGCACGGATGAACCGTCGAAGATCAGGCTGTCATTGCCGCCAACCTGGTTGCACATCAGCACGGGAATTCCGTCCCGGCGAGCGATCGCAGCAAGCATCTCGCGGCGCACTTCGCGCTTGCCGTGCCAGAACGGAGACGACGAGAGGTTGATGTGAATGGCGGGATTCTGGCGCATCACCTCTTCAACCGGATCGACCGGGTAGAGACGCCGCGGCCAGAAGTTCCTGTCATTCCACGCGTCCTCGCAAATCGTGATGCCCAGCCTGACGCCATCCAGCTCGACAACCTTCTGCGACGGTCCCGCGGCAAAGTATCTCTGCTCGTCGAAGACGTCGTAGAAAGGCAGCAGGCGCTTCTGCTGCTCCAGCAGCACCTTCCCCTTATCCATCAGGACCGCAACGTTGACCGCAGGTTTGCCCGCATTGGCCGGCGCCGGCAGCGCAACACCCACAAGCACCGCTGTGGGAAGGTCGCGGGTTGCCGCGCAAAGCTCGTCCAGGGCCGATTGGCAGCGGGCGAGAAAACTTGGCTTCTCAAAGAAATCGCCCGACGGGTAGCCGCAAATCGCCAGTTCGGAGAAGACCGTCAGACGCGCTCCCTGTGCGGCCGCGCGCCGGCTCGCCGTCACAATCTTTTCAAGATTTCCCGTGAAATCTCCGACTGTTGGATTGATCTGCGCGAGCGCTATCTTCACATATCCAGTTTAGCGCCTCAAAATACGAAAGCCGCTCCTGGCAGCGGCTTGTTCAACAGCGTTCCTCGGGTCGGAAACTAGGTTCCCGTTCCGGAGAGAACGACCCCGATCGTGCGGACAATAATCTTGAGGTCGAGCCAGATGCTCCAGTTTTCGATGTAGGTCAGATCGAGCGAGACGTAGCTGTCAAACGAGGGGTCCTGGCGAGCCTGCACCTGCCACAGACCGGTGATGCCGGGGGTGACGTTGAGCCGGCGCAGGTGGCTCAACTTGTATTCCTCCACCTCGCTTGCAAGCGGCGGCCGCGGACCCACCACGCTCATGTCGCCGCGCACAACGTTCAGAAACTGCGGCAGCTCATCCAGTGAATACTTACGCAGGATTCTGCCCACCCGCGTAATGCGCGGATCGTTGGCCATCTTGAAGAGCACGCCGTCGCGCTCGTTCATGTGGATAATGCCCGCAAGCCGCCGCTCAGCATCACTTACCATGGTTCGGAATTTGAAGCAGCGGAAGACGCGGCCCTTCTTGCCGATGCGCTCTGAGGCGTAGAGGGCCGGCCCTCGCGAGTCGAGCTTGATCGCCAGGCAGATCAACAGCAAAGCAGGAGAAAGCAATAGCAGGGTCATCGTTGAAAAGACCAGGTCCAGCCCGCGCTTAAGCACAAGCCCGATCTCCGGCACGACGCCGCAGTGCAGAGGAATCGTCGGGAACTGCCCTACGTACTCGATCGGGCTGTTCCATGCCAATCCGCCGTAGAGATCCGGGACCAGACGCAGGTCCACGCCGTGCGCGCGTGCCTTTTCAAGCACCTCCTGCATAACCCCCTGCTCGCACGCGGTGGTAAAGAATATCTCGTCGATGAAATGTTTCCGCGTGTGATTGAAGAGCGTTTCCAGAGAGCCGAGCACTTCGGCTGCGGCTGCGGTGGTTTTGTGGCGCTCAGTCTGAATGAAGCCCTTGAAGGTATAACCGAGGCGGCCAATGCTCTCAAGGTGGTGGCGCAACGCCTGAGCCTCCGGGCCAGTGCCCACAATCACCACGTTGCGGCGGTCCAGTCCGCGCTCAAACCGGCGATAGAGCAGCAGCCGGTAGATCAACCGGCGCAGGCTCAGCGCAATCGTAACCAGACCGATGGTGAGCAGCACAATGGTGCGGGGAATATCCTCCGCGCGCAGGATGTAGAGCGTGCCCGTGAGCAGAAGTCCCGCCGTGAAACAAGCCTGCACGCTGAGGCGCTGCTCGTGCAGAAAGTTCGTGAACCTGCCGGAGTTGTAGAGGTGCATGCGCTTGCTTGTGGCAACCAGCGCAAGCGTGAAGCCGCAAAGGAAAGCGAGCAATATCCCCATCGAGCGGCCGTGAACGAGAGTCCCCTGATAGAAATACTGCGCCGCAGCCACGGGAGTTGCGTGAGTTTTGTAGGCCGTGGCAAGAGTTGACGAAACGACGACCGTCAGCACGTCGAGCAGAATCCAGAGCGTCAGCTTGCTTTGCAGATTCCGTGGTCGCGCGTCGATACGGTCGCCGGCCCACTCACTGGGCTGGGAGACGGTCGCGGAAATTCTCTGCCAGAGTCCGGATGTCGCCATTCGTCTTTCGCGAACCTCAACCTTCGAGCCTCGAACGCGGGGTACCACCACGCGTGAAGCCTGCATCCTGCGGGGCGCAGCTCTTCGATTCGGACACACAAACCGGCATGTGCATGTGCCTGTACCAGACCCGGCATTTGCCGCAAGCATGTGCCCTTGGTTGTCTGCTAATGCACTTTGAGAATCAGGGAGATACCGCTCGATGTGCAAGCGCTTTATGGGCGCCGGTAGTTACGAAGAGAGCACATCTCAGCATTTGGGCAGCTCATAGGCATCAAGAATCAGAAATTGGCGGATATCCGGGTCCTTCGAAGCCAGAAACCCCGCCAATGGCCCGAAATAGCCGGCCTTGCCGTGATCCAGGAAAAGCACCACATCGGCCAGCCGCCTTGCGAAGCGCATGTCGTGGGTGACCACGATGCTGGTAAAGCCCAGTTGCCGTTTGAGTTTTTGAATAATGGTGCCGAGCCGCCGAGCAATGATCGGGTCGACCATCGTGGTGGGCTCGTCGTACAGTACGACCTCAGGCTGCGAGGCGAGCGCGCGGGCAATCGCCACGGCACGGCGCCGCCCGGTGGAAAGGCTGGCCGGCAGGTCCTCGGTGACATCGTCGGCGCCCACCATCTCGAGCAGGCGATCGACGATCTGCTGGATCTGGTCCTCGTCGAGGGCCCCGCGCTCGCGCAGGGGAAATGCCACGTTCTCGCGCACACTTAGTGAGTCGAACAAGGCCCCGTTCTGGAAGACCATGGTCACGCGCTTGCGAATCTCCTGCATGCCCGCTTCGCTCAGCTCGGTAATCTCCTGCCCTTCCATCCGGATTGAGCCGGACTGGGGCTTGAGGAAGCCCATCAGCAATCGCAGTGAGACCGATTTGCCGACGCCGCTGCGGCCCAGGATGCAGAGCGTCTGGCCGCGACGAACGGAAAAGGACACGTTTTCGAGCACGACGCGATCACCGAATGAGATCGAGACATTTTCGAAGACGATGACAGGCTCGTCCGACGCGCGATCCTGCTGCGCAGACGCAGACGCCTGATCGCCGGCAATGATCTCGGCTATACCGGCCGGCACCTGAATCTCGGGATCCGAGGGAAGCTCTGCCATCTCTTCAAATCAGCATACGCGACGATCGAAGGCCAAGCTCCGAAGCCCGGCTTCGTCCCGTCCGGGCCAGATTGCGTCAGCTCAGGCGCCCGCCTCTTCAAGAAAGCGAATCAGCGAACGGATGCCCAGCTTGAAGTTCGTGAGGTTGAACTTTTCGTTGGGCGCGTGCAGATTGTCATCCGGAAGGCCGAAGCCCATCATCACGCTCGGCAACCCCATGTGCCGGGCAAAATCGCCAACGATCGGAATGGATCCGCCGGAGCGAATGAAGACCGTGTCCTTCCCCCAGACCTCGCGCAGCGCCCGCGTGGCGGCCTGAATGTAGGGGTTGTCAGTAGGCACAATGCAGGGGTCGCCGGAATGGATCAGGCGCACATTTACAGTGACGCCGGCCGGGGCCAGCTTTTCGACGTAAGCTTTGTACTGGGCAAACGCCTTTGCCGGTGTCATTCCTGGGACCAGCCGCATCGAAACCTTCGCCAGTGCCCGGGCAGGAATCACGGTCTTTGCGCCGGCGCCCACAAAGCCGCCCGGCATGCCATGAACATCCAGCGTCGGACGTGCCCAGGTCCGCTCGAGCACGCTGTACCCTGCCTCGCCCACGAGCGCGGA
This sequence comes from uncultured Acidobacteriota bacterium, assembly GCA_963718885.1. Lineage (GTDB taxonomy): Bacteria > Acidobacteriota > Terriglobia > Terriglobales > Acidobacteriaceae > Telmatobacter. The sequence continues at coordinate 566,503 of CAVRAK010000010.1, forward strand.
GGAGCCAACCTCGCTTTTGCGGTATTCTTCTTCGTCGAAGGGCAGCGTACGCCAGGTAGCCAGTTCGGCCTCGCTCGGAGGGATCACATCGTCGTAGAAACCAGGGATCAAAATGTGTCCGTCCGTGTCCTTCAGACCGGCGATGATCTGCGCCAGCGCAACAAAGGGATTGGGAGCCGCTCCGCCATACATGCCCGAATGCAGATCGGTCTTCGCGCCGCGCACTTCGATCTCGGTGTAGATCATGCCGCGCAGCCCCACGCAAAGCGTCGGCAGCCCCGGTGCAAACAGGTCTGTGTCAGAAACGAGGGCAAAATCCGCCTTCAGTTCCGCGGGCTTCGATGCGACGTAGGCCGCAATTCCCTCTCCGCCAACCTCTTCTTCACCCTCGAAGATTACGCGCACATTAATCGGCAGCGCCTTGTTCGCGGCCAGCAACGATTCAAGTGCTTTCATCTGCGCCCAGACCTGTCCCTTGTCGTCGACGGCGCCGCGCGCATAGATGTTGCCGTTGCGTTCGGTAGGCTCAAAGGGCGGCGTAATCCATTCATCCAGCGGATCTGGCGGCTGAACATCGTAGTGGCCGTAGCAAAGCACGGTCGGCTTGCCTGCGGCATGCAGCCAGTCGGCATAGACCAGCGGATGTCCCGATGTCTCGAGGATGCGCACATTCTCCATGCCGATGCGGCCAAGTTCCGCCGCAAGCACGCCAGCGGCGCGGCGGCAATCCTCTTTGTGTTCCGGCAGCGTGGAAACGGAAGGGATGCGGAGAAGCGCCTTCAGCTCATCCAGAAACCTCGGATGGTTCTCTTCGGCGTAAGCAACAGCAGATAAGGACATTAGGGACACTCTCACCAAATCGGCGTCAAAAGCCAAGTAAGAGTATATGCGGTTGGGCCACTCACCAGTCTGGCAATGCAGAGGAGAGACTCTTTGACCGACATCTGTCGCACAGCTGCACTCTGCCGGATTGCGGAACCTTGCCTGATCGTTCTCCTCGCGCTTCGAGTGACCGCTCCTTTGATCCTCCTGGTGATCCTTCTGGCTTCAATCGCACCCGCAGCCTCTGACGCCCAGACCATGACGGACGGCGCCGGCTATTATGCCCGCACAAATTCCTTTGGGATCCTCGGCGCCTACTCATGGAACTCGAGCCACATGGTGCTCGGCTCGGCAGAAAAGCGAAAGCTGATCAACATCGGCGCGTCCTATAGCCGCAAGCTTCTGCTGACCCGCATTGTGAACTGGCAGTACAACGCCGAGATTCTTCCGGTGGCTCTGGAAGGCGATCCGCTCACTCGCACCGTGGTTGAGCAAACTTCTCCGAGTGTTACAACTTTAAGCTTCGACGGAGGGCCGCCTGTCACCTGCGCTCCAATTACAGAAACGTACTCCTACAGCGCGAACGGGGTTGTCTACTCCGGAACAGTTTCTATTTTCTGTCATGGCCGCCAGTGGACAATGGGCGAGGCCCTCTCCCCGGTGGGCATGCAGTGGAATTTCCTGCCCAGACACAGGCTGCAACCGTTCCTGATCGCGCATGGCGGCTACATGTATTCCACGCAACCCATTCCAGTGGTATACGCCGGCTCGTTCAACTTCACCTTTGACCTTGGAGCCGGGGTCGAGCTTTACGATTCGCGCACACGATCGGTGCGCCTCGAATACCGCTACCACCACATCTCAAACCACGACACGGCGGACTTCAATCCAGGAATCGACAACGGGCTTCTGCAGTTCACATATCTCTTCGGCCGCTGATTCGATGGGCATCAGTATCGGGCTACGTTGGGGTCGACTTCTTCCGACCAGGCCGCTATGCCGCCGCGCATCGATTGCACTTCCTCAAACCCCTGATTGCGCAGCCATGCGGTAACACTCATCGAGCGCTGCCCCAGGTGGCAGAAAACCACGAGCCGCTCGTCAGGATCGAGCTCCTGGTGCGCCCTACCCGGCACATCTCCCATGGGCATCACGAGGCTGCCCTCGATATGGGCCGCGGCAACTTCCCAGGGCTCCCGCACATCGATGAAACGAGCTTTGTTTTCACGCAGCAGAGCGGCCGCATCCGCAGGGGCAATCTCGTAGTCCAGCATGGAACCAGTCTAGCGAAGATGGCCCCAATTGCGCTGATTTTGCCTGCTGATCGCCACTCGCAGAGGCACGGAACCTATAGATTGACTAGAATGCCCTTATGCAGAATGCAGTCAGGGTCCTGATCGTCGAGGATGAGCCTCACGCGCTGATGGGACTTGCCGAGCTGATTTCGGGCTGGGGCTATCGCACCGAGACCGCGCGAGATGGCGTCGAGGGCTGGGAAAAGGCTCTCTCCTGGGAGCCGGCGATCGTTGTGACCGACCTGAAGATGCCGCGCCTCGACGGACTGGGGCTCCTCACGAAGCTCTCTGAAGCGGGCTCCGGCGTTGCCTCGAACGTGGCGGTGGTGCTGCTCACCGCGCAGGGTTCCATCCAGGTGGCGGTCGACGCGATGAAGCTGGGCGCTTACGACTTTCTGCAGAAGCCGGTCGACGCGACCCGCCTGCGCGCGATCCTGGCAAACGCCACGCGGCAGCGCGAGACGGCCATCGAACTCGAAGTGGCACGGCGACGCCTGCGCGAGAGCGGAGTTCTCGGCTCGATGGTGGGCAGCTCGCGCCCGATGCGCGACATCTTCTCCCTGATTGAGCAGATCGCGCCTTCCAACGTCTCGGTGCTCATCACCGGTGAGAGCGGCACCGGCAAGGAACTGGTCGCCCGCACGCTGCATGATCTGAGCCCGCGCAAGCCGCGGCCCTTTGTCGCGGTCAATTGCGCCGCCATTCCTGAAACCCTGATCGAAAGCGAGATCTTCGGCCACGAGAAGGGCTCCTTCACGGGTGCGGTCGAACGCCGCGCCGGATGCTTTGAGCTTGCTTCCGGCGGCACGCTCCTTCTGGACGAGCTGGGCGAGATGCCCGTCGGCACCCAGGCTAAGCTCCTGCGGGTTCTTGAAGAGCGCAAGCTGCGCCGGCTGGGCGGCAAATCAGAGCAGGATGTCGACGTGCGCGTGCTCGCGGCCACCAACCGCGACCCGGCTGTGGCCGTCGCGCACGGCGAGCTGCGCAGCGACCTCTACTATCGACTGAATGTCTTCCACATCAACATGCCGCCGCTTCGCGAGCATCTTGAAGATCTGCCCGCGATGGCTGAAGCCATGGTGCAGGAGATGAACCAGAAGCACGGCCGCAGTGTTGCAGGCGTCGGCCAGTCCATCCTTGACCGCATGATGTCCTACGAGTGGCCGGGCAACGCACGCGAGCTGCGCAACACCATTGAGCGCGCGGTGATTCTCTGCCCCGATGGCGCGCCTCTCGACGCGGGCCACCTGCCGCCCACCTTCGGCCGCTCGCAGCTGCAGTCCTCACTCACTTACGATGCCAGCGTGGTGCCCGTGCGCGTGGGCACAACGGTCGATGAGGCGGAGCGTCTGCTCATCCTGCGCACCCTCGAGTCAACGGGCCAGAATAAGACGCGCGCCGCCGAGATCCTGGGCGTAAGCCTGAAGACGCTTCACAACAAATTGAAGGAATACAGCCAGTCCCGGGAAGACCAGCCGGCTTAGAGCCTTGTAATCAGCTTTCAAGATGCGCCTGAAGACCAAACTCGTGCTGGCGATTTCCGGCCTGGTGCTGCTCATCTCCGCGCTTCTTTCAGTCGTTTACTTTACGCAACTGCTCGATGCAGCCGTAGAGCAGACCTACCAGACCAACCGTATGGTGGCGAACCAGGTGCGGCTGGCTCTGCTGCAGGCTCTCGAGACGGGACTGAGGAACCGCGAGGTCAATCCCAACGATCCGGGCCAGCTTCGCGACCTGCAGGCCGAAGCGATTCACCACAGCGCCGCTTTGCAGGCTGCGCTGGAATCAGTAAACCGTTACTCGCTGACCATCTACGACGTCAACATAGCCGACAACCAGTCCACCATCATCAAGAGCACGAATCCGGACAACGAAGGCAAGCCGCTTCCCGTCCGCCCCGATTATGAAATTCTCAGGAACGCGGACGCCCTCCAATTGATCAACGAGGTCTTCGGGCCGCCCAAGGTCTTTGACGTCGTTGTGCCCATCGAGCGCAACAGCGAGCCCTTTGCCACAGTTCATGTGGGCGCGCGCACGACGTTGCTGCGCGCAGCCTACTCGCCCTGGATTCGCGAAGCCCTCACGCTGACCGGCTTTGCTGTTGGCACCGCGCTGATCGCCGCACTCCTGCTCAGCAATCTCGCCCTGCGGCCGCTCGAAGAGATCAGCATGCAGCTCGACTATTGGACCGTCGCCAGCGAAGCCCAGGAAGGCACAGACGCCGCGCCCAGTCAGGACATGCCGGAACGCGTCTCGACTAAGATCGAGAAGATCGGCCAGCGCATGCGCAACGTCGAAGAGGTCTTCTCTGCATTGAAGGAGAACCTCGACCAGATTCTCGGCAACCTGCAAGATGGCATCCTGCTCTTCACCGAAGATGGACGCGCAGTGCTCATCTCCGAAGCGGCGCGGCGCTTTCTGCAGGTCGATCGCGACCGCATCCTGGGACAGCACGCCCGAGAAATTTTTAACCGCTCAACCGTATTGGGACGCACGCTGCGCGATGCCTACGAGGCAAGCCTGACACTGGTGCAGGAAGAGGTGCGAACCGAGACGGGGCGCAGGGTGCAGGCTTCGCTCGATTTCATCTATGACGACGACACCCAGCAGGGCCTCGGCGCGCTCGTGACCCTCCATGATCTTGAATCGGTCGAGCAGATTGAATCCGAGCTTGAGCTTTCAAGACGCATGGCGGCCATCGGCCGGCTGACCTCGGGCGTGGGCCATGAGGTCAAAAACCCAATCAACGCCATCGTGGTGCACCTTGAGCTGCTCAGGACCAAGCTCGGCGACCATAACGCACCCGCCGCGCGCCACCTCGAGGTCATCGATGCCGAGATCCGGCGCCTCGACCGGGTTGTGCAAACTCTGGTCGACTTCTCCCGGCCGGTGGACCTGCGGCTCAGAGAACAGGACCTGCGTCAGGTCATCGGCGATGTGCTGGCCCTTTCGACGGAAGAATTATCCACGCGCAATGTGATCCTCGAGAGCTCTCTGCCGTCAAACCCCCTGATCGCCAATGTCGATGCCGACCTGCTCAAGCAGGCGGTCATCAACGTCGTCGAAAACGGGGCGCAGTCCATGCCTGATGGAGGTGTCATCCGGGTGACGCTCGAAGAGCAAAGAAAGAACGCGATCCTGCGGATAAGTGACCAGGGAACAGGCATCCCCGACGAAATTCTCGACAAAATATTCGATCTTTACTTCACGACGAAGGCGGAAGGAAGCGGAATCGGCCTGGCCATGACATATCGCATTCTGCAGTTGCACCACGGGAACGTCGAAGTACAATCAAGGTTGGGTCACGGTACTGAGTTCGTGTTGCGGATTCCGATGGCTGCCTTGGACGGGGTTCGCCGACATCTACAGCCGGCGAAGATGGGGAACCCGGAAGGATTGTGAAATGAAAACGCCTCGCAAGAGCGTTGCCATGCTGTTTTTGTCATTATTGGTGTCGGGATGTTTCCATAAGACGGAACAGGTGCAGAATCAACCGCTTGCTCCACCGGTTGTGGATACGCCTCCGCCTGCCCCCGCGCCTGCTCCGGCTCCGCAGGATTTGCCGCCGCCGGTCGTCACCGTGCCACAAGCCCAGACGGCTCAGCAGAACGCGCCGCCGCCCAAGCCAGAGGAAAAGCCCAGGCATTCGAGCCGACGGTCGAAATCCGATTCGAGACCCGAGTCCAAGCCTGATTCGAAGCCGGTTGAGCAGGCGTCAAACGGCACCCCCGCAGTGTCGGCAATCGGCCAGCTTTCGCCCGGCGATCCCTCTGATCTGCGCAACCAGACTGAAGATTCGATTGCCTCGACCGAGCGCGGCCTCAAGGATCTCAATCGCTCGCTCGACGACCAGGAACAGAAGACCGTGGCCCAGATCAGGGAGTTCCTGAAGCAGGCGCGCGCGGCGCTCACCACGGGCGACGTCGACGGCGCTCACACACTGGCGCTCAAAGCCAAGGTGCTCTTCGGCGAGATCAACCGCTAGGGTGTATCGACCTAGATCCGGCCGCTCCCGCGGCCGTCTGTCTCGTCCCCGCCCTTTACTTCGCCCCAGCTCAACTTGTTGTGCAGGGCTTCAAAGAAGCCGCTTTCCGTAAGCCGCACCAGGTTGACGGTGTTGCTCGAGCGCCGGCAGCGCACCTCGTCGCCCAGCCGCAAATCGACGGCCTGCTGCCCATCCACCGTGAGCAGACAGTGGCTCGGCACCCCTTCCACCCGCACAGTCACGGTCGATTCGCCGCGCACAACGATGGGCCGCAGCGTCAGCAGGTGGGGGCAGATCGGTGTCACTACAAGCGCATCCACGTTGGGCGTGAGAATCGGCCCATTGGCGGCCAGTGTATAGGCCGTTGAGCCCGTGGGAGTCGAAACGATGACCCCGTCGGCCCTGAAACGCGCCACGGCCTTACCATCCAGCCTCACCGCGAAGTCGCCCATCCGCGCAATATCGCCCTTTGAGACGACAATCTCATTCAGCGCTTCGAATGTGGCGCACTCCTTGCCTTCGCGCCACAACCCGGTGCGCAGCATTGCCCGTGCGTCGAGCGAATGGCAGTTATTGCACCACCCATCGAGCGTGGTGTAGAGGTCCGCCAGCCTGATCTCGGTGAGAAAACCCAGGTAGCCAAGATTCACGCCCAGAATCGGGACGCCGGTCGCGGCAAAGATGCGCGCAACTGAAAGCAGCGTGCCGTCGCCGCCAAGCACGATCACCAGCGATGGCGCGTAAGCCGGCATCTCCGCGCGGTCGACGATCGGCGCGTCTTTGCAGTAGACGCCCCCTTCGCGATCGAGCAGCGGCTCGTAATCGTGCCTGCTCAGCCACGCAACCAGTTCCGGCAAAATACGCGCAAGCTCTTCCTTGTTCGGCTTGGAGACAATCGCAACGGTTGTCATGCGGTCTCAGTGTAATGGATTGAGCACGATCGTCGATCAGCGCCGTCCGCATCCGTGTCCAGGAGGCCCAGCGCTAAAGGCTCAGCGCACCGGCCAAGGTCCATGCGTTTCAATGCGGTCCTCCGGCGCCAGTGCGCGCATAAAGCAGGAACTCCTTGTTGCCCTCCGCGCCGGTAATCGGCGAAGGAATGGTGCCCACAACCTGCCAGCCAAGCGAGCGCACAGATGTGGCCACCCTGTCGATCGCGAAGGCATGCGCTGCGGGATCGCGCACGATGCCGCCCTTCCCTACCTGCTCCCGGCGGACCTCGAACTGCGGCTTCACCAGCAGCACCGCCTCCTCAAGGGTCTCGGTCGCGCGCACGACAGGCTCCAGCACCAGGGTCGCAGAGATGAACGAGACATCCATCACCAGCAAGGTGAGGCGCGGCGAACCCGCCTGTGCAAGCGACCCAGGCTCAAGCAGGCGCGCATTGGTGCGCTCGCGCAGGTGCACGCGCGGATCGTTGCGCAGCTTCATGGCAATCTGGCCAAAGCCCGTGTCGACCGCAGTCACATGGGCCGCTCCGCGCTGCAGAAGGCAGTCGGTAAAGCCTCCCGTAGACGCGCCGACGTCGAGACAGCTTCTGCCGGCCACCTCGATCTTCCAGTGGTCGAGCGCCGCCGCCAGCTTCACACCGCCGCGGCTCACATAAGGCAGGTCGTCGCCCAGCAGTCGAACTGCGGCACCTGCAGGCACTGTGCTGCCGGGCTTCTCCACTTTCTGCTCATTGACCAGGACACGACCGGCAAGGATCATGGCGCGCGCCCGTTCGCAGCTCGGTACGAGGCCCCGATCGACAAGCAAAACGTCCAGCCTGACCTTCTTACCCTGCTTTTCTTCCATTGAATTTGTCCGGCAAAGAGAAGCGGCCAGAGAAGAGTCTCTCTGGCCTGATTCTATTTCCTCCTGGAAGACGCTGACTTCAAGGCAGAGTCTGGCTCTGGCAATCGGCCAGCGAATCGGACGCGGCTGCGCCCGGCAGATAACAGGGCTGACCAGCGCCCGGCCTGCGGCTGGTGACGATCGCGTTGCCCGTCGTTCCGTTCTGCGTACTGGTGCGAACGTCGACGATGTTGCCCTGCACCAGGACCGTTGTATCCACGATGTCCTGATCGGTGCGCAGAATCGTGAGATAGGGGCTGTCCGGCGAAGCCACATAGACTTTGCCGTAGAGCGAGTTCGAGGTGGAAACGACCGTGCGTGGATGGCCGACAACCGGCAGCGTCTTGATCACCTGGTGGCTGCTGAGGTTCACAACCGACACCGTTTCATCGGTCTGATTTGCTGCATAGGCGCGGCTGCCGTCACTGAGCACGGTAACGCCCGCCGGGTTCGTTCCCACCGGAACGGTGTAGGTGGTGCCGAAGGTGGCGCTGTCATTGCCGTACTCGTCCAGGCTCACATCGATCACAGAGATCGTGCCGCCGTCGTAATTTGCTACAACGAGTTGCGACGTGGCCGAGTTGTATTCCGCATAGACAGGCCCTGCCGTCGCGGCCATCCCCGTCGTTCCGTTCGGGGGCGTGATGCCGGTCGCGGTAACAGCGGTCGTCGACAACGGCAGCGTCGGGTGGCAGGTGACCAGTTGCCCGTTCTGGTTGGTGAACGGTGTGCAGGAGTTGAGCCCATTGGTCTGGGTATTGATCACCGTAACGGTATCGCTGCCGCGGTTCAGAACGAAGAAGCGCCTGCCGTCACTGCTCGCCAGCCCGTAGACCGGGCACTTTCCCAGCGGAATGCGCGCCGAAACTGTGTAACTCGTTGTTTCCAGCGCGTCGGCCTCGCCCGTCTGCGCAACCGTTGACGGCGCGTTATTGCAGGTCATATCGGTATACGCAATCGCGGAACCGGCGGGCGTGCTCGAGTTATTCAGGCTGATCGAGTAATTATGCTGTCCGAGCAATGCGGGCCCCGATACCGCAATCGGCGTAGCTGCAACCGGTATAGCCAGCTTGAAAGTCAGCGCGGTGCTCGAACCCGTGAGAACGTCAATAACGTTGCCATTCAGGTCGGCGACCCACAGGCCGGTCGAGGGCGAAAAGAGACCGATGCTGGTCGATGCCGCAGGCAGCGTCGAGTAGGTCACGTTGTTCGCCTGCAGGGTGGTCGCCACCCGAAAATTGGTGAGCGTACCGTCGCTGTTCACCGTATAGCCGCTGGAACCGGCTTCATCGACAGTAAAGGACAGCGGGCCCGGGCCAATCGGCGCCTGAGCCATCACCGTGTCGCCCGCATAATTCAGAATTGTCGCCAATCCCGCAGAGGTGGTCGACGGAGAGGAAACGACCGCAACAAGGGACGTAGGCTGCGCCGCCGGTCCCGTCGGGTTGATTGGCGTCACCACGGGACGGTATGTACTTCCACATCCAACGGCGATGGCGGCAATCACAATGCCCGCGCCTGCCTGGATCAACCACACACGCTTCCCGCGTGCATTCAAGGGAAAAAGACTCATCAAAATTCGTTCCTGCTTCCTAGGTGATTGTAAATCAATGATCCGGGCCTCAGGGCGGTTCCGCGCCAGGTTCCGGGCCAGGTTCCGCAGCGCCAAAAACGCCGGTGCGGGCCCCGCATTCCAGGTCCGCGTGTCACGGCCGAAACGACGCGCATCTTGCCGGATATTCAATACCTTCAGGCTTTAGACGCACCGCCGCACGCGATGGGTAGGAAGCGGGCGCGGAACGCCCGCCGAAACTCCCGGCTCAGCGCCCCACCACCTCGATGATTGCCTTGTCAGGGGCGCTCCACGCCGACGCGCCCTCATGCGTGAGCTGATGGCTGGCATCGCTCCAATGCAGCCGCGTGATCGAGCCGGCGCCCTTCTCGTAGGCGTAGGTCGTTCCGTCGTCCGAGAACAAGGTGAAGTCCGCATCGGCTCCGGGATAGACACGCACGTGCTCGATTGCCTGCTGCTGATGCGTGCTTTCGACCTGGGCTCCAAGGGGAAGGATCGATCCGGCACGCACGAAGAGAGGGATGGTATCGATCGGCGCCGACACCTCGATCGTCTGGCCACCCTTCACCCGCTCGTTGGTCCAGTAGTTGTACCAGTCCGTGCCGGCAGGCAGGTAAACCTTGCGGCTTGTCTCCCCCTGATGCACCACCGGCGCTACCAGGAACGCGGGGCCGAACATGTACTCGTCGCGAATATCGGCAACGTTCGGATCGTCCGGGAAATCCAGCGGCAGCGCCCGCATGAACGGAGCGCCCGTCTTCCAGCTCTTGTAGCCCAGCGAGTAGATGTACGGCATCAGCGTGTAGCGCAGCCGCAGGTACTTTTCCAGAATAGGCTCGGCCTGCTTGCCATACGACCACACCTCGTTCTGCACCCGGCTGCCATGCGTGCGGAAGATCGGCTGGAAGACCGCGTACTGAAACCAGCGCGTGTAGAGCTCCGGATAGTCATCGTAGTGGCCCACGTTGAAGCGCGCATCCGAGGGGTCAAGAAGCGGCGGCTTCGCCGGGTGGTGCGACCAGGGCAGGTATTGCCAGCCGCCTGTGTCGTTCGACCAGTACGTGAATCCCGATGCGGTAAAGTTCAGTCCGGTGGGAATCTGCCTGCGCAGCGTATCCCAGGTCGGCCCGATATCCGACGACCACACGATCGTGCCCTTGCTCTGCACACCGAGGTAGGCATCGCGCGAGAGGATCAGGGCTCGCTTGTTCGGCTCGTCTCTGCGGTATCCGTCGTAGAGCGCCGCCGTGTGAAAGAGCGGATAGACGTTGAAGTACTGCGTGCCCGGCCCGATGTGGAAGTAGGCGCCGTTCGGCGGCAGATCGGGCTCCGTCTCATCGGCCCACAGCGAATCAAATCCCTTGCTGAGAATGTTGTCGCGGATCGTCTGCCAGTACCACTTGGCGGCGTCGGGATTGGTCGTGTCGATATCCGAGCCCGCACGGTCATACGGCAGTCCGTCAACGGGCTTGCCATCGGCGAGACTGATGAACCAGCCATTCTTCAGCAGCTTGTCATAGTAGCGATCTTCGGGCACAAAGCGCGGCCACACGCTGATCATGGTCTCAAACCCCATATCATGCAGCTGCTTGTTCATTGCCGTCGGATCCGGCCAGAACTTCGGATTCATATCCATCTGGCCCATCTTGGTGTAGTAAAACCAGTCCACCACCAGCACATCCGCCGGCAGATGCCGCTCGCGGTAGCCTTTCGCCACAGCCATCAACTCATCCTGGCTGGAATAACGTTGCTTGCACTGGATGTATCCGTAGGCGGCTTTGGGCAGCAGCGGCGTGGGCCCGGTGAGCAGACGGTAGCCCTCAAAGATTTCGTCTGCCGTCTTGCCCGCGATTACAAAAAACGAGACGCGATCGCCAACTTCGCTGCTCCAGCGCGTCTCCTCGTTGAATCCCGGAACGATCAGCGTCTTCGACGGGTTATCCCACAGCAGGCCGTAGCCCTTGTTGGTCAGCAGGAAGGGTACACACGTTGTTGGCGCAGCCGGCGCGGTGTAGTCGTTCCAGCAGCGCACCGGGTGCCCGCGATGATCGAGAAAGCCTTCCTGGTTCTGGCCGAGCCCGTAATAGTGCTCATCATCCGGCGAAGCAAACGATGCGCCCACCACGTAAAACGGCGGGTCCGTGGGCCGGCGATCGTTGGCCAGCGCCGCGGTGCCGTCTTTGTGATTTGGTTCCGCCTGCGACCAGCCCGTCATTTCGAGCAGCGTCTTGCCGTCCGGAGTTTTGAAGGTGATATGCGCGCCCGGCGTCGAGCCGCCGAAGTATTTGCTGATGTCGATCACCGTCTGCGGAGGAGGCGGTCCCGGAGGCCGCGGGCGATCAACCGTCACAACCATCTGCGGGGACTGGTAGACATCCTGCCGCTCGGTTTGCGACGCGCTCCAGCCATTTGTGTCTGGCGAAGCGATCAGCCCATAGCCCGGCTTGGCAAGCGCAGCATCATGCTGCAGGCTCAGCGTCACGCGCACGATATTCGGCGCGTAAGGCTCGAGCACGATCGTTTCGCCCTTCCGGTCCAGTTCAAGGTGCTGGCCCGACCGTCTGCGCCTGCGTTGGCGCGATCAGAAAAATTCCCGCAAGAACTGCAAGGAAGCCTGAGTACTTTTTCATCCGTGGCTCCATCCGAACAACTCTGGATTGCATCCGATTGCTTTCGCAGATGAGTGTAAATGCCCCGACCCCGCCCTGGCCGCACCGGACACAACGTTGACCGTGCCAACTCATGATCTCCATCGCACCTTCCGCCCTGGCGCGCCCGAACGATACGATTGGGCGTGGATCGACTGAACATGGATCAACGGAACGTGGATCAACCGAAGCTTCGCTGGCAATCGAAGACAATCCTGGTGCTGGTGCTCCCTGCAGTAGCCGCTAACGTGGTGCTTGAGGCGCACTGGTGGATGACACAGGCCGCCCCGGTCACACTCTGGACCCTTGGCCTCAGCGGACTGCTCGGCCTGATTGCGTGGGGACTGCGCTCGGCCACCGCGGGAGCCGCATTCACCGGCGCAGTGATCACGGCGAGCCTCATCTTCTCCACCGTAACGCTTCCCTACTACCCGTGGCGCACTGCTCTTGTTCCGGTCGTGGTACTGCTTCTGCTCACTTCACTTGCCACCCGCGCGGGCCGCGCACGCAAGGAGCAACTCGGCACGGCTGAACGCCGCGGAGGCCGGACGGCCGCGCAGGTCGCGGCAAATCTGGGCGCGGCCGCGCTGCTTTCAAATGCGGCCGCTCAGACGTTCCTGGTGCAGCGAGTCAGGCATTCGATTTGCCAACCTTGCGCCCGCTGCCGTCTTTGCAGCCGCGCTTGCCGCACTGGCCGAGGCCGCCGCGGATACCGTTTCTTCTGAAGTGGGACAGTTGCTCAGCGGCGCACCGCGCATGATCACGACTCTTCGCGTCGCCGAGCCCGGCACTGACGGCGCCGTGAGCCTCGGCGGAACGGCAGCCGGCATTCTCGCCGCCGGAACGGTAGCTGCGGCTGGCACGCTCGCTTTGGGTGGCGACGGGCCGCTCTTCGCCGTCTGCTGGATTGCCGGAACCTTCGGCCTCTTCTTCGACAGCCTGCTCGGCGCCACGCTCGAGCGGCGCGGCTGGCTCAATAACAACAGCGTCAATTTTCTTTCAACGCTGAGCGCGGCGGCCTTTGCGCTTCTGCTGCTCTTCGTTCTCGGGCTCATGCACTCCTGAGCAGTCACTCCCCATAAATGTCACTCCAGGTGCAGACGCCATGCCGTGTAGCTCAGAATCTCGTGAACGATAGGGTCGAGATCTCCGCCGGCGCCCACAACCGTGAGCTTCGGGCGCGGCGAGGTCAGAACGTTGAGTCCGTTGGCTGCGCAGATCGCCTGGATGCGAAAGAGGTGCGTATCATCGCTCACCACCACGATGCGGTGAAAGGCGTTCGTGCGGGCGATCACCGCCAGCCGGCGCGCGGCCTCGACAGTGCTGCGGCTTTCGGTTTCGGCGATAATGGCCGACTCTGGAACGCCTGCGCCCATCAGGTATTCGCGGCCCACACCGCCCTCTGAGTACTGATCGCCGCCATCGCCGCCCAGCGTCACAATCAGCGGCGCGATTTCCCGGCTGTAAAGAGACTCGGCATGATCAAGGCGCGCACGGTAAACCGGCGAGGGGCGCCCGTCATACTCCGCCGCACCAAAGACGGCAATCGCGTCCGACGGCGCTGCCTGGTCCTGCCCTGCGACGTATTGGATCTGTTTGTAGACCCAGACGGACCACGCCAGCGCCCCTGCCGCCAGCGCCACCAGCACAATCAGAGACCATGCGATCCAACTGTGCTTTCTCGAACTGGATCCCGCGTTCATGCCGGCAATCTTATCGCTGTAAAACCATAACAATCTCGTGGGTCGGAATGGCGCCTTCGCGCAGGATCTCCCATCGTCCCGGGCCCAGCGAGAGATCGACTATCGTCGTAGGCTGCGCCCGTCCCGTGGGACCGCCGTCGATGATGAGCGGAACGCGGTCGCCGATCTGGTCTCTCACTGCCGCCGCATGCGTGCACTCTGCCGCGCCCTGCAGGTTAGCGGAGGTCGCGGTAATCGGCAATCCAAACTCTTCCACCACCGCCCGCGCAATCCCCGCATCGGGAATGCGCAACGCCACGTTTCCGGTATTCGCCGTCGAACGCAAGGGCAGCTTGGTTCCGGCCCGGACGATGATCGTGAGCGGACCCGGCCAGAAGCGGTCGGCCAGCTTGTCAAGCAACGGGTCAGAATCGCGCGCCAGCGTGTACGCCATGGTGAGAGACGAAATGAGAAGAGATAGCGGCTTATGCTTCTGCCGTGTCTTGATCTGGTAAATGCGCTCCACCGCATGCAGGTTCACCGGATCGACGGCAAGACCGTAGAAGGTATCGGTAGGCAGCGCAACAACGTAGCCTTTACGCAGACAGGAGACAATGTAGCTGATCCGGTCCGGTTGAGGCTCATCGGGATGGACGCGCAAGATTTCCGCGGACAAGAAGTTCTACCTCGGGTTCCCGAATTGCTGGAGCACAAAGTCGGAAATTATCACAGCACCACCCACCGCGCAACTTCGCCGGCACGGCGCTGGCACAGCAGCATAGAATCGACCAGGAGACCCGACGACTCGATTGCATGCCTGTTCGCATTGTACAGAGTAAGCAGAATAGCCGCCTAAAGGAACTACGCCGCGCCTTCGCCCATCCGGCGCGCGCGGGCGAGGGCCTCGTTGCCATCGAAGGGCCCAATCTTCTGGCCGAAGCCCTGCGCGCCGGGCCTTGAAATCCGTTGCGTCTTTGCCGCGCAGCAGACTGCGCATCTTCTCGATCAGTTTCACCTGCCCGCCGCCGCCGATGTACTGCTGATGCCGGCGGAATTGCTGCGCTCGGCGCTTGCCACTGAGACGCCACAGCCGATCGCAGCGCTCATCGAGCCTCCGCGCTGGACATGGGCCGACCTGCTGAAGAAATCGGGCCCCGGAGCGCCGCTCATTCTTGTCCTCGCGGAATTGCAGGATCCCGGCAACCTCGGCACGATCGTGCGCTCAGCCGAGGCCTTTGGCGCAAGCGGCATCATCGCCTTGCCCGGCACCGTCAGCGCGTGGAATCCCAAGGCAGTTCGCGCCTCTGCCGGCAGCGTCTTTCGCGTGCCACTGCTTTCCGCAGGCAGTGAAGACGCGCTGCGCCGCCTGCGCAAAGCCGGCGCAGCCCTGCTGACCACCGGCGCCGAGGCCGCTCAGCCCGCAAACCTGGTCGATCTCACGCGCCCCGTCGCTCTCCTCATCGGCAACGAGGGCAACGGTGTGCCGGAACATCTTGCCGCCCGCGCCGATGGCGCCATCGCCGTTCCCTGCCCCGGACCGGTCGAAAGCCTCAACGCCGCCGTCGCCGCAAGCGTTCTGCTCTACGAGGCTTCGCGCCAGCGCAGCGCAAAGGACGGCAAGCGATGAGCCTCTTCGACGGCCTGCCCGAGGGCCGGCGCGAACCGCCGCTCTCCGCGCCCGCTGGCCGAGCGCATGCGCCCGCGCACGCTCGCCGAATACAGCGGGCAGGAGCACCTGCTCGGTCCCGGCAAGCCGCTCCGCGTGCAGATCGAGCGCGACGATCACGGCTCGATGATCTTCTGGGGACCACCGGGCGTCGGCAAAACTACGCTTGCGAAGATCATTGCGGAAACCACGCGCGCCAGCTTCATCGAGTTCTCGGCCGTCACCTCCGGCATCAAGGAAATCAAGTCCGTGATGAGCGCCGCCGCGCAGGCCGCCGAGATGCACTCGCGCACCATCCTTTTCGTCGACGAGATTCACCGCTTCAACAAGGCGCAGCAGGACGCCTTTCTGCCCTACGTCGAGCGCGGAACGATCCGCCTCATCGGCGCAACCACTGAAAATCCATCCTTCGAGATCATTTCGGCGCTGCTCTCGCGCTGCCGCGTCTACGTGCTCAAGCCGCTGAGCGAAGAACGCATCGTAGCCCTGCTGCGGCGAGCGCTCGACGATCGCGAACGCGGCCTCGGCTCAGTGGAGCTGAGCGCCGACGACGACGCTCTCGCCCTGATCGCGAGCTACTCAAGCGGCGACTGCCGCAGCGCCTACAACGCACTTGAGGTGGCCGCGCAGCTTGCCGCCGAAGGCACAAAGCACATCGACAAGGCCGTCGCCACCGAGGCTCTGCAGCAGCGCGTGCTGATCTACGACAAGGCCGGCGACGAGCACTACAACCTCATCTCGGCGCTGCACAAGAGCGTGCGCAACAGCGACCCCGACGCGGCTCTCTACTGGCTGGCGCGCATGATCGCCGCCGGCGAAGACACGCTCTATCTCGCGCGCCGCATCGTTCGCATGGCGGTAGAGGATATCGGGCTCGCCGCGCCCGAAGCGCTCAATCTCTGCCTCTCGGCCAAGGAGACCATCGACTTTCTCGGTTCGCCGGAAGGCGATCTGGCGCTGGCCGAAGCGGTCGTCTATCTCTCGCTCGCGCCCAAGTCGAATGCGGTCTATACCGCCTACGCAGCCGCTCAGCAGGACGTGGAGCAGAGCCGCCAGGAGCCCGTACCTCTGCATCTGCGCAACGCTCCGACGAAGCTGATGAAGGAGCTCGACTACGCCAAAGGCTACCGCTACGCCCACGATGAAGAAGGCCGCGTGGCCGACATGGATTGCCTGCCGGATTCCCTGCGCGGCCGCAGCTATTATCAGCCCACGCAGGAGGGCCGCGAAAAGCTCCTCGCCCAGCGCATGGAAGAGATCCGGCGCATCCGGGCATCGAAGAGGGGCAGCAGATAGCAAATCAGGGCTGCGCAGGCCAGGGCGCGCCTGCATAATTCGCGGCGAGCTGTAGCAGAAGCAGATGCAAATTTGTTTGCTGAGACTCTCAGGCGGGACCGCGACGTTGCGCCGTTGTGCGCGGCAGCTTTTCGACCGCATCTTTCACGATGCCCGGAGTGAGCACCTCGGGCAATAGCTGCGGCTGGCTTTGCCCCGGCGTGTAGAGCACGTACGCCGGAACGCCGCTCCGCCCGAGCGCCGCAAGCGCCTGCGCGATCGATTCATCGTGCTGCGTCCAGTCGGCGCGCAGCAGCGCCACGTTGGCGTCGGCAAAGGCCTTCTGCACCTCGGGGCGATCGAGCGCGACGCGCTCGTTCACCTGGCAACTGAGGCACCAGCTTGCCGTAAAGTCCACAAAGACCGGACGGCCCTGCGCCTGGTAGCGGGCTACGGCATCGGCGGACCACGGTTCCCATGTGCCCCGCGCACCGGTGCATGATGCTGGCAGACGGACGTCGCCATTGCCAGCTCTACCGGGGGCTGCAGATACCCAGCACGATGACTGCCAGCACAATCGACGCTCGCAATTGTCGTCGCCCACGCTCTCGCCGGCCAGCGGCCCAGGAACCAGCCGGCAATCGCCAGCAGCAGCAGGCAGACCAGCAATGCCGCCAGCAACGCGGCTCCGTAGGTCTGCGCCAGCACCCACGCCAGCCAGATCACCGTTGCGAAGATCGGCACCGCCGTCGCCTGCTTCAACACTTCCATCCACGCGCCGGGCTTCGGCAAGCAGGCGCGTCCACGCAGGCTGCAATGTAAGCAGAACATACGGCGCGGCCAATCCCAGCGCCAGCGCCGTGAAAACGGCAAACGTCACAGCGGCCGACTGCGCCAGCGCATACCCCACCGCCGCGCCCATGAACGGCGCGGTGCACGGCGTGGCCACAATCACCGCCAGCACGCCGGTAAAGAAGCTGCCCGGCATATCCCTGCTTCGCCGCGAGCGAGCCGCCGGTGCTGGTAAGCGAGAGCCCAATTTCAAACTGCCCGGCGAGCGACAGCCCCAGGAAGAACAGCAGCCCCGCCATCAGGATGAGAAACGACCGGCGACTGGAACTGGAATCCCCACCCCAGCCGCGACGCCGGCCGCACGCAGCGCCAGCAGCGCCGCCACCAGCACCCAGAAGGAAATCAGAATTCCGGCGGCATAGACAAATCCATGCGCGCGCAGCTTGCCGCGCTCCTCATTGCCTGAGCGCACCAGCGCAAGCCCCTTGATAAACAGCACCGGAAAGACGCACGGCATCAGGTTCAGCAGCAGACCGCCCAGAAACGCCAGCCCTGCCGACTCGATCGCCTTTGACGCCGAGGCGTGCGCCGCCGGAACACCCGAAGCGACATTCGGCACCACACCCGGCGTTGCCGCAATCTCATACGGCGCGCCCGCCGCTGAGCTCAAGCACGCCGCGAAGCTGCGCCGGTGCTGCAGCGAGGTTCGCGTCTTTCTTCAGCTCGAGGACCAGCCCGTCCGCGGTTGGCGTCACGGTCTGCGGCGAAGGATTGTCCAGCACGCTCTGATCTGCCGGGAAGAACTCCGCGCTCTGCTCGCGCTGCCCCGTCTTCACAGCGAGGCGAAATCCCTCCGCCGTCGGCTGAAAAACTGCCGTGGAACCTGCGGGAAGCGGCTTCGGAAGCTGCCAGGCAAACCGCGCTACGAGCGCCGCATCAGCCGGCGAAGCATCCGGCGGCTTGCGCCGGGGCCGGCGACTCTGCGGCTCACACTCAGCTCCGCCTTGCCAGGAATGCACACCTCGCGGCAAACCAGCCAGTCGGCTCGTCCGCGCAGCACCGCTGTGCCTTCTTTCGCGTTCTTTGCCACGTCGATCGAAAACGGAAAGAGCGCCTCGCCTTCGTAGCCGAAATCCATCAGCGGACCCAGCGGCAGCCGCTTCGGCGGCAGAAATGCGAGCGGCCCCGCGCTGATTCCCTCGGGCAGCGTCCAGCGAATGTGCGGCGGCTCGCCCGAATCGCCGGCGTTCGCCCAGTAAACGTGCCAGCCCGGCTCCATCTTGAAGTAAAGCCCGGCCTGCGCCGACTGGCCGCGCACCAGCGTCTGCGCCGGCACCACCAGCCGCACGTGCAGATGCGGAGCGTCGGCCGAATCCGAGTCAGCCCACAGCTGCAGGCCCGCGCCAGCCAGGCACGCAATCGCGACGATAAGACGCAGAATCTTCATTGAGAGAAATTGACCCTTTTCAGTTTGACGCGGACACGCAGAAAGTAAGTCGCCAGAAAATGCTGGACTCTCGCGATCTCGAGGCGCAACCCTTCACAATCCCGAGGCAATCCGCGCATGCTCGCGGAAGATGCAATCGTTCTGCACGCATTTCACGCCGGCCGCGCTGCGCCCTCGCCACGGCCTCATCGTGAATGACTTCGTCCTGCAGCCAAAGATACGGAATGCCGAGCCGGATCACGTCGTCAACGATCGCCGGCACATGCTCCGAGGCGCGAAAAACATCCACCAGATCGATCCCCTGCGGAAATTCAGCCTTCGCCGCCGCCTGCGCCTCGTCGAGGCTCGGATAGCACGTCATCCCGGCGACCTCGCTCGAGCGCCGGATTCACCGGGAATACCCTGTACCCATTCTCGGCCAGGTAACGCCCGATGTTGCGGCTTGCGCGCCACGGCTTATCGCTCATGCCAACCACGGCGATCGTCCGCGCCTGGTGCAGCATCTCGTGAATCACTTCGGGATCATTGTCCATGTCTATACATCCATCTCGTCGTCTGCACTGGCTGAAACCGCCGTGCCGCGGCGCTTCGCCAGCAGATAGCCGCGCAGGAACGGCTCGAGATATCCATCGAGCACCCGGTCCACATCGCCCACTTCCACCTTGGTGCGATGGTCTTTCGCCATGCGATAAGGCTGCAGCACGTACGAGCGAATCTGCGAGCCGAAGTTGATGTCGAGCTTCGAGTCCTCAACCTTCTTGCTCTCGGCGCGCTTCTTTTCAAGCTCGTACTCATAGAGCCGCGAGCGCATCATCTTCATCGCCTTCTCGCGATTCTTGTGCTGCGACCGCTCGTTCTGGCAGCTCACCACGATCCCGGTGGGAAGGTGCGTCATGCGCACGGCTGAATCGGTCGTGTTCACATGCTGGCCGCCCTTGCCGCCGGAGCGGTAGGTGTCGATGCGCAGATCTTCAGTACGCAGATCCACCTGGATCGAGTCGTCAATCTCCGGCGAAACAAAAACAGAGGCAAACGACGTGTGCCGCCGCTTTGCCGAGTCAAACGGCGAGATGCGCACCAGCCGATGCACGCCGCTCTCGCCGGCCAGCAATCCAAAGGCGTTGTCGCCGATGACGGTGAAAGTTGCCGACTTGATGCCGGCCTCTTCGCCGTCCTGGTAATCGTTCATCTCGGTCTTGAAGCCCTGCTGCTCGGCCCAGCGCAGATACATGCGCAGCAGCATCTCGGCCCAGTCCTGGCTCTCGGTGCCACCCGCGCCGGGATGCACCGTGACAATCGCATTCAGCGCGTCGGCCTCGCCGGAAAGCATCGTCCGCGCTTCAAGGTCTTCGGCAAATGTCGCTCAGCGCGTTGATGTCGCGTTCGAGGTCGGCGAGAACGTCTTCGCCTTCGCGCGCGAGCTCAAAGTAGGCTTCGATGTCGCTGCGTGCGGCGCACCAGCTCTTCATCATCGGCCACAAGCGCTTCAAGCCGTTTGCGGTCGCGCATCAGCGGCTGGCTGGCAGCGGGGTTCGACCACATGCGCCGGGTCGGCCAGCTTCGTTTCTATGTCTGAGAGTTCCCGGCGGATGCGAGCCGGGTCAAAGATACTCCCGCAGGTCGCGCACTTGGTCGCGCACGGGAGCGTAAGCGAATTCGAGATCGTTAATCGACACGGTTTGCTCTTTTTTAAGACCTGACTTTGGTTTGAATTTTCGCCTTGAGGCCGGTGCGTAACATCCAGACCCCAATGCCTGTAGCAAGTATGGCACACAGCCACGCAAACACGTCGCCGTGCTCGGTGTAGAAGGTCACGTCATCGCGAAAGCCGAAGCGCGCCGCGAGTGCGCCCACCTGGTGGCGCGGAATGCTCTGCCGCACGCGCCCATAGGGATCGATCGCCGCCGTCACGCCGTTGTTGGTATCGCGCAGCAGCCAGCGCCGGTTTTCGATCGCGCGCATGCGGGCCATGTTCAGGTGCTGCCACGGCGCGCTTGTGTCGCCATACCAGCCGTCGTCGCTGATGTTCACCAGCACCTGCGCGCCGAGCCGCACAAACTGCCGCACCTCATCCGCAAAGACCGCCTCGTAGCAGATAAAAACTCCGTAGCGGCGGCCGTTCAGGCGGAAGACCTTGCGTTCGCTGCCGCGCGTGAACGAAGAGACGCGCCCGGTGAGCTTGCGCGCGAAGAAGAGCAGGTTGCTGAAGGGCACGTACTCGCCAAAAGGCACGAGGTGAATCTTGTCGTAGCGGCCCACGCGAGCGCCATCGGCGCCGATCACCATGGCGGAGTTGAAGTCGCGCCATGCCTGGTCCTCGGGCGAGAAATCCATGCCGATCGATCCCACCACGAGCGGCGCCTGTGCTGCCTGCGCCACGGAACGCATCGCCTCAAGAAAGCGCGGATCGCCTTCGGCGAAGGGCGCCGGCGACTCGGGCCACACCACAAGATCAGGATGCGCCGCGGCGGCCGCTGAATCGGGCGCGCAATCGCCTGCGCGCGTCGGCGCTCCCGTCTCAGGAATGCCGGCAATATACGGGCTGCACGTCATCTGCCCCAGCCGCTTGAAGTGGTCGATCTGCCGGTCCCACTCCGCGCCCGGCCACGCATCCGCCGAGCCCACATCGAGATTCGGCTGCACCAGCACAGCCGTAGCCGTGGGCTCAGCCGGCGGCGGCGTCAACAGCAGGCCCGCCGCTCCTGCGAGTAGCAGCGCCACGCCCGCGCCGCCCCAGCGCAGCTTTCGGGCTGCGCCCTGCGCCAGCAGCCCAAGGGCCAGGAAAGCATTCACAGCAGACCAGCACAAAGCTGATGCCGTAGACACCTGTCCACGGCGCAAGCTGATTCACCAGCGCGTTATCCACCTGCGAGTAGCCAAGCTGATCCCACGGAACGCTGGTGATGCGCGAGGCCGCCAGCTCGAGCGCCACCCAGAAAACTGGTGCAACGGCCAGCGCGATGCCGGTGCTCCCCGTCGCCCGCTTCAACCCGGCGACCGCCAGGCCAAACAATCCGAAATAGAGCCCCAGCACCAGGCTGAAGCCGATCAGCAGCAGTGTCGGCGCGCCGGTAGGCATATCGCCGTAGCGCATCATCGTGTCGCGCACCCAGTAGCAGTTGCCGCAATACCACAGAAAGCCGCAGAGATAGCCGAGCAGAAAGCTGCGCCTGAGAAAGCGCGGCCGCGCGACGTTGCTATCCGCGAGCAGCGCCCAGAGCAGCGGAACCAGCCCGAACCAGGCAAAGACGCCGCGCCACGGCGGCATCGGGCCCGCCAAGGGAAACGGCAGTTCCAGCAGACCTGCCGACACCGCGGCCGCGGTCCACAACTTCCAGGTATCACGCTGCATACAGGGGCGAGTGTAAAGCATCGGCGTCGGGCCAGCCCTGCGTCGGCCAGGCAATCCCGCGTCTCAAGGGTCCACTCGACAAATTGCGCGCCTCACCTGCCCCCATCTTCTTATTTGTGAAGCAAATGCCTATTGTTGTTGACTACCTTACCCCGCGGACATAAACTCAGCCGAGGGCGGACGGGAATTTCGCTCTTGTAACTCTGAAGAGCCGACTCCTTGCCGGCACACGTGCGATGGCATCTCCTCGAACGACCGTAGCCCCTCCTTCCGACCGCGTCCGGCTCATTGTGGCATCTTCCGTGATGCTCACGTTCATCTCCTTCTGGCGCGCGGCGGCCATCGTTCTCAATGACCTCGCCTCATCCGCCTTCTACGCCGGCGGCATCGCCGAGCAGGCGATCGGGCCCTCCGCGCCCTGGTTCATCCTCGGCGTCATGTTCTTCAGCTTTGCGGTGCGCGCCGTCTACATCGAAAGCTGCTCGATGTTCACCCGCGGCGGTGTCTACCGCGTGGTTAAAGAGGCGCTCGGCGGCGGATTCGCCAAGCTCAGCGTCTCCGCGCTGATGTTCGACTACATTCTTACCGGGCCGATCTCCGGCGTGTCGGCGGGCCAGTACATCATCGGTCTCATGAACGAGCTGCTGGTCGTCGCCGCTCAGAGCCACTGGCTGCCGCCGGCTTTGATGGACGCCCACGGAAACCCCTTCCAGTTCGGAGTGGATTCAACATCGGCGGTCTTCGCTGCGGCGGTCACCATCTACTACTGGTGGCAGAACATCAAGGGCATCGAGGAATCCAGCGACAAGGCCCTGCGCGTCATGCAGATCACCACCGTCATGGTGGTGATCCTCTTCATCTGGGGCGCCTATTCGCTCTTCTTCGTCGGCATCCACCTGCCGCCGCCGCCCATCCAGTCCAATCTCAAGTTCAGCGCCGACGCGCTCGGATTCCTCAAGGGCACGTCGCTCGCCAACACCCTCGGCGTCTTCGGCATCCTCATGGCCTTCGGCCACTCCATCCTTGCCATGAGCGGCGAGGAGAGCCTCGCCCAGGTCAATCGTGAGATCCAACACCCGAAGCTCAAGAACCTGAAGCGCGCGGCGATCGTCATCGCCATCTACAGCCTCACTTTCACCGGCGGCGCCACGCTGCTGGCGTCGATGCTGATTCCCACCTGGCAGCGCATCCACGTCTACCAGGACAACCTCATCGCCGGTCTGGCCATGTACATGGTCGGTCCCATGTTCTGGCGCATCGCCTTCCGCGTCTTCGTCGTCGTTGTCGGATTTCTCATCCTCTCCGGCGCCATCAATACCTCGATGATCGGATCGACCGGCGTGCTGATGCGCGTCGCCGAAGACGGCGTGCTGACCGACTGGTTCCGCAAGCCGCATCCGCGCTTCGGCACCAGCTATCGCATCGTGAACCTGGTCTTCATCCTGCAGATGTTCACCATCATCGCCAGCCGGGGCAACGTCATCACCCTCGGCGAGGCGTATGCCTTCGGCGTCATCTGGTCGTTCACGTTCAACAGCCTTGCCATGCTCGTGCTGCGCTGGAAGTATCACGGCGAGCGCGGCTGGAAGGTTCCGCCGAACATCAGCATCGGCAAGACCGAGATTCCCTTTGGACTCATCTCGGTCTTCCTCGTGCTTTGCTCCACCGCCATCGCGAATCTGTTTACGAAATCGGTGGCTACCGTCAGCGGCCTGGCCTTCGCCGGCGTATTCTTCGTTATCTTCACCATCTCTGAACGCCAGAACCTGCGCAAACATGCGCTGACCGCGCGCCAGATGAAGGACCACTTCCAACTGGAGCATCAGGACACCATCGATCGCGAGTCCGTGGCCATTCGGCCCGGCGGCATCATCGTCACCATGCATGACGCCAACAACCCTGTCGCGCTCAAATGGGTGCTCTCGCGCACGAAAACCGAGGACCGCGACGTCGTTGTGCTCAGCGTGCGGATGATGGGCGCCGGCGGTCCCGAATATCTCAGCGCCGAG
This sequence comes from uncultured Acidobacteriota bacterium, assembly GCA_963718885.1. Taxonomy (GTDB): domain Bacteria; phylum Acidobacteriota; class Terriglobia; order Terriglobales; family Acidobacteriaceae; genus Telmatobacter. The sequence goes on from CAVRAK010000010.1 coordinate 590,885, forward strand.
CAGCAGAGTTTCAGTGAGCACGAGCAGATGCTCTTCACCAAGGCTGTCTCGGTTGCAGAAAGCTTCGGCAAGAAGGTTTCCCTGCTCGTGGTCCCCGCCGGCGATATCTTCGCCGCGCTCGCGCAGGGTGCTAACTCGCTCGAAGTCGATTCTGTCGTCTCCGGCCTCTCCAGTTCGCTCACCGCCGAGCAGCAGGCCTTCCATCTCGGCCAGGCGTGGGAGGCTTTGCCCGAGCCCAAGCGCCAGTTCAACTTCTTTGTGGTTGGCCCGAGCGGCGAAACCAAGGTCTTCTACATCGGCCCGCACGCTCCGACCCTGAGCCCCGACGATGTGCAGCTAGTGCACCGGCTCTGGCTTAACATGCGGCGCGATCCTTCCGTCCAGGACCTGCACCACAGCGACATCATCACCTATGCCCTGACCCGCCTTGCCGGCCAGTATGCGCGCGATAAGAATGAAATCCTTCGCGAGCTTCGTAACTTCTGCGCCGCTGAATCTGCCCTGCGCCTGGGCAATGATCCACCGATATCGGACGCCGCCACTCCCATACGAGACGAGTCTGCGCGCTCCCCCCGCCGGCTTTAGCGCATAGCCGCCGCATTGACGGGTCAGACCAAAACGGGAATCTTGAGTTACCTCGATTTATCTCAGATATACAAAGTGGTAACTCTGGCGCGCTAACATGCCGGATACAGCCTCTTCGGGCTGCATTTCCAGAGAGCTACGCGCTTCACAGGCATCGCCAGTTTGCAAATTATGGTTGCGATTCGATTCGGTGCGGTCTTTCGCCGCAGTTGATTCAGAGAGTGTAAGTAAGTCAGATTTGGTTACTCCTAAGTTGGAGGTACCGTTTCTTAAGAGTATTGAAAACGTCGCTTTTTATTTCTAAACTGCTGGCCCCTTCAGTATGTTCGTGGTAGCAGAAGTAAAAGTCCACGGAGTAGTGGTCTCATGCAAGCCATGGGAAGTGGACCACGTACCAGCAAGAGGAGGAACCGTGGGAGTTTCCGAAATTCTCGCCCAGCTCGACCGAGAGATCGCCCAATTGCAGCAGGCGCGGGCTCTGCTGACCAGAGCTGCGACAGGTAAAACGTCTTATTCATCTTCCAAAGCCGCAAGAAAGAAGAGAAATCTGACCCCCGAGGGCCGCAAGCGCATCGCCGAAGCGGTCCGGCGCCGCTGGGCCGAGCAGAGAAAAGCTGCCGGCGCCAAGTAAGTCATCACTCTCAGATTTATCCCAGAAGAACAGGGCCGGATGCAAATCCGGTCCTTGTTTTTGTGCATAAGACTCCTTCAGACGGTCTCGCCGGGCTTCCAGTCCACAACCTGCACCTTGGCAGCGTCCACCAGAGCCGCAAGCTGAGCGGGCGTTCCCGTCAGGGGCGGAAACGTGCCGAAATGGATGGGAAGCACCATCTTCGGCTCAAGCAGACGCACGGCGACTGCAGCTTCTTTAGGGCCCATCGTATAAAAGCCCCCAATTGGAAGCATGGCCACCTCGGGACGATAGAGTTCGCCGATCAGCTTCATGTCGCCAAAGACGCCGGTATCTCCCGCGTGATAGAGCACAGGGCCATCTTCGATCGAAAGAACGAATCCCGTAGCGACGCCAACGTAGTGCGTGCCCTTCTCGTCCTCCGCCGCCGCCGAATGCGTGGCTTCAACCATGGTCACGGCCACATCGCCCAGTTGTGCCGTGCCACCCAGATTCATCCCCATGGTCTTCGAAACGCCTTTGCCACCGACGTAAGCCGCCAGCTCATAAATCGCCACCACCGTCGAGCCGTGCCCGGCTGCCACGGGAACAGCATCGGAGATGTGATCCCCGTGCCCGTGCGACAGCAGCACGTAGTCGATCTTCTCCGGCAGCGCAAACCCCTTCGGATATTTGGGATTCTGCGCGATGAAGGGATCGATCATGATGTGGGTGCCCTTCGGCGTTTGGATCAGTACCGTTGCATGCCCCAGCCAGGTAATGCGCGTTCCCTTCAACAGACTCATACCCTCGAATCCTCCTTGCCTGACTGCTCGTCAGCGCCCTAAAGACTCACCATACATCGTCAGCCCCGGGTCGAACTGCACCGCAGCAATGGATCCCATCGGCGATTCCGCTTGACGTCCCACCGGGGGAGGGGTAGCTTAGCCACAAGGCGAACATATGGCGAAACACGATTCGGATACCCTCTTCCCCATCCTGCACGAAAAGACCCTTTCCCCACTGGCCAGCCGGGCTCACGATGCTCCTCTCGACGCCACGGGGCACCTCACCGAGTATCGCCCGCTCCCATCCCGTTCGATCCTCAGCCGCGTCAACTCAAACCGGGGACTGCCCTTCACACACGCGATCAACCCCTATCGTGGATGTGAGTTCGCCTGCCGTTACTGTTATGCGCGTTACACGCACGAGTTCCTCGAGAAAACCCCCGAGGACTTCGAACGCAAGATCTACTTCAAGGAAAGTGCCGCGTGGCTTCTGTCCCAGGAACTCAAACGGCTCGAGCCCGGCACCCAAATTTCGCTAGGAACCGCGACCGACCCCTACCAGCCGATCGAACGCAGGCAACGCGTCACCCGGTCGATCCTCGAGGTCTTCGCCCGGACTACCGGCTTTCGCCTCAGCATCATCACCAAGTCGACGCTCATCGTACGCGATCTGGACATTCTGCAGGAGGTTTCCCGCAGACACGCTCTCGCGATCCACCACACAGTCACCACCATCGATCAGGGGCTGGCCCGTATCCTTGAGCCGCGCGCGCCGCGGCCCGATCTACGCATTGCCGCGCTGGCTCGGCTGCGCGCCGCCGGCCTTCGCGCCGGCGTCATGTGCTGCCCCCTGATGCCCGGCATCACTGACAGCCGGCGATCGATTGCAGCGGTGGCGAAGGCCGCATCGGATGCAGGCGCCTCTTTCTTCCACGCCAATCCACTTTTCCTCAAGCCCTGCTCGCTGCCCATCTTCTTCGACTTTGTCGGCCGCCACTTCCCTGAGCAGCTTGAGTCCTACAAGCGCCGCTATACGGCCAGCGCCTTCGTCTCGCCGGAATACTCCAGGAGAATGCGGGAGCTCGTGCACTCAATATGCCGCGAGTACAAGCTGGGAGATCGATACGAGGAGAATGGCGCGCCGCCCAAACCGGGTCCCGCCGGCGAAGCCCAACCCTTGCTTCCATTTTCCGGGGAGATCAGTGCGTGATGGTCAGCGCGTGATGATCACTTCAGAGAGGCTGTCTTTGGCCAGGAATTGCCTGAATCCCGACCAGTGCGCAAAGAGGCTCTGAATGCTGCGATTGGTGAAGGCCCGCTGAATGGGGATCGGCTGTGCCGTCTGCATTTCCACGTTGTCGGAATCGGTGACACCAAAGCGGCAGTAAGCGGTGTCGTCGCCTTTGGCCTTGGTGTGAAAAAACGCCAGCACCTGGCCGCCGGGATTCATCGCCTCATGCAGCTTATCGACCACTGGCACGACAAACGGCTCGGGCAGATAATCCAGCGTGGTCCAAAGCAGAATCGTGTCGAAGGTGCGGCCGGCAAATTGCAAGGTATGGCTTAGGTAGCCGTCGATATTCCATATCGGGACATCGTTGGCGTCCACGCCCGTCTGCCAGTTGCCATTCCAGGCATCGTTCACCGGGTCGGCGAGAAAGATGCTGTGTCCGAGGCTCGTCAGATAGTTGATATTCGTGGGCGAGGTCGATCCTGCATCGATCACACGCAATCCCGTCTCTGACTGCAGGCGCTTCCGCATGGCGGCCCAGGCGCCGGAATAGCGTGTGATTTTTGCGCCGGACTGGCTCTGCGCGGCGTCTTCCGGCTTTTTGTCAAACAAGCGGCGAAGCACTCTCGTTCCCCTTACGGCCGGATCGCAATGTCCAGCCAATTTTTCCCCTGTCGACCCGCCTCTGCAGCGAAACGCGACGCCCCGCTGCATTGCACCGCTCATCTCCAACGGTCAATGAGCAGCAACCGGGTCGAGGCGACCAACTCAGCCAGCTTTAGAAGGCGGTTCCGCCATCTGGGTTCTTGGCTCCCTGCGTCAGATCAACCTTGCCGCGGAAAACCGCGTTGTCTTCGATCGCAAGGCGCAGCGCGTGCACGTCTCCCTCGACTACGCTGCCTGCCCGCAGTTCCACGCGCCCGCTGGCAGTGATATTCCCGCGCAGGCGGCCCTGGATGAGGACTTCCTTCGCCGTAAGATCGGCGGCGACATTCGCACTGGGTCCTATGGTCAGACGGCCCTCTGAAAGGCTGATGGTCCCTTCCACTTGCCCATCCACAATCAAATCTTCACTGCCCTTCAGCTCGCCCCGAATCACCACCGTCTTGCCAATCCGAGCGAGACCGTTCTCCATTGCCATCGCGCATTTCCTTCCGAGATTTTTCAAGCACAGTCCGGGTGCCAGGGATTCCGGCCCCGTAGGACCGCGCATCGGCCAATGCCTCATACTGCCTTTAGCCATGCTGCCTGAAAAACGTCAGTGCCCTGCCCGAACTATACGCAACATGACCGGGGTACTTCAATTCCGGAACCCCGGAAGGCACCTGCGCGTCTAATGCTCTATGAAAAGCAACAATCTGGGTAAAGGGGGAGCAGCCGCAAGCGGGTTTCTTCTTTCCACCCTCTGCATTCTGCTTTTCGCTCCTCTCGCCGCCCGGTCGCAGGACTACGACCGGCGAGTTGCCGGGTCCTGCTTTCGTGAAAAGAGTCCTCGCCGTCGAACTGGCCAGCGCGCAGGACACGACGCACCCCATGCGCTACACTCTGCGCAAGACCAGCCCCCGCTTTTCCTCGACCAAGGAGATTTTCGAGACCAAAGGCGGCGCCGTCGCCCGCCTTGTAGCCATCAACAACAGCCCTCTGAGCGCTGAAGACGCAGGGAAGGAGAAGGAACGGCTGGAGGCTCTTCTGACCGAGCCCGGCCGCCAGCGCCATCGCAAAGAAGACCAGGATGCCGACCTGGCTCGCGTGGTGAAGGTCATCCGGGCTCTTCCCGACGCGTTTACCTACAAGTACATTGGCGAGGGCGTGGGACCCACCGGCCGTGTTGAGAAGTTCTCGCTCGAGGCAAATCCCGCCTTCAACCCACCGGATCTCGAAACGCAGGTGCTCACGGCCATGGCCGGCGAAATCTGGATCGACGTCTCACAGCAGCGCGTGACGCGCTTCGAAGCCCACCTGGTGCACGATGTCGACTTCGGATGGGGTATCCTCGGCAGGCTCTACAAAAACGGCTGGATCGTGATCGAGCAAAGCGACGTGGGCGAGCACCAGTGGCGCATCGTGCGTTTCCAGATGGAAATGAACAGCCGCATTGTGCTGAAGAACAAGACGTTTGAAACCGTAGAAGAGCAGACCAACTACGCCCCGGTGCCGAGTATCGATTACGTCCAGGCCATCCGGATTCTCACGCGCTGAGTGATCCGCCTGAGAAAGAGCCGCCAGCAAGCAGAAGAGCCCCGCCTGATGGGCGGAGCTCCTCGTTTCCAGATCGTTACCTTTCCTACGTGATCTTGAGGAAGATCATGGCGAAGGTGAACAGGGTAAGCGACTCGATGAAGGCCAGACCGATGATCAGGAAGGTCATCAGGTTGCCGCGGGTTCCCGGGTTGCGGGCGAGGGCTTCGGTCGCGGAGCCGACAGCCCTGCCCTGGCCGAGACCGCAGAGGCCTGCAGCCAGACCCATGCCCAGGCCCACGCCGATCGGGGCCATGTTAATGACGCCGCCACCGGCCTGCGCAAAGGCCGGCACTGCGAAGCAGAGCGCCGCCAGAGCGATAAAGATGAATTGCAATTTCCGCATAGTTCTCCAGCTTCCTTTGAATTGATCGCCAGTGGGTGGTTGAGGCTCACCGTGCTGGCCCCCTCACGCTCGCGATCTATCCGTAGCTCCGGAGCGGAAGCGCTCTCCGGCGGAATCTCTTTTTCCCCGTCTAAAGACGAGGGCCCAGCACCTCAATGTTCGTGCGCGATCGCCATTCCGATATAGATCGTGGTCAGCAGCATGAACACGTAGGCCTGGATAATCGAAACCAGAAAGTGGAGCCCCAGAAAGGCAGTGGGCGCCACAAACGGGAAAATTGAGAAGCAGATCAGCGTCAGCAGGTCGCTGGCCAGCATGTTCGCATAGAGACGAATGGTGAGCGACATGACACGGGCCAGGTGCGAGATGATCTCCACCGGGAAAGAGCAGCGGCGCAATCCACCATACCGGGCCGGCAAAGGTCTTCAGGTAGTTGATCGGGCCGTTCACGCGGATGCCGTGGTAGTTGTAATAGAGAAACGCCAGCGTCGCGACGCCAAGGGGCACCACGGCCACGCTGGTCGGCGTCTCGATGCCGGGGATCAGTCCGAGCAGGTTATTGCAAAGCACGAAGAGAAAGATGCAGACGATGAACGGCAGATAGCGCTCGTAATCGTGGCCGATGATCTCTTCCGCCTGGCCGCCCACGAACTCATGCAGCATCTCCGCAACCTGCTGGATGCCGCCGGGCGCCTCGACCGAGAGCGTCACCCGCACCGCCAGGAAAAAAGCGATGAGCGCCAGCACCACCAGGATTTCAAATCTGAATGTCCTGTTGAAAACGACAAATGGCTCCGTCTTTTCATCCAGAGAGAGCGCTGGAGAAAGGCTGGCCATATGGGTCACTGCCGAGGTGAGAGACGATAATTCCAACATGGAAAACGCGATTCTTTCCGTCTCGATGCCGGCTGCTCGGCGCGGCCTCGAAATCTTTCTATTCATTATTCGCGAAGCAGGCGAAGTGCTTCCCAGCCCATGGTGGTCACCGCCAGCGCAAGCCCGCATAACAGCGCAATTCCTGAGCCATGAATCACCTTAAGGCTACCATAAATGACCACCGCAAACAGCAGCAGGCGCAGCAGAAAGAAGAGCACCACTACGCCGGCGTTCGCCCCGGTTTGCTCGCGGTCCAGGCGCGCATTGATCATCCGCGCAAGCCGCAGCCACTCGTAGATGCTGGCCACCGAAATGGCCGCGCCCACAACCAGCATCGCCGCGTCGCGCCAGCCAAATCCGACCCAGGCCGCTGCGGCCAGCAGCACGCGCCAGTATCGCCGTGTTGCGCATCGCTCGCCTGAGCATCGCATAGAGGGCGTCCGGGCTAATGTCAGGGGTAGCCTTTGAGGGTTCAGTCATTCTGCATCGTCGCCCGGCGGAGTGGTTGAGCCACCGGTCCCGTTCCGCTTCTTGCCGGAGTCGGAGCACCAGCCCTATCGCCATTCGAATCGCGCTCGTCATGCCCGCGACGCAGCCCAGCAAAAAGCCGGTGATCGTCATCCATGACTGGTGAAAATGGCCATCGAGCCATGTTCCTCCGAGCCAGCCGATCAGCACCGCGCAGGGCAACACCAGGCCGATCTGCGCAATCTTCTCCACCTGGATATACGTCTTCGCGGCCTCGGCGATGCCGCTGCGCTGCTTCTTCCTCCGCGTTGGAATCGCGCTCAGCCATGGGCGCCAACCCACAGCATACAGCGTCAACCAGCGAGCAGGTATACTTCCCTTTTGAGCCTTTTGCCACTCCCGTGGAAGGAATGATCGTGTTTGATTCAGAGTTTGAGCGCGGTCTCTTTGAGCTGCGCAGGACCAAGCTGACCGAGATTGAAAAGCTTGGCCAGGCAGCCTATCCCAACCAGTTCCCTGCCTCGCACACCATTCCTGAGATTCGCGCCAAATGGGGCGAAACCGCCGCAGAAGAGCTGGAGGCCCACCGCGCGACTGTCTCAGTCGCCGGCCGCATCATGGCGATTCGCGCGCAGGGCAAGGCCGGCTTTGCCACGCTGCAGCAGGGCGGCGAGCGCCTGCAGATCTATGTCCGCCTCGACGCCGTCGGCGAGCAGGGCTTCGCGCTCTACAAACTTCTCGACCTCGGCGACCACATCGGCGTCTCCGGCTATCTCTTCCGCACCCGCACCGGCGAGCTCACGATCCACGTTGAAACGCTGACCTTCCTCTCCAAGGCCATGCTCGCGCTGCCGGAGAAATATCACGGCCTGGCCGACGTCGAGCTGCGCTACCGCCAGCGCTATGTCGACCTCTTCACCAACCTCGACAGCCGCGCCGTCTTCGTGAAGCGCGCCGCGGTGCTCCGCGCCCTGCGCCAGTTCTTTGATGAGCGCGGCTATCTCGAAGTCGAGACCCCCATGATGCAGCCGATCGCCGGCGGCGCCACGGCGCGGCCCTTCACCACCCACCACAACGCGCTCGATATGGACCTCTACCTGCGCATCGCGCCCGAGCTCTATCTCAAGCGCCTTGTCGTGGGCGGCCTCGACCGCGTCTACGAGATCAATCGCAACTTCCGCAACGAGGGCGTAAGCACCCAGCACAATCCCGAGTTCACGATGCTCGAGTTCTACCAGGCCTATGCCAACTACCACGACCTGATGCAACTCACCGAGGAGCTGATCGAGTTTGTGGCGCGCGAGGTCAACGGCACCACAATCGCCGAGTTCAACGGCCACACCATCGATCTCGGCAAGTGGACAGCGTTACACCATGCGCGAGGCGATCATCGCAATTCTGGCCCGCCGAGGCCGGAGCTAAGCCGGCGAGCAACGCTTTCACCTCGATCGAAACGCTCCGTGCGCAATTGCAGGCAGCCATGGCCGCCCTCGAAGCCGCCGCCAGCCAGACCGCGCAGCTTGCTCCCGAGCGCCTCGCTGAATTGAAGACCATTCACGGCGCTGTTTCCGGCGTCTACTACGACTCGCTGAAGAACGCGCCGCTCGGCAAGCTGATCTACAACCTCTTCGAGGCCGTGGTCGAGCCGTTCCTCATCCAGCCCACCATCATCTACGACTACCCCACCGTCGTCTCGCCGCTCTCCAAGGCAAAGCCCGACGATCCGGAGCATGTCGAGCGCTTCGAGTTCTTTGCCGGCGGCTTCGAGCTGGGCAACGCCTTCAGCGAGTTGAACGATCCCGTGGAGCAGCACAAGCGCTTTGAGCAGCAACTGGGCGAGCGCGACCGCGGCGACGATGAGGCCCACCAGATGGACGAGGACTACGTGCGCGCCCTGGCCTACGGCCTGCCGCCCACCGGCGGCGAAGGCATCGGCGTCGACCGCCTCACCATGCTGCTGACTGGCTCAAAATCCATTCGCGACGTCATTCTCTTTCCGCTGATGCGCAGCGGAGCAGGCATCGGCCGGCAAGGATTCCGGAACCGGACGGCAACTAGATAGGGCAGCGAACGCACTGGAGCACGTTTCTTTTGAAGATCCTTTTCGTCGGTGACATCTTCGGCAGCGCGGGACGCAGGATCGTGCGCGAGCATCTCGGCCACGTCCGCGAAGCCCACGATGTCGACCTGACCATCATGAACGTCGAAAATGCCGCCGGCGGCTTCGGCGTCACGCCGCAGATCGCCGACGAGCTCTTCGACCTCGGCGTAGACGTGATGACCACCGGCAATCACGTCTGGGACAAGCGCGAGCTGATGGACTACCTCGCTTCGGTCCCCGCCGACAGCCAGGAGCGCCCCCGGCGCGTCCTGCGGCCTGCCAATCTCGCACCGGGCCTGCCCGGCTATGGCGTCTTTGAAGGCAGGACCGAGGACGGCATTGACTACGCCGTGATCAACCTGATGGGCCGCGTCTTCATGAACGGCACCAACGATCCCTTTCACGCGGCGACAAATCTGCTCGGCAGCATTCAGGCAAAGGTCATCGTCGTCGATTTCCACGCCGAGGCCACCAGCGAAAAAGTCGCCATGGGCTGGCATCTCGATGGCAAAGTCACAGCCGTGCTTGGCACGCACACGCACATTCCCACGGCCGACGAGCGGCTGCTCCTGAACGGCACCGCCTACCAGACCGATGTGGGCATGAGCGGCCCTTACGACAGCGTCATCGGCGTCGAGAGGGATCTCGTGCTTCACCGCTTCCTCACCGGGCTGCCCGGCAAGTTCGAGGCCGCCAAAGGCAATCCGAAGATGTGCGCGGCGCTCGTCACCTGCGACCCGGCAACCGGGCGGGCATCGGCCATCAGCCGCATCATGCTCGGCGAATAACACTACCTGGTGGTCTGGGGAACCGGCCGCGTCTCACTCACCGCAGAAGTTTCCGGAACGGCATGCGGCGTGATCATCGCAGCCTGCGTGTGCGTTGCCTTCACGAGCTTCCCCTTCTGGTTGAAGGTCATCGACCACTCCATCGGCCGGGGCGTGGCCGCGGTATCCACAAACCGGATCACGGCTCCGCCCTGCACAGCGGTCTGCAACACCGCGTCCATCGCAGGAAATGGCTCGCCCGCCTGCGGCTGGTCTGCGCCGGGAAGCTGCGGATTGGCGCCCGCCAGCGCCGCATAACAGATGCCGTTCCCTATCCAGTTGAAGGCACGATTCTCCCCTTCCTCGGCGCGGATATGGTTGAAGGCCGAGATCGTCAGTGCATTGATCGGCGCCGGCGCAAAAAGCGAATAACTGCGCTTCTGGATAGGGATGATCCGTACCCGCCCGTCCTGACCCCGCGGTATCGACGCGGAGAAAACCGTCAGATCGCTGGCCCCGTTGTTCCGCGTGTAGCGCAGAAACAGGTGCCCCGGAAAGGCCGAGCAATCGATCTGCTCGTACTTCCACTCCCCGTCGCTCAGGTCAAAGCCGTTCAGCGCCGCATGCTCGGCAATCGAGGACTCCGCGTTGGAGGCGATCAACTGATCTTCGCGGCTCATTCGATCGGCGTGGATGAATCTCAGCGCGTACTCCGGAGCCGGAGTCGGCTGCGTGACGGCAAATGGCATAGGGGTCTTCGCACGCGGCACAAGCCTGACTTTCCCGGTGCTTCCCGTCCTCCGCATCCTGCGCGCGCAGCGACGGCGCCGCTAGCAGAACCGCCAGAAGAGCCATCACTAAAGATCGCCTTGATCGTGACGCAACCATGCTGCCCATCAGACTACCATCCGCGCCGCTCCCGTCTCTTAGCCACACAAACAAGAAGGGCAACCTCAACGAGGCTGCCCTTGGTGACTCCCGGAAAGCATTCTTGCTGCAGCGGCATCAACGTGGTCCCGCTGTCATGATTACTGTTTTTAGTGCGCCGCTCTGCGATGAGCAGCCGCAGGTTTGTGCGCAACCGGCTTCTTCTTCTCCGGCTGGATAAAGGCATCGCGAAGAACAATCTGTGCTGTTCCCGCTGAGGTTGCGGTGGCAGGCGTCTTCGTATAGCTGTCGTAGGTTCCGTCGAGTTCGGCAGCAGGCTGCAGCTTGAACTCAAAGCCCGGCTGATAGAGCTTCAGCTCCTCCTCGGTCAACGGCTTCTTCAGGTTCACGATGAAGTCCGCGGTCTTGGCGTCCTTCGCGTCCTGGGTCACAGCCATTTTGATCGTCGAGTCCGAGGCATCAATCACAATTCCCGGGACCGGCGTCGGCTTGTCCTTGAGCAGAGCCCAAAGCTTATCCGCGTCCTCCTGGCTGCCGAGAGCCAGAACCGTTTCCTTGTCCGCCAGCGCCAGCGTGCTGAGGTCAGGCGTTGCCGCAAGCAGATCGTGAATCTGCTCTGCCGGGCTCTTCGCCGGATCGATCTTGAAATTCCCCGGAGGCAGCGCGGAGGTCTGCGCCTGGGTCTTGATGTCCTGCAAGCCGTCGAGACCGCCGTGGTACTTCTTGTAGTAATACTCCAGCTTCGGCTCGATCTGGGCCTTGTAGTTCTGCGGCGCGTAATCCCACACGCGGGCATACTCATAGACGGCATCGGGCAGGTTCTGCGCAGGACCGGGCTGGGCGTAGGCCTGGGCCAGAAGCAGCGTGTCATTCAGTCCCTGCGCCTTGGCCTCCTCTTCCGTCATCAGCTTCAATTCCACGATGTACTCATCCTGAGCGGCCTTGAAGTCCTTCTTTGAGAGCGCGGCATCAAGCGCAATCGCCGAATGGAAAACCGGGTAAGTCGCCGCCTTCTGCTTGTTCCAGTCGTCGTCTGAAACCGCGGCCGGCTTGGCCGCGCTCGAGCCCCTTCTGGCCAGTGCCGCGGCGTCGTCGCAGGTCTGCGCATCCGACGTCTTGGCGCACTGCTGCTTCTTGATGAACACCGAGATGAAGATCGCCTTCATATTGTTGGGATCGATCTGCAAGAGGCGGCTCGCCGCGCTCAGAGTCTTATCCGGCTCCTGCAGCTTCTGATACGTGTTGATCAGCTCGTCGAGAACCGCCGACTTCACCACGCTCTGCGGGTAGGAGGTAAGGAAGCTCTCGCCCGCAGCGGCCTTAGCCTTGGGATCCGTTTGCGTGGAGAACATCTGATAGGCGTTGTACTCGGCCGGATCCTTGATCTGGATCGTTCCCGAGTTTTCCTGCGCGCGCATAGCTGGTGCGGTGACAAGGCTGACGCTCGCCAAGGCCAACACAGATGCAAAGACAATCTTCTTCATTCAATGCTCCTGGGAGTAACTGAAAATGGAGTGTTTCTTCAAGTATCCACTCGCAAAAGTTTCAACCATTCTACGTGCCGGCTGATCCCCGGGCATACAAACGGACATTACCCAGGTTTCCGGTGCGGTGTTGCGAGGATTATAAAAATCCCTGCCGCCTGTGACAAGCAAAGTCGGCAAGTCGCGCTGAAAGAGGGTTTGAAGAGCCTTCGGTGACCGCCCCGCTGGGGGTCTTCCTGTATCAATGCGCGTTGATGGAAGCTCGTCGTGCACTCGCGTTCCTCCGCACATCTCGGAGAGGCCCGGGGACTGCTTCTCCGAGCACAGCATACCGCCTTAGACACCATTTTTGCGAAAAGTGTTCCTGCTATTTACGAAGGAATCGCTCTACCGCAGAAGCCGAACCAGCTCTGCCTGCTCGGCCAGGAAGGCATCGTGCCCATGCGAGCTGGGCATCTCGCAGTATTCCGCTTCCACCCCGGCCGACCGCACCAGCGCTGCAAGCTCCCGCACCGATTCCGGGGGAAAGAGCCAGTCCGAGCTGATGCCCACAAAGGTGAGCCGCGCGCGAATCCGCCCGAAAACCTCGGCGGGCGACGGGCTTCCGGCCAGCGGATCCCAGGTATCCATCGTGCGCAGAATTGCCAGGTAGGCGTTCGCATCGAAGCGCTCGATGAAGCGCTGCCCCTGGTAGTCGAGGTAGCCAGCTATGTCGAAGCGTCCGCCGATCAGACCGCTTGCTTCGCCGCCGGGCGCCCACGGGTCTTCATTGCGATTCGGCTTACGCGAAAACCGCTCTTCGAGCAATGTCGCGGACTTATAGCTGATCATGCCGATCTGCCGTGCCAGCGCCAGCCCGCGCCGCGGCGGCCGCTCGGCGGAGTAACAGCCCCCGTTCCAATCGGGGTCATTCTGGATGGCTACGCGCTGCAGATGGTTCAGCGCCAGCCCCATCGCGGTCAGGGGCGCCACGCCCACAATTGCCGCCCGTTCGACCCGTTCCGGCTCCAGGATCGACCACTCCAGCACCTGCATGCCGCCGATCGACCCGCCCAGAGCCAGCCGCAGCCTGGAAACACCCAGAAAGTCGAGCAGATCCTTCTGCGCCCGCACGTTGTCGCGGATCGAAACCAGCGGAAACTCCGGCCCGTAGATCGCGCCCCTGGCCGGGTCGACGGAGCCGGGTCCAGTCGAGCCATAACACGAGCCCAGGATGTTGATGCAGATCACGAAATCCCGATCGACCGAGAGCAGGCCGCCCGGCGCGAAGACTTCGGGCCACCACGATCCCACGCTCGCCGAACCTGACAGTGCATGACACACCAGCACCGCGTTGTCGCGGGCGGCGTTCAGCCGCCCGTACGTGGCATAGTGCAGCGTAGGCCACGCAAGCGTGCCGCCGCTCTCAAGAAGGAAGTCCCTTTCGAGAACGAAATCCCCTTCATGCGTCGGAGACGGCGCCGCTTCGTCAATGGCGCTTTGCGATCGTGCCGGGGGTACGCTGCTCATTTCGCGGCTGCGCCCGCCTTCTCCGCGGCTCCGGCGAATACGTGCCCGTTGGCGGTCTCAATCGCCTGGTCGAGATCGGCAAGAATGTCGCGAATATCCTCGATACCCACCGATAACCGCACCATCTCCGGCGTGACGCCGGTCTCCTTCTGCTCCTCTGCCGAAAGCTGCTGATGCGTGGTCGATGCCGGATGAATCACCAGCGACTTGGCATCGCCGATATTCGCCACCAGAGAAAACAATTCGAGCGCGTCGATTAGCTTCTTGCCCGCCTCGTAGCCGCCCTTGATTCCGAAGGTGATCAGCGCGCCCTGCCCGTTGGGCAGATACTTCTTCGCGCGCTCGCGGTATGCACTCGACTCAAGCCCCGGATAATTTACCCACTCAACGCCCGGATGCTGCTCAAGATGCCGCGCCACGGCGAGCGCATTCTGTGAGTGCCGTTCGAGGCGCAGGTGCAGCGTCTCGATGCCCTGCAGAAAGAGAAACGCATTGAACGGCGACAGCGCTGCGCCGGTATCCCGCAATCCCTGGATGCGCGCCTTGAGGATGAACGCCAGCGGCCCGAAGGCTTCGATGTACGAGAGTCCGTGGTACGACGGGTCAGGCTCGGTGAACTCCTTGAATCGCCCTGAAGCCGCCCAGTCGAACTTGCCTGCATCCACGATCACGCCGCCGATCGACGTGCCGTGTCCGCCAAGAAACTTGGTTGCCGAATTTACCACGATATCCGCGCCCCACTCGATCGGCCGCACCAGCGCCGCCGAAGGCGTGGTGTTATCGATCACCAGCGGCAGCTTGTGCTCGTGCGCAATCGACAGCGAACCGCTCGATATCGATCACATCGAGCTTGGGATTTCCGATCGTCTCGGTGTAGATGGCGCGCGTCTTCTCGTTGATCGCCCGCGCGCAGGCCGTCGAAATCATCCCCATCGACAAAACGCACCTTGATGCCCAGCCGCGGCAGCGTGTGGTGAAAGAGGTTGTAGGTGCCACCGTAGAGCGAAGTCGTCGAGATGATTTCATCGCCTGCGGCGGCCAGGGTGGTCAAGGTCAGCGTCTCGGCCGCTTGCCCCGACGCCGTCGCCAGCGCCGCCGCGCCCCCTTCGAGAGCCGCAACGCGCTTCTCGAAGACATCCGTCGTCGGGTTCATGATGCGCGTGTAGATATTGCCGAACTCCTTCAGGGCGAAGAGCCGGCCCGCATGGTCGGCATCCTGAAACAGGTACGACGTGGTCTGATAAATCGGCACTGCCCGCGCACCTGTCGCGGGATCGGGCGACTGACCTGCATGAACAGCGAGCGTGGCAAACTGCAGTTGCTTGGCTTCGGACATACTGTGGCTCCTTGGGTCTCGGTGAATGTAGGAGGCATCTGAACGCCTCATTGGATACTCGGAAAGGCTCTTCCGCCTCAAAAACAAAAACCCGAATCCTTGGGGAGGACCCGGGCCGTCTGACTGTTGAGAATCGGTTGCGTCTATCGCATTCGCCGCTCAAAAGCCACACGGACGGGCTCGCACGACCTACACATGCACATGGCCATGGCCTCAATTCCGTGATTCCTTCTCCGCAGCATGATAAGGAGTATCCGGGCTCACGAGGCGCCCTGTCAAATCCCATTCGACGGAATCCGGCCCGGAAACCGCCGGGCGCGTCACTCTTCAGCCTTCCACACATAGGCCCCCGGCTGTGGCAGGCCGATGTGCCCAAGCACCCGGTAAACAAACTGCCGCGCCATTTCTGTCGCATCCGCTGGCTGGTTGTAAAACGACGGAATCACCGGAAAGATCGTCGCCCCGGCCTCGGCAGCAAGCTTCATATTGCGAAGATGAATCCGGCTGAAAGGCGTCTCCCGCACGCAGAGCAGCAAAGGCCGCCGCTCCTTCAGCGTCACATCGGCTGCGCGCGCAATCAGCGAGTCCGCCAGGCCCATGCGCGATCTTTGCCAGCGTCCCCATCGAGCAC
This sequence comes from uncultured Acidobacteriota bacterium, assembly GCA_963718885.1. Classification (GTDB taxonomy): domain Bacteria; phylum Acidobacteriota; class Terriglobia; order Terriglobales; family Acidobacteriaceae; genus Telmatobacter. Next base: position 606,743 of record CAVRAK010000010.1, read on the forward strand.
GGCAGCACGATCATTCCGCCTGAAGGATGACTGCCGCTCGCGATCCCTGCGCCGATGTCGGCATCGCTCAACTGAAGCGTCTTCGCCGGTGCGCAGCCCAGTAGCTTTTCCACGAGGCCGTTGCGCCCTGCCACCTGCAGCTCTTCTGCGAGCACGCGCAGGGAGTTCTCAGAGGGCACGAAGTGCACACGTTCCACACGCGCGTCGGCCTCAAGCGCACGCAGCAGCTCCCGACCAAAGATCGCGCCTGAAGCGCCCGTCATTGCGATCGTAAGCTGCATCGTGCGGAGAGCCTTACTCCCCCAGAACCCGCCTGAAGATTGCGTCCACGTTGCCGAGCTGGCGGGTGTAATCGAAGGTGCGGTCCAGCTTCTCTTTGCTCAAGCAGCGCCGTGATTGCCGGGTCGCGCTCAATCTCATCGCGAAAGACAAGGTCGTCCTTCCATGCCCGCATCGCGTGCCCCTGAACCAGCCGGTAGGCGTCCTCGCGCATCATGCCCGCCTCGGCCAGGTCAAGCAGGAGTTGTCCGCTGAAGATCAGGCCGCCGGTCGACTCAAGATTCTTCTTCATGCGCTCCGGATAGACAAGCAGCCGGTCGATCAGGTCCGTCGCCTTGGCCAGCAGGTAGTCAATCAGGATCGTCGAGTCCGGAAAGATCACCCGCTCAACCGATGAGTGCGAGATATCCCGCTCGTGCCACAGCGCAATATCCTCAAAAGCCGCCTGTGCGTTGCCGCGCAGCACCCGCGCCAGCCCGCTGATCTGCTCGCTCGTGATGGGATTCTTCTTGTGCGGCATTGCCGAAGAGCCCTTCTGCTTTTCGCTGAAGTACTCCTGCGCCTCGCGCACTTCGGTGCGCTGCAGGTGCCTCACTTCAACAGCAATCTTGTCGAGCGTGCTGCCGATGATCGCGAGAGCTGAAATATACGCGGCGTGGCGATCGCGCTGGATCACCTGCGTTGCCACCGGAGCCGGCTCAAGCCCGAGCCGCGCGCAGATGCGCTCTTCGTGCTCCGGCTTCAGATGGCCGAAGGTGCCCACCGCGCCTGAAAGCTTGCCTACGCGCATCCCTTCGGCCGCGGCGTCGAAGCGTACGCGGTTGCGCTCCATCTCGGCATACCAGTTCAGCAGCTTCAGCCCGAAGGTCGTCGGTTCAGCGTGGATGCCGTGAGTTCTGCCGATCGTGGGCGTGTGCTTGAATTCAAGCGCGCGTCGCTTCAGCACCGCGAGAAACGCCGCGATGCCTTCGCGAATCAGCGCGGACGCCGCTTTGACCTGCAAGGCCTGCGCGGTATCGACCACGTCATTGGACGTGAGCCCATAATGCAGCCAGCGCGATTCCGCATCCAGTCCCTGCTTCTTGAGCGACTCTGCGACGGCGGTGGTGAAGGCGATCACATCGTGCTTCACCTCGGCCTCGATTTCGGCGATGCGCGCCACCGAGAAATCAGCCTTCGCCGCAATGGCCTCGGCTGCCGCAGCCGGCACCACGCCGTCTTCAGCCAGCACTGCGGTCGCCGCCGACTCCACCGCAAGCCAGCAGCGGTACTTGTTCTCTTCCGTCCAGATGCGCCCCATCGCCGGGCGTGTGTAGCGTTCGATCAAGGACCATGCTCCCGGCAGGGCTATTTCAGCGGGCCCGTGCCAACTCCCGATTGTACGAGGAACCTACTGCTTCTGAATTCCGAAACGCTTGTGCAGCTCGTCGTAGAGAAGCCCGTGGCCCGGCCGGTAGGGCTGGAACCATTCACCGTCGATCACAAGCTGCGGAATCGCCCTCTTGCCGACGTTGCGGATCAGTTCAGCCGACGCCTCAAGATCCAGATCGACGTTGATCTCGGTGTAGACGATGCCGTGCATGTCCAGAAACTGCTTGGCGGCACGGCATTCCCGGCACCACGCTGCCGTATACACTTGCACCTTCATGCAATCCATTCTAACTGCTGCGCTGCTACCATCGAAGGCGATGACAGCCAGCGAAATCAAGGCCTTGCTTCGATTGGAACCGCATCCCATCGAGGGCGGCTTCTTTCGCCGCACCTATACCTCAGCTGGAACCGTCGCGACCGACCGCGGGCTGCGCAACCTCGGTTCAGCAATTTATTACCTGCTTGAGCCCGGAACCTTCTCCGAGCTGCACGTGCTCGATGCGGACGAGATCTTTCACTTCTACTGCGGCGACCCGGTAGAGATGCTGCAGCTTTATCCGGATGGAACCTCTGCCGTGGTCACGCTTGGGCCGGATCTGGCCGCCGGCCATCAGGTACAGCTTGTCGTGCCCGCCGGAACCTGGCAGGGCACGCGCCTCGTTGGAAACGGCCAGGTAGCGCTGCTCGGCTGCTCCGTGACACCGGGCTTTGATTTCGCCGACTACCGTAACGCAGGCTATGCGGAACTGGCCGCCCAATGGCCCGATCGGGCCGCGCACATCAAGGCGCTTACGCGAAGCTAGCTCTGCCGCCGTTCACGAAAGAAGCCGCGCAACAACTCCCCTGCCTCGTCGGCTAGAATTCCCTGATCCACGCGCAACTGGTGATTCAGCCGCGGATGGTTGAGCACCTCGAGCACAGAGCCGCATGCGCCGGCCTTGGGATCGGCAGCGCCGTACACAAGCCGGTCGAGCCGCGCATGAATCATGGCTCCCGCGCACATCGCGCACGGCTCCAGCGTGACATAGAGCGTGCAGCCGTTGAGCCGGTAATTGCCCAGCGCGGCCGCAGCTTCGCGCAAGGCAACAATCTCAGCGTGCGCGGTGGGATCGGATTCACGCAGAACGCGATTCTGTCCGAAGCCGACGACGTGATCGCCCGCCACCACCACGGCGCCGATGGGAACCTCGCCCGCTTCGGCAGCCTTGCGCGCTTCGTCGAGTGCCGCCTGCATCGCTTCGATATCGGAGATCATAGCCGCGGCCTACTTCGCATCGTCGAGGAAGCGCTGCGTGATCGGCGTGTACGCGTCGATGCGCCGGTCGCGCAGAAACGGCCAGTTGCGGCGTGTTTCTTCGATGAGACCAAGGTCGATCTCCCCAAGCAGAACTTCCTCCGCATCGTGGGAGGCCTTCGCGACGACGCGGCCAAAGGGATCGGCGAGGAAACTGCCACCCCAAAACTCCAGGCCCGGCCCCTTCACGCGATTACCGAGCACGTCGCCCTGCTCATGCCCGACGCGATTCACGCCCGCCACATAGACTCCGTTGGCGATGGCATGCGCGCGCTGAATCGTCTGCCAGGCGTCATACTGCGCCGCGCCAAACTCGTCTTTCTCCGCCGGGTGCCAGCCGATCGCCGTGGGATAAAAAAGTACTTCGGCTCCCTGCAACGCCGTCAGGCGCGCGCCTTCGGGATACCACTGGTCCCAGCAGACCAGCGTGCCCACGCGGCCAAAGGCCGTATCAGCCGCGCGAAAACCCAGGTCGCCCGGCGTGAAGTAGTACTTCTCGTAATACAGCGGATCGTCAGGAATATGCATCTTGCGGTAGACGCTGCCAATCGTTCCATCCACATTCAGCGTCACCGCCGTATTGTGGTAGAGTCCCGGCGCGCGCCGCTCGAAAAGCGACGCCACGATGACCACGCGCGCGCTCGCGCGCCACCTCGGCCAGCCTCGCCGTCGACGGACCCGGAATCGGCTCGGCCAGATCAAAGAGGTGCAGATCCTCGCGCTGGCAGAAATACTGCGTGCGAAAGAGCTCCGGCAGGCACACGATATTCGCGCCCAGGTTCGCCGCCTCGTGGATATGACGCACCGCAGAGGCCAGGTTCGCCTCCGGATCGGGCCCCATGCTCATCTGCACCAGGCCTACGTTATACTTTCGCTTTTCCGCCATCGTCCGCTCGCTCTTCTTTTCGCCCATCCCAATCAGGGTTCAATGCAACAAGGCCAATCCCGTATCGAAGGATTGGCCTCGAAACCCGTGCTCGCCGTTTCGCCTATTCGTCGAGAATCAGCACGGCCGCGGCAATTGTGGTCGTCCACAATCCCCGCTTGTCGCCAACCGCCGACTGCGTCACGTTGCTGGTCCTCACGATCTTGTTGGAGATCCGGTAAATCTCCTTCTTCTCGTCCCAGCTCTTGTCTGAATCGAATTCCACGTCAAGGGTGGTTGCCAGCATCTCTGCGGCAAGCTCCTCGGCGTACTCGCCGGCCTGCTCTTCGGTTTCTCCAAAGCTGTGATGCTCACTCAGGTAACCGTAGGTATCCTTGTCCGCCGGAATGGCTACGCCGATGCTCGAAACACAAAGCCGGTGCGGTTCGCGCGTCGAGTTCTCCGCGATCACGGCAAAAACGACCTCCCCGTGGCTCAGATATTTCTGCCCTTCCTTGCGGGTAATCATTTTGCAGCGCGGCGGAAAGATGGATGAGACGCGCACCAGGTTCTGCGAAGCAATTCCTGCATCCCGAAGCGCCAGCTCAAAGCTGGTCAGGCGTTCCTTGTGCTTACCAACGCCCTTGGTGAAGAAAAGCTTCTTCGGCACCATGCTTTTTCCCAATTTCTATGTATCCTCCGTAGTGTCCACAGTTTCAAAGGGTCCCGCATGAGTTTATCTCATATTGGTCGGCGGCAACAGGGCGTGAATCGAATTCATCCGCTGTTCATCGAAGAACGGGTTGAGCCGCAGATCTCCGCTTCGAAATCGCATTCAAGTGACGCGATCGCCTCGCTCTCCGGCCGGTCGGAACTATTTAAGGAGGAATCACAGGAACTTTCTGCGGCCCTCCGCGTTTAAGCAGCCATGAAGCGGATGTATTGCGCCGGAATCATGCTCTCCTGCGCCGCGCTGGTCCCGATGGCGGCGCGGTCGCAGCAGCCAGTTCAAGCTCCTCCGCCACCTCCCCCAGTTGAAGCACAGCCTGTTGTCGATAACGCTTCGCCTGTCGGTGAACTGCCGCCCGTTCCACTCGACTGGGTTCCGCCGGCACTGGAGCAGCTCAATCACGAAGCCGTCATGAAAGAGAGCTTCACGCTCGATCGCACCCTGCTTGCCCTGGCGGCCGGCATGGTGCCCGACTCCGAGTCGCAGGATCGGCAGGTCATCCGCAAGCTTGACGGCGTCAGCGTGCACTTTCTGCGTTTCAACCAGGGGGGCATTCCCGACGAGGGCGAAGTCGCGTCCATTCGCGATGCCTACCACCTCCGCGGTTGGAAACACCTCGTTACCACGACGCAGGCCGGCGGCCCGCTCCACAACGGCACCACCGACGTATGGGTCGTTCTCGATGGCGCTAACGTGCGCGGAGCCGTGGTTCTCGCCGAGACGCCTCGCAGCCTCACGCTCATCACCGTAGCGGGTAATCTCAATCCTGTCGATCTTCTCCACCTCCGCGGCCATTTCGGCATTCCCCGCTTCAACGGAGATGAGCTTCGCGACCAGCCCCAGTAAAGGCCCGATCTTTCATTCGTGCCGGCGCCCGTTTCCTGCCTGCCGCCTGCCGTCCCCATTTGCCCTCTCTGGCCCGAGTCTGCAAATGTATAGAGGAAAGGGACATCGCAAAAGAAAATGCAGACGAGCTATAACGGGCTTGAGTTGCCCAAAGACGGCGCACCCATCCAGTACAGCAACGGTCAGTTTCAGATTCCCGACAACCCCATCATTCCTTTCATTGAAGGCGACGGCACCGGCCGCGACATCTGGAAGGCCTCGCAGCGGGTCTTCGATGCCGCAGTCGAAAAAGCTTACGGCGGCAAGCGCAGCATCAAGTGGTTTGAAATCTATGCCGGAGAAAAGGCCTACCGCCAGTTCAGCAACTGGCTGCCCGATGACTCCGTCGCCGCCGCGCGCGATCTGCGGGTTTCGATCAAAGGACCGCTCACCACGCCTGTCGGCGGCGGAATTCGCTCGCTCAACGTGGCCCTGCGGCAAATTCTCGACCTCTACGCCTGCGTCCGGCCCGTGAAGTACTACCAGGGCGTGCCGAGCCCGGTGAAGCACCCCGAGAAGCTCGACATCGTCATCTTCCGCGAGAACACTGAGGACGTCTACGCCGGCGTCGAGTTCAAGCAAGGCAGCGAAGACGCCGCCCGCCTCATCTCTTTCCTCAACGACGATCTGCTCGCGAAGACCAAGAAGAAGGTGCGCACCGACTCCGGCGTGGGCATCAAGCCGATCTCGATCTTCGGCACCAAGCGTCTCGTCCGCTACGCCATCCGCCATGCGCTTGAGACGGGCCGCAAGACCGTCACTCTCGTCCACAAGGGCAACATCCAGAAGTTCACCGAGGGCGCCTTCCGCGAGTGGGGCTACGAAGTCGCAACCGAAGAGTTCCGCGGCCAGACGGTGACCGAGCGCGAAAGCTGGATTCTCGGCAATGTCGAATCGAATCCCGGCATCTCACGTCGAGCAGAATGCCGCGCTGATCGAGCCCGGGCTCGAGTTCGCCCCGCAAAGCTTCCGCGATTCCATCTACGCTGAGGTCAAGGCTGTGCTCGACAGCATTGGCAAATCGCACGGCAACGGCGCATGGAAGTCGAAGGTCCTGATCAACGACCGCATCGCCGACTCGATCTTCCAGCAGATCATCATCCGCCCGGCCGACTACAGCATTCTGGCCACCTCAAACCTCAATGGCGACTACATCTCCGACGCCGCCGCCGCGCAGGTCGGCGGGCTTGGCATCGCGCCCGGCGCCAACATCGGCGATGGCTATGCCGTCTTCGAGGCCACCCACGGCACCGCGCCCAAGTACGCCGACAAGGACGTCATCAATCCCGGTTCTGTCATCCTCTCCGGCGTGATGCTGCTCGACTTCATCGGCTGGAAAGAAGCAGCCAAGCTCATCGAAACATCAATCGAAAAGACCATTCTGCAGAAGTTCGTTACCTACGACTTCGAGCGCCAGACCGCGGGAGCTACCAAGGTGGGCACCAGCGAGTTCGCGACGCGCATCATCGGCAACATGTAACACTGAACCCTTTTTCGGGGGCTTCGTCCCCCCAGGAGAAATCGCATGCGGAAGAAAGTCAGCATCGTAGGCGCCGGCAACGTCGGCGCCACCGCCGCACATTGGATCGCGGCCAAAGAACTGGCCGACGTTGTGCTCATCGACGTTGTCGAAGGCGTTCCCCAGGGCAAGGCGCTTGACCTGCTCGAGGCCATGCCCATCGAGAAGCGCGATGTCCACATCGCCGGCTCCAACGACTACGCGGCCAGCGCCAACTCCGACATCGTCGTCATCACCGCCGGCATTCCGCGCAAGCCCGGCATGAGCCGCGACGACCTGCTGCACACCAACTTCAAGATCATGTCCGACGTGGTGCAGAAAGTTGTCGCCGCATCACCGGAGAGCATCCTCATCATCGTGTCGAACCCCCTCGACGCCATGGCCCAGGCGGCCTACCGGCAGGCAGGCTTCAACCGCGAGCGCGTCATCGGCATGGCCGGCGTGCTCGACTCGGCGCGCTTCCGCAGCTTTATTGCCGAAGAGCTGAACGTGAGCGTTGAAAACGTCACCGCTTTCGTGCTTGGCGGCCACGGCGACACCATGGTGCCGCTGGCCCGCTACTCCACCGTCGCCGGCATTCCCATCACCGAGCTCATTGCTCCCGAGCGACTCGCCGAGCTGGTGCAGCGCACCCGCGATGGCGGCGCCGAGATCGTGAAGTATCTGAAGACCGGCAGCGCCTACTACGCGCCGTCAGCCGCCACAGTCGAGATGGTCGAGGCAATCCTCAAGGACAAGAAGAAGATCCTTCCCTGCGCCGCGTTTCTGCAGGGCGAGTACGGCATCGATGGCTACTACATCGGCGTTCCCTGCAAGCTGGGCGCGGCAGGCCTCGAAAAGATCATCGAAATCAAGCTCACGCCCGAAGAAGAAGCCGGCCTCAAGAAGAGCGCGGCCGCGGTGAAGGAACTCTGCGACGTCATCAGCGTCTAGCGGGCGTTCACTTCAAACGAGAAGGCGGGCCGCTGGCTCGCCTTTTTTTCTGACCTATTGCCGCAGGAAGCCAACGACGCTGGGCCCGATCGCGGCCGCGCACTGGTTGGCCGCCAGGTGTCCGCAACCCGCAATCACCTCCATCTGCGACTGCGGAATCAGCGCGTGCATCCTCTGCCCCAGGCTGAGCGGCGTAATGCGATCCTCGGCTCCCCACACGATCAGCACCGGCATCTTCAGTTCGGGCAGCAGGCGGTCGGTGGTATCGCGGCCCGTCAGCATGGAATCGAGGGCCCGCCGGATCACCCAGCCGTTTCGCTTCGCATGGCGCACAATATCGCGCGCCACAAACCCCGGCACCCGGGGTGGATGCGGCATCAGGAGCGCATCCAGCTGACTGATCTGCCTCGCGTCCATCGGGGTGAACAAACTCGTATCCCACCTCGGCTTTGCGTAGAGCCCGGCGCTGTCAAAGAGCATCAGCTTTCGTATTCGTTCAGGATGCTCTGCCGCCACACGCTGCACGATCCACCCGCCCATCGACCAGCCACCAAGGTCCACCCGCTTCAAATTCATCGCATCGAGAAAGGCAACCACAAATGCCGCCTGGTCCTGCACAGAATAAGAAAACGCCGCTGGCTGTTCACTTTGACCGAACCCCGGCAGGTCCGGCAGATAAACGCGATAGCCGGCGCGGCGCAGATAAGGTGCGAGGTTTACCCAGTCTTCTGCACGGCCGCCGAGCCCATGAATCAGAACCACCGCGGGCCCAGTCTCTGGTCCTATTGCGTAGTAATGAATCCGCATTCCCTCGACCGTAGCCCAATCACTCTCCCCGCCGCTGAGGCGCATCTGCAGGCGAATCAGGTCGCGAAGAAGATCGACTGGACGGGCCCAAAAGCGAGCTGCACCCGCCAGGGCGAGCAGCAGGAGCGCACCTGGAACCCAAAAACGCCAACCGGCTCGCCTCACTGGGCTCCCCTCGCCTCCAGTTGCTTCGCGCGCTGCCAGCCCGCCTCCATTACGCGCACCGTGATCGGGTCGAGCGCGAGAGTGCCGTGGCTGTTCCACTCGCTGCGCTCCACCCATCGCACCTCATCCGCATCCGACGCCGCCCCGAGCTGTCCTCCGGTGACTCGGCAGAGGTAATCCGCAATCACGTAGTGGTAGCGGATGCGGCCGTTTTCTCTGTGAATCCGATCAAGCACTTCAATCAGTTCCACCGCTTCGACCACGAGGCCCGTCTCCTCATGCACTTCACGCCTGACGGCTGCTTCAAGACCCTCTCCCAGCTCGACCAAACCACCCGGCAGCGACCAGCGCCCCTTGAGCGGCTCGTGTCCACGCTTCACCAGCAGCACCCGGCCGCCCTCCACCACCACCGCGCCCACTCCAGCCAGCGGAGCCTCTGGAAATTCCCTCGTCATCCCGCTCCTTCCATCACCGCCCTAACGCAGGTTTTTTCATAGACCTGCAGACACTCTACGGTAACCCGCAAATACAACTTTACGGTGGTTCTGCAACGCATCTGCTGGCGTATCATCAAACTACCAGGGGGAAACTTGGCATCGGTAACGCTGCAAATCGACGGCATGCATTGCGGTTCGTGCGTGCGGCGAGTCACACAAACCCTGGCTTCAGTTGATGGAATTGTTGTGGACGAGGTACGCATCGGGGCCGCTCGCGTTAATTCATCCAAAGAGCCGGCGCCCGTTGATTCAATCATTTCGGCTCTTGCTAAAGCTGGTTACACGGCGCACTTAGAACTATAAGCGGCTTGATGACGACCAACCATACAGAGACTCTCACCCTCGCGGTCATGGGAATGACCTGCGCCGCATGCCAGCATCACGTCGAGTCGGCGCTCCAGTCCACCGCCGGCGTTGAATCGGCGCGCGTCGATCTCATGGCCCACAAGGCCATGGTTGTCTTCGACCCCGCGCAGGCTGAGCCGAAAACGATCGTCGAGGCAATCCGTTCCGCGGGCTACGACGCCGTGCTGCCTCAGCCCGGCCAGCAGTCCGTCGCTGCCGAAGCAGCCGAGGGAGCCTCTTTGCGCAGGCCTCTCATCACCATCGGCGCCGGCATATTTGCCATGATCCTCGCGATGCCGCTCGGCGCTCACATGGGCTACTTCGACCGGCTCATGATGGAGGGGCTTCCCCTTCTCTACTCCATTCCTCCCGACCTCATTCGCTGGACGCTTCTGCTGCTGACCGGAGCTCTGCTCTACTGGGCGGGCCGCAGCATTTTCATCAGCGCCGGCCGCGGGCTGCGCCATGGCGACACCAACATGAACACGCTGGTTAGCCTTGGAACCGGCGCCGCCTTCCTCTACTCTGCCTACGCCACCGTTCTTCCGCAGAACGGCCACGAAGTCTACTTTGACGCCGTGCTGCTCATACTTGGCTTCCTTCTGCTCGGCAAGGTGCTTGAGGCGCGGGCCAAACTACGCGCGCTTGCAGCCCTCAATTCGCTCAGCCAGCTTCGGCCCTCCAATGCGCGCCGCGTCAAAGCAGGAATCGAAACCCTGGTGCCGCTTGAAGAGATCCGCCCCGGCGATCACGTCCTCGTGCTTCCCGGGGAGCGCTTTCCCGTCGATGCCGAGATCATCGAAGGCCGCACCACGGTCGACGAGTCCATGCTCAGTGGCGAATCCACCCCGCTCGACCGGCAGCCCGGCGACCGCGTTCTCACCGGAACGCTCAACTACGACGGAGCAGTGGTCTGCAAGGCTCTCTCTCTCGGCGAAGACACAGTGCTGGCCCAGATCACGCGTATGGTACAGCAGGCGCAGAGCTCGCGCGCGCCCCTCGAGCGCATGGCAGACCGCGCCAGCGCTATCTTTGTCCCCACCGTGCTCGGCATTGCCACCCTCACCTTCGGGGTCTGGGCCCTCGCCACACACTCGATGCAGACCGCCCTCTCCACTTCGGTCGCGGTGCTCGTCATTGCCTGTCCCTGCGCCATGGGCCTCGCCGTTCCCGCGGCTCTAACCGTCGCAGTCGGCCGCGGCGCCCAGCTCGGCGTACTCTTCAAAGGCGGTGAAGCGCTGGAACGGCTGACACGCCTCGACACAGTCGTTCTCGACAAGACCGGCACGCTCACCCTCGGTCATCCGACCCTGCTCACCATTTACCCTCTCAGCGGCTACAAGGAAGAAGACCTGCTCCGCATTGGAGCCGCCGCAGAGGAGCGCTCGAACCACCCTCTCGCCCATGCGATCGTTGAAGCCGCACGCGCACACAACATCAACTGGGAGCCGGCACAGAACGTTCAGGTGGTTCCTGGCCGCGGCGTCACCGCCAGGGTGGAAGACTACAACTGCACCATCGGCAACGAGACATTTTTCCGAGAGCTCTTCAATCGGCCGCCTGCCAATGTACCTCCCCCCAAGCCCGGCATCACGCGTCTCTACATCGCACTCGACGGCCAGACCATTGGAGCCTTCGACGCACGCGATACCCTCAGGCCCGACGCCACCGCGGCAATCGCCGCTCTGCGCCACGCCGGCCTTCGCGTCCTCATGCTCACCGGCGACTCCGCCGCCGCAGCCGCCCCGATTGCCAACCAGGCAGGCATCAACGAAGTCGAGGCCGGTCTCGAACCCGCCGCCAAGCTCGAACGCATTCGTGATCTGCAGCAGAAAGGCCGGCGCGTCGTCATGGTCGGCGACGGCATCAACGACTCCGGCGCGCTTGCCCAGGCGGATGCGGGCATCGCCATGGGCTCAGGGGCCGATCTTGCCCAGGAAGCAGCCGACGTCGTCCTGCTGCGCGCTCAGCCCTCTGCCATTCCCGCCGCGCTTGAGCTCGCGCGCGCCACCATCCACATCATGGAAGAAAATCTCGCCTGGGCCGCTGCGTACAACCTGCTCGGCATCCCTCTTGCCGCCGGCCTGCTCTATCCCTTCTTCCACATTTTGCTTACCCCGTGGATCGCCGCTGCTGCCATGGCGCTCAGCTCCGTAAGCGTGCTGCTCAACAGCCTTCGCCTGCGCCGCTGGCAGCCCACCACCCTCGCTCTGGCAGTTGACGCGATAGACTACCTGCAGAGCCCGCTGTGCGCATCCTCACCCGCTACATCCTCGGCGAGATCCTTTCTCACACCCTGATCGGTTGCGCGCTTTTTACCTTCATTCTCTTCATGCCCAACCTCGGGCAGATCCTCGAGATCGTCGTTCGCAATAGCTCTCCCTTCACGGCGGTGCTGCAGATCTTCGTCTTCATGCTGCCTAACACCTTCAAGGTCACCATCCCCATGGCGGTCCTTGTCGGCATCCTGCTCGGCCTCAGCCGCCTCGCCGCAGACAGCGAAATCATCGCCATGCGCGCTTCGGGTCTCGGCATCGGCTACTTCGTGCGCGTGGCCTCCATCGTGGCCGTAAGCGGCACACTTCTCGGCCTGCTCAACTCTCTCTTCGTCGCCCCGCGTGCCAACCAGGCAATCCTCGAGATGCAGCAATCCCTCGAAACATCGCAGGCTTCCTATCTCATCCAGCCGCGTGTCTTTTACGAGGACTTCCATAACTACGTGCTTTACGTGCAGGACGTGCGCGCCGGCACCGGCGCCTCCAACTGGCGCCAGGTCTTCATGGCCGATGTCTCCGACCCCACCACTCCCCTCGTAACCACAGCGGCCTCGGCCACCGTTGTCAATGACTCCTCGCAGGTTCTGCTGATGCGCCTGCGCGACGGAGCGCGCCATGAAACCGTCGCCGGCCAGCCACAGTCTTACAACATCTCCACCTTCGCCACGACAGATATGCCGCTCAGCCTCGGAGCCCAAAACGACGTGCATCTCGGGCGGCTCGACGCCGCTATGTACGCCATGCCGATGAGCACGTTGCTCGATCGCATCCACGCGCCGGACAGCCGCCGCTACCTCCTCGAGCTGCACAGCCGCTTCTCTTACCCTGTTGCCTGCCTCGTTCTCATGCTCGTCGGCGTACCCCTGGGCGTAATTTCGCGCCGCGGCGGCAAGAGCTCTGGCTTCGTTTTCACACTGCTGCTCGTCATTCTGTACTACGTCCTCTCCTACACCGGCATCGCACTCGGCCGCCAGGGTAAGCTTCCGGCATTTCTCGCTGTCTGGCTGGCCAACATTCTTTTTGCCGCCGTTGGCCTTTTCCTTCTATGGCAGATGGCGAGCGGCGGACGCGTGCTTTCCACAATCAGCGCCTGGACCTCGCGCTTCTCGAGCCTCCGCCCGCAGAGACGCCACCAGGGCGCCTCGCTCACCGGAATCTTCGATCGCCTTCAGGCCCGCTCCGTCCGCAAAGTCTCCAGGGGCACCTTTCCCCGCATCCTCGACGAATACGTGATGCGCGAATTTCTCAGCACCTTCACCTTGGTCCTCGCCGGCTTCGTGCTCCTGATGCTCGTCTTCACCTTCTTCGAGCTCATCGGTGACATCCTGCGCAACCATATTCCGCTTTCCACCGTCGGCGCCTATCTCATCAATCTCACCCCCAGCATGCTCTACCAGATTGCGCCCCTCGCTGTCCTCATCGCCGTCCTCGTCACCTTCGGCGTGCTCAATCGCAACAGCGAAATCATTGCCATGAAGGCGACCGGCATCAGCCTCTACCGCCTCGTCATCCCCGTCGTCTCCATTGCGGCGATTCTTTCCATCTGCCTCTTTCTCTTCGATCAGTACTACCTGCCGCAGGCCAACCGCCGGCAGGAGGCACTGCGCAGCACTATCAAGGGACGTCCGCCCCAGACCTTCCTGCATCCCGAGCAGAAATGGATCTTCGGGCAGCCTCACGCCGGCGAACCCGGCCGCATCTTCTACTACCAGTTCTTCGATCCCGATACCAACGAGTTCGCCAATCTTTCGGTCTTTGAATTCGATCCCTCGTCGTTCTCCATCTCCCGGCGCATCTTCGCCACCCGCGCCTACTGGAACGCCGCCTTCGGCTCGTGGACGATGGAAAAGGGCTGGGTACGCGACTTCGATGGCGCGCGCCAGACCCGCTACCAGGAATTCAAATCCACCGACTTTTCAGAGATTCACGAAGATCCCGGCTACTTCAAGAAGGAGAGCCTGCAGTCGCAGGAGATGAACTTCGGCCAGCTCGAACGCTATATCCGCGACCTGCGCCAGAGCGGCTTCGACACCATGCGCCTGCGCGTCGCGCTTTGGCACAAGCTGGCTTATCCTATCGTCGCCATCGTCATGGCCATCCTCGCCATTCCATTTGCGCTGTCGATGGGCCGACGGGGCTCACTCACGGGAATCGCCATCGCCATCGCCGTGGCCCTGGCCTACTTCGTCGTCGACAGCCTCTTCGGCGCCATGGGCAATGTGAACTACCTGCCCGCCGCGCTCGCCGCCTGGAGTCCCGATGTCCTCTTCGGCCTCACCGGCGGCTATTTGCTGCTGCGCACCCCCACCTGATCGCCTGCCCCTTACAATAGAGAACATGCTTCGTGACCTGAAGCCGCTGTTCGGATACATGCGCCGCTACCGCTGGGGATACCTCTGGGGTACGCTCTCCTGCATCGCCACCAACGCGGTCTGGGTTCTCTTTCCCCAGGTCATCCGCAAGGCCATCGACGGCCTTGAACTCGGCATCACGCGCCGGCAGATCCTCGTCTTCGCCGGCGCCCTCGTCGCCATCGCTCTCGTCAAAGGCGTCTTCCTCTACGCCCAGCGCTGGATTCTGATCGGCATCTCACGGGAAATCGAATTCGACCTCCGTAACGATCTCTTCCGCCAGCTCGAACTGCAGGACTCCGGCTTCTACGGACGCTACCGCACCGGCGACATCATGGCGCGCATGACCAATGATCTGAACGCCGTGCGCATGCTCCTCGGCCCGGCGCTCATGTACAGCGCCAACACCATCTTCCTCACCGTCGGCGCCCTCTTCTTTCTCTTCCGTATCAGTCCCTATCTCACCCTGGTCGCCTGGGCGCCCATGCCACTCGCCTCGATCCTCGTGCAATACTTCGGCAGCCGCATTCACGACCGCTTCGAGCGCATCCAGGAAAGCTTCTCCGAAATTTCCTCGCAGGCCCAGGAGAACTACTCCGGCGCCCGCCTTGTACGCGCCTTCGCCCGCGAAGAATCGCAAATTGCTCTCTTTGAGACGCTGAACCGCCGGTACATTGCGCGCGCCCAGCGGCTTGTTCAGCTCATGGGCATGCTCTGGCCGACGCTCGAGTTCATCCTCGGCGTCTCCATGATCATCACCCTGCTCGTTGGAGGACACGAAGTCGTCGCCCACCGCATCACGCCGGGTGACTTCGTCGCCTTCAACACTTACATGATCCTGCTGATCTGGCCGATTATCGCCGTGGGATGGGTCGTCAATCTCTTTCAGCGCGGCACCGCCTCGGTCAAGCGCATCGATGAGCTGCTGCGGGCCCAGCCCTCCATCGATGACCGCGCCGCCGATCCATCGATTCCTCCCGATGCGGTTCTGCGCGGCGACATCGAATTCCGCCACCTGAACTTTTCCTATGGCGGCAACAGCGTTCTCGAGGACGTCTGTCTCCGCATCCCCGCTGGCTCGAGCCTTGCCATCGTGGGCCCCACAGGCGCCGGCAAAACTACCATCGTCAATCTGATCTCGCGGGTCTATGAGGTTCCCGAAGGCTCCCTGCTTGATCGACGGCCGCCCGGTGCGCGACTATCCGCTCGCCGTGCTGCGCCGCAACATCGGCATGGTTCCGCAGGAAACCTTTCTCTTCAGCGACACCATTCGCGGCAACCTTACCTTCGGCATGCCCAACGCCAGCGCCGAAGAAATGCTCGAAGCAGCAGAAGCCGCGCATATCCGTTGCGAGTTCGAGGAGTTTCCGCAGGGCTTTGAAACCATCGTGGGTGAGCGCGGCGTCACTCTCTCCGGAGGACAGAAGCAGCGCGCCGCGATCGCGCGTGCCCTTCTCCGCCGCCCCGCCATCCTCATCCTCGATGATGCGCTGGCCAACGTCGATACCTATACCGAAGAGCGCATCCTCAACGGCATTCGCGGCTACACGGCAAACGCCACAACCATCCTCATTTCACATCGCGTCTCGACGGTGCGCGATGCGGATCAGATCGCGGTGCTCGATCACGGCCGCATCGTCGAGCTGGGCCGTCACGAAGAGCTGCTCGCCCTCGACGGCTATTACGCCAGCCTTCACCAGAAGCAGCAGCTCGAAGAAGAGCTCACCGTCGCCAGTTGAGGCGTCACGCCGTCCAACGTGGCGCCACAGACGATCCGGCCAGTTCCGCCTCGCCTGCGTGAACGTGATGCGCCTGGGGAATAACCGCCAAAGGCTTGGGCTCGACGCCCTCCAGAGCCACCTGCCTCCACGCGTCTCTTACGTTGCGTACACACTCGATGGCGCGCTCAAACCGTCGGCGCGATGCAAAGGTTGACGCCTGGAGGATCTGCGCAAAGACGGATGCGTAGAACTCGCTCAACACCTGCGCCGGCTTTCCGCCAGCGTCCATCCGCAGCCGCGCCTGCAGGTGAATGATGATGTCGAGCGCCCGCTTCACCGCGGCCCGCCGCGCCTTCACATCGCCCCGGTCCGCAGCCTCGGCGGCCGCATATAGAAACCGAACGATGCCGTCGTAGAGTGCAACCACCAGGTCGACCGGTGACGACCCCTCAAGAGTGCGCGTGCGATAGGTATCCATGGTTCTTTGCGGCCTTTCTCTACGAGGAGGACTTGTCGTTGTAACCAGTGATCGCGCTATAGAGCTCGTTGACGTAGTTGATCTGGCTCGGAATCGCCTGGAGCGTCTGGTTCACCTCGTTCAATTCATCGGTCAGCTGTGTCTTCATGTCGCTGAGGCGGCTCTCTTCGTTATCGATATCGTTGTTGAGCGTACTTTCTTCACTCGAATTCGCCTTCTGGGTCAATGCCAGCACGCCCACCGGGTTAGTCGTTCCCAGGTTGTTGAGCGTGGCCGCGAAAGAATCGCCAAAGCTGCCGGAGTTCTGAAAAAATCCCTGCACATCGCTGAAATTGCTGTTCAGAACTGAATCCAGTGTGTCCGTATTCAACGATAGCGTGCCATCGGAATTGGTTGTGATGCCAAGACTGTACAGCGACGTGATGCTTCCGTTCGCCGGCGTCACGCTTGTGGCGCCTTCAAGCATGCTCTGCAGCTGCGCAATCACCGGATTGCCATATAGCGGCTCCGCATTGCCCGAGCTGTCGTTGCCTTCCTGCCCCGTCACCGTCTTCAGCAGTGTGTTGTAGTCACTCACCAGGGTGCTCACCGCAGACTCAATGCTCGAGTTGTCGTTGGCGATCACCACCTGCACCGGCTCACCCGCATTGGCGGAAAGAAGCTGAAATGTGACCCCCGGAATGGCGTTCGTGACGGTATTGCTCGCGCTCGTAATCGAGAGCCCGTCCACCGTCAGACTTGCATCCGCTCCTGCCTGCACCTGGCTGAAGCTCACACCCGCATCGCTGTTCGATGTATCCGTCAACGATCCCGAGACGGTCAGCGATCCCGCTGCGCCGCTGGTGCTGCTCACCACGGAAAGCCGCGATCCGCTGCTGTCGGTCAAAACGCTCGCCGTCACTCCGACGGCTGCCGCGTTGATCGCCGTCGCCAGGCCGGCAATCGTCGATGCCGTCGAGTTGTCGCCCACATTGACCGTGTACTGCGTGCCCGACCCCACCTGGATCGTCACGCTGCCCGACAAGGTATCGTTTGCTGCCACTGCCGACGTGGCTGCCGAGGAGGTCTGTGCCAGGCTCTGCACGGTCACCGAATGCGTGGCCGCCGTGGCCAACGCGCTCGCCGAGGTCAGCTCAAGCACATTCGTGTCGGAACTTGAGCCCGTTTTTCCCTCGAAGACGCCCATCGCGTCCGTTAGCTTCTGAATGTCGGTCGTAAGCGTCGACACCTGCGTGCCGAGCGTGCTCAGCACCGTGTCCTGGCTCTCGAGCGCCGCGAGCTGGTCTTTCCACGGCGTCTCCACTGCCTGATAGTTGGCCAGAATCTGCGTCACTGTGCTCGAAACATCAATACCCTGGCCGCTGGTCGCCGATCCGAAGCTCAAACCCACTGAACCCATGTTTCCTCCTCTGCACCCGGTTCAATCCCCATGCCAATCATGCATGGCAAAGATTGGGAGACTCTGATGCTCACGCTCGCTCCGGGATGGGCGAGTTCACACCACGCGGAAAAACCGGCCCGTCAAAGCCGGTCTTTTCGCGTCTGCCTCAGCGGAGGTTACTGAAGCAGCTTGGTTACCAGTTGCTGGCTGCTGTTGGCCTGAGCAAGAGCCGCAATGCCGGTCTGCATCAGGATCTGATACTTCGACATGTCCGAGGTCGCCTGCCCGTAGTCGGTCGCCATCACGTCATTCTCAGCCGACAGCGTGTTGGTGCTCTCGGTGCTCATGACGTTTGAAACCGCCTGCAGCGTGTTGATTTGCGCGCCGGCTGTTCCACGCTCGGTTGCGACGGAACTGATAGCGGTGGTAATCGCCGCCAGCTCTGTTGTGGCGTTGGCTGTGGTCGTCAGGTCGCCGCTCAGGTTCACAGCGGTGACCACACTGCCCAGGGCAGTCGCGGAATCGGTCTGAGTGAGAGTGCCGTCAGACGTAAAGATATTTGCCGCACTCGAGAAGACGTTGATGCCGTTGTACTCGGTGTTGGTGTCGATGTTGCCGACTTCGGTGAGGATCTGCTGATACTCCGCATCCGCAGCCGAAGCCTGGCTGGTGTTCAGCACGCCGTTTGAAGCCTCGGTGGCCAGCGTGACCGCGCGATTCAGCAGGCTGGTCACCTGCGAGAGCGCGCCATCGGCAACCTGCAAAAAGTCCACGCCTTCTGAAGCGTTCTTGGCTGACTGCGTGAGCGCTGCCGAGGATGCCTCGAGGCCGTTGGCCAGGGAGAGACCGGCGGCGTCATCGGCGCCCGAGTTAATGCGAGACCCGGAGGACAGTTGCTGCAGGGTCTTCTGCAGGCTGCTCTGCGTCTGGCTGAGGTTGTTTTCTGCGTAAACCGCCGAAATGTTATTCAAGACACCCAGGGACATGGGTTCTCCTTATTTGATGCATGAATTCGCGGACCCTCCACTGGCATGCTCCCATCCAGTGCTGCCCTGGGCTGCTGCTTCAGGAGTTCTACCGCTGCATCTGCACCCTTTTTCGGCGCGAATAACGGGGACTTTACGGGCTTTGTCAATTGTGTCCTGCAGCGGACATTACTCCACGCCCAGCACCTTCACGACCACCCGCTTGCGCCGCTGTCCGTCAAACTCTGCATAAAACACCCGCTGCCACGTGCCCAGGTCCAGCCGCCCGGCCGTCACCGGCAGTGTCGTCTCATGGTGCAGCAGCAGCGACTTTAGATGCGCGTCGCCGTTGTCTTCGCCCGTCTGGTGGTGCTTGTAATCGGGCCGCGCAGGCGCCAGCTCTTCCAGCCACTTGCCGATATCCTCGATCAGGCCGCTCTCGAGATCGTTCACGTAAACCGCAGCCGTGATATGCATCGGCGATACGAAGCACAGGCCGTCCGTCACGCCGCTGCGGCTCACAATCTGCTCCACCTTGTCGGTAATGTGCACCATCTCGCGCCGTTTGCGGGTTTCAAAAACCAGATATTCCGTATGACTCTTCATCGTTTCCCTCCTGGGCCCCTCGACAAGCGCCCGCCAGCAGGTGGCGCCTCTTCTGCGCACCCTTTATCCTACTGACTGGATGACCCAGACGAGCGACCCATCGGCCTACGCCCTGCTGCAGCGCGGGCTCGATCTGCTTGCCGCCGGCTCTGCCGCGCAGGCTGCCCTCGCCTTTCGCGCCACAATTGACGCCGACCCCACCCTCTTCGAAGCCCATCACGGGCTCGTGCGGGCCCTGAGCGATGCGGGCCAGCTTGACCGCGCGATCGGCGCTGCTCATGCTCTCATTGCGCTCACGCCCAACGATCCTCTGGCGCACACTGCCCTTTCCATTACGCTCCAGCGCGCCGGCCGTATTCCCGAGGCGGAGGCCGCAGCCGCCCAAGCACGCATCGTCGAGTGGAAGATCCAGTTGCAGTCGCCGCCCGCTGATGAGGCTATGTGAAGGCCCGCAAGCAGACCGCCCCGCAGCGCCTGCGCGGCATCCACAATCTTCTGGCCGCTGCCTACGGCGCGCAGCACTGGTGGCCCGCAGAGACACCCTTTGAGGTCGTGCTCGGCGCCTACCTCACGCAGAATACTTCGTGGAAATCCGTCGAGCACTCCCTCGCCAACCTTCGCGACGCCGGCGCGCTGAGCATCGATGGCCTTCGCTCAATCTCGCTCGGGGACCTGGAGCGGGCGATCCGCCCCACCGGCTTCTACACGCGCAAGGCGCCTGCGCTCAAAGCCTTCGTCACCATGCTCGACAGCCACTTCTCCGGCTCGCTCGATGCACTGGCCGCCGAACCCACCGCCGCGCTTCGCAGCCGCCTGCTCGCCCTGCCCGGTGTCGGCTTTGAAACGGCCGATGCCATCCTGCTGTACGCGCTCGGCCACCCGGTTCCGGTAGCCGACGAATATCTGCGCCGCATCGCCGAGCGCCACGGGCTGCTCACGCCGCTTCCCGCACGCAACCGCAAAGGCTATGAATCGTTGGTTCAACTGACGCGCGAAGCTTTTGCCGAAAGCGAAATCAATCAAAACACGTCCCTCTTCGGCGAATTTCATGCTCTTGTGGTCGCCGTCGGCAAGGCTCACTGTTCCCGCACCCCGTGCTGCAAAGATTGTCCGCTGGCCGCCGATCTCCTCGACCGCGGAATCCCACTTCCGTCGGCTCCCTGATCTCATTCAGCCCAGCCGCCACCGTCGTTGCGCCAGTGCCGGTCGCCAGCCCCCTCAGGCCCGCGCATCGCCCGCAATGCGCACTCTCCATCGCAAGCAGCAGCCCTGATCCTCCCTGTTCGCCAATTAGCGCAGGTCTCCAGTTCTCATCCTCTAAAATTGAGATGAGGAACCTCAATAATGTCTCGCAAGAAACTGATCGCCGCCAATTGGAAAATGTACAAAACACCCGCCGAAGCCAAGGCCTTCGTCGATGCCTTTCGACCTCTCGTTGCCGGCCACACTCGCGATGAGATCGCCCTCTTTCCCTCTCCGGTGCTGCTGCCGGCGGTCACTGCAGCCTGCCATGGCTCCAACATCGCTGTCGGTGCGCAGAACATCTACTTCGTCGAAGAAGGCGCCTACACAGGCGAAACCTCAGTTCTGCAGCTCAAGGCTGTTGGCGGCACGCATACGCTCATCGGCCATTCCGAACGCCGCCAGTACTTCGCTGAAACCGACGAGATCGTCAACAAAAAGCTGCACACCGCGCTCAAGCATGGCATCGTGCCCGTCGTCTGCATCGGCGAAGTCCTCGATGAGCGCGAAGCCGGCAAGACCGAAAGCGTCCTCAAGACTCAGGTCACCGGCGCCTTCGCGGGCATCACGGCAGAGGCTTCCGCGCCCATCGTGATCGCCTACGAGCCGGTCTGGGCTATCGGCACCGGCAAAACCGCCACTCCCGAGATGGCCGTCGAGGCACACAAAATCATACGCGCCGAGGTGGCAAAGCTGCTGGGCAACGACGTGGCCAGAAAGATGCGGATTCTCTACGGCGGCAGCGTCAAGCCCGACAACGCAACCGCACTGCTGAGCCAGCCGGAGATCGACGGCGCACTGGTTGGCGGCGCCAGCCTCAAGCCCGACTCCTTCACCGCAATCGTCAAGTACTAGCTCTCCCCAACACAGCGAGGCCGCGAGATGATATCGCGGCCCCTGCCATTTCTAGGCAACTGAATGAAATGGGCCGCTCATCTGACTTCGAGGAGGAGGACGGATGGCGACTAAGAAGAAGGCGGCTAAGAAGAAATCGACCAGTGCGAAGAAGAGCAGCAAAAAGACCGCTGCGAAGAAAACCTCAACGCGCAAGTATTCTCCCGCGGCAGGCAAGGACGTTGAAACTGAAATGCGGGAGATGAAGAAGGGCAAGCTGAAGTCGGGCCGCAGCGGCAAGAAGGTTACGAGCCGCAAACAGGCCATCGCGATCGGGCTGTCGAAAGCCCGCAAGGAAGGCAAGAAAGTTCCGGTGAAGAAGTCTTAAAGCTTCGCGCGCAGCTCGCCGCTCTCTACCTTTGCCTCAAAGACCTCGGCCTTCAATTCCGGCGCATCCAGAGCCTCGCCCGTATGAACGTCGAAGGCGTAGCTGTGCCAGGGGCACACGACACGGCCGTCTTCGATTGTTCCCTCGCCCAGCGGCCCGCCCTCGTGAGGGCAGGTTCCATCCATCACACAGATGGAGCCGCCGACATTGGCCACACAGAGCGCGCGGCCATTGACCGTAAATTCGCGCACCTGGTTCGCAGCCGGCAGTTCAGACTGCGCACAGATGCGTACAAAATCCGCCATATGGATCTCTCCCAAGGCGAGCTGCTCGCCTACGCCCGATCGCCCCAATTAGCATAAATGTGAGCCGCCACGTGCGACCAAGCATTTATGAGCAAGCCAGCATCCCGAACCAGGCCAGCCCCGCAAAGCTTCGCGTCCGCGCGCCACTCTTCCCCAGCACCGCCGGTTACTGTCTCCGGTCGATGGCTCGCGTCTGCAGTTGGAATCGTGATCGCTGGCGCCCTGGTGTGCCTCTGGGCCGCACTCTGCCTGATCTTCTGGCAAGGCAGCTGGCAATTGCTCTACCATCCCACAGCCTCTGTGACCAAAACCCCGGCCTCGGCAGGCATCGTCTTTGAGGATGTGCAGTTCGACGCCGGCGACAATGGCCTGCCCCAGCTCAAGGGCTGGTGGATACCGGGCACAGCGCAAAGCGCCTTTACCGCAATCTATCTTCACGGCGCCACCGGCAACCTGAGCGACACAGTCCGCGACCTCGCCCGCCTGCATGCCGCCGGACTCAATGTGCTTGCCTTCGACTACCGCGGCTATGGCCAGAGCACCTTCGTGCATCCCAGCGAGAAGCGCTGGCGCGAAGACGCAGAAGCGGCCATCCGATATCTGACCGACACCCGGCACATTCCTGTGGGGTCGCTGATTCCGGCTGGCAGCGGCCTGGGCGCCAATCTCGCGCTGCAAACAGGTGCAGATCATCGTGAACTCGCCGGAGTGATTCTTGAAGACCCCATCGAGGCTCCTGCAGATGCAATCTTCCGCGATCCCAGGGCAAAGCTGGTACCCGCGCGCCTTCTCGTCAGCGACCGGTGGCAATCCGGCTCCGCGGCGGCAGATCTGGCAATCCCCTCGCTATGGATTCTTCGGCAATCGGAGGCTCACGCACCCGCGGCCTACGCCCAGGTAAAACCGCGCAAGAGGATCGTATGGCTCACGCACCCGCAGACCGCGGACACCGACTATGTCAACGCGCTTTCCCGCTGGTTGGCTGAGCTGAACCGAGGGGCTGGCTAGCGCGGTATATCGCGGTGCAGGGCTTTGACCTTGTAGCCCGCTTTTCTGAGACGCTTGGTCATCTCTTCAGCCATCATCACGCTGCGATGCTGCCCGCCGGTGCACCCGAAGCCGACTGTCAGGTAGCTCTTCCCCTCCTCAACATAGTGGGGAAGAAGATACAGCATCAGGTCGGTTACCTTGCCCAGGAACTCCTCCGTTTGAGGAAAGCCGCGGATATAGGCTGCCACGCGGGCATCCTTGCCGGTTTTCTTGCGAAACTCCGGCACAAAATGAGGATTTGGAAGAAAGCGCACGTCGAAGACCATATCTGCGTCGAGCGGCACCCCATTCTTGAAGCCGAAGCTTAGGCAGCTCACCAGCAGACGCTTGGTCTTATCCTCCTGCCCAAAGCGAGTCTGAATCTGGGCACGCAGTTCATGGACGTTGAAGGTCGACGTATCAATCAGCGTGTCGGCGACGTTGCGAATCGGGTCAAGCAGTTGCCGCTCCTCCACGATCGATCTCTCCACCGTCTCGGAGCGGCGAAGAGGATGAGGCCTCCGCGTTTCAGAGTAACGGCGCACAAGAACCGCATCCTGCGCGTCAAGATAGACAACCCGCGTGGCAAGGTCGCGCCGCACTTCTTTAAGAATTTCAGGAAGCCTGTCGAGCGTCTGGCCCTCGCGGACATCCACAACAATGGCGGCCCTCTGAATCTCCTTCGACTTGCCAACAAGCCCGGCAAACTCGGTGAGAAGTTCAAGGGGAAGATTGTCGACTGCGTGATAGCCAAGATCTTCAAATGACTTGAGCACGGATGCCTTGCCGGCGCCCGAAATGCCGGTGACAATAACAAGCTCTCTCTCCGGCTTCGTCGCGGACGAAGATGGTCTGCCGTCCAGTTGATTCGGAGAAGCCTTGGGAGCCCGCCTCGTAGAACTCATGGCTCATCGTACAACAACTCGGATTTTCAAACACTCCACTAAGAAAAACGGACTTTCGCTCGGCCCGGGCGCCAATCGACGGCCGTCTCGCTGAACGGGCACCTGCGTGCGGACGAGGACAAAACTCCTTAGGGGATTTCCACCAGTTCCATCTGGCCGTCGCGGCGGCGGTGCAACACATAAAGATCACCGCCGGGATTGCGGAAAACCAGCAGATCACGATCGCGGAATTCCGTATCCTTGACCGCCTCTTCAATGGTCATCGGTTTGATTGCGATAGCCTCTCTGCTTGCGAGAACGTGCGGTTCCACGATTGCGTTGTTGGCCGGAAAACTGTGCACTGCGATAGATGCGCGAGCCTTGAGATCGGCCGGCTTCCCATTACTCGATGGCTCCCCCGGCGCTGCTGCACGAGCTTTGGCCCGCACCACCGGCGGGGCGGTGAGCGCTTTGTCTTCTTTCGGCAGACGCTTGCGCGCCAGGTGCCGGTCGCGGTAACGAAGCGCCTGGTGTTCGGCGTGAGCCAGCGCGGAGCGAAGAGCAGACTCCATGCTGTTCGCTTCTCCTGCAGCAACGATCGTCTGCAGCCGCGCCTTGATCGTCAATTCCACTATCTGCAGATGACGCTGAACGCGAAAGATCACGTTGGCGCTCGCGGTCCTGCCTAATATGCGGCCAAGCCGCTCCAATCCCTCTTCTGCCTGCACCCGCAATGCCTTCGAGACTCTTACCTGTCTGGCGGTCAACTCCACTTCCATGGTCAGCCTCCGCTGTCACTTTGCCGGTTGTAATGCAGCCTGAACACTGCGGATAAATTCGCTCCCCGCAGAAAGACGATCGCAGGCAACGAGCACTCTCGCGCGATGCTTCGATGAGATCTGGGAGAGAACACGAACGAGCGTTGAAGATATCACGCTTTTTGAAACGGTTCCGAATCTCGCGATGAAGGGACCCGCTGGAGCCTGAATGAGTCCAGCCGGCACACGAGGGAATCCGCATGATTCTGAACCGTCGATGCGCTGATGCACGGCGCCACAGTGCATAGACGGGATTATAGCGAGTGACGCCAATCCCGCAGCAAGTCGGGCGCTGCTATTCCCGGATGCGGTGAAAAAACTTTTGCAACTTCTGAGTCAGAAGGGTTTACGGACCGCCTCAATCGCAATGGGTTCAGCCGGCGTCGCTACACTGCGCTGGGAACGTTGGCAGGCTTCCGCGCTCTGTGACTCTTCTCCCCCGAGGTTTCGCGCTCGAGCCGCGCCGCGTGACCGATGATCTGCGGAGCGATATTCAACGAGTCGTTGCCGGGAATAAAGATGCGGAAGCAGGTAGCCGTTCCATTCTTTGATCGGAAGCTGCGATACGAAATCCGGCCATTATATTTTTGCAGGATGCCCTTGCTGATCCAAAGTCCCAGACCGGTTCCCTTCGCTGACTTGGTGCTGAAGAACGGTTCGAAGAGCCGCTTCGCATCCTCCGGCCTGATGCCGATTCCCGTGTCTACAACTGAGATCATCGGACCGCGCCGGCCAGTCGACCAATCTGTCACCTCATGCACGTGCAGCCGAAGGGTGCCTCCATTCGGCATCGCCTGGATCGCGTTGGAAATCAGGTTCAGAAACACCTGGCGCAACTCAACCGGAAATCCCATAACCGCGCTGGCAGCGAAATATTTCTTGCGGATGACAATCTGATTCGCCTGAAACGCCCGCTTCTGCAACTCGACCACATCATCCAGCAAATCCTGGATGCGGATCGGGCTTGGCTGCTTCGACTCGCGATAAAAGCTGAGAGTCTGCCGGGTGATGTGGGAGACGCGCACCAGTTCCTGCTCTGCGGCCTCGGCATAGCGCCTCGCCTCGTCATCGAGTGATGGGTGGATGCGCAAAAGGTAGAAGATATTCGTGATTGCGGCCAGCGGGTTGTTGATTTCGTGCGCGATGATTCCCGCAACACGGCCCATCGCAGCAAGCTTCTCGCTCTCGCGCAGCGCTTCTTCTGCCTTCAGTTGAAGCGTGATATCGCGGTTGACCTCAAGAATGGCATCGCGCTCGTGGTTCACCGTCTTTCTTGAGGCCACCACAATGCCGCGTCCGCTTCTCGTCTGTTGAACCAGGTTGCCTTGCCAGGAGCCACGCTCTCCGAGAACTCGTTCCGTCTCCTCGCGAGATACCGGGAAAACCGTCCGCAGCAGACGGTGCATATCCTGACCAACGGATTCTTGCTTACTCCACCCATAGAGGCTTTCAGCGCCGCCATTCCAGAACTGGATCGTGCCCTTGAGGTCGCGCACAATCACGGCTTCAGACGCGAGTTCGAGCAGATCCGCCCGGGTGCGAATGCGCGCTTCGCTCTCGCGCAATTCCTGGGTACGATCTTCAACCCGGCGCTCGAGCTCGGCGTTCAGGTTTCTCAAGCATGCGCGTCTTTCTATGTAGCTCAATGAAGACGCTGACCTTTGCCCGCAGCACTTCGGGAACAACCGGAACAGAGATGTAATCGACTGCACCGCTGCGGTATCCCTGAATCTTGTCTGAATCGGCGAGGTGGACACCGGAGATAAAGATGATAGCGGTCTTCTGAAACCGGGGGTGCTGACGAATTACGTCGGCCAGCTCAAAGCCATCCACATCAGGCATGCTGACGTCCATGAGAACGACCGCAATATCCTTCTTTAGAAGGATGCTCAGAGCGTCGCTGGCCGAGGATGCCTTGATGAGGTTTTGACCTAACTCAGCAAGGATCACCTCGTAGCTGAGGAGCTTGGCCGGTTGATCGTCCACCATCAGAATGTTTACTGTCTGATCCAGGCTCATTCGCCATTCTCCTCGTTCAAACATCTCCAACATCTATCAAAAAACAATCGCCACCCGACCGATCCACCCGGGTCCAGCGCGTTGAGAGGGAGTGCCGATACCCTCACCTGTGCAACCACATACGCAGGGCCGCAAGCAGCTGTTCTGTATTCACCGGTTTCGCCAGGTACTCAGATGCGCCCGCTTCTCGACATCTTTCACGGTCACCCTTCATTGCCTTGGCCGTCAGAGCGATGATGGGCAGCCGGCGCAATGATGGATTCTGACGGATAACCTGCATCGTTTCATAGCCGTCCATCTCCGGCATCATGATGTCCATCAGCACGATGGCCAAATCGGGAGTTGACTCGATCGTCTCGATCGCCTCTTTGCCAGTGCCCGCCGACAAGACGGTCATGCCGCGACGCTCCAGCACACTGCTCAGTGCGAAGATGTTCCGCACATCGTCGTCCACCACCAGTACCTTCCGCCCGGCGAGTGCTTCATCTGAACGATGAAGCCTTTCAAGCATCTGCTGCTTCGCAGGCGGCAGATCGGTAACAATCCGGTGCAGGAACAGCGCTGTCTCGTCGAGCAGCCGCTCGGGAGATTCGACGTCTTTGAGCACCACGCTGCGCGCCAGTGTGTGAAGCTGGGCGTCCTCCTCCGGCGTCAGATCCCTGCCGGTGAACACGACAACCGGCAGATCGCGCAGCCGGGGATTTTCGCGAAGCCGCCCCAGCACCTCGAAGCCCGTCATATCGGGCAGCCGAAGGTCGAGCACCGCGCAATCATACTTGCGCTCGGCAAGCAATGTGAGCGCCGAGGCACCCGATCCGGTCACGTCGATATCGATATCTTCGTGCCCGAGCAATTCCCGCGTGCTCAGTTGCTCCGCCGGGTTATCTTCGATCACCAGCAACCGGCGGCGTCGGGACTCAGCATAGTTCTTGATGCGCATGAGCGCCGCATCGAGATCTGCGGTCGACGTTGGCTTGGTGACAAATGCAAATGCGCCACGGGACAAGCCGTGATGCCGATCCTCATCGAGCGTAAGCATCTGCACAGGAATATGCCGCGTTCCAGGATCCTGCTTCAGATGATTCAAGACGGTCCAGCCAAGCATGTCCGGCAGAAACACATCCAGCGATATCGCCGACGGCCTGTATTCCTGGGCGAGCGACAGCGCTTCAGCGCCCGTCATGGCGCACAGCACCTTGAAGCCCTTGTCGCGCGAGAGATCGCAGAGAACGCGCGCATAATGCGGATCGTCTTCAACGATCAGCAGAACGGCATCCCCCTCGGCAAGATTGCAGCGATCGTCCTCGATACTGGCTTCCCGCTCAACCGCGGTAACCGTCGTGAGAAAGACGGGCACCGCCTGCGGTGTTCCACTCCGCTCGTGCTTGGAGATGTTCGGCGTGACCGGCCCCACGTAGGTCTGCGGAAGATAAAGCGTGAACGTACTGCCCGCGCCCGGCTGGCTCTTGAGCTGAATCTCGCCACCGAGAAGACTTGCCAGTTCGCGGCTGATGGCCAGGCCCAGTCCCGTGCCGCCATACTTGCGGCTGGTACCAGCGTCGGCCTGCTGGAACGCTTCGAAAATGATGCGCTGCTTTTCTGGGTGAATGCCGATGCCAGTATCGGAAACAGCGAAGGAAATCACCGACCCTGCGCCGCTGAGAACGGGATGATCGGGACTCCAACCGTTCGACGCGCTTGAAACGGTAAGCCGCACGCTGCCCTGCTCGGTAAATTTAAAAGCATTCGACAGCAAGTTCTTGAGAACCTGCTGCAACCGCTTCGAGTCAGTAACAAGGCTCCTACCCAGCCGCGCATCGCCTGTAACCTCGAAGAAAAGCTTGCGATTTTCCGCCTCGTGGCGAAACGGCCGCGAGACCGTCTCGAGCAGAGCGCCAAAGAAGATCTCCTGCGCTTCGACCGACACCGTTCCCGACTCGATCTTCGACAGATCCAGAATGTCGCTGATCAGATTGAGCAGGTCAGTTCCCGCCGCATGGATGGTGCGCGCAAACTCAACCTGCTTCTCCGTCAGGCTTCCGTCGGGATTATCGGCGAGTTGCTGGCCCAGGACCAGGATGCTGTTCAACGGCGTGCGCAGCTCGTGCGACATGTTCGCGAGGAACTCGGACTTGTACTTCGAGGTAAGAGCCAGCTCCCGTGCCTTTTCTTCTAGCGCGCGGCGGGCCTGTTCGATCTCCTGGTTCTTCCGTTCGACCTCGTAATTCTGTTCGGCAAGCTCTTGCGCCTTTTGCGCGAGCTGCTCGTTTGTCTGCTGCAGTTCCTTCTGCTGCGTTTGCAATTCGGTAGCCAGTTGCTGCGACTGCTTCAGCAGGCCCTCGGTCTGCATCGTGGCTTCAATCGAATTGAGCACGATCCCGATGCTGGCTGTCAGTTGTTCCAGGAACGCCAGGTGCGACGCGGTAAATGTGCTCAGGCTCGCCAGTTCGATCACCGCCTTCACCCTGTCCTCAAAGAGCACAGGGAGCACGATCACGTTCTTGGGCACAGCCGTAAAAAGTCCGGAGCGAATCGGAGCAGTTTTCTTGGGCAGCTCGGTAATGAGCATGCGCCGCTTCTCAGCGGCACACTGCCCGATCAGACCCTCGCCGATACGCACCACCTTGGCGTAGCCTTCAGGCGAGTCGGCATAGCTCGAAAGCAGAACGAGGTTTCCATCGGGCGCCGTCGATTCGATCTCCATCTGGTAGATGACGCCCTGTTGCGCACTGACCAGAGGCGCGAGTTCAGAAAGCAGCATTCTGCCCACGGTGGAGAGGTCGCGCTGCCCCTGCAGCATGCCTGTGAAGCGCGCAAGGTTCGTCTTCAGCCAATCCTGCTCGGTGTTGCGGTCCGTCGTGAGCCGAAGGTTGTTAATCATCGTGTTGATGTTGTCCTTGAGCTCAGCAACTTCGCCGCGTGCTTCCACCTGGATGGATCGCGTGAGATCGCCAGTGGTCACCGCCGTCGCAACCTCGGCGATCGCACGCACCTGGTTCGTGAGGTTATCGGCAAGCAGGTTTACATTTCCGGTAAGGTCTTTCCAGGTGCCGGCGGCGCCTGGCACGTTTGCCTGGCCGCCCAAACGCCCCTCCACGCCAACTTCGCGCGCGACCGTCGTCACCTGGTCGGCGAAGGTAGCCAGCGTATGCGTCATGTTGTTAATGGTTTCTGCCAGAGCCGCAACTTCGCCCTTGGCGTTAACGGTGAGCTTCTGCGTCAGCGCTCCGTTGGCAACCGCCGTAACAACTTTGACGATGCCGCGCACCTGCTCAGTGAGATTCGCTGCCATCACGTTGACGTTGTCGGTGAGATCCTTCCACGTTCCGGCGACGTCCGGCACCTCAGCCTGCCCGCCGAGCTTGCCTTCCGTTCCCACTTCACGAGCCACGCGCGTCACTTCAGCTGCGAAGGCATTCAGCTGGTCCACCATCGTGTTGATGGTCTCTTTCAGCAGCAGAATCTCGCCCTTCACATCCACGGTGATCTTGCGGGAGAGATCACCGCGCGCAACGGCAGTTGTCACTTCGGCGATGTTGCGCACCTGCGCAGTGAGGTTGCCGGCCATCGAGTTCACCGAGTCGGTCAGATCCTTCCAGGTGCCAGCCACACCGGGCACGTTAGCCTGCCCGCCAAGGCGGCCTTCGGTGCCTACCTCGCGGGCCACGCGCGTCACTTCGCCGGCGAATCGATTCAGCTGATCCACCATCGTGTTGATGGTCTCCTTCAGCAGAAGAATCTCGCCGCTGACATTGACCGTGATTTTCTTCGATAGATCGCCCGTTGCGATTGCCGTGGAAACCTCGGCGATATTGCGCACCTGGCCGGTGAGATTGCTGGCCATCGAGTTCACGGAGTCGGTCAGGTCCTTCCACGTGCCGGCAACGCCCAGCACCTGGGCCTGGCCGCCGAGCTTGCCGTCCGTTCCCACTTCTCGAGCGACGCGCGTCACTTCGCCGGCGAAGGCATTGAGCTGGTCCACCATCGTGTTGATCGTGTCTTTCAACTCGAGGATTTCGCCCTTCACATCGACCGTGATCTTGCGGGAAAGATCGCCGCGAGCGACAGCCGTCGCCACTTCGGCAATGTTGCGCACCTGACCAGTAAGGTTGCTGGCCATGAAGTTCACGTTGTCGGTCAGGTCTTTCCATGTGCCCGCAACGCCTGAAACCTGGGCCTGGCCACCGAGCTTGCCGTCTGTTCCCACTTCGCGCGCGACGCGCGTCACTTCACCGGCAAAGGCGTTGAGCTGGTCCACCATCGTGTTGATGGTGTTTTTCAGCTCAAGGATTTCGCCCTTCACGTCGACGGTGATTTTGCGCGAGAGGTCGCCGCGGGCAACGGCGGTGGTGACTTCGGCAATGTTCCGCACCTGCGCCGTGAGGTTGCCGGCCATCGAATTCACCGAGTCGGTCAGGTCCTTCCATGTTCCCGCCACGCCGGGCACATTGGCCTGCCCACCAAGGCGGCCTTCAGTACCCACTTCGCGCGCAACGCGGGTCACTTCGCCGGCGAAGCGGTTCAGCTGATCCACCATCGTGTTCAGCGTTTCCTTGAGCTGGAGAATCTCGCCGCGCACATCGACCGTGATTTTGCGCGACAGATCGCCGTTGGCAATCGCCGTCGCCACTTCAGCAATATTGCGCACCTGGCCGGTGAGGTTTCCGGCCATGAAGTTTACGTTATCGGTCAGATCCTTCCACGTGCCCGCGACGCCGGGCACGTTGGCCTGGCCGCCCAGCTTACCTTCTGTTCCTACTTCGCGGGCCACGCGAGTCACTTCGCCGGCGAAGGCATTGAGCTGATCGACCATCGTATTGATGGTGTCTTTAAGCTCCAGGATTTCGCCTTTCACATCGACTGTGATTTTGCGCGAAAGATCGCCGCGCGCTACTGCCGTGGTGACCTCAGCAATGTTGCGCACCTGCGCCGTGAGGTTGCCGGCCATCGCGTTTACCGAGTCGGTCAGATCCTTCCACGTGCCTGCTACACCCGGCACCACCGCCTGACCGCCCAGCTTGCCGTCCGTGCCCACTTCGCGCGCCACGCGCGTCACCTCCGACGCGAAAGACCGCAACTGGTCGACCATCGTGTTGATGGCCTCTTTCAGCTGAAGAATCTCGCCCCGGACGTCCACAGTGATCTTGCGTGAAAGATCGCCGCTGGCCACCGCAGTTGCCACTTCAGCGATATTTCTAACTTGCCCTGTCAAGTTGCTCGCCATCGAGTTGACTGAGTCGGTCAGGTCCTTCCACGTGCCCGCCACGCCCGGCACCACTGCCTGGCCGCCCAGCTTGCCATCCGTGCCAACCTCGCGTGCAACGCGGGTCACCTCGGCGGTGAAGACGCCGAGTTGCTGGATCATCGTGTTGACGATATTCGCCGAACGCAGGAACTCGCCCTCAAGCGGACGGCCGTCAACGTCGAGGCGCACGGTATGCGTAAGATTGCCCTGGGCAACGGCGGCAATCGCACGCGTAACTTCTGTCGTAGGGCGCAGGAGATCTTCGACGAGGCCATTTACCGAAACTTCCATATCGTCCCAGGCGCCACGCCTGCGCTCAAAACGAATACGCTCGCGAGTTTTTCCCTCTTTGCCAACAGCAAGGCCGACCCGTTTCAACTCGCGGGCCATTTGCTGGTTGGCTACGACAATTTCGTTGAAGGTGTCGGCAATCTTGCCCGGAAGCCCGATCCACGACGATGGCAGGCGAACGCTGAAGTCGCCATCCTTCATCGTCTGCAGGCTTTGCAGAATCGCGGACATAAACATAAAGTCGTTCGCCGTGTAATCCAGCCCCTTGGGTGCAGACGAGATTTCCTCGTCCTGTCCCGCGTCAGGCTGCGAAGCAACAAACTCCATCTCGGTGCGACCTCATGCACATCGTGGCGGCTGAACATGCGTCAACGAGCCGACGCCAACGGGCCCAATGGCTTTCGCGCAGGCGGTCAGACATCGGCTTGATATGTGCAGCTTTAGGAGGGATGCGATTCGCAGAAGAGTGGTTGTCTTGGGAGTACTAAACGGAGGAAAACCGGGCATTTCGGCAGCTTTTAGGCCGGATAGAGATAGAAGTACCGTGAGCCTGGAAGCTAGCCGTCACGCCGCCGCCGCTGGTGGGTCGAGGGGATATTCATGTCTTCACGGTACTTTGCTACCGTTCGCCGCGTTAGCTGAATGCCCTGCGCCTGCAGCATGACCGCAAGCTGGTCATCTGTGAGTGGCCGGCGCGGGTCTTCTTCCTCAATCAGCTTTCGCACCTTGCGCTTGAGCACAAGCAGAGGGGTGTCGGCGCCTTCGGGCCCATTTGAGCCCTCTGAGAAGAAGAAACGCAACTCGATTACGCCTTGAGGCGTATGCGCATATTTGTTGGCGACCGCGCGGCTCACCGTGGAGGGATGCACCCCGATCTCTTCTGCCACTTCCTTGATCATCATCGGGTGCAAAGCCTCGATTCCGTGTTCAAGAAAGTCCTGCTGCCGGCGAACGATCACATCGCAGGTCCTCAGGATCGTACTCTTTCGCTGCGCGATGTTCCGCATCAGCTGCAGCGCCGAACGAAAGCGCTCTTTTACGTAATCCTTGACCTCCTTGTCCGTGCCGTCGGCAACCAGCATCCTGCGGTATCGCTGGCTGAGCCGCAAACTGGGTAAATCCTCTTCATTCATCGTGACGATCCATTCGCCGCCACGCTTCACAAAGACAACGTCAGGCTCGATCAGGCGCGTCTGCTCGCGGTTATAGAGCCGGCCTGGCCGCGGATCGAGAGTCCGAATGAACTCAACACCCGCGTGAGCCTCGGCCAGCGAAACCTGCGCTGCGCGTGCCAGGTCTTTCACATCGCGCTTCTGCATCAGGTGCAGATGGCAATCGACGATGAGCACCGCTACCTCCATGGCGCGACGCCGCTCGTCAACGCGGTGCTGTGCCTCGGCATGAAGCGCGCCTTGCTCCTCGTCATCCTCATCCGCAGCCGGCTGCCCCGCATAGACCTGCCCGAATTCGTTCTGCTGCGCGGCAATCTGAATCATCAGGCACTCGCGCAGATCGCGCGCTCCAACGCCGGGCGGATCGAGCTGCTGCACAAGATCGACGCCGCGCCTCACCAGGTCCAGGCGCCTCTTCGGCATTCAGCGAGCGGGCAGCGGGAAATTGCCGGAACGACTGGGCAAGATCGTCTTCGGCAACGGAAAGGTAGCCGTCTTCGTCGAGGTTGCCCACGATGAACTCGGCCGCATGCCTCAGGCCCGTCTCAAGCGTTAAAGCGCCCAGTTGCCACGCCAGGTGATCGGATAGAGTCGTGGGCTGGGAGAGAAAGTTCTCAAACGAGGGCCTCTCGCTCTCCTCCCATTCCGGCTGGGTGCGGTAACCGGGGTCCAGATACTCCTGGAAATAAGAACCGAAATCAACCTCGTTGAAGGAATCTGCAGGCGTGGGCGCGGGCTCCGCGGTTCCGTTATCGAGATGTTCGAGGCGTTCTTCCCGCTCCTGTCTTTCCTCGCGGCCGGCCACTTCATCCAGCATCGGAACCGATTCGTCGATCTCTTCCAGGACGGGGTTTTCCACCATCTCAGCATCGATCATCTCCTTCAGCTCGAGCTTGTTCAGCGCCAGAACGCTGACCATCTGCATCAAGCCTGGCGTGAGGATCTGGCGTTGAGCGACCTTCAGGTTCAGTTTGGGCTGCAAAAGCGCCATAGTGAAGAGTTCGGATTCCAGTCGGTCCTATACCAAGTTTAATCGCATAAGCAACAACCCGCCGGCCAATCTCGCACCCTCCCCGCGATCCCGGCTTCGGGTGACCTTCTCGGCAGTCTACGTCTGGAGCGCGCGGGCCGCTATACCCTTTTGAGGTATTTGGCGTAAATCCCTGGTTACGTCCGTTTGGGGCGCATTACAGTTTCTTTTAGCCTAGGGAGAAGCCTTCCCCAAGATAGACGCGCCGCACTTCCACATCGTTGCCAAGCTCGCGCGGTGTCCCGGCGCGGAAGATCTTTCCTTCGGCGATGATATAGGCGCGGTCCGTCACAGTGAGGGTCTCGCGGACATTGTGATCGGTGATCAGCACGCCGATGCCGCCCGACTTGAGATCAAAGATAATCTTCTGCAGATCCAGCACCGCAATCGGATCGATGCCGCTGAATGGCTCATCCAGAAGAATGAAGTTCGGCTGGATGCACAGCGAGCGGGCAATCTCCACCCGACGGCGCTCGCCGCCCGAAAGCGCATAGCCGCGTGTGCCGCGGATATGCGAAAGGTTGAGCTGGTGAATCAGGCGTTCCGCACGCGCACGCCGCTCACGGGCGTCAAGCGGCTGCGCCTCGAGCACGGCGATAATGTTCTCTTCAACTGTGAGCTTGCGAAAGACCGAAGGCTCCTGCGGCAGATAGCTGATGCCAAAGTTGCGCGCACGCAGGTACATCGGCGTGTGCGTTATATCCACATCATCTACGAGGATGCGACCGGTCTCCGGCGGCACCAGTCCCACAATCATGTAGAAGCTGGTGGTCTTGCCTGCGCCGTTCGGTCCCAGCAGACCCACAACCTCGCCACGCGAGATTTTAAGGTTGACTCCGCGAACGACCTGGCGGCCCTTATACGACTTACCGATCCCCTCGGCAACTAACGTCTCCATCGATCTCCGAGCGTGTTTAAGGCAGCTTCAAGGCCGCTTTGGCACTGTGGTTTCCGTGACGGTCCGGTGATTGCCGCCTTCGACATTGACGCTATCATCGCGACTATTGAAAATCAAAGCCTCGCCCGTCACCGTTCCCCGCGTGGGATCGGTCAGACGCGGAGGCGTGGCCGGCGATCCGGTCAGCGTGTATTCTCCGGTGCTTCCGTTGTAAATGAGCTGATCGCCGGTCCCCTGGCGACCCATGGAATGGATACGGACGTCGCCGCGGGCGATTAGGCGGTCAACCTGGGCCCCAGCGCCATCACCCGAAGCGTGATTGCCGGCGGGAAGCAACGTCAGCTCTACCTGGTTTGAATGCGTCGTCGCAGTTGCGGTTTCCGCAATAACAGCGCCACCGGCAACGCCGCCCATGATCGCTTTTCGTTCGGCGTCGGAGTACTTGAGATCGCCTCCCGAGACGCGAATCACCGAAGGCCGCTCCCGCGCATTCGATTTGCCCGAGGCCTGCGCAGCAGGCGCAACCAGGATCACTCTCACCGGATTCGCCGGCGCCGTCGTTTGCGCAACGAGGGTCTGCCGGATGCGATTGAGGATAATCACCGGCGCAGTGATCGAGTTTCCCTGTTGCCACAACCGCGCGTCACCGCGGAAAGTTACTTCGCCCGATCGCTGCTGCAGCTGCGCCTGAGCGGCCACGACGTGCGCGGGCGTCTCCGCACCCAGGGTCGGCATCTTGCCGCTCGAAATACCCGCCGAGCGCTGCGCCCCTCCGTTGGTTTGATTTCCAAGCCACGTCGCCTTCACGTCGCCGCGCGCAAAGGCGTCGCCGGAGGACTGGGAAAAGTCTATCTTGTTGGCGGAAAGCTGCAGGCCGCCGTCCTCCACGCGTGGATCGCCCGTCAAACGAAGCCACTCGCCCGCGCTCTCATAAAGCGCGTGCTGCGCCGTAGCGCGCATCGCCGGCGGCACAGGCATGCCGTTGCTGGCCTGCGCCTGCTGGCTCAGAGCTACGTTTCCGTTTACCGTGGCGGATTCAATCTGCGTTCCGCCTCCATGGGCAGATTTCGCTGCAGACCCTGACATCGGCGCGAAATGCGCTTCGAGGCGATCACCGCTTGTCGATTGCACGGTGCCGCTCGCTGTAGTCTGCACAATCGTCGCGTGCCCGGTGCCGGTCAATGACGCCAGGGTGGAGTCCGGGCCGAAGAAACCCGTTACGTCATCGGCAGTGAGCCGCGATGGCAAAGCAGGCCCGTTGTCGCGCTGGCTGTTGGCCGTGACGACCACTCCGCCCGTCCCGTGGACTTTGCTGAGAGCCACGCCGCCCTTGCTCGAGTGGATGAAACCGAGATCGGCTACCGGCGAGCCCCATGTGCGCTCAGTCTTCGCGTTCCCGCTCTGGTCCTCAGTCGCGAGCTTCACGCCACGTTCGAGGTGCGCGTTGTTGAGCAGGCCGCCCGCGGCGAAATTCAGCTCTGCAGTTGGCGCCGTGCCGTGAAACTGGCGGGCGTCGTTGTTGGAGTCGATGACGACGCCGCCCTCAAGATGCCCATGCGTCGGGTTGTTCTCCGTATCGAAGAGCAGTGTGCCCGCGGGCGCAGAGAGATGGCCGCGCTCTGCGCTGCTCAGCGCGAGGTGATTGGTCGCATCAAGGCGCTCGGCCGATCCGTCATCGCGAAAATGAATTGTGGCTGCTCCGGCAGTCGCATCGCCACCGCGGTATTTCGCCACTACCGCGTCGAGGCGGCAAATCTGCGCCCCCTGGTCGAACTCCGCGTGCTGCGCGGTTAGATTCACAGGGCGATTTCCGCGCGCGGTGGCGAATTGTACGGCCTTCTGCAGCACAAGGTTGCCGCTTTGCGAGTCATACGTTGCGCCAACAGCGCTTCCCGAGGCCTCGGCAAGCTGAAACTCCACAGGCTGCTCAGTGCTGGCAATGCCGGAGCGCTGATCGAAGGTGAGGCCGCTCGTCTTGACGTGAATCTGCCCGGCCTGACTTTGGCCGGCTCGACTTTGCCCGGCTTGACTCTGCACAGCTTGACCAGCCGGATTTGTAGCGGGTTTTGCAGTATCGATGCCCGGGTTACCGCTGATGGAGGTCCCTGCAGCGGGTTTGCCGGTGACATTGGGTGGCCTGCGTCAGGGTGATCTCGACAGGCCCCGCTGCGTGAGCAAGTCCCGACTTGCGATCGTACTCAAACTCGCTGCCCTCGATGCTGGAGGCGCCGCCGTTTGCCCCATACATCTCAATTCTCACCGAATGCAGACGAAAGCGCTCGCCGCTGAGTTGCTCTTCCTTTGAAGCCGTGATCTTGAAGAGTGCGTGACCGGCGCGAAACTCGGCGTGCGTGAATCCATTGGCTTCCTGCTGAATATCGATGCCAAGGCGCCTAGGCAGATCGCGGCGATTAAAAGGCCGCATCCACTTGCCGATGACCAAAAACGTTCCCAGCGCCGCCACGAGGAGAAAGCCAGCGAGCAGGACCAGCGTGCGCATCCGCTCAATGGTGAGGCGCATTCGTCAGTTCCCCATGCCAAGACGTGCGGCAAGGCGCTGCGCCAGGCTTTCGCCCAGTTCGCTCCACAAGAGGCGCGCAGTCGCCCCGGACCTTTTTTCGACAGCCGTCGTCAACTCGACAAGCTGCCGCACATTCTGCTCCACATGCTTCGCCGCGATCGAGTCAAGCTCTAGGTCTTCCTCGAGAAACGCGGCATCGCTGCCGAAGTCGATGCGGATGTGCCCTTCCTGTTCGTAGGCGCCATCGTCGAAGAGCGGACCGAAGCCGGTAACCCGCACCAGGCGCGAGGAACGTGACCAGCGCGCATCGAGCCCCGCGGCTGCGGCTTCCAGTTCCCAGAGACTCCAGCCAATCTGAAACTCGTAGGCGTAGTCATCGTGCAGAAGCTCAAGCGCATCTTCAACCGCCCGCCGTGGTTCAACGCCGCGCTCGCCGTAGCCGTAGACATGCTGGAAGACCGGAGACTCGCTCCAGCCCACCGGCCAGACCGTTGCCGAGTAGACGGTCTTTTCGCCCTCATGTGCGGCGAAGGTTTCGAGCACGGCGGTCAGTTTATCGGGCAGCGCGGCCACGCGCAGGTTCGGGTACCACAGGCTTAGATAGAGCGCGTCGGACATCACTACTGATTTTAGACGCTCCGGCGCTCAAGCGGATTCCGCGCTATCCCGTCACAATCTCGCTGAAATCCGCAATACCCGAAAAGCCGTGGAGAACTTCGCCGATGAGCGCCAGGTGCGCGCCGCGAATCGCCGGATCGGGATCGAGCACCATCACCTTGTCAAAAAACGTGTCGACCGTGGGCCGCAGCGTCGCAATCAGGGTCAGTGCCTCGCCATATGCCTTCTGGTTGCGCAGCGCGGCCACCTGGGGCGCGAGCGTTGCGGCCGACGCAGCAAGACTCTGCGCCTCGGGTGCAAGCTTCACACCGGCAGAAGAACTCATTGCGTATTTCTTCTCTTCCGCCTGCCGCAGAATGTTCTTGATCCGCTTGATAGCGGCGGAGACAGCGGCGAAGTCCTCTGAGGTCCGTGCAGCGGAAAGAGCTTCGGCGCGCGCAATCGCATCGCGAACGTCGTCAGCTCCCGATGCAAGCACCGCATTGACAACGTCGTACGAAAAGCCCCGCACATCCTTGAGGTAAAAGTGCAAGCGCTCGCGGAAGAAGCCGGCAACCTGTTCCCGGTTCGCAGCCTCTGCATCGGCCGCGTCCAGCACAGCCGAAAGAGTCAGCGGAAGATCAGACTCGGCAAGAATCTTGACGATCGCATTGGCAGCACGGCGCAGCGCAAAGGGATCTTTGGACCCCGTGGGCGCCATGCCGATCGAAAACATCGCGGTGATCGTCTGCACTCGATCGGCGATGCCCAGCAGCTGCCCTTCCACTGACACCGGAATATCGTCGTCGGTCGAAGCAGGCGCGTATTGCTCGTAGATCGCCAGCGCTACCCGCTCCCCGAGACCCTGCGTGCGTGCATAGAGGCCGCCAATAATGCCCTGCAGCTCAGTGAACTCCTTCACAAGCTCCGTAGTGAGGTCGGTCTTCGCCAGTTCGACCGCCTGCAGCAACGCCGCCTCATCGAAGACCGCCTTCGCAGCCTTTACTCGAAAGCCAGTCGGCGCGCAATAGCGAGATTTTGTTCTGTTTTCCAGTGATAGCTGCCCAGCTCCTTCTGAAACGTGACCTGCCTCAGACTTTCCACGCGGTCGGCCAAGGGCGTCTTCTGATCAAAGTCCCAGAAGAACTGCGCATCTTTAAAGCGTGACCGAAGCACGCGCTCATTGCCATGTCGAATGATGGCAGCGCTCTCTGCGTCAACCGCGGTGTTGAGCACAGCGAGGAAATGCGGAGCCAGCTTGCCGTTTGCATCTTCAACCGCAAAGTATTTCTGGTGATCGCGCATGACCGTAACCAGGACTTCCTCGGGAAGCGACAGATACGCGCTCGTCAAAGCTGCCCAGGATCACCGCAGGCCACTCCGTGAGGTGCAGCACGGTTTCAACCAGAGACTTCGTCCTCACGCCAGCGAGCACCGGCAACCGCGCGCGTGGCCTTGTCGAGCGCCTTGCGGATCGACTGGCGCCGCTCCGCAACATCGACCACAACCTTCGCTGCGCGCAGCGTCTCAACGTAACCGCTCGCGGCAGCGAGCACCACCGGCTTATCGCCATGCAGAACGCGATGCCCGCGGCTCACGTTGCCCGCGACGATGCCGGCAATTTCGAGCGGAATGACCGCTGAGTCCAGCAGGGCCACAACCCAGCGGACGGGCCGCACGAAACGTTCCGGCTTGCCCGCGCGCCAGTACATGTTCTTCGCCCAGTAGATGCCGAGAACTTCTTTCGGCA
This sequence comes from uncultured Acidobacteriota bacterium, assembly GCA_963718885.1. Classification (GTDB taxonomy): domain Bacteria; phylum Acidobacteriota; class Terriglobia; order Terriglobales; family Acidobacteriaceae; genus Telmatobacter. The sequence goes on from CAVRAK010000010.1 coordinate 647,234, forward strand.
GCTCGCCCGCAAGCACCTGCGGCGCGGATATTCCCTGACGCTTTACAGTCGCTCCGACATATTCGCCCTTGGGCGTAGTAACCTTCTCAAGCGCCGCGACGGCTACTCCGGCCTTCTTCGCAAAGGCCTCAGCGGCAGGGGTCGGGGCATCATCCTTGAATGCAATCTTCCACGACGGGCCGGTCAGCTTCTCTTCCATATCGGCCTGCGCCGCGAGCACACCTTCAATCAGTACCGCCAGGCGGCGCGGCGTCGAAAACGTCGTAACTTTAGCGCCCGCGGCCAGCAGCCGCTCGCGCATAAGCAGGTCGCTCACACGACGGCCCAGCTCTGCTTCGGCGCCTGCAATCATGCGGGCCGGAACCTCTTCGAGCCCTACCTCAAGTAGAAAATCCGCCATATTTCGTATGCTTTCCTAAGAAGCTTTCCGTATCGGTCACGCCACCTGCTGCGCCGCGTAGGCCTTGGCGACACCCACGGCCAGCGCGCGAATGCGGCCAATCACTCCCACGCGCTCCGTCACGCTGATGGCCCCGCGGGCATCGAGAATGTTGAACAGGTTCGAGCACTTCAGCGCCAGCTCATACGTCGGCAGCAGCGGAAACCGGCGCTTCGCCACCGCTGTCGCGGCCTCGCTCGAAAGCAGCGCCTCGGCTTGCGCCAGCAGCGCCTTCGCCTCGGCCTCGTAGAGATTGAAGTGCTCCCACAGCTTCGGCACATCAGCCTCTTCAAAGTTGTAAACAGAGAACTGCAGCTCTTCTGCCAGCCGAACCTCGCCATAGGTGATCGCAGCGCCGGTCAGCGGATCGCGCGCCCACACAATGTCGTAGATGGAATCGACATCCTGCAGAAATTGTGTGATGCGTTCGAGACCATAGGTGAGCTCAGCGCAGATGGGATCGAGATCAAGCCCTCCGCACTGCTGAAAATAGGTGAACTGGGTGATTTCGAGGCCATCGAGCATCACCTGCCAGCCAACACCCCATGCGCCGCCGGCCGGCCACTCCCAGTTGTCTTCTTCAAACTTCAGATCGTGCCGCGAAAGATCGATGCCGATCGCTTCGAGCGACTGCAGATAAAGCTCCTGCACATTCACCGGCGGCGGCTTCAGAATGAGCTGAAATTGGGTGTGTTTGAAGAGCCGGTTGGGATTTTCTCCGTAGCGGCCATCGGCAGGACGGCGCGATGGCTGCGCATACCCAACCTTGTAGGGCTTCGGGCCCAGCACGCGCAGAAACGTCTCAGGCGCCATGGTGCCGGCGCCTACCTCAACGTCGTAAGGCTGCTGCAAAACACACCCGCGCTCAGCCCAGAAACCCTGGAGGCGGAAGAGCAATTCCTGAAAGGTGAGGGGGGATAGCTTTTTCAGAAGAAACGGAAAGGGTTGAAGACACAGGGCAAATCTCTCTTGAATAGACTCAAGTTGATTTTAGCAAGCCGCTTCAACTGCTTATCGAAGTGAAGGCCTTAAAGGCGGGCGAGGGCTTCAGCGGTGCGGTATTTGCGCTCGACGTGGCGTTCGAGCGCCTGCAACGTGAAGCGGCGCAGGTCCTGCCCACACCGCCGCGGAAACGGCTCCCCTGCAAATGCTGATACGGGCGCGCGAAGCATGCGCTTCGCAAGTTGCCAGGACTCCGCTGAAAGCGCCATCGCGCTGCCGGCGCGGTGCAGCGGGCAATAGAGCCCGTCGCCATAGGCGTTAAAGCTCGCCTCTCCCTCGTTCAGCGCCTCGCCGCATTGCGTGCAGCGCGTAATGTCGGGCAGCAGGCCCATCAGACGCGTCAGCCATAGCTGAAAGTAGGTGAGGGGCATCCACGGCCGATCAACGGTGGTTTGTTCTAGCACTGAGAGCATCAGCCGAAAGACGGTCTCCTGTGGGTCCTTCTCAGGCAGCGTCTGGTCGATCACTTCGGCAAAAAAGCTGAGCACCGTCATGCGGACCGGATCGACGGGCGCCGACAGGGGCGAGCTGATAATTTCAAGCTGATCAAGCCGCACCAGTTCCTGCCGAGGCCGCTCAACAAACCACGCCTTCACTACTGTCATTGGCTCAAGAGCACCGCCGAAACGCTTGCGGCTCTTCAGTGCGGCCTTCGCCGTGCCCTTCATGCGGCCATAGTCGCGCGAGAAAAAGCTCACGATCAGGTCGGCCTCGTGCAGCGGCCAGGTACGCAAAACGATCGCCTCAGAGCTAAGGACAGCCATGCGTTCTCATCATCGCATCCGGAGCGCGCACTCTGTCTGCCGCAAACACAAACGCGCCCGCCGAGGCGGACGCGTCTCGTCTTGCAAGGTCGGTCGCGTTAGCGGCCGAAGTGCGCTGCGTTCTTCTCGGTGAAGCTAGTCCACTTCTCCGGTACATCGTCCTGGGCGAAGATCGCGGAGACCGGGCAGGCCGGAACACAGGCGCCGCAGTCAATGCACTCGACCGGATCGATAAAGAGTTGATCGGCCTCTGCGTGACCGTCCTCATCTTTCTTGGGGTGGATGCAATCGACTGGACAGGCGTCTACGCAGGCGGTGTCCTTGGTGCCGATACAGGGTTCAGCGATTACATAGGCCATCTTGAGCTCTCCGGTTAATTCACTTCTCGACGCTGATAGTAGCACACGCGACGCACCGCTGACGCCGCCGGAAGGCGTAGACGTTTTGCGATGCGGGAAGCTCCCCCGAATGGCCGGATGTTATGGCAGGGTCAGGGCTTCACGCTGCGGGCTTCGCGTTGCGCCGCCCACTCCGCGGGGCTCGGAATAGGCGAAAGATCGCGGCCTGCGAACATCCCCTCAAACAATCCGATAAGCTCATCATGAATGTGGCCATTCGAGGCAAGCACCTCCTCGCTGGCCAGCTTCACTGGTTCGCCACTAAAGTCGGTGACGCGCCCACCCGCTTCATGCACAATCAGGATTCCGGCTGCCGTATCCCACGGGTTCAGGTTAAACTCCCAGAAAGCGTCGAGACGGCCTGCGGCCACATAGGCTAGATCCAGCGCAGCCGATCCGGCCCGGCGCACCCCATGCGAGCGCAGCGTGAACTCGTGGTAGAAGTGGATGTTCGGACTGGAATGCCGCTTCCGGCTCGGGAATCCGGTTGAGACAAGAGCTTCAGCAAGCTCGCCGGTGCGCGAAACCTGCAGCGATTTGCCGTTGAGCCGCGCTCCCTGGCCGCGCTCCGCACTGAAAAGCTCATCGCGCAGCGGGTCATAGATCACCCCCGCCTCAAGCGTGCCGTCTTCCTCGGCAGACAGCCCCACGGGCCGATGCTCCAGCCCCATCGAAACGCAAAACTGCGGAAAGCCATGCGCAAAGTTGGTGGTGCCGTCGAGCGGATCGACGTACCAGCGGTATTCGCACTCGAGGCGGTCGCGAGTTCCCTCTTCCCCGTAAATGCCGTGCTCAGGGAAAACCTCGGCGAGACGGGCGCGAATGAGCTTTTCGACGGTGCGATCGGCAACCGTCACCAGGTCCACATCGCCCTTGTACTCCGTCTCCACTCCCTGCGCAAAGAACTCACGCAGGCGCGCACCCGCCTCGCGGGCAATTTGAGCCGCCTGGGGCACAAATTGCTGCTGCTTCCTGGGCGGCGCGGTTTCGTTCACGAACCTGCTCCGCTGATCCCGTTCCCGCTGCCGGCACGCGGATTACGCCGGCGGCCCGCCTCGGTGATCGACTGAATCTGTTGCTTGTAGATGAAGAGATTCGGCTTGCCTTCCCGCGTGAGGCGCAGCATCGCATCGTCAAAATACTCAATCCAGCCACGCACGGTTTCGCCATCGCGCAGCTTGACGGCAACCGCGACCTGGCGTTCGCTGAGGGATCGCAGATAGAGAGCTTCCTGACCGGTTTCGCCAGGCGGAGGAATCTTGGAGCGGCGGCGCGTGGGCGCTGAAGGAGTCATAATGTCCATTAGATGCAGTTTTTTGACCGATCGCTCAGGAGAAGCGATTGCGCACTGTGGAATTCTACCGCGACCGCAATCAACCTAATCAGTGGGCTTTGAGCGAGTCGGCAAAGTAGCCGGTACGGTAGCGGACATTGAACGCATCCGAAGCGGCGCGCGGCACGGTGACGCGCAGTCGGTGAAAGTCCAGGCCCGGCTCCTGGTTGTGGGGATAGTAGCCCAGCAGGTACTGCGTGCGCAGATCCTCACTCACGCGCGCAAAGGCCTTGTCGAGCCCGCCGTCAGACGCATAGAAGCTCTTGCCGCCCGTCTGCTCTGAGAGCGCAATCAGCGCGTGCTCGCCGCCGGTATCCCTGCCTGCGCTCGCGGCAATCGGCACATCGATGATGCTGTAGATCATGACCTCGTTGCGCAGCGCCTGTTCAAGGGCCTGCTCGTAGGTGGTGTTGTTCACCGTATCGCTTCCATCCGACACAAGTACCAGGATTTTGCGCCCTTGTTTGGTTCCCAGGCGCTGCGCCGCCAGGTAAATGGCATCGTAAAGCGCCGTGGCCTCGCCCCCTCGCATCGTATTCAGGCCGTGATCGATCGCCCTTTCATTATTAGTGAAGCCTGCGAGCTGGCTCACCTCCGTCGAGAACTCGAAGACTGCCATCTGGTCCTGCGGCCGCAGCAGCGCATGGACAAAACGCTTGGCTGCGTCCCGTTCAAGAACTCGATCCTTATAAACACTCGCGCTCGTGTCGATGGCCAGCGTGAGGTTCAGCGGCAGCTCAGACTGCCGCTCGAAGACGGCGATCTGTTGCGGGCGATTGTCCTCGAAGAGGGCGAAGTCATCGCGGGTCAGCCCCCCCACAATCGCTCCATTGGCGTCCGTCACATTCACGAAGACGTTGACCAGCCTGACGTCGACGCGAAAGGTCACGTCCGGCGATTGCGGAAATGAGGCGGCGGCAAGCAGCGCCACCGCGATGGGCAGAGGCAGGACGACAGCGAGGCTGATCTTACGGCTCATCCTGGCTCTCCACGCCGATCCCGGCAGGAAAAGGTTCGCCATGGGCCCAGACGGCCCCGTCAACAAAGGTCTCTTTCTTCCAGATCGGCACCGTTTTCTTGAGCGTGTCGATCACCCAACGGCAGGCGTCGAAGGCCTCCGCTCGGTGAGCTGAAGCCACAACGATCAGTACGCTCGTCTCACCCACCTCGAGCCGCCCCAGCCGGTGGACAATTGTCACCTGCCTCACGCCGAATTGGGTGCGGGCCTCACCAACCAGCGCCGTCATCTGCTTCAACGCCATCTCCTCATAGGCTTCGTAGTCCAGATGCAGCGTGCGCCTCCCTCGCGAGTTGTTGCGCACAATGCCGTCGAAGACCACGACCGCGCCGTCCTCGCCCTCTTTGATTGCGTCCACCCACTTCTTTGTCTCGATCGCTGAGCGCGTCAGGGTCGCAGCAGCAGTGAAACCCGTTGGCGCCTCAGTCTGGGCACCCGCGCCGCCTGAAACCGGCGGCAGAAGACCTACCTCGTCGCCGTCCTCAAGAAGCCATGCCCTGTCCGCGTATTCGGCATTCACGCTTACTGCGATCCCGCGCAGAGGCGCCGTCGGGTGATCGGTAGCGATTCTCGCCAGCAAATCGCCAACCGTGGCCCCCTTGGGCAAAGCGATCGCGGCCGCATCCTGACCGAGAAAGTCTTTCAAGACGCCGAAGAAATGCACACGTACCTGGTTCATAAGGGAAAGCATATCGCCCGCACAGGATTAGACGCGACGCCTGGCAATCAGTCGGCATGCCGAGCTGGTTACGACCGTGCGACAAAACAAAGGCCGGCGCGTGGCCGGCCTCTGAGGATAAATCAGCGGGTTTATGCAGCTACGCTCGTTCCGTGTTCCGGCTCGGCCGTAACCATTTCGAGGCGGACCTTGAGCGGAGGCAGGGCCACCGCGAGCACATCCTCGATGTGGTCTGCATAGTGCACATCGACGCCTTCAATCATCTCCCGCGTCAGATCTTCTTCGACGTTCTGACGGTTTTCCGCAGGCAGGATGATGGTTTTCACTCCTGCCCGGCGAGCCGCCAGGAACTTCTCCTTGATCCCACCCACCGGCAGCACATTGCCGCTCAGCGTAATCTCGCCGGTCATCGCGGTAAGCGGCCTGACCGGCGTGTCGGTCAGCAGCGAAACAAGCACGGTGGCCATCGTCACGCCCGCCGAAGGACCATCTTTCGGGATTGCCCCCGCCGGAACGTGGATGTGCAGGTCGAGGTCTTTGTTGAAATCCTCGGCCAGCCCCAGCTTTGCTGAATTCGAGCGAACCCAGGTCAGCGCCGCCTGCATTGATTCCTGCATCACCTCGCCGATCTGACCGGTCATCGTAAAGCTTCCTCTGCCCTTCATCTTGTTGGCCTCGATGAAGAGGATGTCGCCTCCGGCCGGCGTCCATGCCAGCCCGACGGCAACCCCGGGGCGCTTGACCCGCTCGGCCACCTCGGTTTCCACCCGAACCTGGATTCCGCCCAGAAACTCCTTCAGCACATCGCGCGTAACCACGAGCTTCTCCGTTTTGCCCTCGACCACGCGACGCGCCTGCTTGCGGCAGACCGTTCCGATCACCTGCTCAAGTTTGCGCACGCCCGCCTCGCGCGTGTAGTGGCGCACGATCTGGCGCACCGCTTCCTCAGGAAACTCGATCTGATCCTCGCGTGATGCCATTCGCCTTGATCTGCCGGGGAATGAGGTAGCGGAAGGCAATGTGCACCTTTTCCTCCTCGCTGTAGCCCTGCAGCGGAATGATCTCCATGCGGTCCTGCAGCGGCGCCGGAACCGTGTCGAGCATGTTGGCGGTGCAGATAAACAGCACCTTCGACAGATCGAACGGCACGTCGAGATAGTTGTCGCGGAACGTGCTGTTCTGCTCCGGGTCGAGCGTCTCAAGCAGTGCAGACGCCGGATCGCCACGGAAATCCCGGCCCAGCTTGTCCACTTCATCCAGCATGATCACCGGGTCGTTGGTCTCGGCACGGCGAATACTCTGGATGATCTGGCCCGGCAGTGCGCCGATATAGGTGCGCCTGTGACCGCGAATCTCGGCCTCGTCGTGCATGCCGCCCAAGGAAACCCGCTGGAACTTGCGTCCCAGGGCGCGGGCAATCGACCGGCCCAGGCTCGTCTTGCCCACTCCCGGAGGTCCGACAAAACACAGAATCGGTCCCTTCATATCGGGCTTGAGCTCGAGCACGCTCAGGTAGTCGAGAATGCGATCTTTCACCTTCTTGAGCTCATAGTGATCCTCATCGAGGATTTCGCGGGCCTTGGCAATATCGATCTTCGATCCAGAGCTCTTCGACCACGGCAACACAGCGAGCCACTCGATATAGTTCCGCGTCAGCGAATAGTCGGCGGCCATGGGAGACATGCGGCCGAGGCGGTTCAGCTCCTTCATCGCCTCTTTCTTCACGTCTTCCGGCATCCCTGCCGCCTCGATCTTCGCGCGCAGCTCCTCCACTTCGCGCTGGCCTTCGTCCTGCTCGCCCAGTTCCTTCTGGATCGCCTTCATCTGCTCGCGCAGGTAGTAGTCGCGCTGCGACTGCTGCACCTGGTCCTGCACTTCACTTTGAATCTTCGAGCGAAGCTGCTGGACTTCGATTTCCTTCGCAAGCAGCCGGTTGAGCTGCTCGAGGCGCACCTGCACGGCCGCAGTCTCAAGCAGCTTCTGCTTTTCATCTGTGGTCAGGAACGGCAGCGAGGAGGCCACGAAGTCCACCAGGCGGCTGGGGTCGTCGATATTGGCGGCGATGGACCGCAGTTCATCGGATAACGTGGGCGAATCCGTAACAATCTGCTGAAACTGCGCAATTACGTTCCGCGTCAGAGCTTCGATATTCGAAGTGGATTCGGGCTCCGTGTCCGCGACTTCCTCGACCTCGGCAATCATGTAAGGCTCGGTCTGCACGTAGCGCAGAACCCTGACGCGGGCGACGCCTTCGGTGAAGACAAACCGGCTCTGGTTTGGCATGCGGACGACCTTATGTACCGTCGCCAGGGTGCCGATCGCATGCATATCCGCTTCCTTAGGCGTGTCCAGTCTCGGATCGAGCTGGGCCGCGACCACGATGGAGCGTTCCTCTCCGAGAGATTCGATCAGTTGGATCGAGCTTTCACGGCCAACCGTCAATGGCAAAACGGCATGAGGAAACAGCACCGTATCGCGGACCGGCAGGACCGGCAGGCGGCGAAGGCTGTTTTCAGGGAGATTCGATGGGGGTAAAGTGGTTGGCTGGCTTGACATTGAGTGTCCTCTTATCAACTTTTCTACATTAGACAACGCAGGAGTCGAAAAGTTTCAGGAATCTGGCCCCGCGCACAGCCCTTGCGCTCCCGCCTGGTTTTCCTCGATCCAGAGAAGGAAAGCTCCCGAAATGAGGCATTTACTCTCGGCATGAGCAGAACATGGGCACTGCACGGCTGCGCGCGGATCGAGCCGTTCGTCTCTAGGATGCTTTATCGACTCCTCCCGCGAGAAAATGAGGGGCCTTTTGAGCCGGCGACCCATGCCTGATCGACGCAGCGAGGCGGGGAGGGCCAGCCCGCGGGAGCCTAATCCAGTCGTGCCGAGCCCTCTTCCTTCTTGATGGCCATCTCGATCCGCTCCCACAGCTCTTCATCGTCGGGCTGCTGAACCGGAAGCAGTTCGCGGGCCGCATCCGCGATGGTTTGAAGGTCGGCAAGAAGCGCGCGGCAGTTGGCACAGGTCATCAGGTGGGGATGGCTGGCGGCGTCCTCTCCTGAGCCGATCAGATCTGCCAGTTGCGCCTGGAACTGCTGGCAGCTCATCTCATTCGGATCGCCGGTCATCGCGGGTCCCCCTTCTGCATTGAGGTGCGCAACGCATCGCGCAACTTCAGCCTTGCTTTGTGTAACTGGGATTTACTGTTGCCGATCGAGCAGTCGAGCATTGCAGCGATTTCGTTGTGCTCGTAGCCCTCGACGTCATGAAGCACAAATATTAAGCGGTAGCCGGCGGGCAGGTCACCTACAGCCCGTTCGAGCGCCAGCCGGTCAATCGACCCCGAAAGCGACAGGTCTGGGGCGCCAAAGCTGCGGCCAGGTCCATCGTCGTGCTGCGGTTCCATCGCTTCATCGAGCGACATCAGGAAGGGCAGGCCCTTCTTGCGCAGATGCATCAGCACCACGTTGATCGCAAGCCGATGAAGCCAGGTCGAAAAGGCCGAATCGCCGCGGAACGTGGCGATTTTCCGGTGCAGTTGGAGGAAAGCCTCCTGGGTGAGATCTTCCGCCTCGGCGGCGTTGCCGACCATGCGCAGGCACAGAGAATAGATCCGTCTCTTGTGCAAGGAATACAAGTGAGCGAAGGCTGCATGGTCGCCTGCCTGCGCCCGCGCCAGCGCATCCGCGTCTACTGAAGCAGATGAGGCGCCGTGCGCGGGTATCGTATTCCCCGCTCGTTGCACGGGAGGCGGAGAAGCTGGGGCCAGGGACACATTTTTCGCGGTCGTCGATCGGGGCATGCTTAACCTTTCAGGGGGGAGTGCTTGCAATCGCAAGCCGGTCTTGCTGCGCCAGCGTTCTTTCCTCGTTAGTATAGGTTGCAGCACAGATCAGCAATCGTTCGCAAGATCGAACCACGACTGTGTGCTGCTGATATCTGTTGGGATGCAATTAGCGTGCGAGATGTAACCTCGTTGCGCGGCTTTTTTCGAGTTCCGGGGCTTTTTCAGGAGAGATGGCTTTGAGGGCAATTCCGGCATGGAACCTTGGCATAAGCATGAGCTTTAAGGTTCTATCCGCAGCCCTGATGGCATCGACCCTCTGCCTCACAGTGTTCTCTCAGGCCCCGGCGCCTTCATCGCAGTCTCCCGCATCGCTCCGCGGCGACACTCACCCCTCTCTGGCAGGATTCGAGGGTCTCCGTGTGCTGCGGATCAGCTTTGAAGGGGTTAGCGCCGACCGGCTGGCGCCCCTGCCCGCCAACCTCGCTCAGAAAACCGGCGAACCACTCAGCCCGCAAGACCTTGCCGAAAGCCTGAGGCAGATTTTCGCAACCGGCCTCTTCGAGACGATCGAGGTCGAGGGCGTCCGGGAGGCAGGAGGCGTCGATCTCATCTTCAAGGGCGCACCGCGCCAGTTTGTTGGAACCATCGGCGTCTACGGCGCCAAAGGGTCGTCGCTGAATTCTCAGTTGGAGCGGGCAAGCCGCCTGCTGCCGGGAACGCGCTTCACCAGCATCAGGCTCCAACAGGCGCGGACGCAGATGATGCAGACTCTGGCCGACAACGGCTATCACGAAGCCTCCATCTCTCAGACCGCCATACCGGATCCGACGCAGCAATTGGTCGACCTCTCATTCCGTATCGATTCGGGACCCCAGGCGCGCGTCGGCGACGTGCAGGTCAGCGGCGATTCCGGCATGAGCGTCGAGACTTTTCGGCGCGCTGCCAAGTTGCGGGCCGGAAGCCACGTGGATAACGACACTGTGAATCGCGCCCTTAATGGCGTTCTGAAGCACTACCAGAAACGCGATCGCCTTGAGGCTGAGATCAAGCTCGCTTCGCAGACATATGATCCTGCAACCAAACGGATCAATTACGAGTTCGTTGCGAATCGCGGTCCCATCGTGCGCGTGAGTCTTGAGGGCGCAAACATGGGCGCCGAACGCCTCAAGCATGCGATTCCGGTTTACGAGGAAGGAACGGTAGATGAGGATCTGCTCAACGAGGGCAACCGCAGGTTGCGGGATTACTACCAGCGGCTCGGTTATTTCGACGTAAAGGTTGACCACAAACAGCAGACGCCCAGCGCAGACGAAGTGGTGATCGTGTACACGGTGACCCTCGGACTGCGGCGCCGGGTATCAAGTGTCACCGTCTCCGGCAACAAGTACTTCGATTCGGCAACGCTCAAGGATCTGCTCAGCGTTCACGAGGCAGATACGCTCGATCGCCATGGCACTTACAGCCAGGCGCTGGTGGCGGCAGATGTGAGTGCCCTGCAGACGGTCTATCAGAACAACGGCTTTTCCACTGCGAAGGTCACGCCATCGGTGAACACTGCAGACAATGATGCCGGCAAGCGCCGCTATGGTTCCTCGCGGCTCGCCGCCGGCCTCGAAGTCGACTATCACATCGACGAAGGTCCGCAGCAGCGCGTGGGCGCCGTAACCGTGCAGGGCAACGACCACGTGGAGAATGCACAGCTCACGGCGCTGATGAACACCGCTTCGGGACAGCTCTTTTCTCCAGTGAATCTCGCTGGCGATCGCGATGCCTTGTTGACCGATTACCTTAACCGGGGCTTTGAGCAGGTGCAGGTAGATGTCGAACAGAAGCCCGAGCCGGGAAATGCGAACGTCATCGATATTGGCTTTCACATCAGCGAGGGGAAGCAGACCTTCGTCCGCGAAGTGCATCTCACCGGGCTCCATTACACGCGTCCCGACACGGTGGCGCGCGCGATCACGCTGCGCAAGGGCGATCCTCTGAGCCAGGCCTCGCTTCTTGAAACCCAGCGCAACCTCTACGATTTCGCGCTCTTCAACGAAGTCAACACCGCGATCGAAAATCCAAACGGTGCTGCGAGCCGGAAAACCGTATTGGTGCAGTTGAGCGAGGCGAGGCGCTGGACTCTCACCTACGGTCTTGGCTTCGAGGCTCAGACCGGAACGCCACAAAATAACTGTTCCACCTTCAATGTGCCCGGTGTTCCCTGTTCACCCAACGGAAAAACGGGCATCAGCCCCCGGGTGCTTGGGGACCTCACGCGCAACAATCTGTTTGGGCGCGAACAATCGGCGTCGATTCAGGGAACCTACGGCCTTCTCGAACAACGCCTTATCCTCGTCTTTCAGAATCCGCACTTTAGAGGGAACCCTAATTTCGGCCTCAACTTTACCGGAGGCTATGCCAACAGCCTTGCCGTAACAACCTACGTAGCTTCGAAGCTGGATGCCGGCCTGCGGTGGACCGAGAGCTTTAACGCGCCGGGTTCCAGGCTTTCGCGCGCCAACACATTCGTATACGAGTTTGATTTCAGGCGCGTCAAAGTGGCCGAAAGCAGCCTGCAGGTCTATCCGGCTGCCATTCCGGTTCTCTCTCAGGCTGTGCGTGTCGCCGGCCCCGGCATCACGTGGATTCGGGACACTCGCGACTCGCCGATCGACGCGCATCGGGGCTCCTATACCAGCTTTCAGAATTTCCTGTCAGGCCACCCCTTCGGCTCGCAGGCCCAGTTCAACCGGCTTGACCTCACAAACTCCAGCTTCTATTCCTTCGACAAGAACCGCCTGGTGCTGGCGCGCAACAGCCGCTACGCGCAGGAACGCGCCTACGGCGAGGAGTCCGACCGGCTGATTCCGCTGCCGGAGCGGCTCTATGCCGGCGGCCCAACCTCGCTGCGCAGCTTCTCCATCAACGCCGCTGGTCCGCGCGACCCGGAGACGGGCTTCCCCATCGGCGGAGCAGGCGCGTTTGTGAACAGCACGGAGCTGCGCCTTCCTCCGCCAACCTTGCCATGGGTCGGAGACTCGATCAGCCTGGTGCTCTTTCACGATATGGGCAATGTGTTTACCAACGCGGGCGACATCTGGGAGAGCGCCCTGCGCGTCCGCCAGCCGGACCGCGATGCCTGCAAACAGCCAATTCCGCAGACGGATCCTCCAACCACGCCGTCGGGTCCGGTGACATCGACCGGTCCGCATGGGAACTGCAGTTTCGATTACTTCTCGCATGCGGTAGGCGTAGGCTTGCGCTACCACACCCCGGTCGGCCCCATCCGCTTCGATTTCAGTTACGGATTGAATCCGCCGATCTATCCCGTCACCTATGATTATTCGAATCCCGCGCGCCAGCCTTACGTGGGCCAGGCTGACCATTTCAACTTCTTCTTCAGCCTGGGACAGACATTTTGACGATGCCTTCAGCCCAAACCGGAATCCGCTTCAGCCGCCCGGGTCCGCTCGCTGCGGCGTGGCTTCTTGCCGCGATGGCGCTCTTTCCTGCACACGCCCAGCCGCCTTCGCCCTCTTCTCCGGTGGTGCTTAATCGCGTCATCGCCGCCGTCAATGGCCAAGCGATCCTCGAGAGCGATCTCGAAGACGAAATGCGCCTCTCGGTTCTCGAGCCGCCCAGTGGCCAGAGCGGAACTGAAACACCTCCGGAGGCGCTGGATCGGCTGATCGCCCGCACCCTGATTCGCCAGCAGATCCGCGAGGAAGACGAGCAGTCTCTCACACCCACTGACAAGCAGGTAGCGGACCGCGTCATCCTGATGCGCGCGCAATTGCCGGTGTGTGCGCAGGCAAACTGCGCCAGCGACGCCGGATGGAAGACCTTTCTCGACGCTCATCAGCTCACCGAGAGCCAGGTGAATAGCTACGTTCGCAATCGCATGGAGGTGCTGCGCTTCATCGAAATGCGCTTCAGGCTTGGGATTCATGTTTCCCCCGAGCAGATACGCGACTACTACCGCAACACGCTGCTGCCCGAATATGGTCCCGGAGAAGCCGCGCCGCCATTGGATCAGGTGTCCGCGCGGATTGAAGAGATTCTGTTACAGCAGCAGGTGACCGGCCTCTTCAGTGGCTGGCTCGACAATCTGCGCAGCCAGGGCGACATCGAGGTACTCGATCCCGCTCTCGAAACATCTCCGCCCAATCACGCCGCCTGTGAGTCCCGCCCAGGGGGTTCGATGAATCAGCCCGAAGAAGAGCGGACAAGGAGTCGCGGGCAGCGGACGACTCCTCACGCCCGAAACGCCGCAGGCTCGCGGGTTTCGCCAGCGGCGGAGCCGCGGCTCTCGTTGCGGCCGCGCTCCTTCTCTTCCTGTGGATGAATTCCTCAGGGTGCGAGAAACTCGTACGCGCACGGCTCATCGCGGCCATCCAGAGCGCAACCGGCGGAAGGGTTGAGATTGCGGGCTTTCACTGGCGCCCGCTTGATCTCGAGGCCGAGGCAGACGGCCTGGTGCTTCACGGACGCGAAGGCTCCAACGAAGCGCCATACGCAAAGATCGATCGACTGCGTGTGCAGATCAGCGTGCTTGGATTTCTTCAGCCCGCGCATCCTGCTGCGTGATCTCGAGATCATGCACCCCGCGCTGCATCTGATCGTCTATCCCGATGGATCGACCAACCAGCCCACTCCCGCCCGGCCACGCGCTGCCGGCAAAGGCGCGCTCAACAAGCTCTTCGACCTGCAAGCCGGCCGCGTCGCCTTGGAAGAGGGCACCCTCGATTACGAGAACCGCGCTGCGAAATTCGACTTTCAAAAACGCCATCTGCCGCTGAATTTTGCGGCAAACGATGTCTCCTTGCTGATGGCGTATCTTCCCGCGCAGGGCAACACGCCTGAAAGCTATCGCGTCGATACCGGCGCACGCGACCTGCAGCTCACCAGGGGCGCCGGCGCGAAGCCGCTTGCAGCGCCAGTGACCGGCTACCTGCAGGCAACACTCGACCTGGCGCGCAATGCGCTCTACCTGCGCTCTCTGCGCCTCACCGCGCGCGGCAGAGGCGTTCCCGATCGCACGATGGATATCTCAGGCTCCCTCCTCGACTTTACCCGCCCAACGTGGAAAGCAACGGCACAGGGAGACCTCGATACCCGGCTGCTAGAGCCCATCACCGGCTACCCGAACTGCCCTGAAGGAATCGCGCACGTCAACTTGATCGCCGAAGGCGGAGAAGGCCAGTTCCGTGTCGACGGACCCGTGCACGTGGACGGTGGCTCCTACGTCGACTCCGGGGTCGACGCGCGCGGGGTGACGCTGGATGCGCATGTCCACGCCGACCCCGAGCGCCTGTTGATCACCTCGGTTGTTGCGCGCCTCCGGCAGGGCGGTCAGATTGAGGGAACCGTTGCCCTCGAACATTGGCTGCTCCCGGTTCCCGGCAGCTCGGCGATGGAAGCGGCCGCGCCCACATCGGCGCCGGCGAAACACTTCTGGCGCTTCGGCGGAAAGCGGGAAGCGCCTCGGCCCGCTCCGCAGCCCGCCGCCATCGAGCCGGGCACGATACCTGTCAATGGCAACGTCACCGCTCAACTCAGGAACGTCACCATCGATACCGTTCTCGACATCGTGGGCAAAGAGCCTTTCAAGCGCCTCGGGATCGACGGCCAGTTGAACGGACCCGCGACAGCAATCTGGGTCAACGGCGATAGGCGCACCCTCGCCGTGGGAGCACGTCTCGATATGCGGCCCTCTCCTCGGCCCATCCCCGGAGAAAGCCCCGCCACCGGCACGATCGACGCCACCTATAGGCAGCGCGACGGCTCAGTCGATCTGCGAACCCTCGACCTTTCCCTGCCCGCAAGTCAGATCCAGGCGCGAGGGACATCTCGGCGCCTATCCCGTGAAGAGCCCTACGGCAATTGCCGTGGATTTTCGTTCGACGGATATGGGCGAATTCGACAAGGTCCTTCGCGATCTCGGGCTCCAGCGCGAAGGAAAGATCGGCGTGCGCGCGCTGCCCGCCTCCCTCGGCGGCGAGGCGGAGTTTCACGGCTCGTGGTCGGGCTCGCTGATCGACCCGCTTCTCACTGGCGAGGCAAAGGCAACAAACCTCACCGTCGAAATGCCCGCGCATTCTGCCGACAAGACCGCAAAGCCCGAATACGTTCACTGGGATTCGATCGATGCGAGCGGTAGCTATTCGGCAGGGCGCATTACCATTGACCGCAGCAAATTCGTGCGCGGACAATCCACGCTGGCTCTTGAAGGATCGCTCACCGCGCAGCCCGCCGCCCATGCCCACGCCGGCACTCCCGTCTTCGACGCAAATTCGCAGCTTCGAGTGCATCTGAATGCCGCCGACGTCGATGTTGCCGACCTCTATCCATTCATCGGCCGGAGATTGCCCGTGACGGGCAGGCTCAACGCCCAGTTGGACTCCGAAGGTCCCGTGCATGCGCTCGACGGCTCGGGCTGGGTCGAGCTGAACCAGGGAGCCATCTATGGCGAGCCCGTGGCGAGCCTTCGCGCACAAGGCAGGATCACCGGCCAGGCCATCCAGCTAAGTGCGTTGACGCTCAGGCATGACGCCGGCACCCTCACCGCCTCCGGAAGTTACGACATGAAGGCGAGGCAGTTTCAAATCGCGGCTCGCGGCGCCGGCATCGACGTAAGCAGGATTCACCGGCTTAAAGAATCAGGCGCCGAGGTCGAGGGATCAATGGAGTTCACCGTCACCGGGCGCCGGCTCCATCGACGATCCTCATCTCGACGGCCAGGGAACGCTCACTGAACTCGTCGTTGACGGCGAGCACCTTGGCAGTGTGAAGATGACGGCGCACACCGCCAACCACAGCCTGCTCTACGATCTCTCAACGCAATTCGAATCGGCTTCGCTTGTCGCGCATGGGCAGACGGCGCTCAGCGGCCAGTATTCCACGAGGGCGCAACTGGATTTTTCAAAGTTCAATATCGGCGCACTGCTCAAGATGACCGGCGTCCCGCTGTTGACCGGCGAATCGCAACTGGCCGGCACGATCAAAGTTGAAGGACCCCTGGCGCAGCCCGAACAATTGCGCGGCGATGCAATTCTGCAGAACCTCGCCGTCACCATTGCTGGCGTTCATCTCTACGGCGAAGGCCCCGTCCATGCATCGCTCGCCGCCTCACGTGTAACTCTCGATCCCATTCACGTAATGGGCGAAGAAACCGACATCCGAGCCCGCGGCAACCTGGACCTCAAGACCGATCGCCATCTCGACCTCGTTGCCAATGGATCGATCAATCTGAAGTTGGCCGAAACTCTCGACCCCGATCTCACCGCAAGCGGCACCACCACTTTCGAGCTCGAAGCCCATGGGCCGCTGCGGAACCCCGGCCTGCAGGGCCGCGTCAATTTTGAGAACGCTTCCCTCGCCCTCGAAGATCTGCCCAACAGCCTCAGCCAGCTCCACGGCACTCTTGAGTTCAACCAGAACCGGCTGGAGGTAAAGTCGCTCACCGCCACCACCGGCGGCGGCCAGCTCAGCGTCTCCGGCTATCTCGCCTATCAGCAGGGGCTCTTCGCGGACCTGACGATGACCGGCAAGGGCGTGCGCATCCGCTATCCCGAGGGCGTCAGCTCACTGGCCGACGCGAAGCTTCAGTTGCAGGGCACACGCAGCAGCCTGCTCTTGAGCGGCGGCATTATGATCACCCGCTTCTCTATGAGCCCCGATCTGGACATTGCGGCCCTCGCAAACCAGGCAAACAAGGTGCAGGCCATCGCCGCCCCTGACGCGCCTTCGAACCATGTCCGCCTCGACGTTCGCATCCAGTCCTCGCCGCAGCTCAACTTCCAGAATGCCTATGCCAAGCTCGCCGGCGATGTCGACCTGCATCTGCGCGGAACCCTGGCCACTCCTTCCCTGCTGGGCAGAATCTCCGTAACTGAGGGCAACGCCACCATCGCAGGAACCCGCTACGAACTGCAGCGCGGAGACATCACCTTCACCAATCCCGTCCGCATCGAGCCCGCCATCGATCTCAATGCGACCGCCCGCGTTGAGGATTACGACATCACCCTGGGGATACATGGCTCGCCCTCCAAAATGAATGTCTCCTACCGCAGCGACCCACCATTGCCCGAGGCCGATGTAGTGGCCTTGCTCGCTCTGGGACGTACGCAGAACGAGCAGCAGATCTACGGGCAACAACAGGAGCGCGTAGCCGCCAATCCCACCACCGAAGCGTTGCTCGGCGGCGCTCTCAACGCCTCGGTCAGCAGCCGCGTGCAGCGTCTCTTCGGCGCCGGCGCCGTGAAAGTCGATCCTAACTATCTCGGAGTGCTGGGCAACTCCACCACGCGCATCACCGTGGAAGAGCAGTTGGGGAAAAACCTGACCCTCACCTACGCCACAGATGTAAATACGACCGCGCAGCAGTTTCTGCAGGCCGAGGTGGCCATCAACCGGCACGTCTCTCTGCTGATCACGCGCGACGAGTCGGGCGTCTTTTCCATGGTCATCAAGGCAACGCGACGCTATCGGTAAGATCCGCTTGCCCGGACACGGAGCTTTCTCCGGGCACATCGTAAGCACCTCGGGATCAGGATTCAGCCGCTCTTCCGGAATTAATGCCCGGCCTTGCACAACCAGAGGGTCGCAATGCGAATCAAACGGTTGCAGGACCTCCTTTTAAGATCATTATCGCAATCGCGGAGGAACATTGAGGATGATGCATGAAATCGGTCGCATGAGGGCCGTTGCACTCGAAGCCGCAATGGCCGCAATCCTGCTGGGACTGCCGGCTGCAGCCATAGCAACCCCACACTTCAATCCAGTTTCAGGCGTGCACGCCCTTGCTGCCGAGGGCCAGCAGAATGCACTCAGCAACGCGCAGTCGCGCATCAAGGGCAAACAGTTCAGCGCCGTTCACGTGTCGGTCGACGCGAACGGCATCGCCACCTTGACTGGATCGGTGGATCTCTACGAGTACAAGGCCGATGCGGAGAAGCGCGTCAGCAAGGCCAAGGGCGTCACCGGGGTCCGGAACCAGATTCAAGTCGCCGGCCCAACCGTTTCCGATGCTGAGCTGAAGGCGAAGCTTGGCGAAAAGCTCGCCTATGACCGCGTCGGGTTCGGAAATGTCTTCAACGCCATCGGCCTCAATGTCCAAAACGGCGTCGTGACCGTCGGGGGCCATGCCCGCACTTACGTTGACCGGGATTCGGCGATCGCACTGGTGAGCACCTACCCCGGCGTGAAGGACGTGATTGATGAGATCGAGGTCGATCCCACTTCAATCATGGACGATCAGACCCGCATGGCGGTCGCACGCGCCATCTACGGATTCCCGACCTTGAACAGATATGCAATGGATCCGGCAAAGCCTATCCGCATCTCCGTGCAGAATGGCAACGTGTCGCTGTTCGGCACCGTGGACTCCCAGGCCGACAGGGACACGGCAAATATCCGCGCCCGCTCTGTGCCGGGCGTCTTCAGCGTCAAAAACTATCTGCAGGTCGCTGGTCAGCCCACGGAATCGAAGAACTGATTCCAGCGCAAGCCGAGACAAGGGCGCCCGAGCAATGCCTCGGCGCCTTTCTTATTTTCGTCGAGCCCTGGCAGAGACTTCATTGGCGGCGCCCGCGCACGCGGCATTCACACGGCTTTAATTAAACCTTCTTACACTTGTCGCCATGCTCACTGATGCCCCGCTCACAATCGATCGCAGGGAAGGCTCTGCCCCCGATACGCATATCTTTGTCTTGAATGGGCCTCTCACTCTGCGCAACATGTTTGAGTTTCAAGCCGAATTGCGCAGTGGTGCTCCCGCACGGCTCACGATCTTCGATCTGGCCGGCGTGCCTTATATGGACTCAGCCGGCATGGGGCTGGTGGTCAATCACCACGTCCACTGCCAGACCCGCGGCTCAAAACTGGTCATCGCGGCAGCCAATGGACGAGTAACGGATCTCTTCAAGATCACGAAGGTTGAAACGGTGCTTTCTCTCGCCTCGAACGTTGAAGAGGCAGAAGCGGGCGCCTAACATCACCCTCGCGATGGATTGCTCGTCGCTCGACACCTCGCGCCTGCCCTTCCGCCCGCTCCGCTACACTGATGGTTGGAGCAAGCCGCGGTGAACCTGCTGTCAAAGACACGAATCACGCTGGAAATGATCAAGTGGGAGCACTCCATCTTTGCTCTCCCATTTGCGCTTACAGCGGCTCTGCTCGCAGCGCATGGTTTGCCCCCCTGGCGCACGCTCATCTGGATCCTGGTCGCGATGGTCTCGGCCCGCTCCGCAGCCATGGCCTTCAACCGCTGGGCCGACGCCGATCTTGATGCCGCCAATCCCCGCACCAGCGCCCGCGCTATTCCGGCCGGTCTCTTGTCGCGCCAGTTCGTCCTTGGCTTCACCGTGCTCATGGCCGGCGTCTTTCTGCTGGCAGCTTCCCAGCTGAACAGGTTGACCCTCTATCTCTCGCCCGTCGTGCTGCTCGTCCTGCTTGGCTACAGCTACATGAAGCGCATCACGCGCTGGTCGCACCTGGTGCTGGGCCTGGCTCTCGGCCTGGCCCCCTCAGCCGCGTGGATCGCCGTACGCGGCAGCCTCGATGCCCGCATCGTCGTTCTCACCGCTGCCGTAACTCTCTGGGTCGGCGGCTTCGACGTCCTCTACGCTTGCCAGGATTTCGAGCACGACCGCACCGTGGGCTTATACAGCCTGCCCCAGGCCATCGGCGTTCCAGCCGCTTTCTGGGCGGCGCGGCTCATGCATGTCGCCATGCTCGGCCTCCTCGTGTGGTTTGCTCGGCTCTTTTCCTTCGGAATCGCGGGATGGCTGGGAGTCGCTGCGGCGGCCCTGCTGCTCGCCTATGAACATTCGATCGTCTCGCCAAAGGACCTGAGACGGCTCAATGCGGCGTTCTTCACCATGAACGGCGTCATTGCAATGGTCTTTCTGTGCTTTGTCGCAACTGATCTCTGGCTTCGCAGATAGATCGGGCCGCGGCACAGGCTGTGATATGGTGCCTAGAGCGCTTCGGCTGCTTAACAGAATCAAAGGAAAGTTCCGTAACGAAAAATGAAGGTCGCGATCCAGGGAGAACCTGGTTCTTTCAGTCACGAAGCCGCAACGAGACTCCTCCCCGGCGCAACCATCGTTCCCCGCGCTCTCTCGACCGATGTCTTCGCATCCCTCGCAGGCGGCAACGTCGATGCCGCCGTCATTCCCATTGAAAACAGTCTCGCCGGACCGGTTGCCGAGCACTTTGATCTGCTGCTCGCGCACGATGTCCGCGTAGAGCGCGAAACGCTCCTCCGCATCCGGCACAATCTCATCGCCGTCGCCGGCGCATCCATTGAGGATATCGATCGGGTCTACTCTCATCCCGTTGCGCTCGCCCAGTGCCGGCGGTTTCTTGCCGCTCATCCGAGGATGGAATCGATCGCCTACTATGACACTGCCGGCAGCGTGAAACAACTGGTCGAGTCCAACGACCGGCGCGGCGCAGCGATCGCCAGCGAGGCTGCCGCGCGCCACTATGGCGCAACCATCCTGCAATCCGGCATCGAAGACAACCCTGAGAACTTCACGCGCTTCTTTCTTGTGCGGCGCAAGCTCGATTCCTCGCTCGATCCGCTCTCAAACAAGGTCAGCATCGCGTTTTCAGTTGAAAACCGCCCGGGCTCGCTCGTCGCCGCCCTCACCGCGCTCTCGGCCCTGGGCGTCAACCTCACCAAGATTGAATCGAGACCCGTCCATGGCAAGCCCTGGGAATACATCTTTTACGTTGATTGCCAGCTTCGAGATGCCGACGAAGGCAGCCAGGCCATCAAGGCGCTGGAGCCCCACTGCGCGATGGTGAAGGAACTGGGACGCTACCAGGAAGCAGACAAATAGCAGCGCCTGCGCACAACAGGAAAGGGATGAGCCTTGGCTCATCCCTCGCTTTTTCGCGGATATTCCGCTGCTAGAAGTGGTAGGCGACGCCGACGGTCGGAATGTAGATGTTGTACCAGCGCTTGGTATCAAACTGCGAATATCCGAACGTCGGCACCTTGGTGACAAAGCCCCGATATTCGGCGCGAATGTCGAAGCTCGGACTGATCTCATAGGCGATGCCGGCGCCATACAGGGCACCAACCTGTGTCTGCTGCTTCACATCCAGCGAGGTCGTACCCGAGTTGCGGATCGGCAGAAAGATCATCACGCCCGGACCGGCTTCCACAAACGGGTTGAACTTCTTGAAGACAAAGCTGCGCACATACGCGAACGAGACTTCCTGCGTGCGCGTGTTCACCAGGTAGCTGTTGGTATTGCTCACCAGGTAGTGAATGGTGTTCTCGTAGGTAGCACCGTAGTTGGCTTCAAGTGCGCTTGAGGGCGTAAGCATAAACCGATAGCTTGCCAGGGCGCCGTAGGCCACGTTGGCGCTCACCTGCACATCCGTGGTAGAAGCTCTAAATGGTTCGATGAGCCCGAATCCGCTAAGGCTGATATCTTGTCTGCTTTCCTGAGCGCGACCTGCTGCCGCACACACGACCAGCAGGAATGCAATAGGGGCGATCTTCTTCATTCCTTGTAGAACCTCACGACTGCCCAACCGTCCGGCCGGCAACCAGCTTCATGTTCCGGTGCGCCGGTTCTTGCCGGGCCCCGCTCTCGCCATTGTAAATGGGCAAAGCGGGTCGCAGCAGAGAGATGCGCCGGAAGTGCTTTACCACCTTAGACGGCGCCGCTCTGATTTCGGCGTCATCGATTGACGGACTGATCCGCGGCCACCGACAGTGAACAAAAAGCGCGACCGCACCAGCCCGCATCCTCTACGGGTTTCTCTCCACATGGTAATAAAAGGGCGGCCCCTGCGTCTCTGCCAGCGAACGCACCGTGCGCAGAAAGGCCCGTGCCGCGTAGCTCAGCGTGGTCTGCCGCCGATGGATGAGGCGCAGGACCCGCTTCATCTCCAGTTCCTCCACTGTCACGCGGACCAGCTCCCTCGTCTCCAGTTCGCGGGCAACCGTGAGGTGCGGAACCAGCGCCACGCCATTGCCCAGCGCAACAAATCTCTTGATCGATTCAATCGTCGGCAGCTCAATGCCCATCTTGAGCGGCGTTCGGTGCCGCTGAAAGGCTTCAATCACCTTGCGGCGCAGAGGAGACAGAACGTGATGGGCAATAAAGTTCTCCTCGCCAAGCTGCGTGATCGAAACGCTCTTTGTGCCCGCCAGGCGATGGCCCGGACTCACAATGAAGGCCAGGCTGTCGCCGTAGACCGCGATCGAGCGATAGTGCGCCGTATCCGGCCGGTAGGAGATCAACCCCAGCTCAAAGGTGCGCAGGTTCAGCTCTTCGGGAATGCGGCTGGCGAGCGTGCGGTGAACCGTCACGTTCACCTGGGGGAACTCACGTCGAAACGCGTCGATCGCCGGCAACAGATACATGCAGGTGGATTCATTCGCCGCCAGTTGCAGTTGCCCGCGTTCCAGGCTCTTCAGTTCATCAATTGCGCTCGTCGCTTCGCGGCGCAGAGCCACCAGCCGAAGCGCGTAATCGCGCAGAAGCACGCCCGCCGCGGTAAGCGAGCCGTCCCGCGCCGCCCGGTCAAAGAGGATTTCGCCCACACTCTCTTCGAGCTTGCGAATCACCTGGCTCACCGCAGGCTGCGTTCGATGCAGCCGCACTGCCGCCCGTGAGAAGCTGCGCTCCTCGGCGACTGCGAGAAAGGTTTCAAGCTGACTCAGATCCATTCGGGCCAACATAACAGAAATTAATCCACTATCAAAAAAGAATAACTTTGCCTTATGGGGCAAGGTGCGAGAGAATCACTATGTCCGGGAAAGGATTACCGGCAGGTAAATCTATGACTTCAAACCATGTAACCTTCTTCGACACTACGCTGCGCGATGGCGAGCAGTCTCCCGGATGCAGCATGACCACCCAGGAGAAACTGACCATGGCCCACGCGCTCGAGGATCTTGGCGTGGACGTCATTGAAGCCGGATTTGCGATGGCCTCGGAAGGCGACTTCGCCGCCATTGCCACCATCACGCAGGCAATCCGCAAGCCCCGCATCGCATCCCTCGCGCGCGCCAAAAAAGAGGACATTGAGATGGCCGCGCGCGCGCTGCAGTTTGCCGACCGCTCGCGCATCCACGTCTTCCTCGCGTCCAGCGACCTGCACCTTGAATACAAGCTGAAGATCAGCCGCCAGCAGGCGCTCGATCTCGCCGGCGAATCGGTGCGGCTGGCCCGCTCGCTTGCCGAAGATGTCGAGTTCTCGCCTGAAGACGCGACGCGCTCTGACCGCGATTTTCTCGTCGAGATGGTGCGCATCGCCGTCGAAGCCGGCGCCACGACCATCAATATGCCCGACACCGTCGGCTACACCACGCCCGAAGAATACGGCGCGATGTTCCGCGAGGTGCGCGAGCGCGTTCCCGCAATCGATGAGAAGGGCATCGTGCTCTCCTCGCACTGCCACGACGATCTCGGCCTCGCGGTCGCCAACTCGCTGGCTGCAATTTCCGCCGGCGCGCGCCAGGTCGAGTGCACCATCAACGGCATCGGCGAGCGGGCCGGCAATGCGGCCCTCGAAGAGATCGCCGCGGCTATCTTCGTGCGCGGAGACCGCTACGGCGTTTCCACCAGCATCAAGCTCGACAACCTCTACGCCACCAGCCAGGTGCTCGGGCAGATCATCACCTTCAAGCCCTCTCCCAACAAGGCCATCGTCGGCGCCAATGCCTTTGCGCATGAGTCGGGCATTCATCAGCATGGAATGCTGGCCAATCCCCTCTGCTACGAGATCATGACGCCGGGCCTCGTCGGCGTCTCGCGCACCGCACCTCGTGCTGGGCAAGCACTCCGGGCGCGCCGCGCTGCGGCATCGCCTCGAGCAGCTTGGCTTCACGCTCAATCGCGAAGAGCTGCAGCAGACCTACTACCGTTTCGTCGCCCTCGCCGACCGCAAGAAGAACATCTACGACCAGGACCTCGTCGGCCTGCTTCCCGACCCGATTCGCGAGCGCCGCAGCGTGCCGGTAGCCGAGCTTGACTGAGTTTCCCCACCGATCGATCGACGATCGCAAACAGACCAGACACAAACAGGAGAGCAGGAATGAAGCTGAAGATCCTAGTGGTAGCGGGCGATGGTATCGGCCCGGAGGTCACCGGCGAAGCAGTCGCCGTGTTGAAGGCAGACTGCCGCCCTCGGCGGCCACGACTTTGCCTTTTCTGAGCGGCGCATCGGCGGCGTCGCGATTGTGCAGGATGGCACGCCGCTGCCCAAGGAGACTCTCGACGCCGCGCTCGACTCCGACGCCGTGCTGCTTGGCGCGGTCGGCGGCAACGAATTCAATTCCCTCGCCCCCGACAAGCGCCCCGAGGCCGGCCTGCTGCAGCTTCGCGCCGCGCTCGGCGGCTTTGCCAATCTGCGCCCCGCCTTTGCCTTCAAGGAGCTCGCCGTCAACAGCCCGCTGCGGCCCGAGATCATCGAAGGCGCCGACATTCTCTTCGTGCGCGAATTGCTCGGCGGCCTTTACTTTGGCGCGCCGCGCGAGTGGAACCGCGCCACCGGCGAGGCGCTGAACACCATGCGCTACACCCGCGACGAGGTGGCGCGCGTCGCCCGCGTCGCATTCGAGCTTGCCGCACAGCGCCGCAAGAAGCTCACCTGCGTCGACAAGGCCAACGTGCTCGAGGTTTCGCAGCTCTGGCGCGCCACCGTGAATGAAGTTGCCGCCGAATTTCCCGACGTCGCCCTCGAACACCAGTACGTCGACGCCATGGCGATGCACCTGATGAATCAGCCGCGCAACTACGACGTGGTGCTCACCGAGAATCTCTTCGGCGACATTCTCTCCGACGAGTCCGCCGTCATCACCGGCTCGCTCGGCATGCTGCCCTCGGCAACCATCGGCGGCAAGGTCAATCTCTATGAGCCGGTGCACGGCTCCGCGCCCGACATTGCAGGCAAGGGCATGGCCAATCCCCTCGGCGCGATTCTCACCGGCGCCATGATTCTGCGCCACTCCGCGGGACTCGAATCCGAAGCCGCGGCCATTGAAGCGGCCGTGCGCAAGGTTCTTGAAGAGGGCTTCCGCACACCGGACCTGGCGCGCTCAAATCCGCAAGGCTTCACCGTGCTCTCCACAGAGGAAATGGGAGCCAGGGTTCGCGAAACCGTAAAGGCGCTGCTCGTTAACGCATAACCCCAAGGATGAGGATCAGCAATGAGTTCTGAACCGAAGACATTGTTCGAAAAGGTCTGGGAGCAGCACGTCGTCGCCGAGCCCGAGGCGAGCCCACCCTCCTCTACATCGACCTGCACTTGTCCACGAGGTCACTTCGCCGCAGGCCTTCGACGGGCTGCGCCTCGCCGGCCGCAAGGTGCGCCGTCCCGACCGCAGCATCGCCACCGTCGACCACAACGTGCCCACCACAGCATCGACGACCGCCTGCACATCGTCGACCAGATCTGCCGCCACGCAGATCGACACGCTGCGCAAGAACTGCGCCGACTTCGGCGTCGAGCTCTACGACGTGCAGATCGCCCGACCAGGGCATCGTGCACGTGATCGGCCCCGAGCTCGGCATCACCAAGCCCGGCATGACCATCGTCTGCGGCGACTCGCCACACCTCCACCCACGGCGCCTTCGGCGCACTCGCCTTCGGCATCGGCACCAGCGAAGTCGAGCACGTGCTGGCCACGCAGACGCTGCCGCAGTCGAAGCCGAAAACCTTCCGCATCACCGTCGAAGGCAAGCTGCCCATCGGCGTCACCGCCAAGGACATCATCCTCGACATCATCGGCCAGCATCGGCACCGACGGCGCAACCGGCTACGTCATCGAATACGCCGGCTCCGCCATCCGCGCGCTCTCCATGGAAGGCCGCATGACCATCTGCAACATGAGCATCGAGGCCGGCGCGCGCGCCGGCATGATCGCTCCCGACGAAACCACCTTCGCCTACCTCAAGGGCCGCCGCTTCTGCCCCAAGGGCGAGGCGTGGGACGGCGCCGTCGCCGAGTGGCGCAAGCTGCCGACCGATCCCGGCGCAAAGTTCGACCGCGAACTCCTGATCGATGCCGCCACGCTCGTTCCGTACGTCACCTGGGGCACAAACCCCGGCATGGTCGCGCCCGTAACAGCCACTGTGCCCGATCCGGCCGCGGCTGCCAACGAGCCGGACGCAAGAGCCTTCGAGCGCGCACTCGAATACATGGACCTCAAGCCCGGCACGCCGCTCGAAGGACATGCAGATCGACCGCGTCTTCATCGGCTCCTGCACCAACGCCCGCATTGAAGATCTCCGCGCCGCCGCAAAAGTCGCCGCAGGCCACAAGGTCATCCACGCACGTCCGCGCCATGGTCGTCCCCGGCTCGCAGGCCGTCAAGGCGCAGGCCGAAGAGGAAGGCCTCGACCGCATCTTCCGCGAAGCAGGCTTCGACTGGCGCGAGCCCGGCTGCTCGCATGTGCCTCGGCATGAATCCCGACATCCTCTCGCCCGGCGAACGCTGCGCCTCCACCAGCAATCGCAACTTCGAAGGCCGCCAGGGACGCGGCGGCCGCACGCACCTGGTCAGCCCCGAGATGGCCGCAGCCGCCGCCATCGCCGGCCACTTCACCGACATTCGCAACTGGGAAGTTCGCGAAGAGGTGGAGGCCTGATGCAACCCTTTCGTACATTGACCGCTCTCGCCGCTCCGCTCGACCGCGCCAACGTCGACACCGACCAGATCATCCCCAAGCAGTTCCTCAAGCGCATCGAGCGCACCGGCTACGGCGAGTTCCTCTTCTTCGACTGGCGGCAAACGCCCTCGGGCGACCCGCGTTCCCGACTTCGTGCTCAACAACCCGCGCTACAAGGGCGCGGAGATTCTCATCGCCGGCAAGAACTTCGGCTGCGGATCGAGCCGCGAGCACGCCGCCTGGGCGCTCACCGACTTCGGCTTCCGCGCCGTCATCGCGCCCACCTTCGCCGACATCTTCTTCTCCAACGCCGGCAAGAACGGCATCGTCCTGGCGCGCCTGAGCGAAGAGCGAAGTCGCCGAGCTCTTGAAGAACGCGCAGACGGTTCCCGGCTACAAGCTCACCGTCTCGCTCGAAGAGCAGACCGTGACCGACGACCACGGCTTCAAGGCACGTTCGACATCGACCCCTTCCGCAAGTACTGCCTGCTGAAGGCCTCGACGACATCGGCCTGACCCTGCGCCACGCCGACGAGCTCGATAGCATTCGAGAAGCAGCACGACGAAGCCGGCTGGCTCAAGGCAAAGTAGCACTGCACACGCAGAAACAGCCATACAAAGGACGAAATGGCAATCGAAGGCAAACGTCAGAGCATTCCCCTCACCGAAGGCCCCAGCCGCGCCGCGGCCCGCTCCTATCTGCGCGGGTCGGCTTCGCAAAAGACGATCTGCACAAGCCCATCATCGGCATCGCCAACACCTGGACCGAGATCGGCCCCTGCAACTTCCATCTGCGCGAGGTCGCCGAAGCGTGAAGGAAGGCATTCGCGAAGCCGGCGGCACGCCCATGGAGTTCAACACCATCACCATCTCCGACGGCATCACCATGGGCACGCAGGGCATGAAGGCTTCGCTCGTCTCGCCGCGAAGTCATCGCCGACTCCATCGAACTCGTCGCCCGCGGCAACTCTCTTCGACGGCCTCGTCGGCATCGCCGGCTGCGACAAGAACATGCCCGGCACCATCATGGCGCTCTGCCGCCTCGACATTCCCGGCATGATGCTCTACGGCGGCTCCATCGCTCCGGGCAAGCTCGAACGGCATCGACATCACCATCCAGAACGTCTTCGAAGGCATCGGCTCGCACGCCGCCGGAAAGATCAACGACGCCGGCCTCGAAGCGCTCGAAGCCAATGCCTGCCCCGGCGCCGGAGCCTGCGGCGGCCAGTTCACCGCCAACACCATGGCCATGGCGGGCGAGATTCCTCGGCATCTCGCCCATGCAGCTCTCCGGCGTTCCCGCCACTGACGCACGACAAGCACGCCGCCACGCGCGAAGCCGGCCGCATGGTCATGGACGCTGTGCGCGCCAATCGCCGGCCCTCGCAGATCATCACCCGCAAGTCGCTCGAGAACGCCATCGCCAGCGTCGCCGCCACCGGCGGCTCCACCAACGCCGTGCTTCATCTGATCGCCATCGCGCACGAGCTCGGCATCGACCTCACCATGGACGACTTCGACGCGCATCAGCAAGCGCACGCCCTTCATCTGCGACCTCTCGCCCGCCGGCAAATACATCGCCACGCACTTATCAGGACGCCGGCGGCTCGCGCCTTCTGGCAAAGCGCCTGCTCGATGCGGGCTTCGCCGACGGATCAACGCTCACCGTCAGCGGCAGGACGCTCGCCGAAGAAGCCGCTCTCGCCAACGAGACGCCCGGCCAGGTCGTCATCCACACCTTTGACAAGCCCATCAAGCCCACCGGCGGCCTCGTCATCCTCAAAGGCAATCTCGCGCCCGAAGGCTGCGTGATGAAGGTCGCCGGCGCACGAGCGCGTCGAACATCGCGGCCCCGCGCGCGTCTTCGACTGCGAAGAGGACTGCTTCGCCGCCGTGGAAGCGGGCAAAATCAACCCCGGCGACGTCCTCGTCATCCGCTACGAAGGCCCGAAGCGGCGGCCCCGGCATGCGCGAGATGCTGCGGTCACCGCAGCCGTCAGCGGCATTCCGGAGCTGAGTTCGAACCGTCGCGCTGCTCACCGACGGCCGCTTCTCCGGCGCCACGCGCGGCTTCATGGCCGGCCACGTCGCTCCCGAAGCCTTCGTCGGCGGCCCCATCGCCGCCGTCCGCGAAGGCGACATCATTCACTTCGACATCCCCAACCGCAAGCTCACGCTCGAGGTCAGCGACGCTGAGATTGCCGCGAGCGCTCAAGGGCTTTGACGCCTCCAAAGTTGCGCTGGCCCGCGGGCGTCTTCCGCAAATATGTCGACCGGGTCACATCCGCCTCGAAGGGCGCAACAACCTAAGCAAGATAATCGAAAACATATGAGCAGTTCAGAGCCGCAAAAGGAGTCAGCCATGGGACACAGCACGAATAACCAGGCCACAAACGCGCAACTCGCCGCCCCCACTCCCCTCACCGGAGCCGAGATCGTCTGGGCCACGCTTGTCGGCGAAGGCGTCACGGATGTCTTCGGCTATCCCGGCGGAGCCATCCTTCCCGTCTACGACGCGCTGCGCAAGTTTCCCATCCACCACGTCCTGGTGCGCCACGAGCAGGGCGCCGCGCACATGGCCGACGGCTACGCCCGCGCCTCGGGCAAGGTCGGCGTTGCGATTGCCACCAGCGGCCCCGGCGCAACCAACCTCGTCACCGGCATCGCCACCGCCATGCTCGACTCGATTCCCATCGTCTGCATCACCGGCCAGGTCTCCAGCAAGGTGCTCGGCACCGACGCCTTCCAGGAAGTCGACATCACCGGCATCACCCTGCCCATCACCAAGCACAACTTCCTCGTCACCCGCGCCGAAGACATCGCTCCGGCGATTCGCCACGCCTTCCAGATCGCCCGGTCCGGCCGGCCCGGCCCCGTGCTCGTCGACATCACCAAGGACGCGCAGCAGGCCACCGCCATCTTCGACTTCGCCGCCGCCAAACCCGCGGCCCTATCGCCCGCATCCCATGCTCAAGCGTGGAAAATCCGGCCTCATCGAGGCCGCTGAACTCATCCGCCAGGCCAAGCGTCCCGTCATCCTCGCCGGCCACGGCGTCATCGAGTCCGGCGCCATGGAACAGGTGCATCGCCTTCGCCGAGCGCACGCAGATTCCCGTCGCCTGCACGCTGCTCGGCCTCGGCTGCTTCCCTGCCTCGCATCCTCTGAATCTCGGCATGATGGGCATGCACGGCGAGGCCTGGGTCAACCACGCCATCCAGGAGGCCGACCTGCTCATCGCCTTCGGCATGCGCTTCGACGATCGCGTCACCGGCAACTCTCGCCAGCTATGCCACCAACGCAAAGAAGATCCACATCGAAATCGATCCCGCCGAGATCAACAAGAACGTCAAGGCCGACGTCGCCCTCATCGGCGATCTGCGCGCCGTGCTCGAAGAGCTGCTGCCGCACATCTCCGGCCGCGACGGCGGCGCGTGGCTCAAGACGATCGAAGCCAGCAAGGGCACCGCCGCGGTGCGCGACATCAAGAACCTCCCCGACACGGCCACCTCTACGCCGCGCACGTCATCCACGATCTCTGGCGCATCACCGGCGGCGAACGCCATCGTCGTCACCGACGTAGGCCAGCACCAGATGTGGGAGGCGCAGTACTTCAAGCACGAGAAGCCGCGCACCCTCGTCACCTCCGGCGGCCTCGGCACCATGGGCTTCGCGCTGCCCGCGGCCATCGGCGCCAAGGTCGCCTGCCCCGAAAAGGAAGTCTGGGTCATCGCCGGCGACGGCGGCTTCCAGATGACCGCCGCCGAGCTCTCCACCATCGTGCAGGAAAAGCTCAAGATCAACATCGCCGTCATCAACAACGGCTTCCTCGGCATGGTGCGCCAGTGGCAGGAGTTCTTCTACGAGCAGGAACTACGAGTCGCACGCCGCTCGTCAGCCCTGACTTCGTCAAGCTCGCCGACGCACACGGCATCGCCGGCGCCGCGGTCAGCACGCGGGCGGAGGTCGAAGAAGCGGTGAACGCAGCTCGCAAAACACCCGGCGCATTCCTCATCAACTTCATGGTCGAAAAAGAAGACTCGGTCTATCCCATGATCCCCGTCGGCTCTGCCCTGCACGAAATGATCCGGCGGCCCGGCAAGAACCCGCTGGTTGAAACCGCCGGCGACGAGTAGCGGCGATCAGGCAACGCTCAGGCCCACGCACACGCGCATCTGCAACAACGCTGAGAGCTGTCCGGCAATTTGCACTACCTCGGCATCGCGTCCATGCCGGGCTCAGGAAAGGTCAACCATGCTGCATACATTCGTGGCTTACGTAGAGGACTTGCCCGGCGTGCTTACGCGCGTGGCTTCCCTCTTCCGCCGTTTGAACATCAACATCAACTCGCTCACCGTCGGCGCAGCGAGCGCCCCGGCCTCTCGCGCCTCACCCTGGTCTGCGAAGCATCTGCCGAGGCCGGCGACCGCATTCGCGCCAGTCTCTTCAAGCTTGAGAATGTCGTCGACGTCGACGACATTGCGCAGGCCCCCTCCGTCACCCGCGAGCTCGCGCTCATCAAAGTAGCCGCCACCCCGAAGAACCGCTCGCAGATCTTCGAGCTGGTCGAGGTCTTCCGCGCCCGCGTCGTCGATCTCGCTCCCGAATCGCATGATGATCGAGATGACCGGCGTCGAAAGCAAGATTGAGGGCCTGCTCCAGGTGCTCAGCGAGAGCGCAGATCGTATTCTGGAAGTCTGCCGCAGCGGCAAAATGACCATGCGGCGCGGCCACCACACCAGCCGCGTGCTGCGCGCCATGGGCGCCACTGCAGAAGAGAAAGCCGCTGCGCGCAACATCTCCGCCGAGTCGGCCGAGCCGAAAAAGCAGCGGTCGAACCTGGATTAGCTCCAACCGCTCCTGCCGATTTCTGTCTGAGACTCCTAACCCCGCACGCAAAGGAAAATCGAGAACATTATGGCCAAGACTTACTACGACAACAACGCTGACCTCACGCTGATCCAGGCAAAGAAGGTCGCCATCATCGGCTACGGCTCGCAGGGCCACGCCCACTCGCTGAACCTCAAGGACTCGGGCGTCCAGGTCAGGGTCGGTCTTGCTCCCGCTTCGAAGTCAATCGCAAAAGCGCAGAAGGCCGGCCTCGAAGTGGACACCGTCGCCGAACGCCGCGGCCTGGGCCGACGTCATCATGATCCTCACCCCCGACCAGACGCAGGCCAAGGTCTACGCCGACGAAATCGCTCCCAATCTCAAGGCAGGCACCCTGCTGCTCTTCGCCCACGGCTTCAACATCCACTTCAGGACCATCGTTCCGGCCAAGGACATCGACGTGGCTCTCGCCGCGCCCAAGGCGCCCGGGCCATCGCGTCCGCGAAGTCTTCACCGAAGGCGGCGGCGTCCCCGGGCTCATCGCCGTCCAGCAGGACGCCACCGGCAAAGCGCACGCGCTCGCCCTCAGCTACGTCAAGGGCATCGGCTGCACCCGCGCCGGCGTGCTCGAAACCACCTTCACGGAAGAGACCGAGACCGACCTCTTCGGCGAGCAGGCCGTGCTCTGCGGCGGCGTCAGCGCGCTCATCAAGGCTGGCTTCGAAACCCTGGTCGAGGCCGGCTATCAGCCCGAGAGCGCCTACTTCGAGGTGCTGCATGAGCTCAAGCTGATCGTCGATCTCATCTATCGCGGCGGCCTCGCCTACATGCGCTACTCCATCTCCGACACCGCCGAGTGGGGCGACTACGTCAGCGGCCCGCGCGTCATCAACGCCGAAAGCAAGAAGGCCATGAAGGCCATCCTCACCGAAATTCAGGACGGCACCTTCGCGAAGCGCTTCCTCGCCGACCAGAACTCCGGCCGCAAGGAGTTCCAGGCATTCCGCGACGCCGAAGCCAAGCACCCCATCGAAATCGTCGGCAAAGCAACTGCGCGCATCCATGCCCTTCCTCGATCCGGTCACGGTTGAAGAAGTGGCCAAATCGCGCTAACCTCCGTCACGCACAACAGACGCCGGACGGTCTTCGCACCGTTCGGCGTTCCTGTTTGCTTTGACAAAGCTGGAGATTTCGCGCGTGACGCGGCGACATAGCATTACTTCCGATCGAGTCGAAAGGCAGCGGCTTGGAAGTCTCCGCGAAATCCCTCGTCCATCTCGATCCCGTGGTTCATCCACCAGGCGCCGCTGGCCTGCGCGGGCGTGGTCTTGCTCACCTTGCCTTCAATCGGCGCCAGCGCGTACTCGGCAGTCGGGTCGAGTCCCTTCAGCTTCAGCCGCGGAAAGATGCGGCCCTCCTGCGTGGAATGAATGAAGGCGAACACGACCGACTGGGTCTTCTCGCGATTGACCGTCTGCGTTGCGGAAAATTCGCTGCCATCGCGCGGCGAGATCAGGCGGTAAAGATCGCCCTGCACGATCGTCCGCTGCACCTCGTGGTAGTCAGCAATCAGCCGTTTCGCGAGGGCGGTTTCGTCCGGCGTCCAGTTATTGATGTTTGCGCCAATGCCAAGCGATCCCTGCATCGCGCTCAGCATCCGGTAGCTCAACGACGTTGAACGGCGGTTGAGCCAATGCGGCGAGTCTGTCACCCAGGCCATCATGATCTGCGGCGTATAAGCGTAGGTGAATCCATCCTGCTGCGTAAGGCGATCAAAGGGATCGGTATTGTCCGATGGCCACACTTCATCCGCGTATTGCAGGATGCCGAGATCGACGCGTCCGCCTCCGCCCGAGCATGATTCGAGCTCCACCTTCGGATGGCGCTGCTTCAGTTCCGCGAGAATGCTGTAGAGATTGCGTGTGAACTGGACATAAACCTTCTTTTCTTCGCTGGGCGGCAGTTGATCCCAGCCTGGTTCGCTCCAGTTGCGGTTGTAATCCCACTTGAGAAAGGCAATATCATTTTCGGTGAGCAGCTTGTCGAGGAATCCGAAAACGTAGTCGCGGACATCTTGCCGCGCGAGGTTGAGCACCAGTTGATTGCGTTGCTCTGAGCGTGGCCGGCCTGGGAAATTCAGCACCCAGTCAGGGTGTTTGCGATAAAGATCCGAATCCGGATTGACCATCTCAGGCTCAACCCACAAGCCGAAGTCCATTCCCAGTGAGTGAACCTTGTCGATCAGGGGCTTCAGGCCGTGCGGAAATTTCTCTGGATTGACATACCAGTCACCGAGCCCGGCATGATCGTCCTTGCGCTGCCCAAACCACCCGTCATCCATCACGAAGCGGTCAACGCCCAGCGCCGCGGCCTTTTCTGCCAGGGCCATCTGGCCAGCTTCAGTCACGTTGAATCCAGTCGCCTCCCAGGAGTTGTAGATAACCGGGCGCGGCCTTGGTGCGGCATTCTCGCCCTCTCCCGTTCGATGGGGAAGAATATGGCTGATCTCGAAACGATGCAGCAGGCGCGATGCTCCGCCCAATCCATGCGAGGAATAACCACCGTAGAAGACTGGCGTCTCCAGCGATTCCCCGCCATGCAGCACGTAACCGAAATCAAAAGGATTGAAGCCTCCGGTCACGCGCACGGCATCGAGCTGGTCTTCCTCGATCGTGATCCGCCACGACCCGCTCCACGCAAGCGCGCCGAACCAGACTTCTCCATCGTTCTCGTTCGGATCGCCTGCCTGAATTGCGAACCAGGGATTCGCCTGATGGCCAGTGCTTCCGCGGCGGCTCTCAAGGACACGAGCCCCTGGGTGCAGCGCCTCCTGCGTCAACGTCCACTCGCCCGCCCAGCGGCCAGTCAGGTAATTCAGCGAGTATTGCGCGGGGGGCAGCGCCCAGCTCGCTGCGGCGGCCTGCTCAATCGTGATCGGCTGCGGCTCGCGATTCTCGATGGTTGCCGATCGGGCCAGTATGCCGCTGGCGGGGTCAATGGAGTAATGCAGCGTGACGAAGACGGCGCGGGAGATGTCTTTGAGAACGACATCGAGCCCATTCTCGGTGATTCGGTCGCTTTCATAGTGCAGGACCAGGTCGCGATTTCCGTCAGCGAAGGTGACTTTCAGCGCAGGCTCGACGAAAAGGCCGGCGCCCCAGCCGGCATATTCCTGCGGAGTCGTGGTGTACGACGAGTCAAACGACGCCCACTCGCGCATGGGAACAGGCTGCGTGAAATGATCCGATGCCGCCAGCCTTCCTCCCCAGTAGATCTGCTGCAATTCTCCGCGGGAGTTCACACCGAAGACATATGAAGTATTGCCGCCATCGAGCCTGAAGACTTTCGAATCCCGATCGACGGTTACGGTGCCAGCCCCTGCGCACGCAGAGGCGAAGAGAAACAGGAGGGTCGCAACTGAAAATGTTTTCAACATCAGCTATCCTTGTGCCGGAACCGCCTCATCATATATCCCATCCACCAGGAAACAAAAGTCCCCCCTCGCTAAAAGCCGAGCAGGGCTTATCGGATATTCTGTTCACACCCCCGGAGGTCCCCCGGATGCTTTCCGCAGCAGTCATGACTCCCGCCAATCCCACTCCTGTCGAGGAGATTGCCGCCGCATTGGACCGCATCGGCCCACTTAGCGGTCTTCCTTTCGAGGACCGTCTCTGGCTGGCGAGTCACGGCGAGGAGGTCGTCGCCGAAGCAGGATCTGTCCTCTTCGAGGATGGCGCCCCTGCAGACAGGATGATGCTGATCCTGAAGGGCGAGATCCATGTCCGCCGGCAGCAGGGCGGCCCAATGTCCCTGTTTATCGGCCGCACCGGCCAGATGACCGGCCTGCTCCCCTTCTCGCGCATGAAGACCTACGGCGGGCAGGGCTTCGCCGTTTCACACGTATGGGCCCTGCTGATCCATAAATCTCTGTTCCCCGAGATGCTCGAGGCCATCCCCACCATGGGCCAGCGTGCGGTGGGGACTCTGCTCGACCGCGTGCGCGAAGTAACCCGCATCGAGCAGCAGGCGGAGAAGCTTTCAGCCCTCAACAAGCTCGCCGGTAACCTCGCTCACGAGCTCAATAATCCAGCCTCTGCCGCACAGCGCGCGGCCTCAAGCCTCGTGTCGGAGCTCCGGGCCAATCGCCAGAACCGCTTCAAGCTGGTGAATCTTCGTCTCACTGAAGCCCAGATTCGCGGCATTCAGGATTGGGAGCAGCGCATCCTGAGCCGGCGCATGCCGCTTGAGGGAACGAACGTGGCCGAGCTGATCTCCCGCGAGGAAGCGCTTCGCGACTGGCTGAATGCCTTGCCCAGCGAAAGCTCCTGGGAGATTGCCGCGCAGCTCAACGAGCAGGGCGTGACCGTGACTGACCTCGAAAATCTTCGCGCCTTTCTCGAACCCAAAGAAACCGCCGTCGCCCTCCAGTTCTTTGCCCGGTTCCTGCGCACCTCGCGTTCGGTCGATACTCTTCTCAATTCGACTGACCGCATCTTCGACCTCATCAGCGCCGTGAAAGCCTACTCTTACATGGACCGCGCGCCCATCCTCGAAGTCGATGTTCCCGCCGGCCTCGACGCCACGCTGCAGATGATGCACTCGCGCATGAATAACGTGACAGTTGAACGCGACTACGAGCCGAATCTGCCCCACATCAGCGCGTACGGCTCTGAACTCAATCAGGTTTGGACCGCGATCATCGAAAATGCGCTCGATGCCCTCGGCAACCATGGCATCCTCCGCATCGCTTGCCGCCTCGAAGGCGAAATGCTCCTCGTCGAGATTTGGGATACCGGCCCCGGCATACCCGCCGACCTGCAGGACCGCATCTTCGAGCCCTTCTTTACCACCAAGGCTCCGGGACAGGGTCTGGGTCTCGGCCTCGATAACGCCATGCGCATCGTTCGAAAGCATCGGGGGCATATCAGCGTCAAATCCGAGCCGGGCTCAACCTGCTTCCGCATCCGCCTCCCGCTCGAACAGCTCCAGGCTTATTAATAATCCACAACTCCTGACCGGTTTTTTCGTCTATCAATGGAACAGGAGAAATGGATGGCAGGCATTGCGTCGGGCCCCGGGACCCTCACGGCTTCAGTAGCGCCGCTGCTGGCGGTGCGGAAAGGAAAGAAAGCAATCGAGTTCTACAAAGCGGCCTTTGGCGCCGTTGAGCTCTTTCGCACCGTGAGCGAAGACGGAGCCATCGCGGCTCGGATGGCGATCGGACAATCCGAGTTCTGGCTCGCCGACGAAGCCCCGGCCAATCGAAACTTCAGCCCCGCCAGCCTGGGCGGAAGCACCGTTCGAATGGTCCTCGTCGTCGACAATCCGGACGAAATCTATGCGCGCGCCGTAACTGCCGGTGCCGAAAGCCTCTTCCAGGTCGTCGATCAGCCCTACGGCTGGCGCATCGGCCGTCTCATCGATCCGTTTGGGCATCATTGGGAGATCGGACGCCCGATCGCCGAAGATTCAGAACCTGAAGTCAATCCGAGAAAAGTTCTGGAATTCTCTCACGAATAGATACTTATTTTAGAAGGAAACGTCCGCTCCCTCCGTCACGCGCATAACCGATTGATCCCCAGTCTTCTGCTTCCATGCAGACCGAATCGCCTCAATCTTCTCCCGGTTCTCCGGCGTGTCGGGATAATCAATGATCAGCATCTTCGAGCGCAGCCGCTCGGGAGCTGGCTGGTTCTTGCCCTGCCACTGCCCATAGACGTCGACCACGCTCAATCCCGCAGGAAAACGCGGCGTAACCTGCGCATCCAGAAACGCCCGCCACTCTGCCTCGCTCACTCCCTGCTCAGGGTGCTCCGCGGGACCGAGCCCGAAGTAAAGCTTTGTGTCGACCCAGCCCTTCGTCTGGCCGGGATGCGCCGAGTCGCCTGCAAGCGTGGGAGCAGCGGCATTTGATCCGCGACCTGTATCGTGCCGGTTCGCGCAGCCGCAACCGCCCACACGAGCATAATGGTCAGCAAAGCAGGCCGTACATGCACTTGCCTCAAAGATCCCTCGCCAGGAAGAATTTGACCATCAGCTATTTCGCGCAGCTTTCTACTTCTCTATTTCAACTCCGCGCCAGAAAGCTACGTATCCCCTGATCTTGCGGGCCGCCGGTTTTGGATCCGGGTAGTACCAGGCAGCGTCCGGGTTGTCCTGCCCATCGATCAACAGGCTCATATAGCGCGCCTGGCCTTTCCACGGACAGGTGGACGTTGTGCTGCTGGGGCGAAAATACTCCCGCTTGAGGCTGGATTCGGGAAAATAGACATTCCCCTCGACCGTCTCCGTAACTTCACTCTCTGCAATAACTTTTCCGTTCCAAGTAGCTCTTGCCATGAGTTTTACCAGTGCCACCGTCAGCCACGGCCGAGACAGAAATCCTGTATCAGCCAGCAAGCAGGGAGCCGGATACGACACTACCAGAGATTGCGTTTTCTGGCGAGTATTGATGGCGCTGTTCTTTTGAGCAGCTATTTGGCCTCGGCAATCGAGACGACATGGAGGCTCTTCTTCGCGGCATCCTCCGACGCCTTCACCGTCACGTGATCGCCGTAGAAACCCTTGACCGCATCGGGATTCTCGATCGTCCAGACCGCCTTCATTTTCTGATCCACAAACACTGGCGCCAGGCCGCCCTCGATGCACTTCCTCACGCACGCCGCCCCGGTGCCCGCGTGCTTCGCGCCACACATTGAGTCAGAAATCCATCCGTTCATCTGAGTGGAATCCGCCGCGTGCGCTGCCAGCAAACCTGTCGCAGCTACCAAAGCCAAAACCACTATGCCTCGCTTCATGGGAACCCTCCAGTGCCTCCCATTGTAGTATCAACAGCTTCCGGATCTGTCGTATCAAATTTCCCGCCGCCGATTCAGCGCGGCTGAGGGCTCGGCCGGCGCGCTTCGACACTCTTCAGCACGGCCTCGTAGCGGGTAGCGGCACTCGGGAATCGGCTGACCAGTTCCGAGGTCTTCGCAAAAAAACCTGGAGTCTTCTGCCGGATACCTTCGAGGATGTGGGAAAACTTCGCCAGCAGGAAGAATCCTTCGCCGTTGCAATCAATAAAAAGGTCGGCCGACACCGCTCCGTGCAGCACCATGGCCGCCGCCATCTCCCAGTAGGTAACAACCTGCCGCAGCCACGGATTATGGGGATTTCCTGGGTTCGACGCGACGGTGAAAAACTCGTCCACGGTCGTTGGCCAAAACTCGCCCGTCGTCCATGCGCGCGCCTGGCGCATCAGCGGCTCCCTGCGCAGCTCGTAGAGCTTGAGGATGATTTCGGCATCGGCTGGCGTTGCAAGCATTCGTTCCATCATCATCTCCAAAGCACCTGACGCTATCGTACCGGATTTACGCCTTCACCCCTCGTTCCACAATGGCGGCAAAAATCCCGTCGCGCGTCGCTTCAGGCAGGGGCGGCATCGCTCCGGCCTGTGACGCCATCCATGAGCCCCAGCGATTCCCTGCCTCGTTAAGCGTTGCCAGCCCCGCTCCACGCAGCAAATAGTGCGTCAGCGCCGCTGTAAACGCATCGCCCGCGCCGATCGTATCGGCCACTTTCGTCGCAATTCCCGGGTGCTTGTCCCACTCATCGCGCCTCACCAGCAGGCTTCCATTCGCCCCGCAGGTAATGGCCACCAGCTCGACATTGGGAAACTCCGTCAGCAGTCGCCCAGCGCCGGAGCGCAAGCGCGACGCAATCGCCTCATCCTCCGCGGGCAAGCCCAGAAGGCTCAGCACCAGCGGAACTTCGGCATCGTTCATCTTCACCACCGTCGCCAGTTCCAGTGACTCCTGCAAAATCTCTGCCGTATAAAACGGCGCCCGCAGGTTCACATCGAAGACCCGCACACACTTCGACGAACTCTCCGCGGCCAGCGTCTGGATCGTCTGCCGCGACGTCTGTCCCCTCTGCGCCAGAGAGCCAAAGCAGAGCGCATCTGCCCGCTGCGCCAGTTGCACCCACTCATCCGTCAGCTCAAGAAAATCCCACGCCGCATTTTCGTGGATTGTGTACGCGGGCTGGCCGTCTTCCTTCAAGGCCACCGTTACCCGCCCCGTCGCATGCGCAGTATCGATCTGCACGTGGCTTGTATCCACCGGCATCGGATCGAGCGTTTCGATCGCACGCCGTCCCAGCTCATCGCGGCCCACCCGGCTCAGCATTGCCGCATGATTCCCGAGCCTGGCCGCCATCACCGCAAAATTCGCCGGAGCGCCGCCCAGCAGCGCCCGCTCTGGAAATACATCCCACAACAACTCGCCGATGCCCAGAATTAAGGTGGGTAAGCTCGATCGCGGCTCGTTCAACGTTGTGCCATCCTGTCCATCGCCTCGTCCCCTGCCTTGTGCTTCGAAGCGTGGCGCGCGCGGCTGCGCACACCGGCCCCATCCTCAAGATCGAATGCGGCGTTCACCAGCGCAATATGCGAAAACGCCTGCGGAAAATTTCCCACCTGCCTCTTTCGCTCCGGATCATACTCTTCCGCCAGCAGCCCCACGTCGTTGCGCAGTTTCAGCAGCCGCTCAAACATCGCGCGCGCATCGTCCTCTCTGCCAATCGCCTTGAGGCAGCTCACCATCCAGAAACTGCACGCCAGAAACACGCCCTCGCCCGACGGAAGCCCGTCATCCACCTTCCCCGTGTCGTAGCGCAGCACCAGTCCGCCGCGCATCAGTCTTCGCTCAATCGCCTCCACCGTGCTCTTCACCCGCGCATCGCTCGCCGGCAAAAAGCCCACCAGCGGCATCAGCAGCAGTGAGGCATCCAGTTGCTCCGATCCATACGCCTGCATGAAGCAGCCATGCTTCTCGCTGTACGCCCGTGCGCAGATCTGCGCATGAATCGTATCGCGCAACGTCTTCCACTTCTCCACCGGCGCCTCGTATTTCAGTTGCTCGGCCAGCAGCACCGCGCGGTCAAACGCCACCCACGCCATCATCTTTGAATACGTAAAGTGCTGCGGCTTTCCGCGCACCTCCCATATCCCCTGATCCGGCTGCTCCCACATCGATTCCAAATGTTCCAGCAGCGCCGCCAGCACACGAAAATCCCGCTCCGTGTGCCGTCCCATGCTCGCCTGCGCATGAAAGAAGCAGTCCAGCATCTCGCCGTAGATATCCAGTTGCAGCTGCTCGCAGGCCGCATTGCCCACCCGCACCGGCTGCGACTTTTCATACCCCGCGAGCCACGGAATCTCCCACTCAATAAGCTGCCGCTCGCCCTTCACGCCATACAGAATCTGCACCTGGTCCGGACTTCCCGCCAGCGCGCGCAGCAGCCAGTCCTGCCAGGCCACGGCCTCTTCTGTGTAACCGGCATTCACCAGCGCCAGCAGCGTGAACGTCGTATCGCGCAGCCAGCAGTAGCGATAATCCCAGTTCCGCACGCCGCCAATCGCTTCCGGCAGTGATGTCGTCACCGCCGCCACAAGCCCTCCCGACGGCCGAAACGTCAGCGCCTTCAGCGTAATCAGCGAGCGCTCGATCACCTTCGTGTATCGTCCATCTGGATTCAGCCTGCCCGCCCACTCCCGCCAGAACTCCTCCGTCTCCCCCAGCACCTCCTCCGCATCAATTCGCTGCGGATTCCTCCGGTACGAGAGCCCGTACGTCAGCGTGAACGAGACTCGCTCGCCTGCCTTCACTGTGAACTCCGCCACCGTCTTCATATTCTCGCCGCGCACCGGCACCGACGCATGCAGCACCGCGAGATTCGGCCCCGCGATCGCCTGAATCCCATCCTCGATATGCGTCACCCACGGAATGGTCCGGCCATAATCGAACCGGAGGACCAGTTCCATCCGCATCGGCACCGTGCCGCGCACACCCTCCACAATCCGCACTACATCGGAGTTGCGCCCGCGCACCGGCATCAGGTCGATCAGTCGTACCTCGCCATCCGGCCCTTCGAACGTCGTCTCGAGGATCAGCGTGTGATCGCGATATTTGCGCCTGCTCGGCCACTCGCCCTCTGCTGGCGCAATCTTCCAGCGTCCGTTCTCCTCATCGCCCAGCAGCGCCGCAAAGCAAGCCTCCGAAGCAAACTCCGGCCAGCACAGCCAGTCGATCGAGCCCTCGCGGCTCACCAGCGCCGCCGTCTCGCAGTCCCCGATCAGTGCGTAGTCTTCTATCTTCGCCATTGGCTTCCCTATTGCTCCCGGTAGTTGCGCATCAGGCCGCCATCCACTACGAACGTCGACCCTGTGATGTACGACGCCTCATCGGAAGCCAGAAACGCCACCAGCCCCGACACATCCTCCGGCTGCCCCATCCTGCCCAGCGGAATATTCCTGAGCAATGCATCCAGCTGCGTCTTGTTCTCAAGCAGCGACTTGTTGATCGGCGTCGCAATTGCGCCGGGCGCCACGTTGTTCACCGTGATCCCCAGCGGCCCCAG
This sequence comes from uncultured Acidobacteriota bacterium, assembly GCA_963718885.1. Classification (GTDB taxonomy): domain Bacteria; phylum Acidobacteriota; class Terriglobia; order Terriglobales; family Acidobacteriaceae; genus Telmatobacter. Next base: position 689,507 of record CAVRAK010000010.1, read on the forward strand.
CTCCATCGCCAGGTCCCGCATCAGCATCCGCAAGCCGCCCTTGCTGCAGCAGTAGCTCGCAAACCCTGGGAACACCATATCCTCATGCACCGAGCTGATGTTGATAATTCGCCCCGGCTTTTTCGCGTCCTTGAGCCGCCGCACGAAGGCCTGCGACAGAAAAAACGGACCGCGCAGATTCACCGCCATCACCTTGTCGTAATCGGTCTCCGTCACATCCCAGAAATCCGCTTTCTTCTCCACGCCGGCGTTGTTCACCAGAATGTCCGCCGACCCGTACTTTGTCCACGCCTGGTCAACCAGCGAGCGATTCGCGTCCGCGCTGGTCACATCCGACGGCACAATCTCGGCCTTGCCGCCGGACTGCTCAATCACGCGCTCGGTTCGCTTTGCCCCATCGGCCGAGCCCACGTAGTCCACAATCACCTTCGCGCCCTCTTTGCCCAGCCGCTCCGCGATCGCCTGCCCGATTCCCGAGCCAGCGCCGGTCACAATCGCGACTCGGCCTTCCAGTCTCTGCATACCCGCTCCTTTGTCCTTGTCGCAAATGCCGCTTTTAGCTTTGATGCTGAATTATTAAAGTATTGATCGTGCAGGGTCCCGCGCCGTCCTCTTCGTGACAGCGATGCTCCAATCGCGGTACGCTCTAATCAAGCCGCGCAAATCTGCGGCGCCAAGGAGCGCACGCGCACCCATGCCTATTCAGACCACCTCCAAGATCTGGCACAACGGCAAGCTCATACCCTGGGAACAGGCCACCATCCACGTCATGAGCCACGTCGTCCACTACGGCTCCAGCGTCTTTGAAGGCATTCGCTGCTATGCCCAGCCGCAGGGCTCGGCCGTCTTCCGCCTGCCCGAGCACATGCAGCGCCTTCTCGACTCGGCCAAAATCTATCGCATGGAGCTGCCCTTCTCGCTCGACGAGCTCTGCGCCGCGGTTGTCGATGTCATCGAGGCCAACGGCGTCGCGCCCTGCTATATCCGGCCCATCGCGCTGCGCGGCTACGGCGAAATCGGCGTCAACCCCAAGGGCTCGCCCATCGAGGTCTACATCGCCAACTTTCCCTGGGGCAAATACGTCGCCGGTCACGGCGGCGCCGATGTCTGCATCTCCAGTTGGAACCGCCTCGCGCCCAACACCATGCCCGCCCTCGCCAAGGCCGGCGCCAATTACATGAACTCGCAGCTCATCCGCATGGAAGCCGACATCAACGGCTACGCCGAAGGCATCGCGCTCGACGTCAACGGCCTCGTCAGCGAAGGCTCCGGCGAGAACATCTTCGTCGTGCGCAACGGCGTGCTCTACACGCCGCCACTGGCCAACTCCGCGCTCTCCGGCATCACGCGCGACAGCGTCCTCACCCTCTCGCGCCACCTCGGCCTCACCGTCATCGAGCAGGCCATTCCGCGCGAGCTGCTCTACATCGCCGACGAGGTCTTCTTCACCGGAACCGCGGCCGAAGTCTCGCCCATCCGCTCCATCGACCGCATCGTCGTCGGCGACGGCAAGACCGGCGAAATCACCCAGAAGATCTCCGACGAGTTCTTCTCCATCGCCAACGGCCTCAAGCCCGACCGCTTCGGATGGCTCACGCCCGTCAACGTCACCGCCACCGAGCCCGTCACGGCGTAGCGCTCAATCAATCCAGCAGCAAAAAGGCGGCCACCTCGGCCGCCTTTGTTTTGCCGGCAAGCCCTCATGGATCGCACAAAACCACGCTGACGGTGCCTTCGGTCCCATATCCGCCGTGCGGAGGGACCGGGGAAGGGCGCCACTGCTCTTCTCACATCTCCACTCTCGCCTTGCGCAACATTTCCACCTCTTGTGCCACAGTAGAAATCGGCGAAGCCTTAACAGTGCGAAATGGACGCGTGCACGTCCGAACTGTCCTATAACTCTGGGTACCCCATGTCTCGCTTCTGAGGCGATAGCACTCAACCCTCCGTGACACCATTTCGCCGGCCATTCATCTCCCTCTGGTTAAAATCAATCCATGAACCCCAGCCGCTCGTCGCTGCCGCGTACGCTGCTCGTCTGCCTTGTCCTGCTCTTCTCGCTCGCGCCCGCTTCTCTCGCCCGTGCGCAGGCCTACACCGGCAACCCGAAACTTATCGTGATCATCGTCATCGACCAGTTTCGCGGCGACTATCTCAATCGCGACCACGACTAAATTCACACACCCGCGGCTTCCGCCTCTTCACCGATCAGGGCGCCTGGTTCACTGACTGCTACTACGACTACGCCAACACCAAGACCGCTCCCGGCCACGCCACCATCGGCACCGGCGCTTACACCGACGGGCATGGCATCGAATCGAATGAGTGGTGGGACGCTTCCCGCTCCAACACCGCCAAGGTCAGCTCCGTCGAAGACGAGCGCTACCAGCTCGTCGACGTTCCCGCCTCCTCTATTCCCGCCAACCAGCCCGGCGCACCTTCCGACGCGCTCAAGTACGCCGTCGGAGCCTCCCCGCGCAACCTCCGCGCCACCACGCTCGGCGATGAGCTGCGCCTCGCCACCCAGGGCCGCTCCCGCGTCTTTGGTATCTCTCTCAAAGACCGCGCCGCCATTCTGCCCGCCGGTCAGTCGGCCAACGGTGCTTTCTGGATCGACAACGGCAGCGGTCAGTTCACCACTTCCACCTACTACATGGAGCACCTTCCCCAGTGGGCCGCCGCCTTTAACGCAAGCGGGCGCATCGCCCAGGCAGAACGCGAAGCCAATGTCCCCGCCGACACCACACAGTTCTTCGAACTCGTCGGCCGCACGCCTGCCGCCAATCGCTACGAACTCGACTTCGCCAAAGCCCTCATCACCGGCGAAAAGCTGGGCCAGAATGGCGTCACCGATCTCATCACCATCTCGCTCTCGGCCAATGACATTCAGGGCCACCAGATGGGCCCCGACTCAGACTCTCAGGAACAGATGATCCTCAGTCTCGACCGCGACCTTGGCAGCTTCAATGCCTGGCTCGACCAGACCATCGGCCTCAAAAACGTGTGGCTCGCCCTCACCGCCGATCACGGCGTCGCACCGGTCCCGTCAGAAGCCGCGCGGCTCGGAATCAATTCCGCCACACCCGACCTCAAAGCCCTCTACGCCTTCCTCAACCAGAAGCTCAATCAGCGCTACTCGCCCGGCTCCGATGCCGAATACATGATGCCCGGTCCTGACCTGCCCTACCTCGTGCTCAACAAAGAGGCATTCGAGAAGGTGAACGTCGACGAGAAAACGGCTGAAGACGCCGTCGCCGCTCTCCTGGCCGAAGGAATCGCCGCCCAGGCGCCGAAGGTCACCGGGCCGCTGCCGGCACAACATCGTCTGCCGCCTACGCCGCAGATCGCGGGCACCTATACCCGGCTGCAACTCGCCACCGGCCAGCTTCCTCCCTCAGACTGGGGTCGCCTGCTTGCGCACAGCTACAGCTGGCACGGCAACTGGTACGTGATGCTTGTCCTCTCCGCCTACCAGATGGCAGAAAACAAGAGCTCGGGCGGCACCACCCACTTCAGCCCGTGGTCCTACGACCGCCATGTGCCCCTCGCCTTCTACGGCGCTCCCTTTATTCCCGGCGAGTATCATGGACGAGTAGCCCCGGTTGATCTTGCGGCAACATTCGCCTCGCTCGCCGGCGTCAATCAGCCGTCCGCCTCCATCGGCCACGTCCTCACCCAGGCCATCAGGACCGGAACGATCCGGCCGGCTCACTAGGGCGTGTTAACAGGCTCTGAATCCATGCTCAAGGAATAAGCCGCGCGTGAAGCCCAACATGAAAGTGAACGTCGCCGGGTTGGAGCTTGCGAACCCGCTCATCGCAGCCAGCGGCACCTTCGGCTATGGCACCGAGTTTGAGGAGATCGTGTCCCTTGAGCGCATCGGGGGGTTCGTCACCAAGGGCCTGTCCCTGCAGCCCATGACCGGTCATCCCGCGCCGCGCATTCTGCAAACTCCCGCAGGCATGCTCAACGCCATCGGCCTGCAGAACATCGGCGTCGACGAGTTCATCGCCAAAAAACTTCCTCTCCTCGCCAAATACCCGGGGTGCCACTGCATCGTCAATGTCTTCGGCTACACCGTGGGCGAATACATTGCCGTCATCGCGCGCCTCAACGACGCACCTGGCATCGCCGCCTACGAGCTCAACGTCTCCTGCCCCAACGTCCACGCCGGCGGCATGACCTTCGGCGCCGATCCCAGCTCGCTGCACCATCTCGTCGAACTCGCCAAAGGCGCCTCGGCGCGGCCGCTCATCGTCAAGCTCTCGCCCAACGTCACCTCGATCGCGCAAATGGCCCGCGTCGCCGCCGGTGCCGGGGCCGACGCTGTCAGTCTCGTCAACACCTTTCTCGCCATGTCGATCGACGTCGAAACCCGCAAGCCCCGACTCACCAACGTCACTGGTGGCCTCTCCGGTCCCGGCATCAAGCCCATCGCTCTGCGCATGGTCTATGAAGCAGCATCTGCCGTTTCCATCCCGATCCTCGGACTCGGTGGCATCCTCACCCCTGAAGATGCCGTTGAGTTCATGCTTGCCGGCGCCACCGCCGTCCAGGTCGGAACCGCCAGCTACGCCGACCCCCGCGCCGTGGAGCGCATCGCCAAAGGACTCGAATCCTGGTGCCGCAGCCATCAGGTCGAAAGCGTCTCAAGCCTCACCGGCGCCCTCAACATCCCCCGCAACTGACGTCCCCCAATCCCCAGTCCCCCCAGTCCCGGATCGGGACCCCTTGATCTTTGAATTATTCGCCTTCCCAGGCAACCCCAGGCGCTCCTCGCGAGCGCCTTTTTTGTGCCTTCAGTTACCAAGGTTTGTCCCACAAAAGGCATGCAATGTTGTGGTTACTTGAGCAAGATAGCGGTATCAGCATCCCCCATAGGTAATCTTACTTTTTGGTTACGAAATGACATGCTAGACTTTTCTGAAATCACACTTCTGGACTAGATTAGGTGGAACAAGCTGCTTCAACACAGACTTTGTCTTCCTTAAGCCTTGGGATACTCGGGACTTACAGCGTAATAACGCATTAGTAATCACACACCGAGACGCTAGTGACAATCCATCACCGCCGAAATGTCAGAGGACGGCGATCAGATTGGCCACCACCCCTCCGTATGTCCGAGGGGGCCCGGGGCCCGAAAACGAAGGTAATGCTGAGGTAATCGGATGTTTAACTCTTTTTCTCGCACTTGTTTCAACGAATTCTTTCAGGGCCCCAGACTCGGCCTTCGCTCCTCGAATCAACCTGCCTTCAATGGCAGCCGCACTGTAAGGCCGGTCCTCCGAAGCCTTTGTGGTCTTTCCGCTCTCGTTGCTTTTTGCTACATCCTCACCGGGTGCGGCGCGCAGATGACGACCAACGGATCCGTCTCCCAGGGCAGCTTTACCGCCGCCCCCAGCACCGTTGATTTCGGCTCCGTTACTGTCGGCGGCTCCGCCAACAACTCTGTTGCGCTCGTGAACTCGAGCTCCGATCCGGTCGTCGTCTCCAAGCTCGCCGTCTCGGGCAATTCCAAGTTCTCCCTCGTAGGCGAGAACCAGCTCCCACTTACCCTCGCTGCCGGCACTACCACCAACGTCAAGGTTCACTACGGTCCGACCGCGACAGAGGACGACTCGGGCAGCCTCGACATCACCAGCAACTCGGTCACTGTGCCCAAGGCCAGCATCAAGCTGCACGGCAAGGGGCTTTCGGCAGGCACGACCGGTCTGGTTATCAGCGCACTTTCCTGCGCCAATGCCTCCATTACCGGCGTCGGCACCGACGCCTGCACGGCGACCATCAGTGCGGCGGCTCCCTCCGGTGGATTCAGCATCGGACTCGGCAGCAGCAACTCGGTCCTCACGATTCCCTCTTCGGTCACCGTTCCTGCCAATGCCACGACCGTCTCTTTCACCGCCACGGCAGCTGCCGTCACCACGGCGCAGTCCGTCATCATCACGGGCAGCGGCGGCGGAGCCACCAAGGCCTTCACGGTTAAGTTGAACCCGGGGTCCTCTCAGCCCGGCTCTTCATCGCCCACGCTTGCCGGGCTCTCCTGCAGCAAAGCCTCCATGTTCGCTGCCGGAACCGACGCCTGCACCGTGACGCTCAGCGCCGCAGCTCCCGCCGGTGGCATCGCCGTCGCTCTGGCCAGCAATAATGCCGCTGCCAAGGTGCCTTCATCCGTCTCCGTCTCCGCCAACGCCACCAGCGCGAGCTTCTCCACCACCGTCTCAGCCGTCACCTCGACGCAGGCGGTCACACTCACCGCCACGGCCAGCAGCGTCACGAAGACCTTCGCTCTACAGCTCATGCCGGCATCAGCGGCCGGCGGCACACTCAGTATCAACGCGACTACCGTTGCCTTCGGCAACGTTATGCTGAACACGCCGTCGACGCAGTCGATCACCCTTTCGGCCACCGGTTCGGCGGTCACCGTGAGCGGCGCTACGGCCAGCGGCACCGGCTTCTCGGTCTCGGGAGCAACCTTCCCCATGACCGTCAACCCCGGCTCATCGGCAACTATCAACGTCGCCTTCAACCCCACAACCGCGGGTGCTGCGACGGGCAAGCTGACCATTGCCAACAACTCGACCAACAGCGCCAACGCGGCGATCGCCCTCACTGGCACCGGGATCAGCCACCAGATCGCGCTTGCCTGGAACGCGCCCGCCGACGACGCCGACCCGGCAACCGGCTACAAGGTCTACCGCGCAACAAGCGGCAGCTCTTCGTACACGCTGCTCAATGGCTCGGCGACTTCGCAAACCACCTACACTGACACCTCGGCGCAGTCGGGCACCACCTACCAGTACTACGTCACCAGTGTCGACAAGGCAGGAGCCGAGAGCACACCGTCCAACACCGCAACCGTTGTCGTCCCGTAATTCTTCGGGATCGCTACAAACTCCCTGCGCCGGGCTCGGCCGCTCTACTCGGGCTGAGTCCGTGCAACGGCTCATCGAACGGCCACCTCTGCCTGCCACCCTCTCGCAGGCACAAAAAATGGCGAAGCCTCGGGGGCATCGCCACACAGTGCCTTGGTCCCAGGCTTCTTCATCCCCGGCCCACGACTCTTAATCGGGCCGGAACGATTGAAGGAGCCTGTCTCTCTTGTTTAGAGCGGTGCCTCAGCCAGGCGCAGAATCTCGCTTGCCGCATCGGCAGACTGGCCGCGTTCCCCCGCCATGCACACCGCTCCGCACACCGCGCGCTCAAACGAGCCAACCATCTCCGGCGCTTCTGCGAGCGCATGCGGCGTGTTTTTGAGCAGAGACAGTACCGCCTCGCTCTGCGAAATCTCCCTGACGCTCCACGCACCCTCTGGCTTGTACTCGACAAACAGGATCCAGCCCACCGGCGCCGATGACGACGCAACCCCCGAGTCGCACTCCTCCGGCAGCATGGGAAACTGCTTCGGGCTGCCGTTGCGCAGCAGCAGCGGCCGCGGATACGCATGCACCCGTCCCGCCGCGTCGATCAGTGCATATTCGTCCGAGAAGTAACGCGCTCCCCTGCGCAGCAGCTCCGCCACCAGCGAGGACTTGCCCGCATGCGTGCCGCCTGGCAACAGCAGCCCGCGGCCGCCGATCGACACCGCACCCGCGTGCACCGCGTGCAACCCGCGCATGCACCGGATCACCGTTTCGTCGATCGCATTGATCGCGGCATCCGCCAGTTCCCTGGGCTGCGCAGCCTCGGCCACCGGCTGGCCATTCACCCACAGCCGGAACCGTTCTTCCCGTGGCTCCATCCGCAGCGTCAGGTCCGCTGCGCTGTCTCCCGCATCTTCCCGTAGCATCTGCGGAAACACAAACTGGTCGAGGCTCGCGCGAGCCCGCTCATTTTCCGCGGCAAAATCGATCGTGCAGCCAAAAGCACGCACTCTGAATGAGGGAATCGTGGACATGGTCGGTGAGAAATTCAACACGCAAAAAGTCGGAGATTTAAGCTCCTACCCAAAAATGATAAGTCGCAATGACGGTAAACACTCGACCGCCATTGCGACAATACCCTGAATAAGGTACCGCTCGTCGATGCCTGCACTGCGAGCTTGAAAGAACGGTGACTGGGGAATAAATAGGAGCCCGAAGCTCAATAATCTTGGGGCCCATGAGATACCGGGGCCTCCCGGTATCTCCCCAGCATTCAAAGTAGCGCAACGGCCGTTAGAACCTCGGGCCGGAGGGCTTGTTAATGTGCGCATGCGGACGACGGTTCCAACTTCCACCGTCCCCCGGTCCATTACCTGGATCATTGCCAAAAGACCGTGCCTGCTGAGCAAACGCCCGCTGATCCGTCATGGTCATCGAGACCACGAGCGGAAGTGCGACCGCGCCCAGAATGGCAAAGCTTTGGCGCCGGGTGACGTTCCGGGAACCGGAAACGCTCACCAGTTTCTTGTCTTCCAGTTGCCGCACGGCCTGCTCGGCGACTTCATCGGTGACATCCGAGGCCAAAGAATGCCGCATCTGATCCGCCACCTGCGACAGCGTGGTCGTATCAGTGCAAGCATCCCACGCGGCGCCCGCCGTAGCGTTCAGCGCGTAGACCTGCTCATTCTTCGAGTCGACAATCACCTTTGAACCGTCGGGCAGTCCATTCACAACTAGATCACTTGAATTTGCGCGCTCTATTTGCATTGGAGCCCTTTCTGCTGAGTTAACAACTGCCTGGAACCCAGAGCCTGAAACCCAGGCCAGCTGATTCCTGAGTATACCGCGCAGTAATCCACGCTAAGACCTTTAAATTTCAATCATTTAGTAATCAAGACGGCCTCACAGGTAATGCATCGTTTCTGGTGCCTTTAGTGGAATACCCTACTGCCCGCTTGGTAACGTAGCCAGCAGCCCCGTATCCTTGAACAATAGATAGGCGCGGCAACTAACTGTCAGACGCTCAACCTCATACGCCTTCACCAGCCACCGCCTGTTCCCGCCGACGAAAGGGCCCGCACTCCATGCCGGTAGTCCCAGGCTCGCCGCTCGCCGATCCTCCCCCGGCCTCGCCGCCCGTGGATTCCCGCAGCGGCATCGAAGCTTTGGCCTGCGCCATCTGCGAGGCCCCAACCCCCGGTGCCACCAGCCACATCGCCTCCCTGGCCCGTCTAGTCTCCGACTGGCAGCCCTTTCTCGCTCTCGCCCGCGAGCATCGCATTCTACCCCTCGCCTGCACCCGGCTCGCTGCCTCCGGCGCAGCTGTCCCCGCCAACGTTCAGGACCAGCTCCGCGATGCCTGGCAGCGCAATATCTTCCACTGCACCGCCAACGCTGCGGAGCTCATTCAGATCCATGAGGCTCTTCAGCGCGAAAATATTGCCGCCCTGCCCTTCAAGGGCATCGTCCTCGCCGCCTCGGCCTACAACGACTTCACCGCGCGCAATGCCGGCGACATCGATATCCTTCTTCATCTTCACGATCTGCTGCGCGCCACCACGATCCTCAAGGCCCGCAATTTCGATCTGCTCACTCCCGTGCGCGACGACGGCTCGCCCTTGCTCACCAACAGCCATGAGTACCACTTCGAGCGCGCATCCGATGGCATGGTCGTCGAGCTGCGCTGGCGCCTCGAGCTCACCCAGCCCCGCTATCGCCGTAACGTCGGCATGCCGTGGCTCTGGCCTCACCGCCAGTCCATCCGCGTCGCCGGCGTCGATCTGCCCAACATGGACCCCGAAAGCGCTCTGCTCGTCCTCTGCATGCACGGCAGCAAGCACACCTGGTCGCGCCTCGTCTGGATCAGCGACGTCGCCCATCTCCTCGCCGCTTTTCCCGCGCTCGACTGGTCGCGCGTCCATCGCGACGCCCGTCGCCTCGGCCTGCGCCGCGCCCTGGCCCTCGGCGCACTTCTCGCCCACCGCATCTGCGGCGCGCAAATTCCGGCCCAGGCCCTCGAGCGCTTCGAGCGCAACACAACCGCCAGCCGCCTCGCGCATGCGCTCGAAGAAATCCTCTTCGAGCACTCTGGCCACTTTCCCGCCGGCCGCGTTCCTTACAACGTCCAGCTTCTCGATACCGCAGACCGCCTCCGCCTCCTCGTTTCTCCCGATTTCTTCCGCCCCAACGAGCGCGATCTCGCCTTTATCCACCTCCCCCGCGCGCTCCACTTCCTCTACTTATTCCTCCGTCCCCTGCGCATCCTCCGCGACAAATCCGCACGCTGAAACCGCCTGCAGCTGTGAAGAAACTACCCTGCGATGTAAAAGATTTACATGCCTCCCGTGTGGAAAACCCATTCCTTATCTATAGTTTCGAGCCGTCTTTTCCACAGAAGTCGCGCTGATTTGCTCTAAACTACAGGAAATAGCTGCCATCCCCACCCGTAACCCGTTTTGGCAACCAAATTGCACTTCTTTCCGGCAATCGAGCAATTTTGAATATCCGCTCTCCTGGCGCAAGCGGCCCCTCCCTGCAAGTCGGGTAATCCGCTTGATCATCTGCTTGTTCTGTTCAGCGTGTTGATCCGTTCAGCGTGCGCGCCCGCGAGAGACGTCACTCGAAGGGAGTCTGTGAGCGCGTACCGGAAATACTCTCAGAAATCCGATCCGTAACCATCGCTGTCTCTTCGCGCATCACCGGAATTCCCCCGCCACAATCCATCGAGCGTCCACTCACACGCGATCTCCTCCGACAAGGAGAGATCCCTGTGATCACCAGCTAGGCCGTTGCAACCCGCAGTAAAGCAGTGAATCTCCCGGCGCTCTGTCGTGAACCGTTCGCGCCCGGTGTGTCTGACCGATGCAGCCGTTTTTTTGAGGAGTTCCGGTGTTGCTCTTGCATTCCTTTTCCCCTGCTCGTCTTTTTAGATCTCCGCAATCGACTCACCGTCGAGCCTCTTGCCTCGTTTGCCGGCGGGCTTCCGCATTCTTCGCCTTCGGCCTCGCCTGCGCTCTCGCGCTCCTGCTCTCCGGCTGTGGCGCCTCCCTCACCATCGCCGGGGGCCGCGACGCGCTCACCGTCACGCCCGGCACCATCGCCTTTGGCAGCCTGCCCGTCGGCTCCTCGGCCAAGGCCGATGTCAGCCTGCTCAATCAAACGCTCAGCGCCAATAGAAATCAACTCGGTCACCACTTCCGGCAAATACTTTTCTCTGCTCAACAACGTCAACGTGCCCGTGCGTGTCCCCGTCGGCGGCTCCTATCACCTCACCGTCACCTTCACGCCCACGCAGGCCGGCGCCGCCACCGGCGACCTCATCGTCTCAACCAACCTCACTTCATCCGCCCGCGCTGTCGTTCCTCTCAGCGGCCAGGCCACCAAAAGCACTACCGTCACGCCCTCCAGCGCGCAGCTCACGATCAACGCAACCTCTGCGTCCTTCGGAGACGTTGCGCTCAACACCACCGCCACACAGTCGCTCACGCTCACGTCCACCGGATCGACCGCCGTCAGCATCGCTTCAACCACCATCAGCGGAACCGCCTTCACATCTTCCGGATTCATCACGCCCGCAACTCTTCCGCCGGGCCAATCTGTCATCATCAACGTTCAATTCCGCCCCACTGTCACAGGCGCTGCCACCGGCGCGCTCGTCATCAACAGCGACTCCTCGGGCGGCAATACCCTCTCTTTGCCTCTCAACGGCAACGGTGTCGCGCAGCTTGTTCAGCTCAACTGGAACGCCCCCACAAACACCGGCGGCGGCATCGCCGGCTATCGCATCTACCGCTCCCTCAACGGTGTCGCGCAGTTCCAGTTGCTCAACGCATCGCTCACCGCCTCAACCGCCTTTGCCGATAGCAGCGTCACAACCGGCCAGAGCTACGACTACTACGTCACCGCCGTCGACAACACGGGCGCCGAAAGCACCCCCTCCAACACCGCCACCGTCGCCATCCCCGGCACCTGAGCCACCGGCGCCTGAACCACCCGCACTCGTCCCCATCCTGCGCACACATATTGCCTCATCCATGCGCAACACGGGTGCAACAAACCCCAAACGCAAAGTGCCCCACGTGGAGCGCCCGGCACACCGCCCGAATCTTCCACGTGGAGCTCTGATCCCTAACTACTGATCCGTGACTACTGCTTTTGCCCGACGCCCCACTGAATCTTCAGTCCGAACCGCGCATTGAACGGAAGGCTCACATAACCAATCGGTGCAATGTGCTGATTGTTGGTGAGATTCTCCGCCTGGGCATAGATACCCAGCCATTTTGTCGCCTGGTAGCTGCCGCCAAGGTCGAGCTTGGCGAATCCAGGATTAAGATTGCGGTTCGGCAGCAGAAAGCTGTTGCCGAAGTTCATGTCATAGCCACCCAGAAAGTCCGAGTCGTCTGATCGGCTCACAAACGCCGACGTAAACTGCCCCGCCAGTTTTCCACCAGAATACGTCGCCGTGAAAAACCCCGTGTGCGGGGGCCGCCGAAACGGCCGCGCACCCTGCAGCGGCGACGTCGACCCGATCGGTATCCCATCAAACGTTGGAATCGGACCCAGGAGCGCCTCATCGTCGTTCGTAAACGACCGTTGCACCACCGCGTCGAGATAGGTGTAGCCGCCGCGCAGAAAGATGTTGCGCCCGATGCCGCCCTCGACGGTTGTCTCGATTCCCAGCGCGCGAAAGGCCTCGCTGTTGATGCTCAGCTCGTAAGCGAAGTTCTCCTGCAGAAATTCCCTCAGCTGCTGCTGTTCCTCTGGAGTGAGGTTGGGCAGAAGCTGCGGAACCAGATTCAGTCCGACATATTCAATCTGCTTGCCAAACTCGTTATGAAAGAAGCTGGTGCGAAAGACCAGCCGCTGGCTCAGGAGTGACTGTTCCACGCCACCCTCGTAGGTGCGCGTCGTCGGCGCCTGCAGCGGCGCAATGTGCAGATCATCAATCGTCGACTGCCCGCCGCTGGTCGCGAGAAAGTTATAGAGCGAGTAGAACTGATCCGTCAGCGAAGGTTCGCGCACCGCATCGCCGTAATTGAAGAGCACGCGCGTCCCACTAAAGATACCGTTCCGCGGCCGCAGCGCATACAACGAGAAGCCCGCGCGCGGCGTTGTCTGCGTGCCGAAGAGCGAGTAATGCTCAAGGTCGCCGCCGAGCGAATAGAAGAAGCGCGTCTTGAAATCTCCGTGCACCGCGGCGCGATAGTCATAGTTGGTTCGCTCCACCGGCGGATAGTACGTGCTGCCCGGCTCCGAGCCGCGCTCGTCTTCAAACTGAAAGCCGATCTGCGCTGCCAGATGCGGCGTCACTGTGTAGTCGCCCTGGTAGACGAGCTGATCGCGGTTTGATACAAGCTGATAGCTCTGCGGATAGGTGCCCGCAAAGTTCATCAGCACCTGGCCGCTCACCGAGTAGCCATTCGCGCCCATGATCGTCACATAATTTCCGTAGCTGTCGCCATAGTCGTCGAACGTACCGGACCCGGCCTGGCCCCACAGACTGTACTGTTCGCGCTTCCGCGTCAGCCCGTAGCGCGCCATGTTGTGAAAGCTCGGCGTCGTCTGGTTGTCGACCGACGCACCGATGAAGAGGTCCTGGTCCTTCTGCGTCGCGGAGTTCGTCAGGTGGTAGAAAGCCCACGGCCCCGGAACGCCCGTCGCCGAAACGCCGTAGCGCAGCGTACCGCGCACCTGCGTCTTTGCGCTGAGTTGGTAGCCGAGGTTCCCTATTGTCGTTGCCACGTGAAACTGGTCGTTGGGCAGATCGTTCGCTGTCTGGAACCAGTTAAACGCGCCCAGATAGTCAAGCTTGCTGTGTGCGCCGGCGAGCGTCAGATCGTCCTGAAACGTGGTGAAGTTGCCTATGTCTCCGTGAAACAGCAGCGAGGGAAAACTTGTCGTGCCGCGGGGAGTGGTAAAGCTCACCACGCCGCTCGCGGCATTGGCGCCGTAAAGACTGGAGTCGGGCCCCCGATACACCTCTGCGCTTTGCATGCCCGCCGTCGAAACCGGCCCGAAATCGAAGCGCCCGCCCAGATCGCCCGCGCTTACGCCATCGAAGAGAACCTCGTTCGCATCCGACGCGCCACCGCGGATGAAGAGCGCAGCCTGCGAGCCGCGCTGCCCGGTCTGGCTCACGGCGGTGCCCGGCATCAGCCGCAACGAGCTGACCGTGTCCGTGCGCAGCTCAAGATCCTGCGGGCCCAGCACGCTCGTCGCCGCGCCGGTCTGCGACTGCGGAGTGGGCACGCCGGTAGCGGTCACCACGATCGACTCGCGCACCCACGCCGGCTCAACCACGATGTCGCGCTCCACACTGTCAAACTGGCCGGCATAAAAGCCGGGGGTCTGGAGCTGGCGAAAGCTCTTCGCCGAAACCAGCAGATAAAAGCGCCCCGTCTGACCGGTGATCAGCTCAAAGCTGCCGTCTGATCCAGAGACTGCAGACGTTGCAGCCGATCCGTTGTGAAGCAGCACGACGGTCGCGCCGGGCACTTTGGCGCCAGACACGTCTGTCACTACGCCGCGAATCGACGCCGCCAGCGCTGCAGTTCCAGCGCATGCGATGAGAAATGAGAATGCAAGAAAATAGCGCAGACGCGCGCAATCAATCCGGGAAAGGGTCATCGTTCAATCCTTCGTTCCCCGCGGAACGCAAGTGTGATGCGGCGCCATGGACCGGTCTCCTGGCTTGCGCCCTGGTCAGCCACCTTCCCAGAGATCGAGTCTCCAGTGGTGTGTCGGACCCTCCGCAAAGCGGTCGGGCCTGGCTGACCTTCCTGCCTGCCCATAAGACGGGCCTGCAGGCGTGGCGCTCACAGTTGCGGGGCAGCGACGGAGTCACACCGTCTTCCCGAGCATCCTGGCGAGTGCAGTTATGGAGTGCGCCACCTTGTAATGAGCGGCAGTGACGACATGAAACAAGCTTCCACGTCATCAACGTTTATAAATCTCCGCCCATGCAAAGTCAAAGAGTTGCGGCTTCGGCGACCCGCCTGTGAGATAGTCGTGCCAGTTCGACGCAAACTAGCCCAAGTGTAAAATTGCAATGTGGCCCCGTAGCTCAGATGGATAGAGCAGCAGTTTCCTAAACTGCGTGTCGGCTGTTCGAATCAGCCCGGGGTCACCACATACGGAGCAGCAGTAGGAAACTGCGTCTCTTTCCGCACGCGATCACGATTCCCACTTGCCCGATTCTGCCGAGCGAAAGATTGCCTCGATCACCTTCATGTTGCGCACGGCCTCTTCGAGCGGAACCGGCACTTCTGTGCCGTTGAGGATGGCCTGTGAAAACTCATCGCCCTGCAAGGTGTACTGATCGCAGACCGGAAACTCCTCAACGCAGATACCGGTGCCCAGCGGATCGACGCCGCTGTCGATGAAGATGCGCGTGGGGCGATCTTTCGGTGCGTTGAATGGAATCTCGATCTCGATGCGCCCTTTGGTGCCGAGAAACTGCACGCGCTGATATGGAACCATCTGCATGCTTGCAGGTGAAGAGCGCGTGGCCACCATCGAACTCCATCAGCGCCGAAGTGAGCCGATCAATCTTCATCGCAGGGTCGCGATCGATGGTGGAAACGACGCGCTTCGGCTCCTGCCGGAAGGCGTATCGCGCGGCCTGAATGCAGTAGCAGCCAATATCCATCAGCGCTCCGCCGCCCCAGTCAACATTGTTGCGAATGTTGGCCGGGTCAGCGTTGAAGTAGCTGAAGCAGCCCATGACGGCGCGCAGTTCGCCGATGTACCCCTCATCAATGAGCGCGCGGGTGCGCAGCCATTGCGGATGGCTGCGGATCATAAAGGCTTCGCCGATTTTGACGCCGGTGCGATCGCGGCAGGCCAGCAGTTCCTGTGCCTCGGCTACTGACAGGCCGATCGGCTTTTCGCAAAGCACATGCTTACCGGCCTCCGCCGCCTTGATGGACCACGGGAACGTGCAATTGATTCGGGAGCGGGTTATAGATGGCGTCAACGTTCGGATCGGCGATGAGCTCTTCGTACGATCCGTACGCAGTGGGAATGCCGAGTGCCGCTGCCGCCTGCTTTGCCTTTGCGAGATCGCGCGACGCTATTGCCGTGACGGTGCTGTACTGCCCCCGTTGCATGGCAGGCAGCACCTTTTTGAGGCCGATGTTGGCGGTGCTCAGAACTCCCCAGCGAATCTTCTGGCTCATCTGGCAATCATAACGCCGCGCGCAGTGGCTGTACGGCGTGTGCCTCTACTCCGCGCCCCGCTTGCGGATGACCGGCACAGAAGGCCGCAGATCCACTTGCTTCGTGGTGATCGAGACTTTTGCCGGCGTGAGCTCGGGGCCATCCCAGCCTTCCTTGACAGCTTCGATGTGGATTTCGCCGGGCCGCTTTGTCGATTGCACAATCAGCTGCGCGAGGCCGTTGAAGAGCACGCGCTTCGGCTCCTTGTCGCTCTGCTGGCAGTTGGGGTCGCCGTTGCCGACGCCGAGAAATTTGCCTTCACCAGCGATGTTAAAGGCGATCGAATTGTCTGGCGGTGGGAACCGCGCGCCCCTCTTTATCGAGAGCCTCGACGGTGAGGATGACAACGTCCTCGCCATCAGCATTGATCTCTTTGCGATCAGGAGTGAGCCGGATGGCGACGGTCTCGCCGGTGGTTTCGCGCTTCTCAGTCAATGCCAGCTTGCCGCCTTTGAAGCCGCGCGCCTCGATGACACCCGGCGCGTATTTGACCTTCCACTCGACGTGACGAAGATGTGGGACTTTCTGGCGGCCCTGGCTCTTGCCATTCACGAAGAGCTCCACCTCATCAAGGTTCGTGTAAACCCACACGGGGATGATCTCGCCTTCCTTGCCTTCAAAGTTCCAATGAGGAAAGAGGTGCAGCGAGGGTTCGCTGCGCCACCACGCCTTGTAGTAGTAGAAGGTGTCCTTGGGGAATCCGCAGATATCGACTATGCCGAATTGCGAGCTGACCGAGGGCCAGCCGTAAGGCGTTGGCTCGCCACGATAGTCGAAGCCCGTCCATGCATAGCCGCCGGCTTCCCACTCGCGCGTGCCGTAGAAGCTCCACCACTCCTCGGCAGTTTCACCCCAGCGCACAACGCCATCGTAGGCATTGATGGTGTTGCGCAGAGGGTCAGTGAAGTAGTTGCCGCGCGTCGAGATCGCGCTCGATGTTTCTGACCCGAAGACCGGCCTGCTGGGATACTTCTTGTGGAACTCGTCGGGCATCTTGAGGTTGTAGTTGAAGCCGATGATGTCCAGCGGAACAGAAACGCCTTTCTCGTTGTTTCCGTTGACCGCAGCCGAGACCACGCGCGTGGGATCGAGTTCGTGGCAGCGCTGAACCATGGCCCTGGCGATCTTCTCTCCCTCTTCAGAGAGAGCGCTCTGCAGGGTGAACTCTTCGTTGCCGATCGACCAGATGATGATGGAAGGTGAGTTTCGATAGCGCTTGACCATCGCTTCAAGCTGCGCCATGCCCTCGGGATTCGAGCTCATCTGGCGCGTCTCGCACATCATCGTCATGCCGATGCGATCACAGGCTTCGACGAGTTCCGGCGTCGGCATGTTATGCGAAGTACGCACGCGAGTTGCAGCCCATCGCGCGCAACACGCTCAGGCGGTACCACTGCATGCGGTCCGGCAGCGCCGCGCCGAGGCCGGCGTGATCCTGGTGGTTGCAGGTTCCCTGGATCTTCATCGACTTGCCATTGAAGAAGAAACCCTTCGCCGCGTCGAAGACGGCAGTGCGCACGCCAAAGCTGACGCGCTCTGCATCGCGCGCCTGCCCGCTGGTCTCAACGGTCACAATGGCAGAGTAAAGATTCGGCTGATCGACTGACCAAAGCGCTGCGTTCGTGAGCGTCGCCGTTGCATTGTAGGCCGCTGAGCCATCCACAGCGATGGTTTGCGCAGGCGCTGACGCCGTTGCGACGGTGTTGCCCGCCGCATCGAGAATCTTCCAGCTGACGCTTGCGTTCTCAACCTGCTTGCCTTCGTTGACGACGACAGTGGCAAGCTTGAGATCCGCATTCTGTCCATTCAATTCCGAGCGCACGACGCTGTCCCATTTTCCCAGGTGCAGCGGATCGGACTTCGTGAGCCACACGTGACGGTAGACTCCGGCGCCTTCGTAGAACCATCCGTCGCCAAAGCTTGCATCCACGCGCACGACGATGTAGTTGGTCTTGCCCAGTTCAAGAAAGTCTGTGATGTCAAACGCAAAAGGCGCATACCCATTGTTGTTGCGGCCGATGAAGCAGCCATTCACAAAAACAATCACATCGCGAAAGGCGCCGTCGAACTCAACGGACACGCGCCGCCCCTGATCGCTGGCGGGAATGTCGAAGGCGCGCCGATACCAGCCGACGCTGGTGTCGGGATAGCGCCGCCCAAGCGGTTTGTATCCGTGCGACATCTGTTCATCATCGTGGACAAACGGCAACTCGACTGCCCAGTCGTGCGGCAGATTGAGCGTGCGCCACTTCGAGTCGTCGAAGCCCGCCTTGGCAAAGGCGAAGTCCCCGGTCTTCGCGAAGTCTCCCTGCCCATAGCCGAAGTTGAGATCGCGCAGCGGATCGTTGCCATTGCCGAAGGTGAATTTCCATCCAAAATCGAAGAGCAGATGCTCACGCGGTGCGACCGCGGAGAGGGCTTCCGCAGAGGCTACCTGCGGATACCCTGCCAGCAACGCGGCAGTGCGGCCCCACGCGGAGCGGGCGGCAAGAGAAGCTGCAGAAAGAGCGAGTCCGGAGCTGAGCAGTTCACGACGAGAGATGCCAGGCATGAAAACCTCAACGAAAGAGAAATCCCGCGGCAGAGATTCCAATAGAGTTCTGCTGCGGTAAGGCGCAACTATAAACGACGCGAGCACAAAAAGTAAACGGTTTCAAAGAGGCGCCGGCCGCGATCACAAATCTCCTGAAGACGGGTGTTCCGCGCGCTCGCCGGGTCTGCAAAGCGAGATGGCCGATGTGTTAGATTGAAGCTTGGTTAGTCGATTCAATACGCCTTAGCTGGAGAGGTGGCCGAGTGGCTGAAGGCGCACGCTTGGAAAGCGTGTTTAGGGGAAACTCTAACGTGGGTTCGAATCCCACCCTCTCCGCCAGCCGCTGCTCCTGCACTCATCCTACAACCACGGGCATTTCGTCGCTGCGCTGCTTTGGCCGAAGACAACGCCTTGAGGTTCGTCTCGGACTGGCGTTGACGTTCGAGAGACAAGGCAACACGGCATTGCCAAACATGCCGCTTGTATCCAGCCAGTTCACGGCGCACAGTCGCGTCATTCTCATGCGCAGAATTTTACATAGATGCGGTGGAAGGCAGTGACCCGCCTTTGCAATTGACGGTGGCCATTATCTCTGCGGGACGCTATCCTCGTTGCAGCGAGAGCTGTTGCACCGAGAATAGAGATAACGATGCCTGGAGACATTCGAATCGGCATTTCCGGCTGGCGTTATGAACCATGGCGCGGCGTTTTCTACCCGGAGAAGCTCGCGCAACGGCGGGAGCTCGAATACGCGTCAAGTAAGTTCAACTCCATTGAGCTGAACGGATCGTTCTATTCCCTGCAGAAGCCGAAGAATTTTCAGCAGTGGTTCGCAGAAACCCCCGAACACTTCGTCTTCTCTGTCAAGGCGCCGCAGTTCATCACGCACATTCGGCGACTCAAGGACGCCGAGGTTCCCCTGGCGAACTTTCTCGCTTCGGGATTGCTATGCCTCAAAGAGAAGCTGGGGCCGATCCTTTGGCAGTTTCCACCAAGCCTGAAATTCGATGCGGTGCTCTTCGAACATTTCTTCTCGTTGCTGCCGCACACGCAAAAGGAGGCGGGCGAACTCGGCAAGGATTACGACAAATGGATGGATGGACGCGCGTGGCTCGAAGTTGAGACAAATCGTCCGCTACGCCATGCGGTTGAGATCAGGCACAAGAGTTTTGCGTGCGAAGAGTACATTGCCCTGCTGCGCAAGTACAGGATTGGTTTGGTGGTGGCCGACACGCCGATGTGGCCGCGGTTGATGGATATCACCGCCGACTTCATCTATTGCCGTTTGCACGGCAGTGAGAAGCTCTATGCCAGCGGATACACCGATGAGGCGCTCGACGAGTGGGCGCAGCGCATTCAGCGATGGGCACAGGGCAAAGAAGCGGTCGACGGCGACAAGGCAAGTGTAGAGGATGTCCCGCCGATGAAAGCGCGCGATGTATTCACCTACTTTGACAACGATCTGAAAGTCAAGTCGCCCGAGGATGCGATGGCGCTGCAGCGAAGAATTGACGCCCTCAACGGGCGCGAAGAAACGCCGCAGCCAGATTAGATGCGCTTGGTTTAGATGCACTCCCATGACGCGACGAACGGCCAGTAGCCTGCGATCCGCGCACACGCTGCTCTCTGGCAATTCCCCGAAATCGCAAGCAACAACCCTTGCGGGGTAGGCATCAGAATGCCGAAGCACGCAATAGAACCCGGCGGAATGTTGTGAGAAACTCACCGATATCTCGAACAGGATGCCGATGTTTGCCGGGGCAGAGACCGACCCCGCCGAGTGCGAGAGAAACCGCTCCTCCGCTCGCGAAGTCCGTTATTTGAAGGCGGACAAGGACTATCATTCGCCTGCAAGCAACTGATAAATAGCGTTGAGGCATCAGAGTTGATGAACGAATAGCCGCAAACCTGGTGTCGCAACACTTTCACCGACAATGGAGGCTCGAAGTGCAGGTACAAAGTGCACGTGTGTCCGCCGGACTCTTCGCAAAGGATCCGGAAACAATTGCGGCATCGCTCTCCTCGCGGGAGCTTTCGCCGGGAGGGCCAGCCTCCGGTATAAGGCTGCTC
Source organism: uncultured Acidobacteriota bacterium (assembly GCA_963718885.1). Lineage (GTDB taxonomy): Bacteria > Acidobacteriota > Terriglobia > Terriglobales > Acidobacteriaceae > Telmatobacter. The sequence continues at coordinate 710,186 of CAVRAK010000010.1, forward strand.
GCGTTCTATATCAGCCATTCGGCGAAGGGAATGAGCGCAAATCAGCGGCGCAACCTCGAGAAGGCAAAACAACTTCTCTCAGAGCGCATGATTCAGGACCAGCGAGAGCGCCAGCGCCTGCGGCAGCCCGCCTGACTACTTTCCTCTCCCGCTGCTCCGGCGGACCGGCTTCTCATTCAATGCATTGATCATCGCCTCGGTGAGCCGCTGCTTCGAACCGGCCATCGCCTGCCATGGATCATGGCGCAGCCGCGCTTTCCACTCGTGAAATCCGGAGACGTGAAAGAGGGGCCGATCAGAGCCTTCGAGTTCCTTCCAGTCGAGGGTGATCGCGACCGGCGCTCCTGTGCGCGCTCGGGGTGAGAAAGGCGCAATCGCCGTTGATTCGCGATCATTGCGCAGGTAGTCGAGATAAATGCGATTGGTGCGCTCGGCCTTGGTCATCTTCGTGATGTAGAGGCCTGGGTTGTTCCGCTCCATCTGCGCGACCACGTCATAGGCAAACTGCTTGATGACGGGCCAATCATGCTCGGGCGCGATAGGAACGACAACATGCAGTCCTTTGCCCCCTGTGCTCTTGAGAAAACTGACCAGCTTTAATTGATGCAGGCGATCGCGCAGTTCAGCCGCGGCATTCGCAAGCGTCTTCCATGAGATTCTGCTGTCCGGGTCGAGATCGAAAATGATGCGGTCAGGAGTATCGAGGGAGCTGTTTTTTGAGCCCCAGGGGTGAATCTCAAGTACGCCGAGCTGCGCAAGGCCAAGCAGGCCCTCTGGAGTGTTCAACGTGAGAAATTCTTCCGTCTTCCTCGTCTTTCTGTTTGGAACGGGAACGCTGTTGACGCCGGGCGGTAGCCCGCCCATCCCGATGTGCTTTTGGAAAAAGCAGGGCTTGCCGATGCCACCCGGGACACCGAACGATGCTTAGGGGACGATCGGCAATATGCGGCAGCATGTGCTCCGCGACTGCGAGATAGTATTCGGCCAGGTCCTGCTTCGTGAGGCCGCTTTCCGGATCGAGGATCTTGCGGGGATGCGTGATGGGCAGCTGCGCGGGTTTTGCCGCACGCGATCGAGCGGGCTTTGACGCCGTCGGCGACTTCTGCTGCGTGGTTCGGCCGGCCTGCAGACTCTCCAGCGAAGCAGCGCCCTCCCTCACCACTTCCTGTGCCGGCTTGTCTTCGCGCAGCCCTTTAAATGCGGCCTGCCGCACAAGATTGTCGGCGGTCCAGTTGGCAAAGGCGATTTGCGCGACAAGCTGCGGCTTCACCCAATGCGCATCGCGCATGGCCTCTCGCGGCACCTCGGCAAAAGGCGGGGCTTTCTGCACGAGCGCGTCGAGGCGCGAACGCAGCATGCGGTGAGTTTGCGCGGTGAACCCGGTGCCGGATCGGCCCGCATAGCGGAGTTTGCCGTCTTCGTAGTAGCCCAGCAGCAGCGCACCGACGCCCATGCCGCCTTTTGCCGGTGGCGTGAAGCCGCCGATAACAAGCTCCTGCTCCTGCGTGCATTTGACCTTAAGCCACACGCCGGCGCGCCCCGGGCTGTACGCTGCAGAGGAAATTTTTGAGACGATTCCTTCTGCCCCCAGCTTGCACGCCTGCGCAAAGACAGCCTCGCCGGGAGCCTCAATATCTTCGCTGTAGCGAAGGATCGACTCAGAGCTGGAGCGAGCGAGCAAATCGGCGAGGAGAGATTTTCTCTTGAGGAGAGACAGTCCGCGCAGATTATGCCCGTCAAGGTGAAGCAAGTCGAAGGCGAAGTAGATGAGATGCGCCTTCCCGCCCTCCTGAAAAGCAGCCTGCAACTCGGCAAAGCTCGTCTTGCCCGCTTCATCGAGCACCACCACTTCACCGTCGATGATGGCGTCGTCGACGTCAAGCTGCGAAGCTGCGCTTGCAAGCTCTCGCATGCGTGCGGTCCAGTCCAGCCCCTTGCGTGTATAGAGCGTCGCCGCGCGGCGCCGGCTTGAACCGCCGCCTCTGGTGCGGACGTGTATCTGAATCCTGTATCCATCGAGCTTGAGCTCGTGAACCCACTCACTGCTATTTGGGGGAGCCGTTGCCTGCTGGGCGAGTTGTGGCGTGACAAAGCCGGGGAACGTCTCCTCCGGTGCGGATTCGAGCAGTTTCTCCAGGCGCGCGCTTCGCTTCTTCGATCGCTTCGCCGCAGCTTTTGCGGACTTCGCAGGTGCCGGGTTCTGGTCCGGCTCTTCGGGCGATCGCAAGCCCTTGCGCGAATCCCAGACGTGATCCTGATTTTCGGCGATCTCTTCGATCGTGCGGCCGGTGATCGCACTATCCGGAGCCGCTTCGGTAATGGCCGACGCCTCCTCAGGCTGCGCGTACTCGTCACGTTCCTTGATCAGCAACCAATTGTTCTTATCGGATCGATCCCTGGCCGGGTTGCGCTTCATGCGAATGAGCGCCCACTTCCCTTTCAGCTTGGTCCCGTGAAGCTCGAATTTGAGATTGCCATCGGCAAATCCTCGTTGCGCGTCCTCGACCGGCGTCCAGGTACCGTAATCCCACACCATCACGGTTCCACCGCCGTATTGACCCCTGGGAATCGTACCCTCGAAGCCGCCATATTCCATGGGATGATCTTCAACTTCGACGGCGAGCCGCTTGTCGCCGGTAAAGTAGCTGGGGCCTTTGGCGACAGCCCAGCTCTTGAGAACTCCCTGCCAGCCAAGGCGGAAGTCGTAGTGCAGTTGTCGCGCCGCGTGCTTTTGAACAACGAAGGGCTGGCCTTTGGCTGTAGCCGCGCCGGCTTTCCCCTTTTTAGCACCGCCGCGCGGTTCAGCGGTGAGGTCGAAGTCGCGCATGGAGCGATAGCGCTCCAACTGGCGATCGACAGCTTTTGCGGATCGTGATTTCGATGCAGCTCGTGCGGGCATCAGGCAGCCTTGTGCTTACGCTTACTCGATTTAACCAGAACAGGGCCCTTTGCAGCCGCGTGACCGCGAGCAGTGCGCTTGTGACCTGCCGGGTGGCGTCGCGTCTGAGTGACACTTTGCCGCAGAGCCTCCATCAGGTCAATCACTTTTTCGTGCGCCGGCTCTTCCCCGTCGATAGGCAGCGGCTTGTGCTTCTGCCTGGCTGCGAGAAGCTTGCGCAGCGCTACTTCATAATCATCCTTGTAGTCATCCAGCTTTAACGGATGAGAATAGGCCCGGATCAACTCGCCAGCCATTGTCAACTGCTTCCTGTCGATTTCGACCCTCGGAATCTTCGAGAAGTATTCGGCGCCGTCGCGCAGTTCCTCGGCGTACCGTAGCGTGTAGGCCATCAGTCCGCGATCGGACTCGCTGGCCGGCGCCGCGATGGCAACGAGGTGCTCTCTGCCGGCAAAGGCAACCTCCCCAAGCGCCGCCTTGCCGCTTTCCTGCATCGCCTTGCGGACAACAGCGAACGCATCCATCGACTCCTTGGGTTGAGGAACAACAAAGTAGGGCCGCTCAAAGAGCGCCAACGGGAGTGACTCGATATCGACAAACTGACGGATATCGATTACATCATTGCTTTCGATACGCAGCTTCTCAATCTCGTCCGGCTCGATGAGCAGATACTTTCCTTTCCGGTACTCGTATGCCTTAACGATTTCGGTATTGTCGATGGGGTGGTTTTGCCCGATGACGTTGAGGTGATGAATTCTTTGCCCGCTCTCGCGATCGACCTCGTGAAAATGGATTCCTGCCTGGGGATTGACTGCGGGATAGAGTTGAATTCCAAATTGCACAAGCGACATTCTTAACTGACCAGACCAGTAGGGGCGAGCCATTTCCAGAGTTCTCCTCAACAAATTGGCGGAATCGCATTTCCTCTCGTAGACATTTCGCGATTGGCTTTCAATTGAGATGCGGCGGATGCGCGGCAAGTTTTCCCTGGCGTGGCGGCCATCGCTCACGCTGGGCGATTGCTACATTGGGGCGACTGCAAGGCCCGCTACGGCATCTACATCCTGCATGATTCGCAAACTCAAATCCGGGCAATTTCGCTTGTATTCGCGCAAGAAAGCTGCCTCAACCGGCAAGCGCCGCAACCTTGGCACGTTCTCGACGTTGGAACAGGCCAAGCAGCACGAACGGGAAGTGCAGTACTTCAAAAGACACTAACTCTGGCCCAAGGAGTATCGAATTATGCCGAACAAAGAAGTAGTTGAGCGAGCAAAGCGCGATTTGCGCGAAGGCAAATCGCCCTCAACCGCCGCGGGGGAGTTCGTCCGCGAAGAGATCGATCACGTGCGCGCAGGAAAGCATGGCGCGCGCTCTCCACAACAGGCAATCGCCATCGGGCTCAGCGAGGCGAGGCGGGCAGGCGTTCCCCTTCCTCCGCCAGCGAAGGGCCCTGCTGAGGGAAAGATCAGTTCCGCGACAAGAAAGAAGGCTGAGCACGACTACGACCGCGGCCAGACCAGACCCGAGACGTACGAGGAAGGCAGCTCACGCAGAGGTAAAGCGCGCCTGGAAGCAATGAAGCAGGAACCCACGAATACGGTAAGCCATGCCGCGCTGTCCCGACACGCGAAGACCGCAGCAACAAAGCACAGGGCCGCGCATTGAGCCGAAGAAGGTCGCCGCGGGATGCGGCAGCGCCTAGCCTGCATCCCGCTTGCGCGTCTTGTGGATTTTCTCGGAGAGCAGGGTTTTGGCCTTCTCGAGCCTGTGCTTCTCGGCAGCGCTAAGGTTGGCGCCCGCACGATTGATATAGAAGGTCAGCATCCGCATGCCCGAGGCCGGCCCTTTGGGGGAGACCTTCCTGGACGCAAGAGAACGCGCGATCGTTTCGGGATCTTTCGTGAAGAGACCTGCCGCCGGATGCGTTGAATCCGTCGTCACGCCTTTGCTCCACTTGTGTTTCTTGTCGGTGGTCATGATCTCTCTCACCTCACGCAAACAAACGTGAGATGAGAGGCGGCTATCGCACGGTTGTCCTACTTCTGATCCTCTTGCTGAACGAGCGCGTTGGCGAGGCACGGTCCGATGCCACTATCCGAAACGGACCGGTATTTGGGCTGACTTCAGAATCGCGACGGCTCCAAGGCCAATGGCAAGTACGAGTGAGAGGACAATTCAAGAACGGAGAAACACGGAAAGAAAACATCTGCTAGTGGAAGTCATGCGACCGGACTTCCAGCGTCAGATCGGAAAGCATTTCCAGACGTGTCGCTTTGACATGAATCACACCATCCTGATTCTGGAGCAGCCCTTCGGCGAGAATAAATTTGCTGCGAGTCACAACAATGCGATTTTTCTCGTACATGTCTGGCGTGACGATCACATTCGCAATGCCTGTCTCATCCTCCATCGAAATAAAGATAAAGCCATGCGCGGTTCCGGGCCTCTGCCGGGCGATTACACATCCGGCTGCTCTGACAAAACGGCCGTGCGGATGGCACTTCAATTCATCTGCCGAGAGAACATCTTCACGCCGCAGTTGCTCTCTGCGATATGCCATCGGGTGCTTGCCCACGGTCAGACCTGTCCCCGCGTAGTCTGCCATCAAGCGCTCTTCCGTTGTCATCTGGTGTAACGGAGCAAATGAAGAGTCCTCGCGAAGCAGCTCACTTGATTGAGTAAAGAGGGGGCCCTCAAGCTTTCCCGCTCGCTCGGTCTGCCACAGCGCATCCCGGCGATGCGCAACTCCGTCGAGGCTGTTCAGCGCGCCGATACCGGCGAGCAGCGTGAGCTCCTTCCGATTCAGCGACGGAACACGTGCGGCAATATCCTCTATCGACGAGAACAGGCCTGCGGTTCGCCTCGCATGGACGATGGATTCTCCCGGCTGTTGCCGCAGTCCTTTGGCATACCCCAGCCCCAGGCGCAATGAAAGCTCTCCGCTCCCGTCGTGCTCAATCGTGCATTGCCAATCGGACATCTGGATATCGATTGGGCGTACGCGTAACCCATGCCGCTGCGCATCCTTGACCAGCACTGCAGGCATGTAGAAACCCATCGGCTGGTTGTTCAGAATCGCGCAGGTAAATGCAGCCAGATATTTCACCTTGAAATATGCCGACGCATACGCAATCAGGGCAAAACTGGCGGCATGGCTCTCTGGAAAGCCATAGAGGGCAAACGAACTGATGTTTTCGATGATGGTGTCCTGCGTTTTTTCGTCGAGGCCATTCGTCGTCATGCCGCTGCGCAACCTGCCTTCGAGGTTTTTCATGCGCTCCCACGATCGGCGCATCCCAACCGCACGGCGCAGTTCTTCCGCCTCCGCACCGCTGAAGTTGGCGACGACCATCGCCATCCGAAGCAGTTGCTCCTGAAACAGAGGCACGCCAAGCGTTCGTTTCAGCGCCGGCTCAAGCAATGGATGAGGATAGGACACCTGCTCTTTTTTCTGACGCCGCCGCATATAGGGATGCATCATTTTGCCGACGATAGGGCCTGGCCGAATGATGGCTACCTGCACCACCACGTCATAGAACTTCTCAGGATAATTGCGCGGCAACGAGGCCATCTGTGCGCGGCTTTCCACCTGAAACATGCCCACGGTATCGGCACGCTGCAGGGTCCGATAGACCTCGTCATCTTCGGGGATCTGCGCCAGGTCGACGGGCTCGCCATAGTGCGTTGGAATCAGTTCCAGACAATCCTTGAGCACGGCCATCATGCCGAGGCCAAGCAGGTCAACCTTGATGATGCCAAGATCGGCACAATCTTCCTTATCCCACTGGATGACCGTTCGGCCCGGCATCGAAGCGCGCTCCAGCGGCACTACGTGATTAAGCTGGCCCTGGCAGATCACCATGCCGCCAGAGTGCTGGCCGAGATGGCGCGGCAAATCCTGGATCCGCACGCAGAGCTCCAGGTACTTCGCAATGCGCGGGTGCTTCAGGTCAAAGCCGGCGTTCTGAAATGAGTGCGCCATCGTATCCCTGGGCCCCTTCCATTCGAAGTTGGCGACCAGCGCGGAAAGACGCTGCAGAGATTGCGGGTCGAACCCCAACGCCTTGCCCACTTCACGCGCTGCCGATTTGCCGCGGTAAGTAATGACATTGGCCGTCATCGCAGCGCCCAACTCGCCGTACTTCTGGTAGACATACTGGATGGCCTGCTCACGCTTCTCCTCCGACGGCAGATCGAGGTCGATGTCCGGCCACTCTCCACGGTTTTCCGAGAGGAAGCGCTCAAACAGCAGCTCCATTCCAACCGGATCAATAGCAGTAATTTCGAGCGCATAGCAGACGGCAGAGTTCGCAGCGCTGCCACGCCCCTGAATCAGGATGCCGTTCCGTTTGCAGAACTGCACAATGTCCCACACGATGAGGAAGTATCCGGCAAAGCCGAGCTTCGCAATCAACGCGAGCTCGTGCGCCACCTGCTTCTTCGCGCGTTCCAGCAGATCGGCATTTCGCTTTGGTCCGTAGCGGCGAATCACGCCTTCTTCCACGCGCTTGCGGAGAAAGCTGTCCATCGTCTCGCCTTCCGGCACCGGGTAGCGTGGAAATTCATATCCAAGATCGCCGAGCTGAAACTCCAGTCGGGAGGATAGCTCCAGCGTATTCTCGACTGCTCCTTGCACATCACGGAACAGCTTCACCATCCTGTCGGCAGCACGCAGATGCCGCTGGCTGTTCGCTGACAACAAGCGTCCGGCGCGATCGAGTTCCGTGTGATTGCGAATGGCGGTGAAAAGGTCCAGAACTTCTCTGTCATATCGTGTTGCATAACGCACACCATTCGTTGCTATAACCGGCAGTTGCAATGACCGCGCAATGCGGATTGCGGCCTGGTTGCGCGCTTCTTCTTCGCGCTCACGATGGCGCTGCAACTCGACGTATACGTTCTTCGTACCAAAGATGCGAACCAGTCGTTCGACAGCCTCTCTGCCCGCCTCTTCCCCGCCGCGCATGAGTGCGGCAGCCAGCGGTCCTTCGTCACCCCCTGTCAGACAGACGAGGCCCGAGGCAAATTCTTCCAGGTCAGAGAACCTGGCCGAGCCTTCCTGCTTGCTGGTCTCACGCATCTTGAAACGCGTAATGAGCTGGCACAGATTCTGATAGCCCTGCCGTGATATGCAGAGCAACGGCAGACGCGGCGGCTCATAGAGATGATTGTGAGGCAGCCATGCCGGCGGGTTCAGACGCTGGCCGAAACTTGACACCGCAACCTCAGCCCCTACGTGGGCACGAATACGGTTCCCGCTGGCGCTCTTATGAAAGCGCGCGGAGCCGTAGAATCCATTCCGATCCAGCAACGCCATTGCCGGCATCTCCAGTTCAAGGGCCCTCTGCGCCAGCGTCTCGGGGAGCGATCCTCCATCGAGAAAAGAGAATGCGCTGACCGCGTGCAGTTCCACATAGCGGTCAGTCATAGAGAGCCATTATCTGCCACTGATCCTGCATGAGATCACGGATGACGCAACAGGCCAGGAGCGTGTTGTCTTGAGCGCGCGCGATCACGTCCCATTGTTCCTGGCCCCAGATGGTTTCGTTCCACCACTCGCCCCCTTTCAGCCATGGCCCATAAGCGCACTCCACCATGCAGCACTGGTCGCGGAAGAAGAACGATGCGGGACGGCCGTTCTTCAGCACGACCACGATGGCCTGCGGCGGTCGAAGCTGGCGCAGACAAACATAGGATTGCGATGGGATTGATTCGGGCGTTGCTGAGCTTACCGCGAAGTGCTCCATGTGAAAGCCTTCGGGGGCGTGGGTATCATCAAGCACCGCCTGGCCCACATTGACTTCGCCCACAAGGGCTGCAATGCGCGCCAGTGTTACGTCCAGAGGTCCCGGTTCAGGAAGCTGCGGCGAGAAGAGGCCGAGCTGCACTTTGCTGGCATCACCTGGATCGGCGTGCAGCGCAACCGAGAGAATTGCGGCATGCGGCGGATGGGCTTCGAGATCAAGATGCAACAGTTTCAGCCAGAGCTGCCTGTCATTGGTTGGCTGCGCCGGCCGGACGGTGCGAGAGTGCGATCCGCCGCCCTCAAGATAAAGCGTGATGATGACAGCGGCCAGCGCAACAATCCGCGCTTTTGCCCGCAGGATAAGTTGCTCGAGCATGACAGAGAGGCCGAAGAGCAGCGATTCAAGATCTTCGAGCGGAAAGTCGAGCTCGGCGCGTTCCTCAAGTACGAAAGGAACGTCGATGGGCCGGAAGAGATGGGGTGACTCCCCACGAGCCAGTTGCCGCAGTCGTTTGCCTTCCTGGCCCATGCGGGCAATCAATTCTTTCTCAGGCAACACAGCCAGCATGCCGAGTGAGCGGATACCCCATAATGCAAATACTCTGCCTGGTTTTCAGTCAGATCCAATACCGTAAGCGGAAGCGATGAGAGTGCGTCTGCTTCCCTTCCCTGCGACGCCACCTGCACAACAGAACGCGTGAGGCCCCTGGCAAGACAAACAGCGGCATGAAAGTTGCTGCTGATGGTGACATGTGCCGAGATGCCCAAAGCACGCACTCTCTGGCGCAGGCTTTTGGCCAGCATCTCGGGTGGGCCAAAGAGATTCTGCGTCCCGGCAATATCCAGCATGCAGAAAGACTCGGTGGCATCGCTCGACTCTTCAACGCGCGGCGAAAAAGCGCCGGCGCATTCGAACAGCACTGCCCGCGCCGTCTTCTCCATCTGCACCGAACGCGCAAGCACCACAGGGCCGACGAAGGTATCCACTTCCACGCGCGTCATCCCACGTCGAAGGCCCAGCAACCGCGCTTTGGCATTCAACGAACACGCAATCTCGAAGGGCGGTTCACCCTCCATGACCACGCATGGCCTTTCGTGAAGCTCCGGGCGCAGACGCAGCAATGCCTGCGCTGGAAACTCCTTCACATAAAGGCAGAGATAGATTTCGACCTGCCTGTTCATCGCCGCACCGCCCATGTCGTGGGGTTTTCCCAGCAGGCCGAGTGCGCATTTTGCGGCGGCTTGCGCAACGAGACAACATTGCTCTGCGATTGTACGAAGCGCCTCCGCACCACCTCGACCTGCGGTTGCATGCCGGTGAAGACGGTTGTCCCTTCGCTGATCTCCTGGGCAGATAAACGCAGTTGCAGCTCTGAGCTGCTCCTGGCGCATGGATATTGCGAGAGGAGAAGAATGCTCGATTGTGTATGCTCTGCCGCAAGCCGGTAACGATGCCAGGTTGAAAGCTCGATGCGTGCTGCATACTCAGGCGCAATACTCCCTATATCGAGCACAATGGCGCCGAAACCTCCTGTCTGCAGCAAAAGGTCCGCACTCCGCAAACCCTGTTCGATCGCGTCGTATTGCCTGGCTCTTCTGGGAGAGCGCACAGCCCGGGTGACAGGCGTCAGGCCTGGCTCGGTGCTCTGCTTCTGAGGCCGAGGCCGGTGCTGCGGTTCGGCGCAGCGCGGCACGAACAACTCACCAACAGCCTCGGACAGGCCGCGAACCTCGGTGCGGGGATGCGGTCCAAATCCGCCGCCGTGAAGTCCCTTCTTAATCGACGACGGAGTGAAATACGCTTCCGGTAGAAGAAAGCGCCGGCCCGCTCTTGCCGTGATTGCCTGCCCGGCACCGCAGCGAACCCACAGCAGCTTTTTTAAATTGATTCCAACTGCGGCGGCAGATGTCGGATCGAACGCATTCGATATGTCGATCCATGCACATACTTTGCCGGCTTCAGTGACACGAGCCAGAAATGACAGCGCAACAGAGGTTCGTCCGGAACATTCGGCACCAATCAGTTCGCTCACAGCGCCCACCGGCAGTCCTCCCTCAAGAAGATCGTCCAGCGGTTCTATGCCGGTTTCAACGAGCGGGCGAACCATCTTCGGCCGCGGCGTCAGAGCCGAAGGGATTTTTCCGGCAAGGGCGGTTTCAATCTGGAGGCGGATTGTGGAGGCTGCAGGCATCGGAGACTCGTCTTCGCCTTATATTCGCCTAAATCAGCCCTGACTCGTCAAGTTGCTTGCTGCTTCAAAAACGGTGCAAACCCTTCTAACCTGCAGAATTTACGAAAGAAATTTTGTAAGGCCAAAATGCAAATCATGATTCGCCGGATGCGGCAGGGCGCAGGCAAAAAAAGGCAAAATTGTGCTCACACCTGCCTGTCCCGGCCTGCAGAAATGAGTTCTTGGTGATGGAGCTCGCGGATCACAGTTCACATGAGATCCGCACCGCTTCGTACTCACCAGTTATTACGATTCAAAACTCCACGCTCCGATCGCGCTCTTATTTTTAAATCGGTGCAAAGCAACTTTCTGACCTCTCTCACCTTCAGAACAGGTACAGGAAAGCTCGCGAAGTACTACCCGCTGTCAGGATCTCTCAATTCTCCTGCTGGCAGGAATCAGCAATTCCCGCTCAAGCAATCTCCGCGCAAATCAACCTCCTTGGAGAAACTGATGCTCAATCAACTCTTTGAAGACTTCAGCAAAGCGTCGGAGTCCTCGCTGCAAATGCAAAAGGAAATGATGAGATTCTGGACCCAGCAGTGTCTCTCGGCGCCGCAAAGCGCAGGTCTTTCAACCGAAATGGCTCGAACTCTCGAAAAGCGCTGGATCGAAATCAGTGTCGAGATGTTGAACAAACACAAGGAAGCGCTCGAGTCGACGTATGCGTCCGGAATCCAGATGATCGAGCGAACCTTTCGCCTCTCCGAAGCAAAATCCCCTGAAGAATACCGCCACATGGTCGAGGATCTCTGGCGGCAGTTAGTGAAGACCTCGATGGATAGATCCGAGGCGCAATTGCAGGACTTCAAAAAGTGGGCTGAAAAGTCATTCGAAGTAGCCCAGGAAGTCACGGCTTAATTTGAAATTAGAGCGATACATCGCTTTTCGTTCGACCCCTTGCCTGAACCGTTAAGCTAGTCAACGCCAACCCTTCATCCCTGCGAGGACCTCGCTATGCCCTCCGGAGAAGAGTGGACATCCAACCCATTCTCTGCCTTCACAGAGCAATGGTTTGAAGCCTGGCAGCGTGCGAATGCACTCTGCCAGCAGAACGCGGAAGGTGTGGCCCTTTTCTGGGACCCCAGGTTGCGCAGCGCCTGGTTTGCACACCTCAGTAGCATGCTCGACAACTATATGAGATCGCCGGCGTTCCTTGAGCTGATGCAACACAGCCTTAGAACGGTGACCGGGCCTGCCTCATACTCTCGCTCTCAACCAGACAGGGGAGGTTCCGATGGCGACAGCACTACCCGTCTCCCGTGAAGTCCTGATTCCGGGTTTCAGCCTGGTCGGGAAAAAAGTATTCGTAACTGGCGGCTCTCGCGGTATTGGCCGGGCTTGCGCCTTGACGCTCGCGGCTGCCGGCGCCGATGTCGCGATCGGTTCGAGCAACACCGGCGCCGATTGTGCCAGGGGTGTCTGCGATGAAATCCGCGATATGGGGCGCAAGGCAGAAGCCTATTCATTTGACATTGGCATGCAAGGCGAAGTGACCAGAATGTGCGGCCGGGTTAACGATGACTTCGAGGCAATCGACATTCTCGTCAATAACGCTGGAGTCACCCGCGACGGCACCTTCCGCAAGATGGAGCGGTGCGCCTGGGACGAGGTAATCAACACCGACCTGACGAGTGTCTTCGACGTTACAAAGTGCTTTATCGACGGGATGGCTGCACGCGGTTGGGGCCGGGTCATCAACATCTCGAGCATTGTCGGGCGGATCGGCAATTTCGGCCAGGCAAACTATGCCGCTGCCAAGGCGGGGCTCATCGGGTTTACCAAGGCCCTGGCGCGGGAGTACGCCCGGAAGGGCGTCACGGTGAATGCAATTGCTCCCGGCTTTATCAGAACGCGCATGCTCGACCAGGTTCCCGACAAAGCGCTGCAGTCAGTTCTGGATATCACGCCCGTTGGCCGTCTGGGTGACCCGATGGAGATAGGAATGAGCGTGCTCTATCTCGCATCGCCGGCTGCGGGCTTTGTTACAGGCCATGTCCTCGATGTCAACGGTGGAATGGCGATGTGAAGGAAAAGTTTGCGCATTGTGAACTCGGGAGATGTTGGATGGATGTTGACGAAGGCCCTGGGTCAGCAAGAATTGAGAATGGCGCCGAAGCTGGGCACGGTTATGCTTCCCCGGCACGCGCAGCATTCAATCTGTTCGCCGAACAGCAGCGGATCTGGTATCGCATGGTCAGCATTCCTCAGGCTGCAGCCGTGGCATGCGAAACACGCGTGGGTACAAGCTCACACGACGTTGTGTATAGGAAGCGCATGACCCGGCTCCTCCGCTATCGCAGAGAGACTCCAGCGGCCTATTCCGAACCGGTGCTCTTCTGCTACGCGTTGATCAATCGACCGTACATTCTCGACCTGCAACCGGATAAGAGCGTGATCCGGCGGTATCTTGATCGGGGTTTTGATGTCTACCTGGTCGACTGGGGCGTTCCTTCAGACACCGATCGCGGCTTGACGCTGGAGGACTACGTTTGCGGGTTTCTCACGGAGATCATCCAGTTCATTTTCCGCGAACACGGTTGCGCGAGGCTTCACCTCCTGGGCTACTGCATGGGGGGAACGATGTCCGCCCTGTTTACCGCGCTCTATCCAGATCAGGTCCAGACCCTCACGCTGCTGGCAGCGCCCCTTGATTTTGGTGGCCGCGAGTCTCTCCTGAGCTGCTGGACCGAGCAGAAGTATTTCGATGTGGATGCCTTGATTGACACCTACGGAAACTGCCCGGCATGGTTCCTGCAATCCTGCTTTCTGTTTATGAAGCCGATTCAGAATTTCGTTGAGAAATACATCGCATTCTACGAGCAGATGGATGATCCCCAAATGGTTTCGAATTACTTTGCAATGGAGCGATGGGTCAACGACAACGTCCCCGTGGCCGGGGAAACATTCCGCACTTTCGTCAAGAATCTTTTCCAGGCCAACGAACTCGTCCGCGGCCAATTCCGCATCAATGGCGGATATGCCGATCTCGGCCGCATCAATTGCCCTCTCTTGTTATTGACGGCAACGAAGGATCACCTGGTGCCTCCGCTTTCTACTGAGGGCATTCGACCCCACGTTGGATCGCGCGACATCAAGTCAATGATGATCGATGCCGGACACGTAGGTCTGGTGGTTGGCAGCAAAGCCCAAAAAACATTCTGGCCTGAAGCGACGCGATGGCTCGCCGACCGCTCTACTCTGGCCGACAACCCAGGCTGCCGGTAACGGCGAAAACATCACCTGCACCCGGACCATTGAATCGACAATTGGAATCGAGGAGACACGATGGAGAAAGCAACTGAGCGCGCTAAGAACGATCGGTCAAAAGCCCGGGTCGCAATTGCCTGTCAGGGAGGAGGCAGTCACACGGCATTCACCGCGGGGGTATTGCAGGGCCTCATGGAGTCTCTGCCCGAAGACGTTGACGTGGTTGCATTGAGCGGGACGTCCGGCGGTGCGATCTGTGCGGCGCTCGCGTGGGATGGACTCGTGCGAAACGATCGGAAACTCGCTGCCGAGAAACTGCGGGGCTTCTGGGAGGCAATGGCGGCAACCGACCCTATGGACCGAATTGCCAACGAAACGCTCATGAGCGTCATGGGGTTGCGGGACCTTATGGTGATGCCGGAGGTCAGTCCTTACAATCTGCCTACGTGGGGAGAGGACCGCTTTCGCGAAATCATCGGCAAATATTTCGACTTTGAAGAGCTTCGCAAGCTGGCCGCCGGCCGGGTGCTCCGATTCTGCAAATTGGCGCTGTCGAAGTCCTCAGCGGGCACTTCGAGTTGTTCACTGGTGAGGAACTCTGCACCGAATGCCTGTTGGCTTCGGCAGCCATCCCCGAACTCTTTCGCGCAGTGTCGGTTCCCGGCCGCGGAGTTTTCTGGGACGGCCTTTTTTCGCAGAATCCGCCGATCCACGATCTAATTAATCACCGGATCGACGAGCTCTGGCTTATCCAGATCAACCTGAGCACTTGCCCTCGCGTGCCCAGCGAGACTCATGAAATTCTCGACCGGCGCAACGCGCTCTCCGGCAATCTCTCCATGGAGCAGGAAATCGGGTTCATCGAAATGCTCAATCGAGCAATCTCTGAAGGCAGATTCAAGGATCCCGACTTCCACCCGATTCGCGTTACGCGCATCGTGCTGGATCGCGAGCTCGGCTACCGGTCAAAGCTGGATCGACGTCCCGGCCTGTTGAGCGACCTGAAACAGTACGGACAGACCAAGTGCCGCATGTTTCTCCATGAGCGCGAATCAAAAATGAGGGAACAGGAATCCAGAGTCGCGGCCGCTTAGTAGAAACCGCACGCAAACCTCTTTCGGGGTGATGAAATGGGTATTCAAATTACAGGCGTCGGTGCTTATGTGCCTGCCAGGACTGTGACCAATCACGACCTGGCCAGGGACGTCGATACTACGCACGAATGGATCGCGGCCAAAACCGGAATTCTGGAGCGCAGAATTTCAGAGCCTGATGAGGCGCCGAGCGATATGGCCTGCAAAGCCGCGCTTTGCTGCATCAACGATGCCGGCATCGACAAGGCGGCAATCGACCTCATCGTCGTGGCCTGCGCCACTCCGGATCACTCCCAGCCGGCCGTCGCATGCCTCGTCCAGGAAAAGCTCGGCGTAGCGGAAGGCAAATGTCCCGCGTTCGACGTTAACTCAGTCTGCGCGGGGTTCGTCTTTGCTCTGAACGTTGCGCAGGGCATGATGCTGGGCGCACCAAAGCAGTTTCGAAATGTTCTCGTCATTGGAACGGACGCATTTTCTAAAATTCTTAATTGGAGCGATCGGCGGACCTGCATTTTCTTCGGAGACGGCGCTGGCGCCGTGCTCTTATCGCATACCGATGAAAAGAACGAGCGCATTCACTTCCACCTCGGCAGCGACGGGCGTGGCAGCAGCTACATTCAGGTGCCGGCCGGCGGAACACGTACCCCGGCGAGCCAGACCGTCCTGGAGAACCGATCGAACAAATTTGTCATGGACGGCCCGAAGGTCTGGGATTTTGCCATAAACACCGTCCCCGACGCCATTCGATCGCTGCTTGCCGAGCACGGTCTCATCCCCGATGATCTCGACCTGCTCGTGCTGCACCAGAGCAACCTGCGCATGATTGAAGCCATCATGACCGCGCTCGGGTTATCGATGGAGCGAACAGTCACAACCGTGGAAAGGTACGGCAACACTGCGGCCGCGAGCATTCCCCTCACCTTGCAGGCAGCCAGCAAGACCGGTCGACTGCATCCTGGCTCACGAGTAGTGCTTTCCGGATTCGGCGGGGGCCTCTCCTGGGGCTCCGCGCTCATCCACTGGTAGCAGCTACCGCACAACCCATGCCCCTGGCGGGCACAGACAAGGAGCTTCTATGAATGACGGTTTCAAAGCCTTCTTTTTGGGGTTTGGAGCAATCACACTTGTCGGGCTGCTATTCAATCGGAGCCAGAGAAGGTGTTCGGAAATGGCCTTCGATGAAGGCTGGCTGCGCGGCTACTGGCAAGCGCAGCGAGGGCCTCTCGAATTGTGAGAATCTCTCAGCGCGAACTCGTTTCCGCAATGCTGATGAACTCCCGCACCTGCGGATACACCACATCGCGCCAGCGATGCCCGCTGAAAATGCCGTAGTGCCCGGCACCTCGCACTGTCAGGTGTCGCTTTCGGTCCGCGGAGATTCCGCTGCACAGATCGTGTGCCGCTTCTGACTGGCCGCGCCCGGTAATGTCGTCCCGTTCACCTTCAACGGTCAAAAGACTGGGATGGGTGATCGCTTCCGGTGCAACCCGGTCGCCGCCGATGTGCCATAGACCGCGCGGCAACAGGTGTTGCTGAAATACGATGCGAATGGAGTCGAGGTAATACTCCGCCGGCATGTCCAGCACGGCGTTGTATTCGTCGTAGAATCGGCGGTGCGAAGCGGCATTTTCAAAATCGCCTTCGACCAGATGCTGATAATAATCCCAGTGCGAAGTCATGTGGCGCGTCGGGTTCATCCCGATAAATGCCGCGTGCTGCAAAAATCCTGGGTAGACACGGCGACCGCGCCCAGGATAACTCTCCGGCACTTCATGGATTAAATGGCTCTCAAACCAGCTCAACGGCCTGGTGCCTGCGAAGCGATTGACGTCCGTCGGGTTTCTGCGCGCATCGACCGGGCCGCCCATGATCGTCAAGCTGCGCGGTTCCTGCTCCCCGGCGGCAGCCATCAACGCGACGGCTGCAAGCACGGCCGGCGCCGGCTGGCACACTGAGATCACGTGCAGATGCTCAGCACCGATGTGACGGATGAAGTCGCGGATATAGTTGACGTAGTCGTCCAGCGTGAAGGGCCCCTGGTCGAGCGGCACCGTCCGCGCGTCGAGCCAGTCAGTGACGTAGACCTTGTGGCTCGAAAGCAAACTGAGCGCAGTCTCGCGCACCAGTGTTGCGTGATGACCCGAAAGCGGTGCCACCACCAGCACTGCCGGGTCCCCCTTTAGTCCTGCGACGATCTCGGCGTTGTCGCCATAGCGCTTGAACCGTTGCAGCCTGCAGAAGGGCTTCAGCAGCGCGGTTTGTTCGACGACTGGCACCATTGCGCCACGAACTTCGACACGATCGATCGCGAACTCAGGCTTTTCGAAATTCTTGCTGATCTGGTAAAAGTACTCGTAACCGGCCGCCATGTGCGCCGCGCCAGGCAATTGCGACAGCCAGCTTGCAGGCTCGCTGAACATCTGCGAACAGGAACGGGCCAGCAGGTTCGCAGGGCCCAGCAGAACACGATTCACTTCGTGAAGCCTGTAAATCAACTCGAACGTCCAGTCCACTTCAGCTTCAATCGCTTGCCGCTCAGCACGACGCGCCGGGCACTGAAAAGTGGCCTGGTCCGTTTGCAGCAAGTCCGTTTGCAGCAATTGAGACAAACAGCATCGCCACTCGCCCAACTGCGATCTGCCGCTCGATTCCCCGCGCGCGAGGGCACGCGGATGGCCGCACGGTTCAACAATCAGCTTGAAGATGGAGGGAGTGTATCCGATTTCGCTGAGCGTTGTGAACTGCCGCAGCTATCTCCTTTGGCGGCAATACGCAATCCTGCATGAAGCACCAGCGGTTTACCCGCGGAAAGCGGGCATCAAGCCGGGAAGATCACTGTGCTGTCCAACCGCCGTCCAACGTGAGCGACGAGCCAGTGATATTCGCAGCGGCCGGTGAGCAAAGAAAAACTGCAAGCGCGGCCACCTCTTCCACAGAGGTGAACCGCCCGGAGGGTTGTTTCTCCTGCAGCATTTCTCGCGCCGCCTCGTCGCCCGAGATATGGCTCGCTGCGCTGCGTTCGTCGATCTGCTTCTGAACCAGTTGTGTAAGAACCCATCCCGGACAGATGGCGTTGCAGGTAATTCCATTCGACGCGTTCTCAAGCGCCACGACCTTCGTGAGTCCGATGAGGCCATGCTTCGCCGCAACGTAGGCGGATTTATGGATCGATCCAACAAGGCCATGCACAGAAGCGATGTTGATGATGCGGCCATGCCTGCGCTGTTGCATGCCCGGCAGTGCGGTGCGGATCGTATGGAACGCGGCCGACAGATTGGTCGCGAGAATCGCGTCCCAGCGATCCGCAGGAAACAGCTCGGTGGGCGCCACATGCTGAATGCCCGCGTTGTTGATCAGAATGTCGATGGCTCCAAAGCGAGCTTCAGCCTCGCGAATGAGCGCAACACACTGATCGGGATCAACGAGATCCGCCGGGTGGAAATAAACATTCTCAGCGCCCTTCAGCCGCAGATGACGTGAGAGCGACTGAGCCTCGGCAGGTGTAGCGATTCCGTTGATGACCAGGTCGCAGCCGGCGGCCGCGAAGGCCTCGGCGAGCCCAAGGCCGATACCGGATGATGAGCCGGTGATGACCGCACAGCGATCCTTGAGCAAGGGCGTCCTCCCCGACATAATTACTGCACTGAGCGAACCGCCTGACGAAGCGACGTGCGCAGAGGGTTGGATCCTACGCGAGCGAGAAGAGGAACCTACGCGGGCCAGGCCACGCGATTATTCCGGCTCGACGAGGTAAAGCCCATATCCGTCGAAATGCCGCGAACGCACTGCACCAGATGATTCGCAATGGAGGGCAGCTTCTGCGCAGTCACCCGGAACGACGGGCCCGAAACGCTGATGGCGCCTACCGGCTGCCGCTGCGCATCGAGCAAAGGAACTGCGATGCAGCGCAGGCCCTCTTCCAGTTCCTCATCATCGACGGCATAACCGCGCCGCCGAGTCTTCTCGATCTCGGTGCGCAGCGCTTCTGCCGAAGAGATGGTGCGACTGGTAAAACGCTCGAACTTCGTGCGGCGCAGAATGTCGTTGATTCTCTCTTCAGGCAGAAAAGCCAGAATCGCTTTGCCCACAGACGTGCAGTGCACCGGGTTGCTGGAGCCGATGCGCGTGATCATGCGCACCGAGCGAGCCGGCTCAATCTTGTCGATGTAGATCACGCGCGCCTGCTCAAGAACACACAGATGCGCCGTCTCCTCTGTTTCTGCCACCAGCCTGCGCAGGTGCGGCTGCGCGCGCTCGCGCAGGTCGTACTGCTCGATCGCGCGATTGCCGAAATCGAAGAGACGAAGGCCGAGCCTGAATTTCCCGTTGCTGGTGCGCTCCACCATGTGGTGCCGCTCGAGCACCATCAAAAAGCGGTGTGCTGTGCTCTTGTGTAACTGCAACGCCGACGCCACCTGCGCCAGTCCCAGCGGAGTTTCACTTTGCCCAAGCAGGTCAAGAACGGCAAAAGCCCGGTCAAGCGCCTGAACTTTATATGTGCCTTGGGGTGCTGCGTCTCGCATTTTGGTCCCCCGTTTCGCGCCTTGATTACGGTATCAGTTTCTCAGGATATGGTACCGGCGTCAAGGGGTGGGACGGCCTGGAGACGCCTGTTCAAGGACCCGCGCTGTCACAACTGTTTTATTTTCAGGCTGGAACGGCGTCGCCTTCACCTGGCGCGAGAAAAAGATTGGTCTCGAGGCCGTGCTGGCGCGTGTAGAGATCGTAGTAACGGCCCGCCAGCGCATAGAGTTCGGCGTGCGTTCCCCGCTCCACGATCCTCCCCTGCTCCACCACGAGGATCTGGTCTGCGCGCCGGATCGTCGACAAACGGTGTGCGATCACAAAGGTGGTGCGCCCCTGCATCAGTTGCGCCAGTCCCGCCTGAATCATCGCTTCCGATTCGGAGTCAAGCGAACTGGTCGCCTCATCGAGGATGAGAATGCGCGGCTGCGCCAGCAATGCGCGCGCAATTGAGAGTCGTTGGCGCTGGCCGCCTGAAAGCTTCACGCCTCGCTCGCCCACGACCGTGTCATACCCTTCAGGAAAGCGCTCGGCAAACTCATCTACCCGTGCCGTCCGGCAGGCGAAGAGGAACTCCTCTTCGGTGGCATCCGGCCGCGAAAACATCACGTTCTCGCGCACCGTTCCATCAAAGAGAAACGACTCCTGCAGCACAACTCCCAGTTGCGAGCGGTAGGTGTGCAAATCGACTGCCGCAAGATCGATGCCGTCTACGAGCACGCGCCCGCTCGACGGCGTATGAAAGGCGCACAGCAGGCTGATGATGGTTGACTTGCCCGACCCGGACGAGCCCGACGAGCGCGGTCACTGTTCCCGGCGTCCGCCTTGAAGCTCACGCCATGCAGCACCGGCTTTTCGGGAACGTAGGAGAACTCAACATCTTCGAACCGCACCTCGCCCCTAATGGGGGCCATCTCGATCGTGCGGTCCGGTGTCTGGTTCTCCTCCAATTCGGCGAGAAGTTCGTTGGTGCGGTCAAGGCCGGCAAACGCTTCGGTCACCTGCGTGCCAACATTCACGATCTGGAATACCGGAGCAACCATGAAGACGAGAAACATGTTGTATTGAAAGTAATCGCCAGTGGTCCAGGTGCCCTTGAGCACAAGATGGCCGCCCAGCCACATCACCAGCGCGGACACGATACCCACGACGGCGGTGGACGCTGAACCGAGCGCGCTGGTCATGGTCAGCGACTTCATCACGTTATCGAGAAGCCGGTCGACACCGACGGAGAAGACTTTGTGCTCGCGTTCCTCAGCGTGGTATCCCTTCACCACGCGTACGCCGCCCAGCGACTCTGTCAGGCGTCCTGTAACCTCGGCGTTGATCTTGCCGCGCTCTCGAAAGATGGGACGAATCGCCTTGAATCCGTACTGGAGCACAAAGACAAATAGCACCGACGACCGCAAACACCGTGAGAGTGACCGTGACGCTGCGATAGAGCAGGAAGAAGAAAACCAGAACGGCAGTCAGCATCCCACCCACAAACTGCACCAACCCGGTTCCGATGAGGTTGCGAACACCCTCGACATCGGTCATGATGCGCGCCACCAGCGTGCCCGCGCGGTTTTCATCGTAGTAGGCCGACCGATAGCAGGCCCACATGCTTCTGCACCTGGCGCCGCAAGTCGGCAATCAATCGCTGCCCGGCCACGGAAAGCAGCTGCGTCAGCGAGTAAGACGTGATCGCCTGGACCAGCGTGGAGAGTAATACGACGATGATGATGCCCGGCAGCAATCGTGGGTCAGGATGAACGGGAGAAAGCACCGTATCCAGCAGCCGTTTGGAGATAAATGGCAGAACAAGCCCGGCCAGACGATTCACCGCCATCAGCGCCAGAGCCGCCGGCAATCAGTCCCTTGCGCGGCGCAACCAGGCCCAGTATCTGCGGCCAGAGCTTCTTTACGTCGAACTTCTTCTTGGGCTGGTCGGGTTGTCCGGCGCGCGCACTCCGTCCGTGCGGCGTGCGCTCTGCGCGCATCCCCATGCCCAGTCCTCCGCCGCGCATCGTGCCCATGCGTTATCCCAGCCTCGTTCGTCTTGCCTCGATAAACGACTTGACGCACATGGCAATGTAGATCAGCAGCAGGGCCGCCATTGTCGCTTGCGCACCAAGGGCAATCTTGTCCGGGTCGATTCCCTCGGCACGGGCGTGACCGTAACTCTGCAGCGCCCGCCATGCCGCGCCCAGAAAACCGATCAGGCCAATGGTGACGTTAATGTGCATAAAGAGCTTGCGACGCGCTTCGCTCGGGCTCATCGCAAGAAATCCAAAGACGCCGATCGCCAGGCCAAACCACGTCGGAATCAGAGCCGTGGGGTGCTGGCTGCCGGTGCCGAAATAGCTCACCAGACCCAGTACGATCAGCAGCACAGCAAACACAAGGGACATCTTTGCCATTTGAAGCCTCTTTCTTACCCTGCGCCGGCCTGAGTCTTTGGATGACGCAGCCCGCATGTCGATGCACAAATCCGCCTCGCCCGGCGGCTTTGGTCCTACCGTTGGATGCGCGCCGATCCGCCCTTCGCGAGCGAGCGAACCTGGTCCAGCGTTGCCATGGTGGTGTCGCCGGGGAAGGTGGTCAGCAGGGCGCCGTGGGCCCAGCCCAGCCTCACCGCCTCTTCGGGCGCTTCGCCCTTTAACAGCCCGTAGATGAAGCCCGCGGCAAAGCCGTCGCCGCCGCCGACGCGATCATAGACATCCAGCTCCGCCGTCGGCGCGGAGTACGTCTTCCCATCGACCCAGGCGACTGCACTCCAACTGTGCCGGTTGGTCGAATGCACCTCCCGCAGCGTCGTCGCCACTGCCTTCACGTGTGGAAGCTTGCGCACAACATTGTCCATCATGCCGAAAAATACGCTTGAGTCGAGTTTCGATCTCGCCGCTACCTCGGGTCCTGGAATTCCGAGTCCCTTCTGCAGATCCTCTTCGTTGCCGACCAGCACATCCACGTTTTCAACGATCTTGCCGATCGTCGCTACGGCGTGTTCGTCGCCCCCGTGAATCTTCCATAGCTTCTCGCGAAAATTGAGGTCGAACGATGTGATGGCGCCGGCGTCTTTCGCGGCCTTCATCATTTCCGCGGCAAGCTCTGCCGTGGAGGGAGACAGCGCTGCAAAAATTCCGCCACTGTGCACCCAACGCACACCACTTGAAAAGATTGCCTTCCAGTCGAAGTCACCCGGCTTGAGCTGCGCGGCCGCTTCATTGCTCCGGTTGTAGAACACCACAGGAGCCCGCACTCCAAAGCCGCGATCGCTGTAAACCGTTGCCATATTCGGCCCGGCCACCCCATCATGCTTGAAGTGCTTGTAGAACGGTCGCACGCCCATCGCCTTGACGCGCTCCCCGATTAGGTCGCCAATCGGATAGTCGGCCATGGCCGTAGCAATCGCCGTCTTCAACCCGAAACAATCGGCAAGATTCGCAGCCACGTTGAACTCGCCGCCGCTCACATGAATTCTGCACTCGCTCGCCTTCCTGAATGGCACGATGCCGGGATCGAGGCGGTGAACCAACGCTCCCAGAGAAAGAAAATCCAGATCCCCATCCTTGCGAATCGTCAATCCAGCACTCATCTGTTTCGTGCCTCCGCTCCTTTTGAAACATCCTCAGGCGCTTTACTGCTCAACCATGCGCAGCCTGTTTCATATCCGCTAACACCTGTTGAGGGGTCCACTCATTGCCCGGATAAAAGCGCACCACTCTGCCGTCGCGCCCAATCAGCGTGGTTGAAAGGGTGTGATTGATCGTGCCGTCGTCGCCCGGCGTAAGACCCACATCGAAGTAAAGCGCCATCTGCTTCAAAGCTGGCTCCTCGGGCACAGCCAGATCCCAGCGGGCAAAGGCGTCTTTCGCATCGCTGCCAAGGTATTGCGCGCCATAGGCACGCAGCCGCGCAGGCGTGTCATGCTCTGGGTCGAAACTCACGCTCAACAGATGCGCCCTGTTGCGCAGGGCCGGATCGCTTGCCAATTGCTTCTCAATCGTCGCAAAGTTGTGCGTCACCAGTGGGCAGAAATTGGGCAGCGGGCAGCGCGTGTAGATGAACGTAACCAGCAGCTCTTTGCCGCGATACTGCCTCAGATGGATCAACTGCCCATCTTGATTGCGCAGCGTGAAATCGGGCACCTTATCGCCGGGCGCCGGCACATGGTAGATCGCCGCCGGCTTATAATCTGGCTTGCCCTGTGCCACGATCACAATGTGATCGAGAAAAACGCTGGCATCTGCATCCTGCGATACAAACAGATCCGCCGTGAGCACGTCTCCGGGATGCAGTTCGCTGAGGATGCTCGGGTCTTTGAGTTTGTACGGCATTGTCATCGCTTCCATGAATCCGGGAATCGCCTCGTGATCGAGCGTCACTTCACCGGTAGCGGGATTCGTCGAAATCACCTTGCCCCGCAACTTGTACACCTTATAGGAAGAAGCCGTGGATGCCTCGGACGGGCCCTGCTGCTGGCCGGAATGACATCCGGCCAGCACGATGACGGCGAGAACGGAAACAGCAAAAAGTCGTTGAATCACTCTTCAGTGTACAACTGCAACTGCACCGAAAACGTGAGTACACCCCGGGGATGGCGGGCCATAAGTGGGCCAGCGTATAAACGCAGTGATGGGGACCGGCGCGGAGAACACAATTGACAAGTGGCTGGTAGAGGGAGGCGTGGTGCTGGCTGCCAGCGACCGCGCCGCCCGCGCCTTGCAGCGCGCCTACCATCGCCGTCGGCAGACAGCCGGTCTCACGGCGTGGCCTGCCCCGGCGATTCACTCCTGGGCGAGCTTTACCCGCACCGCATGGGAAGATCTCGACGACGACGGCAGGATGCTGCTGACGCCCTTGCAGGAGCGGTCGGTCTGGGCTGAAATCGTAGGTCGCGAGGCGCATCTTGCCGCCGTACTCGAGGGGCCGCGCGACCGCCTTGCTTCGCTCGCCATGCAGGCGCACGAGCTGCTTGGGTCCTATTCTCCGCGTCACCTGCAGCCGGCTGCGCGCGCCGGTTGGGATCGCGATCCCGGCACTTTCAGCAGGTGGCTTTCAGCCTTCGACCGTATCTGCCAGCAGCAGGGCCTGCTCAGCCCCAACGTCTCTGCTCTCAACCTCGTTGATCTCTTGAAGGCAGATCGTTCTCAACGGCCGTCGATCCTCGTGGTCGGCTTCGACCGCCTGCTGCCCCGGCAAAGAGAGGTGCTTGATGCCTGGGGCAGCTGGCAGCAGTTCCCCGCCGGTCCGCTTGCAACCCAGCTCCACTACTATGAGGCCGACGACGGGGCCACAGAACTGGCGGCGTGCGCCGCATGGTGCCGGCGGCATCTGGCCCTTAGTCCAGAGAACCACCTGCTCGTCATTGCCCAACAAATCCCGGCTCGCCGCGGCGAAATTGAGCGGGCTTTTCTTCAGCTTTCCGAGCCGGGCGATGCCCCGCTCTTCGAGTTCTCGCTCGGCATCCCGCTCAGCAATGTCCCGCTCGTTCACGCAGCGCATCTCGTCTTGCGCTGGCTTGATGGCACATTACCCGAGCACGAGTTGGACTGGCTGCTCTCCACCGGCTTCACGTCTGTCGACCGCACGGAGTCTCTTGCGCTGCAGAGCTACATGCGCTCGTTGCGGCGCAGAGGACTCGCCCGTCCTCACTGGTCGCTCGAAGCCTTCGCGGCGCAAAGCCCCAGCTTCGAGGGCACCCTCGGCTCCTGGTACCGGCGCATCACGTTCGCACGGCGCAAACTGATTACGCTGCAAAAGCGGAAGCTCAGCCCTTTCGAGTGGACACGGGAAACGCCCGCGCTGCTGGAATCTCTCGGAATACCCGGCGAACGCAGCCTGGCAAGCGCCGAGTTTCAGGCGTGGCGCCGCTGGGAGCAGGTGCTTGAGAACTGCGGCAGTCTTGGCTTCGACGGACGCCGCGTCAACTGGATAGAATTCCTCGGCACGCTCGCGCGCACGCTCGATGAAACACTCTTCGCGCCTGAATCAAACGACGCGCCAATCCAGATCGTAGGCCCCGCAGAGTCCGCTGGGCTCACAGCAAACGCCATCTGGTTTCTCGGCGCCAGCGAGGAGGACTGGCCGGCAACGAGTGCGGCGCATCCCTTTCTGCCGCTCCATGTGCAACGCGAAGCCGGCATGCCGCACGCGACAAAACGCTCTGACTGGGATCTTGCGCAAACCGTCACGGCGCGCCTGGCAACCTCCGCGGAAGAAGTCACCTTTAGCTATGCGCGCCAGCGCGCCCAGGCCGACGCGCGTCCCTCGCGCATCGTCGCTCACTTCGCCGGCGCCGCCGAGGCCCTTCCCGCTGATTTATCTTCCGCGCCTTTGGTGTCCTTCTCCGTCGTGTCCTTCAACGACAAGAGCCGGGTTCCCTTCTCCGTTGACGTATTGCAGGACGCTCAGTTGCCGGGAGGAGCCGCGGTTCTTACCGCGCAGTCGCAATGCCCGTTCAAGGCCTTTGCCACTTCGCGGCTTGGCGCGCGAGGCTGGAGCGCCGCCGAATATGCCCTGAGTCCATCGCAACGCGGACAGCTTTTGCATGCCACGCTCCACACCATCTGGGGTGGCCCGCCCACCGGGTTGCGGTCACTCAGCGATCTGAAGGCCGTCGCCGACAAAAACGCCTTTGTGACGCAACACGTCGAGAAGGCCCTGCGCAATGAGCTGCCTTCCGGCGTGCTTGAGCGCATGCCAAAGCGCTATCTCAACCTTGAGAGCACCCGACTGGTCGGTGTCGTCTGCAATTGGCTGGAGTATGAAGAATCCCGCCTTCCCTTTACCGTTGCCGAAACAGAGGCAAAGCATGCAGTCAATATTGAAGGATTGCCTCTCGCTCTCCGGCTTGATCGCATCGACCGTCTCTGCGATAACTCTCTTGCTGTAATCGACTACAAGACCAGCAGCGCGGTCGCACGCCAGGCGTGGGATCTTCCCCGCCCGGCCGATGTGCAGTTACCGCTCTACTCCTCTTTCGCTCTCGATGGCGAACAGCCTGGCGGTTTGCTCTTTGCTAAAATGCGCGCCCGGGAGGCGAAGTTCATCGGCCATGTGCGGAACGCACGTGCGACGCTCTTCGCAGGCCTTCGCGCAGCTGATCCGCTGGTCACCCAGCCCCTCACTGACGGCCAGTTGCACGCTTGGCAGGAAGCTATCGAACAGCTCGCGCGCGATTTTATTCGAGGCGATGCACGCGTCGATCCCCGCGACTTTCCTGGAACGTGCGAACATTGCGATCTGCATGCCGTCTGCCGGATCTATGAGAATCAGACCGGGCCGGTCCTTGAAGAAGATGCTGAGGGCGACTCCGATGAGTGAGCTTCGCAGCGCGTACAGGCCACCGCCCTCTGACCAGGCGGAGCGCGAACGCGCGCTCGATTGCGGCCGCTCCATTCTCGTTCAGGCACCAGCCGGTTCCGGTAAAACGGACTTGCTCACGCGTCGGTTTCTCAGCTTGCTCGGCGAGGTCAACGATCCGGCGGAGATAGTAGCCATCACCTTCACCCGGGCTGCCGCCGCCGAAATGCGGCACCGCATCCTCGCTGAGCTCGAAAGAGCGGAAGGCAGCGACCTCCATGCCGACGAAAACGATCCGTTTTCGATGCCGGCTCTGGCGCGCCGCGCACTCGAGCGCTCGCACGCACTCGGCTGGCAACTTACGGATTTGCCCGCGCAGCTGCGCATTACCACCATCGATTCGTTTTGCCGCGAGCTCGCGATTCAGCAGCCGCTCATCTCCGGCTTCGGCAGCGATCTCGCCGTCAATGAGCGACCCACAGAACTCTACGTCCGTGCTGCGCGACGCACCCTGCAGCAGATTGACGGCAATGACGCGCTCCTCAGCACCGCGCTCGCAGATCTGCTGTTGTGGCGCGACAACAATTGGCAGGAGCTTGAAAACCAGCTCGTGGAGATGCTGAGCCGGCGCGACCGCTGGATGCACGACTTTCTCCTCCAGCGCAATCCTGATTGGGAAAGACTTCGCTTGCGCCTCGAACGGCCATTTCGCCATGCCGTTACCGAAGCTCTCACCCAACTGGACGAATTGCTGGGCAGCATTCCGGGTGCGGGCGAGGAGGCCGCTGCTCTTGCGCGGTTCGCGTATGAGCAGAGCGGCGGCGCGCTCTAC
Source organism: uncultured Acidobacteriota bacterium (assembly GCA_963718885.1). Lineage (GTDB taxonomy): Bacteria > Acidobacteriota > Terriglobia > Terriglobales > Acidobacteriaceae > Telmatobacter. Next base: position 738,012 of record CAVRAK010000010.1, read on the forward strand.
GAGAGCCTTGCCGAGGTGTCTGCGCTGCCTTGTCCGCCTTTCACTTGCGGCGAAGATCTCGAAGACGCGCGGCTTGCATATCTCGATCTCGCCCGGCTGGCGCTAACCAGCACCGGAACTTTTCGCCAGCGCGTACAAGCACGCGACGGTTTTCCAGCCAATGACGCGCCCGCAGAGAAGGGCCGCGCGGAGGCTTTCATCGCAGAACTGAGCGCCGTCGACGGGTCTCGAAGAAGCGCTCGGCAATTTGCGCAGCCTGCCGCCGGCGCGGTACACCGAAGAAGACTGGGCAATCATTCGGGCATGCTTTACCCTGCTGCGCCATGCCGTCGGAGAGTTGATTACGGCCTTCGCTGAAGCAGGCACGGTCGACTTCATCGAGATAGCGCAGATCGCGCAACGTGTACTCACAGGCAGCGACGGGCAGCCCAGTGACGCGGCCATCGACATCGCCGATCGCATTCGTCACTTGCTGGTGGACGAGTCGCAGGATACCAGCCGCCGCCAGCACCGCCTGCTTGGCAGTCTCGTAGCCGCATGGCCCGATGCTGCAGGGCGCACGCTCTTCGTGGTCGGCGATCCCATGCAGTCCATTTATTTCTTCCGCGATGCAGATGCCGAGCTCTTTATGCGCCTGCGCGATGCCGGCCTTGATGTCGAGGGCGAAGCTCCGTTGCCGCTCGATCCTGTCCGGCTCAGCGCCAACTTTCGCACCACGCCCGATCTCGTTGACCAGTTGAACGCTGCCTTCACATCCTGCTTTGCTCAGGACGATGGCAGTGGCATCGACTTTGTTTCCGCCGTTCCGGCTCGCGAGCGCACTCCAGCTATCGCCCCCTCCCTTGACCTGCACGTGAGCTTCATGCCGCAAACCAGGAGCGGAAATGCCACTGGCGCCGGTGACACCGCGCGGAAGGAAAGAGTCGCCGATGAACGGGCGGCCGCGCGCGATGCCGAGACCGCCGGGATCGTGAGTGTGATTCGTAAACATCTCAACCGCATTGAACCGGCAAAGCGCGACGGGGCAAAGTATCGCGTAGCGGTGCTCGGCCGCACGCGGGATGCACTCGCGCCCGTTGCGGCTGCGCTCCGCGATTCCGCAATTCCATTTCGTGCTGTCGAGCTCGAAAAGCTGCGCGATCGCCCTGAAGTTCTCGATGTGCTCGCGCTTGCGCGGGCGATCTTCAATCCCTTCGATCGAGTCGCATGGCTCGGCGTGCTGCGCGCCCCGTGGTGCGGCCTCTCCCTGGCTGATCTGCACATGCTTACCAGCGCGGACGAGCCGGATCTTCTGCGCCGGCCCATGCCCGATCTGCTGGCGCAGCGCCTTCCTCTGCTGGCAACAGAAAGTCGTGCGGCCGTTGAACGCATTCTTGGACGTAGCTGCTGCCGTGCCTTCCCTGCGTGCAGAGCTGCCGACGGCATCTCTCGGCACATGGCTCGAGCAGGTCTGGCTCGCGCTCAACGGCGCGCATTGCGTCGATGCAGCGGCGCGCGCGAACCTCAATCTGCTGTGGCACTGCCTCGATGCATTGCCGGGCGGCGAACAGGATTTGCTGGGTCCGGCGCTCGACGCCGCGCTCGATGCGTTGACGGCCCTCCCCGATCCCGTCGCGAGCGACGATTGCGGTGTGCAATTGATGACCATCCACAAGTCGAAAGGTCTTGAGTTTGAGGTCGTCATAGTCCCGGAGTTACAAGCCGGCAGCGCCGCTACTCGCAACAAAATGCTCTCGTGGTTTGAGCGTGGACTCGCCGAGCCGGATGAGACCGGCGAAGTCACAGAGTTTCTCGTGGCGCCGCTGCAGTCGAAGGGCGCGGACCGCGGAAAGGCCAAGGCGTGGGTCGATCGTGCCTACGCAAAGCGCGAACAGCAGGAGATGCGCCGCATTCTCTACGTCGCCGCCACACGCGCGCGCGAGGAGCTTCACTTCTTCACCCGCGCGGAATATAGAGACACTGGCGCGAGTCTTACGCTCGTAGAGCCGGCGAAGTCTCTGCTCGCCACGGCCTGGCCGGCGTTTGGCCGCGAAATAGGATCTCGATTCGCGAAATGGAGTGCCGCTCGTGCAGCCGCATCAAGTCCAGCCGAGGGCACGCTGCAGTCGCTCGCGGCCTCAGGCGCCGGCGAGCTCATTGTGATGCCTTCCGGTAATTCCACCGTTATGCGCCGCCTGCCGTCCGAGTTTCAGGCCCCCCACGATGGGCAACGCGCCCTTAGCATCCGCGGATCGCGCATGACCGGCGATGGCGGCACTGTGCTCTACACGCGCCACGAAGGCGGCGCACTGTCGCGCGCGCTCGGCAGCGCCGTTCACAAGCTGCTTGAGGAGCTAGGCAGGCTGCGCACAACCCTGGAGTGGGACGAAGCGCGGGTCGCCCTGGCGAAGTTTCGGCCACGTCTCGCCGCGCAGATCCGAGCCATCGGCGCAACCCGGCGCGAAGCCGAATCCGTTTCGGCCAGTGCGCTTGACTATGCGCTGCAAGCCTCGAATGATCCCTCTGGCCAATGGATCCTCTCCCCGCACGTTGATGCCGCAAGCGAGGCCGCGTGGGCTGGAATCGTTGGCGGTCAGGTGCGCTCCGTCCGCGTTGACCGCATCTTTCGCGCAGGCGCGGAGCCGCTCACAGAAGGCAACGCTGCATGGTGGATCGTCGACTACAAAACAGCCTATAGCGACGATCTCGGCCCTTTGAACGCGCGGTTGGAACTTCGCAGCCTTTTTGCTCCGCAGCTTGACGCCTACGCGGCAATCCTGCGCAACCTGCATGGAAAAGACGCGCGTATCCGCGCCGCACTCTATTACCCACGCATGCTGCTGCTGGATTGGTGGGAAGTCGAGTAGCGCCTCATGCAGCGCCGTCAGCCAGCAACGTGGCCTTCTTCCTTTGCTTTTTCTTTCGGCTTGGCGAGGCTCTTGCTGTGCCGCACATCGGCGCCCTGCACCCAGAAGATCACATCTTCAGCGATATTGGTGGCATGATCGGCGACGCGCTCGAGGGCGCGGCAGATCATCAGCGCGTTCAACGCCTGAGGCGCAATATGACTCTGCTCCTCCATCACCCTGGTCAGGGCCTTGTAGGCTGCACGATTCATCGCGTCCACAGCGTCGTCCATCGTCAGCACGGAATGCGCGATCTCCGGGTCCGCTTCAATAAACGCCTGCAGGCTCTTGCGCACCATCTCAGCAGCGAGCGATGCCATCTTCGGAATATCAACGGGCAGTTCTGCCACCGCCATCTGCTCCATGTTGCGCACACGGTCGCTGATGCTCTTCGCGGCGTCTCCCACGCGCTCCAGGTCCGCGTTGATCTTGATCACGCTGAGGATAAATCGCAGGTCGATCGCCATCGGCTGCTCCATCGCCAGCAGGTCAAGCGCAGCCTGGTCGATATCGCGTTCGAGACGATTGATGGCGTTTTCGCTGCGGCTCACCAGGTCGCAGATCGAAAGGTCGCGCACGCGGTATGCCTCGATCGAGCGCTGAATTGCCTGCTCGGCCAGGCCTGCCATCACCAGCAGGTTTTCCTTCAGCTCATCGAGGCTCTGTTGAAAGCGAATGCGTGTCATCCGAACCTGCCCGTGATGTAATCCTCTGTGCGCTTGTCGCTGGGATTGGTGAAGATCTTGTGCGTCGAATCAAACTCGACCATGCGCCCGTTCAGGAAGAAGCCCGTCTTCTCGGCAACGCGGGCCGCCTGCTGCATGTTATGCGTCACAATCACGATAGTGTACTGCGACTTGAGCTGAAAGATAAGATCCTCGATCTTGGACGTCGAAACCGGATCGAGCGCCGATGCCGGCTCATCCATCAGCAGCACTTCCGGATCGACGGCAAGCGCGCGCGCAATGCAAAGCCGCTGCTGTTGACCGCCGGAGAGGCTGGCCCCGGATTTCTTCTTCAGATCGTCTTTCACTTCATCCCACAGCGCAGAGTTCTTCAGCGACTTTTCAACAATCTCATCCAGCACGCGCCTGTTGCTGTATCCATTCAGCTTCAGCCCCGAGGCCACATTGTCATAGATCGACATCGTGGGAAACGGATTCGGCCGCTGAAAGACCATCCCCACCCGCCGGCGGATTTGCACCGGCTTTGCGCCTTCGTAAATATCCAGGTCGCCGATGCGTACCGAACCCGTCACCCGCGCAATGGGATTCGTCTCGTGCATGCGATTGAGGCAGCGAACAAAGGTGCTCTTACCGCAGCCGGAAGGGCCGATCAGCGCCGTGGCATGATTCGCCGGAATATTCAACGTGATGTCCTGCAGCGTGTGGTTATTGCCATACCACGCGTTCAGGTTGGTTACCTCGATGCCGACGCCCACCTAGCTTGCCCCTTTCAGCATGCCCCGGCTTGCTACGAAGCGCACAAGCGAGACCGCCAGCACAATCAAAATAATCAGGACCAGCGAGCCCGCCCATGCCAGCCGGTGCCATTCCTCGTACGGTCCCGTGGCGTACACCCAGATTTGCAGGGGCAGCGCTTCGATCGGCTGATTCAGATTCGTGCTCATGAACGCATTCCCGAACGCCGTGAAGATCAACGGCGCTGTCTCGCCCGCCACGCGCGCAAACGCCAGCATGCAACCCGTGATGATGCCTGGCGAAGCGGTCTTCAGCGTAATTGAAAGCACCGAGCGCCAGTTGGGCACGCCGAGCCCCAGAGCCGCTTCGCGAATCGCATGCGGCACCATCAGCAGCATCTCCTCGGCGGTGCGGCACACGGTTGGGATCATCATGATGCCCAGCGCAACGCCGCCTGAGAAAGCCGAAAAATGCCCCGTGAAGGGCAGGAACCAGATCTTGGGCTTTACCAGCAACACGTAGACCGCCATACCCATCACAATCGAGGGAACGCCATTGAGCACGTCTGCCGTGAAGCGAATCGCATTCGCGAGCTTCGTTCCCCGCCCAAACTCCGCCAGAAAAATGCCGCCGCTGATTCCGATAGGAATGCCGATGAGACTTGCAATGCCAAGCAGCACTCCCGAACCCACAATCGCGTTCGCCATGCCGCCGCCTGCTTCGCCGACAGGCTTCGGCACCTTGATAAAGAAGTCGAGATTAACGGAGCTGGCGCCTTTGAAAAGAAGATAGATGAAGATAAACACCAGGGGTGCAATCACCACGAGAGTCGCCAGCACCGAGAGCGCCGTCACCGACTGATCGGTGATCGCGCGCAGCTTCGATCGGAATTGGTACGCCTCGCTCTTCACGGCCTGATCCTCAATGCGCCTGCGACGGCGCTCCACGCGTCACTGCCCACACCAGCACTTGGGCAATCGCGTTCACAATAATGGTCACAATAAACAACGCGAGGCCAATTTCGGTCAGCGCGCTGTAGTGCAGGCTCGTCACAGCCTCGGCGTATTCGTTCGCGATCACGGCCGCCATCGAGCTGCCATTCGACAGCAGTGAGCGATGAATATCGGGCGTGTTGCCGATCACCATGGCCACCGCCATCGTTTCACCCAGCGCGCGGCCAAGCCCGAGAATGATGCCGCCAACAATGCCAATCCGCGCATTGCGCAGCACGCCCATCCTGATCATCTCCCACCGCGTGGCGCCGAGCGCCAGCACTGCCTCACGCTGCGAGTGCGGCACAGCCCGCATCACTTCGCGCGTGAGCGACGAGATGATCGGCAGAATCATGATCGAGAGAATCACCCCTGCGGAGACAAAACCCAGGCCCGTTGGATTCTCATCCGTAAAGAGACCGGTCCATCCAAAAAGCCGGATCAGCAGGGGATTCAAATGCTCGCGCAGCAGCGGCACCAGCACCGTAATCGCCCAGAATCCATAAATGATGCTGGGAATCGCAGCCAGCAGCTCGGTCAGAAAGGACAGCGGCCCCCGCATCGGACCGGGGCACATTTCGGTAAGGAAAATCGCCACGCCGATTCCAAGAGGAACCGCGATCAGCAGCGCAAGAAACGACGACACCAGCGTTCCATAAATGAAGGGAAGCGCGCTGAACTGCCCATTTACGGGATCCCAGTAGAGCTTCTGATGCGTATAGGGATCGACGAACGACTGGTAAAAGAAGCTAAGCCCGAACTTGTGCCAGGAGAGCTGAGAGCCCGTCACCAGCGCGTAGAGAATCAGCAGAACAATGGCGAAGATGCTGAGCGCGCAGAGCACCATCAGGCCCTGAAACACCCGGTCCGCCACAACCGAGTTGCCGCGTGATAGCAGGAACCTTCGAACCGCAGACGGCTTCTCGTCAGCGGGCTTCTCAAGCCGGGGACCTTCAGACTGTGCGAGGGCCGCCGTCTGAAACTGTTGAGGTTGAGAGATACGGATCTCTGGCACTTGTCCTATCACCACACGTAGGCTACCGGTCAAAGATGAACAGGAGGTTACAGGGCTGCAAAATCAAGCGCATACAGTGCGAATATCCAGTGAAATTGGAGCCGGAACCAACTCTCGAAGCAGCTTTCTTGCCTTCCCTTCAAGCTTGGATGCGGAAAACAGAATTCATTTCCCCATTGGATTCTTTTCCTTTACCCTTTTGCGTTGAAGTCTCTATACACAACCTATGCGCCACTTTCTCGCGGTTATCGCTCTCCTGCTCTCGCCAGCACTCGTCCCAGCCCAAAGCCGCGTTCAACCCGACCCTCCGCACCGAACGTGGCATGCCGCCTGGGTGACGCACCCCACTGCGCCTCTGCGGGAGCCCATCGTGCTCCACTTCCGCCGCACCCTCGACCTGCCGGCGGCGCCCGCCAGTTACCTGGTCCGCGTCAGTGCCGATAACCGCTTCATTCTTTACGTCAACGGCCAGCGCGTTGGCGACGGACCGGCTCGCGGCGACCTCATCCATTGGCGATACGAGCGATTCGATATCGCGCCTTATCTCAAGGCCGGGCAGAATCTCATCACCGCAACCGTATGGAACTTCGGCGTCTATGCTCCCATCGCGCAGATGAGCGACCGGACCGCGTTCCTGCTTGAGAGCGAGGCGACCGGCGAAGCTTCCATCAGCACTCCGAAGGGCTGGCTTGTCGAAGAAGAACTGGGACACACACCGCTCGACCGGTCCTGGGTCAGTCTGCTTACGTACTTTGCCTCCGGTCCCGGTGAGCAGATTGACGCCGCCCGCTACGATTGGGACTGGAACTCGCCGTCAGCCACAGGCGCCTCTTGGGTGCCGGTTGGCACCCCCATGCGCGACAGCATGTTTCCCGTCAACGAAGCCCACTCAGCCGACACTACCGGCGACAACCCCTGGGGCCTGATCCCCGACGAGCTGCCGCACATGGAGTTCTCGCCGACTTTCGCCGGCCAGGTTGTCCGCACAGATCTCGCCGCGCTGAATGCTTTCCCCGGCTCTGCGGTCACCGTACCCGCAGGCGCGCACGTCCACATCCTCCTCGACCGCAAAACCCTCACCACCGCCTACCCGCAACTCACTGTCTCCGGAGGCAAGGGAGCGAAGATTCGCCTCACCTACTCCGAGGCCCTCTATGACAAGCACGGCCACAAGGGCGACCGCGACGAAGTGGGCGATCGCGTTGCCCGCGGCCTGGCTGACAGCTTTCTGCCCGATGGCGGTCCGCATCGCACCTTCGAGCCTCTGTGGTGGCGCACCTGGCGTTATCTTGACCTCGACATCCAGACCGCCGACGAGCCGCTGCAGCTTGAATCGCTGAAGGCCTGGTTTACCGCCTATCCCTTTGAAGAGCGCGCCACGTTCAACTCCGGCGACACGGATCTCGACAAAATATGGGAGATCAGTTGGCGCACCGCGCGGCTCGATGCCCATGAAACCTACATGGATACGCCCTACTACGAGCAGCTCCAGTACATCGGCGATACCCGTATCCAGGCCCTTATCTCCTACGCCGTCGCCGGCGATGACCGCCTCGGCCGCCAGGCCCTCGAAGCCTTCGACGCCTCCCGCTTCCCCGACGGCATCACGCGCAGCCGCTATCCCAGTTCCCTGCCGCAGACCATTCCCACCTTCTCGCTCATCTACGTTGGCATGGTGCGCGATTACTGGATGTATCGCGGCGACCGCAGCTTTGTTCGTTCGCTGCTGCCGGGGACGCGCTCGGTGCTTGAGTGGTTCGGCGGTCACCAGCAGGCAGACGGCCTGCTCAACAAGCTTCCCTGGTGGAGCTTCATTGACTGGGTTTCCTCCGGCGAAACACCCACCTACGATGCGCACAGCGAGTCCTGCATCACCACGCTCCAGTATCTCGGCGCACTCGAAGACGGCGCAGCCCTCGAGCACAGCCTCGGCGATCCGGTTCTTGCCGCCCGCTATCAGGCCCGCGCGCAGCGTGTGCGTTCCGGCCTCTACAGCAAGTGCTGGAGCGCCGAGCGCGGCCTCATCGCCGACAATCCTGACAAGAAGGTCTTCAGCCAGCAGGCGAACATTCTGGCCGTGCTCTACGACGTGGTTCCCAAAGCCAGTCAGCAGGCGGTCCTCAACAGGATTCTCGCCATCGAGCCAGGCACAACTCCCAACGGCATCCTCAGCGCCTCTTACTATTTCCGCTTCTACCTGGCCCGCGCTTTGGACCATGCTGGCATGGCCGACGACTACCTTCACTCTCTCGATCCATGGCGCAAGCTGCTCCCCTTGCACTTCAGCACCTGGCCTGAGACGCCCGGCAACACACGCTCCGATTCGCACGCTTGGTCAGCGCACCCGATCTATGACCTGCTCACGCTCGTCGCGGGAATCGAGCCGGCAACTCCCGGCTTTGCCACCGTTCGCATCGCTCCACATCTCGGCGATCTCACTGCGATCACCGCCAGTTATCCCCATCCCGCAGGGATCATCAAGGTCGATTACCACCGCACCGGGAAATCACTGGACGCAACCGTCGCCTTGCCGGGAAGCCTCTCCGGCACATTCGTCTACCATGGCAAATCCTGGCCCTTGAAGCCTGGAACCAACCATATCCAGGCGCCTTCGATCGGGTCTGCCAGCCGGCGTAACCAGCGGCTGCGAGCAGGCTGCCCAAAGGTCTCTAATCCCTTGAGCAAATCGATCTATTGCCATAGGAACGCCGTTCCCCGAACCATTGGAAACGTGTTACAACTCCAAACATGACAAAGGGCAAGGGTTCGACTCCCCCAGGTCACGTCAACCTTCGAATGCTGGCCGAGCATCTGGAACTTTCGCAGACCACGGTATCGCTCGTCCTCAATAACTCCCCGTCCGCGAAGTCCATTCCGCTGGAAACCCGCGCGCGCGTCATTGAGGCCGCCGAACGGCTTAACTACCGGCCCAACTACTTTGCCCGCTCGCTCCGGCAAAGCCGTTCCATGAGCGTCGGCGTTCTCGCCCCCGACCTGAGCGAAGGCTATTTCACGCGCGTTATGAGCGGAGTCGTCGAAGAGCTCACCAGCGCCCACTACTTCTACTTCACCGCCTGCCACGACTGGAAGCGCGAACTCATCGAGCAGTATCCGCGGATGCTCGTGGAGCGCTCGGTCGACGGGTTTCTTCTGCTCAACACGCCTGCCGACCATATCGACGTTCCGGTGCCCGTGGTGGCAATCTCAGCGCACAGCGTGCTGCCCAACGTAACCAACATCGTGCTCGATCACCACAGCGCGGTTGCACAGGCATTAAAGCATCTCTACGACCTCGGCCACCGCCACATTGCGTTCATGCGCGGTCCAAAAGCAATTCCCGATTCCGATTTTCGCTGGGAAAGCATCCGGCAAGTTGCCGCGGAGATGGGCCTTCACATTGACTCCGCCCATGTGACCCGCATCGACACCTCGGGCTGGTCGATGACAACTGGCTACCATCCAATGGCGCCCGAAATCGGCTACAAACCCATGCAGGCGCTGCTTGAGAAATCGCGCGACTTCACCGCGATCTTCTGCTTTAACGACATCGCCGCAATTGGCGCTATTCGCGCGCTCAAAGACGCAGGCCTCTCGGTTCCCGGTGATGTATCGGTGGTAGGCTTCGACGACATCCTCTCCGCCGCCTACTACTCTCCGTCGCTGACCACCGTGCGCCAGCCCCTGTTCGAGATGGGCAGACGCGGAGCAAAAATCCTGCTGGAGCGCATCGCGGACCGGGAGAAGGAGTACCCCTCGGAGATCGTTGTCGCGCCGGAATTCGTAGTCCGCGAATCGACTGGCCCCGTCAAAAGCACCATCTGACCCCGCTCAGGAGCAGTACGACTCGAGCCAGCGGCTGATGTAGACCTGCGCGTGGCTTTCGCCGCAGTAGTGACGCGCCTTGGGCGCGTCGGCCGCTTCTGGTTCCACTTGAAAACTGTCAGCTGCGTATCGCTGCAGTGGATCACGATCCACCGGAAAGGCTTTTCGCTTTCGGTGCCGCAGATTTCACATCGATAGATCTTGTCGATCACCGAACGACCTCCAGATTTTTCAGGCATTCTTCTCTATTGCGCTATTCAAGCATCTGCAGATTCAGAGGCTGCTCCAGCAGGCATTCCATCGCGCTGATGCTCGTCAAGGCCCTCTTGAGCGCCGATGATTTGCAGGGCTCAACTGTCACCACAAACGGCAGCGCATGCGCCGGATACCCGGCCTTTTGCACAATGGCGCGAATGTTGATGCGCTCCCGCGCCAGCGCGCCCGTGATCTCAGACACGATGCCCGGCCGGTCTGCCACGAGGAACCGGATGTAGTGGGGCACTTCGAACTCCGCGCCGACCCGTGCCGGAACCGAGGGAATCTCAACCCTGCGCGAGCCGTGCGCCAGCGCCAGCAGGTCGCTCACCACCGCGACCGCCGTGGGATGTCCGCCCGCGCCATGCCCGGAGAAGACCACATCGCCACCGTAGCGCCCGGTCAGCACCACCATGTTCTCTGTTCCGCGCGACCACGCCAGCGGCGACCGCTGATCGACCAGCATCGGCCCAACCGTTGCCGCCACCGTGCCGTCACGCTCCTCGGCCCGTGCGATCTGCCGGATCGTGCAGCCCAGATCGCGCGCATAGCTGAAATCAATCGCCGTCACAGAGGCAATCGACTGCGGCACGATCTCTTCAGGATCGACAACGACACGCAGCGCCAGCCGCATCAGGATCGCCAGCTTCGCACGCGCATCGAAACCGCCCACATCTTCTGTCGGATCGGCCTCCGCATAGCCCTTGGCCTGCGCCGTCGCCAGCACCGTCGCATACTCGGCCCCCTCATCCATCTTGCTCAGGATGAAGTTGCAGGTGCCGTTCAGGATGCCCTGCATCCGCTCGATGCGGTCGCCGGCCAGCCCCTGCTCCAGCCCCGGAATCACAGGAATGCCGCCCGCCACGGCGGCGCCATACTTCAGATGCCCGCCCCTGGCGGCCGCCAGCCGCTCCAGTTCCACGCCGTGAAAGGCGATGAGCTTCTTGTTGGCGGTCACAACGCTCTTGCCCGATTCAATCGCGCGCCTTACCCAGTTGCCCGCAGGATCCAGTCCCCCCGCCAGCTCAACAACAACATCGGCATCCGAAGCCAGCACCGCATCGGCATCCTCGCTCCACGTCACACCCGCCGGCACCCAGTCGGCCTTCTTGCGCGCGATATTCCTGTTGAAGATATATGCCAGTTCCAGCCCTTCGGGCTTTGACTCAACCAGAATGCGCGCAACCGAGCTGCCCAACCGTGCCGAACCCGAAGATCGCTATGCGCAGCGGCTTCTTCGGCCTTGCGTCCAATGTGGCGGAACTACTTGACGAAACTGTGGTGGCTTCTTTCACCAGGATCGATTCCTTCTTGAGGGGCAATCTGAAGATTCGTAATGCTTCGATGATACCTGAGCAGCGCTTTCTCTGAGGATTCTTCTCTTCGCGCGGAATGATGTAGCATCGAGGTGTTGATGCGGCGCTTACTTTCAATCCTGCTGGTGGTCTTCTTCGGGTTCGGCCCACTCACCGCCACCCTGCAAGGCGGCGATGACCCCGGCCTGCCCGCCTGCTGCCGCCGCAATGGAGCGCATCACTGCGCCATGGCAGATGCAGCGCTCGCGCGTATCATCCATCAGAGCGGAGCAGCCGGCATTTTCAGCCCCATCGCACTGCCCTCTCTATCCGCACGCCCCCGCTGTTACGGTCGCTCCGGTTCATGCCCTGGCAGCTTCCGTCGCCACGCCGCTCTTTTCCGTCGGACAATCCGGCATCCTCGCCGCTCTGCAGCTCAGCGCCGCCGGCAGCTACGCGGGCACTCACTCCGGCCGCGGACCGCCCACTTTCCTCCTCGCCTGAATTCGTCGAGCACGTCGCTGCATTCGTCCCGTCGGCCATAACGGCTGACGCGTTTTTTCGCGGTTGACTTCGTCTTCTCTCAATCGCTCGGCGGAAACCTCTCCTTTGACAGCGCTGGCGCTCGCTCAGCTCCGCGAAACCGTCGCGCAATTGCTTTCATCGTGCCGGAGGTCGACCATCATGCGTTATTGGTTTGCATCCCTGCTTATTGCCTTCTCAATCCTCGCAGCTTCCATTCCATCCGGAGCCACCGTCTTCGCCACCGTGCGCGGCGTGGTCCATGACACCGAACATCGCCCCATTCAGGGCGCAAAAGTCACGCTCCGCGCCGTGCAATCGGATTTCGCGCTGAGCGCGCTCACAAATGCCGGCGGTGAATTTGAATTTCTCCAGGCACCCATCGGCGTGTATCGGTTGCGCGTCGATGCTGTTGGCTTCGCCTCTGCCGACGAGTCACTCACCGTCAGCTCCGGCACCAGCTCGCTGCTTCACATTCCCATGGCGCCCGCCGGGCCCAGCGAAACCGTCGTCGTCAACGAATCTGACTCCGCAAATCTGGCCACCGACACCGTCACACCGACGACGCTCATCACTCGTGCAGCAAATCGAGCAGACACCCGGCGCAAACCGCACCCTCAGCATGCAGATGATCACCAACTACGTGCCCGGCGCCTACATGACCCACGACATGCTGCACATCCGCGGAGGTCATCAAACCAGTTGGCTCATCGATGGCGTCTCCATTCCCAATACCAAGATTGCCTCCAACATCGGGCCACAGATCGACCCAAAGGACATTGACCAGCTCGAAGTGCAGCGGGGAAGCTATACCGCTGACATCGGCGACCGCACCTACGGCGTCTTCAACGTGCTGCCCCGCAATGGCTTTGAGCGCGATCGCGACGCCGAGCTTCTGCTTTCTGGCGGCAACCTCTACACCGGCGAGGCGCAGATCTCGCTCGGCGATCATTCGGCGCGTACCGCGTGGTACACCAGCCTCACCGGCTCCCGCTCCAATTACGGCCTCTCCACTCCAGTCCCCGGCGTTTATCACGACGCAACCAACTCGCAGAGCGTCTTCGGTTCCGTAATCCGCAACCAGACTGCACGCGACCAGCTTCGCCTCGATGGGCAGTATCGCCAGGATTTCTTTCAAATCCCCTACGACCCCGATCCGAATGACTGGGAGCAGCAATCCGACTACTACAACTCCTACGGCCTGCGTGACAGCCAGACCGAGCGCGACTCCTTCGTCATCGTCAACTGGGTCCGCACGCTCTCGCCAAGGGCTCTCTTCGAGGTCGCGCCCTTCTATCACTTCAACCAAGCGAACTATGATTCACCATCAACTGACTTCCCCGTCGCGACGACCTGGCACCAGAAGTCCAATTACGCCGGTGCACAGGCTGACATCCGCGCAAATGTCGGCCCGAACAGCTTCTCCGGCGGCCTCTACTCCTTCTACCAGGCCGAGAATGATCTCTTCGGCCTCGTCGTCAACGACCAGAGTTTCGCCTCCGGCTCCGTGCCGACGACGTCATCCGACACCAACGCCGGGCTCGTCGAATTCCATTTCTCTGACCATCTCCGCGTCAACCGCTACGTAACCTTGCTCGGCGGGATGCGCATCTCCAACTACCACGGCGGCTATATGGAAAGTGCTGCATATCCCCGTATCGGAGCCACCGTTGAGGTTCCTCGTCTGCACTGGGTCTTCCGCGGTTTCTATGGCCACTTCTTCCAGCCCGCGCCGGTGCAGACCGTCTCCAGCGACTTTCTCAACTACGTCAATAGTCAGCAGGGTCAGAACGTCTTCGCCCCTCTGCCCTCAGAACGCGACGAGGAGCATCAGTTCGGCGTTCAGATTCCATTAAAAGGCTGGGTCGCCGACATCGATAACTTTAAAACCCGCGTCAACAACTTCCTTGACCACGCGAACGTCGGCGAATCGAACATCTACTTCCCCATTGCAGTCGATGGAGCCCTGATTCGCGGATGGGAGCTCACCGTTCGCTCGCCGCAGCTGGCCCACTTCGGCCGCTTCCACCTCGCCTACTCCAACCAGATCGCGGAGCAGCGTGGCAACATCATCGGCGGGTTCGCCTGCAGTGATCCTGAGAACGAAGCCTGCAACCTCGGGCCCGACTACACGCCCGTCGATCACGACCAGCGCAACACGCTCAATACCGGGTTCACGGCGAATCTGCCCCTGCGCACCTGGTTCGCGACGAATGTCTATTATGGCTCAGGCTTCGTCAACGGCCTCGCGGGCTCAGGCCTTGGCCCTTACCAGGGCGATTATCTGCCCGCTCACACAACCTTCGATATCTCTGCTGGGCGCTCCTTCGGCGAGCGCTGGAATTTCTCTGCATCCATGATCAACGTAACCAACCATCGCGTTCTGCTCGACAACTCCGTCACCATCGGCGGATTCCACTACAACGATCCGCGCATAATCAACGCGCAGCTTCGTTACCGCTTCCACTTCTGAATTCGACGACTACTCAAACACGAAAAGGCCGGGCAATACCTCACCGGCCTTCCCCTCCACCGTGTTCGTAAACGCCTGCGCATTCAGCGGCCGCTCCGGCCCGACATAGACCGTGCGCGCGCCGCCCTGCCGCGCCCAGTGCACGAAACTGGCGGCCGGGTACACTGAGCCGGAGGTCCCAACCACCAGCATCAGCGTGGCTCGCGCAATTTCATTCTGAATGCGATCCATCGCCAGCGGAGTCTCGCCGAAGAAAACGATGTGCGGGCGCAGCCGGCCGCCGCACGCGCAGCGGCCAACATCTTCCAGGTTGCGATAGACTCTGCCATCTTCCACAGGCGGCCTTCCGCACGCGCGTTCGCAGCGGGATTTCGCCAGCTCGCCATGCATGTGCAGCAAGCGCTTCGATCCTGCACGCTCATGGAGGTCATCCACATTCTGCGTGCAGAGAAAGAACCGATCGCCCAGCTTTGCCTCAACTTCCGCAAGTGCAAAGTGCGCCGCGTTCGGCTGTGCTTCTTGCGCAGCGGCTCTGCGCGCTGAGTAAAACGCCCACACGCCCGCAGGATCGCGTTGCCATGCCTCGGGCGTGCACACATCCTCAACGCGATATCCAGCCCACAACCCGTCTTCTGCGCGAAACGTCGGCAGCCCGCTCTCTGCGCTGATACCCGCGCCCGTGAGCACAAAAACATGATCCGATGGATGAATCTCGATTGTCTGCATGGAACCGCTGGCTTCCACCGCGAACGTGGAGGTATGAACTGCGATCCGCTCTTCAGGGTTCGAGAAGAATCTTGCCGGTCGTCTTGCGTCCCTCAAGATCGATCTGCGCCTGCGCCGCCTCGGCCAGCGGATACATATGCTCCATGCGCAGTTTCAGCTCGCCGGTCGCGGCCCAGTCAAGCACCTTGCCCGCGCGCCACTCCAGTTCCGCGCGCGTCGCAACATAATGCCACAGCGTCGGCCGCGTGACAAAGAGCGATCCCTTGCTGCTGAGTTGGATCAGGTCAAACGGCGCCACGGGCCCGCTGGAGCCGCCAAAGAGAGCCAGCATGCCCCGAGGCCGCAGGCAATTCAGGCTCTGCTCAAAGGTCGTCTTGCCCACCGAGTCATACACCACGTCCACGCCCTTGCCACCCGTGATCCGCTTCACTTCCGTCTCGAAATCCTGCTCCGTGTAAAGAATCACCTCGGCTGCGCCGGCTTCTTTCGAGAGCTCCGCCTTCTCTTTCGTCGATACAGTCGTGATCACCCGCGCACCGAGCCGCGATGCCATCTGCGTCAGCAGCAGACCCACTCCGCCTGCTCCCGCGTGCACCAGCGCTGTCTCGCCGGCCTTCAGCGGGTACGTGGAGTAAACGAGGTAATGCGCCGTCATTCCCTGCAGCATCGACGCTGCCGCCTGCTCAGGCGTCAGCCGCGACGGCACTTTGACCAGTTGCGCCGCCGGCACCAGCGCGTACTCGGCGTAGCTGCCCAGCACGCTTACCGACGCAACCAAATCGCCCTCTTCAAATCCCGTTACGCCGGGTCCCAGCTTTTCGACCGTGCCCGCAGCCTCGCTTCCCGGTGTGAATGGCACGGTCGCCTTGTAGGTGCCCTTGCGGAAATAAATCTCGACGAAGTTGACGCCCACCGCTTCAACACGGATCAACACCTGGCCCGGCCCCGGCTCGGGGATAGGCAGTTCCGCCAGTTGCAGAACCTCTGGCCCCCCGGTCTCGCTAATCTGAATCGCTTTCATGAGGCCAGAATGCACCCGGAGGGCCGTCCGCTGCAAGGCCTGAGCCGTCACCAGTGCAACAAGCCCACCGAAAACAACGACCCCGCCAGGACATAAATCCAGGCGGGGCCAGAGAGAATGCGGGGCAACTATCCTTCCGAAAGAAGACTCGGCTCTTCGGGAGCTCGCAGCCGGATGACGCGGTCGATCGCATACGGAACCCGCTGCTGCGAGGTGTAGTAGTGCCGCACCTGCAACTCGCCCAGCAGCCCGATCGCAAGCATCTGGATGCCGGCGACGATCATCACTGCGGCAATCACAAACATCGGGCCGTGCTGATCCATGATGCTCATGTGCGGGTTCAGCACTTTCATCACCAGCAGCATCATTGAGAGAATGCTGCCCGTAACAATGCCCAGCGCACCAAACGAACCGAAGAAGTGCAGCGGCCTGCTCATGTACTTGAGCAGGAATCGGATCGTGAGCAGGTCGAAGAAGACACGGAACGTGCGCCCGATGCCGTAATGGCTCTTGCCGCGTTCGCGATTCACGTTCTTGATGGGAATCTCGCAGATCGACGCGCCATACCAGCTCGCCAGCGCCGGAATAAACCGGTGCATTTCGCCGTAGAGGGGAATGTTGGTGATCACCTCACGGCGATAGCCCTTGAAGGTGGTGCCGAAGTCATGAATGTCCACGCCCGAGAGCTTGGCCATCAGCCAGTTGGCGCAGCGCGAGGGAAACCGCCGCATTACGAAGTTGTCGATGCGCTCCTTGCGCCATCCTGAAACAACGTCGTAGCCCTCTTCCAGCTTCTCGATAAAGCTGGGAATCTCGTTCGGGATCGTGCTGCAGGTCGCCATCCATGGCGAAGATGAAATCGCCCGACGCGTGATCGAAGCCCGCCGCCAGCGCCGAGGTCTGCCCGAAATTCCGGCGCAATTTCACCACCAGAACGCGGCTGTCCACTGCGGCAATCTCTTCAAGCAGCTTGTAGGTGCGGTCGCTCGATCCGTCGTCCACGAACACCAGTTCGAAGCTGCTGCCCACCTGCTCCATGACCTGTTTCAGGCGAGCATAAAGAACGGTTACGTTCTCCTCTTCATTGTGAAAAGGAACGACGATTGAATACTTCGGCATATCAATAGTATAGACGCGACATGACTTAAAGAGACGCAAAACATTCCCCGCGTAGCCAGAGCGTAACTTCGTGAAAATCTCTCAATTGCAGCAACGGAATTTAGCGATCCAGCTCATCAAGCATGCCCTGCATCTCACTGAGAGCATGCCGGTTGCCGGTTCGCGCTGCGCAGCCGATGCCCAACTTCAGCCGTTCGATCGCCTCGGGATTTCGGCCTGCCTTGGCCAGAGTCTGCGCCGCCATGAAGTATCCGGCCGTGTAGTCAGGATCATTCGCCAGAAGCGTGTCAAATTCTTTCAGCGCTTCATCTACATCGCCCTGGTTCGCCAGTTCCATGGCGATGCCATAGCGGGCAAAACTGTTCTTTGCGTCAAGGGCAAGGATCTCTTTCAGGCCTGCAATCTTATCCATGTTTATGCTTGTGCTCTTTTGTATGCCCGGCGAAACCCGCGCAGATTTGCGTAATTGAGGTGGATTGCCGAAACTGGAGTTAGTGCTCCCGTGCAGCGGCCTCCATCTGATTCATTGTAGCTGGTTGGCAATGCCCAGGGAGCAAGCAACACGTGGAGCAAGCACTCAATGAGTTCCAATGACCCCAACCCGATCGTGCGTACCGTGGCCAGCACGCAGTCGGAGATGACGGAAATCATCCTCCCCAACGATGCCAATACCCTGGGCAATCTTCTCGGCGGCCGCCTCATGCACTTCATCGACCTCACCGGCGCAATGGCCGCTTACCGCCACACGCGCGCCCACGTCGTCACTGCGGCAATGGATCACATCGACTTCATTCAACCGGTGCATGTCGGCGATCTGCTGATTCTCAAGTCCAGCGTCAACCGCGCCTTCAACACATCGGTCGAGGTGGGAGTCAAAGTCTGGGTTGAGCATCCGCAGACGGGCGTGCTGCTGCATGTCGCCAGCGCCTACCTTGTCTTTGTCGCTATCGACAAGAACGGCGACCGCCGGCGCGTGCCCGAGGTTCTGCCTGAAACACCGAACGAAGTTCGTCGCTATGCAGATGCGTTACGGCGCCGCGAACATCGCGAAGCCGAGGCGGCACGCCGGAAGCAGGAGCGCCGCGCGCAATCCGAGCAGACCGCGAAGTCGTAAATCTCGCGGCAAACGTCACGAAGCAATTCGAGAAGGAGTTACACCACAATGGCTCATTCGCATGCCATGCCCGCACCGGCAGCGCTGCCGGGCGTCTCCAAAATCATCGCCGTCGGTTCAGGCAAGGGCGGAGTTGGCAAGACCACAGTCGCTGTCAACCTCGCCATCGCGCTTTCCAAGCTCGGCAAGCGCGTAGGACTAATCGACGCCGACGTCTACGGACCCAACGTTCCGCTGATGATGGGCTCGTCGCAGCCGCCGCGCGTCGTTGGCGAGCGCCAGATTCTGCCCAACGATACCCACGGCATCAAGACCATGTCCATCGGCTACATCTCGCCCGGCGACAAGCCCATGGTGATGCGCGGACCGATGCTCCACCAGATCGTTCGCCAGTTCCTGCAAGACGTGCAGTGGGGAGACCTCGACTACCTCATCGTCGACCTGCCTCCGGGCACCGGCGACGTCGTCATCTCACTCGTGCAGACGGTTCCCCTCACCGGCGCCGTCGTTGTCTCCACGCCCAGCGACGTGAGCCTGCAGGACGCACGCAAAGCCCTGGAAATGTTCGGCCAGGTCAACGTCGAGGTGCTCGGGCTCGTCGAAAACATGAGCCACTTCACCTGCCCGCACTGCCACCACGAAATCGACATCTTCTCCAAGGGCGGCGCCGAGCGCACCGCGAAGCAGTTCAACGTTCCCTTCCTTGGCGCAATCGAGCTCATCCCGGCCATCCGCGAAGGCGGAGATCGGGGACTGCCTGTCGCTCTCGCCGGACCCAAAAGCCCGCAGGCCGCGGAGTTCTTCTCTGTCGCGGAAAAGCTGATCGAGCGCGCCGACGCGGCAGCCGCAGCCAGCAAGGATGTAATCGAAATCAGCTAACCGGATCGGTGCGCAACACTGGAAGGAAAAATCGCCGAAAAGTCGGGCTTTGTCGCAAATCGCAAAAGTCTGAAGCAGGCTTATTCGTACTTCCAGTGCCCGTCCTTGTATTCCCAGTGGTCCTCGTGCTTCACCCAGACACCAGGCACCCACACGCCTCCGGGGCGTGGCGGATTCACCCAGTGCCCCATATGCCATCGGTAGTGGGCGCCGCTCCACCGATAATATCCCGCCTTCCACGCGAAGCCTGGATGCGGTGATTTGCCTTTGTTTTCGTTGAGCGCCGGAGGCGGTGCTACCGTCGGCTTATCCAGCGCGTAGAACGCGGGCGGCGTCAGTATGAGTGCAAGCGCGATCAGAATGCTTCTTCGAGTCACACTCTCACCCTCCCCTGTCGATCATTCTCCGCTATCTGTAGGCGGTGGCAAGTCGGGAGGATAATAAGGCGGAGCTCTCGGCCGCGCCTTTATCCCATCTTCCTACTAGCGCCAGTGCCCTTCCACCAGGACCCAGCCTCCGTGACGGTGCTCCCAGCGGGGCGCCACCCAGGTCGCGTGGGGGCGTGGCGGAGCCGCCCAGACACCGGCACGCCAAACATACCGATGACCGTCCCATATGTGAAAACCGGGTTGCCAGACCAATCCTGGATGCGGCGGCCGTCCATAGTGTTCCACAACCGGTGGGGGTGGCCCGATTCTCACGTAAATCTGCGCATTTGAAACTGCGGGAAAGATACCGACTGCGAGCAAAGCGGCAAGCACAATCTTTTTCAAGTCAAACGCTCCTTTCTCTTCTCGGCTCATACCGGAACAATTAATTGAAGTCCATTCCGGGATCTACTTGGTTTGAACCAGAGTTCCGCGCAGAAGTTGTGAGAAACTGCACGAGAAAAACAGAAGAGTCATCGGAGGCATAACCCTCAGCGGACTGACGTTACCAAGGTTTCCTCTGCGAGGGCTTTGGCCGCTGTCTCGCAGGCAACCCGGCTCACATCATGATGCGTCACGAGGCGAATTGCCGTGGGTCCAACCGAGCTGATAAGGATCCCCCGTGCCTTCAGGCGCACCACAAGATCCTCGGCCGTCTGCCCGTTCGTCAGCCGGAAAATCACAATGTTGGTTTCCACGGTAGCGAGATCGATTGCCACGCCGTCGATGCGCGACAGCGCTTCGGCCAGCAGGCGGGCATTCGCATGGTCTTCGTGCAGCCGCGCCGGCATTTTTTCCAGCGCGATCAGTCCCGCCGCAGCAATCACGCCCGCCTGGCGCATCCCGCCGCCCAGCGCCTTGCGATGGATGCGTCCGCGATCGATCAGCTCGGCCGATCCCATCAACATCGAACCAACGGGCGCGCCCAGTCCTTTCGACAGGCAGAACATCACGGTATCGAATCCCCGCGTCAGCGTCTGCACATCCACGCCCAGGGCAGTTGACGCGTTAAAGATGCGCGCTCCATCCAGGTGCAGTGGAATCTTCCGCTCCTTCGCTTCGGCCCAGATCTCTTCCATCACTTCAAGTCGTGTGCAGCGCCCGCCGGCAAGGTTTGCCGTGTTCTCAATCTCGATCAGACCTGTCGATGCGTGATGCGTGCTGCGCCCGCGGATCGCCGGTTCGATGTCCTTCCACGACAAGGTCCCGTTTGCCGTGGCGACGGCACGAACGAGGCAGCCGGAGAACTGCGCAGCCATCGCCATCTCCCAGTCGAGAATGTGCGAGCGCGACTCGCAGATCACTTCCTGGCCCGGCTCAGTATGCAGACGGATGGCAATCTGATTGCCCATCGTTCCGGTGGGCACAAAGAGCGCGGCCTCCCGGCCAAAAATCTCCGCCGCACGTTTCTCCAGCAGATTGACCGTCGGATCTTCGCCGTAGACGTCGTCGCCCACTTCAGCCGTAGCCATTGCGGCACGCATCTCCGGCGTTGGCCGGGTCACCGTATCGGAACGCAAGTCAACCAAATCCGCCACCGTATTCCTATCCCTCTCTCTATAGAAATCTGCTACGGAATCTGCGCCATTGGCAACTCGAGCACCGGCGTGACCTTGCCGTCCTTCGATGCGTACGCCCAGAGCCCGTGAAAATTCGCGCGCAGATCGGGATGCGCCTTCAGCACCGCACTCAAAACGGCAATGGCCTCGGTCCGCGTCGCCGCCGGATCGGCCAGGCCCAGCGATTCGTAGGTTACGCCCAGATCAGCCTCGCGCAGCGACGTGTCCACCCTGATGCCATCAATCTTCCACGTGCGCGCGCCGTCCGCGATCGAAATTGGAAACGCGCTCGGACCACCCTGGATCTCCCCCTGCTCGCGACCCAGCTTTTCCATGTTAGGGGACGAAATGAAATCAACTGGCAGCAGAAGATAACGCGCCAGGTCGTAAGAGTAGTAGGCGCTCCACGGCGATCCCGTGCCCGCCAGCGTCCGCGCGCGCGACCAGTACCATACGCCGTCGTGCCCGTCGATAATTCCCTGCCGGATCGATAACCCTCCGAGCTTCCAGCTCGGCGTCGCGCCAGTCGGATCCCAGACCACGATGATGCCGATCTGGCCGCCCAGGGGCGCGCCTGCAGCACTGGCAAGCAGCACGCCGTACTTGCCCGGCGGCAAAGCACGCATGCTGATCGTCACCGTCAGTGATCCGCTTGTGTTGGAACAGAAGAACTGGGTATCCGAAACCGCCGTCTGCGTCGAAGCATCCAGCAAGTAGATCTCCTGGAGCTGCGCCTGTCCGCCCTTCAGCAACGGCGCGCCCTGCTCCACTTCGTTGTGTATTCCGTTCCAATCCGATGCCACCGCCGGAAACAGATTCGCCTGCAGCGCCGAATAGTTCTCCTGCATCAACGCCGCCGTTAGTCCCTGACCTGCCGCGATCAGCGCGCTCCGGTCTGCCGGCTGCATCTCGCCCTGTGTTGTGCAGGTTGCGGCACGCGCCGCCGTCGAAGCGGTCAGCGTAAGCATCGCTACCCAGAGCTTCCAACAGGGTCGCATCGGTTTCGGCACCCTCTCCGCCACAAAACTTTCCTGAGCGTCCATCGGCATTTTTTAGTCTAATAGAGTGGAGCGGTCAGGCATCGGGCCGGGAACCCGATTCTCATGCGCGCATTCAAGCCTCAGTCTCGGCTCGCACTCTTCGCCGCCATCGTGTGGTGCGCGGCTGCCGTCTATGCGCAGACACCTGCGGCTCCCTCGGCGCAAACCACGCCTTCGCACCACCACCATACCCGGGCGGCTCACGCGCAGGCTCCCGCCGAACCCACGCCACCGCCTCCACCGCCGCCCAACTGGCCAATCAACAGCACGCCCGTCCCCCCCTCGGTCAAGTGGAACGCGACCGGGCTCAGCATCGAGGCCTCGAACGCAAGCCTGCGGCAGATTCTGGACGATGTCGCCGCCGCCACCGGCACCAGGGTCGAGGGATTTAATCAGGATCAGAGGGTTTTCGGAAATTTTGGCCCCGGTCGGCCCCGCGACGTGCTGAGCCAGCTCCTGCAGGGTTCGGGCTACAACATCGTCATGGTCGGCGACCAGGGCAGCGGGGCGCCGCGCGAATTGCTTCTCAGCGGACGCAACGCCGGCGGCCCATCGCAGGCACAGGCGCCTCACCCCGCCCAGGACGACAGCGATGACGATTCCTACGATGGCCAGATCGACACAATGCCGCCTGCGCAGCCACCGCCGGAGGCTATCCGCTTTGCTCCCGACGCCGGACGCACGCCGCAGCAGATTCAGCAGGAGTTGCAGCAGCGCCAGCAGCAAATGCTGATCCAGCAGCAGAATCAGCAGCGGACGACCAATCCGCCGCCAAACTAGCTCATTTAGTTGTATCTGTTGGGGAAGGATACCGGCAGCTCGAAGCCCTGATCGCCGCCGGCCGGCTTTTTCTATCGCGGAGTCTTACAAAACACCGGCCGTCTCAGGCCGGGACTCAACGGGTATCGTGCGCCTCTGCGGACGCATCATCGCGAAGCCGACGCGGAAAATTCCATAAGCGGTCAATACGCCGAAGGCCATAGAACCGATGGTGGCGCAAACCAGCATCGTCAAGTTCATTACATCTGCCATAATCGTTGCTCAATCCAGTTTACTGCACAAAATTTACAACGGTTGCTGCGATTCAACATCGGCAAAATCAGCCGTTTCGACACAAACGTAATGTCGATTCAGCGATTCTCGCAGAATTCGGCCCGCGTTGACCCTGCTTTCTGTTGCCAAATAGAATACCCCTAGAGCGCTGCCATTAAGTTTGCTGCAATTGCGTTGGAAGCAGACTGCACCGGCTCGGAGCATTCGGCCCGTCACGCCTCCTGTTGCCTGATCATGTCCATCTCTCACATTTCGGTGCGCGGGGCGCGCCAGCATAACCTGCGCGACATCAGCGTGCGCATTCCCCGCAATACCCTCACGGTCGTCACCGGCCTCTCCGGCTCAGGCAAGAGCTCGCTCGCCTTTGACACCATCTACGCCGAGGGCCAGCGCCGCTACGTCGAAACCCTATCGGCCTATGCGCGCCAGTTTCTTGATCAGATCGAGCGCCCCGACGTCGACTCCATTGAAGGCCTTAGCCCCGCCATCTCGATCGAGCAGAAGACCACCAGCCGCAGCCCGCGTTCCACCGTCGGCACGATCACCGAAATCTACGACTACCTCCGCCTGCTCTACGCCTCGGTCGGCACGCCCCACTGCCCCAATTGCGGCCGGCCCATTGCCCGCCAGACCGCCGACCAGATCGTCGCAGCGCATTCTGCAGCTCGGCGCCGGCGAGCGCGTCACTGTGATGGCGCCGATCGTCCGCGGCCGCAAAGGCGAGTTCAAGGACCTGCTCGATCAGCTTGACCAGCAGGGTTTCCGCGCCACGGGTCGATGGCGAGATGCGCGACCTCTCTGACCCAATCGCTCTCGACAAGCGCAAGAACCACACCATCGAAGCCGTCGTCGACCGCATCCTGCTGAAGACCGCGACCGACACTGCCCGTTACACCCGGCAAGCCTTCACTTGAAAAGCGCCTGGAGCGGCCGTCAGCCAAGGCTCTGCAGCTGGCCAACGGTCTTGTTCTCATTGCGCTCGCCAACGGCGACGAACAGCTCTTCTCTTCGTCCATGGCCTGCCCCGACTGCGGCCTCGACGTTCCCAAGCTCGAGCCGCGCAGCTTCTCCTTCAACTCCACCTTCGGCGCCTGCCCCGAGTGCCACGGCCTCGGCTCGCTCTACGATCTCGATCCCGCCAAGGTCATCACCGACTGGTCCAAGCCCCTGCTCGATGGCGGCCTCGGTCCCGGCTCCGCCTCGCAGTATCTGCTCAAGCTGATTCATCTCGCCGCCGACCGCTACAAGATCGACCTGAAGAAGCCGTTCGAAGATCTGCCGCCGAAGCAGCAGCACATCCTCGTCTACGGCCCGCCCAAGGGCGAGGGCCCGCGCACCGGCTTCCACGGCATTCTCGCTTACCTGCGCGACAGCATCGACGAGGCGCGCAGCGAGGGCTACCGCGAGTACATGATGAACTTCATGTCCGCCACGCCCTGCCCCGTCTGCCGCGGCAAGCGCCTGCGGCCCGAGTCGCTCGCCGTCAAAATCGGCGGCCTCTCCATCGCCGACTTCACCGCGCTGCCTCTGAATCGCGCGCTCTCGGCGGCGATCAACTTCACCTTCACCGCGCGTGAAGCGCTCATCGCCGAGCGCATCCGCCGCGAAATCGCCGAGCGCCTCGAATTTCTCTGCGCCGTCGGCCTCAGCTATCTTTCACTCGACCGCAACGCGGCAACGCTCTCCGGCGGCGAGGGCCAGCGCATCCGCCTCGCCACGCAGATCGGCTCGCGCCTGCGCGGCGTGCTCTATGTCCTCGATGAGCCTTCCATCGGCCTGCACCAGCGCGACAACGCGCGGCTCATCCAGGCGCTCACGCAACTGCGCGACCTCGGCAACACCGTCCTCGTCGTCGAGCACGATGAAGACACCATCCGCCACGCCGACTATGTTGTTGACCTCGGCCCCGGCGCAGGCCGCCTCGGCGGCCACGTCGTCGCCGAAGGCACGCCCGCGCAGATCATGGCCAATCCCGCCTCGCTCACCGGCCAATACCTCTCCGGCGACGCGGGCATCATGCAGCGCACCGAGCCCCGGCCTCTCACCAACAAATGGCTCACCATCGCCGGCGCACGCGAGCACAACCTGCAGGACCTCACCATCCGCTTCCCGCTCGGCGTCATGACCGTCGTCACCGGCGTCAGCGGCAGCGGCAAGAGCACGCTCGTCAACGACATTCTCTACCGCTCGCTGGCAAAGAATCTCTACGGCTCGCGCGAGGAGCCCGGCTCGCACGAGGCGCTCACCGGCGAAGACCAGATCGACAAAGTCATTCGCATCGACCAGTCGCCCATCGGCCGCACGCCGCGTTCAAACCCAGCCACCTATACGCAGGTCTTCTCGCCGATCCGCGACCTCTTCGCCATGCTGCCCGAGGCGCGCGAGCGCGGATACAAGCCCGGCCGCTTCAGCTTCAACGTCTCCGGCGGCCGCTGCGAAGCCTGCCAGGGCGACGGGCAGCGCCGCATCGAGATGAACTTCATGCCCGATGTCTACGTGCAGTGCGAAGTCTGCAACGGGCGCCGTTACAACCAGGAAACTCTCGCCGTGAAATTTCACGGCTACTCGATCGCCGACATCCTCGACCTCACCATCGAAGACGCGCTCACCGTGCTGGCCGACGTACCGCAGGTCCGCCAGAAGCTGCAGACGCTCGTCGATGTCGGCCTCGGCTACGTGCATCTTGGCCAGAGCGCCACAACGCTCTCCGGCGGCGAAGCGCAGCGCATGAAGCTCGCCCGCGAGCTCTCCAAGCGCCAGACCGGCCGAACCCTCTACCTTCTCGACGAGCCAACCACCGGCCTGCACTTCGACGATGTCCGCAAGCTGCTCGAGGTGCTGCACCGCCTTGCCGACCTCGGCAACACCGTCATCATCATCGAGCACAATCTCGACGTCATCCGCAATGCCGACTGGATCATCGATCTCGGCCCCGAAGGTGGCGAAGACGGTGGCCGTCTCGTCGGCGAAGGCCGCCCCGCAAAAATCGCACACACGCCCGGCTCCTACACCGGCGAGTTTCTTGCCCGCTACTACGCCGCCCACAATGGCCGCCTCACAGAGACCTTTGAGCCGCTGGCAATCGGCGCGTCCAATGGCCACTCCGGAAGAAAAACACGCGCCGCGAAGCAGGCGAAGGAAGACCCTGCCGCCGTTGAAACGGTATCATCAGCAAAACCGCGCAAGCGCGTGAAAAAGCCGGTGACCCAATGAGCAACGAGCCGGAGCAGTCGTCAGAGCCAGAGCTTTTTCCGGCCCACGTGGGCCGCGCACGGATCCTTCCAGCGATGCGCCGGATGCGCCTCTGCTTGAATCAGCGCCCTTTCAGCCATCCTTTCTCTCTGAGAGTGGCGATGAGCCGCCGCTCTTTCTCGAATTTGCGCAGCCTCCCACACCACCGCAGCAACGCATCCCCAACTTCGGCCACCTCGCTATTCTTGTGCTGATTGCCTTGTGCGGCCTCTTTTGCGCGGCGATGCTCGCGCAGGTGGCCCTCCACTTCCACCTTTTCGGAGTCACAACCGTCGCGCAGGCCGCAACCGAGATCCACTACACCCTCGGCACCGAGGGGCTCTTCTACATCCTCACTCTGATCGGCTGTGTCGTGATCTTTCCCGTCGTCTGGCACAAGGGCCTGTTGGAAGGCATCCACTGGCAGGGCTCAGCCGCCGTCCGCCGCAGCCGCAATCTCATCTCCGCAGCAGTGGCCTGCTTTGCGCTGGCCCTGGTCAACAGCTTGTTGATGCCCGGGCCGGCTGACGCGCCCATCGACAAGATCTTTCGCATGCCCGGCGCCGCCTGGATGCTCTTCGCCTTTGGCGTCACCCTCGCTCCCTTCTTTGAGGAGCTCGGCTTTCGCGGCTTTCTGCTGCCGGCACTCTGCACATCCTTCGACTGGATGCACGAGAAGACTTCCGGCCAATCTCCTCGTCCCCTCGACGAAGACGGACATCCACAGTGGTCGATGCCCGCCATGGTGATTGCATCGATCCTCACCAGCATCCTCTTCGCAGGCATCCACGCAGACCAGACCGGATATTCGCTCGGTCCGTTTCTGCTCCTCGTCTGCGTGAGCCTGGTTCTCTGCTGGGCGCGCCTCAGCACGCGCTCGCTTGCGGCCAGCGTGCTGGTCCACGCCTCGTACAACTTCCTGCTCTTCTCGCTCATGCTCATCGGCACCGGCGGTTTCAAGCATCTCGACCGGATGTAGCAACGCCTCCTACGCTTGCGTGCCGCCGTTACAATCGTTGTTAATGACCACTGCAACCCACGCCCGCCAACTGCTCTCGCTCCTCGCCCGCACCAGCTTCAGGCTCGGCAACTTCAAGCTCTCTTCCGGCGGCACCAGCGACTACTACATTGACTGCCGCACCACCACGCTGCATGCCGAGGGCGGCCGGCTCACCGGGCACGCCATTCTCGAATTGCTTGAGCAGCACGGCATAGCAGCAGAAGCCGTCGGCGGTCTCACCATGGGCGCCGATCCCATCGTCTCCAATGTCGCCACGGCCAGCGCCTGGCGCGCGCAATCTAATCCCGGCGCGCCCCTGCTCCATGGCTTTCTCGTGCGCAAGGCGGAGAAGGCTCACGGCACTGGACGACGCATTGAAGGATTCTGTCGCGAAGGCGCGAGCGTCGTGATCGTCGACGACGTCTGCACTACCGGCTCCTCCACCATCAACGCAATCGAAGCTGCCCAGGAAGCCGGCATGCGCGTCGTTGCGGTGGTCTGCATCGTCGAGCGCGAAGAAGCCAACGGCCGTCCCGCCGTCGAAACCGCCGCAAAAGGCGCGCCGTTCCTGCGCCTCTTCACCGCCAACGATGTTCGCGCGGAGCATGTGAAGCAGCTCGAAGCCGGCAAGGCCTGACGCTCATTCGCCGCAAAAGAAAAGGCCACCCGGTTATCCCGAGTGGCCTTTCTTCCGTTCCGATCTTCGCTTCAGCTAGCGTCCCGTACCGGGCGCTGCCGCTGCCGGAGCCTGGTCACCGGCCATGTTCGAAAGCAACTGCACCTGCACGCGGCGATTCTGCCTTGCGGCCTTCGCGCGTGTCATTGGGAGCAACCGCCTGGTCCTTGCCAATGCCGATCAGGTAAAAGCGGTGAGCGGGAATGGTGTACTTCGCAGCAAGATACTGCACCACTGCGTCGGCGCGGCGCTGGCTCAGGTCATAGTTGTACTGCGCCGATCCGGTGGAGTCGGTTCCGCCGGTCACTTCGAGGATGTAGCTCTTCGCCGTGTTCAACTGCCCGGCAAAAGTGTCCAGCTGTTCCTTGTCGTCGGCCGTCAGAGTCGCCTTGTCGAAGCCGAAGTTCACGGTCACGTTGGCCAGTGGCTTGTAGTTGTCCAGGCCCTTCACCACCGAGTCCAGCGAGTCCGCACGATGCACTGCATCATTGGCCGCCGTTTCGGCATCGCCGGCTGCCTTCGTCGCGCTCTGCGCATTCTGCGTCGCCGTATCGGCAGCGCCCTGGGCGGTCTTGATGCCCGCCTGCGCGCGGTCGTCCGTGTCTTTGATCGCGCGGCCATTCGCGGCCGTCTGATCTTCCAGCTTGTTGGTGTGGTCAACAATCGGGGCGGTCTGGGTCTTCACCCAATTCTTTGAGGCGCAACCAGTCGCGCCCATGACTGCCAAGGCCGCCGTTCCCATCCATAACGCAAATCGGTAGTTTGCCATCGTCTCATTTCCTCCCGCTCCCTTGGTCTGGTCTTAGGCCACACGGTGGGCAGCGATGTTCAATTTCGTAATTAGATATTGCATCTATCCCTCCAAACTAGCTGCCGCAAACTATCCCCATGAAATCAAGCAACTTATCAAGGCAATTCGCCCCGGTTATCCACGTTCAATACTGTGTAATTTTTACTTTAGCCTGTAAGGATTGCCCTGCAATTTACCTTCAAGCGGCGATTCCGCTTTACCCGCTATGCTAAAGACCTGGCGCTTCTTCAAAGCCGATCTTCGATGGACCTCTACGAGAAAATCCGAGCCCTTCCCACCCAGCCGGGCGTTTATCTCTACAAGAATGCCGACGGCGAAGTCATCTACGTGGGCAAGGCGAAGAATCTCCGCTCGCGGGTCCGCTCCTATCTGCTCGAAGCGTCGCAGGCCAACGCAAAAACCGGCTCGCTCATGCGCGAGGCCGTCGATCTCGACTACATCCTCGTCGCCAACGAACACGAAGCTCTCGCGCTTGAAAACAATCTCATCAAGCAGCGCAAGCCGCGCTTCAACATTCTGCTGCGCGACGACAAGACCTACCCCTACGTGAAACTCACCCTCGGCGACCGCTTCCCCAAGGTCTTCGTCACGCGCCGTCTCCGCAAAGACGGCTCCGCCTATTACGGACCCTACTTCCCCGGCAACCTCGCCTATCGCGTCGTCGAGCTCATCCATCGCAGCTTCCTCATCCCAAGCTGCAAGGTCGATCTCTCGCGCTACCATCCGCGCGCCTGCCTGCAGTACTACATCCACCGCTGCCTCGGCCCCTGCGTCGAAGGCTTCGTCACTCCCGAGACATACAAGCAAGCCGTCCGCGACGCGCAGCTCTTCCTCGAAGGCCGCCACACCGAACTTGAACGCTCTCTCACAGCCCGCATGATGGCCGCCGCAGAATCCGAGCAGTTTGAGGCCGCCGCACGTCTGCGCGATCAGCTCGCGACCGTGCACCAGTTGCAGGAAAAGCAGCGCATCGCCACCGCCGAGCAGAGCGACGACGCCGACGTCTTCGGCTACCACTACGAAGACGGCTTCCTCGCCGTCAATCTCTTCCACATGCGCGCCGGCAAAATCGTCGATCGCCGCGAATTCTTCTGGGAAGATCTCAACGACCTGCTCGAAGCCGCCGAACCCGATGCGGAGGGCACCACGGCCGCTAGACCCGATCGCACGCGATGCTTCAGCCTTCAGCGCCGGCGCCGTCTTCTCCGCATTGCTCAAGCAGCTCTACATCGACCAGCAATATGTTCCGCGCTCGATCCTCGTCCCGGTCGACTTCGACGATCGCGAATCCCTCGCCGCTCTTCTCAGCGAGCGCACCGGCCACCGCGTCGAGCTCGCCGTGCCGCAGCGCGGAGAAAAGCGCTCTCTCGTCGATCTCGCCGGCCAGAACGCGAAGCAATCGTTCACGCAGCGCTTCCGCGTGCTCGAGCCATCGCGCAAGGCCATTCAGGAAGCTCTCGCCGACACCCTCATGCTGCCCGAGCTGCCCCGCCGCATCGAGTGCTTCGACATCTCCCACATTCAGGGCGCTGAAACCGTCGCCTCGCTCGTCGTCTGGGAAGACGGCAAGATGAACAAATCCGCCTACCGCAAATTCAAAGTCATGACCGTTCTCGGCGTCGATGACTTTGCCTCCATGCGCGAAGTGGTCGAGCGCCGCTACCGCCGCCTCAAGGACGAAGACAAACCGATGCCCTCTCTGGTCCTCATCGATGGCGGCCTCGGCCAGCTTCACGCCGCCGCCGAGGCGCTCGAATCCCTCGGTTTCACCTCGCAGCCTCTGGCCTCCATCGCCAAGAAGGAAGAAGTGATTTACCTCTACGGCAATGAGGACGAGCCCGTCGTGCTCGATCGCCGCTCCCCCGTGCTCCATCTCATTCAGCTCATCCGCGATGAGAGCCATCGCTTCGCCGTCGGCTATCATCGCCAGCGCCGCGCCATGCGCGACCGCGACTCCGAGTTGCTCAATATCCCCGGCGTTGGCCCGCTCACGCGCCAGCGCCTGCTCACCCACTTCGGCAGCCTGCGCGACGTGCAGCAGGCCACGGCGGAGTCACTCGCCGCCGTTGTCCCGCGCAAGACCGCTGAAACCATCTGGCGCCACTTCCACGAACCGCAGTCAGCGGCATAGTCAGGCTCGGGCAACCGCGCCGCACGCTTCCGCTTCTATGCACAGGAGCGCCCGCGGCCCCTCGCCGGGCCGGCGTTCCATGCGGGAGCAGAGGCGTCGGGTTTTCGCGATTTCCCTGGCTCGCTGGCGACGAAGGAGAATCGCAAGTCAGTCGCCAGACTCTGCTCCCGTTTCTCCCGCGCGCCGCGCTTCTTCCTGACGCAATTCTTATCGCCGCTCATGCTACCCTCTCATCACGCATGAGCCAGACTGCCCACACGCCAGCGCAATCCATCCGTGCTGACCTGCCCCGCGTCCTCGGGCCCAGCCAGGCAACTGCCATCGTGGTGGGCACCATCATCGGCAGCGGAATCTTCCTCGTTCCCACCGAGATGATGAAGGACACGGGCTCATCTACCCTCGTCTATCTCGCGTGGATCGTCGGCGGCCTGCTCTCGCTCTTTGGCGCCATGACCTACGCCGAGCTCGGCTCCATGCTGCCCTATGCCGGCGGCGAATATGTCTACCTGCGCGGCGCCTACGGCGACACCACCGCCTTCCTTTACATGTGGACATGGTTTGCCGTCGCCAAGCCCGCATCCATCGCCGCCGTCACCAGCGGACTCGCGCGCACCCTCGGCGTCTTCCCCGCATTTCACTGGCTCACCGCGCCTGTCGCCGCAGGCATGCCGCTGCTCTGGTCTCAGGTCTTCGCCATCGGCGTCACCTGGTTCATGACCGGCCTCAACTATCTCGGCATCAAAAAAGCCGGCGACTTCCAACTCGTCTTCACCATCCTCAAGGGCATTCTCATCGTCATCGTCGCCGATTCTCTGCTTCGGCTCCTCCGCCGGTTCGTGGAGCAACTTCGCGACATCTCTTCCCCATGCCATCGGCGGCTTTGGCGGATTCATGCTCGCTCTGATCGCCACGCTCTGGGCCTACGACGGATGGAACGATCTCACCATGGTCGCCGGCGAAGTGCGCCGCCCCGAGCGCAGCCTGCCCATCGCCCTCATCGGCGGACTCTTCATCGTCGGTGTGCTCTTCATGGCCACCAACGCGGCCATCCAGTACATCCTGCCCGCTACGCAGATCGCCGCCAGTGAACGCCCCGCCGTTGCCGCTCTGTCAGTCGTTGCCGGCCATAAGGGAGCAGCCTTCGTCGCCGCCGCCATGGCCCTCTCCATCTTCGTCACCCTCAATGGAACCGTCATGTCCGGCGCGCGTGTCCCCTTCGCTGCTGCGCGTGACCGCCTCTTCTTTTCGCAGTTCGCCCACATTCATCCCCGCTTTCAGTCGCCCTCGACCTCGCTCGTTGTGCAGGGACTTCTCTCCACGATCCTGCTGCTCTTCCTCAGCCAGTTTCAGCAGCACTTCGAGCTGGCCGTCTTTGCCGAGTGGCTCTTCTACATGCTCACCACCACCACGGTCTTTTTCTACCGGCGGCGCCATCCCGAGCTGCCCCGGCCTTATCGCGTGTGGGGGTATCCAGTGCTGCCTGCGATCTTCGTCATCTGCGCGGCAGCCGTGCTCATCTGGAGCTTCGCCGGCAATCTCGAAGGCTCACTCATCGGCACCGCGCTCATTCTCGCTGGCCTTCCCGTCCTGTGGATCGTGCGCAGACGCTATGGCGCATCGGTTCCCCTCGAACAAAGTCATATTCCGCAGCCCCCAGCGAATTGACGCATCGTGCCTCGTGCCTGCGTCATCAAGTACATATGCCGGGAACACATCTTCTCGATAACCCCATCTGGAATTCTCTGCGTACAGACCACGGCAGTCTGGCCCTCGGCGACGATCTCGCGCGCCGATATCCTGCCGACATCGGTCCTCTCAGCGGCATCGGCGAGCAGTCTCCGGCCGCGTACGAAGCTTTGCGCGCGCTCGCGGGTTCCGGCGGCACGCTTGCCACTTTTCTTGAGGAGCCAGCGCGCAATCAACCCGGCTGGACACTTGTGCGCGTCGGCGTGATGAGCCAGATGATTTTCAATCACGACGCAGCTCCGGCTCCCGCACCGCTCTCGCCCGGGGCAACGCTCAGGCCTCTCGCCTTTGAGGATGTGGATGCAATGGTCGAGCTCGCTGAACTCACCGAACCCGGCCCGTTCCGCCGCCGAACGGCGACGCTCGGCAACTTCTTCGGTATCTTCGAGGGGCACCGCCTGCTCGCAATGGCCGGCCAGCGCACACGCCCTACCGGATTCGTTGAGGTGAGCGCCGTCTGCACGCATCCTGATGCGCGGGGCCGCGGCTACGCCTACACGGTCATGGCCTGCGTCATGGAAGACATCCTGAGCCAGAATGCCGTGCCCTTTCTCCACACGCTTGCCGATAATTACTCGGCGATCCGCGTCTATGAGCGGCTCGGGTTTGTGCAGCGACGCCCGCTGTATCTCGGCGTCTACAAAAGCGACAGCTGAGATACGGCCCTTCACGGGCTTGCGCTTTCCGCTACTATCGAGAGTGCGCAATGCCTTCGAAGCCAAAGCTGGGGCAAAACTTTCTTCATGACCTTCACGCCATCGAACGCATCGTGGCGGCGCTGGGTGACTGCTCTGCCCGCACTGTCGTCGAGATAGGTCCGGGCAGAGGCGCACTCACGCGCCTCCTCGCCGCCCGCGCGGCCCACGTCGTAGCCGTTGAACTCGACGACGAGCTCGCCGAACGGCTGCGGGTTGAGTTTCCTCCCGATCGCGTCACCATCGTTCATGAGGACGTGCTGCATTTCAATTTCGCTTCGGCAGCAGCCCAGGCAGGCGGCGGCCTGGCCGTCGTCGGCAACCTGCCCTACTACATCACCTCGCCCATCCTCATGAAACTTGCGGAGAACGCAGGCACGCTCGATCGTGCAGTTCTCATGATGCAGCGCGAAGTCGCCGATCGCGTCGCCGCGCAGCCCGGATCGCGCGATTACGGCGCGCTCTCGGTGATCGTGCAGATGTACGGCCCGGTCGAGAAGCTTTTCACTCTGCCCCCGGGCGCCTTCTCTCCTCCGCCTGAGGTGCATTCCTCTGTCATTCGCTGGCGCTTTGCTCC
Organism: uncultured Acidobacteriota bacterium; assembly: GCA_963718885.1. GTDB lineage: Bacteria > Acidobacteriota > Terriglobia > Terriglobales > Acidobacteriaceae > Telmatobacter. The sequence goes on from CAVRAK010000010.1 coordinate 772,498, forward strand.
GCGCTTCGCGGAACTGGAAGTAAATGAGGGTGACTTACTCGGTTTTGTGCGGCGTGCCTTTGCGCAGAAGCGCAAGACGCTGGCCAACAACCTGCGCGCCGCCGGCTTTGCATCGACGATGATTGCGAGCGCGATGAGCCAGTCTGGCCTCGACTCGCGGGCCCGCGCCGAGGAGTTAGCCATCGAGAGCTTTGCGGCACTGTGGAAGGTGCTGCGGCCCTGAGTTATCCACAATGCTAACTTGATAAGTTGATGATAAGTGTGATATAATAACTATCGGAGCATAGTAATAACTCACCCGCGAACCTGCCTGTAGGGCACCACTTGTTTTTTGACTCCGGTTCAACCAAGAACCGGGCAAACCCAACCCAAGGAAGCGCAATGACCGAGATCTCTTCTTCGCCCCGGAAGCTTTACCTCATGCAGCTTGCGGCCCTCACTCTCCCTCTGGGCGAGGGTCGCAGTGTCGAAATGTCGATGGGCTGTTACCTGATCGAAACGGCTGACGACCGCCTCATCCTCATCGACAGCGGCATCGCTCCGGAGGATCGGATGAACACTCCACCGCCCCGCTTCGAGAGCAACGTGATCGAGCAGCTCACATTGCTGGGAGTGAAGCCGGAACAGATAGACATGGTGATCTGTACTCACTTCGATGTCGATCACGCGGGCTATCACGATCACTTTCCGCAGGCGGAGTTCATCGTTCAGCGTTCGCACTATGAACTGGCGCGCAATGGCCACGCCCGGCTGCAGAAAGCTCGACCGCACTGGGATCACCCCTCGTTGCGCTACCGCTTCGTGGATGGCGACGTCGAATTGCTGCCCGGAATAACGCTGTTTGAAACCAGCGGCCACGTCGCCGGCCATCAATCGATCCTCGTGCGCCTGCCGCACACCGGAGCGGTGCTGCTTGCGATTGACGCGGTTATTCTGGGGCGTCTCTTTACCCCTGAGCGCAAGCTTGGGCCTTATGACGAGAACGAAGCCGATCTAATTGCAAGCACGCGGAAGCTGCGGGCCATTGCAGAGCGTGAAAACGCCGCGCTGGTGGTTTTTGGCCACGACGGAACGCAGTGGGAATCGCTGAAGAAAGCTCCCGCGTTCTACGACTGAATCGCCAGGAAATAGGAAGGGCCGCGAAGACTCGGCTCCGCGGCCCCTGGTACGGGCCCTTGGTACGGGCCCTGGATTCGGGCCCTTGGATACGGGATACCAGCCCCGCGATTACGCGCTATCTATGCGGGCTTCCGCCGCCATGCGGTGCAGCACCACCGCTCGGGTGCGGAGCGCCGCCTGCCGGGCGGCTCGGCGCGGACGGCGCGCGGCTGGGAGGCGAGGGCCTTGGCGCGTTGTAACCGCCGGAAGGAAAGCCCGTCGATCGCGGCGCCTGCGGCTGAGGATAGCGCATCGTGGGCGAAGATGGCCGCGGATAGCTGTTGCCGTTGCCGTGATATCCCGGAGGCGCAGCGATGATGCCCTGCGAACCCGTGTCGATGCCATAGACCGGCCGGCCAACGCGCATGTTGCCGGTCGGATTGCTGCGCTGAACAAAGCCCGAGGAACCGCCGCTTTGCGGCAGGTAACCCGCCCGGGGCGCCGTTGGCCGCATCGAAGTAGGCGCTACGGGCCGAAGAGGCGTAATAGTGTTCCCGGCAATCGACACCGGGCCATTGCGCGGGCGAATCGGGGCACCGTGCAGAGTGCCGCCGCTCCGATTGACCGTCACAATCGGATAGGGCTGATACCGACCGCCTGCCACATGTACCGTTGCCGGCGGTAAGGGACCGCCGCGGGGCCGTTGCGGAGGAAAGTAGCGGTTTGGCGCATTATGGATGTTGATGGTATAGCCGCCATTGCACCACCACGGATTGTGGCCGTAGCCCGGCGCCCAGCCCCAGCCGATACCGCTGTAATAGCCCCACGAGCCATAGGCATAGGGCATGAATCCCCACGATTCACTGCTCGCCCAGACGTACCCGTAACCCGGCGTCCACACCCAGCTTCCTGCGCCGTAGGGATCCCAGTCCGCGCTTTCCGCCTGATAAGGCGACCAGACATAGCCCTGGCCGGGTACGTTGTACCAGTTGCCGTTGGCATCCAGGTCGCTCCAGGCGGGGTTCTCGCTGTCCGGCACGGAGCCGGTGGCTGCGGTCTGCTGCGACTCCTGCGCGGTAAGCGCCTGATCGCGGTCAGAGTTCCAGGTATCCCAGGAGTCCGACTCGATGGAATCGGCGACAGTGTAGTTGCCTGGCATCTCGGCGCTCAGCTTGAGGCTTTGGCCGCCGTGCACATCGGCGGCCATGGAGTTTGCGCCGCTGACGTGGGCGTTGCCGGAGAAGACGGCCACTTCCCCGGGCGGGTTGTCGAAGCTCACGCGCAGGACGGTGAATCCGCTTGCCGTGGCGAGGCTGTCGCCGAAGCGAACGCGGAAGCTGTCGGGCTGCGTAGTGTTCTGAATCTCGAAGTAGGCGAGGCCGCCGTTGACGATGACTTCAGTGTCGGGGGCGCCGTTCTGCTGGCGAAGGACGTTGAGGGTAATGGAGCTGTTGGGAGAGACGCGGGCGACGCTGCCGTCGTCAAATTGGATCTCGGCGCGGCCATCTTCACTGGTTGCGATCTGCGTGCCCTCAAAGAGTGGCGCGTTAATGGGCGCCTGCGATGCCATCACCTGGTTGCCCTGCGAAAGCCGAACCTGTCCCTCGACGTCACTGAGGCGGGCGGCCCGCGCCGCAGGATTCGATTCCTGCGCAGCCGCGACGCCGGCGATCGCCAGCGCGCCCATGAGGATGAACGCCAATCCGCCCATCTTGCGGCCCGGTGTGAACCAGGTAAGTTTCGTGTTTTTCATGGCGCTCCTGCTTTCCTGCGGCCCGAGGAAAATCCGCTTCAGGGTTTTCAGGGCCGCTTGCTTATTGGACACCTGTTTCAGCCCGAAAGTCGCGGTAAATCCGCAGGTGGACAGCAAGCTTACCTGGACTCTGCAAGAAGCATACCTGCGCGCCTGCGAACGCGCTCCATTACCGAAGGATCATCCTGCAGTTTCTGCAGGATGCCGCGGATCGCGCAGATCTGCTGCAGGCGTCCATCCTTTGTGCCGTCGATGAGGAACTGCATCTCCTGATCGAGGCCGAGGGGATCGTGCTGGAGCAGCAGCTCGAGCCGCGCCCCGGCAAGGATGGTGGAGGCCACGGCGACGAATGAATCGCTGAGGGACTGGATCTCGCGATTTTTGGAGTAATTGAATTCGCAGGACTCCGCGCCGTCTGCAGGAGAGGTAAAGGTGAATCGCTTCGTTCCCTGAAAGGCAACTTTGAGATGACTCTCGCAGCCGTCGTCCAAGCGCTTCTGCTTGTGCATGACGTCGAAGACGTGGGCGGTGAAAGCACTGCTGAGGCGGATGTCGCGATCGACGGTGACGGGCTCTATCGCGTCTGTTCCGCTGGGCTTGACGGCGCCGCGCTCGGAGTGGAAATGGCCGCTGCTGTCCGCGCGCAGAAGGAGCGTCCAGGTGGCCGGAACGAGGCCGGGGTTGGAGTAGTCGACTTGCAGAACTGCGCCGGGTTCCCCCTGCATCGGCGGGGCGAGCAAGAAGGCCGCCGCCAGTGCCAGTACCAGCAGCCTCATTGCATGGCCCCCTGATGAAGAAGTGTCTGCGCCGTGTGAATGTGGCAGATGGCAATGGCCAGAGCGTCAGCGGCGTCGGGCGGCTCGGGGATCTCGGTTAAGCTGAGAAGCCTTGCAACCATGAACTGCACCTGCTCTTTTTTGGCCAGACCGTAGCCTACGACGCTTGATTTGATGCGCAAGGGCGCGTACTCGGCAACGGGCAGGCCGGCGGAGGCGGCGGCGAGGAGCGCGACGCCGCGCACCTGGCCTAACTTGAGCGCGGACTTGGCGTTGACGGAGTAGAAGACCTCTTCGACGGCGACGACATCAGGCTGCCAGCGCTCGAGTTCGGCGGTTAGTTCGCGGAAAACCTGGGCGAGACGCTCGGGCAGCGGCCTGGCTTTGGAGAGGCGGATGGCTCCCAGGCATTTGCAGAGAAGCTGGGGCTGGCGGCCGGCGTCAAATGTTTCCACAACGCCGAAGCCGGTGATTTCCGTTCCACAGTCGATACCGAAGACCCGCATTTGCAGCCAGTTTACCGCACCGGTAGATGCGATTGTCCTGCCGCTCGTCGGGCACGGGGAGATGTGCAAAGAATTACACCTGTTTTTTGCAGAATGATTGCAGGTCACCTGGAAGGCTACTTCGATGGGTGTCGAACGAACAGTACCAAAAAGACGGAGAAGATTGCATGGAGAGATACACCGGGAAAAGCACGAGGAAGGCCGACGGCGTGATGTTGCTCGCCGAACTTTTCAAAGTGGTGGGTACGACGACGGCGGCAAAGCCGCTGGATGAACCCGGCAGCGGGCAGACGCGAGGCGGTCTGGCTGAAGCAGGCGGCGGAGCAGGCTAAGCCGGCGCGACGGCGCGGGTGGAGAGCGCGGCCACTGCCGGAAGAGACGGATCGGCTGCGGGCGGAACTGGATGAGATCGCGCTGGCGTTTCGCCTGTGCAAGGGCAAGGGGCAGCGCCCGGAGGGGTGGATGCGCGCGGTGCGCCAGGCGATCGGCGTTCCGGTGGTAGAGCTGGGGCGGCGGATGGGAGTGGCGAAGGGCCAGGTTCTGCGGCTGGAAGAGTCAGAGCAGCGCGGACACGTGCGGATCAGCACGCTGCGGCGGGCGGCGGAGGCGATGGGCTGCGAGCTTGTGTACGCACTGGTGCCGAGCGAAGGAAAACTTGCCTCGATGGCGGAGGCGCAGCGCGCGGAAGATGAAGCAAAACGCGAAGGCGAAGTGGCGCTGCGCAGGGCGCGACGGAGGCAAGGGCCGCCGGGAGAGACGATCCGGCAGGAGGCTGAACGGCTGGGGATTGCCGCTGAGATCTACGGACGATGAAAAGAGAAACGAGACGGAGCAAGTGTACGGAGCTTGAGGAGATGGGAGCTCCGTTTGAGGCGGTGCGTAGACAGATCGGCAGCATTCGGGGATGGCTGCGCACGGTGAGGCAGATGGAGGCTGCGCCGCTGAAAGCAGTTGCCGGGCGGCTGGGCGTGTTGAAGCGCGAGGTTCTGCGGCTGGAGGTTGTCGAGGAGAACGGGCAGATCGGTCTGCGGCGGCTGCGGGAGGTTGCCCAGGCATTGGATTGCGAGTTGGTCTACGCCTTTCTGCCGAAGGCGACAACGTTTGAGCGACTGGCGCAGCAGGAAGAGGCAGCGAAGGAAGAGGCGCGGCAGGAGCGCATCCGGAGACGAGAGTGGAAGGAGATGGACAAGCGGCGCAAGCGGTATGGAGATGTGAGCGTGCTGACGCTTCTAGCTCTGGAGGTGAAGCGGGAGTTGCGAAGGATGGCGAGGGGACGGGTATAGTTCAAAGTTCGTGGTTCATAGTTCACAGTTTCCGCTCACAGATTTTGCCATAGGTGGCGCTCAAGTTCTCCCGACACCGATTTTCGTGGGGATTGGGGCGGTGCGAAGAGCATCCCTCAGCGGCTGAAGCCGCTCAATGCAAGTCTCGTCTGAATCTACGGGCTGAAGCCCGTACCCGTTCATAAGCCAGGATTATTTGTGATTACCCACCCATGCTACGCATGGATGGGACACCCGTTTTCGTGGTGATTGACGCTTTCGTTAAATGCAGGTCCATCGACGAACGTGGACCTTCCGTGGGGACCCCGATCACCACCCCCGGGCTGAAGACAACGCCCGGAGCCCCGTTCGTTCAGAATGACACCGGTGATATGGATGGCGAGGTTGAGAGACGGATATCCCGTCTTTGGCAAGTCATACACTGGTGACATGGCGCGACGAAACGCACAGAGAATTAGCGAGATTACGAGGCAAGAACTCGTAGACCGCATTCTCATGGATACTCGTGGAGCATTCCCCGGACGTTTCGGGCTGATTCCATTCCTAAAGCGTGTGTGGCCGTTAACGCAGATGCCTTCGACTGATAGCCGGTTCAACGACGCCGAAGGCGACATCTGGCAGCATATGGTCAATAACGATGATTGGACTATGCACGATTTGCTCGTCAGCCGGTTGAAGGTGTTGGAAATTCCCGACCAAAAATTTGGCCGTTTCCTCGAAACACTGGTGCATCCCCTCAATGTTCCAGACAAAGGACAGCAAGCCGAGTACGTGAACTGGATCAACGAAGAATTGAAGAATGATGGGTTTGAATTACGCAAAGTCGACGAAATCTCGTCCCGGCCGATTTACAAACTATCACCGGTTGGCGGCGATGCACTTGGGGATGCGTATGAAGTGGTCCTTTCGTTTGCTGGAGAGGACAGGAAATACGTCGAGCAGGTAGCCGAGATTTTGAAATCGAGGGATGTCGAACTCTTCTATGACAATTACGAAGAGGCTTCGCTGTGGGGTAAGAATCTCGTCGAGCATCTTCATAAGGTGTATAGCGGCTCAGGCCGATATTGTGTGATGTTTATTTCTGCTGCATATGCGGAAAAAGTATGGCCCACGCATGAGCGGCGGAGCGCGTTCGAAAAAGCCATTGAATCGAAGGAGGAGTACATCCTGCCTGCGCGATTCGACGATACAGAAATACCGGGACTTCATAAGCATATCGGCTATGTAGACCTTCGCCGGAAAACACCGAAGGAACTGGCGAACCTCATCATGCAAAAACTTGGTCATCCCACGGATGAATCGCAGAACGTCGCTGCTTCCACAATCAGTGATGACGATATCCCGTTCTAGGAGTCTTGCAAAGTTGTCTTGTTTTTTACTGGGGCATAGAATCTCCCGATGTTGGCGATCCCCAAGCCGCCGTCCGGATTGGGGCGGCGCGAAAGACATCCCTCAGCGGCTGAAGCCCTTCAATCCAAGTCTGGTCTGAATCTACGGGCTGAAGCCCGTACCAGTTCATAAGCCAGGATTATTTGTGATTACCCACCCATGCTACGCATGGATGGGGCACCCAATTTCGTGGTGATTGAAGCGTCGCGGAAATGCAGATTCCCGCCGCGGCGGGCAAGCATTCGACTCACCACCCCTGGGCTGAAGAAAACGCCCGGGGCCCCGTTCGCTCAGAATGACACGGGCTGAGATTTGGTAGCGCTCGGGCAAGAAGACCGGTGAGTTGAGTGCCGTGCTTTCCCAGGTCCGAGAATCCGGACCTGGGGCGCCCGGCAGATCACACCGCCTAGGATCGCACTGCGGATGGTTTAGTTCGTGCTCTCCCACCCATGGCTGCGCCATGGATGGGGCACCCATTTTCGTGGAGTTTGAAGCGTCGCGCATGCAGATTCTTCGACTCGTCACCCCACGGACTTCGCAAAAATGCAGATTCTTCGACTCACCACCCTGGGCTGAAGAAAACGTCCGGGGCCCCGTTCGTTCAGAATGGCACCGGTGATTGTGCTCTCCCACCCATGGCTGCGCCATGGATGGGCACCCATTTTCGTGGAGATTGAAGCGTCGCGCATGCAGATTCTTCGACTCGTCACCCCACGGACTTCGCAAAAATGCAGATTCTTCGACTCACCACCCCTGGGCTGAAGAAAACGCCCGGGGCCCCGTTCGTTCAGAATGGCGCCGGTGATATGGATGGATGACATCGGTGATTCGGGTGGGTTGGTGGCGGAGACGGTTTGGGTGCCTGCGATCTTGCAACGCCCGCTCATCGCATAAATCCGCGATGAATGGGGCACGCCCCGTACTCTCATTCCATGAGCGGGCCGCCTGCCTGAAGCCCGTACCCTTCCAAAGATTGGATTTCTGCGTTCCGACCCATGCTGCGCATGGATGGGGCACCCGCGCACCGCGGAGATGAGTTTCAAGTGAGAATTATATTGTCTATTGGTTGAGATGCTAGTATTCTCTTGTACGGTTTTTCATCTCCCTTCGATTGGTGTTCCATGGCACAGTCCACGCTTGCTACCCCTACGCTCCACTTCCTTGAAGACCGCTGGGACGACAATGTTGCGGCGAAGCTCGATGAGCCTGAGTTGCTGCGCTATCGCTCGAACCTGCTGGGCTCTGACCTGCGCATCACGAACTTTGCGGGCGGCAACACGAGCTCGAAGGTGATGGAGGCCGACCCTCTCACGGGCAAGCCGGTTGAAGTGCTGTGGGTGAAAGGCACAGGCGGGGACCTGGGCAGCATCAAGCGGAGCGGCTTCGCGACGCTCTACCTGGAAAAGCTGCTCGCGCTGGAGCAGAGCTACAAGGGCGTCGACACCGAAGACGAGATGGCGACGATGTATCCGATCTGCACGTTCCGCAACAATCCTGTGGCCGCGTCGATCGATACGCCGCTGCACGGCTTTCTTCCCTTTCCGCATGTGGATCACCTGCACCCCGACTGGGGGATTGCGCTGGCCGCCTCGGCGAACGGCAAGACGAAGATGGACGAGTTCAACCGCGAGTTCGGCCACAGGCTCGTCTGGATGCCCTGGCAGCGGCCGGGCTTTGAGCTGGGCATGATGATGAAGCGCGCGATTGCCGCCAATCCCGACTGCGACGGCATCGTTCTCGGCGGCCACGGCCTGTTTACCTGGGGGCAGACGCAGCGCGAGTGCTACCTGAACGACCATCACGATGATCGACCAGATCGGCCAGTTCATTGAGCGGCACGGCGAGGCGAAAGGCGCAGCCCGCTTCGGCGGCGAAGTCGATTCCCGCGCGCGCGGATCGCCGCGAGCTCGCCATCAAAGATTGCGCCGTATCTGCGCGGCCGCGTGAGCAGGCAGAACCGCCTGATCGCGAGCTTCACCGATGCGCCCGACGTGCTGCAGTTCGTGAACTCTGCCGACGCGCAGGAGCTTGCCTATCTGGGCACGAGCTGCCCCGACCACTTCATCCGCACCAAGATTCGCCCGCTCTTTGTGCCGTGGGCGGCGAGCGACGATGTTGACGCGCTCAAGAAGCTGATCGACTCCGCGCTTGAGGAGTATCGCGCGCAATACCGCGCCTACTACCACAAGTTCGCAACGCCGGATTCGCCGGCGCTGCGCGATGCCAGCCCCGCCATCGTGCTGATTCCCGGCATGGGCATGTTCAGCTTTGGCAAGAACAAAACCGAAGCGCGCATCACGGGCGAGTTCTACACAAACGCCATTCACGTGATGGAGGGCGCAAGCCTTCTCTCTGAAGGCGAAGTGACAAGGCACGCTGCCCCAGTGCGGCGAAGGCATGGACCCGGCCAGCTTCAAGGTTTGGACCAATTACGTCGCGCTGCCGGCGCTCGAGGCCTTCCGCATCGAGTACTGGGCGCTGGAAGAGGCGAAGATTCGCCGCCAGCCGCCGGAGAAGGAGCTTAGCCGGCGGATCGCTGCTCATTGTTGGCGGAGGCAGCGGCATCGGCCGCGAAGTGGCGCTGCTGGCCGCGGAGCGCGGCGCGCACGTGATGATCGCGGATCGCGACGAAGCTGCCGCCGCGAAGGTGGCCGAGGAGCTGCATGCGATCACCGGCAAGGAATTTGTCGCCGCGACGCCGTGGACATTCGCAACCGCGAAGCCATTGCGAAGCGCTGCGCGCCACGGTGGCGGCATTCGGCGGCATCGACATTCTGATCAACACCGCCGCGCTGTTTCCGTCTTCGCCCGATGGCGTGATCACCGACGCGCAGTGGGCGTTGACGCTCGACGTCAACGTCACGGCGAACTATCTGCTGGCCGATGAAGCGGCAAAGCTCTTCGCGAACAGGGTCTCGATGGCTAGCGTCGTGCTCACCAGCTCGGCGAACGCGGTCGTGGCCAAGCGCGGAAGCGAGGCATACGACGTGAGCAAGGCTGCGCTGACCCATCTGGTCCGCGAGCTGGCGGTTTCGCTGGCGCCGCTGGTGCGCGTGAACGGCATCAGCCCGGCGACGGTCGTGAAGGGATCGACGATGTTCCCGCGCGACCGGGTGATTGCCTCGCTGACGAAGTACGACATTCCTTTTGAAGAAACGCTGAGCGATGACGAGCTGCGCAATCTGCTGGCGCAGTTCTATGCCAAGCGCACGCTGACGCATCAGCCGATCGACCCACGGACTGTGCGGAAGCGATTCTCTTCCTGGCCGGCCCGAAGACGCGCTGCACGACCGGGCACATTATTCCTGTCGATGGAGGTCTGACCGAGGCGTTTTTGCGGTGAGCCCTCACCGGAACCGGGTAGTGCTGCGGTTGAAGGCCGAAAAGGCAGATGAGCAGGCGCCTCGTGTCTCCGCGTGGCAGGAGACCTGGGAAAGCGATCCTGCTTCCTGGCCTTGAAACGATGTATCCTTTCCGCATCCAGCCTGTTCAGGAAAACGAGAGGGAAAGTGCCTTCATCAGTTCTCAGGGTTGCTCCAGCGCGTGGACTCGGTTTTTCACCAGTTGCACTGTTTCTCTTCCTTCCTTTGGTCCTTGCTCTCGTCCTTCCTGTGGCGTCAGCCTGCGGACAGGAATCTCAGACAGCGGCTAGCGCTCCTCTCTATCGGCAGGCGAATGCGCCGATTGAGCAGCGGATCGACGACCTGCTTGCTCGCATGACGCTGGAAGAGAAGGTCAGGCAACTGGATATGTACTCCAGTGCAACCGCCATCATGAGCGGTCATAGTGACGAAACCCACGCCGCGGCCAACGCAGTTTTTTTGCCGGAGAAAGCGCAGGCGCTGTGGGGCGATCTCGGCGTGGGTGCGGTCCATGACCTCAACCCGAGTGCACAACAGGCAAATGCGATCCAGAAGTGGGTTATTTCGCATAATCGTCTCGGGATTCCTGCTCTGTTCATCGAGGAAGGCCTGCACGGATTCGACACGGGAACGGTATTTCCCGCGCCGATCGGTCTGGCGGCTACCTGGAATCCGCGCATTGCAGAGCAGACAGGCGCCGCCATTGCGGCGGAAGCGCGCGCGACCGGGGTCGATATGATTCTGGCTCCTGTTGTTGATGTGGCTCGCGACCCTCGCTGGGGACGAGTGGAAGAAGACTTTGGCGAGGACCCTTACCTGACCGGACAGCTGGGTCTGGCTTATGTGCGCGGGGCGCAAGGCGAGAGTCTGGATACGGACCACACGGTTGTAGCCGAGCCCAAGCACTTTGCCGGGCACGGCTCCCCGGAGGGCGGCACAAATACTTCTCCGGTGCATATCGGACCGCGCGAGCTGCGCATGGTGATGCTGAAGTCGTTCGAGCCTGCGATCCGTGAGGGGGGCGCAATGGGGGTAATGGCCGCCTACCATGAGATCGACGGCGTCCCAATAACCGCGGATCCATTCCTGCTGAAGACGATTCTGCGCGAGGAATGGGGCTTTCAGGGATTTGTGCTTTCAGACCTGGGGGCAATCAGGCGTCTTTACACTGTGCATCATGTGGCGGGGAGTCTTCAGGATGCGGCCTGCATGGCGATTCGGTCAGGCGTGGATATGCAGTTTTACGATCTTGACCATGAACTTTTTCAGAAGTCCCTGATCGATTGCGTGCAGGACGGCTCTCTGCCTGGGGCGGAGCTGGAGAGGGCGGTGCGGTCTGTGCTGCGCGTGAAATTCTCGCTGGGTTTGTTCGACCATCCCTTCATTGATCCCGCATTGGATGCCAAGGAACACCGCTCTGCGGCGCACCTTGCGGTTTCGCTGGAGTCGGCGCGCGAATCGATGACCCTGCTCAAGAATGAGAACCAATTGCTGCCGCTGGCGAAGACAGTTCAGCGGATCGCGGTGATTGGTCCGAATGGGAATGTGGCGCGCTATGGCGATTATGAGAAGGAAGCGAACGGTCTGCGCATCAGCATCCTTCAAGGCATTCGCGGGCTGGTTCCTCATGCGACCGTCACTTTCGATGAAGGCACGAACATTCCAGAGGCGGTGGCGAAGGCGAAAGATGCGGATGTAGTTGTGATGGGCCTGGGCGAAAAGCTGGGTATTTCGGGTGAAGGATTTGACCGCTCGAATCTCGGCCTGCCCGGTAACCAGGAGCAATTGCTCGAAGCAGTTGTGGCGACTGGCAAGCCTGTGGTTCTTGTGCTCGAGAACGGCCGGCCTCTGACCATTGACTGGGCGGAAAAGCATGTTCCCGCAATTCTTGAAGCGTGGTATCCCGGAGAGTTCGGTGGCCAGGCCATCGCAGAAACACTCTTTGGCGAAAACAACCCGGCGGGGCGCCTTACGATTACGTTTCCGCAAAGCACGGGTCAACTGCCCGACTACTATAACTCCGATCCTTCGCGGGTCTACACGTACATCGACTCGAAGGACAAGCCGCTGTATCCTTTCGGATTTGGTCTCAGCTATACCACCTTCCGCTACGACCATTTGATGGTGCAGCCTCCTGCGCCCGGGAGCAACGGGGATATTCAGGTGAGTGTCGATGTGACAAATACCGGAAGCCGGGCAGGGGACGAAGTCGCGCAGCTTTATCTGCGGGAGAATGTAAGCAGCGTCGAAACACCCAGCCGCTCGCTGGAGGGATTTGCCCGAATCCATCTCAAACCCCAAGAGATGAAGACGATCACTTTTCGGGTTCCGCAGAAGCAGCTTGCAATCTGGAATGCGGAGGGAAAATGGGCGGTCGAGCCGGGTGATTACACCATCTGGGCAGGCGGATCGTCTCTGGCTTACTGACGGCTCAGTTCTTATTGAAGCCGTGAACGGCAAGGCCTGCGATGTGCTGAGACAGGTGTGGCGAGGGCGCCTACCCGACGAACTGCACGGTGCCGCGTCCCAGCAGCTCTTCAGCGCGCTCAATCCAACTGCGATCCGCAGCCACGCTCATCTGGTCCGGCTCAAGGATCACGGCATACTCGCCCTTCTTCTCAAGATGCAGCATCACCTTGCCCGGTCCGGGCGCGGCATCGGCGGCGGATTTGAGCCCGGCGAGCGTTTCCTCGGTGACGCGCTCAAGGTTGACGCGGATGCGCAGCAGTCCGGGCAGCTTTACTTTCACGTCGTCCAATGGCTGAATGGCGCTGACTGAAATCTTCGGCGACGAATCCTCCTCGCCCATCAGCATTCCGCGAATCAGCACGGGTGCTTCGATCTTCAATTGCTCGGCGAGCTTCTCGTAGTCGCGCGAGAAGCAGATCAGATCGATCTTGCCGCTCGCGTCTTCAAGCGTCGCCTGCGCGTAAAGCTTCTGATCGCGCCGGCTCTTCTGCACGCGCAAGCCGTGAAGCGTGCCTGCGACCTGCAACTCGTCTGCCGGATCGGCATCCTTGCCCCAGCGGCGCTCGGGCGGTTTGCGCTCCAGCGCGTCAGACACTGAAATGACGCCGGGCATGTTGCGCAGCTTCTCAGCATATTTATCCAGAGGATGCCCGGAGACGAAGAAGCCCAGCACTTCTTTCTCATTCGCGAGCCGGTCGGCTTCTTCCCACTC
>CAVRAK010000011.1:0-155434 GCA_963718885.1 uncultured Acidobacteriota bacterium
GACATTCTCTGCGGATTATTGGGATACGCACGGGCGGGTGGCCCACCCGTCCATTTCTCTTGTTGAATCCGCCACAGCCGAGGGTGCCCCATCCTTTCAGCGCTTTGTGCTGAAAGGGTGGGTCGGCGCAGCCTGCGCATGCTGCAAGGACTCCATCTCGCGCCGTCGAGCCGTCCAGAATGATTCAATCTCGACTGTGGCGGGTGGCCCAGGTCTTAAGAATGCTGATTGATCCATAAAGTCTGGGTGCCCCATGTGCCGATTCTGGCACATGGGAAAGCGATGCATTCAACCGACCGTGCTTTTCACTTCAAATCCTTCAGGAAACTCGTATCCGCGGCGTGCTGCGGTTCCCATCGACTCAATCTCCACTGTCCCGCGTTCACCCCTTGCGTAATGGCGATAACTCGACCATGCCCAGTCGTCGGGCCTTTCAGCGCCTTCAAACAAATCCCGCAGGCCACGCGGCATGAGGAAAGGATAAATCGCTCGTTGGCACACCGACTATATCGCTCTCCCGGGTCTCAGAATCGAGACCCGGGGCACCGAGGGGCGAGGTGGTCAACGTGCATCCCGAGACCTGGGCCACCCGCCTTCGTCGCCTAGATTCGTTCGAGCGCCATGGCAATCCCCTGACCGCCACTCGTCCACAACTGAGTTCGACTTCCAGCCGCAAAGCATGGCCGCGCTGATCTCATGATCCCGGCAAAGATCCGCCGTCTTATCGCCGTGCGTGTAATCGTGTCAAGGTGCTGAATGCCTTGAGTGCCAGGTTACGAGCCTCTGAATGTTCAACTAGCGGTAGTGGATAAGTCACTCCGAGTTCTACCCCCGCTGCGGCGAGAACATTCGCGGGAGCAACCCAAGGTTGATGAATATAGTCATCAGGTAAAAGAGACAGTTCGGGAACCCAGCGGCGGACGTAGTCTCCATCTGGGTCAAACTTTTGGCCTTGAAGAATTGGGTTGAACACCCGAAAGTAAGGAGCGGCATCGGCTCCGCAACCTGCCACCCACTGCCAACCCAAGGTGTTGTTCGCCAGGTCAGCGTCCACGAGTGTGTCCCAAAACCATGCTGCGCCCTCTTGCCAGGGAATAAGCAGGTGTTTGACTAGGAAGGATGCCCCAACCATGCGCACACGGTTGTGCATCCAGCCTGTCTGCCAGAGTTGTCTCATGCCGGCGTCGACGATCGGGTAGCCGGTGGCTCCGCTGGCCCAGGCTCTCAGCCAATGTTCGTTGAACTTCCACGGGAAGTCCCTAAACTCTCTACGAAAAGGTTCCTGTGTGGTTTCCGGAAAATGGTAGAGCAGATGATAAGCGAATTCTCGCCACACAAGCTGTCGCAGATAAGGCTCAGCTTGCTGCAATTGCCTGGTTGCGTGCCAGATTTGCCGAGGGCTAATTTCCCCAAAGTGCAAATAGGGTGACAAGCGAGATGTGCCCTCGTGGTCTGGTCGGTCGCGGTCTGATGCGTAGACCTCAATGCAGTCATCGACGAATATCTTTAGCCTTTCGCTGGCGCCTTGTTCGCCTGGAGTCCAGGCTTTGCGTATGCCTGCGGCCCAGTCTACTTCAGGTTCGAGATCGAGGTCGGAAATAGCGATTGATTGTGGCCACGCCGCCGGGGCCGGAATTCTAGAGGGAGCTTGCATGGGTTGAGAAGGAGGCGTTGCAGCCAAACAGGCTCGCCAGAAAGGCGTGAACACCTTGTACGCACCGCCATTGGTCGTGTGGATCGTCCATGGTTCAAACAGCATGCTGCCATTAAAACTTTGGCAGAGGAGACCGTGCTGCTGCAGAACCTCTTTCAACTTACGATTCCGCTCGATGATATGAGGCTCGTAGCGACGGTTCCAGAAAATGTGCCTGGCATTTGTTTCGGCCGCCAGGGAAAGCATTGTTTCCAAAGCTGGTCCGCGGCGAATAATAAGGTTAGACCCGAGGCTCCTCAGTGAATTCTGAAGCGCGGTTAACGATTGGTGCAGCCACCACTGCGAAGCGCCGCCACTAAGCCATTTGCCCTCTTCTTCGGGTGACCAGATAAAGATCGAGATCAGGGGTAAGCCCGTTTCGATCGACGCGCTTAAAGCGGGGTTGTCCGCGAGCCGCAAATCGTGACTGAACCAGACGAGAGCGGCGGTTTTCGGTTCGTTAGCCATGACCACGGACATCAACGCTATCAGATCGCAACTGGTGTCCCCGCCGCAGGACGGAAATATCCTCGACCCCGACAATCTCTACCACCGATATTTGTCCCTGCCCTCAAGAAGTCGGAAATCCGCAAGTTCCGACTTCACGATCTGCCGTACACCTTCGAATCCTTGCTATTGCAGAGCGGCCCCTTAAATTGTCCACGTCAAGGAACGGATGGTGCACAGTCCAATCCAGGTCACGGTCGACATACATGACCATCCAGAGTCCAGACCTCACTCCGAACCGCGCCGAACCGATCTGAACGCAACTTGCACAATCAGGCCTAGAACCCAGTTGCGAATGCGCAGAGGGCTACAAATATGACATTGAAAATAAGGACCTCGGCGTGGCTTGGGCCTATTCGGTTGTGAGAAAACATCATCCGGACGATTCCATCAGATGCAAGGATCGCGGGGTAAAGAATTTTCCTGAGAAGACGTCTGCCGCTCGTGCTATGCGGAAACGTGCTTAGGTAAAGGAACACTAACGAGAGAATTACTCCCACGCTCCCGCCGCAGAGGACACTCACGAGAATGCTGTACTTTGCCTTCATTCTGATTTCCTCGGCGCCTTGTTCGGACCGAGCCGGGTGCCCAAGTCTCGTTCTGAGACCCGGGAAACCACTGTGCTCAACCAGCGTGTTTCACTTCCAATCCCTCCGGAGAATTGGACCCCTCACTCTCTGTCTCCGCGCTGACTCAATCTCTGCTGTTCCACGTGCACCGTCTGAGTAATGCACGTAGCTTAACCAACGTCGGCCTCCCCGCCATATTGTCATTCGCAGCCTCTAGCCGTCGTGCAAGAAAGCATTCAGACGCAACTCAGGCGCAACCTCGAAAAGAGAGCTGCGCCTGATGAGTCAACGTAAGTTATTGATTTAATTGGTTGCGGGGGCTGGATTTGAACCAGCGACCTTTGGGTTATGAGCCCAACGAGCTACCGGGCTGCTCCACCCCGCATTTACAGTTTAGCAACACCCCAACCATGGGTCAATCAAGGCGCAATCAATCGCCCAGTCGTGCCGCTCGGCAGCCCCAGTCCGCTCCTCCGCCCTCATCCGATACACTTCCATCAATTCCGTATCGCCAGCGAGGAACCCGCGCGGATGTCCGAACTCTATGTCGTTGTCCTGGCCGTCATTGCCGCCGTGCTGCTCGCCGTGGCCCTCTTTCGCACCTTCCGCGTCAAAACCAAGGCGGACTATCTCGTTGCCGGCCGCTCGCTTCCCGCCTTCGTCCTCGTTCTCACCCTGCTCACCTCCTGGATCGGCGCAGGCTCGCTCTTTGCCGGCGCCGAGAACGCCTACCGCAACGGCTTTGCCGCGCTCTGGCAGCCCGCCGGCGGATGGCTCGGCCTTCTGCTCATCTATTTCATCGCGCCGCGCGCCCGCAAATTCGCGCAGTTCACCCTGCCCGACCTGCTTGAGGCCCGCTACAACCAGACCGCCCGCGTCCTCGGCACCATCGCCATCCTCTTTGCCTACGTCGGCATCACCAGCTACCAGTTCAAGGGCGGCGGCAACGTGCTGCACCTCATCTTTCCCGACGTGATCACGCCCACGCTCGGCACCTACATCATCGCCATCTTCGTCATCATCACCACCGCGCTCGCCGGCATGTCCTCGGTCGCCTACATGGATGTCGCCATCGGCTCGCTCGTCACCGTCATCTGCATCATCGCCGCGCCTTACCTGCTGCACACTGCCGGTGGATGGGCCGGCCTGCACGCCGCCTTGCCGCCACCCACTTTCAGGTCCTCGGCAATCTCACCTTCACCCGCGCCATGGAGTTCCTCGTCCCCACCATGCTGCTCATGCTCGGCAACCAGGTCATGTATCAGAAGTTCTTTTCCGCGAAAACTGAGAAAGACGCGCGCGTCTCCGTCATCGGCTGGATCGTCGGCACCGTGATCCTTGAAACTCTCATCGTCGCCATCGCCGTCATCGGCTCCGCGCTCTACCCCACCGGCGAAGTCGCCGCGCAGCCCTACGAAATCATTCCCTACACCGCGCGCCACGGCCTGCCCGCGCTGCTCGGCGCGCTGCTGCTCGGCGCCGTCTTCGCCAAGGTCGTCTCCACCGCCTCGAACTATCTCTTCTCGCCGGCAACCAACCTCATCAACGACGTCTTCGTTCGCTACATCGCGCCCAACGCATCCAACAAGCGCGTGCTCATCATCTCGCGCCTCGCCGTCGTCCTCCTCGGCTGCTGGGCTCTCTACCAGGCCATCTACGCGCCCAGCATTCTTGAGAAGATGCTCTGGGCCTACACCATTTACTCCGCCGCGCTCACGCCCGTCGTTCTCGCCGCCTTCTACTCCAAACGCGTCACCGCCTGGGGAGCAGTCGCCGCCATCGCCGCCGGCACCATCATCACCCTCGCCTGGGATCTCCCCGCCGTCAAAGCGCTCTTTCCTCCCGTCCTCGCGCAGCGCGAAGCCATCTTCCCCGCGCTCATCGTTGCAATCGCTCGCGCTCGTCATCGTCAGCGCCTTCACGCCGAAACCCACGCCCGAGCAGCTTGCGCAGCTCGCCGATTAACAAGCCCTCGCGAGCGCCCGCGATGCCCTAAACTGGTCCTTGAACTGCCCAAGACTGCAAACTTCCTGGACCGCCAGATGCAAACCCGCCCCTGCTGGGTCGAAATCGATACCCAGGCTCTCGAAGATAACTTCCGCCTCCTCGCCGGCATCGCCGCTCCGCACGCCGAGTTGCTGGCCATCGTCAAGGCCAACGCCTACGGCCACGGCCTCGCCCTCTGCGCGCCCGCCGCCGCCCGCGCCGGCGCCCGCTGGCTCGGCGTCACCAGCGTTGAAGAAGGCGTCGCCGCCCGTGCCTGTTGTTCCGATGCCGCAATCCTCATCATCAGCGGAGTCTTCCCCGGCCAGGGCGCAGACCTGATCCGCCACAATCTCACACCCGTCGTCTGGGAGCCATGGCATCTCGACGAGCTTGAATCCGCCGCGCGCGCCGCAGCTCTCGGCCCCGCCGCCTTACCCGTTCATCTTGAGATTGACACCGGCATGAGCCGCCAGGGCGTCGCCGTCGCCAACCTTCCGCAACTGCTCGCGCGCTTCACGCCCGCTTCGCCTCTGCGCCTCGACGGCATCATGACCCACCTCTTCGCCGCCGACGAAGCCGACGGCCACATCACGCGCGAACAACTCACGCAGCTCGGCGCCGTGCTCGATCGCGTCGCTGCCGCGGGCCTTCAACCGCAGTGGCTCAACGTCGGCAACTCCGCCGCGCTGCTCGCAGGCCGCGCCGCAGACATTGCGCAGACTAGCCGCGGCCCATCAGATGAAGGCCCTCATCCGCCCCGGCCTCGCGCTCTATGGCGTCGTCCCCGTCTACGATCCCGCCTTCGAAGTCGGCCCGAACCGAGCCCGCGCTCATCGAGGCGCGCCGCTCGCTTCGCCCTGTGCTCACCTGGAAATCCCGCGTCGTCAGCGTGCGCGAGCTTCCCCCCGGCGCCGTCGTCGGCTACAACGCCACTTTCGTCGCCACCGAGCCCATGCGGGTCGCCCTCATCGCCGCCGGATACGCCGATGGCCTCGATCGCAGGCTCGGCAACGGTTTCAGCGTGCTCGTGCGCGGCCAGCGCGCGCCGCTCGTCGGCCGCATCAGCATGGACCAGGCTGTTCTCGATGTCACGGAGATCCCCGGCGTCGCGCCCGGCGACGAAGTCGTTCTCCTCGGCGCGCAGGGCAGCGAAACCATCTCCGCCTTCGACCACGCTCAAGCCGCCGGCACCATTCCCTGGGAAGTCTTCACCCGCATCGCCGCGCGCGTTCCCCGCATCGCGATCTAAATCAGGACGTATTGTCCTCGCAATGCGGGTGCCCCATGTCATCGACGGTCTGAGACCTGGGAAAGCGACACGTTCACCCGGCCGGCGTGTCGTCCGAATGGACTTCCGCGACTCACCGACCACCCCGCTAATCAGCGCAATTCGCCCCCGCCGTTCCCATCCCGCGCACACCCTCTGCTGCAGCCGCAACCGGCAACCCCGCCGCGCCCGTCGTCGCTTCGATCATCGCGTCCAGACCCATCGCCGAGTTCAACAGCATGTGATACAAACCGCGCGCGCACCAATCCTGCTGATAGGTCCTGCGAATCATCGCCGCGCGCCGCTTATCGAAGGCCGCCAGCATCTGTTCCGCATCCTCCGCCTGCTTCGGAAACGACCGCGCAAACCATTCGCGCTTCGCCTTCGACGTCGCATACACAAACACATGAAAGCATCCCGGATGGCACGCCAGCGCGCACGCCGCACCGCGCCCCACAATCACGCACTCGCCCTCACGCGCCGCACTCTCAATCTCTTTTCGGATCAGCGTCTGCATCCGCTCCGAATCGAAGACCTGGTCCTCCGCAAGGCCCGTCATCGGATACGGCGAGTCATGCCAGAAGATCTTGCCGTAGCGGTAATACCACGGATCGAGCCGCTCGTCATACTTTGCCGCCAGTTCCGGCGTCACGCCCGCAGCCTTCGCCGCCGCGCACACCAGCTCTGAATCCAGCAGCTTCCAGCCCAGCCGCGCCGCCAGCGCATGCGCAAACTCGCCTCCGCGCGAGCCATACTCCCGCTCTACCGTGATCACTCTCACCGGTTTTCTCGTCGGCGCATCCATCTGCCTTCCTCCCGCGAGAGGAGAATACAACCATCCGGCTGCTCCCGTGAACCGGGAATTTCCTTGCGCCTCCGTGAGTGTACCGGGACATGCGTTACGTTGCGGACCTGAGACATCCGTTACAAGCCCTTGCGGAGGCGATGGTTCGAGTTGAAGGGCATGAGAAGACATATATCCAGTCGTCGAGGCCGTGGGAATGTGGGAATCACGAAGGGATTTCCAAAGAGTGTGGGAAGGGTGGGAAGCCGGCTTCATGGCCTTCCATGCTTTCCATACTCTGTCATTTCCATGGCCTGTTTTGCCCGGGGATCAGATAAATCAGCTACGCCGCCTCGCCCAATACACCGCACCCGCCACGACCGCTTATCGTGATCGGTTGTCAATGAGTGCATCGGCGATAATGCACTCCTTGACACCCTGTGGAAGATCGAAGGATCGAACTTGGAGCTTTACTTCTTGGGCCGCGACTCTGGCGGCACAAGCCCTGCGAGGCGGTAGTAAACAACGAGCTGGCCGTAGTGTTCTCCGCTATGCTCGATGATGCCGTATGCAATGTCGATAACGCGCGCTTTCTGCTGAGGGTAATAAACAACCTCCGTCATCAGGCCTTTGTCGCCTTTCGACTGGATGGCGGCTGCGCCATCGGCGAAGGACTTCTTGACGAACGCAACGATGTCGGCCTTGGTCTTGTATTGCTCTCGCTTCGGATCTTCTGCCGCGGGAGGCTTCTGCCCCATCGCAGGATTCGTAAAGTAGTAGCATGAACCCGCCGCGTGCAGTAATTGCTCGGCGAAGGTCCGCTCCGCGGGTGTCGGCTTGAAGTCATATTTGTCCTCGGGGAAATCTTCGGCCAGCGCCGTCAGCTTGCGGCCAATCTCATTCCAGGAATCGAGCACGACTTTCGATTCCGGATCGGCAGCTTTGACGCCTGCATCTTTCTTCATCGTGTCCTGGGCATGGGCGGCAAATGCAAATGCCAGCAGGGCGATAGCGAGAAACGTTGTTCTTTTCATTTCTTTCTCCACGCTTGAGTTTCGCGAATCAAAGCTTCATTGTCTTATTTCGACTGTGCGAGCTCCGCAACAACTGCGGCAACTTTATCAAGCATCTCGTTCCAGCCCTCGAGTTGCCCGCTGTTCTTTGCGCTCTCCATGGGTTCATTTCCCATGAAGGTGAGTTTCGTCTGGCCGTTTCCAAAGTCCTCAAAAAGGGTCACGTCGTAAGCACCCTCGATGGCCTCATGTTCGATTCCTAATGCGCAGGGTCAACCTTGTTTCCCTCCGCGTCGGAAAAGTACATGAAGGAAACGATCTTCTCGTGCGGAACAATCTCGTGGTATTCAACCGCATTCCAGAACTCCTGCCCATCCGGCGATCTCATGCAGAGGAGAGATTTTCCTCCAACGCGAAAATCCATCTGGCAAACGGGCGAAGTAAAGC
Organism: uncultured Acidobacteriota bacterium; assembly: GCA_963718885.1. GTDB lineage: Bacteria > Acidobacteriota > Terriglobia > Terriglobales > Acidobacteriaceae > Telmatobacter. Next base: position 8,267 of record CAVRAK010000011.1, read on the forward strand.
CCTTCGGCCCCCACCACTGCATCACGTATTTCGGGTCTGTCCACGCCTTCCAAACCAACTCGCGTGGGGCATCAAAAACTCGTGTGATCACCATCCGCTCTGTCTCGTTAGCCGTGTTATTTGTCATCTCTGACCTCCTCTTTTTTCATTTGATTGACAACCACATCCAGCTTGTCGAAACTCTCTTCCCAGAATCGGCGATAGCTAATCGCCCAGTCGCTGACCGTCTTAATCGCCTCTGGCCTGAGCGTGCACACACTCTCCCGTCCACGCTTCGTCTTGATCACAATCCGCGCCCGCACCAGGTAGGCAATATGTTTTGAAATCATCTGCTGCGAGAGTGCAAACGGTTCCGTCAATCCATGCACAGAGGCAGGCCCATGGGAGAGTCGTTCGATCATCGCCCGCCGGGTTGGATCAGACAAAGCCGCAAATGTTGTACCCAATCTATCCACAACCATATGGTAGTGGATTTCCGTTGAATGTCAATCAATAATCGTCGTGCCCAATGCTGAGGATTTGTCACCGTTGCGCTTCGCTGTAAACCATGTCTCCGGTCCGTTTTGTAACGGAAGTGCCAAGTACGCTTATCCGCACCCCCCCCTCATGCCTTGACGATCTACACAAGATCGTGTAGATAATCTAGGCATGGGCAAGCCAAGCGATCTCGTGCAGGGAACTCTCGACCTCCTCATCCTCAGAACCATTGCGCCCGAAGCCATGCATGGCTGGGCCATTGCCAAGCGCATTCAGCAGCTCTCCGGTGAAGTCCTCCAGGTGCAGCAGGGCTCGCTTTATCCCGCCCTCCACCGCCTTGAGCAGCAGGGCTGGATCAAGGCAAAATGGGCCGAAAGTGAAACCGGCCGCCAGGCCCGCTTCTACGCGCTCACCGCCGCCGGACGCAGACAGCTTGAGGCCGAAACCGCCAACTGGAACCGTCTCTCCTCCGCCATCAACATCATCCTCAGCGAGGCCTGAACACGATGCGCTCGTTCCATCAGCTACTGGTGAAGTTCCGCATGGCTTTCCGTCGCGGCAGCGCTGCCACTCAGCTCGACGACGAACTGCGCTTCCATCTCGATCGCCAGATCGCCGAGAACGCTGCCGCCGGCATGCCGCCCGACGAAGCCCGCGCCGCGGCCCTGCGTTCTTTCGGCAATCCCGCCCTGCTGCGCGACCAGACCCGCGCCACCTGGAGCTGGAACTGGCTCGAATCCCTCCTGCAGGACTTCCGCTCCACGCTGCGTTCGATCAGACGCAGACCGGCCTTCGCGCTCGCCGTCATCGCCACCATGGCGCTCGGCATCGCCGCGCTGCCGCCATGTTCACCGTCGTCGATCGCGTGCTGCTGCGGCCCGTGCCCTACGGCGACCCGAACAACCTCGTCATCCTCAATGAAACCGATGGCGCCGGCTCTTTCGGAGTTCCCTGGCGCGACATCGAAGAGTGGCAGGCGCAGGCACACTCCTTCACCGCCATCGCTTTCGCCGCGCCGATGAACGGACGCAACTACCTCGAGGGCCGCGATGCTGCGCAGCAGGTGGATGCCGAACGCGTGACAACAAATCTCTTTGACGTGCTCGGCGTGCATCCCTCTCTCGGCCGCGGCTTCATTCCGGCTGCTCCCAGCTTCGCCGCCGACAGCAATTCCGGCTCCGTCATCCTCAGCGACACCGCGTGGCGCGAAGTCTTCGCTGCCGATCCCAGCGTGCTGGGCAGATCCGTCAAAATCAACAACCAGACCTTCACCGTCACCGGCGTGATGCCGCGCGGCTTCGCCTATCCGGCAGGAATACAGAACAGTCCCGCAAATCTGGGTCGCGCTGCAACTCGACGACAGCGACAAGGATCGCAGCTTCCAATCCTCGCTCTACACCGGCATCGCGCGGCTCCGCAAGGTGTCTCGCTTGCCAGCGCCACCGCCGAGATGACGCTCATTCAGAAGCGCCTCGGTCAGCAATACACCGATGCGATGCTGCGCCACGATCATCCGGCGCCGCGTCGATCGCTACGCAGACTCGCTGGTACGCCGATATACGCAAAGCCCTCATCGCACTGCTTGCCGCGGCCACTCTGTGGCTGATCGCCTGCCTGAATGTGCCGGCCTCATGCTGGCAAGAAATATGACGCAGCAGCGTGAGATGGCGACGCGCGTCGCTATCGGCGCCGGCCGCTTGCGAATCATGCGGCAGATGCTCATTGAAGGCCTCGTCCTCAACGGACGCTGCCTCCGCTCGGCCTGCACTGGCCATCGCTTCTCTCCGGCTGCTGGCGCATGAGCTGAGCCAGATTCTGCCTTTCCTGTCTTCGCGGTGCCCGATCTGCTAATTCTGGTCGCGCTGCCTGCGTTGACCCTGCTCTCGACGCTTGCCTCGACGGCATGGCCTGCGCTGCTGGCAATCCGCATGCCCGTCGAACCTGCGCTGCGCCAGGGTGGCCTGCAGGCCGGCACATCGCGCCGCCAGCATCGTACGCGGCCTGCTCGTCACCGGCAAATCGCCCTGTCGCTCGCGCTGCTCGTCACCTGCGGACTTCTCCTGCGCTCCATCTACACCCTGCGCCACGTGCCGCTCGGCTATCGCACCGACCACATCATCGTCGCCAACCTCAGCATTCCCGCGTTTCGTTTTGACCACAAAGACATGACGCGCGACCTCTACCTGCCCCTCTTGAACCGCGTCGAACGATCCACGGCGTCCAGAGCGCCGGCCTCATCAGCTCCGTGCCGCTCGGCAAAACATTCCACATCGAAGTCGGCATCTAATCAACGGACGCAAGATCGCCGCCTTTATAAAAGCTGCCACTCCCGGCATGCAGCCGGTCCTGGGCTTCCGAATGGCTGCCGGCCGCTATTTCAACGCCGAGGACACCGCAACCTCACAGCCCGTCACCGTGGTCAACCAGGCCTTCGCCATAAGTGGGCGCCGGACAAGCACGATCCCGCCTCGATCATCGGCACAGAAGCTCGTCAACCTCAGCGAAGAATGCGCCCATGATCATCATCGGCATGCTCGATGATGAGCGGCAAAGCACGAGTCAGCCGACTCCGCCAGCCCGAAATCGAATTTGACATTCCCAGTTACGCCCGGACTCACGGTATTACAACGTGCTCGAAGAAATCGCGATGGATCTCGCCGTCCGCACCGATCAGCCCGCTTCCCAGGTAATACCCGAGTTGCGCGCGGTCTTCAAACAGTCCAGCCCGGAACTCGAAACGGCACCATCACCACCATGGATCAGATCGTCGAAGACTCCTATGGCAGCCAGCGCCTCGCCGCGCATCTGCTCGAATTCTTCGGCGCTTCGGCTTTGCTGCTGGCGGTCGCCGGACTCTACGGGCTGCTGGCGTATCTCGTGGCTCAGCGCAGGCACGAGATCGGGTTCGCATCGCTCTCGGCGCAACCCGCGCGCATCTTCTGTGGATGGTGCTCCGCCAGGCCGGCGCATGCTGCTTGGCGGCGTTGCCGCCGGCACTGTCTTGCCCTGGCTTCCGGAAGCCTCGTCGGCCGCTTTCTGTATGGCGTGAGCGCCCACGATCTGCCCACTATAGCGGGCGCGGCAATTCTGCTTGTTCTCTGCGGCCTGCTGGCTGCGGCACTCCCGGCGCGCCGGGCCGCGAGCGTCGATCCGATAGAAGCGCTGAAAGCCGAGTAGCCGAAATGAAAACGGCGGCATCGCTGCCGCCGCAATCTTCACGAACTGTCAACGCTCGCTTACTGCTCCACCGGTTGTTCGGGCTTCTTCGGCGCTTTCAGATGCGGCGCATTCGGGGCAGCCGGCGCCGCAGCAGCGGTCGGCGGCGTTGGGGGAACCGGCGGAAATCCATCGCCCTTCTTGATCCGCACATCGCCCACGTCGGCCACCAGGCTGATCTTGTTCGCCCCGGCGCCAATCTTGCCCGTCACCGTCTTGCTCTCATCGCCGCTGATCTCCAGCGGATAATCCGAAACGATGTCGCCGTTGTGCGTGCGTCCATCCACCGTCGCCGAGGTGCCCGGCGGCAGCGTAATCTCCACGTCGCCCTTGCCGTTCTTCGCGTCCACGTTGTACGCGCCGGCCGGCGACACCGAGATCTCGCCGCGGCTGTTCGTCACCACCGTGTCGCCGTAAATCTCGCTCAGGTCAACATCCTTCGAGTGCGTTGAAACCCGCACCGGTCCCTTCGCTTCCGTCACCCGCAGATCGTCGGAGTTCAGCGTCAGATCCCCCGGCAGCGTCGCCAGCTCCACGTCGGTGATCGAGGTATGCAGATGCAGCGGCCCGGTGACATTCTCCATGTGCACGTCGCCAAAGAGCTCGCCGTTCATTGATACCTTGCCCTTGATCTCAGAGAAGGTCAGGTCGTTGCAGTTGCCATCGGCCGTCAGATCGCCGTCGATCTGGTGCGCTGAAAAATCGCCGCGGTCGTTCGAAAAATGCACCTGCACTGAGCCCTTGATCGTGCTCAGCTGCACATCTCCGTGGCTCGACGTAATCGTCAGGCCCGCGCCCAGCCCTGCGGCTGTCACATCGCCGTGGCCCGCCGTGACCGTCACCTGCGCCGTCTTCGGCACCGTGATGCTCACGTTCAGCCGCCCGCGGTCATTACTCTCTGACTTCACCAGCACCGTGTTGCCGCTCACCGTCACGTGCGCCTGTTCGGCATCGAAAATCTTCTTCGCTTCGGCATCCGAGCTGGCAAACGCCACCGCGTGCGCCCGCACTTCAACCGTGTTGCCGTCGCCCGCCGTCACGCTCACATCGCCCCGCGGATTCTCGATCTGGATGACGGCATTCGCCGGCGCAGTTACACTCTGCGGGTCCAGTTCCAGGTCGTGCTCCGGCAGTCCAAAGAAGTTGAAGAAGTTGTCATCGTGTCCGCCGAAGTTGGCGCGCAGCGGTCCCCAGAAATTTGCCCACCCCGAAGCGCCGAAGCCCAGAATCGCCAGCAGAATCAGCACGCCCACATAACCGCCGCCGCGATGTACCGGCGTCTCCCGCCGCATATCCAGCGCCCACTCAGCCAGCAGCGCGAGGCCCGCCGCAATCAGCAGCAGCGGCCACCAGTGGCCATACCAGTTCCAGAACATTCCCGGCGAAATGTGGCCCGTATACATCAGCAGGCCGATGGTGCCGAACGCAATCAAAATGATCGGTCCCACAATCGACGGAGCATGCGGAACCCGGCCCCAGCCCGCCTTCCACGCATGCTGCTGCGCTTTCATCGCGTCCCGCTGCGCGCGCCACGCCGCACGCTGCTGCTCGCGGTATACCCGCCACTGCGTCCGCGGATCGTACGGCGGAGGCACCCCGCCACCCGGCGGCGTATACGGAGGCTGGCTGCTCATTGCTGGCCTCCATTCGAGCCACTCTGGTTCTGCGGAGGAGCCGGAACAATCGATGTGCCCGTCTGCGTGGGCGCCTGCGTGCCCGCCGGCGGTGCGCCATAGGGATAAGGACCGCCCTGGTAGCCGGGATAACCTCCCGGATAGCTGCCCGGATAACCCGGATAAATCGCCTCATCCCCCATCGCCGCCAGCACCGCTCTCTGCGCCAGCTTCAGCACGCCAATCAAAATCAGCAGCAGCGGAACGAAGATATTCCAGCTCACCAGATCGGCCTGGTGCAGCAGCGCCACGATGCCAAGCAGCAGCAGGATTGAAGGACCCGTCAATCGGCGAATCAAAAAGTACTTGTTCATTACATGCCCCCCTTCGTGTCACCGAAGCGACGAAGGATCATCCACAATCCCAGTGCGATAAAGATCAGCGGCCACAGAAAGTGCACAAAGCGCTCCGCCAGGTAGCCCATCTGGTTCAGCAGCAGAATCAATCCAAAACCAATCAGGATGATCGCCCCGATCGGCTCCTTCCGCTTCCAGCCCAGCGGCGGCACCGGGGGAACCGGCGGCACGGCCGGGTCCGTAAATCCCGCAGCCGGCGTAAACGGAGCCTGATACGGGAGCCTGCTGGTAGCCCGACGAAGACGGCGGAGCCTGATAAGCGCCCGGCATCGCAGCCCGGCACCGGCCCGGCCGGCGGCTGCTGGCCACCATACGGCGGCCTTCCGCCCAGGTTCAGCCAGTTGCCCATCTCGTTCAGCCCAAGCGGATCGGGCAGAGGCAAACCATCGCGCCGCGCCATCGCCGTGTGATACGCGTCGAAGACCTGGTAGCAGACCCACGCCGCAATAAAGATTCCAAAGATCCCGAAGTGGCTGGTGATGCTCACCAGCACCGCGAAGATCACAACGTGGATCAGCCCCTTGAAGAACTGTCCGTTGTACATCGCGCCCACGCCGGGGATCAGACCCAGCACCGCCGCGACGATCGGGTTCGGCGAACCCCCCGGCGGCGGAATAAACGGCTGCTGCAGGTTCTGCCAGCTCACTGCGCACGGTTCGCACAGCACCTGCCCGCTCGGCGTCGTGCGCACACAGCTCGCACACATCGCCTTGCCGCAGTTCTGGCAGTACGCTGTTGCAGGTACACCAGCATGATTTACGCAATCCATCGCGTGCTCCTTTCCCGTATTGCACTTGTGGAGCCGGAGTTTCTGTTGGCGATCTTTCGCCCCTGAAACCGTAAGACGGAAAGCACAGCGCCGCCCGAATGTGTTGGCCGGTCCTTAAGCGTAAGGTTTGTTTCCACATAATCTGACGAGTCTCTCGTCGCCGGAGTTCCCGACTGCTGCGGAGGGTCCACTCTCGACCCTCCATCCTTCCGCGGCGGGGTCTGCTTCGACTCTCCCGGCGCAGCCGGCTCACTGTCGTTCCTTCTCTGCTGCCCTTCGCCTTCAGCCTCCGAGCTGCGGCGCAGATCCCGCATCCGCGACTGGAACTCGTACACCACCCGCAGATGATCGTAGTAGCGGATAATCGGCGTCGAAGCCACCGTAATCTGCCGCTCCAGCAGCGAACGCATCGCCGACGGCCGCAGATCGGAGAGCCGCAGTTCATGCAGCCGGATCCCCGTCAGGTTCAGCGTCAGCGCAATCGAGAAGAAGGCCATCGCCACCGTCATCATCAGCCGCGGCTCGGCAAACCGCCGCGTCTTGGCCATGAACCCCGTCTGCTGCCACACCGGGGGAATCGCCATCGCCGCGCTGTCGCCGGCAACCAGCCCGTAGCCGGCTACCTGTCCCGGACCCGTCGTCGCCAGAATCCGGTCCATCAGGCCTTCGGGAATCTCCGGCTCGGGCGAAAGAAACTCCAGCCACTCCCGCCCCCGCCGGGCTTCCTCAAACAGTGCGGTGCAGGCAGAGCAGGTCGCCATGTGCCCGCTGAAGGTCGCCTCGTCCTCCGGCCTCAGCATGCCGTCCAGCGCATCTGCCAGCAGGGTTTCCCACTGCCCGCACGCTGGAGAATTCGGAATGTGTACGCGGTCTGCCATCGCCTACATCACCTCCCGTTTAGTACGTTCCAGCAGGCGCGCCAGTTCCGCGCGGCCCCGGCTGATCCGGCTCTTCACCGTTCCCTCCGGTATGCCAAGCACCTGGGCTATTTCCCGGTAATCCATGTCCTGCAAATCCCTTAGAATCACAGCTTCGCGCAGCTCCGGCGATACCTTCGCCAGCGCTCCCTGCACCATCTTCGCCAGTTCCTTCTTGGCCGCCGATTCATGCGGAGAAGGCCCCGCCGACATCAGCCGGTCCACCGGCCGCAGCTCTTCGCTCCCGTCCCAGCCCTCGTCCAGTGAACCCGTCGCCCGCTGATTCTTCGTCCGCCGGAAGTTATCCACCAGCAGATTCCGCGTCATCGTCGTGATCCACACCTGCAGGCTGCCCCGCCCGGTGTCGAAGCTCGAAAGATTGGAATAGATCTTGAGGAAGACGTCCTGCGTCAGGTCCTCGGCATCCGCCGGGTTCCCCGTAAACCGGTAGCACAGACCATAGACACGCCGGTGGTGCTCACGGACCAGCTCGGCCCATGCGCCGGAATCCCCATCCATGCAATGGCGAACAACTTGAGACCAGTCGATCTCCAGCGGTCTTACCTCCGGGCGCGCCGTGCGTGCCCCAGACGCCGTAGCCGGGACCCCCGCCTGGGCTCCCTGCGAGGGCACTCGCCTGCTCCCCTCCTGCGGCTGAAACACTTGCCGCGGAGGCCTGGCCGGGGCCGTCAGCCCCATCACGCTCCAGCTTAATGTACCCACGCACTGCATGGTGGGCTATACGCACGATTTTGTTGGTTTGTTCCGCGGCACTTCGGCTACGGGTAATGCGCACCATCAGCGGTGCAAATCGCCGGGCAGGCCATATGCAGCGACTTACAAACCAGTGACAATCATCCATCTAGAATTTAATTGACTTGGGCAAATTTCGGTCGATATATTTAATCCCCTCACACTTCCCCTGATCGCGTTTTTTCTCCGCGCAAATGATTCCGCCGGACAAAGGAACTCTGCTCGGCTCACAGCCCGGACCCAACAATGGAGGTACCCTCACTCCACATTCCGGGCCCACTAAGTCCGAACCGCACAGCGGGATTTTACTCAGTCCACAGTCCCGCACTGCGCTCCCACACGCCGTGAACTGCTCCGTGGATGCGTTGCAACTACAGATCACAACTGGAAACGACGACCTGCGCGGAGGGAAGGACAACTTGAATGTTGAGATACCCACTTTTCCGACGGCGACATGCAAACTGTTACGAATGTGAACAACGGAGTCGGTTGGGCGGCGCATAGCATTAACCGCCCCATCCTCCACTTGAAGCGGAGCATCGCCTTAAACCAGATCAAGCAAATAGGTCTGATCCACGTCGCACAAGGCGGCTTCACCCCCCCTTCTGCGCAACAAATGGCCGAGGCAGCACTTCCAGTCGCCGGGCCCCTGGTGACCTCCGGTAATGCAGCAGAAGGAGTTCACACAGAAGACAACTGGGACATGACGGAATTTCAGGCATTCGCTTTGGCAAACGGAGAGAACGTCCCGATTGCCTCTTCCGGTTTCCACAGATTTACAGGAAGTAATCCGTCCTTTGACATCAATACGCAACCAGGAGCCACGTGCGCGACGGGAAATTCAGTCAGCAAGCTTTCGTTTACATTCGTCACTGCAGATGACGACCTGCGCGGCGGAAATGACAATCTCAATATAACCATCCTGTTTGCGGATAACACAAGCCAGGCGGCAACCAATGTCAACCACAGCGAGAATTGGCCGAATGGAAGTACCAAGGGGGCAGAGGTCCTCCTAAGCCGCTCCGTCACAATCGATCAGATTCGCGGTCTCACTCTAGAGGACACTTTCACCGGAGGCGGGGGTGGGGACAACTGGAACATGGCCTCAATGCAGGCGGATGCATGTCTCGCAGACGGTACATGTCACACCATCGCGAAGTCTGGATTCCACAGATTCAGCGCTGACTGGAGCGGGGTCAAGGCCAAGCAAATAACCATCAGCGCTCATAAGATCAACTGAACTCGTCGCCTTCTCGGGAGGTAACGATATGCGATCAGCAAAATATACGTCATTGCTGCAAACATTCTCAGTAAGTTTGTTTACGCTGGTCATGTGTGCGATCAGTGCGGCGCAGATCACGCGCCCCGGATCGCCGACTACAAACCTTCGGCCACTCAACAATGCCGGAACCGTTGAAGGCTTCGTGTATTGGGACGCGAATGCGATTACACACGAACAGACGGGGACGTGCAGCGGGCTTGCGGTTGTTGTGGGGGCGGCAGGCTCCCCAAACAACCCGGTTAACCTCGGCAATAACTTCACATATATCGGTCAGATCAAAGCGTTTCTATATGGCGGCAAGCAGGAGATGTACGACGTTTGCAGGTATGCATACGACCGACAGACGGTCGGACCGCCCTTGCAGGCGCAGCTCATCATCCTGCAGTCGAATCGATTCTCTCCGAAAGTTGTGCCTCAGGTTGAAACCATCTCCCCCATCACGATCACCAACGCGCGATGCAACATGCTGCCTCCGGCTCGTCCTTCCACGGTCGGCGATCTGAAATCGCATTGGGGCTCCTGTCAGAACCGTGCCTACAACGTTAACTTTGAGCTCGTGTCGTCAGTACATCGGGTGACGGGCGCCGGTTCGGGTGGAACGCTGCTAAACCCTCACATCAATGGATTGAGTCCGGGGCCAACCACCGCACCTTCGGGTGGGATGTTAGGAGGTGGTGCCAATCCGGGGCAGCAATCAGGCTCGCACGGAACGGTTCCACGCACAAGAGATCCAGGGCCAATCAACACGCCTTCCAGCGGGAAGGGGACGTCGAGACAACTCTTGCCAGCTAAGCCCGGCACGCCGTAGCTCGCGGTTGGCGACGTAATCAGCCTCGCAAAGGACTTATACAGGAAGACCCAGCATGTCTTGGAAAGCTTTTCATCAATGCGGACCGATCGCTGTCCTGGCCGTGACCGCACCGTTACTGCTGAGCCAGCAAAAACCACTGACTAACGCCGACGTGATCACTATGGTGAAGGGCGGCGTGTCGGAATCCGTGGTGGTTTCAGCGATCCAGTCGCGGCCGGGTAGGTTCAGTACTTCAACCTCAGAATTGGTGCGTCTGCACAAGGCTGGAGTCACCGACAGCGAGTTGAATGCGATGATCGCGGCTACCAGCAAAACTGGGGCGAGTGGGGCTGCTGCATCGGCGCCTCCCCAAGCTGTGTCTCCGGTTAGCAAGAGCCGAATGCCGACGCTTATCATAACTTCCGGCCAGGATTCGCAGGCACTACGCCTCGAAAAAACGCAACTTGCTACAACCAAGACAAAACCGTCGTCGATGAGCAGCCTTGCAACCGATTCAGTCCTCACGCAAGCCATGCAAGGGGGCGCCAATGAAGCCGCCATGGCTGCGACGATGCACATGAACTCAATGGTTGGGGGCGAATCCGTGCAGCAGGCTGCGAGCATTTCCTCAAACGTTATGTCACACCGCCAGCCCACGATAACCTACGTGTGGGGAGTGCCGGGGCCAGCGTCGTCGAATATTGTGAAAAATGCTACGCCGAGTTTTACCCTGGATTTTTCCCGTGTCTTGGGCGTAACTCCGGATGACTCATGCTCCGGCAATCGTGAAGCTGACACCGGCGCAGAATACATGCCGGATTATCGGCGCGACACAGGGTAAAGCGGATGCACAATCCAGTCCGGCAGCAGATTGGCAGATTTATTCAAGATTCCTCGAAGAGCGCGTCACTTCTCAAGCTCAAAAGCTTGCGCCGGGAAAATACAAAATTACACCGAGTTCCGAACTGGCTGCGGGCGAATACGGCGTCGTACTTCGCCCGACTTCAAAAGCGAAGCATTTTTCCGGCTCCGATGTGGCCCGGGCGCAGGGGGATGGGTTGATGTTCGACGCGATTTGGACATTCCAGGTGCCGGAAGATCCGCAGTAACGAATGGGCTGAGGAACCATCAATATGAAACTTTATGGAGATGTGAAAATGATCATTGTTCGACGGTTACTACCTGTAAACATCGCTTTGATTGTGTTCTTCATATCAGCCTGCCATTCCAGCAAGGCGCCCGATACAGAGGCTTCGCCCAACCACAATACCCCTGCGACGCAAAACGGCGGGGGCCTGGACATTGATCTCGACTGCGTGATCAATCGCCTCCAGAACCCTCCGGAATCCTTCCACTACTCATTCAAGGACGAATCCGACAATCCGTGGTCAGAGGAAGCGGACGTCACGCCGCAAATGATCAACGGCAGCTTTAAAAGCAACTACATGCCTGCTCCGGTTCCGTTGCATGACACGCCACAGGACATGCCGCATAAGTATCAGTGGGCCATTGGGCGAATGGCCAGCGTATTGGCGCTTGTGCATAGTAGCTCCGCTGTCGTGAACGAGGGACCGGAAAAGGGTGTGAATGGTTACGATACAACGAAGTTTTCCATTGATACCGCCCGCGCAAACGCTGCGGAGCGGGGTTATACACGGCGACTCTGGGTCCGGGAGGTTTCGAGAAGGGAACAGTCTGGGTTACTTCAGACGGCTGTCCGGTAAAAGTCCTTATAGATGAGGAACTGCATGCTAAGGACGGAAAGGTATCCGGAAAAGCGCATTACGAAGAAGCCATCGTTCGGAAGTGAACACCGAATTGTTTCTTTTATTACGAGCAGCCTCGAGTCCTACCTGAGGAGCCAATCTATACTTCGGCGGGTGGCCCAGGTCTCGGGATGCTGATTGATCCATAAACGCAGGGTGCCCCATGTGCCGATTCTGGCACATGGGAAAGCGATGCATTCAACCACCCGTGCTTTTTTACTTCAAATCCTTCAGGAAACTCGTATCCGGCAGTTTGCACAGCCCATTTGCCGTCATTCTCGAGAGCTTGCATATATCTTTGCGTCTTCGGATTGCTCGGCCGCTCTCCTGAAAGCGTCGCTGCCAGCCCACGGCTCCATGCGCTCTCCGCAGATTTGACTCCGCACGCCGCCCCCTCTACTCTTCGGGGCGGAGGTCCTTCGTGCCCCATCCAAGCCCTTCATCCTCCGCGGCGACGAGTGCCTGAACGGCGCGCCCTATTCCATGATCGGCAACACGCTGCGCCTCAACTTGTGAAGTCCGACAACGCCGGCTCCGCCACCGTGATGGTCAATACAGTTGCGGCCCATAATGGGCCGCCGCTTCACGTCCATCCCTTCGAGGAGTCCTTCTACATCCTCGAAGGCTCGTTTGTTTTTGAGATTGACGGCGTCGCCCACAATGCCGGCCCCGGCGACTTCGTTCACGTTCGCGCCAACGTCCCTCACGTCTTCCAGAACACCGCTGACCAGGACGGCCGCTATCTCATCCTCATCCGCCCCGCCGGCGTCGAAAACTTCTTCGCCGCCTGCGCCGCGCACGCCATCAGCAATCCGAATGACTTTGCCGCCATGAACGCCCTCGGCGAAAGCTACGGCACCAAAGTGCTCGGCCAGCCCTCGCCGCCCGCCGCCCCCAGCATCCCCCCGCAGTAACGAAGTAAGTCTGGGGTTGCCCCACCCTTGCGCCCGCTTTTGGGCGAAGGGTCGGAGTTGCTAATGCCACCCGTTCTGCGAGACGATCGCCGTTTATCGCGCCTTCTTGAGCTCCGCAACAACCGCGGCAACCTTGTCGAGTATCTCGTTCCAGCCCTCGAGCTGCCCGCTGTTCTTCGCGCTCTCCATCGGTTCATTTCCGATGAAGGTGAGTTTCGTTCGACCATCTCCCAGGTCCTCAAAGAGAGTCACGTCGTACGCGCCTTCGATCGCCTCATGCTCTATCCCTAACTCCGCCGGCTCAATCTTGTTTCCCGCCGCGTCGGAAAAGTACATCGACGAAACGATTCGCTCGTGCAAAACAATCTCGTGATATTCGCCCGCATTCCAGCACTCCTGCCCGTCCGGCGTTTTCATGCAGCAGAGAAACTTCCCGCCCACTCGAAAATCGATCTTGCAGAACGGCGCGGTAAAGCCCTTAGGCCCCCACCACTGCATCACGTATTGCGGGTCTGTCCACGCCTTCCAGACCAGTTCGCGTGGGGCGTCGAAAATGCGTGTAATCACCATTCGCTCAGTCTCGTTAACTGCGCTTCCTGTCATCTCTCACCTCCGCTTTTCTTCATTTGCTCCATTTGCTTCATTTGATTGACAACCGCTTCCAGCTTGTCCAGGCTCTCTTCCCAGAATCGGCGATAGTTGATGCTCCAGTCGCTCACTGCCTTGATCGCCTCCGGCCTCAGCGTGCACACACTCTCCCGCCCACTCTTCGTTTTCACCACAATCCGAGCCCGCACCAGGTAGGCAATGTGTTTTGAGATCATCTGCTGCGAGAGTGAGAACGGTTCCGTCAATCCATGCACAGACGCAGGCGCATGGGAGAGTCGTTCGATGATTGCCCGCCGGGTCGGATCCGACAGAGCCGCAAACGTTGTGTCCAACCTATCCACAACCATATGGTAGTGGATCGCCCGTTAATGTCAACTGCCAAATTTCGCCGGTTCCGCGGCCCGCGAAGCGCGCGCCAGCCGGCTCGGCCCGGGCCGCAAACGTCAGCAATCCTTTGGGTGGTTTTCTTGCGGGCGGCTACGACGCGCGGACGCCCAGGCTCAACGTGCAGTGACCCCGCCTACCGGCTCTTCCGCCACACCGCCGCATCGAAGCGATGCTGGCATTCATATCCCTCGGCCGTATAGAGATCGATCGCATCCTGGTTGGCTTCCGTCACCGTCAGCGAAATCTCGCGCACGCCCTGCCGGACAAAATGCGCTGCCGCCACCGAGAGCATCAGCCGCGCCAGGCCCCGCCGCCGGTACGCCGGATCTACGCAAAGCTGCGTGATGTGCCCGCTCTGCGGGCTTACCCGCGAGCCCAGCACCAGCCCCGCCAGGTCCCGGCTGCCCCGCTCCGCAATCACATGCGAAGCCTGCGTCGAAAATGTCCCGCACCCGGCGTAGCGCACAATGTTCTGCAGAAACCGCAGCGAGCCATGCACGGAGTGGTACTGGTCGTTGATCAGGCTGTCAGGATGCCCCCGGTACGCCTCCGAGATCAGCCGCGCCGCCGCATTCAGATCCTCGTCGCGCCACGGCCGCAGCTCCAGCCCCTCCGGCAGATCGACAAACGGGCTGCTCCAGCGTCCTTCGAGCGGCTGCACCATAAACAGCCTGCGGTACATCTCAAAGCCCGCCTCGCGAAAGACCCCCGCATGCATCCCCGTCGGATGCAGCAGCAGCTGCGACTCCACCCGGTCCACATTCGGGGAGTGCGTCAGCGTCTCGAGCAGATGCCGCAGCAGCGTCTCTTCAATCTCCTGCGCCGGAGCGGGCGTCCCCGCCACCGGCGCCGGCAGCTCAGGATTGTATCCGGGAATGGCGAAGACATCGCCCACCACCGCCTTCGTCTCCTCGTACACGCAGAAGGCGTAGCCCGTCACCTGGCCCGACTCGACCGCCGCATACCCCGGCAGCATGTGGCTGTCAATGTACTGCATCAGCAGCTTCGACGAGGCGCGATAATCCCAGTGCAGCCGCTCCAGCCAGACCTCGCCCTCGGCCTCCAGCACATGCCGCAGCATCGGAGCTCCGAAGTGCCGAAGATCGAGAATCTCGAAAGAAACGTGCGCGGCCATCTCACTCGCTTTATTGCAGGATCAGTTTCTTGCAAGATCAGGCGCAGCCCCCGGGCGTACACACCACAAAGCATCTCCCGCGAGGCCTTGCGACACTGTGCCATGAAGCCATAGGCCTCGGCAAGTTGCAGCGAAGCTTCATCGCTCCGCGCTTTCCTGCTCCTGCACCGCACTGCTCGCGCCCACCTGGAAAATCTCCAGCCCCTGCTCCGGCCACATGAACAGCGGCGTATAGTTCCGGCCTTCGAGGTACTCGTTCAGCGCATCCTGCGTATGCAGGTCCCGCCCGCCGCGCCCGATCACGCGCGCCACCAGCAGATGCTGGCCCTCCGGCACCCCGGTCTCCTCGTAATTCACCACCTGGTGGTTGCGATAAAACGCAAGCCCGTACTCCACATCCCGCCGCACCCTGAAGACAGCGATCGTCTCGTCCGGCGGCCCATACTGCATCAGCTTCTCCGCCAGCGGCCGCGCCGAGTACGAGCGGTCCAGCAGGTGAATCACCCGCTTCGACGAGGCAATCGCCGGAATCCCGAAAAACGGCCCGACGCCATAGAGGAAAAACACCAGCACCACCAGCACGCCGCACGTTGCCAGCCGCAACCGCGCCACGCCAAAGCCGTGCACCACCACCAGGATCAGCATCGTCGCGCCCGCCGAAGCCAGCAGCGCCGCCGTCAGCGCGTGCCCCGGAGGCATCGTCGACCCATGCGCCACCACCCACGGCAGCATGAACGCAAACAGCGCCATCAGTCCGCACAGCACCGCATGGCCCAGCAGCACCCCGAAGTTGAGCCCCCGCTGCCGGCAGCGATAAAGATAGTCGCCGGTCAGAATCGTAATCGGCGGCATCGACGGCAGAATGTACCCCGGCAGCTTCGACTGCGAGAACGAGAAAAAGATGATCGGGATCAGCGCCCACAGCACCAGGAACTCAGGAAACGCATCTCCCGGCCGCTTCGGCGCCGGCTTTCCCGGCCGCGAGTGCCGCAGCCGCCACTCCGCCACCGACGTCTGCACGCCGTCCACCAGGGCCCGCAGCGCAATCACCGTCCACGGCATCAGCGCCAGCACCACGACGACAATGTAGTACCAGAACGGCTGCTCGTGCTGATAGCGGTTGGTCGCAAACCGCTCCAGGTTGTGCTCGAGAAAAAACTCCCGGAAGAACGTCGGGTTCTGATGCTGCACCGCCATAAACCACGGCAGCACAATCGCGAAATAAAGCAGCACGCCCGGCCACCAGAACGACCGCCGCACAATCGACCACTCCCGGCGCAGCAGCGCAAACGCCGCCACAATCACGATCGCCAGAAACGGCGCCACCGGTCCCTTCGCCAGCGTCGCCACGCCGGTAAAGAAATAGATATCGAAGAGCCAGAACTTCGAGTCCGTCTCGTACCACGCATACCAGCCCAGCAGCCCGATGCACAGCGGCGCCGCCAGCTGCATATCCGTCGACGCCCCGCGCGAAAACCCGATAATCCCCGCGCACGCCACCGTGATCAGCGCCGCATCCAGGTGCCCGCCCCGGTCGGAATCGCCGCATGTGCAGGTAGATCAGCGCCGCCATGATGAAGGCGAAGCTCGCCGAAGGCAGCCGCGCGCTCCAGTCATGCACCCCGAAGTCCTGAAAGACAAACATCGCCCGCCAGTAGTAAAGCGCCGGCTTCTCCAGCCACGGATGCCCATAGAGATACGGCGTCACGCAGGCGCTCAGCCGCTCCTTCAAGCGTGTGCGCCGAATCGAAGCGCACCAGCATCTCATGCGCAATCTGCGCATAGCGCGGCTCGTCGGCGCCCACCAGGCCCAGCCCATCGCCGCCAAAAATCGGCGCATTGCCATAGAGGATGAAAAACACCGCAAAGGCGACAAATACAGACGCCTCGCAGATCGTGGCCCAGGAAGGCAGACCCCGGCGTGATGCTTCAGGCGAGTCTGGTAGGGATGTATCCAGTGCAGTCTCCACTTCCACGGTTTTCCCCGGCGCAGACGCACGCAGCGAGGCCCGAGCGAACTCCTGGATTTTGCCGCCCGCCGAACCCCCTGCCCGGCACACCGCGACAGCGTCAAGGCTAACAGATCAGCCGTCTGGTCCCTTGACTGAGAGGTGCCCACCAAACGGCCCGCCCAAAGTCCTGGCCGCAGGGTCTTGTAACAGGGCACGACTTCAGTCGTGCCGATCGCAGCAGACCAAAAGCCCGAGGGCTTTAGCCCCTGCGCACCGCCCCAAGCTCCACGGAAATGGGTGCCCCATCCATGCGTAGCATGGGTGGGAAACCATCAACCACCTGCTTTGTAACAGGGCACGACTTCAGTCGTGCCGATCGCAGCAGACCAAAAAGCCCGAGGGCTTTAGCCCCTGCGCACCGCCCAATTTGACCCATTCCGGCGCTCCATGCGCGTTCCGGCCCGGCGCCATTTCCGGGGCACTACTCCAGCCTGGAGCTATTCAGGCTCGCAGCCCGCCTGCGCCACGCCCGCCCGCAGCGCGTCCAGGATCATCTCGCGCGCCTGCTCCATCGGCCCATCCAGCGAGCAGCCCGAAGCCGTCTCATGCCCGCCGCCGCCCATGCTCTCCGCAATCGCCGCCACGTTCACGCGGCCTTTGCTCCGCAGGCTCACCCGGATGCGCCCTTCTTCGAGCTCGCGGAAAAACGCTGCCGTCTCCACGCCGGCTACTGACAGCGCGTAATTCGCGATTCCCTCGCAATCCTCTTCCGTCGCCCGCGTCCCCTGCACATCTTTGTGGTCGATCCACAGCCACGCCACGCATCGCTCAAGCCGCAGCGTATTCAGCGCCTTGCCCAGCAGCAGCAGCTTCGACGCCGGCTGCGAAAAATACACATCCTGCGCGATCCTGATCGGATTCGCCCCCGCCGCAACCAGCTCCTCGGCCAGCGCAAACGTCCCCGCGCGCAGCGCCCCGTAGCAGAAACCGCCCGTATCCGTCAGCAGCGTCGTATAGAGGCACGTCGCCATCTCCGCCGTCACCCGCGCGCCCGCCGCCTTCACCAGCCGGTACACCAGTTCGCCCACGCTCGCCGCGCTGCGGTCGATCCAGTTCACCTGTCCCCAGTCGTGCCCGCTCACATGGTGGTCAATATTAATGATGGGATATTGTTCCAGACCCTTCAGCCGCGTGCGCTCAAAGCTGTCGCACTCCAGCAGGATCGCCGCCTCATACGAGCCGCGCACCCGCAGCGCATTGCGAATCCCGTTCACCCCCGGCAGCCGGCGATAGGGAACCGGCACCCGATCCGCCGTCACAATATCCGCGCGCTTGCCCATCTGCTCCAGCAGCATCGCCATCGCCAGCACGCTGCCCACCGCGTCGCCATCCGGCCGCGAGTGCGAGCACACCAGAAACCGCTCGCCCTCCTGCAGCACGCGCAGAATCGCCTCGATCCCATAGCCGGAGATCGGGCTCCTCTCTACCGTATTCACGCGCGCCACTGCCATCTCTTACTCGACCGGCGCCTTCTGCCGCTTCCGCGAACGATCCATCAACTCCTCGATCCGCGCCTGGAACCGCCCCGAGCGGTCCGCATGAAAACTCAGCTCGGGAACATGCCGCACGCCCATCCGCTCCTTGATCTCATGGCGTATGTAGCCCTTCGCCGACTCCAGCGCCGCCACCGTTTCCGTCTCCGACTTGGCGATATCCGGCACCGCGTTGTCCACCGCCACATACACCCGCGCCGACTTGCCCCCCGCATTCAGCACCACTTCGCTCACATAGCACGAGGCAATGCGCGGGTCTGAAAGCTCGCCTTCAATCATCGCGCCAATCTCCTCGCGCAGCGTCTCCGCTACCCGGTCCTGGTGATGTTTGCGCGCTCTATGCTCCGGCATTCGGCTGACCCCTTCCACGAAAACTTCTCAGGATAGCAGGTCGCGGCCCTCAAACTCCTTGAGATGCCGCCACGCCGGCACAGCGATCAAATCGATCCCCTGGGTCCCCGTCGATCCATTTGATCCATCTAATCTAATCGACCCCTTTGGATACAACTCACCCATTCAACGACGAAAATCGCCCCAGCCCAATCACACCTTTGTGTCATTTCCTTCCCCGGGGCATGCCAGCACCCCCTCCACGCGAAGCATGTGTGGGAAACCACAAACCCGGCCCGTCCCCCTTCGAGCACCACATAATTGAGTGATGTTTTCCTGAGCGAACGGGGCCCCGGCGTCTTCTTCTGCCGATGGTTCGTGGGGCGAAATGCGCGCCGATAGATGATGTGCGTGGGATGCAACAGTTCCCGTCCTCAACCAAGCTCGCAACGTGAGCGTGCTCGCGCACCGCTCAGGATTCGTCCACCTCATTTCGTGCTTGACAACTCCTTCGTTCTTATCGAGGGCCACCCGCCCGGGGCTAGGTGGGCGGCGGCGAAATCGCTTTTCGAAAGGAAAGATAGCCTTGTCTTCGTTTGTACACGGTGCGGAGGTAGGCCCGTCGCAACATCTCGGTTCGGGATGTAAGAAAAAACAGCGCCTTGGTCAATCTCTTTTTGCATTTCAAGCCAAGACAACTTTGTGGGCTCAGTTCCCTGGAGGACTCATGAAGAATACACTCCTGTTGTCGAGCGCGATGTTGGTTGTGGCCATGTCTATCTCCGTGCTTCTGTACCGGAGCGGAAATGGAGTTGTCGAGATAACCACGGACATGGGATTCGGCATGGGACCGACGGCCTCTGGCCTACTTCGGTATCATCGCCTGGGTTACGCCGACGGGTATTACGGGTGGTGGACATACGCGCGAAGGATGCCGGCGATTCCGTTTTTTGCGGCGCTGGTTTCCAAGATTTCAGATCGGTTCGCTGCCTATTTCTTTTTGAAGAACCTGATTTGCTGGACCGCGTGGATATATGCGCTTCTAAGGATACGAAAGCAATTTGGCATCTCGGACGGATGGCTGCTATTAACTGCCTCGCTCGTAATCCTAGTACCGTACAACAGCGACATTGCCAACCGTGCAGAGGTTGAAGAGGGATATCTCGTGTCGATGCTGGGGCTGCTTTTTGCCCTGCTACTCACCGCAAAGCGGACGATCAATTCTGTCGGCATCAGCGTGCTGGTTGCCTTAATTTATCTCACCAAGAGTTCTATGCCGCTAGTATGCTGTGTCGCGGTGGTGTGGGCTGCAGTGACGGAGTGGAGAAAGAGCCGCGTTCGCGCGTTATTGCCGGCCGTCGGATTACTAGTGGCGGTGTTGAGTTGGGGAGGATACATCTATGCGATGACAGGCGTGTTTGCCTTTGGTTCAGACGAGTCGTGGTGAACGGCTGAAACTTCTTTAAGGGGAACAATCCTTATGCCTTGGGCTCTACCCTCGGATTTCGCTCATCTCTGGACGAGGGGAAAGCTAATACCTCCGGGCCCGATGATAACGAATGGGATCTGAGCCATGCACAACTGGCTCTCGGTCGCAGGTTCGTAGTCGTTCACCTAGATAAGGTTTTTAAGATGGACCTGAAGAAGCTTTATGTGGCCTGCTGCGATCTGAAGGAGGCACCAGAGCGCACTCCTGGACGTACACGCCCACTGGTTGTGATCAGCAACCTTATAAATCATCTGGCCGTGATCATCTGTGTGGTTTGGATGGCGATGCGATTGCGCGCGGGGATGACCAGTCGCGCCGAGGTGCTAGTGCTTCTGCTGATCCTGGCTTATATGGTGCCCTACCTTGCAGGTTGGGTTTACATGAGACACATGGTTCCGATCTAAAGTCTGATCGCGATGGTGCATGCGATACAGTCGACGGGAACGCCATTTACTCATTCGGCGTTCAAGCGGGAGGCGAGGTCGGAGCGGGATATCAGTTGTGCCCGACTTCTCTGAGTCGTGTCGCTCTCAGAGAAGACCTGCGTTGCGGCTGGCGGTTGGCCCGTGTCCGCCTTTCGGGATTCAATAGTGCCCGGGCTGCCCACCCTTTCACTTCGGAGGCGGTTGCCCCACCCTGGTCGTTTTCGTCCCTGGAACGACAGAGTGGTACCTTTGCGGCATTTTCTTTCCCCGGCGAAAACGGGTGACTGTGAAGTGTCCCGCGGAACGCATAGGGCGGCGGCGGGTTCAGGTCGCGCCACCGGCTCAGCCGGGCCCGGCGCAGGATGCGGCTGACCGAAGCAGGACTGAGGCCCGTGCGCCGCGCGATCTCGTAGCCGGGCATGTGCCCGCGACGAAAAGCAAGTACCTTTTCCACTAAGAAGGAACTGGTCTGGCGCGGACTGCGGTGCGGACGCGAGCTGCGATCGGCCAGGCCGGCAACCCCCAACTGCCGATAGCGCGCCAACCACTTGGCCGCCGTCTTCGAGCTTACGCTGAACCGCGCCGCTGCCGATCCCAGCCGCAAGCCCTCTTCCATCACCATGCGAGCCAGACGCTCTCGACTCACAGCTGTCCATGGGGCATTCTTGTGATAGTCCATTCGGTCTCCGGAGCTACTGATTGCTCGTCACAACCAGCTTCTCCGGTCCCGATCGAATGGACAACCTCTTGAAACATCACAGGTGGCCCAGGTCTCGGGATGCTCACTCACTACCGTCGTTTGGGTGGCGGGTGGCCCGGGTCTCGGGATGCTCACTCACTACCGTCGTTTGGGTGGCGGGTGGCCCGGGTCTCGGGATGCTCACTCACTACCGTCGTTTGGGTGCCCCAGGTCTCGCTTCTGAGACCTGGGAGAGAGCGATACAGTGGGTGTGCCAACGAGCGACGTATTCTTTCCTCATGGCGCGTGGGTTGGTCTGCTATCGACAATGTGGTGATTTTCATTTGAGTCGATAGGTACCACAACACTTCGCGGATACCAGTTTCCCGAAGCATTTGAAGTGAAAAGCGTGGTCAGTTGAATGCATCGCTTTCCCATGTGCCAGAATCGGCACATGGGGCACCCTGAGTTTATGGATCAATCAGCATCCCGACACCTGGGCCACCCGCCAACTTGGGGCGATGGCTATAGGCGCGAGGGCAACAACTGGAAGCGTCCGCTAGGTGTAGTAACAACGAATCCCAACGCCAAGATCACTGGACCCGCCAAGAACAACCCCGACATCGTCCACAAGCCATTGAACCAATGAAGAACAAATTGGAAATGACACTATCATCGCGGCGAATCCTCACCGAGCAGGTTGCTAGGGAGCAGATCATGCTCTGAGCAACTTTGGTGATGGTTTGATGCGTCCCGATAAGTGCGGCAATGCGGAACCAATCAGGACTCCGTTTGATCGATCCGATACAGAGAACCATTAGGTGGGTCGGCGAACCACAAGGCAATCTGTTTACCGAAAAGGAAGCCCAACCCATGCGAGCGGGGAAATGTGGAATAGAACCCTCCCCAACTTGGCGCTTTCCGTCCCCATCTTTCAGAAACAATTGGAAGGAAGATTCGACGGCAAGTGGGCGGTTCGAGTTGGTATCCAGAAGGTCGAAGAATTCGTATCCGAAATGTTTCAGGTAACGAGATCAGACTTTGGTCTGCTGACTACCGAGATTGATCGAATGGCTAAGAACACGGACGCGATGAGTCAAAGCTACCAAGGCCAGGATCTCGCGAGAGGCATCCCAGGCCTCTACTGGATCAATCTCTTCAGTGACGGTTTGGCAGACTGGCTTGAACTAAGCACAATTCCCATGGAGGTCGCCACTTTGAAGCGTTTGGTTGGCGGCGGGTGGTTGCTTAAGTTCTGTGAGTCTCCAGACCAAGTAGGGATATCGATGTCATTCAAAAGCAGCGTGCGGCAATCGAGTGGCTGGGGGCTGGAAGTTCTTCGATATCCGTTTCCCTGATCGCAAACTGGAAGCTCCAGACTGGAATAGTGCGACCTTCCGAGACGAAGAATCGACGGTATAGACTCGCCCGCTACGTTGTACAGGCCCGTTGCCGGGTGTCCTATGGCGTGTTTACATCTGTAAACGGCAGTGACCCGCTGAGAGCAAGAGCAACGCTGCCTAAAGCAGCGGGAGGATAGGTGACACTCCACCCCTACCAGATAACTGCATAGGAACCTTGGTATCTTGTGGGGAACCATCGTGGAGCGAGGCACTTAGCGAAATCAGGTATCTAACGAGATACCGGAGGTTCCTAACGGCGAACATGTAGAAAGCAAAGGATCGGGGTAGGAATTTGCGTCCCGGCGCGGCTGCTGTCGCGTACCCTCCGCTGCGGCAGCCGTCAAGGGTCTGCGCTTCGCTCCGATGAACGCACCCAGAACGTGCGCGCCCTTGACCGCCGTCCTCGCTGCGGGTGGCGAGTCAGCTATGAGAAGAATGTCTTCTTCTCATGTTCCAGATGAGTGGCGGGTGCCCCAGGTCTCGGGCATGCTCACTCGACTACCGTCGTTCGGGTGCCCCAGGTCTCGCGATGCTCGTTGACCACCTTGCTCTGGGTGCCCCAGGTCTCGCTTCTGAGACCTGGGAAAGCGATACAGTCGGTGTGTCAACGAGCAATTTATCCTTTCCTTATGCCGCGTGGTCCGGTCCGCTATCAGCAGTGTGGTGATTTTCATTTTCTTACCTTCAGTTGTTATCCCGCTTGCCCTTCGCAAGCGACCACGCCTTGATGAACTTCCAGTGCACATACACTGAGTGGTTGAGGTGCAGCAGCAATCCCTCCCGCCCATCCAGAAAGCCCAGCCGGAAAAAGTAGTTGTAGACAAACGTCCCCATCGGGTTCAGCACGCAGTTCCAGACAAACGCCGGCAGCGTCCGGCTCGTGCGCCCGTCGCGATAGAGCAGTTGCGCAATTTCGTTGCTGTAGCGGCCCATGTGTTCGAGATAAATCGCCAGCGTCGGATACGCGTAGTGCAGCATGTCGTGCTTCAGCGTTCCGCGCGGGCCCTCAAACTGCGGCGTCGAGTGCGGACCCACGCCTTCGCTCAGCCGCGCCGCCCCGCGCCTGAAGAGCCTCAGCTTGTGGTCGGGATAAAATCCGCCGTGCCGTATCCACCGGCCAAAATACAGGTTCAGCCGCGGAATCCAATACGCCCCATACGCCGGCTCGCCGCGCAGCACTTCCTGGATCTCCGCCTGCAGCTCCGGCGTCAGCACCTCATCCGCATCCAGCAGCAGGCACCACTCGCTCGTGCACAGGTCCAGAGCCACGTTCTTCTGCTCGCCGTGCCCGCCAAAGTCGTGGTACTGCGTCTTCGCGCCAAACGACTGCGCAATCTCGATCGTGCGGTCCTTCGAGCCCGAGTCCACAATCACAATCTCGTCGGCCCACCGCACGCTTTCGAGCGTGCGAGGAAGATTCGCCTCCTCGTTCATGGCGATCATCGCGACAGAAAGTGTCTTGCGCATCAAGCGCAGGATAAACCAGCGCAGGAAAAATTAGGGGGAGGGACAAATCAGTTGTGGTTCCTGCAACTCCAGATCCCATCCCCCAGAGTCGATACACCCTAAGCAGCGGACTCCTTGTAGAGAGCCGCGCCGGCAAGCGCGGCGACCAGCACCTCCACAAGACCAGCGGCGGTTGTCATCGCTGTAAGGCGACGCGAAAAGAGACCGCTGAACCACATCAAGCTGAGATTGGGGACCAGAACGCTGACTATCCAGATGGCCACGCCCGCAATCACGGCGGTCCTGGCTCCGGCCCCGAACCGCGGTCGAATCCCTGCGTAAACCCAGATCAGGACAATGCCGGTTATGAGTCCCAGCACGTTGAACCAGACGATCTGGCTTGATCCAAACTCGGCATGCCCCAGCGCCTTCATCGCGGCGGCCCATCGTGGCGCAAGCCAGACGCCATCCACCAGGAAACCGAGAATATCCAAAACGATTCCTGCGACGATCCCGCCGATCAGTACACTGCCAGTGTTGATCTTTCCCATATGCCCTCCTCTTTCGCAGATGGAAACGCCTGAAAATAAGCGCGTTCCTGCAACTGCCAACCGCTTTTCGGGGGAGCGGCGCAAGTATACGCACAGGCTTGAGGCAGGACAAGGAGATTCTGGCGCGCGCCGGCCCCAGGACGGCGTGAGGTCGCTTGATCGGTCCTGATCGGTCCTTGATAGCTTCTACTGCTTCAGGCCGCTTCTACTTCAGCTGCGGCGGGAAGTGGAGAGACCGAGTGTCGTAAAGCCAGCGAGGGCGGCGGATGCGATGACCATAGGCGCACGTCAGCTCGCTCCAGTCCCATCCGTTGCCGTCGTCTTTCACCGTGTCGCCGGTCAGCGTTCCCTCGGCCGTCACAAAAAGCGGCAGCGGATGCGCGCAGGTTTCCTCGTCGCAGTGCAGCACGTCCACCAGGACCGTGTTGCCCGCGGCCGGCATCGGCGCAAGGTTGTGCCGCGTGTCGTAGCCGTGCGTTCCACGAAAGAGCGAGTAAACCCCGACGTGATGGCAAGCGCTGCAGACTGCGCCAATCGCGCGCGTCTCCGTGCGCCGCAGCACAGGCGCGGCAAAGGCAAGGCCGAGCTTGTCGTGGGGCAGGGAAATCAGCGCATCGCAGTAGTGGCAGTGGAAACAGCAATGCTGGGTTGGGCGCGCGGTGCTCGCTTGCAGTGGATCGCTCCGCAGAACGCGCGGCGGGTTGAAGGCCGGTTACGGCAGTGGCAGCCTGGGTGTCAGTGGCGAGTCCGAGTAATACCTGGCCGGTTTCGTCACGCAGTATCTTCATGGCATGATCCCCCGATCGTTGTCGCGCGCCTTCTGTCACTGCATGTGCGTCCCCAGGTCCACTGAGGGCCCACTGAATCTGCAGCGGAGATTCTCTCTCCCGCTTCAGGTCCCCATTCAGTGGCACGTCCTGGCACTCTTGTGCGCGACCGAATCTACTGCATTCGTTGTCAACATCTGTTCACACGCCGCATAGGTCGATAAATCCAACTTAGGCGTTAATTACTCGCAGTTACCCGTGGGAGTTACCGCTTTCGCAGTGCTCGTTGAATGATAGACGACATTTGGCGCAAGTTGGCACGTTGAACCATGCAGGTAAAGTCATCTAAGAAGAGCTCGGCAGATAGATTCCGCTCCGGAGACGAGGTCTCACATGAACGTTCTTTTATTTGGCGCAACTGGAATGGTAGGGCAGGGCGTCCTCCTCGAGTGTCTGCGCGACACTGGCGTCAAGCAGATCACCGCCATCGGCCGCAGCGCCACCGGCATCCGCGACGCGAAGCTGCGCGAGATCGTGCACAAGGACCTCGGCAACTTCTCCGGCATGGAGGCCACGCTTCGCGATCACGATGCCTGCTTCTACTGTCTCGGTGTCTCTTCCAACGGCATGAGCGAAGCAGACTACACCCGCATCACCTGCGGCTTCACCCTCGCGGCCGCCGAGATGCTCAGCGTCGTCTCGCCCGGCGCGGCCTTCATTTATGTCTCTGGCTCAGGAACCGACAGCACCGAAAAGGGTCGCATGATGTGGGCGCGCGTCAAAGGCCGCACTGAAAACGCGCTGCTCCGCCTCCCCCTCCAGGCCTACATGTTCCGCCCCGGCTTCATCGAGCCAATGGACGGCATCGTCTCGAAGACGCCCTCCTACCGCTTCTTCTATAAGGTGCTCGGGCCCACCCTGCCCCTCCTCGGCAGAATGCTGCCCAACCAGATCCTCACCACCCGCGAAATCGGCCGCGCCATGCTCGCCGTCGCGCGCACCGGCTACTCCGAAGCGCGTGCTTGAGGTCCGCGATATCCGCCAGGTCGTCGGCCCGCCCGTAAAGGGCTCCTGATTCGTCTCCGCGCCCTCCATCCAGATCGTTCCGCCCAGCCCCAACGGCATGGTAGAGTGAGATTCCACGGGGGACAGCATGGCAGCGGGCATTCAGCTTCCAGGCAGCGGCGAAACCATCGAGCTGCAGCAGCAGGTCTTTCGCCTGCAGGCGCTGCTCGAGGCGTCGCGGCACGTGCACTCCACCATCCGCGAAGACGAGGTGCTCGAGCAGGTGCTTCGCATCGTCGTCCGCGAGCTCGAAATGGCCGGGGCCGAATTCCCAGACGTCGGCATGGCCTACGGCAACGTCAAAAGCATCAACGCTCCCGAGGGCGCCAGCCCGGCAAACCCCATCTATCTCCTGCAGGACCGCGAAGGCAACCGCATGGCCGAGCTCGTCGTCGTGCCTCCCGAGGGCCGCGAGCTCACCCTCTATGAGGCCGATTTCCTCGAAGGCCTCACCCTGCAGGCTGCCGTCGCTCTTGAAAATGCGCGCCACCACGAGCGCAACCTCCAGTGGGCCCGCGTACAGCAGGACCTCGACGCCGCCCGCAACATCCAGCGCTCGCTCCTGCCCCAGGCCCTCCCTGAAATTCCCGGCTACTCCGTCGCCTTCCGCTCCGTCACCTGCTACGAGGTCGGCGGCGACTACCTCGACATCGTCGAGCAGCCCGATGGCGCCTTGCTCATGGTCGTCGCCGATGTCGCCGGCAAAGGCCTCGCCTCGGCCATGATGTCCGTCAGCTTCCGCGCCGCCTTTCGCGCCATCGCCGGCCTCGGCCTTCCCCTCGACGAGCTCGCCACCCGCATGAACCAGCACCACTGGGCCGAGGGTGAAGAGGCCCGCCGCCGCTACGTCACGGCCATCTTTCTCCGTCTCCACCCCGAAAAAGGCGATCTCGAAGTCGTCAACGCCGGCCACAATCCCGGATTCCTCGTAAAACCCGGCGGTGACGTCGTCCAGCTCGAGTCCAGCGGCACCCCGCTCGGCCTTCTCCCCGGCATGCGCTACTCCGCCGACAAGAGCGCCTTTGAACCCGGCGCCCGCCTCCTCTTCTATACCGATGGCCTCACCGAGGTCTTCCAGGGAGATGAGGAATTCGGACCGGAAAGACTGTTGGATGTGTTTTCTAGGTGCCGATCGACGCAGGCTGATGATATGCTCGCTGCATTGTGGACAGCCATCAGTGATTTTTCTCAGGGCAGCCCACAGGGCGACGACATGACCGCCCTGGCGTTGTGCAGAGAACCGGCGGAGAGGTAACAGGTTCACGTCCGCCGGATGTAAATTAGGGTCCCCATCGATGAGTGCTGGTCGATCGGGTAAGGCTGTCAGGTCCGGTGCCGAAAATGAACCGGAGGGGGCAAGGGAGACGAACGCATGACAGTCACGAGACCCACCAGCGTGGAAGTGAGGCTCCCCTCGCGGCTCGGCTTTGAAAAAGTTGCCATGAGCACCGCCGCGGCCGTCGCCAAGCTGATGGGCTTTCGTGAAGATCGCGTCGAAGATCTAAAGACCGCCGTCGCCGAGGCGTGCATCAACGCCATCGAGCACGGCAACCTCCTCAATGAGGGGCTTTCCGTCGGCGTAGTGCTCTCCGCCGTCGATGACGCTCTCGAGGTCAAGGTGATCGACGACGGCAAGGGCCTCAAAAAGCTTCCGCCCCGCCCCGACATCGATCGCAAGATTCATGGCGAAGAAGACCCCCGCGGCATGGGCATGTTCCTCATCCAGGCTCTGGTCGACGAGGCCGAGTGGGTCAAAGGCGTAAACGGAAACAGCAGTTATGTCCGGCTGGTCATTCGGCTGGATAAGGAATTGTGACGGCAACTGGCATTTCTTCTGAGAGAAAGTCCTTGAGAGAGAGTGGAATCACCCGGCTTACTTCAGCCCGTGGCGGTCCAATCAACAGGGCATCTCGGTAGAATGTCGATAGAGCTTCGTGAAACGGGAGACACCAGATCGTGCAGACTGAAACCAAGGCGCGTGTTGATCAGCTAACTTCCCCAGCCGGGCATCCGGTCACCGTCCTCCGCTACGAGGGAGACATTGCCAGCACGTCGAAGGACGCCGTACTGGGCACCTATCAGTCACTGCCGAAGCAGACGTCCAAGCTCGTCCTGCTGGATTTCACCAAGGTGGACTACATCAATTCGAGCGGCATCGCGCTCGTCATCCAGATGCTCATCGAGGCCTCCAACTCCGGACAGAAGGTCTACGCCTTCGGCCTCTCCCCGCACTTCACCAAGGTCTTCACCATGGTCGGCATCACCAAGTACGCCGGCCTCTTCACCAGCCAGGCCGACGCCCTCGCCGCCCTGTAACCGGGATATCTCTGCCCAATCGCCGGGTGCCCCATCCATGGCGTAGTCATGGGTGGGAAAGCACGAACCCGCCGCCGTTGTCCCGGCAGTCACCAACTTTAGTCCGTATCATTCTGAGCGAACCGGGTCCCGAACCGGGCCCCAGGCGCCTTCTTCAGCCTGGGGGTGGTGAGTCGGGGTCCCCACGGACAGGTCCACGTCCGTGGGGTGAAGAGTCGAAGAACCTGCATTTAACTAAGCACCAATCCCCACAAAACCGGCTCCCCCATCCCTACGAAGCATCCGTGGGGAACCGCAACGTCACCCGCCCACGGCATAATAAGACGAGTGCCCTTTACTCTTTCCCATGCAGCGGCGGCCATCCCCTTTCGCCGCACCAGGCTCCTTCCCTCCGCCCTTGTCGCCGGCTGCCTCGTGCCCGACTTCGAGTATTGCCTCCCCGTGGGACCGCACGCCGCCTTCGGCCACACCTTCCGCGGAATCTTCGTCGTCGATCTGCCCATGGCCCTCATTTTTCTCTGGCTCTACCATCGCTACGCCAAAGAGCCCCTGTGGAGCTGGATGCCGCAAAGCTTTCGCCAGCGCGTGAGCCTCGGCCCTCTCGCCCTTTCCATCCACTCCGCCGGCCGCTTCGCCCTCGTCGTTGCGTCGATCCTCATCGGCACGGCCACCCATCTCCTCTGGGACTCGTTCACCCATAATGGCTACTGGCCCTATCGCCATTTTCCCGCCCTCGGCTATCTCGTCCCACTGCCCATGCTCACCCCCCAGCCGCTCTTCAACCTCCTCCAGCACGCCAGCAGTATTCTCGGCCTCGTCATGCTCTGGCTCTGGTGGCGAGTCACGCTCCCGCGCCATTCCCCCCGTGCCCGCACGCGACACCTCCACGCCCTCCGGCAGAAACCGGACCGCGCTCTATCTCATCTCTCTCTTGTCGTTGGGTGCGGGCATCTATTGCTATTGCGTCGTCACGGGGCCGCCCCTCGGGGATGGCCTCCTCGCCCGCGCCATCGTCACCGGCATGTCCGTCTTCTGGTTTGCCGTCATTCTCTACGGCGCCGCCCGCAGGCGGCATCCCGGGGCTGCGCGGAGCGCCTGAGCAGCACCCCGCGCACGCGCCTTCCCGGCATTACCGCGGGCGGCTCGCCGGCGGAATAATCCCGTTCATGCGCAGATACACCACCATTTGCCCGTAGTGATCCATCATGTGCGCCATGCCAAACGACGCCATCCCGCGCCCGCGTTCCACCCGACCCCAGTTCCACAAACGCATTCTCTGGCGTGATCGCCGCCACATACGCATGCGCCTGCGTAAACGAGTCCTTCAGCGCCTGCACGATCTCCGCCTTCGTCTTCAGCTTCCCGATCGCTTCGTCCTTCGCCTTCAAGTCGGCCGCAGACGCGCCCGTCGTGTTGAAGAAGTAGTAGTTCGCCTCTGCCACATGCTGCACCTCTTCGCCAAAGGTGCGGACTCCCTTGAACTCGCCCGCTGTCGCCGGCGGTGAAAAGTCGAACTTGTCTTCCGGCATCGCTTCGGCCGCGCTCACAAACTCCATCTCCAGCAGCCCCAGCAGCCGGCCATACACTCTTGAAGGCGCCTGAACGCTGCCCGGCACGGGCTTCGCCGGCGCAGCCTGCGCCGCGGCACATGCGGGCACAGCCATCAGCAGGCAACAGCCCAATATCCGCACCGCAACATCACTCGGAATTCGCATACACACTCTCCTCGCGCGGCTCTTCCGCCGCGTGAAGG
Organism: uncultured Acidobacteriota bacterium; assembly: GCA_963718885.1. GTDB lineage: Bacteria > Acidobacteriota > Terriglobia > Terriglobales > Acidobacteriaceae > Telmatobacter. Next base: position 39,040 of record CAVRAK010000011.1, read on the forward strand.
CAATCTAACAGACCCATCCGCTCTCCCGTGTCATTCTGTGATGAAACGGTACAAGAGGTGCGCGAAGCTCAGCCCACACACACTCGCTCCCCCATCCATGCGTCGTCCGCGCTTTCGAAGGGTACAGGCTTCAGACCAAGCCAGAGCGGCCTTAGGCGCCGAGGGAAAAGCGCGCAGTGGAGGGGTCGCCTCCACTGCGCAAGCAAAGTAAGGTCACGCTAGAAGATGAATTTCCCTGCAAACTGCCACGTACGGGGATCCGAGGTTGAGGTGACCTGCCCGAAGTTTCCATCGGTGAAGGTCGTGTTGATGTTCTGGAACTGGGTGTGATTGAACGCGTTGTAGGTCTCGAAGCGAAGCTGGATTCTTGCCCCTTCTCCCGGGGTCAACGGGAAATTCTTGAAGAGACTCAGATTCCAGTTGACAAGTCCGGGACCGACGATTGTGTCCTTGCTTGCGTTCCCGAATCCATTGCCGAGTCCTCCATCCCAGGGAGCGACAGGGGCTCCATAGGCGCCTGTGTTGAACCATGCAAGCTGCGTCTTCGGATAGTGCCTCTGGCTGCGGTCGAAGTTCGGACGATTGGTAGTGCCGCCTCCCAACCCGATGGTGTCGGGGGAATAGGTTACGTTAACGGGATTTCCGCTCTGAGCCTGCGTAATGCCGGAGAACACCCACCCGCCAAGCACGAGCCGCTGGAATGCTCCCTCATTGTGGAAGGTGGGAAAGTTGTAGATGTAGTTTGCGCCGAAGACATTCCGGCGGTCGATCGTTCCCGAGCCGCGATCGTACAACGGGTTGAACGGATTGGAGAGCAGGCCGCCGGAACCCTGCTGGTTTGTCGAACCCAGGTCACCGCTCTGGATGTCGATCTCGTGGCTCCACGTGTAGGAGAGCTGGAGAGTCAGGCCATGCCTGTTCTCCATGCGCATGGCGGCCTGGAGGGAGTTGTAGTTGGAGTTCGTCGTGTTTTGCACCTGCGTGATGCCGGCGAAGCCGGGGTATTGCCGGTAGAGGTTGGCATTGGTTCCGCTAACGGTTGCCACTCTTTCCCGGTCAGCGACGTCGGCGAGCGGCAGGGTATTGATCGCGCGCTGGACGTTCTGATGCCACGCCGTCATGCCCACGTATTGCACCTGCGCGATGATCGAAGGCGCCATTTCGCGTTGTATGCCAAGGCTGAACTGCTGCGTGGCCGGGTTTGGGTAAGTGTATTGCAGACTGGTGAAGCCGCCGGGGAAGAACGGCGCCGCAGCCGTCTGCCCGGTGCGGTTGCTGGTGTTGGGATTGGAGAAGTAGACCGCGCTGACGCTCGGCTGATAGGCATTAGGCGGGTTCACATCGGTGCCGTAGATATCGTTGCCCTGAACGCGCTCGTAGAACAATCCCCAGCCGCCGCGGAGGACCGTTCTGTGCCCCTTGTCGAGATCGAGGGCAAACCCTACGCGCGGTTGCACCGTGTTGAAGTGATTTTGCACGATACCACGCGGAAATCCGTTCTGACCTGCGAGCTGAACTCCGTTGAGATAAAACGGAACCGGAGCGCCGGCTGGCTGGCTGAAACCGGGACCTGTGGGGTCAAGAGCGCCCGTTGAGGCGTTCGGCAACTGCGCGTTCGCCAGCGTGAAATCGGTAGGAACGAAGTTTGACGTGCGGTTGTCTTTCTCATAGACGTGCGGCAGCATATCGTAGCGGATACCCAGGTTGAACGTGAGTCTCGGCTTCACATGCCAGTCGTCCTGCGCGTAGAAGGAATACGTGTTGTTGATCCAGTGGAAGACGGATTGCTCGTTCAACTGCTGGAATGAACTGGCAAAGCCCAGCAGGAAGTTCCCATAGGCATCTCCTGAATACGCCGACTGGCTGAAGACATAGTCGCCCTGCGTATTGGCCTGCTGCTCCTGGTTCTTGTCGTTGCGCATGAAGGCGGCTCCGAACTTGAACTGGTGATTCCCCCTGCTCCATGCCAGATCGTCGCGAGGCTGGTAGTTCAGATAGGAGTTATGCCACGGCCAGTAATTCACATTCCATTCCGTGTTTGGCGCGCCGGAAAAGGTAATGGACGGCATGCGGTTCAAGGTATTGTTACCAGTGAAAATGCCTTGAGCCGTCCAGCCGGCAGGCTGCGCATAGATGCCGGTGGGCGTGATGTCAATGGTATTCCCGTTGACGTTGAACGATGTCTCGTTCAGCAGCGTTGGAGAGATCGTCTGCGTCAGCCGGACCACCGCTCCCCATGTCGGGTTGTTGAAGACGTCGCCGACTGTGACATAGTTGTTGCCATCCCACATCGATGGAAAAATCGTCTGCGTCATCGAATCGTGAATCCAGTGACCCATCAGCGCGTACTTGTCATTGAAGTGATGGTCGATGCGCACCACATCCTCGCGAACATAGGTGGGCTGCTTGGGTGAAGCAATGAATTGCGTGCCGTTGGCGGTGTTCGGCTTGGGTAGTGCGCCGGTGCCCATGAAGAGCACCGCATTGGGGTCGAGCAGGTTGGCTGGAATGGTGAAGGACCCGCCCGCACCGTGAAAGGGCTGCCCGGCCGTGAGACCATCGGCCGCATACATCGCGAGTTTCGCCGGGTCGCTTGTGGCCGGCACGATGAGTGGATTTCCACTAAGCGGGGCATAACTCAGATCGCTGCCCGCCGTGGGAAAGAATGCCGCTGGAATCGTATTCGTCACGCTGGGATTCGCGCCCTGGATGTATCTGCGCCATTCTTCGTTCACAAAAAAGAACGTCTTCTTCCGATTGGTGTTGTAGACGTGCGGAATGAAGAGAGGACCGCCGATATTTCCGCCGAAGATGTTCAGACGAAGCTCGGGCGTGGGAATGTTCTGCTGCTTGAAGAAGTAGTACCCGGCGCTGAATGCGTCGTTGCGATTGAATTCCCACAGCGCGCCGTGGAATTTCTGCGTTCCGGACCGGAGAACCATGACCACGGTGCCGCCGGAGTTGATGCCGTAGTCGGGCGTGTAGTTACTGGAAAGCACCTGGAATTGCGCCAGCGCGTCAGGGCTGATTGCAACGTCGAGCCTGCCGCCGCTTCCACGGTCATACACTTCGCCCCCATCGATGAGCCAGTTGTTGTGGTCGTATCGCATTCCGTTGAAGTTGATCTCGGCGCTGCTGCCCTGGGCGGATACGCCATTGAACGCGGGCAGTGTGTTCGTGACGCCCGTGCCTAGGGTGGTCAGCGACATCATATTGCGGCCATTGGTGGCCAGCTGAAGCACCTGCTCGCCGGTGATCAGAGTGCTCACTTCATTGGTGTCGCTCTGCACCTGGAGCGCGTTGGCCTCTACCGTCACCGTCTGACTCGCTGCGCCCACCTCGAGGCGAACGTCCGCGCGCAATGTCTGCGCAGTGTTCAGAACAAGACCGGATTTCTCGTACGCCTTGAACCCTGTGCCGCTCGCCTTCAGGTCATAGATACCGACCGCTAACCCAGGAAAGCTGAACAGGCCGGTGCTGCCCGTGCGCGTCGTGTGCACGGTTCCAGTGGCTATGTGGGTGATGGTGATGGTGACATTTGGGATCGCTGCCCCGCTCGCATCTGTGACGACGCCGATGATTTCGGCATTTTCCTGCGCGCCGGCCATAGCGATTGCGCACAGCACAAAAATGCACACGCTGAATGTGTGTCGCAAGAGCCTCATATCGATGTGCCTCCTCCAGCATGAATGGGCTGTCCTTTTCAGCCGATTCGTTATGAACCCGCCGGTTTTTGGACAGCGTTGGTGGCCTGATCTTTCCGATCAGAATCTGCTTGCCTTGTCGCTGGAGTGAGCAACGAGTGCTCATGGAGTGCGTGTGATGCTGTCAGACCGCGCAGGTCGCGCTATCTCAATTCTTGAATGGATGACCCACGCTACGGCGATTCGAAGCGCTTGAGGAATTTGCGCCCTGAATATCTATCGATATGGCCTTCGAAGAAGCTGACCCATTCTATTCTGCTGCTCTGGTCAAGATCCCAATACATGAAGCCATATGCTTTGAAGCCAACGGTAAATTCGCCGCCTTGCAAACATTCTCACAGCTTGCTTGCCACTAGCCAGCGATCGAATCGGATGCTACGCCCGCAAAATTGCGCTTGTCAAATCGAGCAACGCCTCGCTCTTCATCCCACCGCTTGTTAGAAATGAATTGCAAGGAGCGCGGCGGCGGGCGTGTCTTATCACCGATTCGGTCTGGCTTTAATCGCCGTCCTCCTACTTGTTTTGTTTTGCGTAGCTTGACCTGGCCCGTCCATGAAGTCGATGAAGACAACAAGTTCGTCTCCAACGATCCAGGCGCTCGCGAAGACCCTCTGTGGAGAAATTGGCTCTGCCAAGTGGTTGATGAATGCGGCACGCGGACGCGCTTTTCACAGAACCGCTTTGCAATACACAGGGCTTCTGCACCCGCCTGTGGGAACCGTGGACAAGCTGGGGCAGGTGGCCGCCCTTCCGGGCAGCTTTTCCAATTCTCCTGAATTGCACAGCTATGTTTTAGAAAACTCCGCGCACTCTAACTCGCTCTTCGCTATACCGCATAGATAAGCTTTCCACTTTTCCAGTGCGAACTACGGGTACTACTGTCTTTTATCTCTCTTTAAAGCCTCTCTCCCTGTTAACCGTCGCAGATCACCGCAGGCGGGCGCCCAGAAGAAAATTGGCCGCCGGCAACTCCCACTCCTCCCTGGCAGCAAGATACATCTCCCCGCCGTAGCCGTTCACAGTTGCACATTGCAGCCGCACCCAAATACGCCGAGCCGCCGAGAGACCCTGTTTTTCAAGGATTCGTCCCGTTTTTCCAGACTCAGGGGATTGCTATGCTGAATACAATCAGTTGCAGCATGCGGAGACTGTTTCTTAAAGCCTCCTGCGCGTTGTAAGCTTGGGCCAATGGGGCTTGCGGTGGGCAAAAACAGGCGCGGGGAACACCTGTGCGCACATCGGCCGGCGAGGGTCTGAGCGAGCGGCTGATCGTTGACGGTGAACAGGCCAGGCGTCAAGCGTGGCGAATGAGAGCAGGGAGTTATGGCGATCGTGGAAACTGAAGTGGAAAAGCCGGCCGCGCAGGGGGCAGCGATGGAGATTACCGTAAGCCGCCAGGAACTGGTGAAGGAGCTCACCGCCACGCAGAGCGTGGTCGAGCGCAAGACGACGATTCCGATTCTGTCCAACTTTCTCATCGAAGCCGACGGCGACCGGCTGAACATCACCGCCACCGATCTCGACCAGGCCATCCGCACCAGCGCGCCGGTCAAGGTCAAAAAGCCCGGCTCCTGCACCATCCCCGCGCGCAAGCTCTACGACTACATCAAGCTCCTGCCCGATGGCGACATCTCCATCAAGCTGCTCGAAAACCACTGGGTGCAGATCCGCAGCGGCCGCTCCAACACCAAGATGGTCGGCATGGCCCGCGCCAATTATCCGCAGGTGCCCGAGTTCCCCGCCGTCGCCGCCACAAGCATTCCCGCCGTCGCCCTCAAGACGCTCATCGCCCGCACCATCTTCGCCATCTCCAACGAAGAGTCGCGCTACACGCTCAACGGCGCGCTGCTCGTCCTCAAGGCGGAATCCCTCGCCATGGTCGCCACCGACGGCCACCGCCTCTCGTTCGTCGAGAAGCCCGGCGAGACCCTCGAAGGCATCAGCGGAGAAAAGCGCGTGCTCATTCCGCGCAAGGCGCTCCAGGAGCTGCAGCAGCTCCTCGCCAACAGCGATGTCGAAAAGGTCGAGTTCGCCGACGACGAGCACACGCTCTTCTTCAGCGTCGGCCACCGCACGCTCAGCACCCGCAAGCTCTCCGGCCAGTTCCCCAACTACGAAGCCGTCATGCCGCGCGACAACACCAAGTTCGCCGTCGTCCGCTCGAGCGAGCTCTCGCCGGCCATTCAGCGCGTCGCGCAGTTTGCCGACGAGCGCTCCGGAGCCATCAGGCTGCGCCTCGAAAGCAACGAGCTCAAGATCAGCTCGCAATCCACCGAGAGCCGGCGAGATCAGAAGATACCATCGACACGCCCTACTCGAGCGATCCCATCATGGTGGGCTTCAACTCGTCCTACATCATCGACTTTCTCAAGGCCATCGGCAACGAAGGCGAAGTCCGGCTCGAGTTCAAGGACTCGCAGTCCGCCGGCCAGATGCGCCCCGAAGATCCCGACGCCGAATACCGCTCCCGCTACGTCCTGATGCCCATGCGCATCTGAAATCGGCCCCAATCCCACCAACACCAGCAGGAAGCCACAACTCCAAACCGATTGATGTGGGAAACCGCAAATCCTGGCTCTTGAAGGGTATGGGCTTCAGCCCGTACATTCAGACCAAAAATCTCTTGTCACGCGACGCGTCGAGCCGAAATCATCCGCCACGCCACTGCGGCGCTCGCCATGGCAAGCCCGGCGCAAATCAACAGGATGATTCGAAATCCGAAGACGAACGCGCCGTCGATCGCGTCGCCAACTTCTGCTCTCATCTGCGGGTCCAAACCAGCCGGAACAGTGAGACCTCCAAGTCTCGCCACATTCGACTCAAGATCATGCACAACGGAGGCGTCCAGATGCAGCAGCGCCACCGACGCGTGCAGCGATTGCGCAAAAGCTCCCACCATAACGATTCCCAGAACCGCGATCGACAGCACACCTGCCACCCGCGCCACTGCGTTATTGATCCCCGATGCGGTACCGGCGCGATCCTGTCCCACTGAATCCATCACCACGGTTGTCAACGGTGCCACGCTGATGGCCATACCGACCCCGAGAATAAGGAAAACCGGGAATGGGCCGCTCCAATAGCTCGGGCTCACTGGCCTCATTGCGAAAAGCACGAAGCCTGCTGCCACAATCAGTGGGCCAATCATCAGGGGAGTCTTCGAGCCGTAGCGGGTTACCAGTCCTCCCGACCACCGGGAGAGAACGAAGACGAGAAGGATCATCGGAAGGGAAGCCGCACCTGCCTCGGTCGCCGAATACTTTTGTATTTGAATCAAATTCATCGGATAGAGAAAAAAGAAGACCCCAAAGGCCGCATAGAGAAACAGCGTCAGCAGATTTGCTCCGCTGAAACTCGACGATTTGAACAGATCCAGCGGCACCATAGGCGTCCTTGCATGCCTCTCAACCAAAGCGAAAAGGGCCAGCAATAGAAGCCCGCCGATCAGCGTTCCATAGACGCGCAAATGATTCCAGCCCGCCGCCCCGGCCTCGAGAAATCCATACACCACACCCGTCAGACCCAGAGTCACCGTAGCCGCACCCAGCCAGTCGATCTGTCGCGCGTTCGGGCTGCGAGACTCCGGCACATGCACCAGCGCAACCACAATCACCAGCGCCGAGAGCGGCACATTAATGAAGAAAACCCAATGCCAGGAGGCGTGTTCGATCAGCCATCCGCCGAGCACCGGGCCAAGAGCCGTCGTGATGGCGGTGAAGCCTGACCACGTACCAATCGCCGGGCCACGAGATCTGTCATCGAATGAAGCACTGATGATGGAAAGACTGCCGGGGACGAGAAACGCAGCGGCCAGCCCCTGCACGCCGCGCAAAATCACCAGGCTTCTCACGCTCGAGGCGAACCCGCAACCAGCGGAAGCAGCGCCAAACACCGCGACTCCCAGCAGAAACATCCGGCGTCTGCCGAGAGAATCGCCCAGCGCGCCGCCGACAAGGATCAGGGCGGAAAGCATTAAACCGTACGACTCAACTACCCACTGCACGTCGAACACCGTCGCGTGAAGACTCGACTGCAGCGCAGGCAGAGCGACATTCACCACCGTGCTGTCGATGAACGCCATGCTTGAGCCAAGAATCGTGGCCGCGAGCACCCACGGCCTCGATCTCTCAGCGCACGGAGAGACCGCACTTCCTGACCGGATTACCGCTTCATCGCACGGCTGCCTCATATTGAATCTGGATGCTGATAGAATCCCATCGGTTCCGCTCCCCCGTGTCATGCGGTCGGGGTCCCCAGCGACAGGTCTTTGTCGCTGGGGTGAGCAGCATGGGTGGGAAGCACGCATTTCCCTAACCCTGGCTACTTCGGACTATCCAGTCCGGAATCTCCTACATCACCCCATGCGCCTGCAGGTCCTTGTAGTCGTTGAGCGCCCTGATCTGCGCCAGTTGATCCTCGAGCTCCGCAGCGGAGTAGTGCTTCAGCTCGCCCCGCCAGTCGGCAAATGCATACGCCGTCATCCCCACCACCGCTGCTCCAAGATTCAGATCGCGCTGGTTCACCTTGTCAAACGTGTCGCTCGGCTTGTGGTGCAGCGTAAAGTACTTCACCGTCGGCGTCCACAGCACAAACGCCGGAACACCCTCCACAAGAAACGGCGCCTCGTCCGTCTCAAAGGTGAACTGGCCCTCATCCGTCGTCCCATCCGCGCCCAGCTGGGCAAGGTATGGCTTCAGCGCCGCCAGCGCATCCGCCTCATCCTTGCGCCCAAAGACGTACCAGCCCTTCGGCGCCTCCGCGCCCGTGTCCGTCACAAACACGCCCACACACTTGGCCGCATCGCCGGCATGCGCCTTCGCATACCGCAGCGATCCAATCAGGCCTTCTTCTTCGCCGCCAAACAGCACAAAGCGCATCGTCCGCCGCGGCGCCAGTCCCGCCGACTTCACCGCCTGCGCCACCGCCATCGCCGTTGCCGCACCCGTGCCGTTATCCTGCGCGCCCGTCCCCGTCTGCCATGAGTCCAGGTGCGCGCCCACCAGAACGTACTCGCCGCTTCCATCCGTGCCTGGAAGATCCGCCACTACGTTGTCTACCTTCACGTGCTCGCGAATGCGGTTCGTAAAGCTGAACTCAATCTCCACCGGCCCGCGCGCGAGCAGCCGCTTCAAAAGCTCCGTATCCTCGCGGCCCAGGTTCCCCGTCACAATGTTCCCCAGGCTTCCGTCGAAGTTCGTAATGCCCACCATGCTCGCCGAGTTATTCGGCCCGCCGATCCCCAGCACCAGCGCCAGCGCGCCCTCGCCCTTCAGCATGTCCAGCGCGTCAAACAGCTTCCCAAAGCCGTTCTTCTCGCCCGCCTGAAGCGCCTCTCCATCCACCAGCACAATGCTGCCCTTGATCTTCTCCGCCTGCGCCTTCACTGCCTCCGTCGTCACCGCGTCCAGGTAATACACCTTCCCGCGCACGCCGCCCTTCGGCGTCGACGGGCTCCATCCCTCGCTCACCAGGTGCAGCTGCTGCTCATGCGGAGCAATCATCCGCGCCGTCGCCGCGCCCTCCGGCTCCCACGTCGCCGGAATCTCCCACGCCTCGCGATGAACATTGCTCAGGCCCATCCGCTTGAACTCGCCTTCAGCCCACGCCGCGGCCTCGGCATAATTCGCCGATCCCGTCAGCCGGCCGCCAATGTCATCCGCAAGGTGCCGGTCATACTCATACGCCTGCCCCGCCACCATCATCTGCCCGCCCAGCTTGATCAGGTCGCTCTTCAACTGCGCATCCACCGCCGGCGCCACCGACCCCTGCCCCACGCGGCCATCGCCGCCCCGCACACCAGCCCCAACGCAACACCAGGTACTGCAATCCAATGCATTCTCATAGCCACGATCCTCCGTCTCACTCCAGCTCATGTCAAGCAGTCTTCCCCACGCGCCTCGAAGCATCGTCGCTCCTCACGCGGATGGCGGCTCTGCGCCGAAACCCGCCAGCAACGCGGTCGCCGCGAAGAGCAACGTGTCCCCCACATAATTGATCCCTTCCACCGCAAGGGCAGAGTGGAACTCCGTCAGCAGAATTGGCACATAGAAGAACACCGTAAGCAGCAGAAGAACCATGCCGGAACCAGCGGCCGCGATGCGAATTGTGGGCCGGATCAGCAGGCCGATTCCCGCAAGAACCAACGTGATTCCTGTCACGAACGCAATCCCCGTCGGCGCAGGCATCCACGCCGGGGTCAGCTTTTCCAGGGGAACTCCGGGCACATACTTCGGGAACAGAAAATGCTCGATTCCGTAGAACACCATCGTCAACGCGACAATTCCGCGGCCCAGCCTCATGAACGCACGCGCCGCTGAACCTCCGCCCGGCCACACGCTGCCCGCCAGCACCATGGCTCCCCCCGCGAATGAAAGTTCCCGCACCGTAAGCGTCCAGAAAAGGCGCTCATGCAAGCGGCCGGGCAGGTTGGGCAGATCGATTGTGACAACGATAATCACGAAGAACGCCGCAAGCAGCGATGCCGACCAGTGCACATGCCGCCAGGCAATCAAGCTGATCGCGGCGGCCAGCAGCGCCGCGCCCACAAAGTAAGTCCAGAACAGCGGCCAGGGCAGCCACCGCGGGACCACGGGCATCAGATCGCGCGCCGCGAGAAAATGCTCTGCGGCAAAAATAGCCAGCGCCACGGCCTCGAAGACCGGCCCCAGCACCAGAGCTTTCTCCACGCCCGAAGCCGCCCGCAATCGCGGCCGCACAAGAACAAGCCCGGCAACCAGGGCAGCAACTCCGGCGCCGGTCATCCCCCAGACTTCCAGAGTCATCCTCTCTCCTTGAATCGAAACTCGGCACAATTGTGACAGATTCCCCCGAAACGCTCACCCTCCCTGCGCCGGGCTCGCTTTCACTGAGCGCATTTCACGCAGAGCTGCAACTGGCGCGACATGCGTAAATCCGCCCGGTTTCGGAAATGTGCGAGAATCAGCCAGACGTGTCATCAAGATGATCAAGAAGCAATCGGTCGCGGCACTCGTGCTGTTTCTGCTGATTCCCCTGGTTCTGGCGCTGGGGGGAATTCTCTTCAGCCTGATCGATCCGGAAATTGCGGCTGGTCATGCGAACTACGCCCGCAACTACCATCTGCTCAGTCTGCTGAAGAACATGTCCCTCTGGGCATCGCTCGCCTGTGCGGCCGTCTTATGGCTCCTCGTCTGTCTTCTGGTGATTCGCTCCAAAAAGCGATCCTGGCTTTGGCTATTTCTGGCCGCGTTGGGACCCTTCGGCTTCGCCATTCTCGCCATGCTCAACGACAAGGAGCTTTCGCAACCCGACATCTATACGCGATTCGTGCAGACCATGCGCTGGTATGTGCGCGTCGCCTACGAACTGTGCGTCTTCGCGATCGTATGCGTCCTTGCCTATGAGCTGATGGTGCTCAAGCGCACGCTGATGATCTGGTTTGAGGCCGCTACTACCGGCGTTTCCACCACGCAGATCATCAACCTCCAAAGCGCTTCGTCTGGAATGTGGGCATTCGCCGAGGGCAACGAAGTGATGTTCCTCGCCGTTCTTCTCTACCTGCTTTGGCCTCTGATCTTCCGCCTCATCGGCAATCTGGGCGGCCAGGAATGCATCTGCCGAAAAGCTTTCCGGACCGCATTAACGCGTGGACTTTAGCCCCCGCCCCGCAATCCATCATCCAAGATGTTGAGTAACATTGCAGCCGGAAGGGGACTTCTTGATGGCGCCTGAAATTCTGGACACAACCTGCTGCGTGGTAGGCGGCGGCCCCGCCGGCATCATGCTCGGCTATCTTCTGGCGCGCAGCGGCGTCCAGGTCACCGTATTGGAGAAGCACCGCGATTTCTTTCGCGACTTCCGCGGCGACACCGTGCATCCCTCCACCCTCGACGTGCTCAACGAACTCGGCTTGCTGCACGAGTTTCTCGAGTTGCCCCATCAGACCGTGGAGACGGTCGGTGTCATCGTCGGAGGCACGCCCTTCAAGGTTGCCGACTTCCGCCATGTGCCCGCCACCTGCAAGTTCGTCGCGCTCATGCCTCAATGGGATTTCCTGAACTTTCTTTCCGCCCACGCCAGGCGCTTTCCTTCCTTTCAACTGCTCATGCAGCACGAGGCCACCGGTCTCGTAAAGGTCGGCAATCGCATCCGGGGAGTCGTCGCGCACAACGACGGCCGCGAGGTGCAGATCCGCGCCGACCTCGTCGTGGGTTGCGATGGCCGCCATTCCGTTACACGCAGCGCCGCCAGCTTCGACGTCATCGAGCACGGAGTCCCCATCGATGTCCTCTGGTTCCGCATCAGCCGCATCCAGGGCGACCCGCCCGACGTGCTCGGCAATGTCAACTACGGAAAGGCCCTCATCCTCATCAACCGCGGCGACTACTTTCAGGCCGGCCTCATCATCGCAAAAGGCTCCTATGACGAAGTCAAAGCCCGAGGCCTCGATGCCTTCCGCGCCGACCTTCGCCGCATCGCTCCCTTCCTCGGCGAACGCGTCAACGAAGTGCAGCGATTGGGAGCAGATCAATATCCTCACCGTGCAAATCAATCGCCTGCCGCGCTGGTACCGGCCCGGTCTGCTCTGCATCGGCGACGCGGCGCACGCCATGTCGCCGGCCGGCGGCGTCGGCATCAACCTCGCCATTCAGGACGCCGTAGCCGCCGCAAACCTGCTCACGCAACCCCTGCTCGAAGGCCGCGTCAACGAATCAGTTCTCGCCGCCGTGCAAAGGCGCCGCGAGTTCCCCACCCGCGTCACCCAGGCCGTTCAGATCTTCGCTCATCGCGGTTTTGCCGCCGCATTCAAAAACCCCGGGCCGATTCAGGCTCCGTGGCAGCTCAAAGTCGTGACGCAAATTCCCGGCATTCACCGCGCACTGGGCCGCGCCGTGGGCATGGGCGCCCGCCCCGAACACGTCGCCGCGAACGTCACCTCTCGTCCGCGTCCATCCCGCCTCGGAATGCTCCTCCTCGCCGGCATCGGCGTCGCGGCCACCACCGCAGCAATCGCCTGGCAGCTCCGCAGCGCCCGCCACCGCGCTCCCGCGAACTAGGGCGTCGCCGCGTTTTCAACCGCGGTTGAAGAACCTCCTGAAGGTACGGCGGCGCAGAATGGCGAAAAGCCCCTGAGAACTATAACTACGAACTGTGAACTGTTTTGATTTACGATGGCTCCGCATTCATTTCTCCGGGAGCCCTCGTGATCAACCGCAGACAATTCGTCTCCACCGCCGGCGCCGCCCTCGCCGGAACCCTCGCCGCATCGAATTCCCTTCTTGGCGCTGCCGGCCTTCCCACCTCCGCCGCCGATCCCACCGCCGCCCCCATCGCCATCGACGCATCCCGCGCCACCGGCCCTCTCCCCCACTTCTGGGAGAAATGCGCCGGCTCCGACCGCACCGTCGTCGGTCTCCGCGAGCAATGGCGGCACGACCTCATCCGCTGCCGGCGCGAAACCGGCATCCAGTCCGTCCGCTGCCACGGCCTCTTCAACGACGAGATGGGCGTCGCTCCCGCGCCCGGCCACTTCAACTTCCTCTACGTCGATCAGATCTACGACTTCATGCTCGACCACGGCGTCCGCCCCTTCGTCGAGCTCAGCTTCATGCCCGAGGCCTTCGCCACCAGCGCCAACCGCATCTTCTTCTACAAAGGCAATGTCTCTCCGCCCCGCCGCTGGCAGGACTGGCACGATCTCGTCGAAGCCTTCTCCCGCCACTGCGTCCAGCGTTACGGACTCGCCGAAGTGCGCTCCTGGAAATTCGAAGTCTGGAACGAGCCCAACATCTCCTTCTGGGCCGGCTCGCAGCAGGACTACTTCGAGCTCTACCGGCAATCCGCCCTCGCTCTCAAATCCGTCAACTCCGACCTCCAGGTCGGCGGCCCCTCCACCGCGCAGCTCGACTGGATCCCCGACCTCATCCACTACTGCGCCACCAACGGCGTGCCACTCGACTTCGCCACCACCCACGTCTACCCCAACGACCCGCAGAAGCGCATCTTCGGCAAAGACCACATGTACACCTACGAAGAGGTCATCCCCCGCGGCGTCGAACACGTCAAACAGCAGATCCAAAGCTCCGCAATGCCTCACCTTCCCCTCTGGATCACCGAGTGGAGCTCGCAGAACCCCGCCTTCATCGCCGACACCATCAAAAACTGCATCGGCCTCGCCGAATGCATGTCCTACTGGACCTTCTCCAACGTCTTTGAAGAAGGCGGCGTGCCCGCAGGCATCTTCAATCAGGGCTTCGGCATGCTCGACCAGTGGGGCATCGCGCGCCCGTCTTTCCACTCCTTCGTCTTCCTCCACAAGCTCGGCGACACGCAACTGCACACCGACGCCGGCCCCGTCCTCGCCACGCGCCGCGCCGACGGCTCCGTCGCCATCCTTCTCTGGAATCTCATCCCCGCCACCGAGGGCGGCGTCGCCAACGGCAATCCCATGGCTGCCACCGCGGGATCAAGTGACATCAAGGGCTCGCCAAAGCAATTCCAGCTCAGGCTTTCCGGACTCAATGGTCCAAAAACCGTCTCCGTCAGCCAGACCAACATGGAGGCCGGCTCTGCCGTGCCCAAATGGCGCGCAATGGGCAGCCCGCAATATCCCAGCGCCGCTCAGCTCGCCGAGCTCCGCTCCGCCGCCGAACTGCCCAAACCCGCAACCCACACCCTCACCGGCGGCACATTCTCCATCGAGCTGCCACCCAACGGAATCGCGCTCCTCGAGATCGCGCAATGAAGCAGAATCTGCATTTTCCCGAAGTATCAATCAGGACGAAACTGGGTGCCCCATCCATGCGAAGCATGGGTGGGAAAGCACGAACCCCAGGACGAAAATGGATACCCCATCCATGCGAACGGGGTCCCCGGCGAGTAGTCTTTGCTCGCTGGGGTGAGCAGCATGGGTGGGAACGCACGGACCCCTGTTCCAGAATCCGTATTTCATCGATGCATCAGAATCACGCCTGAAAGGAGTCACACATGATGCGCACACGCCTCGCACTCAGTCGCTATCCTCGCCGCCGCGCCGCTCTTACCGCGCACGCCCAGCATCCCAGCTTCGCCGGCGCCTGGCGCCTCAACATCGCGCAAAGCTTCCTCGGCGCCGACCATCCCTTCCCCGACTACCAGCTCACGCGCACCATCGCGCAATCCGGTGACACCGTCTCCATCACCGACGCCTCAGTCAACAATTCCTTCGTCAACATTCCCCTGCCCGACACCACCATCACCTGGTCGGTCCCCGCCGACGGCAAGGAGCACGCCACAAAGCTCCCATCGTCGTTTCCCGGCGCGCCGCCCTCCACCGCGCAGGTCACCGCCACCTGGCAGGCCGGCACGCTTCAAGTCGTCCAGATCGCCAACGGCCTCGCCGCCTGGGGCAAACAGCGCTTCTTCCTCTCCGACGACGCCGCGCACCTCATCGTCCTCGTCGAGCAGCACTCCGTCTACGGCGACTCCGAGCAGCGCCTCGTCTTCGACAAAGCCCCGTGAACGCCCGCTTTCCGCGCAGCATTAATCGCCACGAAAATGGGTGCCCCATTCAGGTCGCGGTTTCATCGCGACGTGAGTGGGAGAGCAAGATTCTCGAACCTCTGCCCCCGTATAATTGCCTCGCTCCCATGAGGGTCCCATGCCCGACGACATCACCATCCGCACCGCCCGGCCTGAAGACGCCGCCGCCTGCGGCCAGATCTGCTACGACGCCTTCTCCACCATCAACACGCGGCACAACTTTCCTACGGACTTCCCGGCACCCGAAGTTCCCATCGGCCTACTCACCGCGATGTTTTCGAGCGCCGACTTCTACTGCCTCGTCGCCGAGCAGAACGGCCGCCTCATCGGCAGCAACTGCCTCGATCTCCGCTCTATCATCGCCGGCATCGGTCCCATCACCATCGACCCCGCCGTGCAAAACTCCGGCATCGGCCGCAGCCTCATGCAAGCCGCCATGGACCACGC
Source organism: uncultured Acidobacteriota bacterium (assembly GCA_963718885.1). GTDB lineage: Bacteria > Acidobacteriota > Terriglobia > Terriglobales > Acidobacteriaceae > Telmatobacter. Next base: position 54,690 of record CAVRAK010000011.1, read on the forward strand.
CGTCGAACGCCGCGTCTCCGGCATTCGCCTCGTGCAGGCCGCCTTCCACAACCGCTCCCTCTCGCTCTACACCCGCCTCGGCTTCGACACGCGCGAGCCGCTCTCCTGCGTGCAGGGCCGCACCACCACGCGTACTATTCCCGGCTGCGCGGTACGCCCCGCAACCCTCGCCGATCTCGACGCGTGCAACGCGCTCTCTCATCGTGTCCACGGATTCGATCGCGGCATCGAGCTCAGCCAGGCCATTGACCACAAAACAGCCTTCATCGTCGAGCGGGACGGCCGCATCACCGGCTATGCCAGCGCCCTCGCATTCTTCGGGCACGCCACCGCCGAAACCAACATCGACCTCCAGGCCCTCATCGCCTCGGCCGAAACCTTCGGCGGCTCCGGCATCCTTATCCCCACACGCAACAGCGCGCTCCTCCGCTGGTGCCTCGCCAACGGACTCCGCGTCACTCAGCCCATGACCCTCATGTCCACCGGGCTCTACAACGAACCCGCCGGCGCCTGGTACCCCTCCGTGCTCTTTTAGCCAACCACCTCATTCCAGATCATCCAATCTGGAAAGCGAACACCTGCAGGAAACCAGTTCATGGCGGCCATTCTGTTCCGGATGTCCCGCCGCAATGCGCTCCGGCACAATGCCCAGCCGCATCCACCACACCGACAGCCGCGACAGTCCGCCCAGGGCCGAAGACGCGAACGGCGCACCGTTGTCCGTACGGATGGCCTCCGGAAGTCCATACTCGCGGAAGACCGCCTCAAAGATCGCCCGCACCCGCTCGGTATCGGCCTTCTCTACCGCCTGGGAGCGCAGAAGATAACGGCTCCACGCATCGCTGATGGTCAGCGGATCGATCCTCGTTCCGTCGCCGCTGCGAAACCAGCCCTTGAAATCGGCGCACCACACTCGGTTCGAATCCACGGCATGCTGCAGCGGTTCTGTGTATGGCTCGGTCCGGTGCCGCTTCCGCCGCGCCACCACCAGGCCGGCTCGCTTGACCATCTCGCCGATCGTGCTCACCGCAGGCCACGTCCGCTCTGGCTGGTCGCGCTCCAGCACTCGCTTCAGTTTGCGAGGTCCCCACGTCCAACTCTTCCCCGGTGAACGAAAATGGGTAGCCCCACGTCCCGATTTTGGGACGCGGGAAAGCACGAACCTGCATTTCAGCGAAGCATCAATCCCCACGAAAATAGGAGCCCCATTCACGGCGCGGTTTCATCGCGACATGAGTGGGAGAACAAGATTCATTTCGCATGCGCGGCCTCCCAGGCCCGCACTTTGGGGCGCGCTCGATCGAAGAGCCGTTCGTAATTCCCTTTGCGCACTTTCTCTCGTGTTTCCGGGGTCAGCTCTTTCCAGAGCGGCGCGTATTCGTAGTACACGGCCAGGTATTTGTCCTGACTCGTCGGGGCTACTTCATCGGTGCCGAAGAGAAAGCGATCAGGAAACCGGTTGATCAGATTCGCGGTGATCTGCGTCGATTCCGGTGTGGCCACAATGTACTTGGCCACCTCGTCCCACGAAATATCGAAGTAGACATTGCTGTACGCCGGGTCCTCGAGAATCTCTGCAAGAGTTGCCGCATGATTTTTGATCGGGCGAACCACTCGTCCCATTCCCGTATGCGCCCAGATGATCGTCGTCTTGGGGTGGCGCTTGAGAAGAGCCTTCATCTGGTCAAGGTATGCGGGCTTCGAACCCTCCTTGGCAAAGGGCACATCCATGTCGTTGTGGATCAGGACAACCAGACCAACCTCTCCCGCAAAATCCAGAATTCGGTCAAGGGCCGGATTCAGCAGCGAAGCAGTTTCCCCGGCAACCTTGGCGGACACAAATTCCTTGTGAATCGTAAATTCGCCGATGCCCGAGAAGACGCCCGGGAAGGTAAGCAGCACCCGCCGAATATGATCGGCGGCATACATATCGGTTGGGTTGAATCCCGTGATCATTGGGTCGAAGCGCGCTCTATCTTCCTTTGAAAGCGAAAGGTAGGCCATTGCAATCGCTGCGTCGGTAAAGGAGTAGTAGTAAAGCGGCGCATCGCTCTGCAGATAATACGTCGGTGCGTAGTTGCCTGAATTCGGAAACGACCATTGCTGCTGCAGCGGAATGCCAAACAGAGCAGCCCGCCCAACCTTGGTTCCCATTATTTTCAGGAACTCATGAATGTCAGTGCCTTCCTGAATGTAGTTCGTGATATGAACGTGAACGTCATTCAGCTCATATTCGGGCGCAGGGCTCGTCTGGGCAGACAGAAGCCCGCATGAGAGCAGTAGAGAGATCCCCAGCCGAAGAGTCGCTGGGACCAGACCCCAGGAGCTTCTCGCCATCTGCGCACTCCCCTTTCCAAAAAACTGCGTCGCTTCGATTCTGCCTTAAAAAGCGAGTTCGAGATTCGTGTGAAAAACTGGACCAGTTCCGCCAAAGGGGAATGGAACAGCCGGATAGCCGACGGGAGACCTATATAGATAGAGAAACTCGGTGTTCCAGCGGACAACTCTGTTCTTGTACGGGAAGTAATTCACGCCGGCTCGAAAATCCCACGGTCGTCCATAATTGCCGATGACCTCCGAGCCTCCGAGATAACCCTGAAGAGTCTGGGGAATCACCATCGCCGAAGCCTGGAGCTGATATCCGCGGTCGAAGTTCGAATGCAGGACCGACGTGCCAGGCCCTTGGAAATTGCTCAGCCAATGGAGGTAAAACTCCCCCTCAAGGGCCATGCCGTGATACTTGATTCCTCCGTCTATGGAGGACATCTTGTAAACCGCGTCGGTGATGGCAATTCCAGGCCCGAAGATGTTGGGCGTGAAGATGATCGTTCCATCGGAGAGTCGTAACTGAGTGTTATCGGGATCCTCGGTACCGGGCTGGCTCTGCTTATTCTCCTCGCTGTAGGTAAAGTGGCCGGCCAGGCGCGTTGCCACATGCTCATGCCCTTCAAAGTCGCCAAAGCCGGCGCCGAATTCTTTTGTCGTCGGCATCCACACGAGCGCGGTTGCGTTGGTCTGGAAGTAATTGGGAAGCTGCGCGGCGCTCACGCCAAGCGTGCTCAGGTTGTTGGCGATCATGCTTTGGTAAATCAGCCCTTTGGTAATCTGCCCCGATACCTTCACGCCCGAGGAATAAGAGGGACGCATGTACTCGTCGGCGATCAGGCGGGAATCTACGCCAAGCCAGAACGGAAAGTTGCCCTCAACCGACCTCGCTCCTGGCAGCGAAAAGATCCCCGACCCTACTGCGAAGTGCTGGTTAAATGTGTAATTCAGATTCCCGGCCAGCACCACTTGCGCGCCCAGGCCTTGCGAGGCGTTGGCGCTCCACGCGTAGAGGAAGTAGCGAAACCTCTTGTCCATGATCCAGCCGAGAAACTTCATCTGCACCTTGTTAAGCTGGAAAGTCCTGGCGCTGCTGAAGCGTGCTGGTAACGCCGAAATAGCTTGTATACGTCGGCTCCAGCGCCTTCTGGTTCAGGTAGCGTCCGTAGGAATATAAGCTGATGCTCAAGTCGCCATGTTCTGTGTCCGCGACTTTAAATCCAAGGTTGGTCTTGTAGGTGCCCCAGTTCGTCGGTCCCTCTTCGCCTTGTCCCATGCCCCCGGCCAGCGGCATTCCATCCGAGGCAATAGGTCTCGGCATCGTGGTGACAGATCCATTCAATGTTTCGGACGTCTTCAGAGGTTTTGAGAAAGAGGCGTACGTGACTTTCGGAGGAGTTACTTCTGCAACTGCGGGCTGAGTCTCTTTCGCGATCGCCTGCCGAAGAGCTTGAGCTTCCGCCTCGGCTTGCGCTGCCTCATCGGACGGCTTGGCCGTCAGCACCTGCCGCATCGTCGTGATCTGGTCCATCAGCTCTCGATTCTGCTTTTCGAGAAGCTGATTCTGCTGAACCAGCTGATCCACTTTCTTCAACACTTCAGCCGTAGTGGGCGGGGCAGCGCTTTCGTTGCCGACCGCCGGGCCCTCCGACGCCTGACCGTGAGCGAGCTCGGAGCACCATGCAACCACGAGAAGGATCAAAAGGAATCTGAATTGGAAGATAGCCTGCGTCACTTGGTGCTTCCTCCGAAATCTGAAACCGCGCTCATGCCAATGCGGGACGATCGCAGTCTTCACAGCCACACCGAATCAGGCGTCTCCAGATCTGCGATCATGCGTCCGCGCTCTGCTGCTCATTTCAGGCTGACGGAACTCGGCGAAAAGAGGTTGTAGTTCAATCTCTCTGAGACATAGTCGATTACTTCCTGAGCCTTTACGCTGTTCCCCGCCTCATCCAGCGGCGGAGCGAAGACGGCAATGGCGCCCTTGCCTGGAGCGATCGCCACAATTCCGCCACCCACGCCGCTCTTTGCCGGCAAGCCTACTTTCCAGGCCCAGCCGCCCGAACCGTCATAAAGCCCGGCCATGGCCATCGTGCTCAGAATGTGAGGAACATCCTCCCGCTTAATGACCTGCTCTCCGGTGGCGGGGTTGATCCCGTTGTTCGCCAGCGTCGCGCCCATGCGCGCAAGTTGCACCGCATTCACTCCCACTGAGCACTGCTTCGTGTAGACATCCACCGACTCGAACGGATCGGCATAGATGCGGTCATACTTTGCCAGAAGATAAGACAGCGCTTTGTTTCCGGTATTGGTCGCAGCTTCAGACTTGTATACCTCGTCGATCAGCTTCAATTTTTCGCCGGCCACCCTGCCGTAAAAGTCGAGAATCTTGTTCCATTTTTCATCTGCGGTCGCGCCGGCGATAAGGCTCGTCGTCGCAATCGCCCCTGCATTCACGAATGGGTTGCCGGTATGGGTCGGCATATCCACCACCGCAATGGGTGAGTTGAACGCGCGTCCCGTTGGTTCAGATCCGATCTTTTGGAATACCGTATCCGCTCCCAGTTCGTTCATCGCCAGTGCGAGAGTGAATACCTTGGAAATCGACTGGATTGAAAAGGAGTAGTCCACATCGCCTATCGTGAGCACCTGATTGTCGGTCGTGACAATCGCAATCCCAAACATCTTTGAATCGACTTTCGCAAGATAGGGAATGTAGTCGGCATTCTTTCCGTTGGTGTCGTTCTTGAATTTCTCGTAGGCCTCTTTGACAACAGCCTCCACCTGCTCCCGCCTGGGAGCAACCGGGCTTACCGCTTTGCTCTGTTGCGCAATGGCCGAGTGGGGCAGGACGCTCCCAATGCACGTCGCTGTGAACAGCAACGCAATCGCAATCTTTTTCGTGATCATTTTGCTCGACTCCTTTGTCGTGAGCCTTTCAAGACCAACGGTTGTGCGAAACAGAACGTGATCTTCCCGCCTCTCATTTCACCGCATACGCAACGGTTTTCCCGTAGTTGTACTTGAAGGAGAACTGCACTCGGTAGTCGTTGTAGTTCCATCCATCGGCGAAGTTCACACGCCGGCCAAATTGAAACTCCGGCCCCATCATCACGTTCTTGGTGGGGTAATAGAGAAGATTCGCCAGCGCATAATGACCCTGATGGAAATCGGACGCCAGCCTGCTGGGCCGCGTTGGAGATGTTCTCGTAGGAGTACCCGATCGTGCTGCTAAATTTGTCGCTCCAGTTGTGGTCGTCAAATGCCACGATTCCAAGAACCGGCAACGCCTCTCCTGTAACAGGATTTGTGGGGTTGCCGAAATTGTTCTTGATGCCAACGTCGATCGGCGCGTCATTCATGTAGTTCTCGATGCCGTGCCCGTAGACCACCGAGAATCGCCCGGTATCCGCCTTGAGCTTCAGATTGGCGCTCGCGTTAATGCCCCAGCCATACACCGTGCCGTGGATATTCAGCGTCGGGGTCTTATTCAGATCGACCCAGCTGATCTTTCTGAAGATCCCTGCAACCTGCACGTGCCCTTTGTTACCCGCCCAGCGGACCTGCGACGAGATGTCCGGCAAAGTGAACTGGGGAGTCACACCTGCCAGCTCAATGCGGCCTGCATACACGCCACCGTCGGCACTCGCTCCCGGACGCTCCGCAGCGATGATGAAATCGCTGTCACCCCTCCGCCAGGGAGTCCAGCGCGCCTGGATGTTGCGGAAGAAGACCATGCCGTTCGGGCCCCAGTACTCGATTGAATTGGGGAAGACATCCGGGTCCATGAACGGGCTCCACGTCTGCCCCGCACCCACCTGCCCCAGCTCGCCCCACGCATGCCGAAGGCGAAAGGTTGTCTGTCCCGCATCGACGCCGGTGCCGAATAGCTCAAACTCAAAGATTGTCTTCAGGTCGCCGATGCCTGTTGGATAGGTTGTCTTCACTCCCCACCGCGTCTGCCGAACGCTGAAGAAGACATTCCCACTCGGTCCGAATTCGTTCTCAAACGCCGGCAGTTTCGTCGGGCGCACCACGTCAAACCAGGCCGGATCGATCTGCCCGAAGTTATAGCCGGCGTCGAGCATGGCAAAGCCATACATATCAAAGGTTCCTGGAGGAGCCGGCTTGATCTCGTGCTCCATCGTCTGTTTGGCGTCTTCTTGCTCTTGGGGCTCTTGCTTCGCGACAGGATTTGTAATCGAACTCGGTCACGATCGCGTCAGTCTTGATCCCGGGGATCTGTGTGGGAGCTTTCACATTGGCCGGTGGCGCCGCAACCGCTTTCAACGAGGCAACTTCGTTGTTCAACGCGGTCTTGGTCTCAAGCGCGTTGATCTGAGCCTTCAGTTCCTCAATCGATTGTTGGAGTTGCTGAAGCCCCTCCATCGACTTCTCGAGCTGCTGAAGCTTGTTCTTCAGTTGCTGGATATCGGTCTGCTGCGTGTCTTGCGCTCTCGCCGGAACTGCTCGCATCAAGAGGAGAGAAAAGCTCAGGCTCGAAAGCAAAAGAAAGCAGGCACTTTTCCTTGCGGTCTTGGAATGCGAAGTCATAGAGCATCAGCCTCCGAATCACCTTCTGCTGCCCACTTACGCTGCAGATTGCTGATACTTCTAAGACCATGCGTCGCGAATCGCAACTAGGGAAAACCCTAACTGCCGCCAAACAATGCGTTCCATTGCAGATCGGGTTGCGCCTCGCTCATCTGAGCGCACTCCCTGTGACGCTGCTGCAAATAATTCGACAAAGTCCCGTGCCATTGCACGCTGCGCTTGGTATGCTGTCTGTCATTCGGGGTCTGCTTTTTGATTCCCCATGCAGGCCCCGCAATTCTAGATAGGGTTCTTAAGAACATCCCTTCTTTTAATGCCTCAGCGCAATCCCGTCCCCGCAAGTTTTTCTGAGGCTTCAATCGGACAGACATTCCAGAAACGTAGGAACGATTGGAATGCTTTCCTCTCGGCGTTTCCTCTAGTCAGCTCGTCGGCGCGCTCGCCTTGGTATGCCGCTCGGGGAGGTTCCCTGTGGTCGCGAACGCCAGCCCGTGCCAACTTGCCCCGATGCATTCGTCGCACAGCCGCGCCATCACGGCAAGGCTCGTTGTCGTTCTCGCCGCCGCCGTGATTTCCTGGCGCGGTCTTCTGAAAGATCAATTGAAGCGCAGACGATGAGACAAATCCGCCGCGTCCTGATCTTCAATGATTTTGGTTCAATCTCATCACCCGGCGTCGCGCGCATCGATCAAGCGGTTGCAGAAGGCCTTGAGCAGTCCCCATACCAGATTGAGCTATACAGTGAGAGTCTTGAGGCGACTCTCTTCCCGGATAAAGTCACGCAGCAGAAATTTCGCGATTGGTACGTTCAGAAATACTCCGTCCGCAGACCTGACGTAATCGTTACCGTGGGCCCTGCGTCTCTCAGGTTCATGATCGAGACACATGAGCGCTCCTTCTCTGAGATTCCGGTTGTCTACAGCGGAGTGACTGAGGAAATGGTCGAGCGTTTGAAGCCCGGTTACGGTTTCGTCGGCGTCCAGTCGGTCGCGCAACCGGAAAAGACGCTGCTTGCCGCGCTGAAATTGCAGCCAACAACAAAGCGGGTCGTGGTTGTAGGCGGCACAGGTGCGTTTGATCGCGTCATTGAGGAGGGAACCAGGGAGCACCTCGGCAGGTACGAATCGAGCCTTGATTTCACCTACCTTACCGACCTCGCGATGCCCGCGTTGCTTCAACGGCTCGGTCACTTGCCAGGGAACACGATCGTCCTCCATACCTCATTGATGGAAGACGCGGCGGGCAATCACTTCATCGACGCGAGTCAATCGGTTCCCATGATCGCCCATGCCGCAAATGCTCCCGTCTTCGTCGTGGACGACGTTGATATTGGCCGGGGATCGGTGGGGGGCTATGTAATCAGCTGGAAGGCTGACGGCCAGGTCGCGGCTGCCATGGCAAGAAGGATTCTCGATGGCGAGAAGATCCAGGATATTCCCGCGGTGAAGGGTAATAACGTCTACGTGTTTGACTGGAGAGCTCTCCAACGCTGGGGGCTCAAGAAGCGCGATCTTCCTCCTGGTAGCGATCTGAGATTCCGGGAACCAACGATATGGGAACGCGCACAGCGAATTTGGATCAGCGGATTGGCAGTCATCCTTGGCCTCATCGCTTTTGTCGTTTATCAGCAATTCACCCGAAAACAACTCGAGACGGCCAGAAAAACGGAGTTGGAACTGAGCGGGCTCCTGATCAACGCGCAGGAGCAGGAGCGCAGCCGCTTAGCCTCGGAACTTCATGACGACTTCAGCCAGCGCGTCGCGCTCCTCGCGCTCGGCTTGGACAACGCTGCAGAACAGGTCGATCGTGCTCCGGAGGAAGCGAAGCAGAAGCTTCATCGCCTGATGGACTCTACAAGCGAGCTCGGCGCCGATCTCCACACGCTATCTCATCGCCTCCATTCCTCCACGCTCGAGAAACTCGGCCTGCGTGCGGGACTCAGCACGCTGTGCCGCGAATTTACGACGCAGCAGGGCATTAAAGTCGAATTCACGCATAACGGAATCCCTCCCTCCATCCACCCCGACGCGGCTCTTGCCCTCTTTCGCATCGTTCAGGAAGGGCTGCGCAATCTCAAGAAGCACAGTGGCGCCACCAGGGCCGACGTCCACCTGGGCAAAGCCGGCGGCAATCTGCACGTTGTCGTGGTGGACGACGGTATCGGATTTAACGTCAAGAATCTGAAGGGACTGGGTCTCGGAATTAGAAGTATGGAAGAACGCACGTCTCTCCTCGGTGGACGCTTTGAAATCGATTCGCAACCCGGGCGAGGAACAAAGATCGAAGCCTGGGTTCCCGCCGAGCCAAAGGCGCGAACACTTTCCTGATGGTTCGACCGGTCCAGAAAGGCTGGTATTGATGATGGAAAGACGGAATGTCCGAAAACAGCCTCACGCGTCTTCTGATCGCCGACGATCACGCAATCTTTGCCGAGTCTTTGCAGGCTTCTTTGGAAAAAACCTTCGATGTCGTTGGAATTGTCGTCGACGGCCGGACAATGGTGCACGAGACCATCAGGCTCAAACCCGATGTGGTCATCGTGGATATTGGAATGCCGCTCTTCAACGGCCTTGACGCCGCCCGAAAAATCAAAGAATGCACGCCCCAGGTAAAATTCGTATTCCTCACCATGCAGGACGATCCCAATCTCGCCGCCGCAGCCCTCGAGTTGGGGCGCATCGCGTTTGTTCTTAAACACTCAGGCGTGCTCGAGCTCCAGAAAGCGATCGAATGCGTCTTGCGTGGCCAATCCTATGTGACCCCAAAGCTCCGATCTGGGGATTGGACAGAAACCAAAGCGAGAGCGCGCCAGTTTTCCAAAGGGTTGACCCCGCGGCAGCGGGAAATTCTGCAACTCTTTGCCGAAGGCGGATCGATCAAGCAGATTGCCGGCCGGCTTGACTTGAGCGAAAAGACCGTGGAGTTCCACAAGCATCACCTCATGAGCGCATTCGGGCTCAAGTCCAATGCTGCGCTGGTCCTCTTCGCCCTCAAGCATGGTCTGGTCTTTGTCACTCCGGATCCGACTCGCGCGGGACGCATCGCAATTTGAAAATCTGACCTCCATCGCGCCTGGCCGCACTTAGGTGTTTCCCCAGTTGCGAGGCCGCAGCGCGCGCGCTAGCGTCGCTTCCTGGGACGAAGAAACTCCCGGCTGTAGTCACACGGGGCATCCGGAGGGCGGCGGTGATTCGGGCAAGAATTGTGTTGGCGGATGATCATCCCCAGCTGCTCGAAGCGGCCGTCGCTCTTCTTGAGCCGCACTTCGAGATCGTGGCAACAGCAATGGACGGAGAGACGCTGGTAACCGAGTCACTGCGTCTGCGTCCCGACGTAATCGTGACCGACATCACCATGCCTGTTCTTAGCGGAATCGATGCAATCCGCCTCCTCCGCGAATCTGACTTCACCCCCAAGGCCGTAATTTTGACCATCCATTCCGAAAAAGAATTCCTCACCGCCTGCCTCACTGAAGGCGCCCTGGGATACGTCGTCAAATCTCGAATGAACGCGCACCTGGTTCCTGCGATTCAAGCCGCCCTCATCGGCGAGCAGTACATCTCTCCCTTCGGCTTTACCTAGGGATTCTCCTAGTTGCGCGCGCGCGTTCTTGAATCTAACCTGCCAGCCAGTTCAGGTGTTCCTGCCGGAGCCGGGAGGTCAAAATTGGGAACAAATCCAAAGGGCAAGCCTCTTGCTTCCGGACTCAGGATCATGGTGATTGCCACAATGGTGGCGACGCTCCTGCCAGGTGGCGACATCCTCGCCCAGTCACAGTCCACTCCGCCGCCGCAATCGTCCGCGCCGGCAGCTCCGCCCCGCAGGCCGCCCCGCCCGCCGCAAAAATTCCGCCCGACCAGTTGGACTCTCTCGTCGCGCCCATCGCCCTCTTCCCCGATCCAATGCTCGCCCAAACACTCGCGGCCTCGACCTATCCCCTTGAAATCGTCCAGCTTCAGCAGTGGCTCGAGAAAAATCCCGAGCTCAAGGACAAGAAGCTCGCTGACGCCGTCGCGAAACAGGATTGGGACCCCAGCGTTCAGGCTCTCGCTGGACTCCCCGATCTCGTGAAACGTCTGGCAAGTGACATCCAGTGGACCACCGATCTCGGAAACGCCTTCCTCGCCCAGCAGAGCGATGTCATGGAAGCCGTTCAGCGCATGCGGGCTAAGGCCAAGGAGACCGGCAATCTGAAAACCACCGAGCAACAGAAGGTGGAAACCAAGGTCATTGAAAACAAGAGCACCATCATCATCGAGCAGGCGAATCCGCAAGTCGTCTATGTGCCCACCTACAATCCCACCGTTGTCTACGGAGCGCCGATATACCCCTATCCGCCCATCTACTACCCTCCGGTCGGCTACTACGCGGCCGGAATGGCCATCTCATTTGGCGTCGGCGTGGCAATGGGAGCCATGTGGAGTGGCGGTTGGTGCTGCGGCGCCGGCTGGGGCGGCAATAACGTCTACATCAACCAGCAAAACAACTTCAACCGCGTTTCAGCCGGCAATCGGGTCGGTGGAGTAGGTGGCGTCGGCGGCGTTGGGGGTGTTGGGGGCGTGGGCGCTGTCGGTGGTGTCGGCGGAGCGTTGGCGGCGCCGGTGGAATCGGCGGTGCCGGTGGCGTGGGCGGAGCCGGTGGTGTAGGCGGAGCTGGCGGGGTCGGTGGCGTCGGCGGGGCAGGCAACAAATGGCAGCACAACCCGCAACATCGCGGCGGCGCACCGTACGCCGACCGTTCCACAGCGAATAAATATGGTGGGCAGGCTCGCGGGGATTCTCTATCGAATCGCCAGGCCGGTGCCACGCAGCAGCTCAATCGGCAGGGCGGAAATCTTTCGAGCACCCGCGGAACCGGCGCCGGCTCTGCCGGTCAGGCCGGGGCAGGCAACTTCGGGAATCGAAGCGCCGGAGCCGGAAGTTCTGCCGGAGCTGGCCGAACTCAGGGAGCTGCTGGCGGCGCAGATCGTATCGGGAACAAGGATCTTTCTCGCAGCGGTAGTGGCGGCGGTGGCGCCTTCGGCGGTGGCGGCGGAGGGTTCAACGGCTCGAGCGCACGCGCCAGCGGTTCGCGCGGCGCCTCCAGCATGCGCGGTGGCGGTGGTATGCGTAGTGGCGGTGGACGGCGCCGATAGGCCCAATGGGCGGAATCAGGAGCAGCGCGATGAGGACGATCTCTCTTCGAAGAAAATTGGACTTTCGCAAAGTTGCGGCCATTGCAGCTTTCGCCGCCCTGGCTGCGTCGGTTCCTGCACTGGCGCCAGCAATCGGCAACCCAGCCTTCGACGGCGCCAACTGCGTCTTCAGGCCAGAGTGCCGCCTCTCAAACCCTATACGGTAAATCCTTCGATACTCCTCAACAGGCTGCTCAGGCACTCATCGCCGCCGCGGACAACTTCGACCAGGGCCGCCTCGAGGAAATCTTTGGTCCGGAAGCCAGGGACATCGTATTTACGGGCGAGTTGCCACAGGATCGGGAACGAGCGGCTGCTTTCGCCGCGGAAGCTCACGAGAAAACAAGCATCTCACTCGACCCCAAAACCAAAGCGCGCGCATTTGTCCTCGTCGGAAACGAGGAGTGGCCGTTTCCCATTCCGCTGGTGAAGAGGGCTGGTAATTGGTACTTCGACACCGAAGCTGGCAGGCAGGAGATTCTGTTCCGTCGCATCGGCGCCAATGAGCTCAGCGCCATCACCCTCTGCGAGGGATACGTTGAAGCGCAGGACGACTTTTCCTTCCGCAAGCGGAGTGGATACCAGGTGAGCCAGTATGCACAGCACATCATCGCCCCTCCCGGCACAAAGGATGGCCTCGCCTGGAAGGATTCCGCGGGACACTGGGACGGACCGATTGGCGAGAAAATCGCCCATGCCATCCAGCAGGGATACAACCTGAAGAGCGAACCCTATCACGGCTATTACTTCAAGATTTTGAAAGGGCAGGGCCCCGCCGCTCATCTGGGCAGAATGGATTACGTTGTTGAGGGCGTCATGATTGGCGGCTTCGCTCTGGTAGCTGCCCCCGCCGAGTACCGCGAGACCGGCGTGAAGACCTTCATCGTCAGCAACGATGGCGTCGTCTACGAGAAAGATCTTGGGGCCACCACTCTCGACGTATTCAAAAAAATGACGCTCTTCAATCCGGATTCTTCATGGACCCCCGTTCCGGCGCAGTAGGGGATTCATGCTTCGACTTTATTCATGGCTCGAAATGCCTCTAATCGCCCATTGAGGATTGTGCGATTGAGGCATCTCGCTACTGCCCGCCAGTCGAAAGATCAACACCGAACCACAAGGAGACCGAACATGGCGACACAGCCAAAGCCAGAGTCCACCCCGCCCAAACCCCAAGTCGTCTCAACCCCAAGGCAAAGAGACTGGACCAAACCTGCGGCGATGGCGATTCCGAAAGAGGGCTATTTCCAGCTTGAAAACGGGCGCTACGGGCCGCTCTACCCAAGAACACCTGCCTGTTACGGGTTCACCATCATCGCAAAGATCATCCCCGGAAGAGAGGAGGTCATCCGCGCGTACGGCAACAAAATCGAAACGACCATAGCCGGTCTCCCCGAGGCCCTCGAAGTATTGAAGCTTCACTATTTGCGTTGGGTCCTCTTCGACATCGGAACAGACACCTACTTCATGTACCAGGGAATCTTCGACACCGACTTCGATAAGTACACCGAAGATGCCGTCGCGCTTTTCTCGAAGTACGGCATAAGCACGATCTTTGAGAATCTCGAAGGATTTCCGAAAGACTGGAAGACAAACGCTCCCGCCTTCGTCGAGTTTGTCCGCAAGCATCAGCACCCCAGCTTTCTTGAATACGCTGAGTACCCTTACGTCAGCGCAGACGAAATCAAGAAAGCCCTCAAGCTCAAGGCCGCATTTTCAGGCATGCTCGACCTGATGCAGTAGACAGCGGGTGATCGAGCGCGCGACAGCGGTAATCAAATCATGGAGAGCTGCGATGCTTGAGCTCGAAGATATTCAGCACTTCCTCGTCGCGCGTCCGCCTGCCCTCGCTGCGCGTTACGAATTCGTGAGCTTCACTCAGCCTGAAGGCGCGCGCCGGTGGATCGCGGGACTCCTCGACAAGGTCGGCACTGCTCAGAGCGTCGCAGAGAACGCCGCGTGCACGCGATGGATCAGCATGGCCTTCACCTGGAACGGCCTCCGCGCTATCGGCGTCCGCGATTCTTCCCTCGGCACTTTCCCCGAGGAGTTCCGTCAGGGCATGGCCGCGCGTGCTCAAATCGTCGGCGCCACCGGCGCCAATCATCCTGATCACTGGGCAGGAGGACTCGCCGGCACCAATCTCCATGCCATCGCTATCCTCTTCGCCCGCGATGTGGCGGAGCGCGAGCGTTGCCGGCAGGAGCACGACGAGTTTCTCACTCAATGCGGCGGCGTCAATGTTCTCTCTTCGCTCGATCTCGAAGCCATTCCACCGTACGGGCACGCACACGAGCACTTCGGGTATCGCGACCGCCTTTCGCAGACATTCATCGAGGGCATGGACGGCGATCCCACGCCCGGTTCTGGCCCGGCGCTGAAAGCAGGCGAATTCTTTCTCGGCTATCCCGACGAAGATGGTCCCGGCCCCGCTCTGCCGCAACCCGAAGCCCTTTCCCGCAACGGCAGCTACATCGCGTACCTGCGGCTCGAAGAGCACGTCGGCGCATTTCGCGACTTTCTGCGCGAGCATGGAGACACGCCGGAGAAGCAGGAGTGGCTCGCCGCCAAGCTCATGGGACGATGGCGCGACGGCACGCCGCTCGTCCTCTCGCCCGAGAAAGGCGACCCCGCGATCGCGGCAGACCCGCAGCGCACCAACGACTTCAACTACGCCGAAATGGACCCCTATGGCTATGCATGTCCGCTGGGCGCGCATATTCGCCGCATGAATCCGCGCGACACCGCCGCAAACATGCGCCGCCGAAAGATGATCCGCCGCGGAGGAACCTACGGCCCGCCTCTGCCCGAAGATAAACCCGAGGACGGTATTGAGAGAGGCATCGCCGCCTTCATCGGATGCGCCAGCCTCGTCCGCCAGTTCGAATTCGCCATGAATGTCTGGGCGAACGACCCCAACTTTCACGAGCTCGGCAATGAACGCGACCCCATCTTCGGCACGCAGGATGGCACCTACGACATGACCATTCCAAAGCGGCCCATTCGCATGAAGATCAAAGGCCTGCAGTCATTCACAACCATACGCGGCGGAGCTTACTTCTTCCTGCCCGGCAAGAAAGCGCTCAACTATCTCGCCACGCTGCCCGGTGAGAACTAGCCCTCGCTCCAGCGATGAAAGAGACGCGATGAAGACGCGATGAAAGAGAAAGGATGCTCAGATGAGCCAGTCAAAAAGTGCGCCGCGGACCTACAACCAGGATCACATTCCCCGAAGAGCGGCACCGGGAAAACGCCGCTTCAGCATCTACTGGACCTGGAGCTACCCGTGGGAATCCAATCGCGACGTCACCGAAATGGACAACAGGTTCTCCACGATGACCGAAGTGCGCCGCGTCGCATGGCCCAACTACGAGTCGATCGAGTATTCCGAAAAGATGTTCCTGCAGGGCATCGCCGGCACACTCGAGTTGTTTCACCTCTCCACCCTCAGGTTCCAGCAGCTCGTCGCTGAAGTCACCGCGCAGCCGGTCGCCGTCTTCCAGCGCATCGATCAGGCCGGCCAGCGATTGCCCATCGACGAGCGCGTACTCGCCGACACCGATACCATGATGATCTTCGGGCTCGATCACATGGTCACCGAGCAGGAGGCCTCTCCTGAAGAAATCGAATCCATGCGCGACTTCCTCAAGCGCGAAGGCACCTGCCTCATCATTGGCCCCCACCACGACGTCGGCGTTTCAACCGACCTGAAAGAACGTGCGATGGAGTACGCCCATCATGGAGACCCTCTCGTTCCCCGTCAGCAGCGCTTCGGCAAGTACACGCGCTCCGTCATGAAAGGCCTCGGCGTTCCCGTCGAAAATCGCTACGGTCTTCGCCCCGCCGTCCTTCAGGGAACCACGCAGATCGCACCATTGAATGCAGCCAGAGACCTGGACGCGCGCCATTGGCTCGACGACGTAGCTACCTTCAACTTTCACCCGCATCTCCCCCACTACGCGCTCACCGCCAGCGACACAAAGTCAATTCGTGTTCTCGCAACCCAGCCCATCGATCTCGCGCGCCCGCATCCGTTCACGCAGGCAGGCAACAAGGAGTTCAATTGCTTCATGTGGATGCCGCCGGCCGGAGAACGCGCAGGCGACATCCTGCTCGCAGACTCAACCATCTTCACGACTCTCTTCGGCGGCGACAAGAGTCTGGAGCAATTCTGGAAGAACCTTGCAGTCAAATGATCCAACGCAAAGAGGGAAGCGACGGTGATCGATGGTGGATTCTTACCCTGGTCTGTATGCTCGTCGCCGCGCACCACGCGCAGTCGCAGAACAGAGGCGTCTACCCCCTCGGCATGAGCGCAATCAACTCCGGCATCACGCCCGAGCCCGGCTTCTCCTACTCCAACCAGTTCCTCTACTACGCGCGCAACGAAGCCAAAGACGAGAACGGCAACACGCTTCCTGTCACCGGCCAGAACTACGTTGCCATGGACATGAACTCTCTGATCTGGGTCAGCAGCGGCAGGCCCCTCTTGAGCGCGCGCTACTCGGCAACAGCCACGCTCCCCTTCGCGAAGAACGATCTCACCAGCGACGTGCAGGGCAACATCAGCGGAGGCGCCGGATTCGCAGACTCCTACTACATGCCCCTCATCCTCGGCTGGAGCAGCGACCGCTTCGCTGTGCGCGCCATCTACGGATTCCTCGCTCCAACCGGACGCTTCGTCGCAGGAGGAACCGACAACGTCGGCTCCGGCTACTGGACGCACGCCCTCTCCTCTGGCCAGACGTTCTATCTGACCTCGACCAGGCGGCTGTCCTTGTCCGTCTTCGAAATGTACGAGCTCCACACCACGCAGGAAGGCACCGGAACCCATCCCGGCGACACATTTGATCTTGATTACTCGCTGCTAACGCCGTTTCCACGCACAAGCCGCAGGCTTCAAGTCGGCCTCGCGGGATATGAAGCGCGGCAGGTCACCTCTAAAACAGGACCGCACATCACGCCGGCCGACTCCGCAGCGCGTTACGCAATCAACGCCCTCGGCTTCGCAGTGATCGCGGCATTCCCCAGGCAAAAGGCCAGCCTTGGCATCAAGTACTTCGACGAATTTGCGAATCGCTCGACCTACGAGGGCTACTCAGTACAAGTTCAGGGAGCGATCCACTTTTAAATCGGAACGAATGAGACCGGGATTGATTCGAGGGCAGGAGGTTTCGAAATGGCACAAACGCCAGAGAGTTCGAAGCAGACCTTGCCGCGCGATTTCTCCCTCGTCCTCGGCGGACCAACCTTTCGCCTTCTCATAAAATCGCACCTCAGCGGCCCTGTCCTCGAGCTGCTGCGGCGCCGCATCATTGTCATCTCGATGATCGCGTGGTTGCCGCTCCTGATACTGACTGACCTGGATTCGCTCTACGGCGGCGCCGGTCGCCTCTCCTTCCTTCGCGATGTTGAAGCGCACGTCCGCTTTCTTGTCGCGCTTCCCGTGCTCATCGCTGCGGAGGTGATTGTTTACGTGCTGCTGCGCCCCGTCACTCTTCGCTTTGTTGACCGGGGCATCGTTCCGCCGGAGGATCTCCCGCGCTACGACAAAGCAATCGCCGCGGCCATCAGGCTGCGCGATTCCGTTTCCCTCGAGCTGGGACTTGTCGTCCTCGTCTACACCTTCGGGCTTTGGCTTTGGAACAGTCGAGTTTCGATTCAATCAACCACATGGTATGTCATGTCCGGGGATCGCTGGAATCTCACTCCCGCTGGTTACTGGTATGTCTTTGTCAGCATCCCGATCGTGCAGTTCATTCTTCTGCGCTGGTACCTGAGGCTTTTCATCTGGTTTCGCTTTCTCTGGCAGGTATCCAGAATCAACCTGAAGCTTGTTCCAACCTATCCCGATCGTTGCGGCGGTCTCTCCTTCGTGGGCAGAAGCGCCTATGCTTTCGGGCCAATTCTCTTTGCTCAGGGAGCAATGCTCGCCGGGGTCGTTGCCAGTCGCGTCCTCTACAGGGGCGAAAGCCTCATGTCTTTCAGGCTGGAGATATTCGGCTTCATTGCCTTTTTCGTTTTCGCGCTCCTCGCTCCCTTGCTCGTCTTTGCTCCGCAACTGGTTCGCGCCAAAAAAAGAGGGCTCGGCACCTATGGCAAGCTCGCGCAGGACTATGTTGATAGCTTCGATCAGAAGTGGATCGTCCGCGCCTCAGCGCCCGGCGAAGCTTTATTGGGCTCATCCGACATACAGTCGCTCGCCGACCTGGCAAACAGCTACAGCATCATCCGCACCATGCGCGCGGTCCCCTTCGGCCCCGAGGACATTGTCCGCCTGGCGATCGCTACCGCCGTCCCCTTCGTGCCGTTGCTCCTCACGATCTTCTCGCCGGAAGAACTCGTGATGCACTTCATCAAAATCGTCTTCTGAAAATTCGTCTACACGAATCCACTCATCTCCGCACTCCTCGAGCACCCGTCTTATCCATCCACACATCCCACGTCAGCGGCCCGATCGCTTCGTCATCCAACGCCTGCCCGGCAGCCTTCAGCGCCAGCTTGATCTGTCCATGGTGATAACCCTCATGCCAGATCATGTGCTGCATAAACAGCAGCGGATGATCGTAATGCACCTTCATCGCGCCGTCCGTGCGCAGCAGGCTTTCGACGGCGTCGCGCACCGCCCGTGCGCTCTCGTTCAGCGCCGCCGCAATCCCATCGGCATCGGCCGTGTTGCGCCACTCCCGCGTCGGCACTGCCCGCGCAAACTCCGGCGCATCTTCTTTTAAAAAGACCAGCCGCACATAATGCACGTGCGTCAACATCTCCGCCACCGTGGGGCTCTCCGGCAGCGCCCGCGCCGCGAGCCCACCCTCCGGCAGCGCCCTCAGCAGGTTCACCAGGATCCGGTTGTTCCGGTCCCACGAATCCAGCACGTCCTCAAGCAGATCTTCAAAGTCGACGCTCATGCAGCCATCATCCTGCTGCCATCGCAGCGTGTCCACACGTTTGAAGCGCAAATCGGCTACCGATTCTCTCGCTCCGCGTCAAACTCCTTGTACAGTATTGCCGCAGCCGCTCTTATTCCCTGCCCGCGCGCATCCTCAGGAGGAATCCCCGTGTCGAAATCCCGTCTCGGAGTCGCCGTTGCCCTTCTCGCCCTGCTCCCGGCTCTCGGCGCCCGAACCATCCTCGCCCAGCAGGCCATGGCGCCCCTCGCCCAGTACCTCATCGCCGACCGCAACGCCGAAATCGCCCTCGCCCGCACCGCCGCACCGCCTTCCATCTCGGCCGCGGCCGGCGTCATGGTGCTCACGCCCCAAGGCTACGTCTCCGCAGCAAAAGGCGCCAACGGCTTCCTCTGCATTGTGGAGCGTTCCTGGGGCAGCGACACCACCGACCCCGACTTCTGGAACCCCAGGATCCGCGCGCCCATCTGTTTCAATCCCCAGGCCGCGCACACCGTTGCGCCCTTCTATCTGCAGAAGACCTCGCTCGTGCTCGCCGGAAAATCTAAGCCCCAGATCGACGCCGCCCTGGCCTCTGCCCAGGACAAGCGCGAACTGCCCCCACCGGCGCCTTCGTCCATGTGCTACATGATGTCGAAGCAGCAGTACCTCAATGACAGGGGCAAGCACTGGCATCCGCACTTGATGTTTTTTTCTCCAGGCGACGCGACGAAGAGCTGGGGAGCCAACATACAAGGCTCACCCGTAATGGCGATCGTCGATTCCCAGGCACGCTTAACCGTCTTTATGGTCATGGTCGATTCCTGGTCCGATGGCACGCCCGGCCCACGACCGAAATAGGCAAGCCCGATCCAGCCGAGTCACTCCCACTGGCCGCGCACTCGGATTGCTTCTGTCCGACCGTAACTTCCGGCTAGCCGACAATACGCTCAGAACAACGGCATTCCTATCTGTAAGGGGGCACATTGTGGGTAGCGGCGAACTCTTTCCAACGGTCAACGCAGGCTCCAAACAACTCTTCCGCATTCGGTTGTTGGGGTAAACATTGCGATTGCGACTCGCGAAAGATCGAAGTGAGGGTGTTGATTGCCAACCCCGCGATTTGACACATCTGTCTATTCGACCGCACTTGAGCCCAAATGGGAGCAACAACTAGCGGGTGGGTCAGGTCTCTGGGATGCACACTAACCACGACGCCAGGTCCGTGTTTTCGGACCCGGGATATGCATTCCACTTCACCGGCTGATTTTCAGTTTTCAAGAGGCTAGTGGCCCTGATCTCAAGAGACAAGTTGTCACCTTGAGGCCCCGGTCCCTCGCATTTGGGGACCGGGAATGTTGAATGCCCGGGCACCGCGCGGCGATCCAACCGAGTCAATCCCTCTGCCGCATGTTGCTCCACGCGACCTGACACACGCCGGCAAGCAACATGATCGTGCCGTAGAAGGCCCAGTGCTGATCGCCCTGCATGAAGCTGCGGCTCAGCGATCCCCAGGCAAGATTCAGACCCTGCAGAATCCAGACGCCTCCCATCAACACCATCAGCAAACCAATAAGGCTGCTGATCACACGCATCACCGCGTTGAATCCACGACGCACCAAGCACCTCCGCAAAACTGAACGCACTCATCCTATATGGTGTCGCGCAGCACGTGGGGTGGGAACCCCAAAACCCTCCGCGTCATTGTTTTTCGGAAGTATGCACGACGCAAGACCTTTAGGGACCAGATGGGGTAGGTCCTAACGAGTCTTCGGAAGACCTAAGAAGAAGGGCTCGCCGCTAAGTCGCGCGCGCCCTGCCCAAAACCGAGCCCACCAGCCGCCGCACACCCGAGAAGCGCCAGAATACCTGCCCCTCGCGCGCTTCGAGCTCCGCAAGCTGGCCGCGGAAGGCCGCAAGAAGCTCCGCATGGCGCTCTGGGTCGGCAGCCTTGTCTGAAGTGGCCTCAAAGGACTGAACGAGCAGTCGCAGCAGGCCGAGATCTTCCCGCGTACGGTTATGCCACCGGTACATGAATAAATCCAATCTAGGGGTTCCTACTTTGATACTAAAGCTGACGAAAATCTATTCGAAGCTCAGAACACTTGTCCACTAAATTTCTGCCGGTTGTTCTCTAAATGCACTTGCGCCGGTCACCGCTTTGCACGCCGGCGGTAACTGGTAGATACTGACGACTGATTTTTTATGTCCATTCGCATCGCCATTCCCGAACCCACATCCGCTGACACCGATTACAATCAGCGCGCGCTGCCGCCCTATCTCGCCGCGCTCCACTCCGCCGGCGCCGTCCCCGTCCTGGTGCCGCTGCATGAGCGGCCCGACCGCATCGCCCGCCTGCTCGCCTCCACCCACGGCCTTCTGCTGCCCGGCAGCCGCTACGACGTCGCTCCCGATCGCTTCGGCGAGGAGCCCATCCCCCAGTGCGGTCCCGCCGATGCCGTCCGCACCGCTGCCGACGAGCTGCTTCTTGAGGACGCCTTCACCCACCGCAAGCCCATCCTCGGCATCTGCCACGGCGCGCAGACCCTCAACGTCTTCCGCAATGGCTCGCTTATTCAGGACTTGCCCACCGTCCTCGGAGCCTCCGTCAACCACGCCCCCGGCCGCGACGTCGTCGAAGCGCACCCCGTCCGCATCAGCCCCGGCTCCCGCCTCGCCCGCCTGCTCCCCGCCGGTGAACAAAGAGCCCACGTCAATTCCAGTCACCACCAGGCTATTCGCAGCGCCGGCAGCAATCTCCGCGTCACCGCCGTCTCCCCCGAAGACGGCGTCATCGAGGCCGTCGAGCTCGACGCCCCCGACCACTTCGTGCTCGCCGTCCAGTGGCACCCCGAGCGCACTTACATCGTGAGCGCTCTTTCGCGCGCCATCTTCGCCGCCTTCATGCAGGCCGCCTCCATCTGGCAGCCCCCGCTCACCCCTCGGTCCGTCTCTCAACCGGTTGCGGCCAGGTGAGCTCTCCGGCAGGCGGTCCCGGCTCGGCTTCGGCAGACGCCGCCGAACAGTTGAAGCAAGCGCTTGCTTTCTATCACCTTGAACCCCTACAAGCTAAACAATATAAACAGTTTATCGACTATCTTTCGCTTATTCTTCGCTGGAATCTCCGCACCAATCTGACCTCGATCCGCGACCAAAACGGCATTCTCCATCGCCATTTCATCGAGTCCATCGCCTGCGCCCAGGCCCTCCCTGCCGGTATCCGCACCCTCCTCGATTTCGGTTCCGGCGCCGGCTTCCCCGGCATCCCCATCGCCATCTGCCGGCCTGAAATCGCCGTCACCCTTGCCGAATCCCAGGGCAAGAAAGCCGCCTTCCTCCAGGAGGCCGTGCGCGTGCTCGATTGTTCCACGTGGAACAATCCCATCCGGGTCCACGCTGGCCGCGCCGAAATGCTCCACGTGGAACATTCCACCCCGCTCGCCGCCTTCGATTGCGTCTCCCTGCGCGCCGTCGACAAGATGGAGCACGCCCTCCGCAGCGCCGCCCAGCTCGTCCGCCCCGGCGGCTTTCTCGCACCCATGACGACGATCGCCGATCTCCCCACCCTCCAGGCAGCCGCCGGCCCCGCCTTCACCTGGCACGACCCCATCCCCCTGCCCGGCGGCGAAAGCCGCATCCTCGCACTCGCCCAAAAGCAGTAGAGAGCGGTCCGGCCGGAATGCTCCACGTGGAACAAAAAGCAGTTCTTAGTTCACAGTTCTCAGCGCCCATGCTCCACGTGGAACATTTGGCCCGACCGACGACTGACTGCTCCTTTTCTGCTCCACGTGGAACAATTTGGGCCCCGTTGCGAAGTAATTCCAGGAAATCGACGATACTCGTTCCAGCTTGCCGATCGAAGCCCGCCCTTTCACGGCCAGCATTGCTCCACGTGGAACAAAATTGGCCAGCCGGACACGGAGAAGCAGATGCTTTGAACCTTATCCGAGCCTACTGACCCCATGATCCCTGAAACCTGCCTTTCCGCTCCACGTGGAACAATTTGCGGAGGATCGGGACTCATTGGCGTACCGGGGAAAGACAGGAATTAGGGCTGAGGGGGCAGAAGTCCCCGCTCCTTAACCCGAAAGGACCTTATTCGGCTCCGAAATGCTCCACGTGGAACAGTTTTGACCAAAAGCAGCCGCCCATCGCGTTCGCAAAGTGCTCCACGTGGAGCAAATGGCAAATCGCCGCTGACGTCTCCAGAATGCTCTACCTGGAACATTGCGACTCTGACAACTAAGAGCTGTGAACGATGAACTACTTC
Organism: uncultured Acidobacteriota bacterium; assembly: GCA_963718885.1. Taxonomy (GTDB): domain Bacteria; phylum Acidobacteriota; class Terriglobia; order Terriglobales; family Acidobacteriaceae; genus Telmatobacter. Next base: position 77,905 of record CAVRAK010000011.1, read on the forward strand.
TTTGTTCCACGTGGAACAATTCGCGCGTTTCCGACCCCGTCCTGCTCCACGTGGAGCATCTGATCCCTGACTTCTGACCCTGCTTTCTGTTCCACGTGGAGCATTTTTGGCCCCGGTACCGGACTGCTTTTCCACCGGCGCTCACTTTTCGGCACCAAAAGAGCCGCGAAGTGTACGCGCCTCAAGTCATTGGCCTGCAAAGGCTTGGCCCATCCAGGCAGATGCCGTACCGGACGCTTTCCACAAATTGGCTGCGTTCTCCACAGTTGGATTCTCTGCACGAAGCGGGCTAACTCTTTTACTCTGGATGGCCATGGGGCAAATTCTTGGCGTTGTAAATCAGAAGGGCGGGGTGGGCAAAACCACAACGGCCATCAACCTGGCGGCCTGCCTGGCATTGGAAGGCCTGAAGATCCTTCTGGTTGACTGCGACCCGCAGGCCAACGCCACCTCGGGCCTCGGCATACCGCGGGACGATAACCGCAATTCCATCTATGACGTACTGACGGGCCATGTAACCGCCGAGCAAGTCATTCTCACCACCGATGTCGAAAACCTCTGGCTGCTGCCGGGATCGAAGAATCTGATTGGCGTCAACGTCGAGCTGGCCACGGCCGATGGCAGGCAAGCCGTTTTGCGTCAAGCACTTACGCCGATCAAGGACCGCTATGATCTGGTCATTCTGGACTGCCCGCCGGCCCTCGACCTGCTGACATTGAACGTTCTCGTCGCGGCGCAGACGCTCATCGTGCCCATGCAGGCTGAATATTTCGCCCTCGAAGGAATCTCCGAGCTGGTTTCAACCCTCGACCGCGTGCGTGCCGTCTTCAATCGGGAGATCACCATCGAGGGCGTGCTGCTGACGATGTATGACGACCGCACCAATCTCGCCCAGCAGGTGACCGAGACCCTGCGCGAGTTCTTCAAGGAGCGGCTCTTCAAAACGGTGATCCCGCGCAACGTGCGCCTGGCCGAAGCGCCAAGCCACGGCAAGCCGGTGGCGGTCTACGATCCGCGGTCGCGCGGAGCCGAGGCGTACATCGAGCTGACGAAGGAGTATCTCGAGCGCCACAAGATCGAGAGCCCGAAGGAACGGGAGCGCAAGGAGGCTGCGGCCAACCGGCCCAAGCCTGAAGTGAAGTTCTGGCCGTATCACTGAGGGCGTCTTTCGTGCCGAGACCCGGTCTCGGCACACTCGGACCCAAATATTAGAGGAAAGACCCGGCCAACCTGCCGGGACACAGAGGTAAAGAGCAGAGATGACCACAGTCGCAACCGATCCGAAACGCCGGGCCCTGGGCAAAGGGCTCGACAGCCTGCTGCCGCGCGTGTCGCCGCCGGCGGCTGCTCCGGCCGAGGCGCCCGCGCCCGCCGCACCCGCGCAGAGCGAGGCCGGCAAGCCGCTCGAAGTCGAGCTCGACCGCATCGACCTCAATCCTTATCAGACACGTTCGTACTTTGATGAGCAGAAGCTGAACGAGCTGGCGGCGTCGATTCTGGCTAACGGCATCCTGATGCCGATCCTGGTGAGGCCGCTGGCTGAGGGCCGCTATCTGCTGATCGCCGGCGAGCGACGGCTGCGCGCTTCGAAGATCCTGGGCAAAAAGACGATCCCGGTGCTGATCCGCCAGGTGTCGAACGAGCAGGCGATGGAGATCACCATCGTCGAGAACCTGCAGCGCGAAAACCTGAATGCGATCGAGCAGGCAAAGGCCTTCGAGCGGCTTGGCGCCGAGTTTCAACTGACGCAGGAGCAGATTGCCGACCGCACCGGCAAGGAGCGCGCGACGGTCGGCAACTCGATTCGTTTGTTGAAGCTGCCGGATTCCGTGCAGGCGCAGGTGGCCTCGGGCGAGCTGACGGCCGGGCACGCCAAGGCGCTGCTGGGCCTGAATCACCATCCGGATATCGAGCGCGTGGCGCAGAAGGTGGTGGCGCAGGGGCTCAACGTGCGCGACACCGAGATGCTGGTGCAGGCGATGCTTTATCCCGAGCGCGAGAAGCGCGAAGCGAAGGCGCAGGCCGAGCAGGACCCCAATGTGCGCGAGGTGGCCGAGCGGCTGCAGCGGGCGCTGGGCCTCAAGGTGCGCATCGAGGACCGGAAGGGCCGCGGCCGGGTGATTATCGAGTACTCGACGATTGCCGACTTCGACATTCTGCTCGAAGGCCTGACGGGCGAGTAGAAAAGCAGTTCACAGTTCGTAGTTCACAGTTCGTCAGTTGTCAGTGTGAAGATGCCCGAGACCTGCGCCGCCCGCCTTAACCGGACTGGTGAGTCCGGAAAGCGGAGCGGTGTGCAGTGTCGAGGCTGAGGTTGATTACTGATTTGCTAATCACGCCAGGTGCAATATCGTTGAGGCTCTTGCGGAGTCGATGAGTACTCGGCGATCAGCCACCAATCCAGAAAATTTCTGACGACAAGCGCGTTTATCAGGAGTGATAATCTGAGACCGGCTGGATTCTGTTTCACAAGCGCATTGGCCTCTTTTTGCCATTCTAGTGATCGATCCTCTCGACATTTCTTCCAAGCGAAACCTAAACTCGGCAAAGAGTGCTACTGCCAAATTTCGATGGAATGACGAGAAGCGCATCACAACTCGGCGTGTATGAGACGTACGAGGGATTCCACGGCCGCAAGACCACCATGAACGAACTGATCGCAGACGTGGCCCAGTTCAGCCAGCAATCGATGCTCTGGGTGTGCGCGGTCATAATTACCGGCATGCAGCTCTGGGATCGCATAGACAACCAGCCAGCGGGTGTCTTCGATGCCCTCATCAAGCTGTACTTCGACAGGCCATTTCACGCCCGATTGCTCGCCGGGTTTTGGGGCGCCAATCCAAGGAAAGTGCTGTTTCATCGCCGGCAGATCCTGCTGATTGCCAAGCTCTCGATCAAGCATGGAGCAAAAGGAAGCTTAGACGCGAGAGTCAACGCCCAGCTGATTGGTCAAACCCTTCTGAAGGCGAACGATCAGCTTAGCCACGGACTGCTTGATGAGCGCTCCCTGCCCAAGGAGGGCGGCTTTCCTACGACGAGAGAATATCTCTCGAAGCTCGTCGTCGAAATGCTGGCAACAGGCGAGGACGGATCGATCCACATTCCGCAGATGATGACGCGAAGCCATCTGATGCTAACGCGTTTCGTCGAAGAACTGCGTGGGCATAGCGACTGGATCGATCTGGCTGGCGAATATGAAACGACGACTGGACTGACCCTGGGGGAACGGGAAGCGATGATTATGGCGGTGCATTCCCGCTATGGCGCCCAACTTTCCAAAGATCTGTACAGAGATCCCGGCGTATTGCCCCTGAAGGAAGGAAACTTCGATACCACAGCCGTTTCACGGACAAAGGTCTCGGCGTTCTTGAGCGCGGTCTCCGGAACTGTGCCGGCGATGGCGAAGGAATTGAACGTCAAAGACGACGGAGCGAACGACACGACAGTTTTCCGAAAATATCCCTTGATCGGCCAGTTCTATAACGGTCACCTTAAGAATGCCTGGCTCGGATACTTGATGATGGACAACGGCTTTCTCCTGGAGAAGGTGCTGTCTGGTCCTTACTGGCATGCCGTCAGCAAATATGGGCAACGGCTACATCGTTTCTGGGGTGTCGTATTCGAGCGGTACGTCCATGAGCTGATGAGGGCGGCAACCACAGGAACCTCAAGCACCTATCTGCCCGATCCACGATCAGCCGTCGATCCGAGCTTACAGCTTTGCGACGGCGTGCTGCGATGGGATGATTGCCTGGTCCTGATGGAATACAAAGGAGCGATCTTCAGAGCCGATGCGAAATATAGCGGCAACCCCACTATGCTCGCAGCCGAGATAGAAAAGAAGCTCGTACACGATCATCAATCAGGCAAAAAGAAGGGCGTGGAGCAGCTTGCGGAGGCAGTGAAAATCCTCTTTGGCCCGGATGGAAACACCACCTTCCCGCAGATAAGCCTCAAGGAAATCAAGCGCGTCTACCTCTACATCATCACGCTCGACTCAATCGGTGGGACGATTGGAATGTCCACGCTTCTGAATACTTTTCTCGATCCCATCCTCGATCGGAAGGCATATCCGTGGTTGAAAATCAGGCCGCTCTTTTGTTCCGAGGTTGAAGCATTGGAAGCGATCACGATGCTCTTTGGGAGTATGAGCCTTCCTCAGATGCTCGAAAATTGGTATCGGGACAACACAGCCCTCGCCCTGCCCTTGCAGTCCGTTGATTTTGGAAATGTGCGCTGGGAAGACAACAAATGGCTGCAAGCCGAGTGGGTGGAGCGCTTCAAGAGCACGGCACGGATTTTGTTTCCGAACGAAACCCCAGATGAAGCTTTCTTGAACGGCATGAGGTTATAGAAGGCCCAGTCCTTACCTCTGCGGCTCTCCCGGCAAGCGCCAGCCACGATCAGAGTCGATCACGTTGACTCGGCTGCGAATGCGCAGTTTTGGTACCGATAAGTCGGCTTGTCGGAAGCGATAAGCCCTGGCGTCCTCAACTGTCGAGAACAGGGCAAATCATTCATCGAAGTCAATCGCGGAGCCGTTCACGGAGCAGTCACACAGAAGGCTTGCCCGCAACTCGGAAGTTGGGCCACAGATGAGTTGGCGTTCGAGCATAGAGTTTCGTAACAGCCTCATGTAGTCCCGCAGGTTTACTCCATGCGGAGGGCCTGCATGGGGTCGAGGCGCGAGGCGCGCCATGCCGGCACGAGGCACGCAATCACGGCCACGGCGAGCAGCGTCATCACAACCGAGCCAATCACAACCGGGTCGAGCGGCTTTGTGCCAAAAAGCATCGATGTGAAGATGCGCGTCGTCGCAATTCCTGCGGCCAGCCCGACCGCGAGGCCCACGCAGGGCCGGCTTCAGTCCATCAAACAACATGAGCCGCAGCACCTGTTCGCGCTGCGCGCCGAGGGCGATGCGGATGCCGAGCTCGGTGGTGCGCTGCGTCATGAGGTAGGAGAGCACGCCGTAGAGGCCGACCGAGGCGAGCAAGAGAGAGAGCACGGCAAAGGCGAGGACCATGGCGGCGGTAAGGCTGGCGTTGCCGAGGGAGTCGCCGATGATCTGGTCGATGGTGAGCACGTCGGATACGGGCAGCTCGGGATCGAGGGCAGCGATCTGCTTCTGGACGGGAACGGCGAAGGCGAGCGGATCGGTGGCGGTGTGGACGGCGAGGGCACGCGTTCGCAGCTGCCTTCGAGGACAGGGAAGTACATCATGGGCTTGACGGGCTGATCGACGCGCCAGAGGGTGTCGGCGACGACGCCGACGATTTCGTAGTCGACCTTGTCGTTGTGGGCCGGGACGCGCATGTGCTTGCCCACGGGATCTTCGCCGGGGAAGTATCGCTGCGCGAGGGCGCGGCTGATGATGATTTTGTCGCGCGCGATCGCCGCGGTCATCGCTGGTGAAGAAACGGCCGTTGAGAAGCGGGATTCCGAGAGCAGCGAAGTAGCCGGGGTCGGCATCGCGGTTCATCGCATCGGGAAGATCGTGTGCCGGGCTTGATCGGCGGATGTTCGCGGATGGTGAAGACGTCGTCGCCGCCATAGCCTGCGCCGGGCAGAGTGGAGCCGAGCGCGACGCCGCGGACGCCGGGCATGGCGCGCAGGCGCTCAAGCAGGGCTTCGTTGAAGGCGTTGATCTTTGCGGGGGTCGTATATTTTTGGTCGGGCAGGCCGTAGTTGAGCGTGAGTACGTTGCTGGTGATGGAGCCGAGGTCTGCGTTGCGGAGCCGCATGAAGGTCTTGAGCAGCAGGCCGGCCGCGATGAGCAACACGACGGTGACGGCAATTTCGATGGTGAGGAGCGACTTGCGCAGCGCGGTGCGGGATGCGCCGGTGTTGCCGGTGCGCGCAGAAGTCTGCAGCGCTTTAAGAACGGTTTTGCCGGTGGTGGAGAGAGCGGGCAGGAGGCCGGCGAGCAGAGCAGCCGCCGCTACGAGTGCGCTGGTGAAGACCAGGACGGTGTAGTCGACGTGGACGGCCTGCGCGGTGGGAAGATCCTTCCACGTGTGAGCGAGCCAGCGCGTTGCCACAATGGAAAGAAGAAGGCCGCCGATACCGCCCGCGACGCAGATGATGAGGCTTTCCATCATCTGCTCACGGATGAGCGTGGAGCGCTGTGCGCCGAGAGCGCTGCGAATGGCGACCTCTCTTTGACGTGCGGCTCCGCGGGCGACGAGAAGGTTGGCGACGTTGAGGCAGCCAATGAGGAGCATGCATCCAACCGCGGACATGAGAACGATGAGCGGCTTCTTCACGTCTTTGGCGAGGTCCTCGTTCATGGTGCGCGCAACGGCATCCTCAGCGACGGGCTGTGTGGGGTAGGCGAGGTGCTCGCGGTATTGGAGGGCATCGACCTGGTTAACGGCGCTGGCGAGAGGGAGGCCGGGTTTGAGACGGGCGATGACAAACGACTGATGGTAGTCGTGATGCTTGAGAAATTCGGGCGAAGCCATCGCCTGGTAGGGAACCCAGAGCTGCATCTTCGCTTCAGGATAGGCGAAGGAGGGCGGAAGCACGCCGACCACGGTGTAGGGCTTGCTGTCGAGATGAATCTGGTGTCCGACGATGGAAGGATCGCCGGCGAAGCGGCGCTCGAAGAGGCTCCACGTAAGCATGACAACCGTGCTGCCGGGGTGGTCCTCCGATTGAGTAAAAGTACGGCCGTAGACGGGCTGGACGCCGAGAAGCGGGAAGAGATTCCAGGCGCCGGCGCCGGCCTGGACGACCTCAGGCAGCTCGCTGTGTTCGCCGGTGAGGTTGAACTGGGCGTAGCGCCAGATGGCCATGTCCTGAAAGCCGTTGGTCTGGGAGCGCCAGTCATAGAAGTCGGCCGGGGCGACCACGTTGTAATTGAAGCCGCCGGCGTTGGCGCCAGCGGCGCGCCAGTGCTCGTAGAGCATGACGAGCTGATTGGGATCGCGGAAAGGCAGCGGACGCAGCAGCACGGAGCGCACGATGGTGAAGAGGGAAGTCGCGGCGCCGATGCAGAGGGCCATGACAAGGATGGCGATGAGCGAGAAGCCGGGCGTGCGCAGCGAGGGTCCGCATGGCATAGCGCAGATCGCGGCCGAGCTTCGCCAGACCCTGCCAGGTGTTCTGCTGCCAGAGCGTCTCGCGCACGCGCTGCTGGCTGCCCAGCTTCACGCGCGCCTGGCGCTCGGCTTCTTCGGCGTTCATGCCGCGGGCGACGTTGTCGGCGATTTCTTCTTCGAGGTAGGCATGCATCTCGGCGCGCACGTCCGCATCTTCGCGATCGCGGCGGAAGAATCTTCGCATGCTCATTCGGCGCCTCCTTCGGTTGCCGGCTCTTCGCCCATGACGAGGCCGATGGCGCGCGTCATCTGGCGCCAGCGATTGGTTTCGCGGGTGAGCTGCCTGCGGCCGGCGGCGGTGAGGCGGTAGAAGCGCGACTTGCGGTTGTTCTCGCTCACGCCCCAGTAGGAAGAGACCCAGCCGCGATCTTCGAGGCGGTGCAGCGCCGGATAGAGCGAGCCCTGCTCGACTTCAAGCACATCTTCAGAGGTGCGCTCGATGACCTTGGCGATGGTGTGGCCGTGCGCATCGCCGCCAATGAGCGTGCGCAGGATCATCATGTCGAGAGTTCCCTTGAGCATTTCGGCGTCTGGTGCGGGTCGTTTCATGGGGCTGATCGCCTCTCCACTCGGAGTTCTAGGTAAAGCGAGTGTACACCACTCGAAGTTCGAGGGGAAGGGCCGCGAGTAGTCTTGAGGAGTCGCGAAGGGCAGCACCGGCTCGGCGCGATAAAACGGAGGTGCTTTGCCATGCAGAAACGCAAATTAGGTGAGAGCGGACTCGAAGTGTCGGCGCTCGGCTTCGGTTGCATGGGGATGAGCTGGTCTTATGGGCTGCCGAAGGACAAGGGGGAAATGATCGCCCTGCTGCACGCGGCAGTCGATCGCGGGGTGACTTTTTTCGATACGGCAGAGGTGTATGGCCCTTACGCCAATGAAGAGCTCGTCGGCGAAGGCCTGGCTCCGTTTCGGGGGCACGTGGTGATCGCAACCAAGTTTGGCTGGGAGGCGAATCCTGCGGACGGCGGCAAATGGAATGCGCTGAACAGCAGGCCCGAACACATCAAGCAGGTGGCCGAGGCATCGTTGAAGCGGCTGAAAGTGGATGCGATCGATTTGTTCTATCAGCATCGGGTCGATCTGAACGTGCCGATTGAAGACGTTGCCGGCGCGGTGAAGCGGCTGATCGAAGAAGGCAAGGTGAAGCACTTCGGCCTCTCTGAAGCGGCAGCGAAGACCATTCGCCGCGCGCACGCCGTGCAGCCGGTCACCGCACTGCAAAGCGAGTACTCGCTTTTCTGGCGGCAGCCGGAAGAGGAGATTCTGCCGACGCTCGCCGAGCTCGGCATCGGCTTCGTTCCGTTCAGCCCGCTCGGGCAAGGGCTTCCTCACGGGCAAGATCACCGCAGAGACAAAATTCGACAGCACGGATTTCCGCAGCACCGTGCCGCGCTTCAGCGACGAAAACCGCAAGGCCAACCAGGCGCTGGTCGATATGCTCACTGCCTTTGCCGAAAAGAAAGGCGCGACACCGGGCCAGATCGCACTTGCATGGCTGCTGGCCAAGGAGCCGTGGATCGTGCCGATTCCCGGAACGACGAAGCTCAACCGCCTCGACGAAAACGTCGGCGCGGCAACAATCGAGTTTACGGCGGAGGATATGCGCGAACTTGAGGAGGCTTCGTCGCAGATTCACCTCGCCGGAGCGCGGTATCCAGAGTTTCACCAGAAGCTGGTGGGCCGATGAGCGGCGCGCCGTCGGCGGAATCGAGAATGAAGATGCGGTTTTTGGGGATGCTGATGGCTGTGGTGGCGCTCGGTGGCGTGTTGCAGGCGCAGACGACGAAGCAGGGCGCGGCTGCTCCGCACTCGGACGCGGAGAAACTGATCGGGGCGTGGCATCTTGCGTCCCTGGGAGAACCGGGGGCGGATGGAAAAGTGAATCGCGGTCGCGGGTCTGAAGGGAACGCTGATCTACACGCGGGACGGCCACATGTCGGTGCAGATCATGTATCCGGCGGCGCAGAGCAAGCTCAACAATGATTACGTGCGCAACGGCTACGAGGCGTCCTTTGGCAGCTACACGATCGATGAAGCCGCGCACACGGTGACGCATCATGTACAGGGATCGATCACGCCGGGCCTTGTTGGGAAGGACCTCACGCGCGCCTATCGCTTCTCAAACGGGCATCTCATCATCAGGTCGACCCGGCCGGAGGAGCGCTGGCAGGTCGAGTGGGTCCACGAATAAAGCAGTTCATAGTTCACAGTTCATAGTTCGCAGTTCGACAGTTGCAGTCGCCACGAATCTTTGAGAAGGATGGACAAAATGCAGAAACGGAAATTAGGTAAGAGTGGACTCGAAGTGTCGGCGCTCGGCTTCGGTTGCATGGGGCTGAGCTACGGCTACGGCCCGGCGACGGAGAAGGACGCAGGCGATCAAGCTGATCCGCGCGGCGTATGAAAAGGGCGTCACTTTCTTTGACACGGCCGAAGCGTATGGTCCTTATCTCAACGAAGAAGTGGTGGGCGAAGCGCTGGCGCCGGTGCGCGACAAGGTTGTGATCGCGACGAAATTCGGCTTCCTCGACGGCAAGCCTACGCAGCGGCCTGAACAGCAAGCCGGAGAATATCCGCAGCATGACGGATGCGGCGCTGAAGCGGCTGAAGACGGACGTGATCGATCTGCTCTACCAGCATCGCGTCGATCCGGAGGTGCCGATTGAAGACGTGGCCGGCACGGTGAAGGAGCTGATCGCGCAGGGCAAGGTGAAGCACTTCGGGATGTCGGAGGCGGGGGCGGCGGCGATTCGGCGCGCGCACGCGGTGCAGCCGGTTGCGGCGCTGCAAAGCGAGTACTCGCTGTGGTGGCGCGAGCCGGAGAAGGAGATTCTGCCGACGCTTGAGGAGCTGGGGATCGGTTTTGTGCCCTTCAGCCCGCTGGGCAAGGGCTTTTTGACGGGCGCGATCAATGAGACTACGTCGTTCTCGAGCACGGACTTCCGCAACGTGGTGCCGCGCTTCAGCGAAGAGAATCGCAAGGCCAACCAGCAGCTTGTGGACGTGCTGGGCACGATCGCAGAGGAGAAGAAGGTGACGCGAGCGCAGATCGCGCTGGCGTGGCTGCTGGCGCAGAAGCCGTGGATCGTGCCGATTCCGGGGACGACGAAGCTGCATCGGCTGGAAGAAAATCTCGGAGCTGCCGAGGTGGAATTGACGGCGGAGGATCTGCGCGCGATTGAGGGCGCGCTGGCTGCAATCGCGGTGCAGGGCGAGCGCTACCCGCCGCAGATGCAGAAGTACGTCTCGAAGTAGAGAGACAGGGACCAGGGACCAGGGACTAGGGATTATGCGGAGTGGGTGCTCCTGCGCCCGAAGATCAGCCACGCAGTGGCGGCGCCCATGGCGAGGAGAATGGCAGTATCCAGCAAAGATGCGGGGACGATGGCACTGCCGCCTTTCGCAGGAATGGTCAGATGCGCATGCGTGACGTGCAGCAATAACAGCGCGATGCCCAGCGCTAAATCGGCGATAAGTACAACGAGGGCTGTTTTGGATGACATACGGTAGCGGAATCTCCTCTCATTCTTCTCCTGCGGAATCGAGCTCGTCAGTTTGCTCCAGGGTCCACGTGTATTGTGACGGCAATCTCGTGCGGATTGAGCTTGTGATGCAGGTCTTCGACTAGACGCAGGAAGGAGCAGAGAAACATGGAGATCAAGCGGTGCGGGTCGCAGGCTTCGGGGAAGGGGCCGGCGGATTGGTTTACGGGGACGGTGCGGGTGGATCCGCTGTTTACGGCGCCCGATCCGGCGCGGGTGGCGTGCGCGAGCGTGACCTTTGAGCCGGGAGCGCGGACGGCGTGGCATACGCATCCGCTGGGGCAGACGCTGGTGGTGACGGCGGGGTGCGGGCGGGCGCAGCGCTGGGGCGGGCCGGTGGAGGAGATCAGGCCGGGGGATGTGGTGTGGTTCGCGCCGGGCGAGAAGCACTGGCACGGGGCGGGGACGCAGACGGCGATGACGCACATCGCGATCCAGGAGCGGCTGGACGGCAAAGCTGTGGAGTGGCTCGAACACGTGAGCGACGAGAAGTAGGGGCGAAGCGGCAGCCGGTGCGCCCAGACCCCGAGCGAAGATGACCACCGTGATAAGTGGCACGGTGATCGCACTTTCAATCACAACCGGATTGTGTATTCTGGATCATCACCATGAAAGTCCCTGGGACCCTTGCGCTATTCGTGTCGGCATTGGTGTGTATCACTCTGACTGGCTGCGGCGGCGGCGGCACAGAAGGCAGTAGCGATTCCGGAGGTGGAAGCAGCAATGCCACGCTGTCCATTTCGTCTCTCTGGCCAGCGAGCGCTCCACAGAACGGCCAGCCGTTCTACCTCTCGGTAAGCGGGTCGAACTTCGTCTCGGGATCACAGGTCTTGTGGGGAGAGACTGCCCTTTCGACAACCTATACCAGCGCGTCGCAACTCACCGCGCTGGTACCTGCGGCTGATCTCACCGCCCAGGGAAGCTTCGTTGTGACTGTCACGAATCCTGCGCCGAAGGCGGGGACCTCCAATGCGCTGAGTTTTTCTGTCGGCAATCCTGTTCCGGTGCTTTCTGCCATTCAGCCGGCCACTGCACTAGGCGGCAGCGCGGCGATCACTCTCACGCTGACGGGGTCGGATTTCATCGCAGGCTCACAAGCCGCGTGGAACGGCACCCCGCTGACAACCACATACGTGGATGCAACGACCCTCACGGCGCAGGTGCCCGCATCGGATCTGGCGGCCTCGGCTGCGAATGTTACGGCCAATGTCACTGTAATTAACCCATCGCCGAATGGAGGTCCATCTTCTCCTGCTTCATTCCAGATCCACCCGCCGCTCACGTACGTACGAACGATTAATCTGCCGGCGAACGACATTGCCTGGGACTCGACGCATGGCAAGCTGTACGCGAGCCTTCCTTCGTCGGATGCCAACGGCAACAGCGTCGTCGCCATCGATCCCGTTTCAGGCTCTGTTGGAACACCGGTGGCGGCCGGAAGTGAACCCGACCTGCTCGCGCTCTCGGACGACAACAGTCTGCTCTACGTCTCCCTCGATGGGGCCGGCGCAATCACCCGGTTCACGCTGCCGGACCTGAAACCGGATCCGAGCTTTCAGATCCAGTTCCCCGTCGATCCGACTTTCGGTCCGCTGAGCGCATGGGCTTTGGCAGTAGCGCCCGGAAATCCGCATACCCTCGCAGTGTCGGCTGGCGGTTTTATCGGTTCGCCTACCACCTACGGCGCCGTTGCGATCTTCGATGATTCAAATAAGCGCCCCAACCTGCTTACTCTTGGGGCCGGAGATGCTCCCTATCAAATAAGCAATCTGCAATGGGGAGCCGACTCCTCCGCGCTCTATACAGGCCAAAGTGGCTCAGGGGGCGGCGACTTCACAACAATGAGCGTGGATTCGAGCGGTATCTCTTCAGATACGAATTTCCAGGGCCTGGAATCCAGGACGATCGAGATGGGCAATATCCACTACGACTCGCTTTCAGGGTTCGTTTACATCGACGGTGGCTGGGTGATTGACCCTACGAACGCAAATATCCCCGGAACATTCAACCTCCAGTCGATCAACGCCTACGTCATCCCGCTTTGTGTGCCCGATCCGGAGCAGGGCATTGTTTTCTTTCTCGGGCAATCCCGCGACCAGTCTTCGAACAATTCCGGCGTCACCATCCAGGCGTTCAATGCAAAGACCTACGTCCTGATGGACACCCTGGTCGTCAACGGTGTGACCGGATATGCGGGAAGATTCATCCGTTGGGGCACGTCGGGGCTTGCGTTTACCATGTCTCAGTCGCAATCCAATCCCCGCGTGGGCCCTATCTATCTCGTCGATGGTGACTTCGTGAACCATGGACAGAGCCCTGACTCCACCTCGGGCACAACTGCGTACGCCCAACCCAGCGTCACAGCGATTTCCCCGCAAAGTGCGGTTGCCGGGTCCGCGGGCTTCACGTTCACCGTTACCGGGAAGAACTTCTTCCCGACCTCGACGATTATGTGGGGCCCTCCGTGGGCTCCGCATCAGCTTCAGACAACGTTCGTCAGCAATACGGAACTTCAGGCGGCGCTCTCGGCAAGTTATGTGACGACTCCGGGCAATGTACCGATCTACGTCACCGACCCAACCACAGGACTGCAGTCGGAGCCGACCTCAATCTTCACCGTTCTGCCTCCCACCTACACCACTACCAGTATCATCCCCATGAACCTCGCCAGCTATAACCTGGCCTGGGACAGCAAGAGTCAACAGTTGATCCTTCCGGTCTGGGGCGCCGACACTCAGTATCCCAACACGGTGATCGCGGTGAATCCGGTGACGGGGACGGTGACGCACGTCGCGCAGGTGCAGCCGGATCCCACAGTAGCGTCCGCTACCGACGATGGCTCTTACTTCTACACTGCTTTCGCAGAGTCGAACGCCATCACGCGCCTTTCGCTGCCGAATCTCGACGCGCCGACTACCTGGACATTGCCAACCGACCCACAATACGGGTACTCCTGGGCCAATGATGTGCGACCCGAGCCGGGCGCGCCGCACACGTTCGCAGCGGTCACCAGCGATTCCACCACACTTATGCCCTCTGCGGGAAACCTCGCGATCTACGATGATGGAGTTGCCCGCCCAGAAACGGCGGCTTCGCCTTCGAGCGAGCATCTCGAATGGGGCGCTGGAAATACGCAGCTCTATTCCGGTGACGATCCGGACTGGGTTGATGCATTCAACGTGAGTGATTCAGGACTGACGTTCACGCAGGGACTGCAAATTGCCATCTTACTGCACGCACCGACGAACGTGGTCGGCGCGCTGGTTCATTTTGACCCGGCGACGGGATACCTCTACACGGATGGAGGCGTCGTGTATGATCCGGCAACGCAGACGACGGTCGGCAATTTTAACGCTTCGGGATTTCTCGCGGTGGATGACGCTCTGAACCGGGTCTTCATTCTCGGCCAGGTCGGGAATGGCTATGGCATCGAATCCTTCGATAAGACAACCTACGCCCAGATCGATTACGTTCCGTTGCCCGATCTGGTGGGAGCGCCAATCGCATTCATTCGCTGGGGAAGCAATGGACTCGCTCTCCTGACCTACAACATGGACAGCGGCCTGCTCGGTGGAGTTTACGACAATATTGGTCCAGTCGGAATGCTGTACATCATCAACGACACGCAGCTTGTGAGCGCAAGCGCGGTGTCGGCTCACGGGAGCGGCGCCTATCCTTCTGTTCACTCATTTGAGCTGCCCAGAGGCTTTCCGCACCGGGCCGCCCATTGATCCTGCGCCGCTCCGCTGTAAAGGCGCGAAGTGCGGCGCCGTTATATCCTGAAGTGTTGCCTGGGGTTGGCCTCGGCCGGCCCGCAGATGCACCCAATACCTATGAGCAAGCCATCCATCGCCATTCATCTGCCTGACGGATCTGTCCGCGAAGTGCCGCAGGGCACGACGCCGCTTGAGATCGCCAACTCCATTTCGCCCCGGCTGGCCGCCGCCTCAGTGGTGGCGCGCATTACGCCGCTGAATGGCGACGCCAAAGAGAAGGCTGCCGGCGAGGAGTCGGCCGAAGCCTCGATGTACGCGGCGGAAGATACCTCTGCGGCGCGGCTCGTCGATCTCTCGGCGCCGCTGACGGCCGATGTGCGCCTGGAGCTGGTGACGGAGAAGGATCCGGAGGCGCTGAAGGTGGTGCGCCACTCGGCCGCGCATGTGCTGGCGACGGCGGTGCTGGAGCTTTTTCCCGAGACGAAGCTTGGCCACGGGCCGGCGACGGACTCCGGCTTCTTCTACGACTTTTATCGGCCCACGCCGTTTACGCCGGACGATCTTGCGAAGATCGAGGCGAAGATGGCGGAGGTGGTGGCGCGCGACGAGAAGTTTGTGCGCGAGTACGAGCCGCGCGAGAAGGCTCTGGCGGAATTTGAAAAAGACGGCGACTTCATGAAGACGCACTTCGTGACGCGGTTTACCGAGCCCGGCGCCGAGGTGAGCTTTTATCGCAACGGCGGGTTCGTCGACTTTTGCCGCGGGCCGCACGTGCCCTCGACGGGCCGGGTGAAAGCGGTGAAGGTGACGAACCTTGCCGGCGCGTACTGGCTCGGCGACGAGAAGAATCCGCAACTGCAGCGCGTCTACGGCACGGCGTTCTTTTCGAAAAAGGAGATGGACGATCACTTCGCGCGCCTCGAAGAAGCGGCGCGCCGCGATCATCGCGTGCTCGGCAAGCAGCTGGATCTCTTCAGCATCCAGGAAGTGGCGGGGGCGGGGCTGATCTTCTGGCATCCGAAGGGCGGCATCGTGCGCAAGGCGATGGAAGACTGGATGCGCGATGAGTGCCTGCGGCGCGGCTACTCGCTGGTGGTGACGCCGCACGTGATGCGGCGCGAGCTGTGGAAGATCAGCGGGCACGAGGGTTTTTACGCCGGGAACATGTATACGCCGATGGAGCTGGACGACGCCGAGTACCGGCTGAAGCCGATGAACTGCCCCGGCCACATCCTTATCTACAAGAACTCGCCCAAGAGCTATCGCGACCTGCCGGCGCGGTATGCGGAGCTGGGCACGGTGTACCGCTACGAGCGCTCGGGCACGATGCACGGCCTGCTGCGCGTGCGCGGCTTTACGCAGGACGACGCGCATATTTTCTGTACGCCGCAGCAGATCGAAGGCGAAGTGGCGGCGTGCATCGAGTTTGCCGAAGCGGTGCTGAAGACTTTTGGGTTCTCCGAGTTCAAGGTGGAGCTTTCGACGTGGGACCCGAAGGACCGCGCGCACTACGCGGGCTCGGACGAGCACTGGAACCTGGCGATCAACTCGCTCGACAAGGTTTTGAAGAGCAAGGGCATCGCCTACAAGACGATCCCCGGCGAAGCGGCGTTTTATGGTCCCGAAGATCGACGTGAAGCTGGTGGACGTTCTGGGGCGGCTATGGCAGCTCTCGACGGTGCAGTTCGACTTCAACCTGCCGGCGCGCTTCCAGCTTGAATATGTGGGCGAAGACGGGGAGCGGCATCAGCCGGTGATGGTGCACCGCGCGCTCTTCGGCTCGCTCGAGCGCTTCTTTGGCGTGCTGATCGAGCACTACGCGGGGGCGTTCCCGCTGTGGCTCTCGCCGGTGCAGGCGGGGCTGGTGCCGATCAGCGAGCGGCATGCCGCCTACGCTGAAAAGGTGGAAGCGGCGCTCAAGGCCGCGGGCCTGCGCGTCGAAACCGACCTGCGCAATGAGAAGATGAACGCCAAGATCCGCGACTTTGCCAACCAGAAGACGCCGTACGTGCTGGTCTTCGGCGACAAGGAAGAAGGAGCGAACGCGGTTTCAGTACGCGTGCGCGGCAAGGGCGACCAGGGCTCGGTGCCGCTCGACGAGTTCATTGCCAGGGCGAAGCAGCTTGTGGCGACGCAGTCGACGGAGCTTTAGGCGAGCGGGGCAAGGTTCACGGTCGCCTGACACGACCTGGGACTATATGACTCCGGGCGGCTATTTGATTCAGGACGACGCTCTGGAACCGACCTGTCCCGGCGCCACTCTGGCGGTGGAAGAGATGATTCGCGGGCGTGGACTTTCAATGGAGCAGGTATGGCCCCAAATCGTCTTCCGGGCCTATGGGCAGGCCACTCATGGGCTTGCCGCAGCAGACGATTAAGCGAGGCAGCAGTTGGAGTCCGCGCCGCAGACGCAGTAGTGCGGAGCACGACGCAGCCCGATTCCATTGTCTACACCGACCGCTATCCGCGTACTCGGCGAGATCAACGGATAATCAGGATCGCCTGAATCACGGCGCGGGCGTCTTGTCGTGATGGCGGCACTGCATTTTCTTTTGAGGGCTTTAGAAGGCCGTGTTTCGCGTGGGGTTGTCGCTACCAGATTTGGCGCTCTTGTAGCTTTCATACCCTCCCCCGGTCGTACTGTATCACTGCGGCGGATTTGGAGGGTATTATGGACCGGACCTTCAACTTCTGCATCTACAGTCCTGGAGATGAGATGCTAAAAAATAAGCCGAGTCGCAGACCAGGACAAGACCTGCGAACAGTGCCTACATATACGATCCCCGAAGCCGCCCAGTTCTTGGCAATCCGGCCCAGGACGCTTTTTTCTTGGTATGAGGGAGAGGAGCATACCAAGGCTTCTGCCTTGTTCGGCGCTATTCACCTTCTCTCCTACCGGGACATAGAGGAGGCCTACAGGGTTTATCTTTTACGGGAGCGTTTTCGCTTTTCTCTCCAATCCTTAAAAAAATCGATGAGAAATGCTCGCAAGATGTTCAGATCGCAGCACCCATTGCAGCGTGCCGATGCTGTAAAGGAGTGTCTGAAAGATCTCGTTTACGACAAGCCTGCACGAGGCAAGCAGCCGCGCACGGTCACCTCCCTCCTCCAAAGGCCAGGTCAGCAAGCCATCAAGGAGGTAGTGGATTGTTTGCTGAGCGCATCGATCCTGGCGAATTCATCTTCCCGTGGCGCTTTGCATCAACCGATCACAGTAGCCGCCCGGTATCAATGAACCCAAACATTATGTCTGGGCGTCTTGTTGTGGCTGGAACCCGGATCCCAGTAAGTACGCTGATGGAGGGCAAGCGAAGCGGAGAGACGATCAAGCAAATTGCCGACGACTATAGGCTCGATCCTGCGGTCGTTGAGAAGGCGTTAATACACATTGGGGTACGTCAAAAAGCGGCGTGAGGAATGCGTTCTGTTTCTCGACGAAGGTTTTTCGGCTGAGTCGGTAGCGATCCGGCTCAGCACGGCGGGTTTTACTGTCCAACGATTCCTGAGTGGTTCAAAGACGCGAATGGCATCCCGCTAAAGAACGTACTCGATCCAGAGGTCATCAAATTTTGCCATCGGAACGGCTGGATGCTTGTGACTCGGGATCACGAAATGAAGAACCTCATCGGGAGGAGATACGGAAGACAAGCGTCGCGATAGGCGACGGCCCACAATAGCGCACGAGATCAGGACGATTGGGTTGGCGATATCAATCTAAAAAGCGTACCGCGCGAGTTAAGAAGCGCGAACGCCCGTGGTGCCACCTAGCGACAGGCGTAACGATACAAACCACAAAGACCGAGCGGGCCCCGACGTCAATAATCACTTGTCTTGAGGGGAACGCCCGAGTTGGTAATTGAGGCGAATCTCCCGTCCGCGTAGCCTCCCTGTCACTGTGAACTGTAAACTACGGCTGATCCTGCGAGAGGCGCTCGCGTCGGACGCGAAGGCGCTGGCGGCCTGCCCCGACCGCGAGATCTCGCACGCGAGAGGTTGTGCCTGATCTGCAGGCGATTTCTAGTTGCTCTGGTCTGCAAAGCGGTATTCCCGGAGAATGCTCATCAAGTGTCGAAGGGGAGATGTACCCCTTGCCTGAGAGGCAGATAGCCGGGGCTGTCATTTCTGCCAGTATCTTACGTTGCGGAAGCGCGCTACTTTGATCGGGGAGCTGTCTGCTCAGCCCGCGTCGCGTGCTGTGTGCATCAGATAACCAGTCATGGCTCAGTTAAGGTCGTCGATAGCCGAAGAGTTCTCGATCACCAATGGCGGTCCGCTGCATCGGCTGCTGGTTCGCCTGGGACACGCCGGAGACGAACGCAGGCTGGTCCTAAGGAGAACGCTGGCCGCCGTTTTTATTGCGTGGCTGCCTCTGGTTCTCCTGTCAATGATGCAAGGGCAGGCGTGGGGCCGCCAGATCGAAATTCCGTTCCTTCGGGACCTGGCTGTGAACGTGCGATTTCTGGTCGCTCTGCCGATCCTGATCGTGGCGGAATCGAGAATTGATCGCAGATGGCGTGCCCTTGTTCTCGAATTTCTCAGGTCGGAACTGGTAAGCGAAAAGACGCTGCCGACAGTTTGAAGCCGTGCTCAAAAGAACGATGCGTTGGCGCGACCGGCTTCTACCCGAAGCATTGTTGGCCTTTATCGCGATATTCCTGTCGATCACCTTCATCAAAACCGAATTGCTGATGACCGGCAGCTCGAACTGGCATAGCCTTGGGACGGGCGCAATGAGTGCGGCCGGACGATGGTTCAATCTCGTGAGCACGCCAATCTTCCGGTTTCTGATGTTGCGGTGGTTGTGGAGGATGCTGCTCTGGACTTCGTTGCTCTGGAGCGTCTCGAGGATCAAGCTGTTCCTGGTTGCCACGCATACTGACCTGGCGGCGGGCCTTGGCTTTCTATCGGAGGGCCAAAGGGCGTTTGGCCCGATCGCCTTTGCTGGAGGAGCCGTCATTGCTGCTGAGGTAGGGAATGTGGTTGCCTTTGAGGGAGCTACGCTTTCCTCAGAAAAATTCCCAATGATCGCCTATGGAGTTCTTGCGGTCCTCTTCCTGATCGCTCCTCTTCTGGTCGTCACGCCCGCGCTGCACAAAATCAAAAGGAAAGCGCTGCTCGACTACGGCGCTCAAGTGACAATCCATGATCAGCTATTCGAACGGAAGTGGATTGACGAGAAGGAGCACGCAGGCGAGACGCTTCTGGGGAACCCCGACGCGTCATCGCTGGCTGATCTCGGGAGCAGTTTTTCGGTGGTGCGACAAATGCGCATTGTGCCGATCGACAAACCAACGCTTATCTCTTTGGCGATATCAGCCGCACTGCCCATGATTCTGCTTATCCTTTATGCGATGCCCACGGCCGAGCTGCTCCGCTTGCTCAAGATGCTCAGCTAATTCTTCAGGACAAACCTAGAAGGCGCGCGGATCGCGTTGACGCATCAGGCGCAGCTTCTAGTTTTTTTGAGGTTGCGCCTGAGGTCGCGTTTGGCTGCAGTCGCCGGATGGAGCAGCGACAACCATTACGCGACCGGCGTGCGAGGCGTCGTTGAAATCGAGTCGGAGTGGAGGGTGAGTCGACGCGGCCCACTCATCGCGATAAAGCTGCGATGAATGGGGCACACAACGTATCATCTCTTCACCGCGAGAAGATAAGGTTAATGAGTGGGCCACCTGCCCAAAGAGAAGATGGTCTTCGGCGTCATCAATGCGTTTCAGTGGTACACATACAGTTGGAAGTGGGTGCGATGCATCGTGAAATGTTGGATTAGGATCACTGCGCTTCTTCTCGCTGTTGCTGCCGTCCAGGCAAGTGCTCAGTCAGCACCGGGAGGCCAAAGCCGCGCGCAGGAGACTCAGGCGCGCGACGTCTGGACCGATCCGTCCACGGGGCTGATGTGGGCTGCGAGGGACAACGGTAAAGACGTGAGCTGGAAAGGCGCGGTGAAGTACTGCCGCGATCTCAGGTTGGCAGGGTACTCGGACTGGAGAATGGCGACACTCTCGGAGTTGGAGGGAATCTACGATAAGAACGACAATGCTCCCGGCATAGCCCGCTTGGGCGGCCCTGCAAACGGTAGCGACTTTACATGGCACGTGAAGGGAAATCTTTTCCTAACCGGAGATCAATGGAGCAGTAATCAGAGGACCGATGATCGCGGACGTCCTAACGGCTACGTGTGGTATTTCGACTTCAACGAAGGGAGATCGGCCAACGACCCGACCGGTTGGCCTTATCCCCTTCGTGGGGAGGCGCGCGTTGTGTGTGCGTGGTTCGCAGAAATAGATCCCCAGCAGGTCGCCCGCGAGGTGGCCTGTGGCGTGCTTACATCTGCAAACAGCAAGGCCTGTGAATTCCCGGACCCGGCTTGTCAGGTCGAGCCCGGGTGATTCACGCTCGAAGCAAACAGCTAGTCAGATGCGCCTATCACTTGCGCGGCGTGCCTGGGGTCCATCAAAGGCAACGGGTTGTTCGGATGCTGCAGGTCCGGAGAGGTATCATTCGACGCCCCGCCGGGAAAGCGCTTCATGTTCGGAAACTCCACGATGGATTTGTCAAACTCCCCGATCGGCACCGCGATGAGCGAAACAACCCACCCATTGTCATAGCCAGCGTAACGGCCGGGCGAGGTGGTGGGGAGACGCGTGGCCACCGCGCCGTTGAACGTCATGTCGTATTTCTCGAATGGATCCATGGTGAGGTTGTATACCGAACCGCAGCAGCCGAGATCCTGCCTGGCGCCGAGCCAGGTGTCCTTGGACGTGTACAGGTATTTCCAGGCGATTTTAAGATCCGGGTTCGTGGGATCACCACCGACGTCGGCGCGCGCGCCAGCGAAGTCTTCACCATCGACATAGATCCATCCGTTGCGTGCGGAATGCTTTGCCTTGCCCAAGATGTAGGCGCTGTTGTCAATGCTGTCGAAGTAGATCGGCTTGCCGTCATTGTCTTTCCACGCGCCGTGCGGCGGAGGAGCGATGCCGGACATTGCCGCCAAGGTGGACCAGAGGTCGATGTGCGACATCATTTCGCCATAGCGCACGCCAGCCGGAATGTGATTTGGCCACCACATGATGGCGGGGACGCGAAAACCGCCCTCAAACGGCGAACCTTTTTCCCCACGGAACGGCACTGTGCCGGCATCCGGATAGGCGTCCTGCCACGCGCCGTTGTCGGCGGTGATGATGACGATGGTGTTGGGAGCCTCTGCTCGAATGGCGTCCATGATGCGGCCGATGTTGGAGTCGAGCTCCATCATGGCATCTGAATAGTTGCCGAGGTGCGATTTGCCGATGAAGGCTTTGGCGGGAATGTTTGGGTTATGCATCTTCATGAAATTGACATCCATGAAGAACGGTTTGCCGGCTTTTGCGTGGGCCTTGATGTATTCGACTGCCGAGTCAGCCTGGCGAACGTCGAATTCGTGCAGGTAGTCGTAGTCGATGCGCGCAACCTTGACCGCGGGTTTGCCTGCGGTGCCTTCCCATTCGTAGAGGTTGACGATCTTTTGATATTCCGCCCAGTAAGCGGCGTTGTACTTGGGAAACCAGGGATGCGCGAAGTTATCCGTGTCGTCATAGGTGTAGACGCCCGGATAGTAGGCGGCGAACTCCTTCATTTCATCGAAGCCATGTTCGATTGGGTAGAACTTCGGTTGATCGCCCAGATGCCACTTGCCCGAGAAATAGGTCGAATAGCCATTCTTCTGGAAGAACTCGGCAATTGTCGGCGTGCTTTTGGTTAAGCCATTCTCGTCGCCGGGCACGACGACGACCGAAAGGGCAGTGCGGATCGGGATGCGGCCGGTCATGAACGATGCGCGACCGGCTGTGCAACTTGCCTGGCCGTACCAACTTGTGAAGACAGCGCCTTCGGCGGCTACCTTATCGATATTCGGGGTGGGGTGTCCGAGGTTGGCGCCACCGCCATAGGCCCCGAAATCATTCCAGCCGGTGTCGTCGGTCATGAGCATGACGATGTTCGGCCGCTCTGAGGTTGCCTGCGCGATCGCAGGGACGGTGGTTGCGGTTACCAAACCTGAAATCGCAAGGGCTCCCCAAATAAGAGTCAGTTTCCATTCACTACGGGCCATTTTTGTCCTCCATGCGGTTGTGTGCGTGATCGCCGTCGCCATGACGCCATGAACGGTCTCGCTCTGGGGTTCCCGGCACAGAATGAAATTTGTGTGAGGATTGCAATTCAGAGTTCGTGTGCGACCGCCTCCGACTTCAGGCTGGGCGTTTAAGTATTGGGCAGCAACAGGGCCGATTCAACTGTCACAAGTGACAGGCGGGGTGCTTTCGTCAGCCCGCTGCGAAGCTCACGCCTTCAGATTCAAACGTTGGCAAACCCACGAGTTGTACTCTCGTATCAGATGGTTGATACTGCAGCCGGCTGGATAGCGCTATGACGACGGTTCGAATCTCCGAAGGAGTGGTCCATAAGCTTCCGGCCGATCTGCGAGAGGCGCTCGCGTCGGACGCGAAGGCGCTGGCGGCGTGGGAAGACATAACGCCGCTCGCGCGCAACGAGTGGATCTGCTGGACGATCTCCGTGAAGAAGGATGAGACCAGGCGGCAGCATGTCGAGAGGGTGTGCTCGGAGCTGAAAGAAGGGATGCGGCGGCCGTGCTGCTGGCCGGGCTGTCCGCATCGATGAGATGTGTGGTGTTCGTCGATGTCAGAGCTCATACAACTCGGTTCCTCGCCGTTGCGGCCTGCCTTCGCTCGGCCTTCCAAGCCCACTACCACCGTGCTTTGGTTACAGGGCGTCACTCTGGCATGGATGTCAGTGGAACTCGGCGTTTCAGTATTTGCAGCCGTGACCGCTCGCAGTCCGGCGATGATGGCCTTTGGTTCCGACAGCCTCGTGGAGCTTCTTTCGGCGCTTGTCGTGCTTCTGCAGTGGAGCCCGAGGATGCCGATCTCTGAACGCAAGGCGAACCGCGCGTCCGCCGTTTTGCTCTTCATGCTCGCTTTTGTGGTTGGGCTAATTGCCCTGGGGTCGCTGGTTCTTGGCTTCCAGCCTGAGAAAAGTCGCTCCGGTATCGGAATCACGATTGCTGCGCTTATCGCAATGCCGATGCTGGCCTTTCTCAAACGCCGCGAAGCCCGCCGCAGCAAGAATGCCGCTTTGGCCGCCGATGCGGTCCAATCCGCTACGTGCGCCTATATTGCGCTGATTGCGCTGGCTGGCCTCGCGGTAAACGCAGCTTTCGATATCCCGTGGTTCGATTCACTTGCCGCATTGGTGGCCATTCCGATTCTCATTAGAGAAGGCAGACTCGCATGGCAAGGACGCGGGTGCGGGTGCTGCTGAGGCAAGCCCGACATCATCCGCCCCAGACAAGAGCGAAGCCGGATCGATGAGTTGATTGAAGCAAGAGTTCCGGATGGCTAGAAAGCTGCAATATTCTGTGCGTGTTTGGCGCGCCATCCTGCTTCGATTGACGTCTGATGCGCAGAGGAACCATTTCATGTTCTTTCTCCGTCTGCAATTTGCGCGGGCAAGCGGGGAGTTTGATGGGTTCGATTCACTCGGCAGGGATGCTTCTCAACGGGCAGCCCAGAGAACGCCGGGTGCGCTCTCGATGGGTTCCAGCCTCGGATTTGCCGCCGCATTTCCTGTGGTCAAAAATGAGCCCTACACCGCGAGCGTCGTCACGCAGGATACGACCATTGGTCCGGATGGAAAGCAAACGCTTCACGAAGCGCTCAATATTCATATGCGCGATTCGTCCGGTCGTCTGCGCGATGAACAGCTCGCGACTGCTCCAGATGCGATGGGCGGCTTCACACAGGCGCGAGTGCAGACCATCGATCCGGTCTCCATGCAAGACATTCAATGGTTTCGGAGACAAAGACATTTCTCATTGGAAGCATCCCTGCGGCCTCTGCGGCAAACGGCGGGCAGCGCGTCGTCGATTGTGCCGGGCTCTCACAAGCGCACAACGCGAACATCAAGACCAGGCGGAGTACGAAAACCTCGGGGACGGCAAAATCGAAGGCATACCTGTAAAAGGATGTCGCATAACCCGGACCCTGCCGGGAAACCCGGAGGCGAACCAACCGGAGACGAGCGTCACTGAAATCTGGTCTTCCCCGGAGCTACAAATCGACCTGCTGGTGGCGGAGACACTCGAATGGAGAAGAAAGGCTAACGAAGCTAGCCAACATTATTCGCGAAGAGCCGATCCGCGCTCTTCAGATTCCGCAAGGCTATACAGATGCCCTCAAGCGATCTCTGCGAGGGTGCAAGATACAAATCCCAACGACGCAAAGCTCAAGGAATACGGCCGCATCGAGTGGCATGGAGATACGGCGACTCTCTTCGCGGGCAACGTACGCCCGCTTGACGAAGTCGCGCACACGCTCTCCACCTGTCTCGGCATCCCGGTCAGCTCAGAAGACCCGCGCTACGCGTATGCCGGTGATCTGCTCGACGTGACTGATCCGCAGTGGGCCGTGCGCCATCCCGGCCAGCATCACTACGCTCCAATGCCTGTCTCAGTCGAGATCGAATTCAGTGTCGATTCCGCCGGCATGCCCACGATCTTTATCAATTGCTCGAAGACGCAGCGCAACCGGTGAACCGCCAGCAACTTAGGCCTATTGGTTTTAAGAAAGCAGCGGGGAAGGCGAGACCTTCTATAGCTTTGTTCCGACGATGAGCCACAATGATAAAGGTGGGCTCGAAGCGACTCCCGCCTATCTCGACCAGAAGATCACGATTGCTCCGGCGACGCTCCGATTCACGAGATAGCTTCCCTCATGACGCATCTCTCAGCGCGGAAACCGGTCAGCACTTCGACTGCTGCCAGGCCTTCGTCGCGGGACATCTCTGGGGTGAACGATCGATTTCTTATCAGATAACGAACCAGCCCGCACGGAACGTGCTCGAAGAGCTGATGCGGAGCATGGGGGGCAAAGAGAGCTATAGCATGCACTGTGAGCCCATGGATAAGCGATTCTGCTTTATCTCTGTAAACGGGGTTGGATTGAGAAAACCGGGGACAGCTCCAGCGAGCGGAGTTTGTTCGGGAGCTGGTTACGGCGCCAATTGAGAAAGCCATGGGCTCCCCTGTGGGTGTTGGTTTCGACTTGTCCGGGCTGGTTGACACTGAAATCGGGGCTCGCCGCCGCCTGCGGCCTGCTCTTGTCATCGGCGCCCAAAGTGTGAAGGATGAACTACGCACCGCGAAACGCGCCATGAACCAACTTCTGACCCGAATTCTGCCGCTTGTGCCCCTCCTCGCCGGTGCGCCCACGGTCCTGGTTGCGCAGTTCACGCCCCTCGCGCCAATCGCCTTTGACACCTCGGGCCCCGTGCTGCGCGCGGACGCCCAGCCGCAGAAGCCCTTTACGGTGGCCGGACCCCACGGCGTGCTGCTCGGCAGCCAGGACGGCTCGCTCGAGGCGTGGATTCTGCCGGTCAAGATCTTCTCGAACCTCAGGATCGAAGCCGATATTGCCGGGTATCCGGTGCCGATTGATGTGAACCAGCATGCCGCGTCGATCGAGGTGCGGCCGGACCGCACGATCATTACGTACTCGCACCTCGGCTTCACGGTGCGCCAGATCATGTTCTCGCCGGGTGCGGATGCGGCGGGGAGCGGGGCAATCTCGAATAAGGGCTCGAAGGACGGGGCGGGGAGCGGGTCGCAGGGGTGGAGAACCGGTCCGGTGATTCTCTACGAGTTCGACTGTCTGCACCCAACCGACTTCACCTTCCGCTTCACGCCGGACCTCCAGTGGATGTGGCCTGCCCGCAACGAAGGCGTTCCCGGCGTCGAATGGGAGGCCCACCCCTTCCACAGGGGCGGCTCATCCCCCGGCGAAGCCAACAAGCCTGGCCAAGTCGATCATTCTATCGGCGGGTCTGCATCGACGGGGTTGTATATCCTGCACACCGACTACCCGGACCTCGCCGCCGCGGTGACGATTCCAGGCGCCGAACCCGGCATTCTCACCCCTTACCAGGAGCGGCCGCAGGTGCACCCGGTCGAGTTGCGTGTGCACATCGACCCGGCGCGCGACAACGGCAGGCTGTTTCCGCTGCTGATGGCGGTGGGCACCGACACCGCCTCGGCCACCAGCGCCGCCCTGGCGCGCAGCCTCGAAGAGCTCAACGCCGGCATTCCTGCGGCCTACGCCGCAGATGCGCGGCGGTACAGGGAGGTGCTCGCCCACGCTGTTTCGATCACGACCCCGGACGCGGCGCTCGACGAGGCCTTCCAGTGGGCCGTGGTCTCGATCGAGCAGCTTCGGACCAGCGTCTTTGAGCCGCGCGGCTGTGCTTCCGCGACGGCTGTTCCCTGCTCCGCGAGCCCAGAATCGGCGCTGGTCGCCGGCTACTACACTTCCGCCGACTCTACCCGCCCCGGCTTCGGCTGGTTCTTCGGCCGCGACGCTCTTTATACTCTCTATGCCGTCAATGGTTTCGGCGACTTTGCGCTGACGCGCGCGGAGCTCGAGTTCCTGATTCGCCGCCAGCGCGCCGATGGGAAAATCATGCACGAGTACTCGCAGACGGCGCCGCTGCTCGACTGGTGGCCGGGGTTTCCCTATATGTATGCCGCGGCGGACTCGACGCCGCTCTTTCTGATGGCCGTGGCCGACTACATTCGCGCCAGCGGCGACACGGCGTTCCTGACTGCGCACCGCGAGGCGATCGAGCGCGCGTGGGCCTTTGAAACCGATCCCGCCCACGACGCCAACCACGACGGCATCTATGACAACTCCCAGGGCACAGGCTGGGTGGAGAGCTGGCCGGGCGGGCTGCCGCACCAGGAGATCTATCATTGCCCTGCTGGATCAGCAGGCCTCGTCGGCTTACTCGTATCTGGAGAGCCAGGTGCATGACGACGCCAAGGCGCAGGCCGCCGGGGCACGCGCCGCTGCGATTGCCAAAACCATCAACGCCACCTATCACGACTCCGAAAAGGGCTGCTACGCCTTCGCGGTGAACGCGGCTCCCATCGACGGAAGAAACCACTTTGAACTCGTACCGATGCCCCTCGAAGGCCGGCCCGCAGGACAGAGGAGCCTCAACAGCACGGTCGATCGCACCACCACCATCTTCCCCGCTGTCGCCTGGTGGGATCCGCAAGCTGGGAAAACGCCGATTCCAGACTCGAAAATCCGGAACTCCGGAATTTTTGACGAGCCAGGCCCGTGCCTCCGCAACTTTATCGCCTCAGCGCTCAACACGGACTGGGGCATGCGCGATATTGCCGACACGGAGAAGATTTACGACGGCATGAGCTACCACCAGGGCTCGGTGTGGCCGCTGTTCACCGGCTGGGCCGCACTGGCCGAATACCGCGGCAACCAGCCGCTGGCGGGCTATGAGCTATTAAAGGAGAACGCCAGCCTCACCACGAGCGCAGGATCTTGGCGCCGTCACGGAACTGCTCTCCGGCGACTTCTTTGTTCCTTTCGGCCGAAGCACGAGCCACCAGCTCTGGTCGTCCGCGATGGTGATTACCCCAACCTTGCGCGGGCTTTTCGGCATCAGCGTCGATGCGCTGTCGAAAACAATCACTGTCAATCCGCATCTGCCGGCGAACTGGGATCACGCTGAGGTGAGAAATCTGCCCATCGGTGGCCAAAACGGCGAGCAGATGGTTGACCTGCACTTTGTCCGGGATAAAGGAGCGATTGTTGTCTCCCTCGGCGGCGCGGGCAGGGGAATCACGCTGCTCACAAGCCAGCCGGACGCCAGAACTGCGCACAACGAACAGGAACTCACGATTCCAGATCATGCCGTCCAGATTGCGCCGGTGTTTCAGGAGCCACTTCCCGGCAGCCGCGCCCGGGCTGCGCGCATCGTCGACGAAGAATACAGCGGCCGCACGCTTACGCTAGCGATCGAGGGTCTCGCGGGCAGCGAGGCGCGCTTCCCTCTCGTGGTCTCCGCGCCTGGCGTCAAGCTGCGCGTTGCGGGCGCCGATCTGCTTGCGCCAGATCTTCTCGTGCCGGTCGGGGTCGAAGCGAGCGCGGAGCAGGCGTCTCAAGGCAAATCGAGCGCGGCAAATCAACGCGCGGCAAAGACACCCGACCTCGTGTCTCTCAGCCACCGGAGGCAATCGGCGTCCACTTCCCGCCGGGGCCGGGCTGGCAAACGATCACGGTCACTCTCAGCTGGTAGCGGAAAAGGTACACTCGTCGCATGAAAGAAGAGCGGACTCTGACAATGAAAACCGGAGTGGAGAGCCTGAGCCGTTCACTCGCGCAGAGAATCTTGCTGGCTTTCGGTTTTGCGGGTGTGCTTTTTATTGGAACATTTGTCGTGTTAGGGGTGTTGGCTCCAAACTACAATTCCGCCCGAGATACCATAAGCGCGCTTGAATTCACACCTTTGGGTGTGGCGCAGCGCACCAACTTCTTCACTTTCGGCCTGCTGCTTTGCGGATTCGCGATCGCGCTCCGCCGCGAGTTGGGCCGGGGCCGAGGCGGAGTGGTCATTCCGCTTTTTCAGGCGCTGTCGGGAATAGCCGTGATCGGCGACGCGGTTTTCATCAACGATCCCCTGCATCTTGTTTGCGATCTGATCGCCTTTCTGTCGACTTTAATTGTGCTTTTCGCGTTTGCGCGGCTTTTCAACGGAGATGTTTACTGGAAGAGCTGGAGCGTCTACTCGATCGCGACGGCGGTGCTGATGATGGCGCTGCTCGCGGGTTTCGGCTATGCGAATCATGCGGGCGGGCCGGCCGGATTGCTGGAAAAATCGGTTACAGGGATTCGCACGTTGTGGTCAGTACTATTCGTCGGGAAGCTGCTGGCGGGAGCGAGGCTGAATTTTAGATCGACGCTTTCATATCAAAACAGCAATGAGAGATGTTTGGTCCCTCTCAGCCCAACGGAATTCCCACGGACTATTTATCGGTCCGCTCAGGCGGAGTGGCTTTGGGTCATCCAGTCGGTGCGGAACTTCCGCGTCGCGCGCGCTTCGTCTTCTGAGAGCGCCAGGTCGTCGAGGTACTTGATCAGCACCACGCTGTTGCCGGGCTCGTTATAGATCAGCTCGTCGACAATGCCGCTGGCGAGCAGAATGCCGTAGCCGCCTGGCCGCATGCCCTGCTTTTCGCGGACGGCAAGATGCAGCGCCGGATTGGCGGCGGGATTGTGCAAAGCCGCATGGGGCAGGTCGTCGCGCTGAAAGCCTTCGCCCGGATCGTGCACATAAAAGACGAAGGCGCGCCCGGTTCGCACCGCCGCGACCTCCATCAGCTTGGAGGGGTCGTTCTGCGCGCCGTGCTCGATGGCGTTTGAAAGAATCTCCTGGAAGGCGGTGAGCATTTCCTCTGGCGGATGATCGCGCAAGGTCTGGCGCAACTGACTGAAGAAGGCCATCAGGCGCTCAGCGTTGAGCATGTTGCAGTTCATCCGCACGGAGATCCAGTTGCGCTCTGCCGAGAGGACGTCGATGCCCATGGTGGAGGACTCGGCATTGATCGCCTGCACGGCAAAATGCGCAATCTCGCGCAGGTCAAAGGGAGCACAGAGACAGAGGAAGGCGCGATGGCGCAGCGCGGAAAGCAGTTCCTCGGGCGTTCCCGAGGCAGCAAGAATGATGACGCGCACGCCTGGGCGGATCAGCCGAATTTCATCGAGCAGCGCCAGGTCTTCGGGAATCGCCGTCTCAGGGCTCGTGATCACGACTGAAAACGGAGCGATGCGGATCTGGTGCAGGGCATCGGCGCCGCCGCTGGCATAGGCAACCGGGCAGTCAAGCGCCGCGAGCTGATAGGGCAGCCCGGCGTCGGGCCGCCGTTCGTGGCCGACAAGGAGGATAGCGGGTTGTGAAGGAGATCTTGGCTTTGGGCTTTCCATTGTTTTTCTCGCAATGGAATCGGGGGGCCCGAAAAGGTCCGGCTCACTTACTCTGTCTCACCTACTCTATCAAGGATTTGGATAGGAAACACTCGCATCCGGCCGGAGTTTTTGAGTCCGGGTTCTCGGCATATCCGCGGCAGTCACCCTGGCGAGGTTACCCAGTCTTCGTCCTTAAGTTACTGAATAAGAATTGACTGGTGGCCGAGTCAGAATGGACCATAGGCTTACGGCCGAGAAGGAAATTGCGGCCGGTCTTTCCGGGTTCTGGGCTCAATTTTCACAAACCATGGCCTTTGCAACACAGGTGTGCACCGCCGTCCGCCTTCGGGAGATGCCTTCGCCTCGGTTTAACCGCCGGGCAAGGGCGGTCCTTGCGCTCGCGACATCGCTGCTGGCTGGTTGCGGAGCCTCGGTCAACGAGAGGTCTGCCGCCGCGGCGCTCAGAATCGTGACGGCATCGCTGCCTAACGGGCAGGCAAGCGCGGCCTACAGCGCCACGCTGGCCGCCAGCGGCGGCACCGCGCCGTACACGTGGATGCTGACCGGCGGCACTCTCCCGGCCGGCCTCTCCCTGAGCGCAGGCGGGGCCATCACAGGCATACCTACAGCGACGGCGACGGCAACAGCGTTGACGTTGACCGTGAGGGACGCGGCGAACCCTGCGCAAACCGCAACGGCCCACTTCACGCTGGCCATCTCCGCCCCCAGCGTTACTCCACTCGCCGTGGCGTCAAGAACGCTGCCCAATGGGCAGGTGGGCGCCGCGTACAGCGCCACGCTCACGGCCACAGGCGGCACTCCGCCGTACACGTGGATGCTGACGGGCGGCAGGTTCCCGACCGGTCTGTCCATGAGCGCAACGGGCGCGATCACCGGAACGCCGACCGAGACAGCGGTGGCCGTACCACTGACTTTTACCGTTGCCGATGGGAGCAATCCCGCGGTGACCGCAACGGCCGGTCTCGCGCTGACGGTCAACGCTGCCAACGTCACTCCGCTGGCCATCACGACCACGTCGCTGCCGAATGGGCAGGTAGGCGCAGCGTACAGCGCGACGCTCGCGGCCACCGGCGGTACGGCTCCGTATACGTGGACACTCAGCGCCGGCACGCTGCCCGCAGGCCTCACGCTCAACGCGACGACAGGCGCAATCACCGGCACGCCCACGGCCTCGGCAAGCGCCACGCCTCTCAGTTTTACCGCGACCGACGCCGGTGTGCCCGCGCAGGCTGCAATAACTAACCTCACGCTGACCGTCGCCGCCGCGGCCACACC
This sequence comes from uncultured Acidobacteriota bacterium, assembly GCA_963718885.1. Taxonomy (GTDB): domain Bacteria; phylum Acidobacteriota; class Terriglobia; order Terriglobales; family Acidobacteriaceae; genus Telmatobacter. The sequence goes on from CAVRAK010000011.1 coordinate 109,377, forward strand.
CACGCTCGCGATCACCACCACGTCGCTAGCCAGCGGCAGGGTCGGCACGGCCTACTCGGCAACGCTCGCCGCTTCTGGGGGTACAAGCCCGTATACGTGGACGCTCACCGGCGGCACGCTGCCTGCGGGCCTCATGCTCAACGCGACGACAGGCGCAATCACCGGCACGCCAACAGCCTTGGCAAGCGCCACGCCTCTCACCTTCAAGGTCACTGACGCTGCAAGTCCTGCACAGAGCACCACGGCGAGCCTCGCGCTGACAATCGCGCCCGCCACGCTCGCGATCACCACCACGTCGCTGGCCAGCGGCACCGTCGGCACGGCCTACTCGGCGACGCTCGCAGCTTCCGGAGGTACAAGCCCGTATACGTGGACGCTCACGGGCGGCACGCTGCCTGCGGGCCTAACGCTCAATGCGACGACAGGCGCGATCACCGGCACGCCCACGGCCTCGGCAAACGCCACGCCCCTCACCTTCAAGGTGACTGACGCTGCAAGTCCTGCACAGAGCACCACGGCGAGCCTCGCGCTGACGATCGCGCCCGCGACGCTCGCCATCACCACCACGTCGCTGGCCAGCGGCATCGTCGGCACGGCCTACTCGGCGACGCTCGCAGCTTCTGGAGGTACAAGCCCGTATACGTGGACGCTCACCGGCGGCACGCTGCCTGCGGGCCTCACGCTCAATGCGACGACAGGCGCAATCACCGGCACGCCCACGGCGACTGCAACAGCAACCCCGCTTACCTTTACCGTGAAAGACGCGGGCACGCCGCAGCAGACGAAGCAGGCCACGCTGAATCTCACCATCGCCGCAGGACTTTCCATCACGTCAACATCCCTGCCCGATGGCACCGTCGGCACGGCCTACTCGGCAACGCTGGCCGCTTCTGGAGGTACAAGCCCGTATACGTGGACGCTCACGGGCGGCACGCTGCCTGCAGGCCTCACGCTCAACGCGACGACGGGCGCGATCACCGGCACGCCCACCGCTACGACAACCGCAACTGCGCTCGTTTTCACCGTGCAGGATGCAGAGGTGCCTTCGCAAAGAACGACCGTCAACGTCAGCCTCACCATCGCCCCTTCCGGCATCACTGTCTCGCTCTCGCCGAAGCGTGCCGGGATCGTCACCGGGCAGGCTCTCGCGGTCACCGCCACCATCAATGACCCCGCAGGCGTCAGCTGGTCGGCTGTCGCGGGCAGCGGAACCAGCTGCAGCGGAACCGGCTGCGGCACCTTCTCCTCCACCAAAACCCTGAGCGGCGTTGCTGTCACCTACACGGCTCCAGACGCCGGCGGGCTCTACACCCTCACCGCGACGAGCGTGACTGACTCCGGCCAATCCGCCTCAATCACCGTCGACGTGACGGACCTCGCGGGCGTTGCCACCTACCACAACAATCTCTCGCGCAACGGCGCCAACACGCAGGAGTACGCGCTCACGCCCTCCAATGTGAACGCGAGCAGCTTTGGCAAGCTCTTCTCCTGCACGGTCGATGGCGTCATCTACGCGCAACCGCTGTGGGTGCCCAATGTGACCATCTCCGGCGCGAAACACAACGTGATCTTCGTCGCCACCCAGAACGACAGCATCTACGCCTTCGACGCGGATACGAACACCAGCCCCTGCACCCCGCTGTGGAAAGCCAGCCTGCTCGACTCGGCGCACGGCGCCGGCACGGGCGAAGTCCCCGTGCCCGCCGCCTCTACGGGTAACTATGTCGGCAGCGGCTACGGCGACATTTCTCCCGAGGTTGGCGTGCTTGGCACGCCGGTTATCGATCTCTCGACCGGCACCCTCTACGCTGTCTCGAAGACCGTGGTCACGAGCGGACCCACCTTCTACCAGCGGCTCCACGCGCTCGACATCACCAGCGGCGACGAGAGGTTCTCAGGCCCCGAGACGATCGCGGCCACTTATCCGGGAACAGGCGACGGCGGCACCACGACGACCTTCAATCCGCGCACGGAAAATCAGCGGGCCGGTTTGGCGCTGGTCAACGGCGTTGTCTACATTGCCTGGGCCTCTCACGAAGACACCGCGCCTTACTACGGCTGGGTGATTGGTTACAACGCAAGCAACGTGACGCAGCAGGTTGCCGCCCTGAACATCTCGCCGAACGCAGGCTGGAGCGGTATCTGGATGAGTGGAGGGGCGCCCGCAGCGGACTCCGCCGGCAACCTTTACATGCTGACAGGCAACGGCGTTTTCGACGCCGCCAGCTCTTCGGCGCCTAACAACGACTATGGCGACTCCTTCCTCAAGGTGTCGACCGTGGGCGGGTCTCTCAACGTCAGCCAGTACTTCGGACCCTCCGATCAGGAGACCGACAAGAACATGGACGGCGACTTCGGCTCCGGCGGCGCAACGGTGCTGATCGACCTGCCCGCGAACGGCACGAACCCGACGCACCTGGTCCTTGGCGGCGGTAAAGACCACAGCCTGTATGTACTGAACCGTGACGCCATGGGCGGCGTCGGCGACTCCAATGCCTGGCAGCTGCTTACGATGCCCGGCGGCATCTTCTCGACCGGCGCCTTCTGGAACTCGACCTTCTACATTGCCACCGCGCACGGCGCGATGCAGGCCTACACGCTCGATCCGGGAACGGCGCGGTTCACACTCGCGCCGAACGCCGGCTCAACCACCTTCGGATGGCCGGGCATCTCACCTTCCGTCTCCTCGATGCCGGACAATACGAACGGGATCGTCTGGGGCCTCGAAACCCACCTCTACTGCACGACACAGTCGGCAGGATGCTCGGCGGCCGTCCTCCACGCGTATGACGCGAGCAATCTCTCGACCGAGCTGTGGAACAGCAGCCAGGGGACAGGGAATGCGGCCGGCTACGCGGTGAAGTTCACGGTGCCCACGGTGGCCAACGGCAAAGTCTACGTGGGCACGCGCGGCAACAACACCGGTGGGGCCGACTCGTCGACGTCTACGCCCGGCGAACTGGATGTCTACGGACTCTTGCCGAATTAAGCGCTTGCGGCGCGAGGTTATCGCTTCCCACCCATGTCGTCTGCTGATGCGGGCGCCATGGATGGGCACGCCGGTGTGTGGTGATTGCTCCTTTCGTGGGGCTGAAGCCCCACGCTCCCTCCGCGTTTGGTTATGCGCGGTTGGGTGGGGTTCGTGGTTTCCCACCCATGTCGTCTGCCGCGGCGGACTCCATGGATGGGGCACCCCGGTGTGTGGTGATTGAGGCTGCGTTGCTGAAAGCAACAATTGCGGGGTAGGCTGATTCGAATGACGGCGATCAGCATCGAACGCATCACGAAGCCGAGCCGTGAGGCGCTCGACCTTCTCGAGGAGTACTACAGCGCGGTGCATGTGGTGCGGCGCGACACGCCGGCGGCGCTTAAGAAAATCCTGAATGAGCCTGCTTCCGGCATGTGGCTGGCGTGGATGGACGACGCTCTCGCCGGCTGTGTGGTGCTGCGGCCTCTCGCCACAATGCCCGGCGCCGGCGAGTGCAAGCGCCTTTACGTGCGTCCGCAGGCTCGCGGGCATCGCATCGCGGAGCGGCTGATGGACGCCCTCGAAGAGTTCGCGCGCGGCCTCGGCATCCGGTGGATTTACCTCGACACCCACGACGGCCTGAAGGCGGCGATCGCACTTTACGAGAAGCGCGGCTACAGGCGCTGCCCGCGCTACAACGACAATCCACAGGCGACCCTGTTCATGCGCAGGAAGATTGCCTAGCGCCGCGTATGATGGGCCGACACGGGCACCGGCGGCATCGGTAACGAGCAGCGAATCTTCGAGAAGATTTCTTAACCGGCAAACTTTGTTCTATATTGTATAGATAATGTCGGACCGCGACTATCTCGGCGAATTCGAGCACATCATTATCCTGGCGCTCCTGCGGTTGGAAGATCGTGCCTATGGAGTAACCGTACGGCAGGAAATTCAGCATCGCATTCAACGTGAGGTTTCAATTGGCGCCGTCTATGCCACTCTAGATCGCCTGGAGGCAAAAGGGTATGTCAAGTCCCGCCGAGGCGACCCAACGCCGGAACGCGGCGGACGGTCGAAGCGGTTTTTTCGTGTCACGGCAAGCGGAGTGGCGGCTCTGAGCCGCACGCATCGTGCACTGCAGAGCATGACAGAAGGACTCGATTTCATCCGGAGCAACGCATGACGTCGCACCTGGATTTCGTGAGTCCTCCGAGTGTTGCCATTTGGCTGCTCAATCTTTTTGCATTTGGCGAGAAGGGAGAGTCAATCCTGGGCGATCTGCTTGAAGAATTCTCATTCATCGTCGCCAAATCGGGAGTGAGTGCCGCACGACGATGGTATTGGCGACAAACGGTGAAAACTGTCCCGCGGCTTGCGAGCTTCGGCTTCCGCACTGCGCCATGGGTGACAGCAGCTGCCGTCGCCGGAGGATTCCTGCTGCGGAAGCTCGTCGGTCCTTTGGTTGGTACCGCGATGTTTGCAGTGCTCGAGAGATGCCAGGTCTTCTTCGAGCGTCACTTCGATGCGTATATGTTCTTCGCCTCTACCGGCCTCGACATCTGCCACCTCTTTACATTTTTGTGCATTGGCTTCTTCGTCGCTTTGGCCGCGAGGGAGAGAGAAATGGTGGCCACGATGGCGCTGGGCCTCATCTTCGGCGCTATGGCTGTCTTTGCTTCCGTGTACATCGTGACCAGGTTCAGGGATGGCGCATCACTGTGGAGGCTGACATGGTACTTCGCCGATGCCTTTGCGGTAGTTATCGCTGGAGCGATCGTCCGAACGCATAGACTAGCCGCTGTCTTCCGTCATTCAGTCACTTAGTCCTGGCGATGGAATCCTGGCTGCTGGTGTGGTCTCCCAGGCCTATACTGCTCTCGATAGAAGTCAGCCGGTCCGAAAACGCTCAGGAGGGGAACCGTGCATGCGATTGTCTACCATCGCTATGGGCCTCCAGACCTACTTGAATACAGCGAAATCGAGAAGCCCTCACCTGCACCGGGAGAGGTTCTGATCCGCGTCTGTGCTGCGTCGGTCAATCCGTACGATTGGCACTTTCTTCGGGGTACGCCTACGTTCATTCGCTTGTTCACCGGTCTCGGCGGGCCAAAATCGCCGCGCCTCGGAGCGGATGTCGCTGGAGTCGTGGATGCCATGGGCCCTGGCGTTGTGCGTTTCAAGCCCGGCGATGCGGTGTTTGGAACCGCGAAAGGCGCGTTTGCCGAATACGCATGCGCCACTGAGAAGACCATCATTCTGAAGCCGGAAAAGCTGACATTCGCGCAGGCCGCGTCGATTCCCATCGCGGGCATCACCGCGCTGCAAGGCCTACGCGACTGCGGCCGGCTCAGGCCGCAGCAGAGCGTGCTCATCAATGGTGCATCCGGCGGAGTAGGCACGTTTGCAGTTCAGATCGCGAGATCCTACGGCGCGCATGTGACCGGAGTGTGCAGCACGCGCAATCTGGAACTGGTGCGCTCGATCGGAGCCGAGTACGTGATTGACTACACGCAGGAGGACTTCACGCAGTCCGGCCAGAGCTACGATGTAATTTTCGACCTCGTCGGCAACCATCCTCTTTCCTCGTTGCGGCGTGCACTGCATCCGAGGGGCATTTACGTCGGCTGCGGAGGCGGAGGGCCGGAGAAGGGATCAGCCGACCTGCTCAAGATGATGATTGGCCGCATGGTTGCCGCTCCGTTCGCGAGCCAGAAACTCACCGGCGTCTTCGCGAAGGTGACCAGCGACGACCTGGATGTCCTCGGCGAACTCGCGGCAACGGGCAAAATGACTCCGGTTCTTGACCGGAGCTTCAGCCTCGCTGAAACTGCCGCCGCAATTCGTTACGTTGAGGAGTGCCACGCACGCGGCAAAGTGACGATCGCCGTCTCCTAAGTTGATGAATGAGGCAGTTCGCGATTCAACGCGTATGATGCCTTTATGAATCTTGAGGCAATTCAGACGGCGCTGCGCGACGCCGGCATCGATGGCTGGCTCTTCTATGACCACCACCATCGCGATCCCATCGGCGAGCGCATTCTCGGACTCGACCCAAAGGCGCACATCACCCGGCGCTGGTACTACTATGTGCCCGCAGAGGGCGAGCCGCGCAAGCTGGTCCACCGCATCGAGCAGTCGAGGCTGGACACGCTGCCCGGAACGAAAGGCGAGTACTCAAGCTGGCAGGAACTGGCAGCGGGTCTCGATGCCATGCTTGCCGACGCGCGCCGCATCGCCATGCAGTATTCGCCGGGCAACGCCATCATGTATGTCTCGATGGTCGATGCCGGAACGGTCGAGTTTCTGCGCAGCCTGGGGAAGATTGTCGTGAGCTCGGCGGACATGGTGAGCCGCTTTGAAGCGGTGATGAGCGCGGAGCAGATCGCCTCGCACACCGTTGCGCAGGAGGCGATGGACAAGATCCTCGCCGAGGGCTGGAAAGAGATTGCGCGCCGCATCCGTCCGGCGAAGGGCGCGAAGAGCAGCGCGGTCTATACCGAGTTCGATCACATGCAGTGGCTCACCAAGGCGATGCGCCGCGAAAACCTCACGTGGGAGAACGGGCCCAACGTGAGCGTGAACGCGAACAGCTCTGACTCGCACTACGAGCCGACGGCGGAGAAGTGCGAGGCGATCAAAGACGGCGACTTTATTCTCATCGATCTCTGGGCGCGGGTCGACAAGCCGGAAAGCCTGCACTACGACATTACCTGGACGGGCGTGGTGGGCCGCGAACCCACGGAGCGCGAGCAGAGCGTGTTCACCACGGTGCGCAACGCACGCAACGCCGCGATCGCCGTGATCGAGCAGGCTTTTGCCGAAGGGCGGGCCATCATGGGCTTTGAAGCGGACGACGCAGCGCGCGCGGTGATTCGTGCTGCTGGGTTTGGCCCGTACTTTACGCATCGCACGGGGCACAACATTGCCCGCGAGCTGCACGGGCCGGGCGCGCACCTCGACAACCTCGAAACGCACGACGATCGCAGAATTCTGCCGCATACGTGCTTTTCGGTGGAGCCGGGGATTTATCTGCCGGAGTTCGGCGTGCGCAGCGAAGTGAACATGATCACGTCGGAGACGAAGGCGTGGGTGACGGGCAAGATTCAGACGGAGCTGGTGCGGATCTGAATCCCCGTCCGCAAGGTCTGGTCTCGACAATTCCGCGGCTCGACGTCCCGTTTCTCGACAAGGGCGCGTCCTTTGCGGCATACTCGCCGTCTCAGGAAAATGAGCAGGAGATTTGACGTCTATGTGCGATGACTTCATTCACCAGGGACTGACCCACGATCCCACGGTTTCGCGGCGCGCCTTCGTTGTGAGTTCCGCAGCGACCGCGGTCGTTCTTACCTCGCCTGCGGCTGCCGCCGCGCAGGCCAACGTGGTTGAGAAAGACGTGAACGTGCCGATGGCCGCGGGCGTTTCCGATTCGGCGCTTTTCTATCCCGAAGGCAAGGGGCCGTGGCCCGCGGTGCTGGTGTGGACGGACATTCTCGGCCTGCGGCCGGTCTTTCGCGAGATGGGCCGGCGTGTTGCCGCGGAGGGATATGTCGTGCTGGTGCCCAATCCGTTCTACCGGAATGCGAAGGCTCCGGTCGTGGACGGCTCGTTCGACTTCAGCAAGCCGGAAGACCGCGCGAAGGTGATGCCGATGGCAGCCGCGCTGACTGCGGACGCCAACATCAGCGACGCGAAAGCGTACACCACTTTCCTTGACCAGCAGCCGCAGACGGACAAGAGCAAAAAGATGGGCGTGCAGGGCTATTGCATGGGCGGTCCGCTGACCTTCCGCACCGCGGCTGTACGGGCCGACCGTATCGGCGCGGCGGCGACGTTTCACGGAGGCGGCCTGGTGACGGAGAAGCCCGACAGCCCGCACCTGATGATTCCGCAGATGAAGGCCGAGATGCTCTGCTGCATCGCTGACAACGACGACAAGCGCGACCCTGCGGCAAAGGATGTCCTCAAGCAGGCGTTCGCGGCCGCGCATCTGAAGGCCACCGTCGAGGTTTTCGAGGGCTGCAACCACGGCTGGACCGTGCGCGGAAGCCAGGTGTACAACGAGGCGGGCGCCGAGCGCGCGTGGGGATACCTGACGGCGCTTTACAAGCGCAACCTGAGCTAGCGGGAGCGGTGTTTGGTTGGTCTGCTTCGGCGAGGCTAGCCCGGAGGCCAGGCGAGGGCGCGGCCGCCGAGCAGGTGAAGATGCAGGTGATCGACTGTCTGGCCGCCATCGGGCCCGGTGTTGATGACCACGCGGTAGCCCTTGCTGAGCCCTTTGCTGCGCGCGATCTCAGCGGCGACCCACAAGAGGTGCCCGAGCAGGGCCGGATGATCGGCGCCTGCTTCGGACAGCGAGACAATATGTTGCCGCGGCACAATGAGTAGGTGCGTGGGCGCTTTCGGAGTGATGTCCGCAAAGGCGTAGCACTGTTCGTCCTGGTAAACCGCCGTGGACGGAATGCTTCCGGCAACGATACTGCAGAAAAGGCAGCTCATAACGCCCCCAGTCTACAGGAACGCGGCGCTGCTGACGGCATCAGACACCGTCGTCGAACTTGACCGCGTCCATCATTTCTTTGCCGATTCTCCAGGAGGCGTCCCACTCTGCGGCGGGGCTCTCAAAGATGAGCAGGTAGAGGGTGTCGGTTTTGGTGTTCGCGACGGCCAGGGCGTGCATGACGACGGTGCCCGAGCTGTTGGTATCGCGCACTTCGCAGCCGAACTCCTGCAGCTCGCCGACCTGCTCGATCGAAGTCTTCTGACCGTGCGCTGCGGCCACGCGGTCAATGAGCGCTTTGCCCCGCTCGACGGCGAGACCTTCTCCCAGACGCGGAAAGACGTTCACGGTCAGGCCGGTCTCAAAGGCGCCGGCCTTGTCGATATCCTGCTCGGTGACGAAGTAACCGAGGATGCCGCCCTTCTGCTCCTGTTTGAAGAACCAGCCTTCGGGCCGCAGCAGGGCCGACTTTACCTCGGGAATCTGCTGCCACGCAAAGCCCGCGGGCGGGCTGGGCAGGTTTGCCGCGTGAACGGTTGAAGCAATAGCAAAAAACGCCAGCAGAAAGCGCGCAGGATTCCTCATGAACGACAACTCCAAAGATGAAATGGCTTGCGCAATTTCAGTGTCGTTCCAATCCCGTGACGGCGGACGTGAAGCCTGCGCAATCGTCAATCATCGACGAGGATCGACGACGAACAGACGAGGCAGCGCCATGACCGGAGCGGGCAGAAAAAAACTCAGAAATTGCTGAAGCTTGCCCGCATCATAGCAGCGGGAAGCACGCGTGCGCGCCTTCTCTCAGGAGTTCTCGATACGAGGGTCATGCACGCAGGTCATGCCGCGTGGAGCGCCTTCTTTCGAGCACATTCTCGCTTGCGGCATGCAAGCCACACGAACGACGGCGATTCCGTTTTTGGCCCGTCAGCAAGCGCTCTTCAGCTGGTGTGATCGAGAATGATTTTCCACCCGTGCGGCCCTTTGCGCCACACCAGTGAGAAGACGCCATTCTTTTCTGCGCTGTCGCGCGTGACGAGGTGGTAGCGTCCGGTCGCGAGCGCCACCTCGGGTTTGCCGCAGCCGGTGGGAATCATGCGCACGTCAAGATCGCTGAAGCTCAGCTTCCCCATTTTCGCCGGCGTCGAGTAGGTGTCCATGTAACGCTGGCGGATGGGTTTATATCCCTTGCGCACATTCAATCCGATGAAGGTTGTGTCCTCGGAATCCTCGTAGGCCTGCATAAAGCCATCGATATCGGCGTTGTTCCAGGCTCCGGCCTGGGCCGTAATGGCCGACCGGATCGCGGCTTCATCGTCCTTTGCCGATTGGGCTTTCGCCGATGCCACAGTCAGCATCAAAGCGAGCAAGGGAAGTACCCATCTTCTCTTCATGAACGTCTCCAAGCTGGAATCCAGCGACCAGCTTACAACGGTTTGAGCAACGAACCGGGTCCCAAAATCGGTGATCGCTCTTGATTTATGCGGATGCGCCAACGCTTCCGGCGCCATCCGGCTGACACCGGCTCCCAAACGTAAAACTCTCCCCTGCCCCTGGAATCAGCTCGATCGTTTGGGCGCCTCAATTCCCTTGTCTATTGGTTCACGACAGATTTCCTGTCGAGGAGGAGTCAAAGCAATGAAGTTCCTGTCAGTACGTCGCATCTTGTCCCTTATCGTCGCCCTGCTGCTGGTGGGAGCCACGGCTCCCAACCTTGCGCGAGCACAGTCCTCCGGCCAGAGCTCGTCAGGCCAGAGCTCGTCCGCCCAGAGCCCGTCAGGCCAGAGCTCCAGCAGCTCATCCAACTCGAGCAAGTCGAAGAAGAAGACCAGCAAGTCGAGCGACGCCACGACGAGTTCTCCTGCGCCACCGACAATCACACAGCAGAGCGGGACAGCGTCGGCTGACTCCAGGTCATCCACCGCGACCCGTACCTCGGCGAACTCTCGCTCGGCCAACGCGACCACGCCCACCGTCTGGGTGAACACCGATACAAAGACCTATCACACGGAAGGCTCGAAGTATTACGGCAAGACCAAGCACGGCAGGTTCATGTCGGAAGAAGATGCAAAGAAGCATGGCTACAAGCGGGCTTCCAACTGAAGACGGGTGGCGGGCACCTCTCAGGCAGATGCTCTGTGGGAGGGGTGTGGCCTTCGCAGTTTAGATACAGATAAAAACATCGCGGCGGAGCCTTGTCACCGGGCATGACCTTTCTCGTCGTCGTGCCCGGCGAGGCCTGCCAGCTCATGGGCGTGAGGGGACCGTGCGCCCTCTCAAAAGCGCACTGAGACGCCCTTCTCGCACATATCGCAGAGCACTGAGAGCAGGTTGGTGATGCCAAGGATCTGGCGGATGCGCGGCGCAAGATTCACGAGCTGAAGAGAGCTGCCGGCCGATCTGGCGGAGACATAGAGGCGGACGCAGGTTCCGACGCCCATCGAATCCATGTGGGTGAGGCCGGTGAGATCGAGGACAACCTGGCTGCTGCCGGCGATCAGCTCTTTCACCGCGCGGTAAAAGCTGTCGGTGACTCCGGCAACGAGCCTGCCCTGGCAACGGATGATCACCACGTCGCCCTTGCGCTCGGTTTCGAAGCTGAAGGGATTCTGGCTGGCGTGAGCGGACATAATGGGATCCTCATCGAAGTTCAGGCTCAAAATTCAGGGCCCGGTATGGAAGGGGAGAAGTCTGAGCGGATTGTCTCACGGCTGTTGGGAATGACGGGCGCAGGCCGTGCACACGGCTGCCCAGTAATCCTACCCTGTAAATTGCTACAGGTGCGCGCTTATCGGATTTGCCGTAGAATCGCATCCCACAAGGAGTGTGTCCATGCTTGCATCTCTTCCCCGCCTCTGCCTCTCCGCTAGCCTCATGCTCACCCTGTCAGCCCCCGCCTTCGCGCAGCAGCATCCTGAGATGGCTCCCCAGTCGTTCACCGGTGTCGCCATGGGCACCGGCGGCTCGGTAGGCGGCAGAAGCGTGCCCTTCGATTTCCACATCACCAGCTACACGACAGACCAAGAACTGCAGGGCTACGCCGACCTGCTCAAGGAGAAGGGGCAGGACGCGCTTCTGAGGGTGCTTGAGAAGCAGGATCGCGGGCGCATCCAGCCGGTCGGCTCGGTGGGCAATCAGATTGCGGTCGCGCGCAGGCGCCAGGAAGGGCCGAATACGATCATCACGATCGTCACGGCGCGCCAGATGTCCTTCGCCGAGCTTAGCAACAGCGGCCGCTCGGTCGACTATCCTTTCGGCTACCTGAAGGTCACGCTCGACGCTGAAGGCAAGGGAACGGGCCAGTTCATCATGGCAGCGAAGGTGCGCTTCGACAAGAAAAGCGGCAAATATGAGCTCGAGAGCTTTGGAAACCAGTACATGAAAGCCGCCAACGTGCGGCCCAACAAGTGATCGCGGCATTGTTGGCCGCGCTGGCCTGAGGCTCTCAACATGGCAGGGTTTCGGGCCGCCGGCAAATCGATGATCGATCGCGCAGCGCGCCCGCCCCGCGGCCGGCGCGCTTTGCTTTTGGCAGTTCCGCGATGCAGCCGCGCTGTGGTCCAGGTGAGCGGGGAGCGGTTCCGCCAGTCAGGTGTTATATTGGGCGGCAATTTCCTCTGAAATCGGTGTGACCTGGCCGTCAACAAGGAGTCAAACCAACCAGAGCAATGAAAGGTCGGCGAATCGGTTTTTGAGGAGGTTTTTCGAGGGGTTCATCGTGAGTGCTCGCCGCAATCTCGCCGTGTCTTTTGTTTTTGCTCTTCTTGCTGCGTCCGCGGCATCTGCGCGGGATACTGAAGATCGCGGTGAGGACGGCCCGGTGGCCGAAACCGCCCCCGCGCTGGATCGCATCGCCTCGCCCGTCACGCTTCACATCACCACGCGAGAGGTCCTCGTGGAGGTGGTAGCCTCCGACCGGCATGGTCACCCGGTGCGCGATCTGGGGCGAGATGAATTTCAGATTCTCGAAGTTGACAAGGGCTCGAAGAAATCCCCGCAGGCCATCCTGGCAGTAAATGTCATCGATCCCGTTACTGCAGTTTCGACGGCGCCATCGGCGGGATTTCGCATCGCCGTAGGCGGGCGCTGCGCGGTCGCGACAACCTTCCATTATCAGATCGTCTTTCCGGCGAACCGCCGGGGTGGATATCACGAAATTCTTGTGAAGACGACGCGGCCGCAGGTTGCCCTCTCCTACCGCCATCGCTACTACGTGGGCTACTCGGTGGAGGAGACGGTTTCCGGCCATCCGCGGTCGCAACCTTACTCCCCGGCGACCGCAGACACACTCTTGCGAGAAGCCGCGTGCTACCACTCCACCACGCCGTCTTCGATCGCTTTATCGGCTCGCCTGGTTGCAACCGGCAGCACAACTTCAGCACGGTACGCGCTGTCGATCCGCTCGGAGTCACTGGGATTCATCGCCATCTCGGATGAAGCGCAACGAGTCGATCTCGACTACGGCATATGCACGTTCGACGCCTCGGGCATGCCGCTCCAGTTCATGCGCGCCTCAACGGAGCGCGTGCTCACCACGGTCGAATTCGAGCGCGCGATGATCCACGGTCTGCCCAATCTTCTTGATCTGCCGGATACGGGGACGCCGGCCTATGCGCGGTTCGTTGTGCGGGACCGCGCCACGGGAAACCTTGGGTCGGTCGATGTCGCCAATCCTCTGGCAACGCCGGAGGAACCCGCGGAGCATGGTCGGGTGGCGCCCCCGGCTGGCTCGATCAGGGCATTCGGGTCAGTGGTCCCCGCGGCGAACACGTTTTGCGGCGATGTCTACGAACTGCCTGAGACCACGCGCGATCTGCCGCAGTTTGGGAGCCTCGATCCGATTGGCTCGGTGTATGTCAACGCGCTCAATGTTCCTGACCAGGAGATTCTCGATAAGACCGGAATTCCCGGGGTCACAACGCGGGTCGCCTGGTTTGGCGTGGACTACCATGCGACCTTCTGGGTTGCTGAGCCGGGCGAATATACGTTTCGCCTGACATCGGACGATGGGGCCAGACTCTACGTGGACGACGTGCAGGTTCTCGCTCTGGATGGGGTCCATGCGGCGGACGTGGCAACCGGACATATTGCGTTGACCGTGGGCACGCATCTGGTGCACGTCCCATACTTCAAGGGCCCGCCAGACAGGCTCGCGCTCGTCCTCGAAGTCGCGCCTCCGGGCGGCAAACTCAGGGTCTTCGACCTGGGCGCTTACACGTCTGGTCTTGAGTCAATCGTTTAAATAAATCGAATATAGGATGAGATCTTTTCCGAGCAGATCTCGAAGCGCATTCTCGTGCGAGCGCTCGCATCCCTCTAGGGATAAATGCGGTGCAGGGTGCGGGCGAAGGGGATGGTTTCGCGCACGTGGTCGAGGGCGCAGACCCAGGCGACGACGCGCTCGATGCCCATGCCGAAGCCGGAGTGCGGCACGGAGCCATAGCGGCGCAGGTCGAGATACCACTGGAAGGCTTCGAGCGGGAGCTTGTGGGCCTCGATGCGGCTCTTGAGCAGCTCGTAGCTTGAGACACGCTGCGATCCGCCGATGATTTCGCCGTAGCCCTCGGGCGCGAGCACGTCGACGCAGAGCGCAAAGCGCGCGTCGTTGGGGTCGGGCTCCATATAGAAGGCCTTCACGTCCGCCGGGATAGCGATGGACCATGACGGGGCGGTCGAACTGGCTGCTGAGCCAGGTTTCATCGGGCGAGCCGAAGTCGTTGCCGTATTCGAAGGGCTGCTCGAGCTCACCTTTTTTGTGCGCTTCGTTGAGCATCGCCGCGGCTTCGTCATAGCGCAGGCGCGGGAAGGGCGGCACGATGCTTTTGAGCTTCTCGGTATCGCGGCCGATGACGGCCAGCTCTGCCGCGCGATTTTTGAGCACGCTCTGCACGATGTGCGAGAGGAAGTTTTCGGCGAGGACGAGCAGGCAGTCGAGATCGCAGTAAGCGACCTCGGGCTCGATCATCCAGAACTCGGTGAGGTGGCGGCGGGTCTTGGACTTCTCGGCGCGGAAGGTGGGGCCGAAGCTGTAGACCTTGCCCAAGGCGAGCGCCGTGGACTCAATATAGAGCTGGCCGGACTGGGTGAGAAACGCGGGGTCGCCGAAGTAGTCCACCGGGAAGAGGGTGGAGGTGCCTTCGCAGGCGGCGGGCGTGAGGATGGGCGGATCGGTGCGGATGAAGCCGTTGGAGTCGAAGTACTCCTGGGCGGCGCGCATGATCTCGGCGCGGATACGCAGGATGGCCGCCTGACGGGGCGAGCGCACCCAGAGGTGCCGGCGCTCCATGAGGAAGTCGACGCCGTGCTCCTTGGGCGTGATGGGGTACGGGTCGGCCTCGGGGACGCGCTGGACGACGTGGACGTCTTCGACGTCGAGCTCGAAGCCGCCGGGGGCGCGCTGGTCGGCGCGGACTTTGCCGGTGACGATGACGGACGACTCCTGCGTGAGGCCCTTGAGCGCGTCAAAAACGGCGGCGGCTACGCTGCGCACGTGGGCCACGCCCTGCACGGTGCCGGTGCCGTCGCGAAAGATGGGAAAGAGCAGCTTGCCGCTCTCGCGCGAGTTATAGAGCCATCCGCGAATGGTGACGGACTGGCCCTCGTGTTTGCCGAGCTCGGCGATGGTGACAACGGGCGCGGCGGGCGTGGTGGTTTCAGGCGTTGCGGAGGCGGAGGGGGTTTCTTCAGGCATGGTGTTCGGCTCGCTCAACGGCGCACCGGGTGGGCGTGCGCCGGAAGGTCTAGGATAACGCGGGAAGGGTGGCCGCGCAGGCCGCGCGTTCGCCGCGTGCGGCGCGGCTGAATTACCGTGTGGGTGGCTGAGACACCATAGGTGGCCGAGACATCTGCTGGTTAAGGAAATCAAGGCTCACGGCGCAGTGTCCTTCAATGCAACATACATCGTCCCTTTGGGGGCAATGGGGGTCTGTGGTCGTATGAGCCATAAGCCAATCGTGAACGGCAGGAACATCGCGCCAAGGTGACCGCAGGAGGCGAGCCGGCCTGTATGCGTTCGCATTGTCCGAATACCGGGTGCCTCGCAGGTAAAAGTCTATGGCCTGGCGACCTAGAAAGTCAGTTGAGTACAGATAGATCGCCTTGTAGTTCACGCTTTGGCCCTGGTAGCTGAGACTGACCGTATAGGCGACATACTGGATCGAAGTCCTGGCCGGTTTTATCACTCAGTTCTCCGACAAGGTCTTCTATGGTCATGGAAGACAAGCTGGCAGGAGGCTGAGTCTCCATGGGACCCCATGTGGCCTTGATAGAAGTGGACTTATCGTCTGTGTCTAGGACTGGCTCGTGGGTTATAGCAAGATGAACCACATTCGAACCGGAGGCAGGAATGGTTGCGAAATCGGTCAAGGGCTGGCTTTGAATGTCCGCTATGTTTCCGGTTGTAATGTTGCTCACGGACGCCTGAAAGCTCTGTGCGTCAGCCATCGGCTGTTTGGGTGGCATCCAGGTTATCAATCTTGCCTTTTCCTGATCTGACAGCCTCGACAAGTACCGATAGCTGCAGGCCGTAAGGGATCGCGTAGTAGTCCCGCTGGACCTGATAGACCTCTTGTTCGGTATGGTTATAAAGACTAGGCATTGCGGATGTCTTGAGAGACGAGCGACGGCTGGGAGGGAACACTACCGCCGCGAGGAGCAGGTATCTGACGATCTGTTCTTTGAGCATTCGAGCCTTCTCCTTACAAGGTAAGGACTGCGTGGGACTGCAGTGCACGGCGCACCGCTGACAGAAGAACTCGACCGCGCATGAGGAACTCTACGATGAAGGGAAGTTGTTTGGGAAGCAGGAATGGGAAGGAGACGAGCCTGCTAGTCTCCTATCCTTGCCCGTAGAGAAGGAACGTAGAACCCGCCTGAATTCCTTCTGATCCAAGGAATATTTTTGCGATCCGCATCGTGAGCCTGGCGGTCAGCTTGAACAGCGTTCGCCGCATCCTGCCCGGCTGGTTTATCGTCCTATGCATATGGCCAATGCTGTGGTTCCCGCTGCCCAGCCCCGTCCGACGCCTGAAGCCGAAGAGGTGTATCGGCGCTGGCTGCAGTTTCTCGACGACGAATTCGTGCGCCACTGCCAGCCGGAGCGCCGCGCGGAGATCGTGCGCGACCAGCTCTATCAGCTTTACCTGGGGCGCCCGCACGGCGGCAAGCTCAACCTTACGCTGACCAGCGAGCTGCCGGGCAACGTGCTCAGCATGTCGATGGACCCGGCGAATGTGACTCTTGAAGCCGAGCATTTTCCCGAGGTCGACAAGGAGCGCTATGCGCGGCGCAAGCCGCTGCTGTGGTTCTGGCAGATGTTCGACCGCTCGCCGATCGGGCTGAACCAGTGGCTCGGCATGCGCTTCCGCTGCATGCTGGGCCGGCACATCTTCGACCACATGGGCACGGGCGTGAAGATTCATCACGGCGTCGAAATCACCTTTGGCTATAACACGTCGATCGGCGACGGCGCTGTGATCCGCAAATATGTTGCGCTGAATGATCGCGGCGGCCTCAGGATCGGCAACGGCGCGGTGATTGGGTCCTACTCGCGCATCTTTTCGCATACCTCGCCGCGCGAAGAGGTCGACCACGTGCGCCTGCTGCCCACGACGATCGGCGACAACGCGCGCATCGGCATCCACGAGATCGTGCTGGCGGGCACGAATATACCCGCCGGCGCAGTGGTGGGGGCCTTTCCGTCGGATAAGGGGTGACAAGGGGCTGAGGCACGAAGTAAGACGCGTTTACTGCCCGAGCAAAACTGCGGGTTTTCCGGTGAGGCGCTGGTCGATGTGCCGCGCAAGCACCTCGGCGAATGAGCCGTTGCCGCCGGGCGATGTGTTGTAGAGAACGACCGCCGCAAATCCCCTTGAGGATTGAAGAAGATGTAGCCGCTATGCGCCGCGGTTGCGCCGTTGTGCCAGTAGTTACCCGTTTCCGGCTGATAGAGCCAGCCGAGACCGATGCCCATTCCGGAAGCGAGATGCCCGCGCACCTTGAGCGATTCGCCTATGGCCGTGGGCAGTGTCGCCGCTGCAGGTGAGCCGGTGTGCGGATGCAGCGATTCCGGATGCATGCAGGCAACCAGGTACGTGAGCAGATCGCCAGCCGTCGAGCGGAGTGCAATAGCGCCCGCAAGCACGTCCGATCCCACGGCTTTGCCGGAGCATGCCACTGATCGTGCCCGGCGGCCATGCGAGCGTCTTGCTCGGCAGTCAGGCTGACTGCTGTGTCGCTCATCCCCAGCGGTGAAGTGATCTCGCTCTTCACCAACTCTGCATAGGGTGTGCCGGTGCGACTTGCCAGCGCAACGCCCAACAGGCCAAAGCCGAGACTGCCGAAATCAGACACCTCGTGTGCGTCGTTTCCCAGACCGCGTTTGCGCAGATAGGCAAGCAGATCGGCAGAGTGATAGTCGGCGTAAGGATTGGCCATGTTAGCGACGCTGATGTTGTCCGGCATCGGCGGCAATCCGGACCGCTGGGCCGCGAGATCGAGCAGCGTAATCTCGCTGCCCGCAGGCGCCGGCACGGTCCCAGGAGGAAGCAGCAGGCGCACGAACTCGTCGAGCTGCACCTGTTTCTGCTGAACCATCTGGGCGAGCAGAAGGCCGGTGAATGTCCTGGTAATCGAGCCAACCTCGTAAATCGAGTCCGGCTGCGCTGCGCCGAAGCTGAAGATCCTGCGAATGCCGTGCTGGTAGACGCCAATCGAAACGCCGCCGCCTGTCGACGGCGCGAGCGGCCCTGTGGCAAGAGCATCCTTCAGGTCGGCAGCCAGTACTTCCTGCATGTGGTCAACGCTTACCGGGGCAATCGCCGGCTCATAGTGAAGCGGTGGCGGCGCGGTTTCGACCATTGACGTCTGGCGCAGGAAATTAAGTGGCTGTGTCTCTACCCTGGCCGCGGAACCGCCGTTCGCTAAATGATCGATCACCTGCTGGCTCAGCGTTCCGCGCAGAGAGTTTCGATCGTGTGCCAGCAGGCCGCTCCAGTGCAGGCCTCCAGCGGGTATGTCGAAATCGAAGTGGTCGTTCGTGAAGGCGACCTTCGTGCACTCGAAGTCGGGACTGTAGATATCAAGGGCATCCATCGTGCAGTATTCGCGCCCTTGCGCGTCGCCGCGCCCAGCAGTTGAAGTCGTGCGTCTTGTTTTCCGGCAAGGGATAGGTTCCGAGCCAAATGCCGTCGATTGCAGAGGGGTGTGCGGCGGGCGTGACGGCTTGCGGTGGAATGCGATGCTTTGCGCCTGCCCGCTTTGCGTCCATGTGCCGGTCAGGAGGCCCCCGTCTCTTGAGAGCGTGCCATTCCACTGCGCGTGAATCGATGGACGGTGACGAGAGCGCGCCGCCTGCGGCGTGCACGTCGTCGCATGTCAGCATCCACGGCTTATCGGGGCCGAGATGGTCTAGCGTGCAGCTCAGTGCGCCGCTGGGCCGAAGGCGCAGATGCAGGTTGAAGACGAGCGGACCGATGGCCCGTCGTATGTCCGACAAAGGCGGTGTCCGATGGGGCTGCATCCGATTGAGTTGGGCTCGCGTGTCCACAGCAGCCGGCGGTCAGCAGAAGGGCGCAGAGCAGCGCACCGGGAATGATTTCTTGCATAGGGATCCGATCAAGGCTGCAACAGCATAACCCGCCCGGAAGCTTGGCGATAGATTTCGGTTAAGCCCACGAACACCATTCTCGGGAGCGAGTGGCTTCTTCCGATAAGATATGGCACCCAGTGCTATACTTGGTGTGAGCCAAATAGATGGGCCCCAAAAGAATGGCCATTTACAAGACCAGGCAGTTTGCAAGGTTCGCACGGAAAGCGGGCATCAACGACGAGGACTTATGGCGGGCCATCTCGCAGGCAGAGCAAGGGCTGATTGACGCAGACCTTGGCGGCGGAGTGGTCAAACTACGCGTCGCCCGAACAGGAGAGGGCAAGTCCGGGGGATCGCGATCAATCGTACTCTTCCGACTACGAAAGCTTGCGGTTTATGTCTATGGATTTGAAAAGAAGGACAGGGGCAATATCAGGGCGGACGAGCTGGACGTGTTTCGCGAACTTGCCCGCGTGATCCTCAAATATTCTGACGGCGAGATAGCTCAGCGAGTTGCTGACGGTGTGCTCGTCGAGATTCGTCCGCCGGGAGAGGAGTGAAGATGCGCAAGAAATACCGCACCGATGCAATGGGAGTGATTCACAAAACGGCATCCGACCTGTACGCGACGGGCGGTATTGACCGCACAACCATGCGGAAGTTCGACGCGCTGTGTCTCACGCCGATTCAAAGGATGACGCCTCAGAAGATTCGCGCTTTGAGAACGCGCGAGAAGGCTAGCCAGGCAGTCTTTGCAGCCTACCTGAACGTGACCCCAAGCCTGGTGAGCAAGTGGGAGCGCGGAGAAAAAAATCCGCAAGGTCCCTCTCTCAAACTTCTGTCGCTGGTCGAAAAAAAAGGGCTCGAAGTGATCGCGTAGAGACGACGGTCCGCCATGATCGCGTTTCCAGGAGACATTTTTTGCTTGCCTATCGCGTGCTAACCTGAGGTTTCATTCGCCCCGGGGAGAGCTCGTGCAATCTGCTGCCTTTACCATTGCCTTATTTGAATTTGTGCTGCTGATTTTCTCGCTCAGTTTTCATGAGTGCGCGCATGCGTGGATGGCGTCGCGGCTGGGCGACCAGACGGCGCGCCTGCAGGGCCGGGTCACGCTGAATCCCATGTATCACGTGGACCCGATCGGGACGCTGCTCTTTCCCGGGATTGCGATCTTCGGGCCGTTTCTGGGATTGCAGATGTTTGCCGGGATGCTGATTGGATGGGCGAAGCCGACGCCGGTGATCTCGCGGAACTTCAAGAGAATCGTGCGTGACGAAAACCTGGTCACGCTCGCAGGTCCTGTCTCGAATCTGGTGCTCACGGTTGCGGCGCTGATCGTGCTGCTGGTGGTGGTGCACACGGTGCCGGGCGGCCGCGAGATCGTGATCTACTCGTTTCGCGGAATGATGATGCCCGAGATCAACCCTGCGGTGCAGGCGGTGGTGCTGCTGGGCGTCGCGGCGATCGAGATCAACCTGTCACTTTTCTTTTTTAACCTGCTGCCGATACCGCCGCTCGATGGCAGCCACCTGGTGCGCAATGCCCTGCCCTACAACGCGGTGCAGACTTACGACCGCATCGGCACAAGCTGGATCAGCTGGATCCTGATGATTTTTGTGGGCGGCTATATTTTGCGCGCGCTGCTCTATCCGGCTCTGAACATCGTGCTGTATCTGCTGGTGAAGCTGTAGGTGCGCGTTGGGCAAGCTGCCCACCGGCAGGTGAGAATTCAGCGTTGAGAGGGCAGGGGAAAGTAGACTGAGGGCGTGCGCGGTGAGGCTGGGCAAGGATTGCGCTTTCCCAGGTCTCGGAATCGAGACCTGGGGCACCCGGCAACTCATCACCGCCATCGGCGACTACATCGATGCCCACAACAAAAACCCGAAATCCTTCATATGGACCGCCAAGGCAAACGACATCCTTGAAAAGGTCACTCGCGCTCAGACCACGCTCAATAAAAGACGATCTGCTTGAGACACTACACTAGGGATCCCACCTTCGCCAGAAACAGGCGAAAGGGCGGGGCGACCTGCAACTTGGGCTGTAGGCGCTAGGCAAGCACTCCTGCACAGCTATTGAAAGGGATTTTTGCCGCTTGACCGCGCTTTTCTCAGTTCTCTGGCGGCTTCCTTAGGTACGTACTTATCGAACGCACTCTGCGCGTCCACGTCGTCGAAGTACACAAGAGATCTCGCGATCATCGCTGCGGTCTCAGGGGGCGCCTTGCTACACACCTCGACAATTAGCGAAGCAGAATCGCTGTCGTTGATCAATGCGAGCCCGCGGGCTCCCGAGAGCTGGACTAGCGGATTCCGTGACGACAGTGCGCGCCGAAGTACGGGAATTCCCCTCCGATCCCCGGTAACGGCTAGCATGTTAACTGCCGCAGGCACCTTGAACATCAATTCATCGCCCGCCTCTTGGAGTGTGAGGTGATGGTCTCTCGCCCAACTTTCCAACTCGGGTGGAGGACCGGAGACGGCCTTTCCTTCGGAGTCGTATTTCACGAACCCGGGTGGATCGCTATCCAGTGCCTCTGTCGCAGTTGTGACTAGGAAATCCCAATATCGGCTGTCCTGGTCTCCTAGCCGGACGAGAGCGCTTGCGATCTGCGCCTTGGTTAGGACATCCTGATTGACCGCGAACTGTTCTTTGAGAGCGGGAATGGCCTCGACAGCGTGCGCCTGAGCGATCATTTCTAAATGGACCCGTTCGAAATTGCCCGACTTCACCTTCTCGACTGCGTCGGGAACATTTGACGGATCTGCAGCGTACGCTAGCTTTTGCGTTTGTGTCGCGGGTTCCTGACCAAGGGCTTTGTCGCAGTACGATGTAAAGCCGGCGAATAAGAGGGAAATACCGCAAACCATGTTGCGCGCGGACAATTTCTTTCTGCTCTTCATCTTCTCCTCCCGTTGTATGCCGGAGATGTATCTCATGGAATCTGAGATGGCGTACGTTGATACGTTTCATCCATAACGATGAAATTTGCCGCTGGAGATTGTGGATACGTAACTTGGAGGTTCCCATTTACGTATACGGAATATGTCGGGAACATGCCGACATCCGAATAAGTCGCCACGCCCGAAGAGTTAAACTCAATTACACTCCAAATAAATGGGGTGCTTCTTCCATTTATCGTTTGGTTAATTGCTCGACCGATCGCCCCAACTCTCCCTTCCGAGATGAGGTAGGTCTGTCCCGAACGTGAGTTGCCCGCACCCATATATTGGCTGGCCTGACCAAAGGGTGTATACCAGGCAGCCACAGACCCTTTGCATGGATTCGGCGTCGGTCCCACTTGATAAAAGCCGCCTCCGCCGCCGAAATCATTGAATATCCGAAAATTTTGCGCGCTTTGCTGTTGCGAAGGCACAATCGTCGATGGCGGAGCTGAGTTCCCTGATTGCTGCAATAGCCATGCATTGGCATAGGCGGCGTCGGTGGATGTAACAAGGTTTGATCGATACCCCGTAAACCAATCGAACATCTGACCGATACAGAGAGTTGAATTGTTCAGATCAGTCTTCAGCGCCGCAGTAGTAGGACCTTGGTTTACGGTGTTAACTATGTCGGTTGCATTCCCATTGACCCACCCAATAACTGTGATTTCCGGAGTCCCCAGGGCTGAATGGACGACTGCGTAAACTGAAGCACTCGATGGAGATTGTCCAGCGCTTTGGCCATTGAACGCCTTGCCTCCGTAGCCACTTGAGGTAACGCTGACGCCCACAGTTTCGCCGGGTTCATTGGCGGGAGGAGTGATGTTGAAGGTGATTTGCTGATCGCTCCAGTGGGTAATGGTTGGTTGCGACCATCCAGCAGGGTTTTGAGGGCTGAGGTTTACAGATCCCCCGGTCGAGTTCGAGCCGAAATACTGGCCGGAAATTGTCACGGAGGTCGGGTTTCCAGCGCCCCAGACGCTTGGATCGATGCCGGTTATGACAGGAGTTGAATCGTCAACAGTCACTGTTCCGCTGGCTTGCCATTGAGAGTAGGGGCAGACGGGCTGGTATTGCTGGAAGCACTGGATTTCTCCGCCCTGGGGAGCGCTTAACGGGATGTGGTTAGACCCAGTTGAATCCCTACAACGATGCCGCTCGTGTTCACGGTGGCAATGCTGGTGTTGTTAGAGGTCCAGCTACCGCTCGTCAGTGGCTCTGTGGAGCCGTTGTCCAGTGTCATCGTCGCGACTGCCTGAACTGTGCTTCCGCCAGCAACGGAATAATTGGGGAGTGAGATGCCTTGAAGGCCGCCGCAGTCGACGCAGATCGGATAGCAGGTGGCATTGCGCACGTTGTACGTAGACGCGCTGGTAACGACCGTCATTGTCGAGTTCGCCTTTTGGGCCGATGAGCATGGCGCTGCCGCTCGTGATGTTGTCGGGAATCAGATTGCCGTCGGCGTCGGGGACGCGGCTTTTCACCAGCGTCATCATGTCCAGATTGTAGGTCTGCCGTGGGCCGAGGTGCAGGGGGATGCGGTACTGGCCGCTCGCGATATGTAGAGCGTAGTGGGCTGTCCGCTCCGGCATCGCGAATAGATCGTGTACTTTCCGGTGTATGCCACCGAGAGATCACCAAGCAGTCGGACGTGGAGTTTTCGGTGATAGTAGGCTGGCCCTGTCTGCATCAGGTAGTACCGTTGAGCGCGCGGTGTAAGCTGCCTCGTGACGACCTTCCGCTGTATCGTGGACGTGTGGAGGCTCCTGTTATCGGAGTCGATCGGAGACATTGTGCAGGACGACGTATGGCGTGAAGACTGTGTGTCGGTTGCCCAGCATCAGAGTCTGCCTGTCAGCGCATCAGCCCCCGCCGGATGCGCGACCTTGCTTCGACCATGTGTTCTTCAGTGTCGGAGAATTGAATCGTAATCGCCGTCCGTTCGCCAGAAGCCGCCTTCTACACCCTGAGAAGTTGTGGGTGGGAGGAGAGGTAAGGGTTCGCCCCTTGAGTTGGTTGGGCGTGGCAGCAAGGTACGAGGCAGGACAACGCCAGGAGCAGTTGAGCAGCTCGACGGGACATCGGAACCCCCGTAAGAAGAACAGCGTCGAGGAATCTGGCAGAGTTCTATCTCGCTGTCAAGCAATAGTTTTCCTCGTTGAGTACTAAATAAATATGCGAGTTAGTAGTGAATCAACATTGACCCAGAGAAGCGAAGAGCTCTCGTCAGCCCGCGCCCGCTACAATGGGAGGAGCCAACCGAAGCTTGAAGCTGCTGCATTTCTGCGGGTGGTTTTTATTCCGGAATCGATAACGCACAATGTCTGAACAGGTTTCCACATCTTCCCGCCCGCGCGTGCTGAGCGGCATGCGCCCGACGGGCAAGCTGCACCTCGGCAACTACATGGGCGCGCTGGCCAACTGGGTGAAGCTGCAGGAGAAGTACGAGTGCTACTTCTTTATCGCCGACCTGCATGCGCTGACGACGGATTACGCCGATCCCTCGTCGGTGGCGCCGAATACGCTTGAGGTGGCGCTCGACTATCTCTCGGCGGGGCTCGATCCCGAGCGCTCGACGATCTTTGTGCAGAGCCAGGTGAAGCAGCACTATGAGCTGCCGCTGCTGCTGGGCATGAGCACGCCGCTGGGGTGGCTGGAGCGCGTGCCGAGCTACAAGGAGATGCAGGAGAACCTGACGAGCAAGGACCTGACGACCTATGGGTTTCTCGGCTATCCGGTGCTGATGGCGTCGGACATTCTGCTGTACCAGGCGAACTTTGTGCCGGTGGGGCAGGATCAGCAGGCGCACGTGGAGCTGACGCGGGAGCTGGCGAGGCGGTTTAACAATTTCTATAAGCTCGACGGCCGCGAGGTGCTGCCCGAGCCCGGCGTGCTGCTGACGCCGTCGCCGAAGCTGCCCGGCACGGATGGGCGCAAGATGTCGAAGAGCTACGGCAACACGATTTTGATCAGCGATCCGGAGCCGGTGGTGCGGCAGAAGCTGAAGACGATGGTGACGGACCCGGCGCGGGTTCGCCGCTCTGACCCCGGCGACCCGGACAAGTGCCCGGTGGGCGACCTGCACAAGGTGTTTTCAACGCCGGAGACGCTGGCGAAGGTCTATGACGGCTGCCGCTCGGCCGGTATCGGCTGCATCGAGTGCAAGGGCTGGGCCGCGGATGCGCTGGTGCAGATTCTCAATCCGATCCAGGAGCGGCGCGCAGGCTTTACGGAGCCGCAGGTTCTTGAGATTCTGAAAGACGGCTCAAGCCGCGCCGGAGCCAGGGCAGAAAAAACCATGCGCGAGGTCTATGCTGCAATGCAGATGACCCTGACGAGCGGCCCTGCTCTCTAATCCGGATCGGTCTTTGTCGGGCGTTTGAACAGGGTTGCAGAAGGCTCCAGAAGGCAGAAGTTCAGTTGACAGAAGAATCCCCCAATCCCGAGAAGACGCCCGCGGAGCCGGTGCAGGAGCCGACGCCCGCTCCGGCCCCGGTGCGTGAGCCAGACGCCACGCCGGATGGGGAGCCGCCGAAGAATGCGGGCGAACCCGCCGCGCCCGTGCTGGTGCTGACGCCAAAGCCTGTCCCCGAAGAAAAGCCCGTCAAGGGTGCGGCCGAAGGCGAAGAAGCAGGAGGAGCAGCCGGAGGAGTCGCCTTTTCAGATCACGGTGGGCCAGGTCTACGATGGACCGCTCGATCTGCTGCTCGATCTGATCCGCAAGCAGGATATCGATATCTACGACATTCCGATCGCGAAGCTGACGGCGCAGTTTCTGAGCTACGTGAACCAGTTGAAGGCGAGCGACGTGGACGTTGCCGGGCGAGTTCATCTACACGGCGTCGCTGCTGATCCACATCAAGAGCAAGATGCTGCTGCCGCGCGAGAAGAGCGGCGCCGACGATACGGGCGAAGATCCGCGGCGCGAACTGGTGGAGCGCCTGCTGGAGCACGAGCGCTTCAAAAACGCCGCGCAGATGCTGCACGAGAAGCAGATGCTGGAAGCGGCGACGTGGACCAATCCCGGCGTGCGCGAGTTCAAGGATGATGCGGGCGCCGAACCGGAGCTCGCCGCCGACACGGTGGACCTGGTGCGGGTCTTCCGCGACATTATGGAGCGCGCCCGCCACCGCCCCACCTTCGATGTGCAGGAAGACTCAGTCACCGTTGGGCAGATGATCCAGTTCCTCGGCCGCAGAATGGCGATGGAAGACCGGCCGATCTCGCTGCGGAAGCTGCTGAGCCACACGAAGTCGGAACGGGCGCTGGTGGCGATGTTTCTGGCGCTGCTGGAGCTGGTGCGGCTGCAGGCGATCCTGCTGCGCCAGGACCGCGCCTTCTCCGAGATCTTCATCAAGAAGCACAGCGAGTTCGACGCGGTGATGAACGAGGGGCTCGCGGCGCGGGATGACTGGCGGTAGGGCTGCTGGTTTATAGGGAAGTTAGGAAAGTTAGGAAAACTCCATAAATTTGCAAATATCTCTCTATATGGACCCTGTGCGTAATCCATTTGCCCCCTTGAGCAGGCTGTTGTCCACCCGAGTGACGGAGACTTTTCAGGGGATTCGACGTGTGCCCTTTGACGAGGAGTTTTCCGGCAGATGGAAGCGGCACGCGAGGTCATGCATGAGAATCGCGACGTGCTGCAAAGGCATGCCGCGTGGTCGAGCCGGTCTGGATTCGTCTGAACTCTGACCGGTTTGCGGTCCTGATTTCCTCATGAGAGCCGGCGTCCAGCACAGCCCTCATCCGGTAGGATACTGCAGGGACAGATTTTGCCGCATGAGCCTTAAAGCCAAGCTGGAAGCCGTGATCTACGCCGCCGAAGAGCCCGTGACTCTGGCGCAGCTCGCCGCCCTGTTTACCGCCGAAGCCCTGGAGTGGAAAGCGGAGCAGGAGGCCGCCGCAGCCGCGGCGAAGGAAGCGGAGCCGGCCCAGGCGGCGACCTCGCAGGCGATGCTGGGCGAGGGTCTGGAGTACCTCGGCCTGGAACAGACGCCGGCATTCTACGCATCGGAAGAGAGCGCGCCCGAGGGCACGGAATCGGCGCTTGAGACGGTACCTGAAGCGAGCGCCGACGCAGGGGAGTCAGGGGCCGAGTCAGGGACCGAGTCCGATGCATCCGCGGCCGAGGCGCAAGCGACTCTTGACGCCGAGACCGAAGCCAAACGGCAGGCAAGGCTGCGCGACCGCGAGGTGAAGGGCATCCTGCGCAGGCTGCTTGAGGAACTCATCCAAAGCTACGCCGCCGATGCGCGCGGCATTGAGATTCGTGAGATCGCGGGCGGCTACCGCATGGCGACGAAGCCAGAGTGCCACGACGCAGTGCGCCTCTTCATCAAGAGCCTCAAGCCGCCGATGAAGCTCTCGCTGCCGGCGCTCGAGACCCTGGCGGTGATCGCCTACAAGCAGCCGGTTACGGCGCCCGAGGTGAACGAGATTCGCGGTGTCGAATCCGCTGGGGTGCTGGGGTCGCTGCTGAGCCGCAAGCTGATCACCACGGCGGGCCGCAAGCAGGTGATCGGGCGGCCCATCCTCTACAAGACGACGAAGGAATTTCTGCTGCGCTTCGGCCTCAAAGATGTCTCGGAGCTGCCTTCGATGGAGGAGTTCGAGAAGATCGCGGCCATTGAATTGAGCGAGCAGGAAGGCGAGCCGGAATCGGCAGACGCGGGCGCCGAAGGGCAACGGCGGTCCCGATGCCGCCGACTTCGACGAAAACGCGCCCGAGCCCGAAGACGGCGAGCCCGCAGAAACCGCCGCAGCCCATGCAGCAACCGAAGAGGCTGCATCTGATTCAACAACAGGGCCACCCAGCCACGAGGGCGCGCCTGCCGAGCCTGAGGCATCAGCCGAATAAGCAGGCAGAAACCGAGACCTCCCCATGACAGAGGACCACGAGCACGAAGCGGAAGCTCCGGAGCGGGACGAGTCGTCTGAACTCGACGACTCCGCGCAGGACCGCGATGACGAAGCGCCTGAAGGCGTGACGTCGGACCAGACGGAAGAAGCGACCGAGCAGGACGACGACGAGAGCGACGACGATCGGCCCATCGTCTTCAGGGCCGGCGCCGAAGCTCGAGCGGCTGCAGAAGATTCTTGCGCAGGCGGGGATCGCGAGCCGCCGCCATGCCGAAGAGCTGATCACGGAAGGACGCGTTCAGGTGAACGGCCAGACGGTCACCGTGCTCGGCACCAAGGCCGACCCCGCGCGCGACCACATCCGCGTGGATGGCAAGCTGCTGCATGGGGCCGAACGCCTGCGCTATTTCATGCTGAACAAGCCGCGCGGCTACGTGACGACCGTGACCGATCCTGAAGGCCGCCCGACGGTGATGGAGTTCTTCTCGAAGACCGGCGAGCGCCTCTACCCGGTTGGCCGCCTCGACTTCCAGAGCGAAGGCCTGCTGGTGGTGACGAACGACGGCGAGCTGGCCAACGGACTCACCCGCGCCGCCCACGGCGTGGAGAAAACCTACCTCGTGAAAGTTGCCGGGCAGCCGGCAGAAGAAGAGCTCGACCGCCTGCGCGAAGGCGGCGTCGCTATTGAGCGCGGGCGCCCGGGCGAAGGCAAGGTGCGCACCGCCCCGACGCAGATCCGCCAGGTTCGCCAGGGCGACAACCCCTGGTACGAGGTTGTGCTGATCGAGGGACGCAACCGCGAGCTGCGCAAGATGTTTGAGGAGATCGGCCATCACGTCGAAAAGATCCGCCGCGTCGGGTATGGCCCGCTGATTCTGGACCTCGAGCCGGGCAAGCTGCGCGAGCTGGACGCCGAGGAGGTCAGCGCGCTGCGCCTCGCCGCTGCCGGCAAATGGAAACCGCGGCGCATGCGGACGAGCGGCATGCTGCCGAGGGAGGCAGGCCGCTCCGCTGAAGACCGCGAACGCAGAGGCGGGATTCAAGGCAGGGAAACGCCCGGGGAAGGCGTTTGGCGCAAAGCCGGTCTCGCGAGACCGCCGCCCGGAAAAGAGCCAGACCTTTGAGAAAGACCGTCGCCCGGCGCGCGGGGAGGGCAGTGGGGGCCCCCGCCGGGAAGCGCGGCCTTTCCGTGCGCCTGAAGGCCGGGGCGAACGGCCGCGGACCGGCGGTGGATTCCGGCGCGAGGCCGGCCCGAGAGAGGGCAGAAGAGACGAAGCGCCGCGCGGCGGGCACGGACGGGATTTGGCCGGAGGCGGGCCGGGCAGGACGGGACTGGGCAGGGCGGGACCGGGCGGGAGCGGGCACGAGCGGAGCGGGCCTAGCCGAACTGGTGCGCCGGGCCGGGAACCCGCCCCGCGCTCCGAAGGGTTTGAGGGCCGCGAAGTCGATTTCAGCCGACGGCCACCCTCTGGCTCGCCGCGGGGCCGCGAAGACGAGCGCGAGCGTAAGCCCTTCACGCCTCGAAGCGAGAAGCCGGGCGGTGAGAGACGGGCTGGCGGGAGGCCGACTGGCGGACGGCCATCCTTTGACCGCGGAGGAGAACGCGGCGGCGAACGTGGCAGAGAAGGCCCGGGGCGCTTTGGCAAACGCCCGGAAGGGCAGGGGCGGGAGTTCGGGCGGGGGCCGGGCACATCACGACCGGGCACGTCACGACCGGGCACGTCACGACCGGGCGCAGGCGGCGGAACAGGCCGCAGCAGCGGGGCTGGTTCAGGCTTCAATCGGGGTCCGGACCGTGGCCCCAATCGTGGCCCGGTCAGGGGGACAGGCTCCGGCCCGCGGCCCGACCGTGATCGTGATCGTAATTTTGATCGGCCCCGCCCATCCCGCAGCAGCGGCGGCGAGCGAGAAGGATCAGGTTCCGGCTATCGGGAGCGCCCAAGTCGTCCTGAGGGGGCGGATCGTCCGGCCCGTCCCGCGAATCGGTCCGGTTCGGGTTCAGGTTCCGGCTTTGGGAACGGTCCCGGCGGTCGCTCCAAACCGGCCTACGGCAAAACCGGCGGCGGTGGCTTCTCGCGGCCCAAATCTTCTGGCGGCGGAGCGAAGCGGACCGGCGGCCCGCGCCCGGGTGGTCCCAAGCGGACTGGAGGGCCGGGTTCGGGCGGCTCACGTTCAGGGGGACCGCGGCCGGGGGGCAAGCGGCCTGGCGGACCCTCGGGCGGCAAACGTCCTGGCGGCGGTTCATCCGGCGGGCATTCGGGCAGGCAATCCGGCAGACCGGGCGGCAAGCCGGGCGGCAAACCTGGCGGCAAGCCGCGCAGCTAGCTCTTGTGTTGTCAGGCATTTATCTAAGTCGAAATGGCGGACATAGATATATCGTGATACGATATATCTATGAGTTCTGGCAATTCGGTCACGCAACCTGATCTGCTCGCCACTCTGGCGGATTTTCGCCATGAGCTGCGCCGATTTCTGCACTTCAGCGAGTGCGCGGCCCTGGAAGCCGGGCTGCAACCGCAGCAGCATCAGCTTTTGCTGCAGGTGGCCGGGGCTCCGCCGCAAACGCTGGTCACGATCGCCTACGCGGCGGCGCGGCTGGGCCTGAGGCACAACAGCGTGGTCGAGCTCGTGGACCGCTCGGAGCGGGAAGGTTTGTTGGCCCGTACTGCCGATACGGGCGACAAGCGCCGCGCGATTCTTCGTGTGACGCGAGAAGGGCGGGCGGGTGCTCGAACGGCTCTCCGGCGACCATGCGCGGGAGCTTAATGAGCTGGCGCCGCGCCTGGTGCAGTCCCTCGAAGATGTTCGCCGTCACGCCACCGCAACCGCGGGCGGGAGCACAGAATGAGATCGCAGCCATCCGCACTGCGCGATTTCACGGTGGACCGCCGCACATGGACCCTTGCCGCCGTCTCCATAGGCATTGGGGCAGGCGGCGCTGCGCTGGCGGTGGTGCTGCTGCGCCTGATCGCGCTGGCGACCAACATTTTCTACTACCATCGATTGAGCTTCGCGATGGTGGGGCCGGCGGGCTCGCCGGAGCAGAAGTGGGTGATGGCGCTTGTCCCGGTGATCGGCGGCTTCATCGTGGGGCTCATGGCGCACTACGGCTCGGACAAGATTCGCGGCCACGGAATCCCAGAGGCTATCGAGGCGATTTTGCTGCGCGGCGCTCGCGTTGAGCCAAAGGTGGCGGTGCTCAAGCCGATCTCCGCGGCGATCGCGATTGGCTCCGGCGGCCCGTTTGGCGCGGAGGGCCCGATCATCATGACGGGCGGCGCCTTTGGCTCGCTGGTGGCACAGTGGCTGCGTCTTTCCGATGCGGAACGCACGACGCTTCTGGTTGCCGGCGCGGCGGCGGGCATGTCGGCAACGTTCGCGGCTCCGGTTGCGGCGATTCTTATCGCGGTGGAGCTGCTGCTCTTCGAGTGGCGTCCGCGTTCGCTCGTACCGGTTGCAGTGGCCAGCGTTGTTGCCGGCGCCCTGCGCATCTGGTGGCTGGGCGCGGGACCGCTCTTCCCGGTGGACCTCAGCGCGGGCATCGATCTCAGGCAGGCGCTTCTGGTTGCCGCACCGCTAGGCGCATTGATCGGATTTGCTTCGGCGGGGCTGAGCCGGCTGATGTACGGGCTTGAAGACGGGTTCGAGCACCTCTCGGGCCGCCTCGGCATTCACTGGATGTGGTGGCCGGCGATCGGCGGCGTCGGCGTTGGGATCGGCGGCTTCTTCTTTCCCCGCGGACTCGGCGTTGGCTACGACAACATTGCGGAGCTGCTGCGCGGCAACGCTCCGGTAGCGCTGCTGCTCGGGCTTATTGTCGCGAAGTCGCTGATGTGGGCGTTCTCGCTCAGCTCGGGAACGTCGGGCGGCGTGCTGGCTCCGCTGCTGATGATCGGCGCGGCGCTGGCGGAGGGTGCGGCGCGCCTGGCCCACATGCCGACGCAATCGCAGGCGTTGTGGGCGCTGATGGGCATGGGCGCAATGCTCGCCGGGGCGCTCGGCGTTCCGCTGACGGCGGTGCTCTTCTCGCTGGAGCTGACGCATGCGCTGCCCGCGCTGTTGCCGCTGGTGCTGGCGTGCACCGCGTCTTATCTGGTGACGGCGCTGGTGATGCCGCGCTCGATTCTCACGGAGAAGCTTGCCCGCCGCGGCTATCATCTTTCGCGCGAGTACGGCGTCGATCCGCTGGAAACGGTGACGGTGGCCGAAGTGATGACGGAATACGCAGAGGATCAGCCGCCGCCGCGGGAGCTGCCCGCGGTCTTCGCCTACTCCGATGAAACGTGCCGCGCGGTGGCCGAAGAGATGGCGACGACGGGCGTGCTCAGCATGCCGGCTGTCGATCGCGCGAGCGGACGCATCTGCGGAACTGTCGGCGCTGCGGAGTTGCTTGCCGGCCGCAGGCGCGCGGTGCGCCGTGAATCGGAGCGGACCGTCGCCTTCCAGAGGGAAATGCGAAGGGAAGCTGAATTCCGGACTGAGCGATCTTGAATGCAGTGCTGAATTCAGCGCTGGTGCAGATGTTTATCCAGAAATTCCTTGAGCGCCTCGGCGTTGTTGTGTTCGACGTTCTTTGAGCTGTAGAGCAGGGTTACGGGGCCGCGGCGGGCAGCCTCAGCGAGCGGCTGCCAGGCGGCAGGGTTCGCCCGAAGCTCGGCGAAGTAGCGGTGGCGGAATTCGTCCCATTGCGCGGGCTCGTGGTGGTACCAGCCGCGGAGCTCGTTGCTTGGGGCTGCATCTTTGAGCCATGCGTCGATGGGAAGGGCCTCTTTGGCGATGCCCCGGGGCCAGAGCCGGTCGACGAGAAAGCGGGCGCCATCGCCGGCGGCCGGCGCGTCGTAGGTGCGCTTGATGCGGATCATGCGCGTTCCCCCTTGCGTGGATAAGAATAGCTGTTTGTGTTGGTATGGAACAGACGAGGTTGAAGCGTGGCAGTTCAGATTGGAAGAAAACCGGATGCGGGCTTCGATGACCCGATCGGCATGCTGAAGGATTGTCACCGGCGCATTGAGAACTTTCTGCGCGTCCTGTGCGTGGTGGCCGAGCGGGCTGGCGGCCGCGCGCTGACGGCGGAAGAAAGCGATGCCGTTGCAGCGGCGCTCAGGTACTTTCAGGACGGCGGCGCGCGGCACAACGCCGACGAAGAGGAGTCGCTGTTTCCGCGGATGCGCGCGGAGGCGGCGCTGGGCAGCGAGCTGCATGAGTTAGCCGGTCTCGAAAGCGAACATCGCGAGGCAGGAGAGCTGCACGCAGAGGTCGAGAGGCTCTATCGCCGCTGGATCGAGGAGCATGCGCTTGGCGCGGACGATACCGAGCTGCTGCGGGCCGCCACGCGCAGGCTCGAAGCTCTCTATGCGCGGCACATCGAGGCGGAAGAAACCGTGGTCTTTCCCCGCGCGGCTTCGTGTCTTGCTCCTGCGGCGCTTGCGGCCATGCGGCGCGGAGTTCAGAGCCCGACGCCGGTAGGGGCCTGCCATTGCTTCCAAACGCGGCGTGGAGCATCTTATAGGTATGACGATGGAAAAGGCGACATTCGGAGCTGGATGCTTCTGGGGCGTGGAGGCGGCGTTTGCCGCTCTGCCCGGCGTAACCGAAACGGCCGTGGGCTACGAGGGCGGCTCGCTCGACCGGCCAACCTACAAGGACGTCTGCACCGACAAGACGGGGCACGCCGAGGTGGTGGAGATCGATTTCGACCCGGAAAAGATCAGCTACGAGAAGCTGCTGGACGCCTTCTTTGAGCTGCACGACCCGACCACACTCAACCGCCAGGGGCCGGACTGGGGCACGCAGTACCGCTCGGCGATCTTCTACCACTCACCGGCGCAGGAAGAGCAGGCCAAAGCCAAGATCGACCAGCTGAGTGCCGCAGGGCGTTTCAGCCCGAAGAAGATCGTGACGAAGGTAGAGCCGGCGCAGACGTTCTGGCGCGCCGAGGAGTACCACCAGAAGTACCTCGAAAAGCGGGGCCAGGCGAGCTGCCACATTTAACCGGAAACGCGGACTCCTTTGCAGGGCGCGCGGAAAGTGAGTGCCGAGGCTTGGATTGCGCCGGGAGCCGCGGCGGAATCACTTCTTCTTCTTTTTCTGCTCGCTGACCGCTTCGTGATACTCCTTGTGGATCACCTTCAGGTCGACCTGGGGCTCGGGCATCTTCATGCCCAGCTCCTCCATTGTTTCGGCCACAATCTGTGAGACGGCCAGGTTTCTGAACCACTTGTGATTCGCCGGAATCACGTACCAGGGCGCATGCTTCGTGCTGGTTTTTTCGAACGCCTCTTCAAAGGCCTTTGTGTACTCATCCCACAGCTCGCGTTCCTGATAGTCGCTCTCGCTGATCTTCCAGTTTCGTGAGGGATCATCGAGCCTCTGCTCAAAGCGCCGGAGCTGCTCGTCCTTGCTGATGTGGAGAAAGAACTTGAGGATCGTCGTATTGTTCTGCGTGTAGAGAAGCTTCTCAAAGTCATTGATCAGCGCGTAGCGTTCCTTCCAGACATCCTTCTTCACGAGCTTGTGCACGCGGACAATCAGCACGTCCTCATAGTGAGAGCGGTTGAAAATCGCCACCGCGCCCTTGCCCGGCGCATGCGGATGCACACGCCACAGAAAGTCATGGTCCAGTTCCATCGCCGTCGGAGCCTTGAACGCCGCGACATCGGTGCCCATCGGATTCATCGCGCTCATCACGTGATTCACCGTGCCGTCCTTGCCGCCGGCATCAAGCGCCTGCAGCACGATCAGGAGCGAGTGCTTCTTCTCCGCGTACATGAGCTGCTGCAGCCGGCATAGCTTCTCGCGGTATTTCTCGATCTCGACCTTTGCGGTGTCTTCATCAACGTGTTTGCCGGCCTCGCCGGCATCGATTGCGCTGAGCTTCACCTTGCTGCCCGGCTTGACATGAAATGCTTTGCGGTAGTCCATCGTGTCTCCCTGGCGTACGGCCAGCCTCAACTTTTGATGCCCTCCTGTCAACGTGCGGCAGGCGTTCCGCCGGTGCGCGTCGGGCGGCCAGTGCAAAAAGTAATGGGATTAACGTAACGTCCCGGCCTGACAAACGGGGGCTCCGCGCGTCCAATACCGGTGTACGGTAAGAGGCACCCCTCCCTCAGGAGCCTTTTGATGAACGACACGCACGCGACACCGGGCTTCCTTCTGTATCTTCGCGGCACCGCGGCCATTCTGATGACCGTGATCGGTTTCTTCGCCATGATCGGCGGGATCTTCTACAGCCAGTTCACGCACGTCGAGCGGTACATCGGCGCTGTTGAAGGCGTTTCGATCGCGCTGGTGTTTGGCGGAGTGACGATTGCGCTCAAGACGGTGGAGCGCTTCCACGCCGCCGAGCGGCATTCCTGGACCGACTGAGACCTGACTGGCCGAATGATCGAGCGACTGAACTGCTCGCTGATTGAGTTTGCCGGCGGGCCGAGCTGCTGGTCTCGGGATTTCGTAGCGGGCGTTACTCCCTGTCAAAGACCATGACATTCGGCTTTTTTGTGCCTGCCGGCTGCACGCTCATTGTCAGTGTGCGGCCATCGGCGGAGACTTCGACCTGCTGGGTGTCGATGACCCTGCTTCCTACCTTGTCAGTCAGCTCGAGCCGGCGCTCGCTGAGCCGCCGCCCGCTTGAAGCATAGTCCGAAGGCAGGTTGGGGCCGCGAACCGGGTGGTCCTTCCCATCCAATTTCAAACTCCTCGTCGACTTTTGCGACGGGTTCACGAACGACAACCCATCGCCCTGGTACGGCTCAATCGCGATCTCGTAGGATGAGTTCACTTTCTCGCTGGTGCTCTCCCAGGTTCCCACAAAGCCGGTGCCTCCCCCAGCTCGCGTGTACACATAATCGAGGCTCGTGATCGTTCCATCGGGCCGGTTCGCCCTGTATGTGTCCGTGAGCTGCGTGCCATCCGCTGAGAGCTTCCAATTTCCGGTGAGCATGAGCTTGCCGTCTTTCTTGCGGACGACCGTCCACGCATCCGGCGCCTGCACCGTCACGGCCAGCGTGGTCCCAAACTGACCGGGCTGATCGGTTCCGTCGGCCACAATGGTTTCGGTCATGCCGCTGCCAAAGTCAAAGACATAGCGGTTAGCGCCTGCGGCCGTGACCTTCATCTGGTCGCTCAGTCTGCTCTTTGCCGGGTCGAGCTTCCATTTCCCCACGAATGGGTCCTGCGCCCAGGCCATGCCGGCACTGAGGCAGGCAATCATCAGCCACTGCAATACACATCGCGCCATCGGCTCCTCCGTGCGTGGCAGACCACGCCTTGCCCCTTCATGAGCACGCGGAGGACCAATGCCACGCGGGCGCCTTATCTGCACCGAAATAAGAAGTGGTTGAAGATTTCGAGCGTGGGAAGGCCGTTCTGCGGCATCGGGGCCGACCCATAGAATGTCCATCCGCGAACATCGCCGTCCACTTTCGGACAGACGGCAGCGCTGGACCGCATCGTCGGACCGCATCGTCGGACGCACCGGTGTGTATCCACACGGCGACTTCTGTCGGTGATCTTCTACCGCTCTCTAAGCGACGGGGAGCGCGACTCTGAACTCGGTGCGGCCGGGCTGGGAATCGACCTCGATCACGCCGTCGTTATGGAGGACGAGCCGCCGCGCAATATCGAGGCCGAGGCCCATTCCCTGCCCCTGCGGCTTCGTAGTGAAGAACGGATCGAAGATGCGCTCCCGAATCTGCGCCGCGATCCCGGTGCCGTTGTCGATCACGCGCACCAGGACGCGCTCGCCTTCGCGCTTCGCCGTGATTTCGACGTGGCCGCCCCGCGGAGCGGCATCCAGAGCATTCTCGATGATGTTTCCCCAGATCTGATTCAGCTCGCCTGCAAAGCCGCGCACCTTGGGGAGCCCGGCCTCCATCTCGACGGCAACCGCGACCGACTTCTCTCGCGCCTTGGCTCGCAGCACGGTTACGGTATCGCTCAGGCCCAATCCGAGGTCGACGGCGTCGGCAACCATCGCGCGATCCATATTGGTGAAGCCCTTCACGGCCGCGACAAGCCCGGAGATGTGCATTGCGGCATCCTGAATTCCGGAGGCCAGGCCGCGCACGCCGCAGCCGGATGCCGCCCACCGCAGCACCGTATTCAGCGGGGACCCGCTCACGACGCTCGCAAGCTGATTGAGCTCTTCAAAGGAGACGTTGGTGTCAGCGAGTGCATACGCGATTCGCGTGTCGAGTGCGTGCGCGCTCAACCACTCGGCGATCGCCTCTTCACGATCGGCGTGTTCAAGGGGGGAAAGCACGCCCTGCACTCGCTTGGCCACGCAGGCGGAGCGGATCGAGCTTACGGCCTCCAGTTGCGCATCGCTGAGGCGCGCGGCTCCAAGCGCGAGCGCAGCAGCCTCGGCGGTCTCAAGGTAGCCCTCAAGCTGCGCGGCATGGCGCTCAATGGCAGACGCGGGATTGTTGAGTTCATGCGCGAGGCCCGCGGACAGCTTGCCGAGGGAGACCATCTTTTCATTGAGCAGCTCGCTCGATGTGAAGAGGCGCGCGCGGTCGAGCATTGTGCGCACCAGCAGCGAGGTGAGCTCGTAGCACTGGTGCGTGAGAGCGGGCAGCTCACTGCGGTCGAGCGAGAGAATCTCGGTCGGCTCCAGCGCAACGGCATCGCCCGGGGGCGTTGTGAGCCGCGAGTAGGGCAGTATTCCCGAGACATCGCCGGCGCGCCACTCGATCATTTTCTGCGGACCGGAGCCGCGATCGACGCTGAGCGAGACATGCCCCGAGAGCAGCACATACAAGCCCTCGACCTGCGCGTCTTTTGCCGACAAGACGTCGCCCGGGCCGAGGTGGCGCAGGTGGCTGCG
This sequence comes from uncultured Acidobacteriota bacterium, assembly GCA_963718885.1. Lineage (GTDB taxonomy): Bacteria > Acidobacteriota > Terriglobia > Terriglobales > Acidobacteriaceae > Telmatobacter. The sequence continues at coordinate 147,054 of CAVRAK010000011.1, forward strand.
TGCGGCAAGCCAGGCGAGCTCGCTGAGCGGAGCAGCGCCGATGGTTTTATGTTTCCGCAACCGGTCAAGCAATTCGTCTTGGGGTAATTCGCTTTGAGTCAGCTCGTTTTCAATTGGCTGGTTTTCGTTCATCCGTACTCATTTTCCGCGCGTTCAAACTCTGCGCAACGTAATTCTCTCTCGCCAAAGGTACCAGACAGGCGGCGCGCAATCGGCGCCGTTTTCATCTCAGGTCCATTGGAAACAATTATGCCTGCGATGTGAGCCCGACCGAAGCTGCGGCAAAAGCAGCCCAGCACAAGCGCCACTTCGAGGGCGGCGGCTGCTCTACCTGCGGCAAGACGGTGGAGACCGGGTGGAAGGAGTAAGCGGCGCGCGCGAATGCCGCGCTGCGCAATGCTGCCCCGGCTCCGGTAAAGTGATCGTGAGCGTTCGTTGATGATTCATCGATAATCCTGGGAGCCCGCGTTCACATGTCTACGAAATTTGCCGCCGGCGATCGCGTCCGAGTCTCTGAGAAGTTTTGTCTGGGCCAAAGGAGCTACCGGAAAAATCGCCACGCCGCCCGACGAAGTGACGCAGAAGACGGGCGCGTGGGAGAGGGGCCTCACCTGGCGGGAGGTCAGCGACCTCGGCACCAACATTGTCTACTGGGTCTGGTTCGACGTGCCCCAGTTCGCCGCTGGAGACGACGGACCCTATATAGGCGGCTGCATCTGGGAGAGCGCGCTTTCGAAGATTTAGCTCCGCCTGGCCAAGCGCTGGTTACGCCACTCTTTCATCCTCACGGCAGCAACTCCAGCACGGCGTCGCTCGGTTCGAGCTTCTCAGGATCCTCGGGCAACCTGCGCGCCTGCCTCGAGCAGAGCCTGCACCGTTCCTGCAAAATCACCGGTTTCGCTGTGCCAGCCGTTGCCCGAGCCGAAGAGCGCCCACGACAACGCGGTCCCCGCGTACTCGCGCGACTTCAGCTCAAGCTCAGGATGAAAGCGCAGAATCGTCCGCGCCATCTCCGCATTGCCGTTGAAGCCCGCCCAGTGCAGCGCCGTCGCGCCCATCGCCCCCGGCGTATTCACGGGCCAACCTGCTTCCAGCATCAGCCGGACTGCGTTGGCGTTGTTGCTTTGGGCGGCATTGGGCAGCCTCTCCTGCTCCGGCTCGGCGAGTTTCCGCGCCGTATCCGGATTTCTGCGCAAGATAGCCGCGAAATGCAGCTTCATCGCCCAGCTCGCAGGCCAGCGCCAGCTTGAGATCTTCAGGCGTCTGCTCCATCAGCGCTGCAAATACATCTTCGTGGCCGAATTCGCGCGCAACGGTGTGCGGCGTGCGGTTCTGGCCCAGCGTCCAGATGTAGATTGTTCCGCCCGCCTGGGGATTCTTCTTCGGGAACCAGCGCGGCGAAACGCTCATGCGGATGCACTCCGGGTCGCGATCGAGGTGCTGCCTCACCAGCGTTAGATCGCCCAGCGCGGAGGCCATCAGAATGTCTGTTCTGCATCCGTGCTCAACCAGGTATCGCGCCACATCCTGCCGGTCGCGCGGATAATGCCGCTTATGCTCGGTGCGCAACATATATTGCGCCGGCGTCGACTCATGGTCCACATCTTCGGCATCAATCGCGGCGCCATGATCGAGCAGAAACTGGGCGACCTCGACCGTCGACGCAAAATGCAGCGGTGTTTGCCCGTCGCCTCCGCGCGCATGCACGACGTCGGGATCGGCGGCGACCAACTCCTGAAGCTTCTCGCTCATGCCCAGCCGCGCGGCGGCATGCGCATCGATCACTGCGCCGCGCTCCACGAGGAACTCGACCATGTCCGGGTGGCATTCGTCCAATACGCCGAAGCCGCCCGCCCACCACTCCGTGCGGCGGTTGATCTCCGCGCCGGCCTCAAGCAGCGCGTCGATGGTCGCGCGATCGCTGCGCTGCACGGCGGCAAAGAGCGCCTGCGCGCCAAAGCCGTATCCTTCGAGTGGCTCGTTGATGCGCGCCTTGAGCTCGGGATGGCTCTTGAGCAGCGCCCGCACTTTCTCCGCGTCCATCTCGCGGACCGCGTGCGTGAGTGCCTCGGCCGGCGGCAGCTCGCGCGCGAGCACACGCGCCTTCAGCTTCGCCCAGTCGGCAAAGCCGTATTCGCGCGCCAGGGCGCGCTGCGCCTCGGCCAGCTTGCTGCCGGGCATTGTGCGTTGCAGTTGTTTGGCTTCTTTCCTCAGATATTCGAGGTTGGGATTGGCAGGCAGTTCACGGGGCATACACTTCTCCTTTTGGGCCCGGTGTCCGCTGCTCGGGCAAAAGAGAAGTCACAGCTCAATCGTCAAAATTCTCTTCAGGTGGGATCATCCCTTTCCGCGGACGGGCTGCAACCTGCATTGCAGGCGTTCAATATATCAAACCAGACATGCGACCCGCTCGATGGCCGATTACCGCCCCGCACCCGCGCCGTGCTATAACGGCCTCGAGAGGCCGCCGTGCTGTATATCGAGCAGACTCCCGCGCCGCCGCTTGCGGGCTTTGTCCGCTCGCTGTGGTATGCCCAGGCGCCCGCTGTCGCGCACCGGCGCGAGCGCGTTCTGCCCACCGGCCGGGTGCAGATCATTCTTAACCTCGCCCGCGACTACCTGCTCGACTGCCCGGACGGTGGCGGCGTGCTGCGCATGCCGGCTGCTCTTGTGGTCGGCGCCCGCTCGATTTACGAGATCATCGACACCACCGATATGGCCGACCTGATCGGCATCGTTTTTCACCCGGGCGGCTTCGGGCCCTTCGCCCGCGACGCTGTCGACCTCTTTACCAACCGCAGCATCGCGCTCGACGGCCTCTGGGGCAACTCCGCCGGCACGCTGCGCGACCGCCTGCGCGAAGCGCCGACGCCGCGTGCGCGCCTCTGCTGCCTCGAAGCATTTCTTGCCGGACGGCTCCGCACGCAGATGGTGCGCCGCGTCGCATTGCAACCGCAGGTCGCCTTCGCCCTTGAGCGATTCAATCGCGCGCCCTCTATTGCCACGGTGCAGGACACCTCGCGGAGCATTGGCTGGAGCGAGCGCCGCTTCTCCCAGGTGTTTCGCGAAAGCGTTGGCCTCACACCTAAAACATGGTGCCGCGTTCAGCGCTTTCAACGCGCCGTGCAGGAGCTTCACGCCGGCGTGAGTGTTCCGTGGGCTGAGCTGGCGCTCGACTGCGGCTATTACGACCAGTCCCATTTTGCCAACGACTTCCGCGCTTTCTCGGGTATCGACGCGACGACCTATAGCGCGCGCCGCACGCTGTGGGCGAACCACGTGCCGGTAGATTGATGGCGGCGGATTGAGGGCAGCGCGGCGTCCATTCGCCAGGAGCGCGCCGGCCGCGCGGCATCGGGCATCAATCACCGAGCATCGGTTCGCGTTTCCGATTTTTCCAAGCGCTTGTGTGCGGGCATCTGCCATTCTCGTTGCATCAGATCGCCCATGGAGGAACCTGTCATGACCGGCTCAGCAACGACCAGCTCCACTATCATGCCCACACTGCGCTATCGCGACGCCCCGGCTGCCATCGAGTGGCTTTCGAGCGTGCTCGGCTTTCAAAAGCACGCGGTCTATCCCGGCCCCAACAACACGATCGGCCACGCTGAGCTCACGCTCGGCCGCGGCATGATCATGCTTGGCTCCGTCAAGGATGATGCTTATGGCAAAGGCTTCAAGACGCCGAGCGAAGTTGGCGGCATTGAAACGCGCAGCGCCTACATCGTGGTGCCGGATGCGGACGCCGTCTATGCGCGCGCGCAGGCCGCGGGCGCGACCTTTCTTCGCCCGCTGCAGGACACGGACTACGGCAGCCGCGAGTTTACTGTGAAGGATCCGGAAGGCAACTCGTGGTCGGTGGGCACCTACGATCCGTGGGCCGCGCAAAAGTGAGACTGTCAAGGGGGAGTGATCCGGCGCCGATGCGGAAGTGCACGCGCGCGGGCGGCTAGAGCGTTCGCTCAGTTGGCCTTCCTCATCGCGGCTACCGGCACGGTAACCGATCCCATTTTTCCTGAGTTCTCATCGACGACAAGGATGCGGAAGGATCCGTCGGTGGCGCGGGGTGTTACGCGTTCTTCGAAGTTGATTCCGTCGCGCAAGAGGTCCCGATACGTGGCGGGTTTCAGTTGCAGTGCGAGTGTCTTCGCGGTGAGACGCGCGTGCAGGTCGGAGTCGTCGCGCTCTGCCAGGAAGATGTCGAGCCTGCCGGTGCGGCGCTCGCCCTGCTGCGTCAGTTGCAGATCCTTTACGCGATGTTGAGTGTGATGGTGGCGCCTCTTGGCTTCGGGCTCGGCGCGCGCTGTGAGCGCTATCTCGCTCATGTCGACGGGTCGCCAGACGGCATCGCGGAAACGATCTTTCAGCGTGGTTGGCTCTTTGGCATAGAGGTAGCCGGTGCGGTAGTGCAGAGCGAGGCCGGGGTGGTTGATGAGCTTGACGGTGAGGTGATGGTAGGCGTCGTCGGGCGCTGCGCTGGGCGAGAAGCTGAGCAGGTATACGGAGTCGCCGTCGGCCACGATGTTCGTCAGCTCCGCCGCGATGTCGCCGGCGCGGCGCAGCGCGTGGCCGCCGGTAGCTTCGGCCAGTTCGCGCACCGGACCCTGAATGGGGTGCATGTCCTGCTTCATGGTGTCGGTGATGCGGCCTGGGTTGATGTCGCGCTGCGATTTGTCGAGCACTTCCTGTGCCTCCTCCTGCTCGCCGGGCGGCAGCGACGCGATCTCGGCCGCGATCTTAGCCGACGACACCGCCGGGTTGAGCTGAACATTGCCACGCATCAGACTGGCGGACACGCCTCCGGCCTCAAGCTGAGAGGCATCGAGGGGATAGATGCTGACGTGGGCATTATTCATTGCTTCTTCGGCCTTCAACGCGAGAGGGTCCATGAGCGTGTTGCCGCGATCGGTGGTTCCCTCCTTGTCACTCCAGTCGGCCAGGGCGTTGTCGCTTGACACCCACACGAGCGACTTGTGACCCGGTGATCGAGGCAAGAGAGCGCGCAATGCCGGGCATCATGAGGAAGGCGTCGCGCGCCGGATCGCTGCCCATGGCGCGCAGTTGCGGGTCTTTGGGCTGCAGCTCCGCCGGCTGGCCCATTGGCGAATTGCCGTTGACCGCGAACAAATCACCGAGGTCCTCCACGTAGTCCATCTCACGCCGGTTGCGCTGCTCTTCATTCTGCGCGTTGGCGAGATCCTGCGCGGCGGGCATCCACTTGCTCAATATTGCGGTGACGAGCGCGATGTCTTTCGTTGGCTCGAGAAGCACCTTCCAGCCGTGGCTCCCCATGACGTAGAGGCCAACCGGCTCGCCGGGTGAAAGAGTTTTGAGAAAGCGCAGCATTTCTTCGCGCGTGTAATTCAAGTCGCCGAAGGCGAGATTGGCGGCGTCGATCATGAGGATCGTGGTGTTGCCCGTGTCCGCGTTCGCGCTTGCCGGCGCCGCGGCATTGGAGAACTCGACCTGATCGCCGCGGGGTTTTGGCGCAGGCGCGGCGGTTTGCACCGGTGCCGCCGGGTCGCGGAGGCGCGAATGAACGGAGTTGCTGCGGCGCTCCGTTATCGGCGATGGCGAAATCTTCGCGCCTGAGATCCGTTACCGGATGGCCTTTTTTGTCGAGGACAACGACACCCAAATCGACGGAGCGCGTTGTGGTGCGCAGGGTGTAGGTCGAGTCAGCGCGCGCGAGCGGACCCGCGGCATCGCCCGGCGCAAAGCTGGTGACACTGACTTCAGGAATCGCGGCATCGGACGTCGCGGCTGGGTGTGCTGGCGGCGTGGCACTGGCTGCGGACGACGCCGGCGGGGCGGGCGCGCTCACGGGCGGTTGAGGAACGGTTCCCGTTTCGTTCGCGGGCGGTGGTGGCGGCGCTGCCGGAGCGCTGCCGATCGCATTCGCCTCATTCCGTGTAACGATGCGCGCGTCGGAGCGGAAGACGTGGTAGTCGACGAATGCCGTTTCGCTCATTGCTGTCTTCAACGGCTGGATTTGGTTCGCAAGCGCATAGTGATACACCGGATCCAGTTGCACGGACTGAGCCACCGTCGTCGAGATGCTGCGCAGCGGGCAGATGTACTGCTGGCCGCCGATCTCCACGGGGCCGTATTCGACCACGATTGCCGCTTTGCTCACGGGATCCGCCGGACCAAGATCTGCCTGCACAACGATGCGCAGAATTGTCCCGGTTGCCGGATCGACCGCCATCGCGCCGTGGTATCCCACGATGCGTCGATACGGCTCCAGGTTTGCAACCGCAGTTGCGGACTCATGCGCAACGCAGCAATAGTCGATCTGATAGTGCGATTGCTGTTTCAGAACGTTGAAGCGGAAGATCGCGATGGGTTGGGCTGGCCACTTCTCACCTTCCTCCCAATGGCTCCATTGCAGGCTGCCGCTCTTTGCGGCATCGACGAGCACGAGGCCCAGGATCGGCCCGAAGACGCCCCAGGTGGTGAGGCCCTCAGTGAACGCATCGGTAGTTCTGCGGAGGCCCTTGCCTTCGGAGATCTTCGCGGCCGTCCTGGTAGAGCACGGCGGTTTGCGAGCTGCCTACGAAGTGCAGCGGCTGATAAGGAATGAAGGGAAGATCGGATCGCTGCACCTGCGGCGTGTCTTCAAAGTGCTGCACGTCGCGCGTGGCGAGAAAGTTCGGCAACTGGGGAATTGTTTTGCCGACATAAGCAACGACGAGGCCCATGATGCGGCGCTGTTCGGCGACGTCGGGTGGAGGGCGGTTCGGTATGTCGGATGCGGGTGGATCGAGAAAAGCGGATTCGTCGGCGAATGCCTGAAGGGCGCTGCGGCTCTTTTCACCGGGGAGCTGCTGCTGGAGGCGCGCGAGCGTTGAAGCGTCGATACGCTCGGCGGGCCGAAGGTCTGCGATTGCCCAGGCAGCATCGGCATCCGATTTGCCGTGCAGCGCTTGAAGCTGCTGCTCAAGCTCAGCGATGGTGAGAGGCCTGGAAGCCGATGCGGGAAGGATCGAGACAATAAACAAGAAAGCCGCAGCGATGGCTGGCGCGCGCGTCATAAGAGATTCCACAGTTCGCTTCGCGAACAATTTACTCCTGCGGGGCGACTCTCTGGAAGGGCTTCGCAGCGGTCGAGTCGCGCCGTTGTTTAGTTCGTAAATATTGCCCGGTGCGAGATGCTTCAGTGGATCGAGGGCAGGCTCCAGTGGCGCCAGGCGCTCACGACGCGCAGCGTGAAGCAGACGAGGCCGCCGATGACTGCGGCGGCAACAGGCGGCAGGCCCAGCCTGCGCAGCGCCACCATGGTCGCCGCCCCGGCAAGGGCCGCGGCCGCGTACACATCTGTCCACAGCACGGCTGGCACCTTCGCCAGCCGACGGGCCATTTGAGCGGACCTCAGATGAAGGGATGAGCTGCTGCACGCACTATACTGATTCGCCATTCCGCTGTGAACTAAGAACCAAGAACAGCGAACTTTATATTGGGCTTCTCTCCTATCCTTGACACCTCTCTTCAGCCCGATGTAGAAGAGGGACGCCTCTCGACAGGAGGGGGCTACTATGCGTATGTTGCTTCGAGTTTCAATTCCCGTAGAATCCGGCAATGCCGCCGCCAAGGCTGGAACCCTCGGCACCACGATCGAGAAAATCCTCGCCGATCTAAAACCGGAAGCCGTCTATTTCATGGCCGACGACAACGGAAACCGCTCCGGCTCCATCGTCTTCGACATGCAGGACCAGTCCCAGATTCCCGCGATCGCCGAACCATGGTTTCTCGCCTTCAACGCGAAGGTCTCGTTCCGGCCCGTCATGACGCCGCAGGACCTCGCCAAAGCCGGCCCATCCATAGCCAGTGCCGCCAAACAATACGGCAACTAAACGCTCACCGGGCCACCGGGCTCCCCAAAATCCAGGATGAAACTACCGTGCCCGCGTGGAGCTCTGCGCCGGCGCGCAACGTATGCTCTTGCTCAATGGCGGCCTGCCAGACTCGCATGCCAGAGCTACCTTTTCCCAACGCAAGAAACGAAGGAGAGAAAGTCATGAAATTCATCGTGTCGTGGAAGATCCCCACGGGTAGTGTTGTCGACGCAGAAGCACGCTTTCTCAAGACCGGCGCAGCGCCTCCTGCGGGCGTGAAGATGATCGGGCGCTGGCACGGCATGAGCGGCGGAGGCGTTTTGATCGCCGAGACCGATAACGCGAAGCCGCTCTACGCCTGGCTGGCCGACTGGAATGACGTGCTGGAGTTTCAGACGACGCCGTGCCTGGAGGATGCTGAAGCCGGCGAGGTATTGGCGGCATTGAAGCGCTGACTCGCGACAGGGGCACGCCAGATCCCGACAAAAGATGATCCGATCGCACCGGGCCACCGGGCTCCCTCAAAATTCAGAATGACACCCGCGC
>CAVRAK010000012.1:0-221366 GCA_963718885.1 uncultured Acidobacteriota bacterium
ATCCGCCAGTCTGCGGGGCAGCGGAGCAGGCGACAAACCAGCCGTCGATTTGCTCATCACCTCGGTAAACGACTTGCGGAACGCCATCATCTCCGGCTCGGTTCCCACCGTGATACGCAGGCTCTCGGGCCATGCCGGCCAGATGCGGCCCACAAACATCTCCTTCGCCGCCAGCGCTGCCTGAACCTCTTTGCCGGGCCGCTTCACATCGAGCATGAAGCAGTTGCTCTCTGAAGGAGTCGTGGCGTAGCCCTGGCCGTTGAGCCAGGCCAGCGTCTCCATGCGGATATCGGCGATCGTCTTCTTCCGCGTGGGAACAAGCGTGGGGTCGAGCAGGCTGGCCTTCGCCGCTGCCATCGCCGTGATCGGCAGCGAGTTCTGCCCGCTGAATCGCGCCATCTTCGCCAGAAGATCCGGACGGCCCACCGCAAATCCCATGCGGATGCCGGCCATTCCATACAGCTTTGAGAAGGTGCGCAGCACAATTACGTTCTTGCCTTCCTTCACAAAAGCCAGCGAGCGGGGCGCGTCGCACAGATGAATGTACGCCTCGTCGATCAGCACAACCGTATCCTTCGGCGCCGCCGCCACTGCCTGCTCGATCTCAGCATGCGGCGTGCACGTGCCGGTCGGGTTGTTCGGGTTGCAGATATAGATCACGCCCGGCGTCGAGGACGCTGCCAGCATCGCCTTGATGTCGTGCTTCGCCGCGCCCTTCGGGTCGGCCAGCGGCACCTTGATTACCGGCGCTCCCGCGATCGCAGCCGCCCACATCGGCGCCTCGTAGCCAGGGTCGGCAATCACCAGCGGCTTGTCCTTGCTGGTGAAGGCGAGCACCGTGTAGTGCAGTGGTTCCGTCGAACCCGCGAAGGGCATCACCGATTCCGCGTCGAGGCCCTCCTGCTTGGCAAAGATCTCTGCCAGCTCCTCTTCCATGGTGAACAGGTAGCGGCCGCCTCTGGGCACAATGTCGATCATCGCCTGGCGCGCGCCTTCTGAGGGCCCCATCGGGTTCTCATTGGCGTCAATGTGGATGCCGATGTTGGGGTCAGCGAATTTAGGCCGTGCGGCAAAGGCAAGATGCGGTTCGGTCAGCATCGGCAGGCTCGCCAGCGCCGAGGCGCCGGCAGCATAGCGAAAGAAATTGCGGCGGGAAAAGCCACTACAGGCAACAGGATCAGCGGAAGAATTCATGGAACGGCCTCCTTGTGGGACCAGCTGGGCAAAAGACGATCGCAATCACAGGCAAGCTGCGGGCGCAGGGAATTGAGGCGTGTAATGGGAGGGGAATGGAATCCCATGTCCCAAAGTATCGTTCTTATCTTGCAAATACAAGCAGGAAGTGAAGCTCAACGCACAATCTCAATGGGCCAGTCGCATCGCCGGCATGCGCGATCTTTAGCGACCCACTTCCGCAGCTCAATAGTCGGTCTTCCGAGATCGAAAAAGGATCGCGGCTGGATCGACGGCTGGTATGGTACACTTCGGCGGGAAAACGCTTACCTCCGCTCCGAACGAGATGCCATCCGCCTCAATCTTGCCGATTGCTCTCCACTTCTGCCGCCCTTTGTTTGCCGCCTGCTTTTGCGGCTTGACAATGCTTGCAGTAAACCCATTTACTAAGGGGCGAATCATCCCCTTAGAGTCGAGGGCGAAACCTGCTCTCATCAGGTGAAGCAATGCGTGCTTTGGTATCACTCTTCACAGCGGCAGCCGGAACGTCCTCTGCCGGCAACCTGGCCCTGGCAATCACCAGCTCCTCTCTGGCTCGCCTCGGACCTCTCGACATCGCGGTCATCGCCATCTACTTCGCGATGGTCATCTGGATTGGCTTCTATTTGAAGGGCCAGGCCAACACCAGCGAAGAGTTCTTCATGGCCGGCCGCGAAATGACCGCCTGGATCGCCGGGCTCAGCTTCGTCTCGGCAAACCTCGGCTCGCTTGAGCTCATGGGCTGGGCCGGATCGGCATATCAGTACGGCATCCTTGCCGCTCACTGGTATTGGATCGGCGCCATTCCCGCCATGCTCTTCCTCGGCATGGTGATGATGCCGTTCTATTACGTCTGCAAAACCCATTCGGTGCCCGGCTATCTCAAGCTCCGCTACGGCCAGGGAGCCAGTGTTGTCGCCGCCGTCTCCTTCGCCTTCATGACCGTGCTGATGAGCGGCGTGAATATGTTTGCGATGGCTGAGGTCATGAAGGTCGTTCTCGGCTGGGATCTGAACTTCTCCATCATCGTCTCTTCTCTTGCCGTGGCCGCTTATGTCGCCCTCGGCGGCTTGCGCTCGGCCATCTTCAATGAAGTGCTGCAGTTCATGCTCATCTGGGGCGGCGCGCTTCTCGTCCCGATTCTCGGCCTCGTTGAAGCCGGCGGATGGGATGGCTTCAAAGCCAAGCTCGCGCATAACATCCAGGTGGGCGCCATCCCTGCCGGCGATTACACCCACATGTGGCGCAGCATGGGCCATTTCACTGACAATCCGATGGGCATTCACTGGACCGGCATCGTCTTCGGCCTCGGCTTCGCCATCAGTTTCGCCTACTGGACCACGGACTTTCTCGTGGTGCAGCGCGTGCTCGCCGCGCACAACCTGCGTTCGGCGCGCATGGCTCCCATCATCGGCTCATTCTTCAAGATGGCCGTTCCCTTCATCGTGATCATCCCCGGCCTGCTCGCACTCGTGGTCCTCAAGAATCCCAATGGCAGCCTGATGCACCTCGTGCCGCAGAACCTGGCCACTCCCGGATCGGGCCTGCACAGCTACAACGAGGTGCTGCCGCTGATGATGGTGCGCTATCTGGCGCCCGGCCTGCTCGGCCTCGGCATTACGGCTTTGATCGCCGGCTTCATGAGCGGCATGGCCGGCAACGTAAGCGCCTTCTCCGCAGTCTGGACCTACGATCTCTACCAGCCCCTGATCAAAAAGAATGCCTCCGACGAACACCTCGTCACCGTCGGCCGCTGGGCCACCATTCTGGGCGTCATCGTCTCCATCGGCACCGCCTACCTGGTCATGGGCGCCGCCGGCATCATGGATTACGTGCAGGCGCTCTTCAGTTTCTTCATCTCGCCCCTGCTCGGCGTCGTCCTCGTCGGCATGTTCTGGAAGCGCGCCAGCAAGGCCGGCGGATTCTGGGGACTGCTCCTCGGTACGCGTCACTTCCATAGGATTGTGGGGCTGGGTCAAGGCCGATCCCCATGCGCTGCGCTATGTCGCGCTCTCGCCCGACGCGAAAGACATGGCCGAAAACATGTATCGCGCCCTGTGGTCGGTCATTGTCGCCATCCTCGTCAACGTAATCGTCAGCCTCGCAACCGCGCCGCGACCCGTGGCGGAACTCGAGGGGCTGGTCTACGGCGCAACAAAACTTCCGAAAGAAGAACCGGTGCCGTTCTACAAGAACGAGTACTTCTGGCTGGTGCTTGCGATCATCGCTTTCGTCGCGCTCAACGTCATCTTCTGGTAGCACAACAAGGCTGAACGGAATCTACGAAGAGGGAGTCTCAAAATGCACGGATCAGGAATTGCGATCTGGTTCTTTATCGGTGTCCTGCTGCTGGTTTATGGTGCGATGATTCTCGGCTACGGGCTGTACGAGCTCGCCACCGGGCAGCTCGCAAATGTGATGCTCGCGAATCTTCACGCATCCGTCTGGTGGGGCGGTTTCCTCTTCCTTGCAGGCGTTTTCTACACGGTCAGGTTTCGCCCTGGCCGCAACAGCCGTTAATCGGCAACCACCGCCGGATCTGCTCGATGGACCGCGAAGCCTTTCCGGCATCTGGATAAGCAGCAAGGTTTGAAGCCGCCATCAGCGGCATAGATACGAAGGAGCACAGTCAAATGGGAGCGCAACGCGCAATGACATTTGGGGTAATCGTCGGCAACCGTGGATTTTTCCCCGATCACCTGGCTAAGACCGGCCGCGACGAGATCATTTCCGTTCTTCAGGCAGCCGGAGCGAAAGCGATCGTGCTCAGCCCGGAAGAGTCCAAGTACGGCGCCGTCGAAACCTACACCGAGGCCGAGCATTGCGCCGACCTCTTCAAGAAGCACGCTGACGAAATCGACGGCATCATCATCACGCTTCCCAACTTTGGCGAAGAGCGCGGCATCGTCGACGCGATCCGGCTCTCGGGCCTCCGGGTTCCCGTGCTCGTGCAGGCCACTCCCGACCGCTCCGACAACATGACCATCGCCATGCGCCGCGACAGTTTCTGCGGCAAGATGAGCGCATGCAACAACCTCATGCAGTACGGCATTCCCTACTCGCTCACCACCCTGCACACTGAGAGCCTCAGTTCGCCGGAATTCAAGGCGGACCTCGAATGGTTCTCCGCCGTTTGCCGCATCGTGAAGGGGCTCAAGAATCTCCGCATCGGCGCCATCGGCGCCCGGCCCACGGCCTTCAACACCGTGCGCTACTCCGAGCGCATCTTTGAAACCAGCGGCATCACCATCGAGACCATCGATCTGTCTGAAATTTTCGGCCGCATTAACCGGATGAAAGACAACGACGATGCAGCCCAGGCCAAGCTGAAGGCGATCAAATCCTACGTCAGCACCTCCGGCATCGCCGATGCCGCTTTGCTCAAGATGGCCAAGCTCGGCGCCGTAATCGACGGATGGATGAAGCAGACACATGTCACCATCAGCGCCGTGCAGTGCTGGACATCGATGGAAGAATTCTTCGGCGTGGTGCCTTGCACCATCATGAGCATGATGTCGGACAATCTGATTCCTTCAGCATGCGAAACGGACGTACCCGGTACGCTGAGCATGTACATGCTGGCGCTTGCCAGCAACACCCCGTCGGCGCTGCTTGACTGGAACAACAACTACGGCAGCGATCCCAACAAGTGCGTCTGTTTCCACTGCTCCAACCTGCCCAAGCACTTCTTCAAAGAAGTCAGGATGGACTATCAGGAGATCATCGCCGGAACAGTAGGCAAGGAGAACACCTTCGGCACCTGCGTCGGCCGCGTTAAGTCCGGTGCGATGAGCTTCGCTCGTTATTCAACCGACGACCGCCGCGGCATCGTCCGCGGCTACACCGGGGCCGGCCGCTTCACTGACGATCCTCTCGAAACCTTCGGTGGCGCCGGCGTCGCCGAGATTCCGCAGTTGCAGAAGCTCCTCAAGTTCATCTGCCGCGAAGGCTTCGAGCACCACGTCGCCGCCAACTTCAGCGAAGTTTCAAAGTCGGTCCACGAGGCGGCTCGGTATCTCGGCTGGGAGAGCCACCACCACCCGGCTCTTGAAGATTGATCGCAATTTGAGTTAGCCGAGGGCGTTGACAATCTGTCAGCGCCCGTCGCATTTTTCGGGTCGTTGGAAGGAAATCCCTGCATGAGCAAGAGAGTCAACAAGAACCTGGTCGTCCACGGTGCCACGCTCGTCAAAGAGGCTGACTGGAACGCCGAACTCGAAGCGAAGCACGACAAGCTCGTCGCGTGGATGCAGCAGCAGAAGCTCGCGGGCGTCCTCATTCGGCGCAACGAGAATGTTGCTTGGATCACCGGCGGAGCGGTTGAGCTGCGCGTGCTCACTCCTGCCGAGACCGGCGTCGCTTCGCTGCTGGTTACAGCCAAAGGCAACCGCTACTACCTCACCACTGAGAATGAAGCGCCACGCCTGCACGACGAGGAGTTTGGTTCGCTCGACTTCGAGCCTGTCCTCTTTCCGTGGTGGGCCGACGACACGGTATCGGCTGCCTCGAAGCTAGCCGGCGGACCCGTCGGCTCTGACACCCCCGGCCCTGGCCTCACGCCCGTCAATCTCTATCCTCTGCGTGCCGCCCTCAGCGAAACAGAGATCGCCCGCTATCGCTGGCTCGGCGCAGAAACCGCTGCTGCAACCGTTGAGTCCCTGCATCAGGTCGAGCCGGGCCTCAGCGAGTACGATCTCGAGGCGATCACCGCTGCGAATCTCCTGCGTCGCGGCATTCTGCCGTCTGTCTATCTCTTTGCTGTCGACGATCGAATCTATAAGTACAAGCACGCGGTCGCGCGCGGCGCCAGACTCAAGAAGTATGCGATGCTCAACCTCTGCGCGCGCAAATGGGGTCTCGCCATCTCGATTACGCGCTTCCTGCACTTCGGTGAGCCGCCGGCCGAGCTTACCGCGCGCTTCAAATCAGCTGCGCAGGTAAACGCAGCTTTGCTGCATGCCACCCGCGCCGGCGCCACCTCTGCTGAACTATTTGCCGTCGCCCAGGCCGCTTACGCCGCAGAAGGTTTTCCCGGCGAAGAGCGCTTTCATCATCAGGGCGGCCCCACCGGCTACGGAGAGCGTGAATGGATCGCCACGCCCGCCGGCTCCGAGGTCGTCGCCGACCATCAGGCCTTCGCGTGGAACCCCAGCATTCGCGGTGGCAAGGCGGAGGACACGGTGATCCTGCGCAACGGCGCGATCGAATGGCTCACCGCCACGCCCGATCTGCCTGTAATCAACGCAAGCGTCGATGGTGCGGAATATCCGGCCGCCGGCGTCCTCGTGAAGTAGTTCTACCTGGGTCGCGTCGACAGGCTGCAGCGTCAGGCGCGCCGTAAGCACTACAAGTGCCACCCAGAGCGCGTCTGCCCCGAACAGGTGGGCAATCTGCAGCCACACCGGCGCGAGCAGCACGATATCCAGCACCCCCAGCGCATACTGCGCCGCCAGCAGAACCAGCACCACGGCCGAAAGCACGCGATTATCCCAGTACGCCGATCGCTTCGCTGCGCGCACCAGCAGCCAGATCAGAAAGATGCTCGCGAGAAACGCAAACGTTGGATGAGTCCAGCGCCAACGCACCAGCCATCCGCTTCCGCTTGAGAAATCCTGTGCCAGCGCGGACCTCAATGAAGTCGCCGGAAACAGCGTATCGCCCAGAGCCGCCAGCGAACCGGTCACGCCCACCACCAGCACGACGAAGATGCCGAGCGATGCGCCAAACGGCGCAACCAGCCGCACGTCCCTCCGCAGGTAGCCGCGTTCACGGCTTAGAAAATGCGCCGTCAGGGTCAGCGCAGCCAGCAGCAGCAGCGTATTCGCGAGATGCAGAGCCAGGTACGGCGCCCGCAGCGGCGATGTGCTCATCGCCGTCAGACCGAGCTTGACCAGCAGCGCTCCCAGAATTGCCTCAACCAGCGTGAAGGCCACCGCGGCAATCGCCGCGCCGCGCGCCAGATGCCCCCGCACCGTGCCCTTCATCGTCCACACCAGCAGCCCGACCGCCAGAAAGAACGAGAGCCCGCTTGTCACCCGGTGCGTGAACTCGATCATCGTGTCGACCCGCGGCGAATGTTGAAGCACGGTGCCATTGCACAGGGGCCAGTGGTCGCCGCAGCCCGCTCCCGATCCCGTGGCGCGCACCAGCGCTCCCCACAGAATCACCGCCACAAAATAGATGAGAACGCCCCATGAGAACCGGCGCAATGCGACGGAAGGCATCTTCTGTTGGTCCACGGGCGCTGCGGCAAGAGACATCGTGAAAAGCTCCGACCCTCTAGTGTAGAACACTGCGCGCCGCACGTTGACTTCGCACGAATCACCGCACCGAGCCCTACGCGCCGAGCAGCCGCACCACGTGATTCACAATCATCAGATCTTCCGCCGGCGGAATCACGCGGACCGTCGCCGACGAATGATCGGCCGAGATGATCGCCGCGCCGCGTGTGTTGTTCCGCGCCGGATCGATGGCGATTCCCAGCGCTCCGAGCCCGGCGCACACTTCGGCGCGCGTGGCGATATCGTTCTCGCCAATACCGCCGGTGAAGACCAGCATGTCGAGTCCGCCCAGTTCGACGAAGAAGCTGCCGATCCATCTCTGGATCGTCCACACAAACTTGTCCACAGCGAGCCGCGCCTTCGCATCGCCGCCTGCGATCGCTGCGCGCAGCTCGCGCATGTCATTGGAGCGCTCACTGACGCCAAGCAGGCCGGCCTGCTTGCTTGCCACGTCTTCCAGTTCATCTGCCGCAGCATGCGTCGCCGGCTTGCGCTCGGCAATCTTGCGCAGGATGAAAAGCAGCACGCCCGGATCGATATCGCCGGTGCGCGTGCCGCTGATGAGCCCGCCCGTCGGCGTCAATCCCATCGAGGTATCAAGGCACTTTCCATCACGAATCGCCGAGATCGACGCGCCGTTGCCCAGATGCGCCACAATCAGTCTGCTCGGCACATTCGGTTGCAACTGGTACACGATCGACTCATATGAAATGCCGTGTGCCCCATAACGCTGCACGCCCATCGCGCGGTATTCCGCAGGAATCGGCATCACTTTGGCAACTTCTGAAATCGTGCGGTGAAAGTAGCTGTCGAGAACCACAAAATTCGGAGTCCCCGGAAAAAGCCGGAGCGCTTCACGCATGATGTAGACAGCGATCGGCGTATGCAGCGGGGCAAAGGCCACATAGCGCTCCATCTCGTCGACAAGCTCCGGGGTAATGATCTGGTTGTCGAGGATAGTCGGACCGCCGGAAACCATGCGATGACCAATCGCCTTCGGTGCAGGGAACTGGCCGCTCTTCAAAGCATCGGTGACCAGCTTGAATGCCACTGCGCGCGTCGGCAGCGGCGGACTCTGGTCAACAAGCTTCTTCCCGTCTGCATCCTCGATCCAGAATTCGCCGAGATCGCCTCCGATGCCGTCGACGGCGCCCTCAAAGAGCTTCGTGCGCGCGCCCTCAGCGCGCTTCGTAGATTGAGAACTTGATCGACGATGAACCGCTATTCAACACCAGGACAGGCAAAGCCGGCATGCAAACGATCCCTCAGCACTCAAGTCGGAAACATCATCGTGTCAGTTCAGCGGGCCACCGCCAGTTCCGAATCTCCGGCAGGTCTTCGCCATTCTCTGAGACATAAAGCCGATGGCGCTGGATCTCCTCCGAGTACCATTGCTGCGCTTCAGGCAGTTGCGCGGCCAGTCGCGGCACACGGGTAATTACATCCAGCGTCAGCTGGAAACGATCGATGTTATTCAGCACGCACATGTCAAAGGGAGTTGTCGTTGTGCCCTCTTCCTTATAACCGCGCACGTGGATATTATCGTGATTTGTGCGCCGGTAGGTGAGGCGGTGAATGAACCCACGGATAGCCGTGGAAAGCGAAAATCACCGGCTTGTTCTTCGTGAAGATCAGGTCGAAGTCCTCGTCGGGCAGACCGTGCGGATGCTCGGACTGAGGCTGCAGCGCCATCAGGTCAACCACATTCACCACTCGAATCCGCAGATCGGGAATGCGCGCGCGAAGAATCGTCACTGCTGCCAGCGCTTCCATCGTGGGCACATCGCCGCAGCAGGCCATCACCACATCAGGATTGCCATCGTCGTTCGACGCCCACTTCCACACGCCAAGCCCGGTCGTGCAATGGGCCACGGCTTCATCCATCGTCAGCCACTGCGGCGCCGGCTGCTTGCCGGCCACGATCAGGTTGATGTAGTGCCGGCTGCGCAGGCAATGGTCGGCCACTGACAGCAGCGTATTCGCATCCGGAGGCAGATAAATGCGCACCACGTCGGCTTTCTTGTTCAGCAGATGATCGATGAACCCAGGATCCTGGTGGCTGAATCCGTTATGATCCTGCCGCCACACCAGCGAACTCAAAAGATAGTTCAACGAGGCAATCGGCTTGCGCCACGGCAGATCGCGCGTCACCTTCAGCCACTTCGCGTGCTGGTTCACCATCGAATCCACAATGTGGATGAACGCTTCGTAGCAGGAGAAGAATCCATGCCGCCCGGTCAGCAGATACCCTTCCAGCCATCCCTGGCATAGGTGCTCGCTCAGCACCTCCATCACGCGGCCCGTCGGCGAGAGATTCTCATCCACCGGCAGCGTCTCCGCCAGCCATCTCTTGCCCGTTCCTGTGATCACATCGTCAAGGCGGTTGCTGGCCGTTTCATCGGGGCCGAAGACGCGAAAATTCTTGTGGTCGAGATTGGCCTGCATCACCGCATGCAGCAGCTTGCCGAGAATGCGCGTCGACTTCCCTGATCGGCATGCCCGCGCTCTTCAATCTCCACGGCAAAGTCGCGGAAGTTAGGCACGCGCAATGGCTTCAGCAGCAGGCCGCCGTTGGCGTGCGCGTTCATGCCCATGCGGCGGGCGCCCTTCGGAGCAATCTCGGCGATCTCCTCGCGCACCGCGCCCTTCTCGTCGAAAAGCTCTTCGGGCTTGTAGCTCTTCATCCAGCTTTCCAGCAGCCGCAGGTGATCCGGCTTTTCGCGCAACTCGGCAAATGGAACCTGGTGCGCTCGCCACGTGCCTTCAACCGGCTTCCCATCCACTGTCTTCGGTCCGGTCCACCCCTTCGGCGTGCGCATGATCAGCATCGGCCACGCTGGCCGCTCCGGTGCAGCGCCCTTGGCGCGCGCCGCACTTCTGAATTTCCGCAATGCGATCGAAGATCTTGTCGAAGACCGCCGCGGCCTTCTGGTGCATCTCCATCGGCTCGTGGCCTTCAAGAGTGAAAGGCTCATAGCCATAACCGCGCATCAGGTTTTCAAGCTCTGCATGCGGAATACGAGCCAGCACCGTCGGGTTCGCGATCTTGTAGCCGTTCAGGTGCAGGATCGGCAGCACCACGCCGTCCGTCGCCGGATTGAGAAACTTGTTCGAGTGCCAGCTCGTTGCCAGCGGCCCGGTTTCAGCTTCGCCGTCGCCCACGATGCAGGCCACAATCAGGTCAGGATTGTCGAACGCTGCGCCATACGCGTGCACCAGCGAGTAGCCCAGTTCGCCGCCCTCGTGAATCGACCCCGGCGTCTCCGGCGCCACGTGACTCGGTACGCCATAGGGCCAGCTGAATTGGCGAAAGAGCCGTTTGACGCCGTCCTTGTTCTGCTCGATATGAGGATAGATTTCCGAATAGGAGCCCTCAAGATAAGTATTCGCAACCAGTCCCGGTCCGCCATGCCCCGGCCCGATGATGTACATCATGTTCAGTTCGCGTTCGCGGATCAGCCGATTCAGATGCACATAGAGAAAGTTCAGGCCAGGCGTCGTACCCCAGTGGCCCAGCAGTCGCGGCTTCACGTCATCCAGCGTCAGCGGGCGCTCAAGCAGCGGATTGTCCTTGAGATAAATCTGCCCAACAGAGAGGTAGTTGGCCGCGCGCCAGTACGCGTTCATTTTGGCCGCCATCTCCTCACTCAGCGGGCCCTTGCTGGTCGTCTTGGCAGTTGCAGCCGCCGTTGCACCCATACTCACCTCGCAAGCTAAGATTTCGTGATCAATCCCAGGAATCGATTCCTGATCGATTCCTGATAAATCCCTGATCAATGCTTGATCAAGAGAAGGGTATCAATCGATAGTGGCCCTGAAAGAGTGATCCAAATCACTGTGCGCAGGATCGCGCGGTCCTCTGCGAGCTGCAGGTTTTCCGCTTCTCTCTGATTAAGATGCGAGCTTTTCGGCTAGAAGTAGCGTTTGAGTTTCAAAATCCGCGACTCAAAGCCGTACCAGAGAATTGTAGCGGCGGCGGTCGAGGCCAGCAGCCGAAACCCAACGATCGCCAGGTTGCCGGCCGTGCCGTACGGATCCATCATGCGATCAAACCAGCCGAAATAAACAAACACCATGATATGGATCATGTAGAGGCCATAGCTGATTCGCCCATAAAAGGCCAGCGGCCCGCGCCCCAGAACCGTGTTCACCAGATTGCCGGCGCCTGTTGTCGCGATCGACGCAAGCAGCGCTCCCCCGAAACCGACGGTCAGGGCCGTGTCAAGAAAGGCGGTTCCTCCCGCGATCGTTCCCGCCGCTGCAACTCCCACCACGAAAGAGGCGAGACCAAGCAGCAGCCATGCACGGCGCGGCAGGCGAAGGCGATAGAGTCCCAGCGCAATCAGGCTCCCCATCGCGATGCCATCCAGGTGCAGCAGCGTGTGCGTTGGCGTTGCCCAGTGGTAGTGCGCCCGCCGCATCAGGGGCGAGCACACCAGCGCGAGGCAAAGCGTCGCCGCCAGCATCCAGGGCCTGCGAAGAAACCGAACCAGCGGCGCCCACAGAAAGTAGTACTGCTCCTCGATCGCCAGCGACCAAGTGGGCCCGATAGGTGGCGGCAGCGTGATATGAAAGAGGTTCTGCAGAAAGAGAACGTAAATCAGCCACGGAGCCGACCGGACCGCGCTCAGCACCGGCGCCCCCACAAACCACGGCGCGTTGAGATAGGTCACGATCAGCAGCAGG
Organism: uncultured Acidobacteriota bacterium; assembly: GCA_963718885.1. Taxonomy (GTDB): domain Bacteria; phylum Acidobacteriota; class Terriglobia; order Terriglobales; family Acidobacteriaceae; genus Telmatobacter. Next base: position 12,180 of record CAVRAK010000012.1, read on the forward strand.
AAGTAAACCGGCCAGATCCGCAGCCCCCTCCGCGCATAGAAGTTGCGGAAGTAGCGGGGCTTCTCCCTCGACTCCAGCAGGATGCAGGTGATCAGAAATCCTGAGAGAACAAAAAACAGATTGACGCCTGCCCAGCCCCACAGCGAACCGTAGTAGAGCCAGGTGCCCGTCAGCCGGGGGTGGCAGTGATAGATCACCACGCCCAGCACGGCAAGGCCCCGCAGCCCTTGCAGCTCCGGGATATACGAAGGCAGCCACGCAGGGCGCCCCATCGCGGAAGCCGCACTGTTACCCAGCCGCCAGCTCCTTGGCGCGCTGCGTCGCCCGCATCACGGCCTTGATCAGCGTCACCCGCAGGCCGCCCTCTTCAAGCTCCAGAATGCCGTCAATCGTGCAGCCTGCCGGAGTAGTCACTTCATCCTTCAGCAGTGCGGGATGATAGCCGGTTTCGAGCGCCATCTTGCCCGCTCCATAGACCGTTTGCGCGGCAAGCTGGGTCGCCGTGTCGCGCGGCAGCCCCACCTTCACTCCGGCCTCCGCCAGCGCTTCAATGATGATGTAGATGTACGCCGGCCCCGAGGCCGAGAGGCCCGTCACCGCGTCCATGTGCTTCTCGTCCACCACCACCGTGCGGCCCACCGTCTCGAACATCCGCTGCGCCAGCTGCATCTGCTCCGGGCGCACGAAGCGTCCGCGGCAGAGACCCGCAGCGCCCGGCGCCAAGCGCCGATGGAGTGTTGGGCATTGCGCGAATCACCGCGATCTCGAGGCCCGCAGCCTCTTCAATCGCCTGCGTCTTCACCGAAGCGGCAAACGAAACCAGCGTCTTCTGCGCCGTCAGCGCGGGCCTGATCTCTGCGATCAGATCGGGAACCTGAAAGGGTTTCACGCCCAGCAGAATCAGGTCTGCCTGCTTGGCCGCCGCCAGGTTGTCCGTGCTTACGTCCACACCCCACTGCGCGCTGCGCGCCACCGCCTTTTCCGCATGTGCCACCGTCGCGTGAATCTGGTCCGCGGCGAAAAGGTTCTGCTTCAAAAAGGCCTGCAGCAGAATGCCGCCCATCTTGCCGGCGCCTAACACGGCGACGGAAACATTCGGCAACTGCGCGGGAATCTCGGAGGCCTCAACGGCTATCTCGGTCATTCTGTTCCTTGTCTGGGTTCTGGGAAAATGGTACGTCTCAGAATACCCGCAAACTCGCTCGCGAAGCTACGTTCCGCTCCGCCCGGAATCTTCCGGCTGCCACGCCGCACCTCACTTCTGCGCGGCGATCCACGTGTTGACCCGCTCCGCAAGCACGTCCAGCGGAAGAGCGCCCGAGTCCAGCACCTCGTCGTGGAAGGCGCGGATGTCGAACTTCGGCCCCAGTGCGCTCTTCGCTTTGTCGCGCAGCTCGAGAATCTCAAGCTGGCCGATCTTGTACGCCAGCGCCTGCCCGGGCCACGCAATGTAGCGGTTCACCTCCGCCTGCACGCTGGTCTCGTCAATCGCGGAGTGATCGTGAAAATACTCGACCGCCTGCTCCCGCGTCCAGTGCTTCGAGTGGATGCCCGTGTCGACCACCAGGCGGATCGCACGCCAGATGTCGCCCTGCAACCGTCCATAGTCCGAGTAAGGATCCTGGAAGAAGCCAACATCCTTGCCCAGATGTTCGGCATACAGTCGCCCAGCCTTCCACAAAGGCGCCGTACCCCTGATACTTTCTGAATTCCGGCGATATCCTTAAGCTCCTGCGCGATTGAGATCTGCAGGTGATGACCGGGAATGCCTTCGTGGTACGCCATGTCTTCCACGATATAAAGATTGCGTTCTTTCGCGTTGTAGGTGTTGATGCGCAGCCGTCCCGGCCGGCTGCCATCCGGCGTGCCCGGCTCATAGTAGGCCGGCGCCGCGGTCTTCTCGAGATACGCCGGCACCGGCGCCACCTCGAAGGGCGCCTTCGGCAGCCGTCCAAAAAGCTGCGGCAGCTTTGCCTGCATCGGCGTCAGATAATCGCGGAACGCCTGCACCAGGGCCTCGCCCGAGGCAGGATGCATCTTCGGATTGTCCTTCAAACTCGCCTGAAAGCTCTTCAGGTCTTTGAAGCCAAGCTTCTGCGCGATTGCCAGCATCTCCGCTTCGTCCTTCTTCACCTCGTCGAGGCCGATCTGGTGAATCTGGTCCGCAGTCAGATCCGTTGTCGTGTTCTGGCGGATCAGAAACTGGTAGTAGCTCGCGCCATCCGGCAGGGCCCAGATGCCGGGGTCGTTGCGCCCCGCTGGAATGTAGCTCACCTCAAGAAAGCGCGCGAACCGCGTGTAGGCAGGCAGCACCTGCTTGCCGATCACACCCAGCATCTCCGTCCGGATGCGGTCCTGCTCCGCGGCCGGAATCGAGGCAGGGAACTTCTTCAGCGGCATCGCGAGCGGCGAGTCCTCAGGCTTCTGCGCCGCAAGCTCCTTCACGTTGTCCAGCGCCTTCTCAAGCAGAAACTTCGGCGGCACGCGCTTGTCGTCCATGCCGATCGACATGTTCGTCGTCACCTGGTCGAAGGCCGTCGGCATCGCGCGCAGCCGCGCAATCCAGTCGTCATAGTCCTTCACGCTGGTGAAGCTCAGCTTGGCAACCAGATCGGGATACGTCGAGTAGATGCCGCTCATTTGATTGATCGGCATCTCCCATTCCTTGAACTCGCGCGCCCTCGGCATCATCGGCAAAGGTGCGCAGCAGCAGATCCCGGCTCGTCTTCTCCTGGTCGCTCAATCCCGTCGGGTCAATCGCCGCGAGCCGCATCAGGTAGCCCTGCTCGCGTTGCCAGCCACTCATTCTCCGCCTTCTCTGAGTAGTCGCTGATGCGATCGTTGAAGCGCTTGTCGCCGATCTCCGAAGCGAATTCGGGCGAGTGCTCCAGATTCGCTTCCCAGTACTCCTGAAAAAGATCATTGAGCGCTTTCCGCCTGGCCTCAACCGGCGCCGGAGCAGCCTGCGCTTGCAGCATGGGTTGGCAGCAGGGAAGCAGAACCGCGCATCCAGCAAGAAAAAGAAAGAAGTGTCTTGTCAACGTAACCGAACCTCGACGGGGAAATCAGCAGGAATCTCTCCGTCGAGTTTAGTGCACCGGACCTGCGGTTTGCTCCGTCGGCCGCCGCTTCGGTCCGGTTCCGCCGCCGCCAACCTCTCGCTCAGCGTCCAAGAACAGATTCATTGCCAAGAATGCGATACAGCGTCGAACGGCTGATGCCGAGCTGCCGCGACGAACGCAGCTTATTGCCCTGGTTCAGGTTCAGCACGTGGCGCACATGCTGATGGATCACGGTGTGCAGGTCGAGGCAGTTGCTCCTTCCCAATTCGCCCGATTCAGTTGGCTCCGCCCGCAGCCGATCGCAGGCCGGCAGATGCAGGCTCTCCACGCGGATCACGCCCTCTGCGGCTTCAAGAAGCGCCGATTCCAGCACCGTCGATAACTCCGATACATTGCCCGGCCAGTGGTGCTGCATCAGCCGCGCCAGCGCACCCGGAGCCAGCACCGCCTTGGTCCGCTGATGCCTCCGGCAGGCGCGATCGAGCAGAAAATGCACCAGCGGCGCAATGTCTTCCCGCCGAGAGCGCAGCGGCGGAACAGCAAAGTGAACCGCGCCCAGCCGAAACAGCAGATCCGGCATCATGGCGCCCTGGCTCATAAGCTGCCTGAACGGCGTCCGCGACGATGCAACAAGGCAGCCGCCACTCCGGGGAGCCTCCGGCAGGTTTTTCGTCGCCTCCCACAGAAGCCGCTGCTCCGCGGGAGAAAGCACATCCACGCGGTCCAGATAGATGAATCCTTCAATCGGCTGCGCCGCCCCGCGCGCCACAAGCCACCGCCGCGCATCGTGTCGCTCAAAGGCAGACTGCGCAAAGAGCGAGCGGGCATGCAGACAGCGCGCCAGCGTCTCTTTCCCCGTGCCTGGGTCGCCTTCGATGAACGCCGCCCGCAGCCGGGGAGCGACCGCTTCGGCCTGCAGCAGCAGCCTGCGCCACACGCCACTGCCGCCCGCAAGCTGAATTCCCGGCGCTCGAAGCACGCCGCTATGCGGCCCTTCGGCCGCAGAATGGACCTCAGGCCGGGGCAACTGCAGTGAATCTGGAGTAAGTCTCGCCATGGGCCCTCATCTTCGGCCCGTCTCTTTGTGCGCGAGCCGACAGGGTGCTTATCGGCGCGTGCACAAAAAACTTGAACCGGAGAAGCTCGAAGCTCTCCGGTCCAGGTAGTTCTCAACTCGTCAGGAATCTAACTGCGCGCCGTTCCATGCGTGATCCGCTTCGAAGGGGTATCCGAGAAGATCTCCCCGTCGCGGATATGCACGACCCGGTGAGCATACTCGGCGATGTCCGGCTCGTGGGTCACCAGCACGATCGTGTTTCCCTTGGCGTGAAGCTGGTCAAAAAGCGCCATGATCTCCACGCCCGTCTTTGAATCCAGGTTGCCCGTCGGTTCATCCGCCAGGATGATCGAAGGACTGTTGACCAGCGCCCGGGCGATCGCGACACGCTGCCGCTGGCCGCCCGAGAGCTCGTTCGGCTTGTGATTCATGCGGCTTTCAAGCCCCACGTTGGCCAGCGCCATGCGCGCCCGTTCGAGCCGCTCGGCCGCCGGCGTTCCGTTATAGATCAAGCGGCAGCTCAACATTGTGCAGCGAACTGGCGCGGGCCAGCAGGTTGAAGGTCTGAAAGACGAATCCGATCTCTTTGTTCCGGATGCGCGCCAGCTCGTCATCGTCCAGCTCGCTCACCAGTTGACCGTTCAGCCAGTAGCGCCCCTTTGACGGCGTGTCGAGGCAGCCGATCAGGTTCATCAGCGTCGACTTGCCCGAACCCGAAGGGCCCATGATCGCCACGTACTCGTTGTGCTTCATGCGCAGCGAGACGCCGCGCAGCGCATGCACCTGCTGTTCCGAGCCCATGTCGTAGGTGCGCCACAGATCCTCCACGACGATAACGTCGCTCTCCGGCGGCGCGGCAGGCTGCTTGTCGATCTCGGTCACCGTACTGTTCAGAACCATCCGAGTCTCATCCTTCAACTACTGCTGAAAGTGCAATTAGAGATCAGGCGCGAGCAGGCCGCTTCAGCACGCCTGCTCTACCACCGACTTCACCGTTCACGCCTCAGGCGTTTCCGGCCTGCAGCGTAATCGGCTTTTGCGTATCCCGCTTGAGCAATGCCCCGTCCTTCAGGATGCGCAGCGTCTTGTAGGGTCCCGTCACCACTTCCTGGCCCTCGGTCAATCCGCTCACAACTTCGATATCCGTCGATCCGGTGATACCCGTCTTCACGGGAATAAACCGGGCGCGCTGCCTGCCGTGCGAATCCTTGTCCATCACAAAGACGCCTTGTTCCGCTGCCGCGGCATTCGAGCCCGATGGTCGTTGCCGCCTCTACCTTGCCGTCCTTTGCTCCCGGAGGCGGCGGCGCGTACATCGTCAGAGCCTGAATCGGCAGTGCCAGCACATCGCTCTTGTGAGCGGTCGTGATCTTGGCGGTGGTTGAAAGACCCGGCCGCAGTTCGTCCGACGGGGAATCGAGCGTGACCACCACCTTGAAGTCCTTCGCCTCTTCCGTGCCCGTCGTCGATTGCGACGTGGCCACGCCGGTTGAGCGCAGCAGCGCCTGGTCGCCTACCAGTGTCACGTGTCCCTTGAAGACTTTTCCGGGGATTGCGTCCACCGTCACATCGGCCGGCTGTCCAAGCCGGACATTCACAATGTCCGTCTCGTCGACCTTCACTTCGGCGGTGACCACGCTCATGTCGGCGATCGTCATGAAGGTCGAGCCCTCGGTGTTCTGGATGCCCACGACAACCGTCTCGCCCTCTCGAACCGGCTCGTTGGTCACGATTCCATCGAAGGGCGCAATCGCTTTGGTCAGCTCCAGCGCATTCTGGTTGGCGCGCAGGGTGGCCTGCTTGCGTCTCGAGGTGGCCGCGCGCTGAGGCCGTCTGCGCTTTTGCCTGGTTGAGGCCGGCAACCGCCTGCGCCACTGACGCCACATCGGTGTCATAGGCAGCCTTCTTGGCGTCGTAGTCCTGCTTTGCCATGATTCCGGCCTTGTAGAGGCCCTGGGCGCGGGCCCAGTCCAGCTTCTTCTGCTCCAGATCCGCCTGGGCATGCTCCACGTTCGCTTCGGCCGTCTTCTCCGCAGCAATGTACGAGGAGATGTCCGTTTTGGCAGCGGAGATGGCTGCGGCCTGGCCGGCCACTGAAGCCTCCTGCGCCACGTTCTCAACCGTGGCCACAAGCTGCCCCTTCTTCACGTGATCTCCCTCTTTTACATAGAGGTGCGTGATTCTGCCCATGGCCGTGGCGCCAAGATTCACGTAGGTCTTCGGAATGATCTGCCCCGTTCCGCTGACCACCGTAGTCAGATCCTGCCGTACCAGCTTTGCGGTCATCACCTTGGTGTAGCCCGATTGCTGCTTAAAGACCATGAAGGCAACAAGCCCAGCAGTCACTACTACGGCGAGAACAATCAAAAGAATCTTCTTCATGTGCGATGGATGCTCCAGGCTTCTCCCAGTTTAGTCTACGCAAACTTTGCCGAAGCGGTTCCCGAATCCCAGGTACACACTTTCAAAATTCCCTCACGGCACTGCCGCGGGAGCCTCCAACGTCGAGCAACTCTCATTTCCCGGCCCTTGCCCAGCCCCGATCTGTTGTTCATCCAGGTTCTTTATCGGTTCTGCTTTCCTTATTTTCTACTGAAAGTTGGCCTGCATTTACTTCGACGGATATCTTCGGGCGTCGTCTCAAACCGCTGTGCCTATAGGAAAATGAACCTTAACCATTTGGGTCGAAGTGGTTACCTTCGCCCCTTTCGAGCGTCCAACAGGATGGGTGGAACCGTGTCGGGCGCCTTGCTTGCCCGGCCCAGGGACTCGTAAAATGGGGCATCGCAGGAGTTTTGAGGCTGATGATGTTGAGCGGTCGTAGCGTCCTATTTGCTGCACTGATGTGCGGCGTAACATTCATTCCCGTGGTTGGGTTGCACGCGCAGCAGCCGGCTGAGCAGTCCGCCCAGTCTGCCGATCAGGACCAGGATCAGGATCAGACAATCGATCCGCTCAAGAGGCCGCGCAGCGACAGCGACAAGCTCAAGGCGCAAAAGGCCGTCCGGCAGGAGTTGAAAGGCGCCTATAAAACCTGGCTCGACCAGGATGTCGCCTACATCATCTCCGACGAGGAACGCAAGGCTTTCAAGAACCTCAGCAACGACGAAGAGCGCGATTCCTTCATCGAGCAGTTCTGGCTCCGCCGCAATCCCAATCCGGACTCCCCTGACAACGAGTTCCGCGAAGAGCACTATCGCCGCATCGCCTACGCCAACGAGCACTATGCGGCCGGCAAGCCCGGCTGGAAGACAGATCGCGGCCATATCTACATCGCCTTCGGAGCACCCGACTCCATCGAAAGCCATCCCTCCGGCGGCGCCTACAACCGGCCCCTCGATGAAGGCGGCGGCGAGACTTCCACTTTTCCGTTTGAAGTCTGGCACTACCGCTATCTCGAAGGCGTCGGCGACAACATCGATATCGAATTCGTCGACACCTGCATGTGCGGCGACTATCACTTCACCATCGACCGCAGCGAAAAGGACGCACTGCTGCACGTGCCGGGCATGGGCATGACCCAGTGGGAAGAGATGGGCATGGCCAAGAAGGCGGACCGGTTCAAAGGCGGAATGGAGAGTCTCGGCACCGGGCCGCTGTCTTCTGGGCAGGAATCAAAGCAATTTGACCGGATCGAGCTCGCGGCAAAGCTCTTCGCGCCTCCTCCGGTGAAATTCAAGGATCTCGACAACTTCATCTCCGAACACAAGCTGATCAGCGGCCCCATCTTTCCCTTCGATGTGCGAACGGATTTCGTGAAGGTGACTGACAACACCGTTCTCGTTCCCATCACGGTCCAGATCAAGAATCGCGACATCACCTTTGTGACCAAAGACGGCGTGGCCAAGGGCGTCGTGAACATCCTCATCAAGGTCACCACGCTGATGCACAAGATCGTTCAGACGCAGGAGGACACGGTCGAGGTCGAGCAGCCCGCCGAGTTGCTGCAGAAATCGCTCGATCGTCCGTCTGTCTACTGGAAGGCCCTGCCGTTGCTTCCCGGTCTCTACCGTCTCGACATCGCCATCAAGGACGTGAACAATCCCGACCACATCGGGATCTATGGACGTGCCCTGTCTGTTCCCGAATTTCACGACGAAAAACTTGCCACATCCTCTCTCATCCTTGCCGATCAGATGAACGCGGTTGACTCGCACTCCATCGGCAACGGCAACTTTGTGATCGGCAATACCTTCATCCGGCCCCGTGTCAGCGCCGGTCCGGCCACCCCGGTCAGCTTCAACCGCAACCAGCAGCTCAATTTCTGGATGCAGGTTTATAACCTCGGCATCAACGAAGCCACCAAGAGTAACGAGGCGAAGGTTACTTACCAGATCATTGACGCCGCAAATAACAGCGTTCTGCTTGAAAAAAGCATGGATTCAAAAGACTTGGGCGCTCACAGCGATCAGATTACCGTCCAGAAGAGTCTTCCCGTCGCAGGACTTCAGCCAGGCAAGTACAAGGTGACAATCAAGATCGACGACGAAATCTCTAAACAAGAGATTGCAAAATCGGTGCCATTTGTCGTGGAATAATATGTATCTCGTGCAGTCAGGTTATCCGGCTTCAGATCGGGAAACCCGCGCGGGCAATTTCAGGATCAGATACGCCAGGGACGCCTCGGTTCACCGTTACGAGTGATGACGCGCAGGCTCCATCTCGCCTTCTTCGTTGCACTGATCGCCATGGGCGCCGCTCCCGTTCGCGGAGCAGCCCAGGGATCGGTTTCAGGTGTAGTGCGCAATTCCGCCGGTGTTCCGCAAATCGGCGCGGTCGTACAGCTCCTCCGTCCCAACCTCAACGTCGTTGCCATCGTCTACACCGATGACAAGGGGCGCTTCTCCATCCCTCGCGTGCTGCCGGGCCGCTACGCCGTCAAGGCGATGGGATCGTCGTTCCTGCCCTCTCTGCGTGAGGGCGTGCGCATCCGCCACGCCACCGTGGTTAATCTCACGCTCAACACGCTCTACGAGGTCATGCAGTGGCTCCCGGCGCAGCCCCGCGCTGTAAACGCGCAGAAGGATGATTGGGCATGGACGCTGCGGTCTGCCGCAAACCGGCCTCTTCTGCGCTGGCTTGAGGATGGTCCTCTCGTTGTCGTCTCCGACGGCAGCGGCGCCAGGCCGAAGCTCAAAGCCAGGCTGATCGCTACAGGCGAGCAGGGCACTTTCGGCGAAAGCGGCGAGCGCATCACTGCATCCATTGAGAACACCCCGTCCGACAGCCGCGAGCTCCTTGCCCATGTCGACTTCGATCCCCACACCGATGCCGGAATGGAATCGATGCTGGGATTCAGGCAGGAACTGGGCTTCGCCGGTTCAGTGCAATCATTGGCGGCAATCGCCATTCATCCGGAAATTGAGACGCAGGGCGCCGAAGGCGTCGACGAACTCGCCATGCGCTCATGGGAGAACATTAACCTCGGCGACACGTTGCAGGCGGAGGTCGGCGCGGAACAGGTCATTGCCCGTTTCGATCAGAACTCTCCCAACACCGTGGTCGCCGCGCTTCCTTTTGCTTCAGTAGGCTGGCGCACAAGCAACAACGGCGTCGTTCGTTATCGGATGAGCACTTCCGTCCCCGCGCGCTATGGGGCCGATGAATCTGAAGCAGCCTATTATCTGCCTCAGCTCGCTGCCCGCGGCGGAGCGCTGACCCTCGAGCGCGGTATGCACCAGGAAATGGGCTGGGAGAGGCAGACAGACAATTCAGCAGTTGCTGTCATGGTCTTCGCCGACAGCATCAGGAATCCAGTGATCGAAGCCGCGTCGCACATGGTCGCCGGTGGCGGTTCCTCCTTAAATTCCGGTGATGTGCTCTTCGATCAGGCCAGCGGCATTCTTCACGCAGCAGGGCCCAATTACAGCTCCGCGGGCTTTGTAGCGGCCGTCGAACGCAGCTTGCCTCATGGCCAGCGCCTCCGTCTCAGTTACGCCAACGGCGATGCCCTGGCGATGCCTGTTGTGGCCCATGCGGTCCCGCTTGCAGAAGTCTTTGCCTCCAGCCGTCCACGCCGCGTCCAGACCTACACGCTCTCTCTCTCTGGGACTCTTGAAGGCACCGGCACAAAGTGGCGCGCCAGCTATCGCTGGCAGCCTGAAGATACTGTCACTGCGGTCGCGCCGTTCTCCGCCGAATCAATCGAGCCTTACCTGAATCTGCATCTGCGCCAGCCCATCTGCATCCGGCGCGAAGGCGGCAGCAGCATCGAGGCCCTGCTCGACGTCAGAAACATGCTCGCGGAGGGATACCGCCCTTATCTCTTGAGTGACGGCTCTCTGCTCGTCTTCGCGCAGAATCAGCGCGCCATTCGCGCCGGTCTGGCCTTCACGTTTTAAGCTGGGCCGCCTGCTCCCATCCGCTTTGGAATCCCTCTTTCTCTGTGCTATATTTTCTTAAGTGCGGCAGTCATCTCAGCCTGCATTCCGCCATCATTTGTTCTTCCGGCGGCGCACCTCTCACCCCGCTGGACGCGTAGCTCAACTGGCAGAGCATTCGGCTCTTAACCGACAGGTTGTAGGTTCGATTCCTACCGCGTCCACCATCAATTTTCTTAGACTTGCGAACACCATAAACACTTCGATGACCCTCAAAAACGCCCGACTGTAGGGACTTTTGTAGGGACTGCCCTTCTAAATGCTGCGCAACTGCGGATGACTCTGCGTCATGCTGTGATCGATCTTCTTCGGTCGCTGCCTGAACTCGCTTTCGCACGACCGTCTCCAGCGCATTGCGCTTGGCTTCCATTCGGATATGGCTATGGCGCTTGTTGCCTGCTCCCCAAAATCCACATACTTCCGAGTACGAAATCGCGAGTACGAAATCGGATGTTGGAAGGGGTACGGGACGATGTCGAGGAGCAAGCACACGGAAGCTCCGAAGTCGTCCTTTGTTCCTTGGCACGCCTGCACGGTCGATAGTCTCGGCGACGTAACAGGTCTTAATCGCGCATCAGAGTACCGAAACGTCGACGGCATCATCTTTTCGACAAAGTAAAATCAATCAGATGATCAAGACAGAGTGGCCGTTCGCAATGGACCGAAGATTGTTTCTGAAGACCGCGACAGCAGCCTGCTGTGTCTCCGGATTTCGGATTGCTCTTGGAGACGCGACACGGCGCAAGGTTTCCGATGCCTACCGGCTTGTTGCCGTGACCGATCGCGAGCGGATATTAACGGCCGCGAAGCGCTACGTATCTCTTCAACCTGTGACCATCACGGCGTATCCCGCCAAGGGGAGTGCGGGAGGGCTGCACGACTTCTATTCGCAGGCGGACTATTTCTGGCCGGACCCGAAGAACCCAAACGGTCCCTACGTGAATCGCGATGGGCAGAGCAATCCAAGCAATTTCGACGAACACCGCAAGGTGATGGTGGCTCTTTCCATTCAGATGCCCGCTTTGACGGCGGCGTGGCTGCTGACTGGGGACAAGCATTACGGCCGGCGGGCATGTGATCACCTGAAGGCGTGGTTCGTGACGCCGGCAACGCGGATGAATCCGAACTTGATGTTTGCGCAGGCAGTGAAAGGCCGATCGACGGGGCGGAACTATGGAATCATCGATACGCTGCACCTGGTTGAGGTTGCGCGCGCAGCAGGCTTCTTAGTACGTGAACTGCTGGACCCGCAGGAGAGTGCGGCAGTGGAGGGATGGTTCGCAAGCTATCTTGATTGGCTTTGTCAAAGCGAGCGAGGACAGCAGGAACGAGATACCAAGAACAACCATGCCATTTGCTGGGCATTGCAGGCGGCAGAATTTGCACGGCTCACAAAAAACGAAGAGGTACGGAAGGACGTGTATCGCCGTTACAGGGAGATCCTTCTTCCGAATCAGGAGGCTGAAGATGGGTCTTTCCCCCGGGAGCTGACAAGGACGAAACCGTACAGCTACTCCATTTTCAACTTCGATGTGATGGCGGGGTTGTGTCAGTCGCTGAAAGGGCTCGAACCCGATCCGCCAACATTCCAGCTTCCCGATGGGCGCGGAATGTTAAGGGCTGCGGAGTTTATCTATCCGTATTTAGAAGATAAGAACAAATGGAAATGGGCCCACGACGTGGAGCATTTTGACGCGCTGCCCGTGCGGTCACCGGGGCTGCTCTTCGCGGGGATAGCCGGTCATGAGGAGAAATACATCGAATTGTGGAAGACGCTGAATCCGGACCCGAAGGACAAAGAGATCATCCGCAATTTTCCGATTAGGCAGCCTCTGTTGTGGGTCTAGCCGAGGAGTTATTGGGTACGAGCCGGTTACCACGTGTGGACAGCGAGGATGGAGGGGGCTCCCGTCTTACCGTCGATGACCTTGACCTTGAGCACGACTTCAAGGTTCTGACTGGCGATATCGTGTCCGATCTGATCGCGGAGAACGCGCAGGTAATGGGGGCTTACGGCGAACTGAGAGGCCGCTTCAGTACCGTTGCGACCGAGGCCGGCGACAACGACGACCCAGCCGTCGATGACGGGATCACGAAAACGAGCAAGAATGGCATAGTCGTCTGCGCTCGAGTAAGAGAGCGAGTGGTCGCGCTCCCAATGGACGTCGGGATGTAACTTATCGAGAATCGATTCGACCGGTTCCGAAGTGAAGTGGAATCGCAAGGGCTGCAGTAAACGCATCGTCCACTCGTTGTTGTATCCGCCGAGAAGCGTCACGGAATGCTCACGGAGGTCGGTGAGCGGTGTAGAGGCGGAGGACAAGAGCTGCGTTGAGACGCCGAGTTGAGACAGCGTTCCGCTTATCTGGGAGATCGACGACGCAATCTGCATCGAGACGAACGGATAATCGATATCCCTTCCTGCAGTCGTCACTCCCGAGAAGTCGTTCTTCGCAAAGACGACGCTTCCCGTACAGAGGAGTACCACGCGGTTGTCATGCACAACGGGCATCCAGAAATCGGAGACGTTCGTTTCAGAATGAACCGAATGCGATTTCCAACTCATTACGATGATCGTGGCTGCTATCACAACCGCTGCGGTTCCGGCCAGCCATAGCAGTCGCTTGATGCCGGGCCTGCGTCGATCCGGGATTGCGGAAGCGAGGTGGATTTCGTCTGGAACCGCATTCGCATCGGTCACTGCAGGGTGAAGCTGTGACGGTTCGGCGCCCAGATGCAGACTTGAGTTAACCTCTCCGTGACCGTTTGCCGCTAACGCTGGCGTATCTTCTGAAGCCGGAATATCCAGGTCACTTCTGCTGGCCCCGATAACAAACTCGGGAACATAGGAACCAACTGGCAGCGAAATCCGCAAGCCGCCGTGGCTGGGGTGTTCGAGATAGTAGAGCTGCAGCCGTTTGCGTACCTCGCCCGCTGTATAGCGGACGACTGTGTCGGTGTTGGTGTCGTAATCGGGTGGTCGGTCGAAGACCTCAATCCCGAGCGTCCTCTCCTTGAGCAGGGATGACTTCCCGTCGAGGGTGCTTTCGACGACGAACCTGAGGAGTGCCGGATAGCGCTTGCTGTTGCAAAAGTGCGGGCTGGCCAGAACCTCCTTGAGTTCCTGCAGCACCGCCTGTCGATCCTCCCGCGTCTGCGGGTTCCACGTATCGTGCTCTACGGTCGATCGGTTCATCGGGACGAATCGCATAATACTAGCTTCCGTTTATCGGTTGCAAGAACGTTTGACACGCCGAAAGCGCACGTTGTAAGCGCCACATTTCAAAAATCCTAGAGACCGGGTGCGGGGCCAAACGGTGAGTCACTTGCCATAACCGGGTACGAGAAAGAGCATTGTGCCGGCTCTCATACCATCAGGTGGTTCTCATTGTCTTCATCCTCGCGTCGAGAATTCATGGCGAATGCCTCCATTTGCGCAGGCGGTTTATTGCTTCGCGGACCTTTGTGCGCTGCGACTCGAAAGGGCCATCCGCTCACAAGTGATTTGACTTCAACGGCGAAACGCCTTGATACGGGGTGGGAATTCCATCGAGGGATATTGGAGAACGCAAGCGATGTCTGGGATCGTACGACGTCTGGATCGTGGGCTCCGACGGAGTTGCCGCATTCCTTCAATGCCCTCAACGAGTGCGATCCCGATCGACCGTACTTCCGCGGTCAAGGCTGGTACAGGACTCGGGTCCCAGTCGAGAATCCATTCGAAGGCGGCAGGACGCTTCTGAACTTTCAGGGCGCCGGGCAAACCAGCACCGTCTGGGTGGGATCGGTTCTGGTGGGCAGCCACAAAGGCGGTTACGACGAGTTTTCGTTTGACATCACTGAAGCCCTTAGACACCTGCCGCCCGATTCCAGCACCGCAGGAGTTCCCATATCCGTCTGCTGTGATAACACGCCGGATGCGAACCGCGTTCCCTCGGAGCTCAGCGATTTCTGCCTCTATGGCGGGCTTTATCGGCATGTAAATCTGCGCTATCTCCCACCGCTTGCCCTCGACGCGATCCATGTTTTGCCCGTGGTCCAGGAGAACGGTTCAGCGCGGGTGTCGGTTCTGGGAAGACTGTATAACCCCGAAAAGCGAAATTCGCCATGCCGCATCACGATCGAAATCTCCGACGCGCAGGGCCGTTCGATCCATCAGGCGATGCTCACCGAATCGCCGTGGGCAGGCTATCGACCGCTGGCCGAGCTTGCGATCCCGACTCCAAAACTGTGGTCGCCAGACTCGCCCCATCTTTACCGGTGCCGCGTTGTACTCGCAACCGCGGACGCAGAGTCTCAGGTCGAAGAGCGCTTCGGGGTCCGCACCATTGAATTTCTTGAGCACGGTCCGTTCAAGCTGAATGGCGAACGTCTTCTGCTGAAGGGTACCCACCGGCACGCGGAACACGCTGGCGTCGCAGCAGGCATGAGCGACGATCTGGTGCGTCAGGAGATGCAGATGATTCGCGACATGGGCGCGAATTTCATCCGCCTCGCGCATTACCAGCAGGACCGTCTCGTTCTGGACTTGTGCGATGAGCTCGGGCTGATGGTGTGGGAAGAAGTGCCCTGGTGTCGCGCCGGCGTGGTCGGCGAGGCACAGAAGCAGAATGTGAAAGAGATGCTGACCCACATGATCGATCAGCATTTCAATCACCCGTCGATCATTTTGTGGGGACTTGGCAACGAGGACGACTGGCCCGATGAGAAGCCGAGCGTAAACAAGACAGAAATCTGTCAACTGATGACCGAGTTGCGCGATCTCGCTCATGAGCTGGATCGCTCGCGCCTGACTTCGGTTCGCCGGTGCGAGTTTGCCCGAGACATTCCGGATGTCTATTCGCCCTCGATCTGGGCCGGCTGGTATAGCGGCAATTATCGCGAATACGAACAGAGCCTGGTGGAGCAACGGGAACGCGTCAAGCGCTTCATTCACATGGAATGGGGAGCCGATAGCCACGCGGGGCGGCACTCGGAACACCCTGAAGCGGCGTCGCAAGGAATTCCAACAGGCGAGGGCACCGATGAGCGCGGGTTGGCCTACCTCAAGACCGGAGGAGCGCCGCGGGTTTCCCGCGATGGAGACTGGTCTGAGACATACGCCTGCAATCTCTTCGACTGGCACCTGAAAACGCAAGAAAGCCTGGATTGGTTTACTGGCGCGGCGCAATGGATCTTCAAGGATTTTGCTTCTCCCTTGCGCGGTGACAATGCCATTCCTCGCGTGAACCAGAAGGGCGTAGTCGAGCGCGATCTGCGCAAGAAGGAGTCGTACTACGTTTTCCAGTCCTATTGGGCCCACGAGCCGATGGTGCATATCTACGGGCATACCTGGCCAGTGCGTTGGGGCGTTGAGGGCGTGGCTCGGCCGGTGCATGTCTACTCCAACTGTGAGCGTGCAGAGCTTTTTCTCAACGGCAAATCGCTGGGAACGAGACAACGCGACAGCCAGGATTTTCCGGCGGCCGGCCTCCGCTGGGACGCAATCTTTGCAAAGGGCAAAAATCAATTGCGTGCCGTAGCAACGAGTGGTGCCAAAACCATCACCGACGAGATTGAGCTGGTTTTTCAAACGGAGAAATGGGATGCCCCTGCATTGATTCGTTTGCAGCAGAAACATCGTCAGGGCGACGTGATCACGGTCGAGGCCACGCTCTTTGATGCTCAAGGCGTGCAGTGCCTCGACGCCGCCAACTGGGTCAGGTTTTCGCTGGCAGGTGCAGGCAGGCTGATCGACAACCTGGGCACGGCGAGGGCATCGCGGGTTCTGCAGCTTGCAAACGGCCGTGCCGAAATTTCGTTCACTTGCAGCGGAAGCTGCACAGTTGGAGTGAAGCCGGACGGATTGCCGGAAGCCTCTCTCAAATTTGAGGCGCAGGAACAACGAGAGGTGGGACGTCTCCAGGACATGCCGAAAAGAAACGGTTAGCAAGCAGGTTGATGCACAAGAGAACGATGTGAGCAGCAAAAACCGGAAATGCACGTGCAGTCCGGAGCGATCAAATCGCACTTAACCAAATTTTGGAGGGCAAAAGTCATGAAGTTGTGGGCGATCATTCGAAACGTAATCCTGGTGCTGACTGTCGCGACCCTGACGCTGGCGGCGAATGCGCAGCTCAGCACCGCGAATCTATCCGGTACCGTGACGGATCCGACGGGGGCTGTGGTGCCGAATGCGCGGATCATCCTGACGCAGACCGCAACGAACTTCTCTCGAGCCAGCGTGACCAAAGAAGACGGAACCTTCCATGAAGAATTCCTGCCCGTCGGGCCGTACAGAATACAGGTCATGGCGCTGGGCTTCAAAAAGCTGCAGCGCTCCGGCATTGTGCTCTCAGTGATGCAGAACGCTGTGGTGGATCTCTCGCTGGAACTCGGCGGCACGAGCGAAACCGTCGACGTCTCCGCCGATGTGCCGCTGGTCAACAGCAGCGACTCGACGCTCGGATCGTCGGTTACGAACGAGCAGATCGACAATCTACCCCTTGTGGGACGCAACGTTTACGACCTGTTGAACGTTACGCCGGGCGTGCAGAATGTGCAAAACGAGAACTCAATCGGACTGCCCATGGAGCACGTGATCATCAATGGATCAACGGACAATATGGTCGGGCAGGTTACCTATTACCTGGACGGCGGCAACAACATGACCGGCGTCCGCGCCACCGGCAACGTCCTGCCGAATCCCGATGCTGTCGACCAGTTCAATGTGGAAACCAATAACTTCAGTGCGGAATACGGGCGTACGGGCGCCGGCGTAGTCTCCGTCTTAACAAAGTCGGGTACAAATCACGTGCATGGCTCGGTCTTCGAATTCCATCAGGAGACAAACTTCAACGCGAACAGCTATCTGCAGACCACTAGG
This sequence comes from uncultured Acidobacteriota bacterium, assembly GCA_963718885.1. Taxonomy (GTDB): domain Bacteria; phylum Acidobacteriota; class Terriglobia; order Terriglobales; family Acidobacteriaceae; genus Telmatobacter. Next base: position 29,544 of record CAVRAK010000012.1, read on the forward strand.
ACTCCGGAACACATCAATCGCTTTGGAGCCACTGTAGGCGGCCCCGTATTGAAGAACAGGATCTTCTTCTTCGGCAGCTACGGCGGACTGCGGCAGGTCAGCCCGCAGAACTTCAACACGGTGGTGCCGGACGCAAAACAGCGTCTGGGAGATTTCTCTGAGAATTTGACAGCAACAGGGACGGACTACGGCGGTCACTTTGTGGTGTATGATCCGGTTACGAACCAGCCGGTGCCGGGAAATCGGCTCGACCTCGATCCGAATTTTGTACCGGATCCAGTTGCAACGGCGGTCCTAAACCAGAATGTACCGTTGCCATCCGCGAATCGCCCCACGCCGGACAACCGGTTTGTCGGGAATGAAGGCCTGCCCAACGAAGTCAACGAATACCTGATCAAGGGCGACTTTCAGGTCATGCCCAACCATCGCACAACGCTGGAATATTTCCAATCGATCGGATCTCAAGCCGTGTTTCCCGGCGGCAACCTGCCCGGATGGGCACTTTCGAACTACAACTATCGGCAACAGAATGGCAACGCCAGCGATGTCTGGACACTCTCGTCGCGTTCGGTCAACCAGCTGTGGCTAAGCTATTCGCGCATGTTGGCGGGGCGCATCAGCAACCCTGCGAAGTCGCTGGCAGATTATGGCTCCGATCTCAACGTGCAGGGAACCCCTTCACTCCCCAATATCAGTGTGGCCAACTTCTTTACCCTCGGGCAATCGATTACCGGACCGCTCGCTGGCGACAATGTTTATGGAGTACGTGACGTTTTCAGCACAACGCGGGGACGGCACACGATCAATGCGGGCGGTGAAGCCTACCTCGAGAAGGATCGCCTGGAGACGCTGCTGAATAACTACGGTGCCTTCGCCTTCACCAACGCATCCACAAGAACACATGTCGCCATGGCCGACTTCTTGATAGGCCATCCCAACACCATGAGCCAGGATTCGCCGGATGACGCGAACGAGAATTACTGGAACTATGGAGCTTTTGTGCAGGATGACTGGCGCGTTGTACCCCGCCTGACGCTCAACCTCGGTGTGCGCTACGATGTCCAGACTGCACCGACCGACACACAGCGCAGGATCGCAGTCTTTGAGCCAAATGTGCAATCCACGGTCTCTCCTAACGCCATGCTCGGCCAGCTTTTTCCGGGTGATCCGGGGGTACCTGCAGGCGGCGTCGACACCAACTACAGCCACTTTTCGCCGCGCCTCGGTTTTGCCTTCGATCCACAGGGGGACGGACGCACCGTCTTTCACGGCGGGGCCGGTCTGTTTTTCGACACGATCTCAGGAAATGAGTGGATGCTGTCGCAGAATTTCCAGCCATTTGCTGTGCGCGAGACAAACGCATTTACACATGTGGTGAGCCTGCAAAATGTCTACTCAACTGACTGTCAGGACTTCGCGGGATGCGTTTCCCCGTTTCCCTATCTTTACGACAAAGCGAATCCGCACTATGTCTCCCCGGCGCAATTGGTATTTGTGCAGAAGGGAATGCGCTGGCCCTACAACATCCAGGCGAACTTCGGAATGGAGCGTCAGATCACTCGCGATCTTGCCATGAGCATCAACTATGTCGGCACATTCAATCGCAAACTTCCGCTATACATCGACGAAAATGCCCCGATCTACAACCTGGACAATCCATCCATAAACACGACCGGCAATATCAATTGCCGTCGGCCTTTCGATGCTCTGCCCTTTGCAACAGGGAACAAGTGCGCCAATCCTGCCCCCGGATCGAAGTTCATGAGCAATGGATACGTCATCGAAGACGGACAGAATGCTAATTACAGCGGTCTCCAGGTTGCAATCGAGAAGCGATTGAGCCACGGTTTCAGCGTCAATGGCTTCTACATCTGGAGCAAAACCCTCGCGAGCGCTTCGCTGCAGACCACGGGCAACATCGGCAACAGTGCGGGAACGGAGCCGGAGGACTACCGCGCCATGTACCTCGAACGGCAGCGCCAGCCCAATGACATGCGTAATCAGGCGGTATTCTCCATGGTGTGGAAGCCGAACTACTTCGGAAATTTCAACTCAGCGACGCGACTGCTGTTGAACGGTTGGTCGGTTGCAGCAACCGTTTCCATGCACAGCGGCAAACCCTTCGCAATTACCAGCGGCAAAGACGACAATCTCGACGGCAATAATAATGATCGCCCAAATCTGCTTTCTGGAGAGAATGAGCGTCTTTTGGGGGCGAGTCGCTCTCGCCAGGCCGAGATGGCCGAATGGTTCGACACCAGCGTCTACTGCGAAGTTAACAGTGCAAGCTGTCCGGTCGGCGGTGGAACTTCCGGGCTCGACGGATTGGTGCGAGTTAACTCACTGGACGGGCCGGGCTATAAGAACGTCGACGCGTCGCTGTTCCGCGATTTCACTCTGAGCGAGAGCATGAAATTTCAATTCCGTGGTGAGGCGACAAATGTGTTCAACATGGTGAACCTCAACAATCCGGGCGGATCTCTGACCAGTCCAAGTTCATTCGGCGTGATCTCGGGCGCGGCGGGGATGCGTGTTCTCCAGGTTGGCGGCCGTTTTCTGTTCTAGAGCATGGGGGGCCAGCTTTGGGGTCGCTCGGTCTTCACGACGCTCTCCATGCGCTGGCTCCTCTGCTTGAAAGACAAGAATGTGCTTGAAAGACAAGAATGGATTTTCAGAAAGAATTTCTGTGAGAGGGAATCCTGCTGCAGGGACTCTTGCAGGAGCTAAAAAGGTGCGAAAATTCTGGGTAAGCCCTGCATCGCCGGCAAAATTGTAACGCGGCTAAACAATTGGAAAAGAGCAACCTGGCTAGGGTGATTGTGAGTAACACTTCACGATCCAGATCCCTGGCTCTTAACTGCAGGTCGTAGGTTCGATTCCTACCGCGTCCACCCTTCAGATTCAAACTGATTCTCTCTTCGTGCGGCCTTGGCTGTTCGTCCCGTACCTTGTAGGCTCAAAGGTGTAGCATTCCAGTGTTTTCTCTGTCTGTTCCGGGAGCGGGTGCGTGATACAGGTCCTGAGCCGTGCGAAGCGATCGCTGCGAGAGGTGCCCGTTCTCGGGCCTCGTCTGGTCAAGCTCTGGATCCGATTGCATAAGGTTGACAGCTCGGCTGAATACTGGGAGCAGCGCTACAAAGCGGGGGGCAATTCAGGCGTAGGCAGCTACAGCCGCCTGGCAGAATTCAAAGCAAATTTCCTCAACAGCTTTGTTGAAGAGCATCAGATCGCCACGATCATCGAATTCGGCTGCGGCGATGGAGCGCAGCTTCGGCTTGCCCGGTATCCTCACTACACCGGTGTCGATATATCGAAAACGACCATCGAGAATTGCCGCAACGCCTTCGCCGGCGATGCAACCAGGCACTTCGTTCCTCTTGACGCGCTCTCGCCGGACGTGAAGGCAGAGCTCGCCCTTTCGCTGGACGTCGTTTACCACCTGATCGAGGATTCGGTATTTGACGCTTATATGAGACGTCTCTTTGCAGCCGCCGAGAAGTTTGTGATCATCTATTCGAGCAACGTGGACGAAAAGTGGAATGGTTCGCATGTGCGTCACCGGCAATTCATGCGATGGATTGAAGCCAATCTGACCCAGTGGCGACTTTACTCCGTTCAGGAGAACATCTACCCATTCGACCCTCGCAATTTGGCTCACACCTCGCGCTCGGATTTTTATGTCTTCGTCCGAAACTGAGCTGCCGTTCTGTCAATATGCCGCCATCAAACCTGCGGCCCAATAGTTTCGTGCTGTAGCTCCGCGAAGATTGACTCCCCTCTGCGCCCGGGCGGTATAGTGAGAGCTACTCCTCTGCTTTGGAAATGGAAGCGCCAGGCGTATGCGAGAACTGCTTAAATTTGAATACATATCAGCGCCAGAAAATCGTCCGTTATCCGTCTCGGATGTAGGCGTGCGCGAGGCCATCCTCGAAGATATCGCTCTCAAAAATCTCTACGCTTCAGGCCCTTTCTCCGTCCTTGACCTTGCCGAGCACACACGTCTCAGTTTCGACGTTGCCAGCGAGCTCTTCAGCCGGCTGCGGGTAAAGCTGCTTTGTGAAGTAACGGGAATGGTCAGCAACATTCCGTACCTTGCCATCACGTCGCAGGGCAGGGCCCGCGCCGTCGAACTGCTGGCTCAAAGCCAGTATGCCGGCCCCGCGCCCGTCTCCCTGGCCAGCTACGTCGATCAGGTGCGCAAGCAGAGCGTGCGCGATGTCACGGTGAGGCCGCCGCAGGTTGAGCGGGCCTTCTCCCATCTCGTCATTGACCCCAAGACTCTCGCGCAGTTCGGAACCGCGCTCAACTCCGGTGCGGCCGTTTTTCTCTACGGGCCGCCGGGAGTGGGTAAAACTGCTGTGGCCGAGACGCTCTCGCGCGTTCTTGCAGAGGACTCCGTCTGGCTTCCTTACGCCATTGAGGTCGACGGCCAGATCATCACCGTTTACGACCCCGCCATTCACCGCCGTACGCCGGATTCGGAGCCCGAAGACCGCGATCTGCGCTGGGTCCGCTGTCAGCGTCCCACCGTCATGGTCGGTGGGGAACTCACCGTCGAGATGCTCGATCTGCAATTCAACCCCATCACCAAGTACTACGTCGGCCCCATGCAGATGAAGGCCAACAACGGCGTGCTCATCATCGACGATCTCGGCCGTCAGCGCATCCGGCCCGATGAGCTTTTAAACCGATGGGTGGTTCCTCTCGATCGCAGAATTGAATTTCTTACCCTCGCCGGCGGCCGCAAGATTGAAATCCCCTTCGAGATGCTGGTGGTCTTTGCCTCCAACCTCGATCCCGCTGATCTCATGGATCCCGCATTCCTGCGCAGGATTCAGACGAAGATCAGCCTGGGGACAATCACCAATGAGCAGTTCTGCGAAATCTTCCGCCGCGTTGCTCAGGCGCACGATATTGAGGCCACCCCGGCCCTTCTCAACGAGCTCATCACCGTAATCCGCGGCACCTTCCACCTCGAGCTGCGTGCCTGCTATCCCCGCGATCTCGTGAATCAGATCTGCTGGGCAGCGAAATACGAAGGCCGCAAGCCTTACCTTGACCAGGAAACCCTCATGCGCGCCGTCGAAGCCTATTTCCTGCCGAATGCGCACTAGCCTCCGCCCAGGCAATCTGCTGCTGCAAAAAGGAAGGCGCTGCCGATTGGGCAGCGCCTTCCTGTTGCTGGTCGAGTCTGCACTGGCCGCTAGAAGAGGTTCCAGAGCGACTGGTTGTAGACCTCATGGTGATACTGAACCTCAGAGCCCTTCACAAACGTGCCAAGGTCCCGCGGAGAGCGGTCGGCGGCGGCCTGCTTCAGGTCGGCAAACCGGCCCTTCACATCGTCCCCGAGGATCGTTCCAATCCAGCTCGAAGACTTGAAGCTCCTCGATGGCCTCCTGAATGTGGTCGGGCAGATACCGCTGCGCCTGGCGAAGGTTGTCGATCTGCGCCTTGGTTCCATCCACGCCTGTCCTGAAGATCGAGTAGAGCGTGAGGTAGGGATTCGCATCCGGAGCGACGGATCGCACCTCAACGCGCATCGAGCGCGAGTTGCCGATCGGAACGCGAATCATCGATCCACGGTCGGTGGCCGAAGCCTTGATCTGGTTCGGTGCTTCAAAGTGCGGATCAAGCCGGCGATAGGCGTTGACGCTCGGGTTCAGCACCAGGCAGATGTCGAGCGCGTGGCTCAGGATGCGGTCAATGAAGTCCCAGCCGAACGACGACAGCTTCTCCTGTCCCTTTTCATCCCAGAAGAGGTTCGTCTTGCCCTGGGAGATCGAGACATTGGTGTGCATGCCGCTGCCGTTTACGCCCACCACGGGCTTGGGCAGAAAGCTTGCCGTGTAGCCCAGGTTGTTTGCGATCTGACGGCACAGCAGCTTGTAGAGCTGGATCTGATCGGCCGCGGCAACCACTTCTCCGTAGCCATAGTTGATTTCGAACTGGCTCGGTGCCACCTCCGGGTGGTCCTTCTCGTTCTGGAAGCCCATCGCACGCTGAACCTCGGCCGCTGTGTCGATGAACTGGCGCAGGGGGTCGAGCGGCAGCACATGGTAGTAGCCGCCCGTGTTGATGAACTCGAACTTGCCCGTCTCGTGATACTTCTTCTCGGCGTCACGTCCTGCGAAGAGAAAGCCCTCAATCTCATTGGCGGCATTCAGCGTGTAGCCCTTCTCCGCGTACAGATTGTCGGCATAGTTCTTCAGAACGCCGCGCAGATCGCCGGAGTACGGCGAGCCGTCCTTGTCGATCACCGTGCCGAAAACAAGCACCTTGCCGTTGCCGAACACATCGGCCGGCACCCAGTAAAACGCGCTCCAGTCAATGCCAAGCCGGAGATCGCTTTCCTTCTGCGCTGTAAATCCACGAATCGACGATCCGTCGAACGTCAGATTCTCATACGAGCCGAGCAAAAACTTCTTGTCGTAATCCAGCAGGTGAAGTCGGCCTTCCAGATCACTGAACAGTACCGTCACGGCCTTGATGCGCTTCTCGTCGGTCAGGTATTTGATCCGCTTCTCGCGGATTTTGTCCATCGGCAACCGGTTCAGCCGGTCAGCCTTGGCTTCCAGATTCAATGTTTCAAGCTCTTCATAAGGGAGCGCCAGAAAGTTGCGGTACTCGGTCGACATTAGTCTCCTTCTTCACCAAAAAAGACGATGGTTTTCATTGTCATTTTAGATTCTTTCGCATAAAGAATCCGTTAGGATTTCTGCGGTCTCCGCCCCGGGGCAGGCGGACAATAACGGCCATTAAAATCAGAATAACAACCGGAACCACGGCGGGAGCCGAATAATGGACGTCTATCGCGGCGAATACCGCTTGCACGCCGTCTATCTGTGGATCGATCTGTGGATTTCCGGGTCCATTCTTGCCTCCCCGAGACCAGCCGGCTATCTTCATCATCTCGTTCACGATCCCGTCCGCCGCGCCGATAGCCATGCCGGGAATCTGCGCTTCTCAGACAGAGGGCAGCCGGTAGGGGCGCCCACGATACATTCCCACCTGCTCGACCGAGCGAACGCGGATCACCTGCGCCGTCGTGTTGTCCTGGCCGTCGATCTCCACGGCGCCGGCAACCAGTTCGCTGGCAATCTCGTCCGCACTCTTTTGTTGAGACGCAATCCGGGCCAGTTCGAGGCTGCTCGTCTCGCCGTGCAGACCGTCCGTGCACAGCACCAGCACGTCTCCGGGCTGCAGCGTCAATGCGGTCGTCTCCGGCGACACAAACCTCTCCGGCCCCAGTGAACGGATCAGAATGTGCCTCGCCTCTGACTCGGCAACCTCCTTGGCTGAAATCACGCCAAGCTTCTGTTGCTCATTCACCCAGGTGTGGTCTTGCGTGATCTGCCGCGCATGGCCATTGCGCACCAGGTAGCAGCGTGAGTCCCCAACGTGCGAAACAATGGCCTGGTCGTGGCGCATTGCGCATGCAACCAGCGTCGTCGCCATCCTCTTGCCGCGGAACTCCGGAGCCAGCGTACAGTCATGAACGGCCGCATTCGCAAAATGGATCAGCCGGGGCAGAAGGCTGATCAGCATGGCCCCCGGCTGCGCCTTGCCGAACTCATCGATCAGTACCGAGATTGCCGTCGCCGAGGCTACTTCTCCAAGGTCCAGTCCGCCCACGCCGTCCGCTACCGCGAAGAGGTAGCCATGCGAACGCGCCTGCTGGTGCGAGGAGGGAATAAACGATCCCATGGCGTCTTCGTTGTTGGTGCGAACCTTGCCCGGATCGCTTGCCTGGCCAAATTGGACATCTAACATGGGGGGCCTGTCATGTCTTCCCCTTCTGCGAAGGGGTTTCATAGCCTCAGTGATGATCCTGAGCGCCTTTGCGGTTAGGTGTCAGAGAAACTCTTGCTCCTCTCCACGTCAGCATGGCGAATCCACGCGGAGACCCGGTGCTATGTGGTTAGATCGAGCGTTGAACTCAAAGCCTTCTTCGCCTCGAGCAGCACACTCTTGCCCTTGGCCTTCGAAGAACGCAGGAAATAGAAAGCTCCATACAGGCCCCAGATCGCTGAAATGCCCAGCGCCGTCAGCGGCTCCATTCTGGTGCCCAGGTTGAACAGTGGGCCAATCAGGTAGAACGCCACGCAGACCAGATTCGCCAGCAAACCGAATCCGGGGATCAGCGTGTGCATCAGAAAACTGCGGCCGGGCCGCTTGTGGTACGCCACCAGGCAGAGAAAGCAACTCAGCCCGTAGAGAATGAAGGCTCCCAGGTTCGAGGTCAGCGCGACCGTCAACAATGAATTGGGCAAAGCCGCCAGCTTGTCATGCGTCATGTACCCAAAGCTCGACAGGATGCCATGCGGTAGAGCGGCGATTGTGCCGTCTGAGGGAGCGCCGGCGCCGGCGAAGACGAAGGAGACCGCAACCGTTCCCAGAATCGCCGAGATCGTAGCCAGCGTCCAGATCGCGCGCCGCGGTGTGAGCGACTCCGCATGCAGAATGCCGAAGTGCTCGGGTGCCTCGTCATCCTTGCCCATCGCGTAGGTGACCCGGGCCCCCGTGTTCATGCAGCTCAGCGTTGTCCCAATCAGCGCAAGGAAGACCGTCAGGGCTTCGGCAAGCATGAAATATTTGCCGTGCCCTTGTCCCAGCAGGCCGTCGCCCACCATGATCATCATGTCGCCGATCGGCTCCGCCGAAGCCGCTGCACTCTGCATCGTGTACCCTGAGTTCAAAAAGTAGTTCGCCGCAAAATACTCAATTAGATAGCAGGCAACCCCCTGGATGAGCAGCGACGAGATCACCGCAATGGGGATGTGTTTTGCGGGGTTCTTGGCTTCGCCGCCCATCGCGGTCACTGATTCGAAACCAACCAGGATCAGAATTGCGACCGTCGCCTGGATAAAGACCCAGCTCATTTGTGCGGGGCCACCACCGAACGCGCCGTCGCATGCGTGAGAAAGCTGCCCGACGCATCCGATCCCGGATAACTCACTGCGAAGGGCACCGGCTTCCCGTCTTTATCCAGGCGGGGCAGCGGCGTGCCGTTCGCATCGCGCATCACCGAGCCGTCCTTCAGGATTCGTTGCGAACTCGTAGGTGTAGGTGGAAAGCGTCTGGCTGTCATACTGGAATCCCGGCGTCCCCGCCGGATGGTTGACGCGATAACCAATCGCCAGCACGCTGAAGACAATCAGCGCGGAGATCTGCACAACGTTGATGGCCAGATTGACAGACGTCGAGATCCCCACGCCCTTCTGCGCGATCCACGCCACGAAGAATGAGACCCCAATCGCCACCAGGGCCATGAAGACCGGCCCGGGATTCGATCCGCTCATGAAATTTGGATAGAGAAAGCCCACCACGTAGCCCACAAAAATGCCCGTGGCGGCGACCATCACGGCCGGATAGACCCAATAGTAGAGATGCGAGCCCCACCCGACGATGAACTTCGCAAGGCGCGCATACCGGAAGGCCTTGTCCTGCGACAGCATTGCCCGCTCTGCATAGGAGTAGCTGGATCCCGTGCCCGGGTAAAGCTTCGCAATCTCCGCATACGCGACCGCCGTCGCAAGGCAAAGCATCAGGGCCGCAAGAATTCCCATCCACATCGCGGGAGCAGTGGACGGCCGGCCCGCTACGCCGGTGCTCGCCTGCATGAAGAACGTCAGCCACAGGAAGGCGCCCGGCGCCATCAGCGCCATCGCGTTGCTCATCAACCCCGCGAGCCCAAGAGTCGCTTGCATCTGAGGTGCGTTCTCGCTTGCCATGAGCATTCTCCTGGGAATGTGAAGTTCTTCCGTCTGCTCCGGGTCAGGGTGCCCGGATTCACAATTTGCTCGCCCGTCTCGGCTTTCGCGCAGTGGGTCGATGCCGAGAGGACATTGAGGACAATCCAAAGCGTTAGAGACGCTCTGATAAAGATCAAATGAAGAAAACCTGGCTCCGCCCGAAGTGCTTTCGATGCGGTGAACTCCGGTGCGACTCCGGCCGGAAACCTCCGGCCGGAATCACCTCGAGAGCAATTTATCGCTTGGGTCCGAAGAAAGCGACAAATCCCGCTGTCAGCGTGGTTTGTGCGCTCACAAAGTTCGTGTCGCCCTTGTGGAAGAAGGGCTCGTCAGACCAGTCGCGCCGATATTCGAACCGGCTCAGCATGCCCTCTGTCCATTTATATTCGTAGGTCGCCGTGAACTCCTTCAGCTTCTGCGCCGTTCCAGTGGAGAAGCCGTTCATGTCGTTGAAGAATTCGAAGCGCCCGGCGATCGCCGATGCGCCGCTCAACTGCCCGCGTGCCGCAACGGCCACGCCCTGCCAGTGGTTCAGGTTCGTGTCGCCAATCGCTTCTTCGCCCGTTCCCACAATCGCGTCGCGGTTCTGGCCGTAGTCGTAGTTGACGTATGCGTTGAACTTTGAGCTCGGCGTCAGCAGCACTGTCGTATCGATCAGGTTGCGGTAGCCCATCTGGGTGTTATAGTTCGACGGACCGGTGTAGTAGTTCAGGTTCCAGGTGTACTTGGGCTTCACATAGGAGCTCGTCAGTCCCACCGTCACGCCGCCGTTGTTCGTCGTTACGTTGTTCCACCCGTTCACCACCTGCACGCCAATCGTCTCCGACTTCGTCACCGGCATCGAGGAACGCAGACCGAAATGGAAGTAGGGAATCGCCCAGGCGAACAGAATGGAGCGCGAGTAGTTCCAGTTATCTTTCGCTTCGATCACCTCGGCGCCCGCCGACGTCACGAACTTGCCGAAATCCAGCTCCAGTCCTTTGGCTTTCGCCGGTTTCAGGCTTAGAAATGCCTGTTCCACGTAGTTGAGCTGATTGTCTGAGCTTCCGTTGATCAGCGTATTGGTACGGCCCCAGAACAGGTCTACGTGCGCGCCAATCGGATCCGGATCGTGATTCAACGTGAGCCGCAACTCGCTCAGGTTGAACATGTCCGTCTTGTCGTTGAAGTTGTACAGATCGTTGGCCTGCCCATTCGCCGAAGCCGACGGACGATTGGCGTTATAGCTGTAGTAGCCATCGACCAGGCCGCTCAGGTCCATGGGCCCAACGCTCCATGTAGGCGACGCAGGCGCTGCAGCCGCTGCCGGCGCAGGTGTTTGCGATGAAGGCTGGTCCGGCGCGGTTGCCGCTGCGGGCGCCTGCCCGAGGGCTGCGACTGCAACGAACATGGCGGCTCCGGTTGCGGAACGCAGAAGGCAGTTCAGGTTCAGGTAGTTCGACACTGTTCCTCCGGTAAGAAATGGATTGGGTTAAACGCGGGAGTATTGCAAGCGGGGGCTGGTCTGTACTCGCTGTTTAGAGCGCTCTCCACCCTGGCAATGCCACCGAGGTGTGGCGGCATTGCCGTATGAAGGTCTTTGACCCAGGGGATGAGGAGTGTTCGGGTCTCCTGCCCTGGGGTAGTCCGATCGTTGCGGGTTATTTCCAGTAACGCAGAGCGCTTCATAAGGAAGAAATGAAGAATAGAAAACAAAATAAATCGATCTAATAGCGGGCCTTTAGAGTCATCGCGATCGGGCGCACCTAGCCTCTAGTACGCCGCCGCGCATAAAAAATACATAAGTACGGTAAAATTCAGGCACGATTCCATCGTGGCCGGCGCTTCTTCTATTAGCTGGAAGCAGTCAATTTGTCGGCCGCCAACTTTGCGCATGCCCGCACTTCGGGCGGCGCTCTGCAGAATGATTCAAGCCGGAAAGGACCGAGGCTGTTGTCTGGTACCTACATGCCTTTAGGCAATGCATTCAGCGCGCGCCGCGCGCGCGGCTCAAAATCGCGCACGCTCCTCTTCGCGGCTGAGTGCACCGTCGGCTTTCTTGCCGTTCTTTTTATTTGCCTGCTCGCCCATTGGTTTCAGTGGCTGCTTCCTGTTGCCTCGCTGCTTTGCCTGCTGGTCGTTGTGCCTGCCGCCCTGCTCTGCGGCTTCTGGCAGGCAGTCGTCGTGTCGCTCTCCGCGGTTGTCGTGCAGAGCTATCTCTCCGTGAGGCATCTGCACTTCAACCCCGCGCGCGATTCCGCCAGTTCGGTGACCCTGCTTGCTTTTGTCTTCACCGCGCTCATCGTGAGCCGCCTCTCCGCCCGGGTCACCGAGCACGCCAAGGAGTCGGACTCCTGGGGCGGCCAGATGCACGATCTCTACGAATTCACCCGCCGCACCTTGCAGATGAACCTCCACGTCGAGCCCGGTGCCCAGCTCGCTGAGCTCGTGCACAGCATCTTCGCTCTTGAAGCCGTCGCCGTCTTCGATGCCGACCTGCACGAGATCTATCAGGCCGGCTACTGGCACGACGACCCGCAGGAACTGGCCCAGAGCGTCTACTACTTTGAGACAAACGATGACGACCCCGTGTCGGGCATCAGCAAGCGCGTCGTCCGACTCGGCACCGTTCCCATCGGCAGCCTTGTTCTCCGCGGTGAAACAGGTCCCCTCACCAACAACGCCATTGCCTCCCTCATCGCAATTACCTTTGACCGCTACCGCGCCTTTGCCAATGAGAGCCGCATCGAAACCGAGCGGCGCACCGAGCAGCTCCGCGCCACGGTGCTCGACAGCCTTGCGCACGCCTACAAGACGCCCCTCACCGCGATACGCGCTGCTTCCACCGGGCTCAGCGAGATGGGCCGCCTTTCGCCCGCGCAATCTGAACTCGTATCCCTCATCGATGAACAGGCCGGCTTGCTCAACGACCTCACCGCGCGCCTCCTCACCACCGCGCGTCTCGATGCCGGCGAAGTTTCTGTGAACGCCGCCGACGTCGAGGTGCGGCCGCTGATCGTCGAGATTGTCGATAGCCTCGGCGATCGTCTTGCCAGCATGAAAGTTGTCATCGACATGCCCGATGACGATCTCATTCTTTGCTGCGACCGCCAGCTCATCTCCATGCTGCTCACTCAGTACATCGATAACGCATGCAAGTATTCGATCTACGGCACCGCCATCACCATTCGCGCCCTCCAGGCAAAAGCTGAAGTGATCTTTTCCGTGCACGGCTTCGGCCCCGTCATTCCCATCGCTGACCGCGAACGCATCTTTGATCGCTACTACCGCTCATCCACCTCGTCGAATCGAGCCGCGGGAACCGGTATCGGACTCGCCGTCGCCAAGCGCGCCGCCCTCATCCACAGTGGATATGTGTGGGTCACCAGCGATGAGAACGAGGGAACAACCTTCTACGCGGCCATTCCAACCTCGGTGCAGAAAAGGAAATCCTCATGAACCAGCCCGCCATACGCGTTCTCATCGTTGACGACGAAGCAGCTATACGCCGCGCACTCAGGCCGCCTCTGGCCGAACTCGGCTTTCAGGTCTCCGAGGCGTCGCGCGGCGAAGAGGCGCTCCAGCTCCTCCATTCCACCCCTGTCGATGTCGTCCTGCTCGACATCAATATGCCCGGCATCGGCGGCATTGAGACCCTGCGCCGCATTCGCGCCCTTGCGCCCAGGCTTCCCGTGCTCATGGTCACGGTTCGGGATGGAGAAGAGGAGAAAGTCGAAGCTCTCGAACTGGGCGCCGACGACTACGTCACCAAGCCCTTCAGCATCCGTGAGCTCATCGCGCGCATCCGTACCGCGCATCGCCGTGTGCACGCGCCGGCCCGCGTCGAGGACGCGCCCATCGAAATCGGAGAGATTCGCCTCACTCCGGCGCGCAGAACCGTCACCAGGCGCAACCAGCCCGTTCATCTCACGCGCAAGGAGTTCGACATCCTCTATTGCCTCATGAGCCGCGCCGGCCGCGTCATCACCTATGCCAGGCTCCTCACCGCCGTCTGGGGCGCGGACTGCCGCGAAGAGGTCGAATATCTCCGTACCTTCATTCGCCAGTTGCGCAAAAAGATCGAAGACGATCCTTCCAGCCCCGTCTATCTCTTGACCGATGTCTACGTGGGCTACCGCTTTGCCGATGCCCAGATGCTTCAGGAAGCCCGCGAGAACGCAGCTGCTCCTGGCGGATCGCCTGCATCCACCTCAGAAGGAGAGTTCAAGGTATCTCTGGATTGAATGCCGGACGCGATCGCAGGTTCCAGATCCTTTCTCCGGATTCGCATCGCGTCCCGGCACTCTCCTACTCGTCGTAATGCAGCAGGCTGAAGACGTCATACTCCGCGAAACGATCGCGGCCCTTCAGAAAATCGAGCTCAAGCGCAAAGCCAAGCCCCACGATATCGCCGCCCAGCTGCTTCACCAGCTTCACCGTCGCCTCCATCGTCCCTCCGGTCGCGAGCAGGTCGTCCACCAGGATCACGCGCTGTCCCGGCTTGATGGCGTCCGTGTGAATCTCGAGCGTATCGGTTCCGTACTCCAGGTCATACGTAACCCGCGCAACCGGCGCCGGCAGCTTGCGCGGCTTACGCACCGGCACAAACCCGGCATTCAGCCGATAGGCGAGAGCCGGCCCGAAGATGAAGCCCCGCGCTTCGATTCCCAGCACCAGGTCGATTCTCTGCTCAATGTAATGGGCCGCCAGCGCGTCGATCAGCTGCGCAAACCCCGTCTTGTCCTTGAGCACCGTCGTGATGTCATAAAACAGGATCCCGGGCTTTGGAAAATCCGGCACCGTGCGCACCAGCGCCTTCAAAACATCCACATCCACTTGCTTCTTCGCTTCGGACATACGTCTGCGTGCTCCTGAAATCGGCTCAAGCCAGGCTTGATGAATTTGCGGGAAGGGAACAGGTAAGGTAGGCGGTTCGTCTTCCCTTCTGATTATAGAAGGGCATAGCGCCACAAAAACCGCACCGTGAGATGGCCGCGCCCGGCTCCGTGAAAAGGAACCCGTGCGCCCGCTACCACGCTCCTTCAATGCGGAAGGCCTCTAGTTCTTCGCCCTCTTTTGCGTCAAGCGGATGCTCGATCACGCGGTCCACGCGGCTCCCGCGCGGTCCTCGCCGCACGCTCGCGCGCAGTTCAGACAGATCCTCCGGCGTGCCCGAGGCCACAATCTCCACGTCGCCGTCTTCCGTGTTGCGCACCCAGCCTCGCAGCTCCAGCTCGCTCGCTTCGCGATGCACAAACCAGCGAAACCCCACGCCCTGCACACGTCCCTGAATCAGAAAATGTAAGACCATCGCTCCATACCAGTGCCCAGTCTTTCAGAAGCCGCTTTGCCGGGGCAACTTTCCACATCTCTCACGCCTCCAGCAGCTCGCGCAGCCGCTTGAGCGCCGCGGCAATTTGAGCCCGTTCGCCTTCGCTTGCCCGCGCCATCGCTGTTTCCAGCGGGCCGCGCGTCAGCGCCGGTATCCGGTCGCGAACAAACGCCGATACGACCGTGCTTGGAAAGACGCGCGTCACGCGCCCATCCGCTGCATCAGGCCCGGCGCTCAATCATCCCGCGTTTCTCCAGCCGGTCCACGATCCCGCTCACAGTGGAGTGAGCCAGGCTCACCGCGTGGCTCAGCTCCTTCAGGCTGATTCCATTGCTGCGAACCACCGCCTGCATCACGCCGGTCTGCGGCGCCGTCAGGTTCCCCTTGGCCACCTCCGCGTCGAGAGGCTTGCGCAGCGCCCGCCGAATCGCGCCAAGGCTCCGCTCCATCTCTTCCACTTCGGCAGAAAGCCCCCTGCGTCCCGCGCCATGCCTCTTCTTCATGCGCACCTCAAGCCCTCTTGATGGCCGTTTAAAACAATCCTGGAAAAAGCGCCTTCACGCGTTGCCTGTATGCGGGATAGGACTGCGGAAATGTCTGCATCATCAATCGCTCTTCCTGCCCCATCTTCACCAGCAGTCCAATCAGGATCACCACCAGCGCGAGCACGCCGCGCCATTCTCCCCGCGCCAGCGCCGTGCCCGCAACCGCGATCACCAGCCCCGTGTAGATCGGGTGCCGCGCCAGCGCGTACGGCCCGCGGGTGATCAGCTCGTGGTCAGCCTTCACCGTCGCGCGGCCGCTCCAGTTGCCGCCCAGCGTCACGCGCGCCCATATCGCAAAAAGGCACCCCGCAGCCGTCAGGCCCAGCCCGGCGATGGCAACTTCCTGCGACGCGGGAATAAACCGCCTGCCCAGCCAGCCCACATCGAACCACCGCGCCCCCAGCAGGCTGAATCCGAGGGCGATCAGCGCCAGTTGAAAGAGCCTGGCGAACCCCGGTTGCGACCGCACCGTTCGCTTCGTAAACAGCAGCCCGGCAATCCACACCAGCGCGACAGCTTCCCAGCAAAGCGCGATGGCCGAATCCACACTGAGAGTCATCATAACCTCCGTCGCATACGATACGTCGTATACGACACATAATCCGCCCATCTCTGCCGCTTGTCAACAGAGAACTCCGATACCGCTCCATCCCCCACTGGGGCTACACTGAATTCAATGGTCTTTGTCCTCGACAACTACGATTCCTTCACCTACAACCTCGTTCAATATCTGGGGGAACTCGGCGCCGATATCCAGGTGCGGCGCAACGATGAGCTCACTGTTGAGGAGGTAGAGGCGCTAAAGCCCGATCGACTCCTGCTCTCGCCCGGTCCCTGCACGCCGGGTGAAGCGGGCATTCTCGTCCCCTTGATCCGTCACATGGCCGGCAAGGCGCCAATCCTTGGCGTCTGCCTCGGCCACCAGGCCATCGGCGAGGCTTTTGGCGGCCGGGTTGTCCGGGCAAAGCATCTCATGCACGGCAAAACCAGCGTCGTCGATCACGATGGAAAAGGCGTCTTCGCCGGATTGCAGACTCCGCTCACCTGCACGCGTTACCATTCGCTCATCGTCGATCAGGAGTCCCTGCCTGCCGAGCTCGCAATCACCGCGCGCACCGCTGAAACCGACGGCAGCGTGATCATGGGCCTGCGCCACCGCACTCTGCCCGTCGAGGGTGTGCAGTTTCATCCAGAGAGCGTATTGACCGAGGGCGGCCGCCAGATGATCCGAAATTTTCTGGAAATGTGACGGAATGCGTCTCTCGTCTCTCGCAACGCCGGGCTTCTCGCTTTCGCTCCCTCACAAGATCGTGCTCATCGCGCTTCTCCTCCTGGGTCTGCGCATACCTCTCCAGGCCCAGACAGCGGCGGCAGAGGCCGAGACTCCGCCTCCTCCCGCTGTTTTGCCCTCTATCACTCCCATTGCCATCGTCTCTCTCGACAGCGGCATCCCCGGAAGCGCCGCCAGCGTCACCGGTGCCCTTCAGGTAGCAGGCGGCCGCGCCATGATCGCCGCCAACGGAACCGTTGTCTCCGGCGCAACCACCACTGACGTCACCCTGCCTCATCGCGGAACGCTTCGCATCTGTGCCTCCACTGCGGTCAAGCTTGCCGCAGACTCGAGTGTCCCGTCCGGCGACGCGCCCGGCCTGATGATGGCGATGGATCACGGCGCCATCGAGACTGATTTCGCCACCGGCCGCAATGCAGACATTCTTCTCACTCCGGACTTCCGCATCCTCATCGGCGGCCCCGGAACCACCAACCTCAAGGTTCGTCTCGGGCAGGACGGCGACACATGCGTCGACAACCCCGGCCCCAACGCGCCCTACGTCCTCGTCACCAGCGTCTTCGACGGCAGCCTCTACCGCATTCAATCCGGTCAACGCGTCATGTTTGAGCACGGCAGCCTGCGCGAGGTTGTCGATCAGGAGAAGGAGTCCTGCGGCTGTCCGCCCGCACCGGCCGAGATGAAGGGCAACGATTTCCCGCTTGCCCAGAGCGAGGGTCTCGCTCCCACGCCCCCGCCGAAGCCCAGCCCCGCCGTCAGGGCGTCAAAGCCCGCGCCGCAAACGGCTCCGCTCGTCTACAGCGCCGGCGCAACGCCTGCGGCTGCGCCGCAGCAATCGGCTTCTGCCACCGCCGCCGCACCGAATACCGGCACGTCCGCCACTCATCCCAAAAAGAAGCCAGGCTTCTTCAGCCGGCTGGGACACTTCTTCGGCCGCATCTTCGGCGCCGACTAAACTATCTAGCCTTCGCGCGCCTGCTCGATCGCTCGAATCACCGCCTGCGCCTTGTTCAGCGATTCGCGGTATTCCATCTCCGGCACCGAGTCGGCTACGATGCCCGCGCCCGCCTGCACATAGCCCTTGCCGTCCTTCGCCAGCAGCGAGCGGATCGCGATACACGAGTCCAGATTCCCTGAGAAGTCCGCATACAGCACCGTGCCGCCGTAGGTGCCCCGCCGCGTCGGCTCCAGCTCCTCGATGATCTCCATCGCACGCACCTTCGGCGCGCCGCTCAGCGTGCCGGCAGGGAAGCACGCGCGCAACGCATCCACCGCCGTCAGCTCAGGATTCAGTTGCCCTTCAATCGTGCTCACAATGTGCATCACGTGGCTGTAGCGCTCCACATACATCAGGCGATCGACCTTCACGCTGCCAAACTTGCTCACCCGGCCCACGTCGTTCCGCCCCAGGTCCACAAGCATCACGTGCTCGGCTCGCTCCTTCTCATCGCTCATCATCTCGCGCTCGAGCGCGAGATCTTCAGCCTCATTCGCGCCGCGCGGCCGCGTTCCGGCAATCGGCCGATACTCGATCTTGCCGTCATGCACGCGTACCAGCAGCTCCGGCGATGAGCCGGCCAGTTCGATCGCCGCAGCGCGGTTCTTTCTTCCCGGCTTCTTCCGGCTCTCGCGTCTCCGCGAGCGGCCCTTCCGGCGTGAACCGCAGAAAATACATGTACGGGCTCGGATTCACCGTCCGCAACGCCCGGTACACCTGGAACGTATCCGTCCCCGGCTGCATATCGAAGCGCTGCGAAAGCACGGTCTGAAAAACGTCTCCGGCCGCAATGTATTCCTTCGTCTTTTTCACCGCCGCCAGATAATCTCGCTTCGCCGTGCGGTGCGCCACCTTCAGCTTCGCGCCGCCTTTCACGCGCGGCAGCTTCGGCAACGGGCGCGCCAGCCTCTTCTCCAGCCGATCGAGCCGCTTCACCGCGCGATCGTACGCCGGCTCCGGCTTTTCCAGAGTCAGGTCGGCCGTTACCATCAGCCAGATCTGCTTCCGTACGTGATCAAAGGCCAGCACCTCGTCGAAAAACAGCAGGCACGCATCCGGCAATCCCAGCTCATCGCTCGCGGACTTCGGCAGGCGCTCAATCTGGCGCACCGCATCGTAGGCAAAAAAGCCCACAGCGCCCGCGGTGAAGGGCGGCATGCCCTGCCAGCCGCGCCGCCTGGTGTCCGCCCAGCGCTTCGCGCAGCACGGCGAAAATATCGCCCTCGATCTGCGTTGTCCGCTTGCCTTCGGTAATGGCAATGCTTCGGCCGCGCGCCACGATCCGCTTGTAAGGGTTGAGCCCGATAAACGTGTAGCGCCCAACCTGTTCGCCACCTTCGACTGACTCCAGCAGAAAGCATTCGCGCTCCGGCCACGCCGCCCGCAGAAACGCAGACACCGGAGTCTCCAGGTCGGCGGTCAGGGTCCGGTAAACCGGTACGAGGGTATGCTTCTTCGCTAGAGCCAGAAACTCTTTACGGGCGGGCTGAACAGTCTGCGTTGAGGCTTTCACAGGGTTCAGTGTACCTGCTCCGAGGCCCTGCACTCCGAGGCCCGGACTAAGAGGCGCCTAGATCCGATGCGCCGGCCCAATCAGATTCCAGTGAATGGCAAACCAGCTCAGAAACGCGCACGCCAGCCCCACCAGCGCGAACTTCGTCTTCGTAATGCGACGCAGATCGGGCTTCCACCAGATCCGGATGCCTGCGAAGACCGCGAGCACGCTCAGCGCAAGCGCCACCGCTGTTACCCAGTTGATCGCAACCAGCCACGGAAAGATCTCCGGCGTTGGTGGCATCAGGTCATCGCCCTCGAAAGCCAGGTACCCGCCGATGCTCGCGAAGAAAGCCACCCAGAGAAAGGCCGCTGTGCGCGGCGCCCACGTGAGCCACTTCGTTTCCGGCTGAGGCTCCAGCCGCGGCCGCCGCCGCAGAAAGATTCGCCTCCCGATGCGCAAAAGCGTCGCAAGGCAAACCAGCGCGAGAACCGCCAGGCTCAAGCCGCCGGCAAGCATCACGAACCTCGCATTCTCGTACCAGGGCACGCGTTCAAACTGCACGCCGGGAAAATTGACCGCGATCCGCGCAATCCTGCCCCGGTTGTTGCGGATCGCAAAAAGGCGCGCCTGGTCATCCTCCGCCTGCCACAGATCCTTCCCAATCGGCTTCCACTTGATCGGATGACCGCGCAGATCGTTCGTATCCTCGATCGTCAGCACGCCGTCCTTGTTCACGGTTGCGCGGCGCTGGCTCAAGAGGTTTGCCAGTTTCAACTTCGTCGTGTCGGCGCGTCTCGTCGACTGATACATCCCACTGATGGCCTTCAGCTCACGGGCCGGCGTCTTCTCGAACTCAACCTTCGGCGCTCCGGGAAAATAGCGATCGGAAAAGAAATTCAAAACCTCCGGCCTCGCCTTGCTCTCGCTCCCGGCAGAGTTGTAGGAGACAAACAGCACAATCTTCTTGCTGTGGCTCAACAAAAAACAGGCTGTGAAAGGCAATCAGGTCGCCCGAGTGCCCGATCCATCGAAGATCATTGCGCCAGCTTTGATAAAAGCCCATGCAGATCGCGGGCAGCTTGTCGCTCGCCCGAAACTGCGGCGTCCACATCATCGCGATCGTTTCCGGCTTGAGGATGCGATTGCCATCCAATTCGCCGCCATTAAGCAGCGCCTGCCCGAAGCGACCCATATCCGCCGCAGTCGATGAAATGCCTCCCGCGCCCACGGGATTGAAGATCTCAAACCCCACCGCCGCGCTTCGTCGTGCTGGCCCGGTATCCCTCTGATGGCAGGTTCGCGAGCGATTTCTTGACAGGCTGGTAAAACGTCGAATGCGTCATCCCCAGCGGCGTGAAGATATGCTCCTGCACATACCGCTCAAAGGGCTCTCCGCTGGCTCGCTGCACAATATAGCTCGCAAGCCCCACGCCGTAGTTGGAATACGCAGGAATCTCGCCCGGCGGGAAAATTCGCATCGGCTGGTTATCGATCAGATATTGCCGCAGCGAGACGGCTTGCTTCGGGTCGGTGATGATGATGTCGTCGCCCGACTCTTCAAAGCCGCCGGTGTGCGTCATCAGGTTGCGCAGCGTGATGGGCTTGTCGAACGCGGCGCGAATCTGAAAGTCCAGATAGTGATTTACGTCTGTGTCGAGATTCAGCCGGCCCTCTTCAACCAGTTGCATCACTGAAACCCACGTAAACAGCTTCGAGATTGAAGCAAGTCGGAAGATTGTCGCTCCCGGATCGACAGCCTTCTTCGTCTTCACATCGGCGTATCCGTAGCCCTTTTCGAGAAGTACATTCCCGTCTTTCATCACCAGCACCGAGGCGCCGGCAATGTCGCTTCGTTCCAGTTGCAGAGGAAAGATTCCGTCAAAGAAGGCTTCCAGGTCGGCAGCCTCAAGCGTGTGCCCGGGTACCGGCACTGCGGTGGCCGCCGGCATGCCGATCGGCTGCGTCAGAGGGCCCGGAGCAGTCGGCGCCTGCATTGCCGGAGCCACTGGCGCCGCACTCTGCGCCGCAAGCCGACCCTGCTGGATGAAGAAGAGACACAACCAGAGCGCCGCGGCATACGGCGCCCACCGGAATCCGTTCATGCTCACCTCGCACGCATGCGTCAGTTCCGCATCGCAAAGCGCAATTCGATTCCATGGAATTGTATTGCCTGGCCGCGACCCTGGGCAGAGCCGCTTTCCTGTTGCTGCCATTGGGAGCACTTTAGCTCCGTGTGAGCCTATTTGGTCTTCGTACTCCTCCAGCCAGGTCATCAGCTCATCGGCAGGCAGCGCGTGGCTGAAGAGGAAGCCCTGCGCGCCATCGCAGCCTTTCTGGCGAAGCATCTCAAGCTGCTCCTGCGTCATGACCCCTTCGGCCATCACTTCCATGTTCAGCTCATGGCCCATCTCGATAATCTTCTCCACCATCACGCGATCGCTCTCGTTCTGGTGCATCTTTTCGACAATGCTCTTGTCGATCTTCAGCTCGTTCGCCGGAACGTGCTGCAGTTGCCGCATCATCGCGTAGCCGCTGCCGAAATCGTCGATTGAGAGATGGAAGTTTTTCATGCGCAGGCGCGTCAGCACATCCAGCGTGCGCGACAATTCGCTGATCAGGCTCGTCTCGGTAATCTCCAGCGCGATCCGGTCGGCAGGGAAGTCGTACTTGTTCGCAAGGTTCAGGAACGCATCTGGAAACTCCAGATCGTGCAGCGAGATCATCGATACATTGATCGAGAGCCGCAAGGGATTTCCATCGCGGTCCAGAAACTGCTTTGCTTCCGTCATCGCCATTTCGGCGGTGTTCCAGCACAGCTTGCCGATCAGTCCCAGGGCTTCAACTCTGGCGATAAAGTTCTCCGGCAAAATCATTCCCAGCTCCGGGTGATGTCCACCGCGCCAGGGCCTCCACGCCCGTCACTTCTCCAGTCACCAGGCTGATCTGCGGCTGATAGAAGTTCACAAACTCGCGATTCTCGATCGCCTTCCGCAATTGCTCGTTCGATACCGAAACCGGCGGCGTGTCGATCGGCTTCGTGGGTATGTCCATCCCCGCCAGCGCGCTCAGCAGCCCTCGCAGCTCGGTCAGAGGGAACGGCTTTTGCAGATGCCCCGCCACCCGCAGCCCGAGGCTGTGCGCCAGCTTCTCCGCCGTCTCAAGCACCCGCCGGTCCATCCCGCTCATCAGCAGAATCCGCGCCCGGCTATGCCGCTCGCCCAGCAGCCGCAGCACCTCGATGCCATCCATTCCCGGCATCATTAAATCAAGCAGAATCAGGGTGGTATCAGGAAACTCGACGCTTGAGAATGCGGCCGCGTCCTTCGTGGCGACACATTCAAACCCCATCGCCTGTGCCAGAGCGGTTACCAGTTCACAGACAGTGTTATCGTCATCGATAACCAGGATCTTATCGGCATTTGCCATCGCTTCTCCAGGCATCGCGGGCAAATCTCTCTCAGTCGCCATTCTGTGCGGTCCGGCAGTCGTTGAAGTTCAAAACTTTCTGCGTTTAGCTGTGTTTGAGTCTAGCTTAGCCCATCAGTCCTGCGTTTCCCATTCCATCAGTGAGACCCCTGACTTATTAACTGATAAGGTGCAGAGGCTGGTCTTGTCGAGATGGTTGGGCGAAAAGAGGTTCCCAGGCAGGTTCCGAAAGGGTACATGCGGCAGCATTGGCCTGCTTGACGCACCTTCCCCGCGGGCCTAGACTCACATGGGTTTGGGCAAATTGCAGAGTAAGATCGCGCCCGGGCTAGGCTGGTCGGGACCTGGATCAGCCTGCGCAGCATCAGCCGGATGTTTGGCCTGCTCCGGCCTCGTCTAATAGACACGAGGATAAACGGGCTTTTCACGTGGTTTATCTGTTCGCACAGGAAGTTGGAGAAATTTATGGCGTTAGCAACACAGACCGTCACTTTGGATCAGGAGATCAATCCCTGGGAAGCGCAAAGTGCGCGGTTCGATTTCGCAGCACGAAAACTGAATCTGGACGACGGCCTCTGGAAGCTGCTCAGAACGCCGGCGCGCGAAATTATCGTGCACTTCCCCGTGACCATGGACGATGGCCGCATTGAGATCTTTACCGGCTTCCGCGTCCAGCACAATATCGCCCGCGGCCCCGCCAAGGGAGGAATCCGCTACTCACCCGACGTCACCCTCGACGAAGTCCGCGCGCTCGCAAGCTGGATGACCTGGAAGTGCGCAGTCGTCAACATCCCTTTCGGAGGCGCCAAAGGCGGCGTCATCTGCGATCCTTCGAAACTGAGCCAGGGAGAGCTTGAACGCCTCACCCGCCGCTATACCTCAGAAATCATCGACTTCATCGGACCCGAGAAAGATGTTCCCGCGCCCGACATGAACACCAACGAGCAGACCATGGCGTGGATCATGGACACCTACTCCATGCACATGGGCCGCACCGTCACCAGCGTCGTCACCGGCAAGCCGATCAACATTGGCGGTTCCCGCGGACGCATCGAGGCCACCGGCCGCGGCGTCATGCTCGCCTGCGACGAGAGCCTGCGCTATCTCAACATGCCCATCGAAGGCTGCCGTACAGTGGTTCAGGGTTTCGGCAACGTCGGCTCCAACGCCGCGCGCCTCATGATGGAGCGCGGCTACAAGATCGTGGGCGTCGCCGAAAAAGATGGCGGCCTCTTCAATCCCAACGGCATCGATATTCATCAGCTCGCCGAGTACAAGTATCGCAACGGCACCACTCTCGGATTCCGCGGCGCCGAAGCCATGCCCACTGAAGAGCTGATCGTCGCCGATTGCGATCTGCTCATCCCTGCCGCTACTGAGAATGTCATCACCAGCCGGAACGCCGATCGAATCAAGGCGCGCGTCGTCGTCGAAGGCGCCAACGGGCCAACCACTGCGGTCGCCGACGAGATCCTTGCCGAAAAGCGCATCTTCGTCGTTCCCGACATCCTCGCAAACGCCGGCGGCGTCACCGCCAGCTACTTCGAGTGGGTGCAGGATCGCCAGGGCTACTTCTGGAAGGAAGCGCAGGTCAACGAACAGCTCGAAAGCATCCTCCACGACAGCTTTGAGGATGTGGTCCGTTACTCCGAAGCGCACAACGTCAACAACCGCATCGCCGCGTACATGCTCGCCATTGACCGCGTCGCATTCACCATCAAGCAGCGCGGCATCTACGCATAACCTCCGCGCAAAAGATCCTGGGGTGCCCCATCCATCCATCCGCCG
Source organism: uncultured Acidobacteriota bacterium (assembly GCA_963718885.1). Taxonomy (GTDB): domain Bacteria; phylum Acidobacteriota; class Terriglobia; order Terriglobales; family Acidobacteriaceae; genus Telmatobacter. The sequence continues at coordinate 54,152 of CAVRAK010000012.1, forward strand.
CGGCGGATGGGTGGGAAACCGCAAACCTCGCCCCGCCACTCGCGTCAATCCCCACGAAAATGGGTGCCCCATCCATCCGCAGCGGCGGATGGGTGGGAAACCGCAAACCTCAGCCGCTTTATAACAGGGCACGACTTCTCACGCGTCGTCGTAGTCTTCGGTCAGCGACTTCAAAAACGCCGCCAGCGCTGCAATGTCATCCTGCGTGAGATGCATGTTGGCAAACTGGCTCGGCGCATTCCGCAGCAGTCCCGCGTGCGCCAGTTGCGAGCTGTTGATGTAGAACGCAATCACGTCCTCAAACTTCAGCCGGCTGCCGTTATGGAAATACGGCGCTGAATCTTCAAGGTCGCGCAGACTCGGCGTCTTGAACTCGGCAATCGTATTCGAAAGGCCCTTGTCTGCCGAGCAGTCCTGGCCAACCGCACACACAACCGATTCAATCGCTGCCTGCGGATTCGGCGCATCGGGGTTCTGGTAGATATTCCACAACCCAAGATCGGCCCACGCTGGATTGGACGCCGAAGCAGCATGGCGGAACGCCTCGGTCGCATTCGGATGCGCCGCGCTCGCCGGCATATATTGATCGAAGTTTGCCAGCCGCTCTGCCTGCGTCGGGATATGAAGGTTCATAAATGCGCCCGCGCCATGCACGCCGTCATACTCATCCTGCGCCACGCCGGTGTTGTGAAAGTTGAAGTCGCGTGAAGTCCGGCGCCTGATGGCATGCCGCACAGTTGCCCGCGTGCTCGGTGTCTCCCCCGCCGGCGGTTCCAATCTTCAGAAAGATGATCAGCCCCGCCAGTTCCTGCGGACCAAACTGATAAGGCTGGTCATGATACTTGAAGGAGCCATCCTTCGGCGTGATATAGGTCGGATTCGTCAGCGCCACGACTTCGCTGTAGAGACGCTGGTTGTAGTGCGCCTTCGTCTCTCCTGACAGAGGCTGCACAGGAAGATGATTCACGCGCAGAAAATTATCGTAAGGCGAGCCAATGTAGCGGCCAAACTCATCCTGCGAGAAAAGCAGATCGCGCATGTAGGTGGAGATCATCATCGCCACTTCATCCAGAATCTGCTGATCGGTCGCCTTCGTCACGTCCAGCCGCTGCGAGGGCGGCAGCTGCAGGTCCGAGGGAATGCGCGCATCCGTGCCCAGCATCAGCGTTCCATACGAAAGCCCATTCGTGCGGTCCTGCGCAAGCTGGCTTGACCCATCGTCCTCGCGAATAATGCGCGCCACATGCGCCACCGCCTGGTTGAATTGCGTCGGGTCCCAGCCGAGGTTCCTCCCCGTCATCGTCGCCTCCACCAGCGCCTCCGGCGTTCCAAACTCTCCGTCAGCATGCAGAAACGTCGGTCCGGTGTGCGGCTGCAGCGATCCCACCATCTGGATCGAATTACGTGGCGTATGGTCGAAGCTTCCCATTGCGCGCGGCAGCGGGCTCCGCGTCGTGAAATCGGCATAGGTGCGATTGCCCGCATTGGCTACGCCTTGAAACTCCGTCACAAAATGACACGAGCGGCAGTTCATCGACTGCCCCGCAAAGGGCCCCGGCAAACTTCCGTTGACACTCTCAACCGTGCTCACTACCGGATCGCCGACTGCCAGCGGCGCATTCACTCCCGTCATGTGCGTGGCAAAGTATTCCGCAAAGCGAGTGTCGAGAAAGAGGCGCTCGCCGATCGAGTCTGCGGCCGGCGTAGAATCTGCTTCCGACGGAAAATCCGGCGCCTTTCCCGCGCCGCAGCCCGAAACTGCGCCCAGCAGCACCGCTCCAAGGCTCGTCGCCGCCAGGGCAAACCACAATGCGCGCCGCGAGAGGAATGACTTCCTTACGTTCTTCTTTCTCGTCACTACCTGTCTCCTCTGCGCTGGCTCTTCGGCGCAGGCGCGTTCTGTGGCGGAAGGCTCCGCAGGTACGCAATAATCTGCCAGCGCTCCGGCTCGGGCAGGGAACTCCACGAAGGCATCCCTTTCCACGAATTGCCGTTCTTCAGCAGCCACGCAAGATCGCCGTCAGTCGCATCGTGCTCGATGCGTTCGCTGCGCAGGCTCGGGCGATTATGCTTACCCTCGGCATCGCTGCCATGGCACTTTGCGCAGTTGCTCTCGAACAGAACGCCTCCTGCCGTGACCGCCTGGGCACTGCCCGCATACGGGTTCACCCGCGTGCGCTCGGCGCTCGGCACCTTCTTCAGCCATCCGCCGTCGGCTGCCATCAGCGATGCGCAGCAGGCGAAGAGCGCCAGCAGCATGCCTTTCTTCATTGCATTCGCCTTCATCGCGACCCCCGTCCGCGAAACAGGTCGCGGAATTGCTGAATCTCGTACGAGACCTTGAAGCGCCACAGCACGCCCACGCTGTTGTCGTTCAAACCAAACTGGGGCGAAAAGACAATCGTCGGCCCGCGCGGAATGTTAAAGTCCACCGTCGGCCCCGCGTACTGCGACGTCGCTTCGAGGCCGAAGCCCTGGGCCGTTCCCAGGCCGCCATAGAGCTCCGCGCCCGCCGCAAAATTCTGGCGGCAGAAAACGCAGTCGTGCGCGCGCGCCACCAGCGCCAGCGGCCGGCTTGCCCCTACCGCGTAGCCAAACTCCCACGGCTCGTTCTTTACATTCTTTTCTGCGATGAAATTCTCAGAGAAGTTCCAGCCCTTGGCATTGCTCGACAGGATGAGCTTGCCTTCGATTGACCGCTCAATCTCGGCCTTGCCCTGCGCGTTCGTCAGTTGCAGATCCGCGATACTGTCATGGCCCGTCACTTCGAGCAGGCTCTTGTCCGCTTCGTTGACGTCTTCATACTCCACATAGAGAACCGGATTGATCCAGTGCTCGCTCGGCAATACCCGAAATCGATTCTCCCAACGGTAGCCCGTAAAGATCGTCGAGTCGTTCTTGGTCGTCTGGCCCTGCAGGTAGACTTCCGTTGTCCACCAGCCCGTCGCTCCATATTCAAATTCCATCGTTGGGCTGAAGAAGGCATTCGCATCCTTCGGCGAGGCGGTCAGCCCCTTGAGCGCCACCTCAAGGTTGCCCGGTTCCTCCAGCACTTCTGAGTAGGTAACGAAATAAGGTGGTTCCTGGGCGCTGGCTCTGGCGGCAACGCCGCAGAAAAATGCCGCAAACACCGAAACGGTAGAGAGCGGTCCGTCTGAATTTGGGGATGAGAGCGAAAAACCTGCGCGCGCGCAAACGTCCGCGCGATCGCAGAAAGTGTTCTTGCCAGGCCATGCAAATCCCTCGCTGGAATCGCGGCCGACGTTCCTTTATGCTGGTGGGACCGTCAGCTCACGTTGCCGGTTGTGCGGTCCTGGTGGCGCTTCGCCAAAAGTCTACCGCCAGGGCCGCTCTTACTTCTGTATCTTCACGCGTACGCTTACGCCGAGGGGGAGCGGCTTGCAGGTTCGCGTTGGGCCGAAAAAACTCGGTTGTGGAACTGAAGCAGGGAACTAGGACTAAATTAGTCCTATATCAACCTAGCATAGCGACTCTGTCGCTGCAACTACTCGCCGCCCCAATCGATTTTCATTACCTTTTCCGCGGCCCGCCCAGGCCTCACAAACCCACAATCGCGCGCGGTGCAATAATGGACGCTAAAAGTACGCTTGCGCCGCAGGGAACGGCATTGAAGACGTGAATCTGCCCAACTCCATCACGATGAGCCGGATCGTCATGATCCCCCTGCTCTTGTGGATTCTTTCCCCCCGTTTCCCATGGCAGGGACCGGGCGGCGAGCAGGAGCTGGCTGCGGCAGTCCTCTTCATCCTCGCTTCCATGACCGATGGCCTCGACGGCTACCTTGCCCGCAAGCGCGGCCAGATCACCACCATGGGCATGCTCCTCGATCCCCTCGCCGACAAGATCATGGTCACCGCGGCTCTCGTCGCTCTCGTCGCCTATAACCCCGACGTGGTCAAGGTCTGGATCGCCGTAGTCATCATCGGCCGCGAATTCCTCATCTCCGGGCTCCGCTCCATCGCTTCGTCTGAAGGATTCACCATCCAGGCCAGCGAACTCGGCAAGCTCAAAACCGTCCTGCAGATCGTCTCCGTCGTCTCGGCGATCCTCGCGCACCGCTGGTACGAGTGGCAGTTCGGCCTGATCGTGATCCCCGTGAAATGGATCGCCATCGCCGCCATCTACTTCACCGTCCTCGTCTCCACCATCTCCGCCATCGATTACTTCGTAGGCTTCTGGAAGCAGATCGACCGCGCCTCCCTCGACCGCCGCAAATCCTTCGTCCTCAGCCGCGGCAAAAGCTAAGCCATCTGCGAAACACCCCCAACCGTGTCATCCGGCAGTCACCAACTCTAGGCCGTGTGATTCTTGCCCCAATCTCCACGAAAATGGGTGCCCCATCCATCGCGTAGCGATGGGTGGGAAAGCACGAACTCAATTTAACTGTGTCTTCCTGAGCGAAGCAGCTTGGGGCCCAGCGTTCGCAAACGCGAACGTGGGGTAAGCGGAGCGAAGGACCTGCATTTCGGAACCCCCCAAATCCCCACGAAAATGGCTGCCCCAGGTCTGGATCCTCGGACCTGGGCAAGCAAGGCAGTCAACTCACTCGTCTTCTTGCACGACCTCAGCCGCCGTCCCTCCAAAAAACAGAAAGCCTCAGCCGAAGCTGAGGCTGGCCGAGCACAGAGAAATTTTTAAGCCAGTGCCACCATCGGGCTCTGCGCTGCAACACTTTGAACAACCTCAGGCGTCGGAACCTGCAATGCAGGATGCGGCTGTTGCGTATGCCCGTTGCGCGTGAGCCGATGAACAAAGTGATACGGTGGCCACGGCCCGGAAAGCTGTAGCTGGCACTCCCGCATCATCGCGCTCGTGCTCGCAAATTTGTTATGGTAGCGCTCCACATGTTTGCGTTCGATCAGGTGAGCGATATCCAGTACCATCTTGCCGTTCTCCGTCAGCCGGCAGCTCACCTCTTCATCCAGCGGCATAAAAAGCCGATGCATCTGGAAGCTCACCGCGCGTGCGCGAGTCTGGCGCTCACGCTGTCTTGAAGCGGTTTCGCGAAGATTCGAAAGATATTCACGCCCCACAGTCTCGGTGCCCTGCGTGCGCGCAATCTCACGGGTGCAGCAGTCGTCCACAAAGATCTTCAGGTGCATCTCTGTTTTGCCGCGTAGCTTGTCAATATTGGAGAGGAATTGCCGTTGATTGGATCGAATTGACTTGCGAAGGCTTTCGTCGTCGTTAAAGACCGTGCCGAACCGAAAAGGCAATACAGTGGAATGCTGAAAGCAATCGGCGATAACTCTTGCATGATCCACGCCGGACCTCTGGCTTAATGCCTCCGACGGGTTGTGCTCGCTCACTACTATCGCTAGATCGCTTGCAGGGTAAAGGAAAACCTGATTGCCGCTTACTCCGTGGACTGATTCCATCGGTACAGGTTTGCGATGACGGGCTAATTCTGGAAATGCTTGTTTTTCACCGATGCAGTAGGCATACCATGCCATAACTATGCACTCCGTCCGCGGACGCCGGTAAGCACCCGCACGTTAGTGAAGCTCTGTGAACTCAGGAACAACTGCATTGTGTGGCGTGGGGCGATTCCCCCAGTTGAACTACCGGGAATACTAGCCCGCTCAAAATACGACTGGCAATAACTCGCAGCACAAAGTGCGTAAAAGAAAGCAAAGAATCCTCAGATTGCTTCCGCTTCATGAATAGATAAGTTTACGATATGAAAAACTCCGCCCGACCCCGCCAAATCGAGCCAAATCCCCTCAGAACGGACTCCCGCCAGCAATCTCGTAGACCCGGCCCTGCCTAGTGAATCAACTGCCGCACCTGCTCAAACAGCACGATATTCATCACCACCGACAGCAGCAGCAGGATCAGGCCGATCCAGGCAAACACATTCACCCGGTTCCTTAACTCCTGCACATCTCCGCCCAGCGCCTTGGTTTCCGCTCCGGCCCGCTCCACCGCGCCCTTCATTGATTCAACCTGGTCTGCGACGCGCTTAATGGCTGCGTTCTGGTCCGCCACGCCCAGGCGCAGGTCAATGTGTTCCTTGCGCATCCTGGTTAAAGCGCTCTCAAGCGGCTCCAGATCCACGCGTGGGGCTTCCGGCCGCGAGGAGGCAAGCAGATTCGTCACCACCATCGCTACATTGCCCTCCAGCAGCGGCAGAACCTTCTGCACAATCGGGCGCCACGGCGCGCACAAACCCGGCAGCCTTCTGCATCCCGGTCGTCTTGCCGGATTTAGCCGGGGCCGGCGCCGGCCGCAGCGGCACGCCGGTCTTCGCGCCCTGGGCCGGCACGGGTCCGCCCACTTTGCCTGGCTCCGATGCGCCATCGCGCCCGGAATCCTGTCTCTCCTTCGCCTCTTCGCGAACGTTCTGGCTCATGCGCTTCCTTCCACTCTCCGAATACAGGGTACTCCCGCCATCCGCTTTCTCACTCGTTGGATGCAATTCCACCGGCGCCGGCCCTGCTCCGACTTCGCGTATCCTCTTCTTCAGAATCATTCAGGAGAATCATGTGAGACCACACTTCCGGGCCGTGCCGCGGCACTTGCAGAGAAACGTCCTTGCAGGGGTTATCACCGTAGGACCGCTGCTCATCACCTGGCTCGTCTTCAGCTTCGTCCTGGGCAATCTCGCGCGCGCCGGCTTGCCGGCCGTTCACGCGCTTGGGGGCATCCTTCCCCGCCACTGGATCGAGCAGCCATGGCTCCAATCCGTCCTTGCCGTTCTGCTCACGCTCGTCGTGCTTTATCTCGTCGGCAGAATCACGTCTCTGGTCATCGGCCGTCAGGCCTTCAATCTCTTCGAGGCCCTTCTCGAGCGCCTTCCCTTCATCGCCAAGGTTTACTCCGCCGTCCGCCAGCTCCTCGATACCATGATGTCCAACAAGGAGACCAGCCAGCGCGTCGTCCTCGTCGATTTCCCACTCGCTGGCAACAAGAGCATCGGCTTTCTCACCCGAACCCTAGTTGACTCCAGCACCGGGCAGGAACTGGCAGCCGTGCTCCTTCCCAACGCCATCAACCCCACCTCGGCCTTTCTGCAGCTTCTGCCCCTCGAGCGTGTTGTCGAGACCGACCTCACCATGGAGCAGGCCATGAGCATGCTGATGACTGGCGGCGCCGTCGCGCCCGACCGCATTCGATTCTCCCCTGTGGAGACCGCGCAGACGCGCTGAGCCTATTCGACCGCCTTCGCTGCTTCCAGGTCTTCCTCGGCGTGTTCGCTTTCCACCGTCACCTTGCGCAGGCTGATATTGTCCACCTGCGCCCACACCAGCCCCACCGGAACCACGCTCAAAAAGGTGACAATCAGAATCATGGCCGCGCACGCCGTCGCCGCCTCAGGCCGCACGCCAAAAAAGCTTGAGATCGCCGCAGCCACCAGCCCGATCTGCGTAAACCAGCCGAGGATCGGGAGCTGCACAATGCTCGTCACGCCGCTGACCACCATCAGCAGAATGCACTTGGCCGCCGTCATTGACGCCAGTTCCGGGCTCGCTACAAATGCTCTTGCAGTTTCAAGATAAGCCGCGGCAATCAGCAGCCACATGCACAGAGATGTTGCAATGGCGATCCCGAAATCCGAAAACGATCGCATGATATTCAGGCCCTCGCGAAACTCACGGACCTTGTCGCCCACGGCCTGTCCAATCTTCTTCGAGAGCACGCTCAGCGCGCCTTCGAGAATCGTCGCAACCGTTCCGCCCGCGAGTCGCACCAGCACCAGGAAGAGCGCCCCCGCCATCGTCAGCGCCATCCCCCAATAGCCGGCCCTCTTCACTAGCTCAGCGTGCGGCAGTGCGCCGGGTGCGCCAAACCACGCCGTTAGAAGAATCGCGGACGAGAACAGCAGCGCCGTCGTTCCCGCATCGAAAAGCCGCTCCACAATGTAGACGGCGATCTGGTTGCTCAGCGGCAGGCCCGTCTTCTTCGCCACAAGATAAGGCCGCACCGGGTCGGCTACCCGCCCGATCAGCGCCACTGCCGTGAATCCAATCACCTGCGTCCCCAGAAGAGAAAACAGCGGCACCCGTTTGTTATGCCGCAGCAAACACGCCCAGCGCGCTGCGCGAAACAGGTAGCGCGACATAGATGCAAGCCACGCCGATCCCGATTCGCGGCCAGTTAACCATCGATAATTGTGTACGAAACTCGCCAAAGTTAAAGTGAATTCTATTGCGGCCCCAGATCACGATCGCAACGATTGCCGCCAGCGCAACCAGCCCAAGGATCAATTGGTTCTTCTTCAATCTGTCTCCGTTCAGCAATCCATTTGGTAGTGTGCCCGGTTCATCTTCGGTTCGCAAGGCAGGGCAGCCCTCTATTCGCCGGCATGTGATTTTGTGGGCCCGTTAGCGGGCTGCAAATGCGCTTCCCGCGCCTTCACCCGGCGATTGAACTCGTGAATCACCCGCGCCACGTAAACCCGCGTCTCTCGATAGGGTGGGATGCCGTGATACCGGTCCACGGCTGCCGGTCCTGCGTTGTATGCCGCAAGGGCAACCGCCAGATTCTCATGGTAGCGCGTCAGCAGCTCATCCAGGTACGCTGACCCGCCGCGCACGTTTTCGCCCGGCTCAAAACTGTCCGCCACGCCCAAAGTGTTCGCAGTCGAGGGCATTAGCTGCATCAGCCCGCGGGCGCCCACCGGGCTCACCGCATGCGCGTTGCCGCCGCTCTCGGCCTTGATCACGCTGGCCAGCAGGTCGACATCCAGGTTGTGCGCCCTGCCCGCCGCCCGCACGATCTGCTTCACATCGCTCCCGGTCAGCCCCTCGTTGGCCCCGGCCCCAATCCCGGCCACGGCCTCATCCTGCGCCCGCGTCGGCCCGCTCGCCGGCGAAACAACTGCCTCAAAGCCCGCCACGTCTGCCGCTTTGAACTCCATGTAGTTGGCGTCGCCGCTGCTCATGTAAAGCCGCATCCGCCCGTCAATCTGCGCATGATGATCGCATTCGAGCGCGAAGCCATTCGTCAGCGTCACACGCTCGCCGCCTCGCGCCGCCGGCAATACCAGCACCGCCAGTCCCGCGACAACGGCCCTCCGCAGATGGCTGCGTATCGTCAACGCCGCGACCTCGCCGCCCAGTGACTCGCATTCCCCTGGGTTGACCGGCTTTCTTGCGCATTGCGCGCCACCGCCGCCTCCAGCACCGCTGCCACCCCATCGTCATCGTTCGCGGGAGCCTGCTTCCAGCCGCGCATCTTCGCCATCGTGCGCAGCTCCATCGCGGCGTTTCCCATCACCACGCCCTGGCCGGCCCATTCCAGCATCGCCACATCGTTCCAATTGTCGCCGATGGCCATCGTCTCCTTGCGCTCCACGCCCAGCCGCGCCGCCAGCCGTTCCAGCGCCCATCCCTTTGAAATGCCCGGCGGCAACAGGTCGAGAATCGCCAGGTCTCTCGCCGGATACTCCGTGCGCACGCACTCGCACTGCCCGGCCACTTCGCTGGCCTTCAGCGCTTTCTCCGCCTTCTTCATCCTGCCGATCGTGCCCGCCACCATGCCCTGAATCGGATCGTCTCCCTCGGCCAGCGCGTTTTCGAGCGGCTTCACCACTTCAATGGCATTCCGGTTGGCTTCCACCCACAGCGCAATCCGTTCGTGCGCCGCTTCCATATCTTCGAGCACCAGTTCGCTGCGTCCCTCGCGGTCAAAGGTGAACACCACCGAGCCGAACTTCCGCATCAGGCCGCAGATTCTGCGCGCCACCGCTGCGCTCATATGGCTGCGGTCCAGCGACTGCCCATCCAGCGTCCGGGTCACTGCACCGTTCGACGTGATCAGCGGCGTGTCCGCTCGCAGACCCAGCCCCGCAAGCAGCGGCGCCGTGTAGGCCGTGCGCCGGCCCGTCGCAATCGCCACGGTAATGCCTGCCTGCTGCACCGTTTTGAGCGCCCGCGCATTCCGCTCGCTGATCGCCTGAGAGAAGGTGGGCAGCAGGGTCCCATCCATATCGATCGCTACCAGACGCACGGGAGGATGCATGCCTCCAGTCTATCCGTCCTGAACTCTGCCGAACGACCTCGAATGCCCCGCCGCCCCTCCAAAAGTCACCCTCGCGGTAAGCTCTAACTATGGAACGCGTTTGCTCACAATGCCGCGCCGTACTCGATCCCCGAAGTGAAGCCCAGGGAACCGAGTCCGACTGGTGCCCCGCCTGCGGGGGCGCGCTCGTCTCCCGCGATGAATTGCCCGCAACCTCGCCGCAGCCTGCCGCCGAAGTCGATCACCGCGGCATCCTGCTCCCGCGCCGTCACGCCGTCGGCGGCGTCATCACGCCTCAGTAGAAACTCGTTTTTTGGGATTATTCGTACCGCAGCGCCTCGGCCGGCAGCACCCGCGAAGCCGCGTGCGAAGGATAGAGAGTCGCGAGCAGCGAGATGCCGATCGACACGGCCGCCACGATCACTCCATCCAGGGGGCGCGTCGCAAAGGGAAGCGTGTCGATCGAGTAGACCTCAGCCGACAAATGGATGAAGTGGTAGTGCCCTCCAGCCCACGCCGCGAGGTAGCCGACCACCAGGCCGAGAGCCGTGCCGATCACGCTGATCAGCAGCCCCTGCATCAGAAAGATGCGCCGCACCTGCTCGGCCTGCACGCCGAAGCTCATCAGCACGGCGATATCCCGCGTCTTCTCCATCACCATCATCGTCAGCGCGATCAGAATATTCAGCGCAGCCACAATCACAATCAGCGCGATCACAATGAACGTCACATATTGTTCGAGCTTCAGCGCGCGAAACAGCGCCCGGTTCTGCTCCATCCAGTTCGTCGTCATGAACCCCGGACCGGCCGCATCCTCGATCGCCTTGCCCACCTCAGGAGCGCGATTCATGTCGTCCAGCTTGAAGCTGATCACTGACAGGAGATCGGGCTCGTCGAAGAGGCGCTGCGCATCTGCCAGCCGCACAAAGCCCGTCTGCGCGTCGTACTGGTAAAAGCCTGTGTGATACGTCCCCGCCAGCCGAAACGGCACCCACTTCGGAATCACGCCGTACGGCGTCATCTCGCCCTGCGGGCTGATGATCGTCACCTTGTCGCCGACCGCTGCACCCACCGAGTCCGCGAGGTCCTTGCCCAGCACAATCGGCGCAAGCTCCGTATTGGGATTCCCTGGCGGCGTTTCCTTCGGCTGCAGCGCTTCAATCGAGCCCGGTGTCGCGTTCGCCAGCAGGTGGCTTACCTTCATCTCATCGTCCGGCAGAATGCCTTCAATCAGCGCGCCGCCATCCCGCGCTCCGCGCGCCACCAGAACCTGTTCATAGAGCCCGGGCGATGCAGCAGTCACTCCTGGCACCTTGCGCAGCTTTTCCAGCAGCGGCCGCCAGTCGCGAATGCCGTCGCCTTTCACGCGCATCAACTGCACGTGCGCGCTTGCGTCCACCAGCTTGTCCTGCAGGTCGCGGCGCATTCCGTTGGTGATGGCAAGGGCAATGATGAGCGCGGCCACACCCGCCATCACGCCGATGATCGAGATCGTTGTTACCACCCCGACCACGGCCTGCCGCCGTCTCGCTCTCAGATATCGCGCCGCTACGAAGAGTTCGAATCGCATGCCGGCCTTATTTGCCCGTCGAGCTGAATACCGTCTTGGCTACGCCCACATTCTCATACCGGTCATACACGCGGACCGTCAGCAGATGCTCGGCCGAGTTGCCATCCGGCTTCGGCGCCGGCAGGTGGATATCGTAGCGCTCATGCTTCGAGTCCGACAGTTCGCCCACCGGCGCAATAAACTGCCACGGCCCGGCATCCAGCGAATACTCTGCATGCGCAATCGGCGACTGTGCATCCTGCGCGTCAAAAGTCACCCGCACCTGCTTCGGGCACACCGCCTGTCCGCACGGCGCGGCCTCATCGACCGCCGTCAGCGCCGTCACCGCCGGCGGCGTCGTGTCCACTTCAAAGCGGTCGCTGACCTTCATTCCCGTCAGCGCCTCGCCCGGCGTGTGCGACGGAGCATCCGAGGCCACCACCTTCACCTGGTAGCCGCCATCGGGAATCAGCGCTGCGTCAAAGCTGTACGCCTTTTCCGTCAGGTCGTCCTTCAAGAGGCGCCACACATGTTCCCCGTCGCCTCGTATATACAGCGAGTACGTCAGATCGTCGCCATTGTCGTCATGCGCCGCCCAGCGCACCGTAACCGCCGCGCGATCCTTGGTCGCCGGCAGCGGACTCGCCGCTGAAGCGTCCAGAGACGTCGAAGACGTCGTCCCCGGCGAATTGGCAGAGGGCAGCGAGATCGTAGTCGTCTGCGGGCTCATCGACTGGCTCTGCTGATTCACCCGCGCGCCGGGCACAACCACCATCTCGTCCACCACCGGCGCCGCATTCACCGGCAGGTAATTCACCCCGATGCCGCCAACGACGCCACCGGGATTCAGCACGGCCTTCCATTGCAGAAACCGCCCCGACGGCGAAGCAACTTCACCGCCCTTCAGCCGTTCCCATTCCGTCCATCCGCGAACCGGCTGTTCAACATTGCCCGAGCGCGTCCACAGCTCATACCCGGTTGAGCCCGGCTCCACTTCCACGCGGCCAAAGCGCGCCAGTGCTCCCGCGTCCATCACGTCGCTTGCGTACTCGTGCGTCGCCGCCGCGCCAAGCGCGAAGAGTTTTCCGGTATTGCCCGTTCCAATCAGAACGTCCGCTCCCGCACCCTTCGCGAAGCTCAACCCCTGCTGCGCTTCAAGGTGCCCCACGTCCGCATAATCGCCGTTCGGCTGAATCCTGAAGAGATGTCCCCGGTTCCCGCTCAGCGCCAGCAAACCATCCGGCTCGGCAGCAAGCGCGTAGACAACGTCCTCCTTGCTCGCCCACAGCTTGCGCGGCGCCTGTCCCTCCCGCAGCGCGTAAATTTCCGTCCCTTCCGGAAGCGTCGAGCTCGCATTCGCGGCCTGCAGCGATCCCGGCTGCACAATCGTGATCGAGATACTCCCCAGCCCCTGCACCGGCAGCGGCGGCAGCGGATTGCGGCTCTTGTCGCCCACGTTCGCCGCATAGATCGTGCCATCGCTTCCCACGGCGACTGACGTGATCTCCCGATGCGGCGCGTCGAAGAGAACGTATCCCTTGCCTTCGGTATTGATGCGATAGATCAGCCCCGATCCGTCCGTTCCCGCGATCAGGTTTCCATGCCCATCCCACGCCAGCGCGCGAATATGCTGTTCGTCGCTCTTGAAAAACAGCTCCGGCTTCGCGCCTGCCTTCGTCACATCCACCCGGTACACCGCTGCCGGCCCGCCCGTCGCAATGTAAAGCCGCCCATCGGCGCCGAAGCTCATATCCCACACGTAGTGCGACTTCGATTCCGCCTTGTCGTCGCCGGTTCCGGTCTTCCCAGCGGAGCCCTCGCCGCCCGCCATCTCCGCCGGGTCAAACACAACCGTCGCTTTCCCGTCATCGCTCTTCGCAGTTGCGTTTGGATTGAGCCTGTAAACCTTGCCGCTCGGCAGCGTCGCGACATAGAGTTGCCCATCCGGACCTAGCCGCACTACCTGCACACTCACGTCGCGCGTCTCAAACAGCGTGAAGGGCTTCCCGCTCTTGTCCACGCGCAGCACGCTCGCCGGAGCACCCGTGCCCACGTAGGCCGTCCCGTTCTTGTCCACGGCAACTGACCACACAAAGGTAGATGGCGTCGTCAGCACTTCGCGAAGAGCCGGCCCTTCCCGCAGCCGTCCGTCGCTGGTGATCGCGACACCGCTGGGCGTGCCTTTCTCAAACTCCTCAAAGCGCGATTGCGTCCAGAGCCGCGTGCCCTGGGCGCTCGCCACGCAGGCGCTCACCGTGAGAAGCACCGCAAGCGTCGCCGTTGACGCACCGAAGATCCTGCTGCAAACAGAGCGGAAGGGAGAAAACATGCTGCCGTTGAGTCTACTAGAATTGCCCGCGGCCACACGTTCACGCTCTCTCGCCCCGCCCGTCACCCGCGCGCACCGCCGCGAAACTGGATGATCCTGCGCCGGTCGCGCTTGCTCGGTCTCCGCTCAGGCAGCGGAGCATATTGCTGCATCGCCTTGCGCTCTTCGGCAGCTCGCATCCGCGCTTCCTTGCTCGCTTCTGTCTCTCGGTAAAGCGTCTGCGCCACCGCGGCCGGTCCGCGCATTTCGCTCACTGCCAGCACTTCCACTTCAAACTCGCCGCCTTCATTGCGCACGCGCAGCATGTCGCCCACGCGCACCTCGCGCGCCGGCTTGGCTTCAATGCCGTTCGAGTGCACCCGGCCCAGGTCGCAGGCCTTGCGCCGCCAGCGCCCGCGTCTTGAAGAAGCGCGCCGCCCACAGCCATTTATCGATCCGAATGCCCCGAGTGCCCCGTATGCCGTTCATCGTCTGACCTTTACACCCCTGCCACAATTTGCGTCTGAGCTTGGTCTTCCATTCTTGCCCATTGCCTGCTACGGTGGGTCCAAGAGGATTAACTCCGTGAGTAAAAGTGACACTCCCCCCATGGACACTCCCCACGAGATTTCCAGCGCAGATACCCAGGCTTCCAAAGATGTGTACCGCCCGGTTGTCATGATCGTTGATGACGAGAGCAGCATCGCCGATACGCTTGCCGAGATTCTCTCGCGCAATGGATATACCTGCGTCTCTGCGTATGATGCCGACTCCGCAATCGAAATTGCACTCTTGAAGCCACCCGAGATGCTCATTACCGATGTCGTCCTGCCGGGAATGAACGGTGTCGATCTCGCCATTCACATCCGGCGCATCTTTCCCGACTGCAAGATCATTCTCTTCTCAGGCCAGGCCTCAACCGCCGATCTGCTCGCTGCCGCCGGCCGTGAGGGCCATCAGTTCGTGCTCATCAGCAAGCCTGTCCACCCCACAGATCTGCTCGCTCGCATCACTGAGACTCTCCGGCCGCGCAAGCACAAGGCCGCGGTCGTCACCATCTAGCGAAAAAAGAACCGGGGCGACCTCGCCTCCGCAAAAACACCGTTCGCTTTCCGCGCCGCTGTCTAGCCTCAGTTCGCCAGAACGGCGCGGTAGCGAACCTTGTTCTTCTTCACCTTCTCGATCGCCTCATTCGCCTTGTCCATCGCGAAGCGCTCCGTCTTCGCCTGCACGCCATGCCGCGCCGCGACGTCCAGCATCTCCCGCAGGCAGTAGGGACTCCCGATCGGGCTGCCGGTGATCGACCGCATCCCCGCGATCAAAGGGAAGGCGCCGATCGAAACCGGCGATGGCGGCACGCCGAGGAAGCACAAGGTTCCCGTCGGCCGCAGCGCCTGCACATAGGTCGCCCAGTCCTGGTCGGCATTCACCGTCGTCATAATGAAGTCCTGCGTTCCGGCCACATCGCGCATCGCTTCGGTCTCGCGGCTGTTCACAAAGTTGTGCGCGCCAAGCTCCCGCGCCTCGTCTTCCTTGCTCCGCCGAGCTTGAGAACGCCGTCACCTCCGCACCCGAATGCTCTGCGCAAATTGAATCGCCAGATGTCCCAGCCCGCCAATGCCCACCACGCCCACGCGCGACGACGGGTTCACGCCATGCGTGCGCAGCGGGCTGTAGACCGTTACGCCGCCACACAGCAGCGGCGCCGCCTGCTCGCTCGGCAGCGCCTCGGGAATCGGCACCACGAAGCGCGCATTCGCCCGCACCTCTCGGCGTAGCCCCCATGCCGGCGCACGCATGTCGCTTCTGACAAGGCGCACAGGTTCTCGAGGCCCTGCATGCACCACGCGCACTCTCCGCAGGAGTTCGACTGCCACCCCAGACCCACCCGCTGGCCTACCTTCAGCGTCCGCACTCCGCTTCCCGCCGCGGCCACCGTTCCAATCACCTCGTGGCCGGGGATGAACGGATACTGGCTGATGCCCCAGTCATTCGAGATCAGGTGAATGTCGCTGTGGCAGATTCCGCAGTGGCTGATCGCAATCTCAACTTCCTGCGCGCCAACTTCTCCCGCGTCATAGCGAAAAGGCAGAAGCTCTGCTCCTGCGGCGTGTGCTGCAAGTCCCTGTATCTGGCTCATGGCCTTCCGCAATCCTTGGTGGGTCGATAATCGCTCGCTCAGGTGTCCAGGCCGCGCGCGCCGATGGCAGCGCCGGACCTCGAAGCGAATCTCTATTTTCAAGCTCAGTGTAACCCGCCGCCGTCGTCGACGTGCAGCGTCAGAACCTGGAATCCCGTAAGCACTCCCCCCGCCGGCGCCTGGCCCGCCACCACCGCCGATTCGCCGTTCATGTTCACGTCATGCCCCGTGCGCAGCGGCTCCAGCGCATTGGCCATTGAGAGAGGAAGACTCGTCAGCGTCTCGCCCCCGATTCCCGCCTGCGTTTCGGGCGTCAGCAGGCTCACGTAGATGCGATCGGCTGCATGCGCATTCCGTGCCTGCGCCAGAACAGCGTCCAGATCCGCCGGCCGTGACGAGAAGCTCGGCTGGTCCAGCGTCCGGTCCAGCGTGCCGGCGTCCGAAACCAGCAATCTCAGGTTTCCCGTGTTCAGCGAGGCAGGCAGCCTGATCGGGATGCGCACATTGCGCGCCGGCTCCTGCCATGGCCGCAGCGTCGCCTCCACCACAACCGAATCTCCCGCGTGCACGATGTCGCCCGACACGATGCGCGCCGAATCCAGTTGCACCTGCATGTTGCGCGGAATCGCATCCACGACGCAGAGTCATCGAGCGCACCTCGCCCACCCGGCTCCCATTCGAGTACAGCTTGTTGAAGCTCTCGCCTGTCATCACTGCGGCCACAAGCTGCGATGGCAGGCCGGCCGTCTCCGTCGCCCAGATGTTGATCGGAGATGCCGAATGGCCTTCGACATCGATCGTTCCCTGCACGTGATAGCTCGTCTCCGCGGTGCTTTCATTGCTTTCAAGCAGCGTGTCGTAGAGGGCAACCATCACCGCCTGCGGCGTCAGTGACGGCAGATCGAGAACATCGAAGTTCAGCTTTCTCTCCCGTCCGCTCCCATGCACCGTCACATGCACCGGAATCATCTTTGCCCTTGCGCCGAGTGTTCCGCGAATCGCCGCATCGCGATCCTGCGTAAACGCGCCGATAGTCACTCCCGTGTTGATGATCTTGAAGGCATTCAGCGGCGACGCCAGCGTGGTCAGCACGTCGGTCGTTGTCATCGGCAGTGAAACCGGACCAGCCTGCAGAATCGGATGTCCGCAGGCCAGCAGTTGCTTCGGGTCGATGTAGGTCACCGTGCACGTGGCGGCAATCTCCAGGTCGCCGCGAATCAGTTGCGCGCTGATCGCCGAGCCCGGCACCACGCGTGCCCTCGCCGCCAGCAGCGCTCGCGCTCTGGGATCAAATGCGTCGCGCCCGGGCAGGCTCTCGCCTGACCCTCCTGCGGCGACCGTCTCAAGGCCCGTGCCCGCCATCTCCTTCTGCCATAGCCGAACCGCTTCAGGGCGAAACCCGCTCATCACCAGCGGCGTCTCCATCGCCGCAAACGTCATGCCCGCTGCGGCCCCCTGGTTGCCCTCCGCCTCATTCAGCTTTTCCTTCGAGGGCGACGCAGGCAGGTCACGCACCTCAAGCATCTGCGCGATCGGCGTAATGCCCGCAATCGGGTCCTTGCTGAACTGGCCGATACGGTACGACAGGGAACCCAGCAGTTTGTTGCCGATATACACCGGGCTGCCGCTCATGCCCGCCACCACGCCGGTATATTCAGGCTTGGCGCCGTGAAGCTGCGCCAGGATCATGTCGTGCCCCGGCCCCCGCGCTCCCCGCAGCACCCCCAGGATCTCCACCTGCATCGGCTCCGGCTTGTCGCCCGTAAAGACCGTCCAGGCCGTTCCCATCAACCCGCGATGGACCTCGCTCAACGGAAAAAAGCCCTCCACCGGGTTCGGAGGCCCTGCCGGCGTCGTTCCGGCGGGCGCCTGCGCCGAAAATGCCGTCGACCCCATGAAGATTCCCAGAGTCAGTATCCAGAAGATGTCCTTAAGGCATGCTTTCACGTCTATAAGAGTACAACCGGCAGCGCACACCGCCAGGTCAGCCCGATTGCCAGCCGGTGACAGTGCTTTCAAGGTCGTGTTTCAAGCTCTTTGCCGCGTTGCGGGATTTCGATTGTTGTTTTTGCTTCTGCGCGGGCCTTCGCCGATCCCGTATGCTTCTTGAACACAGAGGTTGTTATCTCCCAGGGGTTGTTATGTCATTGATGCGAACGATCTCCTCAGCAAGCCGCTTTCTCAATTCGGCTGTCCTGCTCCTGCTCATACCCACGCTCGCCAGCGCTCCTCTCGCCTGGGCCCAAAGCCGGGTCCAGAACCAGGCCCAGAGCCAGTCGCAGCCTGCCTCGCAGCAGCAGCCTGCCACGCAGCCGCCGCAGCCTGCCGACCAGTCATCTCCCAGCGCGGGCGGGCCTGAAGGCGACAACGGCGCAATCGCCCTGCCCCGCAAGGACAAGTCCGACGTGCCGGCTCCCGCTCCCGCGGCTCCAACGGTTAAGAATCCTCCGGAGCTCAGCAACTACTCGCTCCGTGTCGATGTCCCCGAAGTCTCCGTCGACGTCGGCGTTCTGCTTGAGAAAACCGGCCAGTTTGTCCCCAATCTCAAGCCGGATAACTTCCGCGTCTATGAGAACGGCGTCGAGCAGAAGGTCATCGGCTTCAAGCGGGTCGAAGCGCCCATCACCGCTCTCATGGTCTGCGAATTCGCCGCGACGAACTACTACTTCATCTACGACATGCGCAACGCCGCCTGGGCCTTCGCGCAGCAATTGCGCCCCCAGGACTACGTCGCCCTCATGACCTTCGACATGCGCACGCGCATCGAGCTCGATTTCACGCAGGACAAAAACCAGCTCCTCAACGCCATCAACTCGCTCATCATTCCCGGCTTCAGCGAGCCGGAATCTCTTCGACGCCCTCTATGAAGCCGAGGACCGCCTCAGCCGCATCCCGGGCCGCAAGTACATCATCCTCATCGCCTCGGGCCGCGATACCTTCTCCAAAATCACCCTCGACAAGATCATGCAGAAGGTCAAGAACACCCCCGACATCACAATCTTTGCCGTCTCAACCGGCGGAGCGATACGCGCCATGACCGAGGGCGGACCGGGCTTCAACCAGGAACTGCGCGACCTCGATTATCTCCAGGCCGACAACCAGATGAAGACTTTCGCCAAAATAACCGGAGGCATGTACTTTCAACCCCGCTTCCAGGCCGAGATGCCTGAGATCTTTGCCGACATCAACCAGGCCATCCGCTCGAAGTACCAGCTGATCTACCATCCCACTGACGCAAAACAGGACGGCACCTATCGCAAACTCCGTGTCGAACTCGTCGATGACGAAGGCAAGCCGCTCCGCATGCAGGACCAGAAGCACAAGCCTCTCAAGTACGACATCATCGCCCGCGACGGATACCGCGCCCGCCCCGAAGTCGAATAGCACCCGCGGTGCGGAAGCACGAACCTCGCCCCGCCACCGCTCCAATCACCACGAAAATGGGTGCCCCATCCATCCGCCGCGGATGGGTGGGAAACCGCAAACCTCGCCCCGCCACTCGCGTCAATCCCCACGAAAATGGGTGCCCCATCCATCCGCCGCGGCGGATGGGTGGGTAAACCACGAACCCACACTGTCGTCTGAGCGAGCGGCACCGTGGGCGTTCTCTCCAGCCCATCATTTGCCAGCCGGCGGTCCGGCTATTTGAACTGGTGCATGAAGTCGTTGATGTAGTAGCCGATCACAAACAACGTCGCTACCCCCACCAGCCCCATCGCCACATGCAGCACAGGTTGAATCTTGTTCACCTTTGCCACAATGGCCGCCTGCGCCACTCGCTCGTTGTTGAACGAGTCATCGAGGAAGATCTGATCCTCTTCGTCCTTCATTAGGCTTGACCGGTAAACAAAGAGCCCGATGGCGAGGACTGCAAGGGCGCTCCAGACTACCCACATGACAGGAACGATCGTCATACAACACCTCCTGCACAGATACAGGTCCCAGAACCAGCAGGCCGTGAACACGCACCAACCGCGGTCTTGGATAGAGGGGCCGTACGGTTGCCATCATAGTCCCGATTCGGCTCGCCCCGAAACAAAGTTAGACACAAAATTGGACACAGAAATTCCGCCCGCACCGAGACCCTCCCCTTCCTCGAGCCTGCCATGCCCGCGCTCCCTGGATCCACACTCCCGGTCTCCGAGCCCACCCCCACGCTCGAACGCACACAATTCACACTATCGGGGTTGATATAGGACCGATTTTGTCGTATATAGTTTGAAGGGCGACTGATTTGGTCGCAATTGTTCGAGCAGTTGGATGGTTTAGAGGACCAGGGTCCCGCGGGTTTATCTCTTGGCCGAGACCGCAAAGACCCTGGGGGACGGCCGCCCAGTGGGCTGCAGGCTTGTCCGCATTATAGGGACGGGTCGAGCGCGCCTCATAGGCGGTCCTCCTTCGGCAATCCGAATTGCCAATAGCTTCCACCTCTCGCGTGCGAACGCAAGAGAGCGGAGTGGCATACAAAGCGGTGGCAGAGTCACGCCGATTGATTTGAACGAGGACGATGAAGATGAAGACTCACAAGAAGAATGCAGGGCGAAAGTACAAATCGCATTCTCTGCGTCGCAATTGGCTTGCTCTGGGAACCCTGGCAACATACGCAGCCTTCAGTGCGGGAAGACCTGCCCTTGCGTCTGAAATAGCGCTTCCGGCCGTAGACGGCGCGGCTCCGCCAACCTTGCCTCTGAAGCGATTTGAGATTCCCGCGGGCCCGCTTGAGCAGGCCATCGGTTCCTTCGAGAAAACAACAGGCATAAAGGTCAAGGTCGTGCTGCCGGCGGGAACGCTGGCCGGGTTCAATTCGCAAGGCGTCATCGGTCTCTACAGGCTCGAGGATGCGCTTCGTCTTCTTCTCAACGGCACCGGATTGAACTTCCGCATGGATGACCAGAACACGGCGGTCATTGGTGTGCAGGCGCGCGACACCGTTTCTGTCCACGCCTCAGTTGCTGATTTCGTATCGATGCAGAAATTCACTGAACCCCTCATCGACACGCCGCAGAGCGTCACCGTAGTTCCGCAGTTCGTCATGCAGGATCAGGGGCTCTCCACTCTGCGGGACACGCTGCGCAACGTGCCCGGCATCAGCCTCGCGGCCGGCGAAGCCGGTGCGCAGGGCGACAATCTGACCATCCGCGGTTTTACCGCCCGCAATGACATCTTCCTTGATGGAATTCGCGACTTTGGCAGCTACTATCGCGACTCTTTCAACTTCGAGCAAGTGGAAGCGCTTGAGGGTCCGGCGGGAATTCAGTTTGGTCGAGGCTCAACCGGCGGTGTTGTCAATCAGGAAAGCAAAGTCCCCGGCGTAGAGAAATTCGTCAACGTTCAAACTCAATTTGGAACCGATCTGACCCGGCAGACTTACCGCCGACCTGAACAGCCCACTCAAAAACGCCCTGGGTGGTACCGCATTTCGCGCCAATGTGATGGCCGAAGAGGCAGGGATAGCAGGACGGGATGCCGCCGAGGTGCGGCGCTTCGGTGTCGCGCCTTCCATCTCAATCGGGCTGGCCAGCAAGACCCCGGCGACGTTGAGCTATGAGCATCTCTCAGAAAACGACACGCCCGATTATGGCCTGCCCTGGCTGTTCAACGGAGTCGCGCCTGCAAGCCGGCACAGCTACTTTGGATTCGCCGATGAGAACTACCTCAAAACCAACGACGATATTCTGACGCTGAAAGTTCAACACGACCTCAAACCCAATCTCAATGTGCACATGATTGCGCGCGCGGCAAACTATCCGCGCAAGGCGCAGATCACCGAACCGCAAATTTGCTCCAATGCGTCACTCAGCGTTCCGGTTGGTGGCGTGGTTTCGTCGCTGCCCACTCTTGCCTACAACTCCGACGCTTACCTGTCCCTACACGCCTTCAACACCCGCTGATCAGATTACGCAGGTCAACCGAAACCAGATTCAGGTCAAGAGCGTCGAAGGGATGCTTTGGGACCAGACTTGAGATGAGCGCCCGCTTCAAGACCGCTGGTATTCCGCACAATCTCGTGGCAGGCGCCGAAGGCGGGCAGGAGATTTCAAATCCCATTCGCTACAGCTACACGATCAACAAGATCAACACTGTCCCTGAAACAACGCTACTCGAACCCAATGACGAAGCAACCATTTTCGGGCACGGGCTACATCACCTCGATCGTTCATACCAAGTCAAAGAGCGTCGGCATTTATTTCATCGACACCGATGAAACTCGGCCGGCTCTTTGAGCTGAGCGGCGGAGTGCGTTGGGACCGCTTCGACACCGGACTACAACCTTTACCAGCCAACGCCGCCCGCAGGCGGAACTGTAACGGCGCCGGTAGCCCCGATCAGCAGGCTCGATGAACAGCCCAGCTATCGAGCTGCGCTCGTCTACAAGCCCTCCATCGCACGGCAGCCTCTACTTCGATTATGGAACAAGCTGGAACCCCGACGCAGAGTCGCTGAGCCTGAGCGTTGGATTGGTAAATGGCAATGTCGCTCCGGAAGAGAACCAGTCCTATGAAGCGGGCGTGAAATGGAGCTTCCTGAAAGAGCGGCTGTTGACCGAGGGCGCGTGGTTCCGCACCGAAAAGGACAACGCCCACGAAACCAACCCAACAAATTCGAACCAGATCGTCGCCGCAGGCAATCAGCTCGTGAAAGGCGTGCAACTCAGCGCGGTGGGCCGGCTGCCGGAAGGTATGGACCTGTTGCTGGGATACGCCTATCTCGACAGCGCCGTGATCTACTCGCAGTTCTTTCCCACGGCCGTTGGCTATCCGCTCGCCAATGTACCCAGGCAGACGTTCAATCTCTTTGTGACGCATCGGCTGCCATGGCGGTTTGAACGGCGGCCTCGGCGGCAACTATGTCGGCAGCCGCACGGCAAGTTCAACGGTGCCCTACGTGCCCACGGGATTCGCACCGAATCCGAACGGGCCTGGCTACGTGGTCACCAGCGTGGCCATGAAGCAGGTTCCCGGCTACTGGGTCTTCAACGCAATGTTGAAGCGGCCGATCGGAGAGAGGCTGGAGTTCCAGGCGAACGTGAACAACATTCTCGAACCGCTATTACATCGATCTGCCGCATCCCAGCCACCTGATCCCCGGCGCGGGAGCCAGCGCGCTGATCGGCATCAATTTCCGCTTCAAATAATGCTCGATAATCGCAGCGATTGGAGCCCCGCACAGCATCGGGCTTCAAGCAGCTGGCTCTCGCGTCCCCTCATAGCTACTGCCAGGAGTTTCACGATCATGTTGATTACGATTCCTGATGTTTTGACCGCCGAAGAAGTGGCGCAGGCGCGCGCCATTCTCGATGCCGCCGAGTGGGTTGACGGCAAAGTGACCGCCGGCTATCAGGCTCAGAGCAGTCAAAGAGAACCTTCAGTTGCCGGAGGGACATCCGGCAGCGGTCGAAGCTGGGTGAGATGGTGCTGGCAGCACTGGCGCGATCGCCACTGTTCATGTCGGCGGCGCTCCCCCTCAAGGTGTTTCCGCCCATGTTCAACCGGTACACCGGAGGTGGGCACTTTGGAACCCATGTCGATACGGCGATTCGCGCTTTGGCTTCGACAGGCCAGCGCATCCGGACCGATGTCTCGGCAACGCTGTTTCTTCACGCCTCCCGATCAATACGACGGCGGCGAGCTGATCGTCGAAGACACCTATGGTCTGCACAGCGTCAAATTGCCGGCCGGGCACATGGTGCTTTATCCGGCCACCAGCCTGCACCGCGTCACGCCGGTGACACGCGGTGCGCGCGTGTCGTCTTTCTTCTGGATCCAGAGCATGATTCGCACCGATGGCGACCGCACTCTTCTCTACGACCTCGACACCGCAATTCAGCGGTTGGCCAAGGAGTCGCCCGGAAACCCGATCGGCGTGCAGTTGACTGGCGTCTACCACAACCTGCTTCGCCGCTGGGCCGAGATGTAAGCTCTTCGGTTTACGCGTGAGCGGCTCAACGAATGCTTGCGCTCGCCCTTCTGGGCAGGCGAAGCCCAAAAGAAGTCAAAAATGGAGTGGCCTTCGATCGACACCCGCTTTTTGCCCTGTTATGCGACCTGCCAAAATTCTTAAAAAAAGCGGTAGCCACAACTCGACATTTCCAAAGGGCCCATCGGCGGCAATTACGCACCTGAGTTGCGACTTTTTACCCGTTTTGAACATCCCATTGGATGTACCGCGCTGGGCACTCGAAGGGCACTTGAACTTCATGGAAAACCGGCGGTAGAGTTAGAATAGTTAAGTACTCGAAGAAAACGGAGACTCCATGTCCACAACCACCATCGCTCCCGAGCTTGAAACCATTAAGAAGGCTCCACTTACCCTCACGCCGCAGGCTATTGCCAAAGTGCGCGAGATCATGGCCACCCAGGACCCCCTGCCTGCGGGGCTGCGTATCGGAGTCGTCGGCGGAGGCTGCTCGGGCTTTCAGTACTCCATGGCCTTTGAGAATCAGAGCGGCATGATGGACAAGGTCTATTCCTTCGATGACCTCAAAGTCTTTGTTGACGCCACCTCGCTCATGTACCTCAACGGCTGCATCGTCGATTACGTCGAAACCCTTGAAGCGGCTGGCTTTAAGTTCGAGAATCCCCAGGTCAAGTCGACCTGCGGCTGCGGCTCGTCCTTCAGCGTCTAGGCCCCGGCCTTTCGGCTCCGGCTCCGCGCCTCATGCGGCGCACCCGCACGAATTCAGCGCTCGAATGAAACCCCGTCCCCGTCGGACGGGGTTTCTTTATTGCTGCGGTGGCGTCGAAGGCGGCGCGCTGGGTGCAGTCGGACTACCGCTCGTGCCTGGGGTCCCGCTCGAACCGGTCCCACTCGAGCCGGTTCCACTTGACCCGAACGAAGACCCGCTGAACAACCCTGTGCCGCCCGTTCCGCCCCCCGTCGTTCCCGTGTTGCCGCCCTGCATCATCTTCTGGTCAGAGAGCGGGCTATAAGTGAACTCCCACTCGTTGAGGCGGTTTTTCTTCTTGTAGGTGAGAATGGATGGCTTGTCCGTGCCGGGCGAAAAGCCGATAATCCCTCCGCCGCCAAAGGTTTGCGTGGAGGCGCCGAGCCCAGTGTTCGTATCGCTGCCGCTTCCGCCGGTCGCCGTCGTGCCCGAGTTGGTCGACGTTGTCCCGGACGTGTTCCCGGACGTGGTCCCGTCGGTTGACGAACTCCCGCCGCTCGATCCAAACCCTGAGCTGCCGCCCGACAGGGAGCCCCCACCTGAAAGTGAGCCCCCACCTGAAAGTGAGCCTCCGCCTGAAAGGGAACTGCCCCCCGAAAACGAACTGCCGCCTGAGAACGAGTTGCTGCTGCCCGAGAACGAGCTGCTGCCCATGCTGTTTCCCCCCAGCGGCGATGCGCCTGTGACGCCGCCGGGCCCCGTTCCCGCCAGCACCGCACCGCCGGTCCCGCCCAGCGGCTGACCGAAGAAGCCCATGGCAATAGGCGCCTTGTTCTGCCCGAACTGGATCGGTTTCCAGTCGTCCTTCCCGGTCATCGGGTCGGTGTAGCGCTTCCGCAGAAAGCGAATTTCATTCGTCTTCACCAGCGCGTCGATGTTCGGTGGGTACCGGTGAAACTTCCGATAGTAAAGCTGGATCGCCCGGATGTACTGCTTGCCCCGCTCCATCGTCTCCACTTCGCGGTCGCGCTGGATGCTCTTTCTCACCATCGGCACGGCAACGGCCATCGAAAGAATCAGAATGGCCAGCATGAAGATCACGGCCACCAGCATGTAGCCATCCTCTTCCTGTTGCACGCCTTCCCGGCCAGGCGACTTCCGAATTGGGCTGGTGATTTTCACCGTCTGCTGCGGCCTTCAGTTAGAGAGCGGTAGGGTCTGCGTGTTGTTGTAGCTCAAGTCCGTTATCTGCACGCTGCCCGGCAGGATCGACACCACTTTGTAGCGCCGATCGACGATGTCGCCGGCCTGGGCCATAAAGATATCGTCGCCCCGCACCAGGAATGCCCGCAAGGACTTGTCGCCCGACCGCGTATAGCCAAAGTACTTGAGGTCGATCGAAGGCGGCTGCGGGGCCGTGGGCGCCGCAATCACAATCGGCGTGTTCTGCCGGGCGCTTTTAACCGGTTGTTCGATCACCGCCGGCGCTGAATCGGCTGAGAAGATGTTGCGGCCCGTTCCCGCGTAAACCACGTCCTCGCTCTGCGCGAGCCTGGCAAGGTGCAGCGTTGGATCGATGCCCTCATTCGAGAGCCGCTCGGCCTCATGGCCGGCCGTCCGGGGCAGTCCGCGCCGCCGCCGGCGCTGCGGGTCGAGCAGGCGCAGAAGAACCGCTCGAGCCAAGCAGTTCATAGGCGGCAATTCCCACGATGACGACAGCCAGCCCGACCAGGATGTAGACCTGCTTCTTGTTCTCGATTCCCAGTTGAAGGGCCATGGCTACTCGCCCTCCTTGCCGGCCGGAGCAGCAGTCGCCGGCTCAGCCGGTGCAGCCGGGGGAAGGGGGGTAGTCGCCGCATCCGCCGCCCGCAGCCAGGTCGAGAGCCGCAGCCGCAGGTTCACCATTCCGCCCTGCTGGCCGGTCAGCGTCATCGCCCGCACCACGAAGAACGTCTGGCTCCGCTCAAGACCATTCACAAACCGCATAATCTGCGGATAGGCCCCGCTCACACCCGCATCCATCGAGATCTCGGTCAGGTCGCCATCCCGCGGACCTTGAGCATAGAGCACCCGCGTCAGCCGCACCCCCGACTTCACTTCGAGTTCGCCGAGGGTCGATGCGATCGACGAATAATTTGCCGGAATCCTCTTGTCGTAGAACTCCTGCATTTGCTCCCGCGACAGCGCGACGCGTTGATCGAGCCCGCGCAACGGCGCCGTCTGCAGATTCAACGCCTTCAGGCGAACCTGTTTGCTGGCGAGCGTCTCGGCGGAGCTGCCGTTCAGGTCAAAGCCAAGGCGAACCGCCAGTCCGATCACGAGCAGCGCCAGGGCCGCGAGCCCAACATAATGCCAGATCAGCGGAGACGCCGTACGCTCCCGCAATGTCGAGGGGTCATTACTCATCGCGGCCCTCCAACGTGCGGCTGTTTTGGGGCCCTGGGACGAGGAGCACCGCCGCTATACGGTGCACGATGCGCGCCGCCCGCCGCCTTCGCGGGCTCGGACCCTTCGGCCTTCGGGGGTGCGGCCTTTCGCTCCTGCGCCGCCACCGGATTGTACTCGGCAAGCAAGTCAAAATTGACCCGGCTCGAGAGGCTTACCGGCTCAACGCGCTCTCCCGGCCCGCCTGCAGACTCGCTGCTCTCTCCGACCATCCGCGGCTGCATAAAGTGCTTTGAGTGCTCCAGATTCTCAAGCAGCTGAACTGCGCGATCCCGTGGGCCGAGAACACGCAGATGAAGCGTAATATGGCCTTCCTTGTCCCTTGTCGGCTCGAGCGTCGTCACCTGCACGCCGCTGGGCAGCACCGTTTCAAGGTCTTCCATCGCCAGCGTCCACGAGAAAGCCTTTGCATCGATGATCTGGTTCAGATTCTGAGCCTCGGCCAGCACGGCCGCATTCTGCGGTTGCCGCATCATCGCCTGGTAGCCCTGGCGCTCATTGGCGACGCGCTGAATCCGGGCATCGATTTCCCGT
Source organism: uncultured Acidobacteriota bacterium (assembly GCA_963718885.1). Taxonomy (GTDB): domain Bacteria; phylum Acidobacteriota; class Terriglobia; order Terriglobales; family Acidobacteriaceae; genus Telmatobacter. The sequence goes on from CAVRAK010000012.1 coordinate 81,717, forward strand.
TCGCGAATGCGGCTTGCCCCGGCTTTCCTGTCGACCAGGTACAAGCCCACGCCCAGCGCCACGGCGAGAACCGCCAGCGTTCCCATCGCCAGGCGCAGTCTCCTGAGAATCGGCCCAAGATCGGCGAAGGGCCGCGTCGCGAGATTGAGTGCTATCCGCATCAGGCCGCCCCCGCCAGGGCCCCGGCAACCCCGGCCACACTTACTCGCTTGAGCGAAGTCGCCGCTCCCGTTTCGGGCCTGGGCGCGAGTTCCACTACGGTCATCTCCGGGTCCTTGATCCACCGGCCAAAGTCATCGGCCGAGCCAACGCCCGCATAGTGCAGCCATCTCGGGCGCGCTGCAAGCTTGTCTTCAAAATACGCGGCGGCCACCGCGATATCCCGCTGCACCTCCGCCAGCCGCTGCGCAGGGTCAACCGGCAATTCAAGTGTGCGATAGAGCAGAAGGTTCTGCCCGTGGGCAATCAGCGTCGTCAGCGAGGAAGCGCTCATGAACGCCGCCAGCACTGGCTCGTCGGTCGTGATCGCCGCCAGCGCCGCGAGACTTGAGGGCAGCACGACTCCCGGCTCATATCCCGTCTCACGCACCGCCGCTTCGTACTCCTGCAGAATCGCTCCCGGCAGCACGGCGACCAGCGCTCTGCACTCCGACGGCCCCTGCGAAAGCACCTGGTAACTGACGCCGGCTTTTTCCACGTCAAATGCGACCATCTTGCGCAGGCGGATTCGCAACACCGGCAGCGCCTCGGCCGCTTTTGCGGGCAGGGAATCGAAGTCCATCACGAAGACACGTACCGAAGCGTCGGGAACGATCAGCGTTATCGAGCGTGTGCGTGGCGCCAGGTTTTCGAGAGCAGCGCGGATCGCCACGGCAACGTCGCCGGGCGCACGAAGATTTGGCTCGTCGATGCCGGGAACAAGCGCGCCAGGCTGCAGGCCCGCAAATGCCAAGGTCGGCGGCTCCGCGGTTGCGGTCCGCGCCGCTGCCAATACGCCGTCCGGACCCACTTCCACTGCGATGGGGGGACGAGCCGAACCGCTTTGTGACTTGATCAAGGTCGGGCTCACTATCTTGAAGCCTCAATAAATGTAACCTTGTTGATCTCCTTCAGTGTCGTCAGGCCGCGGCGCACGCGATCGAGCGCAGACTCGCGCAGAAAGGTCATGCCCTCCTTCTGCGCCAGCTTACGCACTTCAGAGGTCGGTTTCTTCTCAAGAATCAGCTCGCGGATCGGGTCGGTCAAGTCCAGAAGCTCATGGATCGCCGTCCGGCCCCGGTAGCCTGTGCCGCCGCACTCGATGCACCCCGCGCCCTCATGGAAGTCGAAACCGCTCCATTCCGCCAGGTCCATGCCGCTCGCAATCAGAACGTCGTCGTTGTAGCGCACCGTCCGCGCGCAGAATTCGCAAATGGTGCGCACCAGCCTCTGGGCCAGAATGCAGTTCAGCGCCGACACGAAGTTGTACGCCTCGACGCCCATGTTCAGGAACCGGCCGAGCACGTCCACTACGTTGTTGGCGTGCACAGTCGTGAATACGAGGTGGCCCGTGAGCGCCGAGTTGATCGCAATCTGCGCTGTCTCCTGGTCGCGAATTTCGCCGACGAGGATCTTGTCAGGATCATGCCGAAGGATCGATCGAAGGCCGCGGGCAAAGGTCAGACCCTTCTTTTCATTCACGGGAATCTGCGTGATACCGCGAATCTGGTACTCCACCGGGTCTTCAATCGTGATGATCTTGTCCTCGTCGCTCTTGATCTCGTTCAGCGCGGCGTAAAGCGTCGTCGTCTTACCCGATCCAGTTGGTCCGGTGACCAGCACCATGCCGTAGGGCTCGCGAATGTAGCGGCGAAATCTGCGCAGGTCTTCATCGGCGAATCCAACCACGTCCAGCGTCAGATGCCGGAACTTCTCGCTCATCGATTCCTTGTCGAGTACGCGCAGAACGGCATTCTCGCCATGAACAGTCGGCATGATCGAAACCCGGAAATCGATCAGACGCCCCTTGTAGCGCACCCTGAAACGGCCGTCCTGCGGAACGCGGCGTTCTGCAATGTCAAGCTCGCTCATGATCTTCACGCGGCTCAGAATGGTGGTGTGATGCTCGCGGGCAATGGGGGCCATGGCTTCCTGCAGCACGCCATCGATTCTGTACTTCACATGCACCGAATCGTCATAGGTTTCAATGTGAATGTCGGATGCCCGCCGTTCCAGCGCGGTAAAGATCGTCGTGTCGACGAGACGGATGATGGGGCTGATGTCTTCATCGCTGGCGAGCTTCTCGATCGAAATGTTTTCGTCGGAATTGTCCTCGCCCGTCAGCACATCGAAGGTGAGTCCTTCGCTCGCTTCATCGAGAACGCGCTGCGACTGCTCGGTTTTCTTGAGAAGATCCGTAATCTGCGAAAGGGTCGCTACGCGCGGAATGATGCGCTGTCCCAGCAGCCCGGCAATCTCGTCGAGCACCATCAGCCGCGATGGGTCGCTCACTGCGATCAGCAGCGCATCATCATGCTGCTCGATGGGCACAAAGTTGTAGCGGAACATCAGCTCCACCGGCACTGTGCGCAGCAGGTCGTGCTGGATGCGGAAATTTTTGAGATCGACAAACTCGGCGCGATAGCGATGCGCCAGCGCTTCCGCCTGCGTACGCTCTTCAGCGCTGCCGGGCACCGGTCCTGCCGCGATCGGGATGATATTAGTCTCTGCCATTGCGGATTACCCCTGAGGTCCTGCAGCCGATCCGAGCGAGAAAATCGGCAGGTAAAGCGATATGAGGATGAAGACCACCACGACACCCATCACGATAAGAATGGCCGGTTCAATCAACGCGAGAGCAGCCGTCAACGCCGTTGCCACATCTTCTTCATAAAACTCCGCCACGGAGTTCAGCATCTGGGGCAGCGCGCCCGTCTGTTCGCCCACGGAGATCATCTCTGTGGCAAGGTCGGGCATCACCTTGGTTGTTGTCAGCGCATCGGCCAGGCTTTTGCCCTCGCGGACTGTCTCAATGGACGACTGCACCGCCTGCGACACGCGGCGCGACGAGATTGAGCGCGAGGCTGTATCGAGCGAAGGCACAAGCGGAAGGCCGCCGGTAAGCAAGGTTGAAAGCGTGCGCGCGAAGAGAGCCACCTGGTACTTGATCCAGATCTTGCCGAAGACAGGAATCCCGATGCGAAATCCGTCGACAAAATCGCGGCCGCGCTCCGTCGCCGCAAAGCGATACCCGGCCACGGTCCCAACCACGACCACGATCGCAATCCAGAGGATGTTGTGCTGCATCCACTTGCCAAAGGTGAGCAGGCCGACAGTCATCGCGGGCAGTTGCGAACCGATCTGCTCATAGAGCTCGGCAAACTGCGGAATCACTACCGTGAACATGAAGATCAGCAGGGCCGAGACCAGCGTGAGCAGCAGCGAGGGATAAATCAGCGAGGCGGTCATCTTCTTGCGAAAGGTGAGCGAAACGCGCTGGAAGGCTACGTAACGCTCCAGCACTTCCTGCAGGTTGCCGCTGCGCTCACCCGCAAGCAGGGTGGTGGTGTAAATGGGTGGAATGCCCGACTGCGCTTCAAAGGCCGACGACAGGGAATCGCCCGTTTTCACGCGGTTGGCAACGTCATCCAGCTGGGCCGCGAAGCGAGCGTCCTTCTGGCCCTTCGCCAGCATGTGCAGCGAACCCAGAATCGGCAATCCGGCGCGAATCAGCGTCAGAAACTGCTGGTTGAAGATCAGAAACTTCTCGAGCTTCACCTTGCGCCGCGAAAGCAGAGAAATGCCGCCGCGTTCCTTCACCGAAAAGACGTGATAGCCGGCATGAGCAAAGCGCGCGCGCAGCTCCTCGGCAGTTGCGGCGGTCTGCACCTGCTCCTGGATGCGGCCACGTTCATCGGCCAGTTTGATGACGAACTCTGCCATAAATCGGATCTGGCGGCGAGGCTCGATGTACTCCCGGCCGCCCATAAATCCTTGTCCTACAAGGGTAACAGTCTATCCGTTTCTGATAGACGCAAAGTTGCCGCGAAGCGTTCGCCCGGCGCCATTTGTGCCACGACCCGGTGAAGATACCGTTGCAGTCGAGCGCTTTCATTTTGCGGCATGTATGCTGGTTTCGTTCCTCAAAGCAGATAAGAGTGGGCACCCAGGTGGATCAATCAGCCGAGTTGGCAATTGAGCGCGCAGTCAAACCGGTGACCGGTCCGGGGTTGGCGGCTTCGTGGCTCGCGGCAGGGAAGAGGGCTGCACGGCAATCTGGTCTGCGCTTTGCGTCGATCTCGGTCGGGCTTCTTCTCGCGCTCCTTTTTGGTGGCATGCACTTCGGGCCGCGTTGGGGCCTGCACCTGGCGCAAACTGCCCGCCCGGTTGCTCCTTATCCGCATGAACTGGCCAGGGTCACCTTCGCCGTCGCCGGGGATGTTATTCCGCATGACGCCGTTCGCGCCGCAGCCGCCGCGGGCGGCGATGGTGTCCAGGGCTGGCAGGCGCTCCTCGGCAACGTGAGTGACGTCTTTCAAGCCGCCGATTTTGGCTTCGTGAACCTCGAGACGCCGGTAGCCCCGGCGCATTCGCACGGTTCGAAGCCCTTTATGTTTGACGCGCCGGTGGCGCTGCCTCAGGCGCTCAAGGCCAGCGGGATCAAGATCGTCTCTTTCGCCAATAATCACGTCATGGATCAGGGGTGGGCCGGCTTCGCAGAGACCCGCGAGCACCTGCGCGAGATCGGCCTCATCTTCGCCGGCACCGGCGACACGGCGCAGACCACCTTCCAGCCGGTTTTCACCGAGGCGAACGGCATCAAGGTGGGCTGGCTGGGCATGACGCGCTGGCTCAACGGCAACCGGAACCCCGACAATCCAGATCTGCCTCACGTCAATTTCTTTCCCTACCCCGGCGAAGCCAATGGGGCGCCCGGCGCCGACGAAGCCCAGGTTCTTGCGGCCGTCAAGGCGGCTCGCGCGCAATGCGATCTGCTCGTCGTTTCCATCCACTGGGGTATCGAATACGCGACCGACCCGCGGCCCGAGGACGTGGAGGTAGCCCATAAAATGCTCGAAGCTGGGGCTTCTGTCATCGTCGGCCATCATCCGCACGTGCTGCAGCGGATTGAAACCTATCGCACCGCCGACGGCCGCAACACGGTCATCTTTTATTCGCTCGGCAACTTTCTCTCGAATCAGTCGCGCACTTATGTTGACGGCCTGATGCCGGACAAGGAGGGCGATCCGCGCGACTCCATGATCGGTCTCTTCTCCGCCGTGCGAGAAGACTATGGACCCGCCGGCGTCCGCGTCGAGCTTGGCCACGTTGGCATGTTGCCCGTGTGGGGCGAGAACAATCGGAATGAGGTCGCGAGCGGCAAAACGAAGACGCCGGTTGTCCGTCCTGTGCTGATCGACCGCGAAATGCCGCGGCTCCAGGCACGCCTCGACGAGCTGAATAAGCTGCCCCAGCCGCTGACCGCAGATCAAAAGCAGGAGTTCGTCGAAACCACCAGCCAGTTGAAGCTTCTCGACGATCGCCGCAAGCTGCTTTTGGCGCGCACCGGCGACGAATACCTGGCCGAGCCGCCGAAGGTTGCGCCGAAGCCCTAGCCTGTATCGATTCTCGGCGCCGCCGGACGCGCCCCGCTCAGTATCCGTTTGCGACCAGCCAGGCCTCGGTCAGTTCCAGTTCCGGTTTTTTCTGGCTTTGCATCTGTTCATAGGCCAGCTTCACCAGCACATCGGCCTCTACATTCACCGGCGCGCCGGCGCTCAGGGTGTGTAGATTCGTGCGCCAATACGTGAGAGGAAGAATTGCGACCCTGACCGTTTCGCCGTCGAAGTCTGCAATGGTCAGACTGATGCCTTCAATCGTGACGGAGCCTTTGGGCACCATCCACTGACGCACGCTCTCCGGCATGCGCACTTTCAGCGTCCAATCCGTCGTCTGCTCATTAAAGGCTGCGTCGTTTCGCGGGATCACTGGTTCGAGCGCAGTCAGTACGCCGGTCCCGTCCACGTGGCCCTGCACAATGTGCCCCCCCAGCGGACTACCCGCGGCCGTGGGCAGTTCCAGGTTTACCTTTGCGCCTGGTTTCAGCTCTCCCAGCGAAGTGCGGTCAAGGGTCTCCTGTGCGAGGTCGGCGTGAAAGTACCTGGGATCGAGATCGAGCGCAGTGAGGCACACTCCCGAAACGCTCAGCGAATCACCCTCGCGCAGACGCGCGGCCACACCCGGCGCATCGACCGTCAGCCTTCGTACGCCGCCGGTGTCCTGCAGGCTGACCAGCGTTCCTGTCTGCTCAATGATTCCCGTGAACATGCAACCAGTTTAAGGCAGCAATGCGCTTCATGCCTGATGCTGAGCACTCTCCGCCCCGCTCCACGGATCGCGCAGTAATGAACACAAGCCCAGGTCGTTGCCATAGCGCTCGACTTCCACGTTGGGCAGGTGGACGAAATGGCTCATGCTGCGAAAGGCCGGCACCGCGTCCGATCCCATGATCTGCGGCGACACAAACAGGTGCACCCGATCGACAAACCCGCCCGCGAGAAGCGCGGTATTCAGCCGCGTGCCCGTTTCAGTAAGCAGCGTCAAAATTCCTTCGCTGCCCAGCGTATCGAGTACGCATCCCAGCGGCACCCGCCCGGCCTCGGCCGGCAGAACCTCCACGCGCACGCCGCGCGTCTCAAGCTCGCGGATTTTGGCTTCGTCCTTCGACACTGTGAAGATGACGAGATCGTTCTGCGCGCCCATCACCATTTTTGAGTCGAGAGGCATGCGCAGAGCGGAATCAAGCACGACCCGCAAAAGAGGCCGTCGCCGCCGCAGCCCGCTGCGGTCGGTAAGTAACGGATCGTCAGCCAGCACAGTATCCACGCCGGTCAAGGCCGCATCGGCCTGCCAGCGCAGCGGCTGCACTGCCGCTCTCGCCACGTCGCTCGTAATCCAATAAGGCTCATGCGGCTTCTGCTGCCCAGCCGGAGGAGCGATGCGCCCATCGAGCGTCATTGCCACCTTCATCAGGACCAGGGGTCGCTTGTGCCGGCTCCAGCGCGCAAAGCCTTCGTTCAAGCGGCGGGCCTCGTCCTCCTCGCACACTCCCGATTCAGTTTGCAGTCCGGCCGCCTTGAGAGCGTCGAGGCCGTGACCCGCAACGCCGGGGTTGGGATCGATTGTCGCGGCCACAACGCGTGCCACTCCTGCTTCAATCAGCGCCTGCGTGCACGGTCCGGTTCTGCCCGTGTGATTGCACGGCTCGAGCGTCACATAAGCCGTGCCACCGCGGAGGCGCTCGCCCGCATGCTGCGTGGCTTCTTTCAGCGCTACAACTTCAGCGTGGTCAACCAGGTCATACTCGTGCCATCCTTCGCCGGCAACCTGGCCCGCGCGATCCAGAATGACGCAACCCACCGCGGGGTTGGGCGAGCTGACGGCGATCCCGCGTCGCGCCAGCTCAAGCGCGCGGCGCATCCAGAATTCGTCTCGTTCGTGGGCGTTCATATCGTCGGGCGGTTTCATTCGTATCTTCGTTCACCCGACCAGCGCAGCTACAAAGGCTTCGGGTTGGAACTCCAGCAGGTCGGTCATCTTCTCGCCAATCCCGATAAAGCGCACCGGCAGGTTCAGCTCGCGGGCAATTGCGACCGCGATGCCGCCCTTGGCCGTGCCGTCCAGCTTGGTGAGCACAATGCCCGTCACGCCTGCCGACTGCGTAAACAGCCGCGCCTGCTGCAATCCGTTCTGTCCCGTTGTCGCATCCATTACAAGCAGAACCTCGTGCGGAGCATCCGGCACAATCTTCGACGCGGTGCGGCGCATCTTTTCGAGCTCGTCCATCAATCCGGCTTTGGTGTGCAGCCGTCCCGCGGTGTCCACGATCAGGTCCTGGATGCCTCTCGCTTTCGCCGCGCTCGCAGCATCATAGAGAACCGCTGCAGGATCGCCGCCCTGGCGCGTCTTGATCATCTCAACGCCCGAGCGCGATGCCCACACCTCAAGCTGCTCAATGGCCGCAGCGCGAAAGGTGTCAGCAGCGCAGAGCAGCACGCTCCGGTCCCGCTCGCGGTACCAGGATGCCAGTTTGCCGCTCGTCGTCGTCTTTCCCGTGCCGTTCACTCCCACCAGAAATGTGACCTTCGGCGGCAGGGATGGGTCGGGCACAGGCCGCGCCGGGGCTTTCAGAATATCGCCCAACTGTTCTTTGAGCAGATCGCGCAATTCCTCGCCGCTTTCAATGGCCTGGCGGCGGGCACGTTCGCGCAGCGCGTCAATGACCTCTGTTGTTGTCTGCACGCCGAGGTCGCTGACCAGCAGCGCGCTCTCCAGATCTTCGAGCGCTGCTTCGTCCACTTCCCGCGTCATTGCCACCAGGTCGCCGATGCGTGACGAGAAGGACTCGCGCGTGCGCGTCACGGCATCGCGCATCCGGCCCAGGAAAGTCTCGTCTGACTCGGGAGGGTTCTGATCGCCAAATAGGGTGATGATCATCGCGAAGGTCCAGACTTGAGTTTAATGCAGCCCATCGTGGCCGGTTTTTGCGCCTCCGGCTGCAGAATCAGAATCCGGCCCGGTTCGATTCCAGAGGGCCGTCTCACAACATTCCCGGCGCAACTCCGCGGATCCCACTTGAACTTTCGCCCTCGCTAAGAAAGAATGGCAGGGCGATGGCGCTGGAATCGCATTTGAGAGCGAGCGCGGGCGGAGGATTGCTGACGGTATGAGCAGCGTACGGGTTTTGGTGGGAACACGCAAAGGGGCTTTCGTTCTTACCTCGGATGCGCAGCGCAGGAAGTGGGAGGTGAGCGGCCCACATTTTGCCGGTTGGGAGATCTACCACATGAAGGGCTCGCCCGTAGATCCCGACTATATTTATGCCTCGCAAACCAGCGGCTGGTTCGGGCAACTCTTGCAGCGTTCCACAGATGGCGGCAAGACATGGCATCAGCCCGGAGTGATGGCTGCAGAAGTGCCGGCCGCCGGACCGCCCCAGGCTGCCCCCAACCGTTTCCTTTACGACGCCTCACCTGAGACCGGCAGGCCTCTCACGACTCACATGTGGTACGACGGCACGCAGCACCCGTGGGAGTTCAAGCGGGTGTGGCATATAGAGCCTTCGCTCACCGACGCAAAAACCGTCTATGCTGGCGTGGAAGATGCCGCCCTCTTTCGCTCCACCGACGGCGGCGAAAACTGGGAAGAGATGCCGGCGCTGCGCGGCCACGCTTCGGGTCCGGGATGGCAGCCGGGAGCGGGCGGAATGTGCCTCCACACCGTGATTCTCGATCCTGCCAATCCAAAGCGGATCTACATCGCAATCTCGGCTGCAGGCGCCTTTCGCACCGATGATGGCGGGGAGACCTGGAAGCCGATCAACAAGGGCCTCTACTCGAAGTACATTCCCAACCCCACGGCCGACGTTGGGCACTGTGTTCACCACGTCGCGATGAATCCGAAACGCCCCGGCGTGCTCTTCATGCAGAAGCATTGGGATGTGATGCGATCCGATGATGCCGGCGATCACTGGACAAAGATCAGCGGCAATCTGCCGACAGACTTCGGCTTTGTCATCGATGTGCACTCGCACGAACCCGATACTGTCTACGTCGTTCCGATCAAGAGCGACTCCGAGCATTTCCCCCTCGATGGCGAGTTGAAGGTCTATCGCAGCCGCACCGGCGGCAACGAGTGGGAACCGCTCACCAAGGGTCTGCCGCAGCAGAATTGTTACGTCAATGTGCTGCGCGACGCGATGGCCGTCGATACGCTCGACGATTGCGGCGTCTACTTTGGCACAACCGGCGGCCAGGTGTATGTCTCGAGCGACAGCGGCGATTCGTGGTCGGCCATTGTGCACGATCTGCCGGCCGTGCTGTCTGTCGAAGTGCAGACACTGGTTTGAGGTGATCGAATGCCGAATCCGGAAGTGCGGGTTCTCCTTCCCTATCACCTGCGAAATCTCGCGAAGATCGATGGGGAAGTGAAGCTCTCCGTGCCGCTTCCTGTTTCACTGCGGAGTGTTCTCGACGCCCTCGAAGGCGATTACCCGATGCTTCGCGGCACCATCCGCGACTACGGCACGCTGCAGCGTCGTCCGTTCCTGCGATTCTTTGCCTGCGAAGAGGATCTGAGCCTGCAGCCGCCGGATGCGCCGCTGCCTGAAGCGGTAGCGCTCGGCTATGAGCCGCTGCTGATTATCGGTGCGATTGCAGGTGGACTGGGTGCTTGATCGGTAGGGATCTACTCTTCGTCCTTGCCCGGCCGCAGCATCAGATCCCTGATCGCTTCACGAGGATCTTTGCCCTCGTCGAGAATCAGCTCCATCTGCTCGGTAATCGGCATCTCGATACCCCGCTGCCGCGCAAGTCCCAAAGCTGCCCGCGTTGTACGAACGCCCTCGGCGACCTTGCCGCCAAGACTCTCCAGAATCTCGGGCAGCTTGCGGCCCTCGCCGAGCGCCTGGCCGACCGTGCGATTCCGTGAGAGGGAACCGGTGCAGGTGAGCACCAGGTCGCCCACGCCCGATAAGCCCGCCAGCGTTTCGCGCCTGCCTCCGCAGGCAACGGCGAGTCGAGTGATCTCGGCAATTCCGCGGGTCATCAACCCTGCGGCGGAGTTGTAGCCGAGTCCCATCCCGGCCACGATGCCGGCGGAAATTGCAATGACATTCTTGAGCGCGCCTCCAAGCTCAACGCCAATCACATCGGTTGATGTATAGAGGCGGAGCGTCTCAGACGAAAACTCCTGTTGAACCCGTGTCGCGACTGCCGGATCGGTATACGCGACGGTGACGGCGGTGGGCTGTCCCTGCGCGACTTCCAGTGCAAACGTAGGCCCCGAGAAGGCCCCAACGGGCATGCTGAGACCAGCCGGCTCAAGCACCGCGGCAATCACCTGCGTCATGCGGAAGAAGGTGTGATCCTCCACGCCTTTTGTGGCGCTCACAATAATCTGCCCGGAGTGCAGATGCGGCGTCAGCCGCGACCACGTCGCTCGCAGAAACTCAGAGGGAATCACCGAAACCAGCACTTCCGCGTCGCGGATGCCTGCCGCATCCGACGTCACCGTCAATGCAGAAGGCAATGGAAAGCCCGGCAGAAATTGCGTGTTCTCCCTGGCATCGAGAATGCGCTGCGCTTCATCCTCGCGGTGCGACCACAATGTGACCTGGTGGCCGCCGCGCCGATCGAGAGAAAGTGCAATCGCCGTACCCCACGCCCCGGAACCAAGAACAGCGATGCGGCTCATGCGGGCTTCCCCTCGCGTGACGCTCGGCCGAATCGGTGTTCAGTGCCGCTCAGCAGACGCCGGATGTTTTGATGGTGCTTGGCAATGATCAGGAAGGCGACGATTCCCTGGGCGGCAATGAAGAACGCAGGCTTCTCGCCATGCACCAGGAACCACGCAAAGATCGGGAAACTGAGCGCGCCGATAATCGACGCCAGAGAAACGAACCGGCTTGCCGCAAAGACCAGGGCAAAGACTGTAATTGCCGACAGAGCCGCGAGAGGAGCCGCCACCAGGAAGACGCCGAAGCCTGTCGCCACGCCCTTGCCGCCCCGAAACCCGAGCCACACCGGAAACATATGCCCGAGCACCGCAAACAGGGCCGCCAATGCCTCGACAGTTCGCACCGGCGCGTGCGGCATCAGGTGAGGCGCCACCGCCGCACCCAGCCACACCGCTGCGCAGCCCTTAAGCATGTCGAGAAGAAAGGTTGCGGCGCCCAATCCGCGCGCACCGGAACGCATGACATTCGTCGCTCCGATATTGCCGCTGCCCATGGTTCGAATGTCCTGTTTGCGGAAGATCCGAACCAGCAGATACCCGGTTGGGATGGAGCCGAACAGGTAGGCTGCGACTGCGACCAGAAGGCTTCCGAGGGGCATATCGAAATCGAGTTTAGCAGGTAAGGGTTGCTCTCTTCGCCGCCGGCTTTCAACTGCGAGCGATGAACTGCGAAACCGCCTCAATCGACCATCACTTCGCCCGGCAGGATAGGACGAGTGCGCGGCAGAAGTCCCTTGTATGCTGCGACACCCATCATCGCTAGCGTGGCTGCATAGATCACCAGCTTGATGAAGCTGCCTGTGCGCGTCAGCGGGAGCGTCTTCCACAGCACCAGGAGCAAGGTCTGCGCGATCGTTACTGACCACACTGAGCCGTAAAAGTATCGGCGCTCAATGCCTTCGCCCTTCGTCGATCGACCCACCCGCGGCAGCTTGCCCAAAATGCCCAGCAGCAGAATCGTTGCGCACAGCGGGAAGTAGGCATATTGGTAGAGCTGCTTCATCGTCCACACGCCGGTCACAGTCGCGATGACCAGACCGGCGAGGTTGAGCAACGCGAAATTCAGTACGGCATTCCAGGCGAAGGTGTAGCAGACCTTGCGATACAAAGGGTTCGGCTTGTCCTCGTCGAAGCGCAGAATGTAGGGCGCAGGCTCGCAGCCGGGCATTTGCCCATAGAGGCCGCCGATCCCCGTGCCCACCAGCACCACGGCAAGCCACAGGGAGTTTGCCCAGCTGAATCCATGTGCGAAGAGGCTGAAAGTGAGCGGCCCGGGCGTCAGAAAGAAAACCCATATCCAGATGGGCCAGTGAAGCACGCGGTAATATCCCTTGTTGCGGGTCCGCATCCTGCGGGCATCCGCATATTCCACCCTGCCGCTGTAGCGCATGGCCGGAGTTTTGCAGAGACGGCGAGGGCGCGTCAATCCGCGTCTATCGAGGCGCGCGGGTGGTGACTCACATGAGTCTTTTGCGCACCAGATCCAGCGCCTGTTGCGCGGCCCACTGGCGCACGCGGTGGCGGTCGCCGCGGAAGGTCCGGTTGTACGAGTCTGTCTTCTGCGCGTCTGACACGGCAAAGTAGACAAGGCCGACGGGCTTCGTTTCTGTACCTCCCGTGGGGCCTGCGATTCCGGTTACGCCGAGGCCCAACGTTGCGCCCGTCCGCTTGCGGATTCCTTCCGCCATGGCGCATGCAACTTCAGAGGAGACTGCTCCATGCTGGGCGATCAATTCCGGCGGAACATTCGCGAAGGAAGTCTTCAGCGGGTCGGAGTACACAACGGCGCCGCCCAGAAAGCTGCGCGAACTGCCCGGCACGCCGGTAATGCGCTGCGCCACCAGGCCGCCGGTGCAGCTCTCGGCCACCGCGAGCGTCGCCTGCCGCAGGCCGAGATAATAGAGCACGATTTGCTCCAGAGATTCCCCTTCTGACGAATACAGCCAGTCGTCGAGCGCCTCTTCCATGCGGCTCGCCAGTTCGTCGACGCGCTGATCGGCTGCCGTCTGGCTCGCCTTTGAGCAGACCAGCGTGAGCTGAATGTCGCCCGCGTGCGCCAGGATCGTCGTCTCAACGTCCTTGTACTCGGTGTAAATCGGAGCAAGCAGCTTGTCGGCCTGCGACTCGGGAATCATCGCCGCTTTCAGCGTGCGTACTGCAATGTGCCTCTGCGGCAGAGCCTCGGTCAGGCGAGGCAGGCACTCCGTGTCGAAAAGTGCGTGGCACTCGTGCGGAGGGCCGGGAACGAGCATGATCAGCTTGCGATAGCCCTCGAAGGTCGTATCAAGCCATTGGCCGGGCGCGCTGCCATTCGCGTTGGGCAGAACGGTTGCGCCCTGGATCACGTCAGCCTGCTTCAGATTGTTCTCAGGCATCGAAATGCGCCAAGTGGCTGCGCGCGCGTGCAGCGCGGCAACCTGGGCTGCTTCGCGGCGCAGATGCAGAGACAACGCCTCGGCAGCGGCTTCACGCGTCAAGTCATCTTCTGTGGGGCCAAGCCCGCCCACCAGGATCAGAATGTCGGCGCGTCCAAGCGCCGTGCGGATCGCATTGACCAGGTCTTTGCGCCTGTCCCCGACGATCGTCTTGAAGGCGACTGTCACGCCAATCTCGTTCAGCTTCTTCGTGAGATAGAGAGAATTGGTGTCTTGCCGGTGCGGCGTGAGCATCTCGGAGCCGATAGCGATAATTTCAGATCTCATAGGTGCAGCGATCAGTTCCTGGCTCGTGACGCCGGCTTGCGCGGTTCATCTTCAAGGCGTGCGGGCCCTGCGCGACAGCGTACGCGCCTGACCGTTCTCAGCAAACAGCTAAACCAGATTGATTCCTTCGACGCCTAAGTCCACATCATAAACCGCCTCGCTGGTGGCCAGAATCGCGCTGCCGAGCGGCGAAAAAGCAACACCCACGAGATTGTTGCCGCTAAGGACCAGGCTGGCTTCGCCCTCCGCGGTAACGCGGACAAGCCCCCGCTTGCCGTGCAGGCAGGCGGTCACATAGACATCGCCTTCCTTTGAGAGCGCCAGGCCCTGGGGACGGCCCAGGCCACGGTACCACGGGCGCGCCTGCCCATGGGTGTCGATCGCCCATATCGCGTCGTTTGAAGAGAGCATGGGCCCGGTCACGTACAGAGTGCCTTCGAGGTCGATGGCAAGGTGATAGGCGGAGATGCTGGGTTCGAGCGTCGCGTAGACAAAGATCTTTCGCTGCCCATCGATCTTGAAGATGGTGCCGCTGCGGTCGCCCACAAAAAGATTACCTTCGCCGTCGAAAACAGCGCCGGTCGCCACGCCCATCCCTTCGGCGTAGAGCGTCGATTCGCCTGCGCCGTCGATCCGGTAGACATTTCCCTCGGCTCTTGACGTGACAAAAAGGTCGCCGTCCGGGCTGAAGGCCAGGCCCGTGGCATTCAGAATTCCGGTCACAAACGGCGTTGCGCGCCCATCGGGGCTCACGCGAACCACCGAAACCGGCGTCTGCTTGCCGCGCGGTCCCGAAATCGTCGCATAGACCATGCCCGAGCGGCTTACGGCCGGGCTGGTCACCGGATGCAGCCCGCTAGCGAGTTCGCGGGCCACGCGCAGTGGCGCAGCATTGCTCACACCCTGTGGCGAGCGCACCTCGATCAGGCCGGTGGCGGCCTGTTCCGGCACCCGAAACGCAAGACTCCCTGAGCGGCTCATCAGCACCGATGCCGGGTGCGTTCCAACCAACACAACGGGCGGCCCCGAGGAGTGAGGCCCGAGATTCGCGCCCGTCAGCTCCACCTCTCCCAGAGGGAGCGCTGCTGCGGGCTGAATATCGTCAATGCGGGGATCGGGAAATGTTTCTTCCTGCGCGAGTTGGGAACGGGATCGAGGCATTGGCTCAACTTAGTGATGCAGCACTGGAAACAGATGTTGCAGCAACAAACTTACTCCCAAAGCATACAGGCCGGCGGCGACGTCATCGAAAACGATGCCCCACCCCTCGGGCAATCGCTCCAGGCGGCGAACGGGAAACGGCTTGGTGATATCAAAGAGCCGAAAGAGAAGAAACGCGAGCACTCCCGCCTTCCAGTTGAAGGGACTCCAGAGCAGCGTAATCCACTGGCCGGCGACCTCATCAACCACGACGAATCCCGGATCGTGACGCCCGCTCTCACGCGCAGCAATGGTCGCGGCCGGAACACCCAGCGCAATCGACAGCACCACGCCCGCCAGCAGCGCGGCCACCAGGCCATTTTGAGAGGGATGAACCAACCCGGCGTAGGCAGCCCACAGCAAAACCGCCGCTGCGGAGCCCCAGGTGCCCGGGCCGGGTTTGCCCAGCCCCGCGCCAAAAAAGGTAGCGACCGTCCAGGCCCACAGCGTCCGCTTGCCGCGCATCGGCGGGGTCGTCGTCTGACTACTCATCGGTGTCGCCCTTGCCGTGGCCGCCCGCCAATCCGCCCAGATCCTCCAGCACTTCGGGATCGAGCACCGGAGAACTGATCTTGTAGACGCCCGTGGCCCACTTGCCGAGATCGATCTTGCGGCACCGGTCGCTGCAGAAAGGGAAATCCTCATCCTTCCGCCGCACCAGGCCGCCGCACGTGGGGCACCGCAAAACCTTTGTGGATTTTTTCTTTGTCGCAGCCATCTGCGCCTTCTGAAAATACAGTCTATAGCGGGCCCGAGACGATCCGCGCCACCACGTCGTATTCGTGGGCCTCGGTCACTTCGGCTTTGTAGAACCTGCCCGCTTCCAGAGATTCCATTGCGCCGAAGTCGTTGATATACACCTTGCCGTCGATTTCCGGGGCGTGAAACTCGGTGCGCCCCTCCCAGAGCAGAGGTGTTTCCTCGCTCTCGCCTTCGGCGAGCAGCACAAGCTCCCGCCCAACCCACTGCTGCTTGGCCCGCTTGCTGATCGTCTGCTGCAGCTTCATCAGGCGCCGCTTGCGCGCTTCAATGGTGCGCTTCGCTATCTTGCTCTCCAGAGAGAAGGCGCCTGAGCCCTCTTCGTCAGAGTAGGTAAACACACCCAGCCAATCAAAGCCGGCTTCACTGACAAACTGCTCCAGAACCTCGAAATCTGCAGAGGACTCTCCCGGAAACCCTACGATGAACGATGTGCGCAGGGCGATCCCCGGCACAGCGGATCGCACCTTTTCGAGTGTCTTCAAGAAAATTTCGGCTCCAGCGCCGCGCTTCATGCGCTTGAGCACGTCCGGCGAGGCATGCTGCAAAGGCACATCAAGGTACTTGCAGATATTGTCGTGCTTCGCGATGGTTTCAAGCAGGCGTCCTGTGATGCGGTTCGGATAGGCATAGAGGAAGCGCAGCCAGCGCAACCCCTCAATGCCGGCGAGCGTATCGAGCAGCGTCGCCAGCCCATCTTTCAATCCCAGATCTTCGCCGTAACAGGTCGTATCCTGCCCGATGAGTGTAATCTCCCTGACGCCGCTGGCCACCAGGCGCTGCGCCTCGGCGACAACTGACTCAAAGCGGCGCGAGCGGAACTTTCCGCGCAGGTTGGGAATCACACAGAAGCTGCATGGATGGTCGCAGCCTTCCGCGATCTTGATGTAGGCCGAGGAGCGCGGCGTCGAAAGCAGGCGCGGCGTCGATTCGTCGTAGAGATACGTCGGCAGCAGGTGAGCCGCCCCCTGCCACTCTTCGCGGCTGAACCGTCCCTGGCTCTCGCGCAGATCGCCTTCGGGCCTGAAGTTTTTGGGCTTCGCATGGTGCGTACCCGCGAGCGATTCCTGCCCCGCACGGGTGTCGGCCGAATCACTCCGCAATATGTTGAAGGGAGACGGCGCGCCTGCGAGCGGCTGGGTCACGCCGGCGGCTTCGAGAATCGACTCCAGCTCGCCCGTTCCCACCACGGCATCGACTTCCGGAATATTCCTGCGAATCTCATCGCGGTAGCGTTCCACCAGGCATCCGGCGACAATCAGCTTCGTTGCCTTGCCTTCAGTCTTGAGACGGGCCATCTCGAGAATCGTGTCCACCGACTCCTGCTTGGCAGAGTCGATAAAACTGCAGGTATTTACCACGAGAATTTCCGCGTCTTCCGGGCGCACCGTCAAACGCGCGCCGGCACGGTCGAGCAGCCCCATCATCACCTCGGAATCGACGAGGTTTTTAGGGCAGCCAAGCGAAATAAAGCCCACGGTGGGTGCCGTGGGTAGGGAATCATTCTTCACTTCCTTATTGTACCGGTGAACCATTTGCCGGACAGGAAGCAAACGGGTTGGCGGTGCCCGACTGCGCTGAAAACGTGCCTCGCCACCAGTGGTAAAATCGATCAGTGCCGGGTCCTACGCGACGTAATCCCGCCAACCCCGCCAGGTCCGGAAGGAAGCAACGGTAACGGGCTAGTACGGGCGCAGTAGGTCACCCGGTACTTTTTTGAGAGCCTTTCTACTCTTTTATTCGTGGATGCAGGGATCACCGCGTGCAGCCGCACCAGAGAGCCGTACCGATGTTGAGCGCAACCTGGAATCGAGTTCCAGTTCTTGCGTCGCAAGGAGAAGTCAATTGAGTCTCACCGTGCGTCCTGTGGTGGGCCGGCGCGCCAAAATTACGGCGCTCGGAACCTTTGTTCCCCCTCAAGTTCTGACCAACCAGGATCTGGAAAAGATGGTGGAAACCACTGACCAGTGGATTCTGGAACGCACCGGAATTCGCGAGCGTCATGTGCTGGCCAAGGGGCTCGGCACCAGCGATATGTGCGCCGAAGCCGCCAAGAAATGCCTTGCGGCCCGCGGAATCCAGCCCACCGAGGTGCAGGCAATCATCGTCGGCACCGTTACCCCTGACATGATGTTCCCTTCGACGGCGTGCCTCGTTCAGGACAAGATCGGCGCCAAAGGCGCGTGGGGATTCGACGTCTCCGCAGGCTGCTCCGGGTTTGTTTTCGCGCTGCAGGCAGGCGTCAAGCTTGTGGAGAGCGGCGCGCACGACAAGGTGCTGGTTTGCGGCGCAGACGCGAACACGCGCATGACCGACTACACCGACCGCGCCACCTGCATCCTTTTCGGGGATGGCGGCGGCGCCGTGCTAATCGAGCCGGCGGCAGAGGGCGAAATCGGCTTCATTGATTTCGCGCACGAGATTGACGGCTCCGGCGGCGTTTCGTTGAACCTCAAGGGCGGCGGAAGCCTCAATCCGCCGACCCACGACACCATCGACCAGAAGATGCACTACATCCACCAGGATGGCCAGGCCGTCTATAAATTTGCGGTCCGCAAAATGGCTGAGGCTACAGCGCGCGTGCTTGAGCGCAATGGCGTCAGCGGCGCCGACCTCGGCTGCTTCATTCCTCACCAGGCCAACAAGAGAATCATCACGGCCACCGCCGATCGCCTTGGGATGCCCGATGATCGCGTCATCATCAACATCGACAAATACGGCAATACCTCGGCCGGAACGATTCCTCTGGCGATGGAAACCGCGATTGAAGAGGGCAAGCTCAAGAAGGGCGATCTCGTGCTGCTGGCAGCCGTAGGCGCCGGCTTCACCGTAGGCGCTGCGCTTCTCCGCTGGGAAATCTAAATCGAAAGCGCCGTCATCGCAAAATCGTATTCCGGCAGCACGCGGGCGCTCGCGGCCTCGCGAAAGAAGCAGCGCATGCCTTCGATGCATTCCTCATCGAGAATGTAATGGATATTGGTTGTGAGATAAGAGCAGATGCTCTCCTTCGAAAGAGGAAGTTTGCCCGCCCATTCTGCGGCCAGAGCCTCGACGTTTTTCAGCCCATTATCGCGCGATCGAATAAAGTCTTCGGCGATGCCTTCTGCCGCGGCCACGCCGGGCGCGAGTGCCCACACAGCCGACACAAAAGGGAGCCCCGTCAGCGCGTGCCATTCCTCCGCCAGGTCGTGATAGACGAGTTCTTCGCCTGTTTTTGCGAGGCGGTTTGAGCGATCCTCGAGCGCCAGCAGCGCCGGGTCTCCAATCAGGATGGCGGCGTCAGCTTTTGCGAGCATCGCATCGAGGTCGGCCGCCATGGGCAGGAACCTCACAGAGAGATTGCCCCATTTTTGAAAAAGAGTGCGCGTGTACGCGATCGTAGTGCGGCTTGCCGTGTCGGCGGCTACGGTGCGCAAGTCGCTCAACGGCTGACTCGCCCGGCGAATCAACAAAAGCGAACGAACCCTGCCTTTCGAGGCAATGGTGCATCCTGGCAGGGTGCGCAGGCCGGGTGTGGTGGCGAGGCTGGCAATCGGCACCAGCCCGATATCGGCGCCGCCGCTGGCAAGTTGATCGGCGCACTCCGAGGGCAGCATACGGCGGATCGAGTAGCGGGTGGATAGCTGGCCGTTCAGTGGCGGATGCTCGAAGTCCCACATGAGAGGCGCGGGATTCAGGAACTGAATTGCCGCGATACGAAGAGGCTCGTTGAGAGTCGAACTCACGCATTCTTAGAGTACCAATATCCCCCAAATGTTGCAGGTGCGCATCGGTACACCGGCGGCTCCGTTGATTGACTTGGGAGCGGCATCGCGTTTACTGTGGGCACAAATACAGCCGACAGGTAATCAACTTAAGAAGGACAAGGGACGAGTCCGTCCCGCTGCTCGCTATTTTGTCTCGCGAAGTTTTCAAATCGCAGTCCGGCGCTCTCGACGAGGATCGCCTCGCATGGCTTGCTCTTTCGCTGGCTCCCGGAGTCGGCTCCAGGCGTGCTCTCGATGCGATGCAGCAGCTTGAATCGCCGGCGCAGCTCTTCCGGCTCTCGTTGACCGAGCTCGAGTCACTGCGCCTTCCCGTTACAGCCGTGCAATACCTCTTCGATGGCAAAGGCCGCGAAGTCGCCGAGCAGGAGTGGGCGATGATCGCCGAAGGTGGCGCGACGCTCGTTACGCACAGTTGCGCGCAGTACCCCGACCAGTTGAAGCAGATCTTCGATCCTCCGCCGGTGCTCTGGGTCCGCGGCGCGGTGGACCTTTTGAAGCGGCCTTCCATCGCGATCGTCGGCACGCGTCATCCCTCCCCCTACGGATCAGGCATGGCTGAGATGCTGGCGCGCGATCTTGCCGTCCGCCGGCTCCTCGTCGTCAGCGGAATGGCGCGCGGCGTGGACACATGCGCCCACAAGGGCGCTCTCGCAGCGCGCATGCCCACAGTGGCCGTGTGGGGCACAGGGCTCGATGTGGTCTATCCCAAGGAGAACCGCAAGCTGGCTGAAGAGATCATTGCAACCGGCGGCTGCATTGTCAGCGAAGTGCCCATGGGCACCTTTCCGGCGCCGCAGAACTTTCCCCGCCGGAACCGTATCCTCAGCGGGCTGAGTGTCGGCGTGCTGGTCGTCGAGGCCTCTGAGAACTCCGGAACCCGCGTTACGGCCCGATGCGCCGCCGAGCAGAACCGCGACTTGTATGCTGTGCCGGGCAACGTCACCAGCAAAAACTCGTGGACCCCTAACACATTGATTAAACAGGGCGCAAAGCTCGTCGCGACATGGGAAGACATCTGGGAAGATCTGCCCACCAGGGTCCGCCTCGAACTTGAGGCCGAGTCCGGCGATGAATCCATAGCCGGGCAACCGGCATCTCTTCTCGCAGAGCCTGCACTGCGGCCGGAAGAAGCAATCGTACTTGGAGTTCTGCGAGCGGATGAATCGCTGCAGATTGACGAAGTGCTTGAGCGGCTTGAGACGCAGTTGACCTCATCGGAGGTTTTTACGGCGCTCTTTGAACTCGAGTTGACGGGGCGCGTCCGGCAACTGCCGGGCAAGAACTACGTCCGCACACTTTGATTGCGTATCGCTCGAAGTTCATTCTGGAAGGGCGTCAAGACGCTGAGCTTAAACGGTCAAATCGCTCTCAGGAGCCTGTTCAGTACTGCCTCTCGCCTCAAAAAAAGTTCGCCGCGAGTGGAAACCGGGCCGTATTCCGTGTTAGCGTCCAACTTTTGAAGGCCGTTTTATTGGATCGGGTGAACTGGCCCGCGGCAATGAAGATAATGATGTGGTGCACAGCGACAGAATGACGCGGTTGTGAGTCCAACATCCGAGCAGTGTCAGCAGTATCAAAGGATTCGGGAAGAAGAATGGCAACGAGCAAATCACTTGTGATCGTCGAGTCTCCGGCAAAGGCCAAGACGATCGAGAAATATCTGGGCAAGGGCTTCGAGGTCCGTGCGTCGATTGGCCACATCATGGATCTGCCCAAGAACGACATCGGTGTTGAATTGAAGAAGCGCACCTTCGTTCCGGAGCTGATTGTTTCGCCCGGCAAGGAGAAGGTTGTCGAGCAGTTGAAGAAGGCGGCTGAAAAAGCAGATGAGATCTTCCTGGCGCCTGACCCTGACCGCGAAGGCGAAGCCATCGCCTACCATCTTGCGCTGCAACTGGGCACCAGCGCCAAGGAGCGGAAGAAGATTCGCCGCGTCACCTTTAACGAGATCACCAAGAAGGCAGTTCAGGACGCCTTCGCCCACGCCCGCGATATCGACGCGAACCTCGTGGACGCGCAGCAGACGCGCCGCGTTCTCGACCGCCTCGTCGGCTATCAGATTTCTCCCCTGCTGTGGGATAAAGTGCGGCGCGGCCTCTCCGCCGGCCGTGTGCAGACAGTAGCGGTTCGTCTCATCGTCGAGCGCGAACGCGAAATCAGCGCCTTTAAACCCGTTGAATATTGGACACTCGAAGCCCAGTTGCATCCTGAACGCCGAGCTGATGCAAGCTTCAAGGCAAAGTTCGCCGGCATCAACGGTGAGCCTTCGCGCGTTGCCAATGGCCAGGATAAGGAAGGCAAGCCACAGTTCATCTCGAATGCAGTGGCTGACAAGCAGTCGATGGACGCCATCGTGGCCGCGCTCGGAGACGCAAAATGGTCGCTGGCCTCGGTGCAGTATCGCGAGCAGCAGCGCCGCCCGCTGCCTCCGTTCATCACCAGCCAGCTGCAGCGTGAGGCCTCGAACAAGCTCGGCTTTAACGTGCGCCGCACCATGGGCGTCGCCCAGCGGCTTTATGAAGGTGTCGATCTCGGCACGGAAGGCACAACTGGACTCATCACCTACATGCGTACTGACTCGCCTCGCGTTTCGCCCGACGCGGTCGAAGGTGCCCGCGCCTGGATCGGCAAGGAACTCGGCGCGAAGTATCTTCCCTCGTCGCCCAACGTCTACAAGGGCAAGAAGGACGCGCAGGACGCGCACGAGGCTATTCGGCCGACCGACGCGTCGCGCACGCCGGAATCGGTCGCGCGCTATCTCAGCGACGAGCAGTTGAAGCTCTATACCCTCATCTGGCGCCGCTTCATCGCCTCCCAGATGGTCCCGGCCGTTTACGACCAGACAATCGCAAAAATCGAGGCGGCGGCCCGCGACGGCAAGACCTACGACTTCCGTCTTACCGGGTCGGTGCTTCGCTTCGACGGCTTCCTCAAGGTCTACGAGGCGCTTGAAGAAAAGAAGAGCGATGATGACGACGATTCGATGGCGAACAAGCTGCCCAGCCTCGATGGCGTGAAGGCCCTCGAGCTCGAGAAGCTTTTCCCCGACCAGCACTTCACCGATCCGCCTCCGCGTTACAACGAGGCATCGCTTGTCAAGGAGCTCGAAGAGCGCGGCATCGGACGCCCCTCCACTTACGCGTCGATCATCAACACCATTCAGGATCGCGAGTACGTGGTGAAGCATGGCGGCTCGCGCGGGCGCTTCTATCCCACCGAGATCGGCATGGTCGTGTGCGACCTGCTCGTCGAGAGCTTCCCATACATCTTCGACACCAAGTACACCGCGCGTCTCGAAGAAGAGCTTGACGACATTGAAGAAGGCAAGGAGAAGTGGACCGATCTGCTGAACGCCTTCTACGACCACTTTGAAGACGAGCTGAAAGATGCCGGCAAAAAGATGCGCGACATCAAGCGCATGGAGCAGTTGACCGACGAAAAGTGCGAGGTCTGCGGATCGCCGCTGCTTCTCAAGTGGGGAAAGTTCGGCAGCTTCTTTGCCTGCTCGGCCTACAACAAGAAGGACCCGAACAGTTGCACCTTCACCAAGGAGAATGTCGCGGCCAAACCGGATATGAACACCGCGGAGGCGCAGGAAGCCGGCGATGCCGATGAGTATTGCGAAAACTGCGGCCGCGTCATGGTGCTGCGCCGCGGGCCCTTCGGCATGTTCATGGCCTGCCCCGGCTACAGCGAAGATCCGCCCTGCAAGACGATTCGCAAGCTGAGCCAGAAGCAGCAGCAGAAGCCGCCGCAGCCCACCGGCGAAGACTGCCCTCTCTGCGGCAAGCCGCTCGTGCTGCGCCAGGGAGCCTATGGCGAGTTCGTCTCCTGCTCCGGCTACCCGAAGTGCAAGTACGTGAAGCAGAACCTGATTGAAGGCATGAAGTGCCCCAAATGCGGCGAAGGCGATCTTGCCGAGCGCAAGGCGCGCCGCGGAAACATCTTCTGGGGCTGCACCAACTATCCCAAGTGCGACTTCACCTCCAACTACAAGCCCGTCCCGACGAAATGCCCGGAGTGCGGCAGCCCTTACCTCGTTGAGAAGACTCTTCGCTCGGGAATCTACCTCGAATGCCCGAACAAGAAGAAGGGTGCAGATGAGGAAGGCGCGACGAAAAAGCGCAGCAAGCGGTCTGCGGCCGAGCAGGAGCCGACCGCCGTCGTCTGCACCTATTCCAAGCGCATAGGAGACGCGCCTCCGCCGCCTACGGCTGAAACACATGGGCCGGTCAAGGAGAAGACAGGCGAGAAGAGCAAGCGCGAATTGCAGCCGGCCTGACCTCCACGCAGCTTTTGCGGCAGGTTGACGTGCGATGTTCCATTCGGCCTCCCATAGGTCGGGGGGATGGAGCACCTCAGTGTTAGTGCGAAATGACAGCGGCAGATGTTTTAGAGTTAAGTCACCGTGATCATCAACCTGGCAAGGCGCGCGCATGACCATAACTGGGAGCTCGATCCCATTACCCGGTCGCTGCTGGATACCGATTTCTACAAGCTGCTGATGCTCCAGTTCATCTGGAAGCATTTCCCAAAGACACGCGCGACATTTACGCTGACCAACCGCACGAGCGCCGTGCCGCTGGGCGAGATCGTGAATCTCGATGAGCTGCGCGAGCAACTGGAATCGACGCGTAAGCTCCGGTTTCACAAGTCGGAGCTGATCTGGCTGGCCGGTAACACGTTCTACGGGCGGCGCGGCATGTTTGAGCCGGCGTTTCTCGAGTGGCTGGAGAAGGACTTTCACCTCTCCGAGTTTGAGCTCTATGTCGAGGACGGGCAGATATCCCTGCGCTTTGACGGCCTTTGGACGCACACGACCATGTGGGAGATCTACGCGCTCTCTGCCGTTGACGAGCTCAAGACGCGCGCGAGCCTGAAGAGTCTCTCCGAGCTAGAGCTCGACATCCTCTACGCGCGGGCAAAGACCCGCCTGTGGGAGAAGATGGATCGCATGCGCGGCGTGCCAGGCCTTAACGTGAGCGACTTTGGAACGCGGCGCAGGCACAGCTTTCTGTGGCAGGAGTACGTTGTTACCGCGATGGCCGATACGCTACGCGGCAACTTTGCCGGTAGCTCGAACACCTATCTGGCCTATAAGCATGACCTCGAAGCCATCGGCACAAATGCGCACGAGCTGCCCATGGCAATGGCGGCGCTCGCCGAGACCGACGAAGAGCTGAAGCAAGCGCAATATCGCTTGCTCGAGCTGTGGCAGCAGACCTATCAGGGCGAGTTGCTCATCCTGCTGCCGGACACATACGGCACCACCCAGTTCTTTCGCAATGCTCCGGCGTGGGTGTCGCAATGGACCGGCCAGCGCATCGACAGCAAAGATCCATTTGTCGCAGGCGATGACTTTATTGAGTGGCTGGAGAAGCAGGGCGTCGATCCACGCAAGAAGCGCCTCATCGCCTCCGACTCTCTCGATGTCGACGTGATCCTCGCGCTGCATGCTTATTTTGGCGGCAGGCTGCGGAATGGAGCGGTGCCCGCCGATTTTCGAAGGGCAAGCGATTTTGAAGACGCGTCGCGCTGGGTGCCGGAACGGCGCATTCGATTCAGCGCCGGCTGGGGCACCTTTCTCACCAACGATTTCAGGAATTGCAATCCCAGGGGCGACGAAAGCTTCGACCCCGTGAGCCTGGTCTGCAAGCTGAGCGCGGTCGAGGGGCGGCCGGCGGTCAAGCTCTCCGACAATTATTCAAAAGCGATGGGACCGCCCCAGGAGATCGAGCGCTACAGGCGCATTTTCGGCACCGCCGGCGTGGCGAACGTGCCGGTGCTGGCCTAGTTGCCGAGAAAGTTCAGCGAAGGAAGAAGGCAACTGCAAGCGCAACGATCAGGAGCTTCACAAGCCAGCCGGTTGCGTAAGCGATCGTGAAGACGCAATGCAGCTTGATGAAGGCCGCATTGGTTAGGATGAGCGGCAGCGGGCCAATGAGCCAGATGGCGACTGCCATTTTGAGTGGTGCCGGACAAAGATAGAAATCCCAGCCATGCTAATAAGCAGGCGAAGACGCCGCAGGTAAGGAATGGCAACGGGCTGGTCAATGCGATGGCCCGCGATTCGGCTCCGGTGCGCCAGACTTCAGGATAGGAGAAGCGCCGATGCAGCCAGTCGCCGGCGAAGAACCAATCTGTAAGCGACGTGGCAATGCCGGTGCCGACGATGACGAGGACAAGGCGGGATAAGTTCATGGCGGCCTCTTCGATCAAGGCCACATTGTACTCAGGAAATTAGAGGCCTAGTTGCCGGTGGGCGGCGGAGGAACGGGCTTGTGCTTCGCGCGCAGGTAGGCGACGATCTGTGCAATCTCGGGATCAGTGAGAGAGTCGGCGAAGGGTGGCATTTTGCGCCCGCCGTTGAGAATCTGCTGGGTGATCCTCGCAGGCGGCCAGTTCTTGTCCTTGCGGATATCGGCAAGCGCAGGAGCCTTCTTTGTGCCGGCGCCGGCGACGCCGTGGCAATGCTCGCATCCTTTATCGCGAAAGAGAACGGCTCCGGCCTTTTCGTCGGCCCGGGAATTGGCGGCAAAGAGTTGAGGCGCGAGCACCAACGACAGAAGCGTGAAAGCAAGAAAACGGGAAGTCACTCTTGCTATTTTCGCATGTCGAGAACGATTAGAGACTCAACTGTTTGACTGAGGCGGAGGCTGAACTGACGGCGTATGGCGATTGAGTTGAGTGCATCTGCCGGCCGGTTGCGGCAGGAACTGATCGTGCGAAACCGGCTCTATGCCGCGGGCCGCGCGCACGTGGAGAGCTACGGCGGCTTTCCCGTCATCGTCTATGCGCCGGAAGAGGGCAGGCACGGTAACTTCTTTGACGAGGCCTATGCGGCGATCGAAGCGCGGCCCGAATGGATGCGCCGCTTCGACAAGGTGCATGCCCAGGGGCGCTCGCTGCCGAAGGCAGAGCGCCGGTGGAGAGAACTGGACTCCTCAATGAGCTCGGACGCTCTGCTGATGAATGTCTTCTGCACGCCGGAGGTCTTGGAGTCGGCAGCGGTGAGAAAGTTGCTCGGCGTGGGGGAGGATGCGGGCCTCCCGGCATTTGGCGTCAAGGCTCGCGTGCCCCTGGCAAGCGGGCGGTTCGACCGCACCGAGGTCGATATGCAGTGGGGCAGCCTGCTCGCCGAGGCGAAGTTGACCGAGGCAGACTTCCAGATATGCGAGCAGCGGGTCGTGCAGGCATATCGAGACTTCGATGAGGTCTTCGATCGTGAGCGACTGCCGGCCGTGCAGGTTCCCGTTGGACGTCGAAAACTGGAGACGGAGTTTCCGGAGGACTATTCGCAGCAGGAGATCTTTGGTGAACCGGATGAGCCGCGCGTGCTGCAGTTGATCCCGCGGGAATGGGTCGATGGCTACGAGAGCTACCAGTTGATCCGGAATGTGCTCGCTGCCCACGCGCAGGGTGCGAGCTTTTGCGTCTTCCACGATGAGCGGCGGCCGGACCTCCGTGAAGCGTGGTTCCGCGTGATGACGGCGGTACGATCCGCGGAGATGAAAATGCGGCTGAAGGTGCTCACCTGGCAGGAGCTGGCAGGGGCTCTTCCCGAGGCTCTGCAGGTATTTCTGGACAGGAAATACGGCATCGTCGCGCCGGGCAGAACGCCCTCTGAGTCCACTGAGATCCTCTAAAAACAGTTGAAGATGTCCATCGTAACGTAAAGAAAATAAGCAAATAAATGAGTTTCCACAAGCCGCTCCACTTTTTACTTGACGTCATACACTGTATGTACGTACAGTATGTTTCATACAGTGTACGGGGTACAGCATGACGGTCTCTGAGAATCTCTTCGAAAATCTTCGGTTGGAGTTGAGGCGGGGCTGCCTGACGCTGGCTGTGCTCGCCCAGCTACGGCAGGAGCATTACGGCTACACGCTGCGAAAGGCTCTGGCCGAGCGTGGCCTTGAGATCGACGAAAGCACCCTCTATCCGCTCTTGCGCCGCCTGGAGTCGCAGGGACTGCTGGCAAGCGAGTGGCGCGAAGAGGACAAGCGGAACAAGCGGTTTTACCGGCTCAGCGGCGAAGGCGAAGCGACCTTCCTCAAGCTGCTCGATGAATGGAACGCGATCAACGCCTCCATCAACAACATTCTCGTCGGTCGACAAGATTTGATCAATGAAGGAGCGAGACATGGATCTCCTGGAGCGGTATCTGCAAGCTGTGAAGAAGTACCTGCCATGGAAGCGGCAGGACGACATCATCGCCGAACTGAGGGCCAACCTCGAGGCGCAACTCGAAGAGAAGGAAGAGGAGCGGGGACGTCCGCTGACCCAGACCGAAGCCGAAGAGTGGCTCAGGCAGCTTGGGTCACCGATCCAGATGGCGGCGCGCTATCAGCCGCAGCAGTACCTGATCGGCCCCGCGCTTTTTCCCGTGTACTGGTATGTGCTCAAGCTGGTGATCTTCTGGGCGGTTGCGGTCTACCTGATCGTCAGCGGGGTGCAGCTTGCAGTGGATCAAACTGCGGCCACATCGGCAGCGGTGCAGGCGGTGTTCCGGATTCCGGGTGTGCTGGTGCAGTCGGCGGCGTGGGTGACATTGGTCTTTGCCGCGCTTGAGCTGGTGGCAAAGTATTACCCGGCGCATATGCCGAAGGAAATTGAAAACCTCACGTCCCGGTGGTCGCCGGCGGGTTTGCCGCCGCTCGAGCACCGAACGACCTCGGGAGAAAAGCGGCGAAGCTACGCGCAGGCGGTTGCCGAGGTCGTCGTCGGCTGTCTCTTCCTCCTATGGTTGCTGCTGATACCGAAGCATCCCATTCTGATGCTGGGACCGGGAGTGACATTTATGCATGCGACTCCTTTTCAGCTCGCGCCGGTGTGGTGGTACTTCTACTGGTGGCTTGTGGCGCTCTGCGCGCTGCAGCTTGCCTGGCACGCGATTGACCTGCTGCGGGGCAACTGGCAGACGCCGAATCCCTGGCAGCATATCGTCTTCAAGACAGTGAGCCTGATCTCGATCCTTCCGGTCGTGACCGCGCCGGGACATGTACTGATAACGCTGAAGCATCCAGCGATTGACCAGGCGCAGTATGGGGCCACGCTGCACTCGATGAACCAGGGGCTATACATGGCGATGACGGTGGCATGCGTCATTGTTGCGCTGCAACTGGTAGGGCACATTGGGCAGCTTGGGTTGGCTTCGTTCCGCCGGCGGGTAGCCGGTGCACACTGAGAACTGCGGTGCTCAGGCGTGCGAGGGCTCGAGCACCGCGGCGCGGGTTACGGAGATGACGCTGATGTCGTCTTCCTGTCCGAAGGCCTGCGCCGCATCGGCGATCTCGGTGGCGCTCGTGGTCTGCGCCAGCAGCGCCTGGATGCGCTCGAAGCCGAAGAGATTTCCGCTGGCGTCAGTGGCTTCAGCGATGCCGTCGGAGAGCAGCATCAGGCGATCGGCCGGCTTAAGCTGAAAGCGCAGGATGGAGAAGTCTGGCGATTCGGTCAGGCCAAGCGGCAAGCGAGCCTTCCATGGTGATCGGCTTGCCGTTGACGTAGGGCGAGATGTGCCCGGCATTGGCGAGGATAACGTCCCCGTCGGAGGCGATGCGCATGGCCAGACAGGTGGCATAGGCTTCGCCGCGGCCGAGCAGGCGGCGATTCAGGGCATCGAGGAGGATCCTGGGGTCAGGATCGAATTGCGCCACGGTGCGGATCGCGCCGACAAGAAGCGCCACCAGCATGCCGGCTTTGAGGCCCTTGCCGGCTACGTCGCCGGCGACAATGAGGAGGCTGCCGTCGGTCGGATGAGGAATGATCTGGAAGAAGTCGCCACCCACTTCAAGGGCAGGACGGTATTCGCTCTCAATATTGAATCCCGGAACGGCGGTGTGGTTTTCAGGCAGGATGACCTGCTGGACTTCCTGAGCCTGCTTGACGTCGAGGGCCATTTCGCGCTGGCGGCGCAGGCTGCGCACCATGCGGCGCAGCAGCAAAAGGGCGAGAGTGAGGACGAGAAGAAGATTCGCCAATTGCCGCGTTGTGAATTGCACGCCGAAGGGGAACCAGATGTTGATGACGTGCGCGAATTGAAGTTCGTCGGAGAATTCCGAGAAGACGGCAAGCAACACCGCCGGAATGGCGAGCCATCCCTCAAGGCCCTGCTCGCGAATGCCCGTATACACCGTGAGCAGCAGGAGTCCGGCGATGCCGAGGCGCGTCAGCAGCGAGACGATCAGGAACGCATGGTCCACCGATGGCGAGATAAAGATGAAGTTGTCGCCCACGGAATTTGAAAGCATCAGGAGCACAACAAGGCCAATGAGAAGCCGCGGAATCCAGAGAGGCCGCCGCTGCTGGAACCAGACGCGCCAGACCATGACCCACCCGGCGAAGATGAGCGGAATGACCACGATTTTGCGCACCGGGCCAATCCAGAGGTAGGGAATCAATTCCGTCCAGGTACTGACGGAGGTGATGAAGGCGTTGGCCGCCTGTGCGAGCAGCAGAGCGCCGATCCAGAAGTAGATGTGGTCGGAGCGATCAAAAAGGATCAGGCTGAGCGCGATGGTTCCGAAGAGGCCGAAGACAAGGCCCTCGATGAAGGTTCCGGCATAGGCAAGATAGAGCTCGTCCCACTTCACCTGCTGCTGTGCGCCGATGGCTTCGTCGACGCCCACGAGCGGCGGGTTATGAAAGCCGCCCACGTCGTCCAGTTGCGTGAGCGTGTAAGGATCCATCCAGACGCGGAACGCAATGACGCGGGAACCGCCCGCATTGCCGGCGGGCAGCGCAAACATTTTTGGACGAGTGGTGTAGATCTTCGGGCGCTCGCCCGAAAAATCGCCAAAGGCGCCGACGAGATTTCCGTTGTCGAATACCTGGTAGGCGTCATCAACATCCGACGGGCCGGCAAGGGCAAGCTTGATGCCGGGATGGCTCTCAATGCGGACGCGAATGCGATACCACGCGTAGCCCCAGTAGTCCTTGTGGCCGCGAGCCGTCCATCCTGGTACGTAGCCCGAGGTGCCGGCGATGGGATCAAAAGTGCCGGGAGGGGAACTGACGTCAACCGTCTCCCAGTGCGAGTCGTCGAAGCCGGGCTGCGCCCAGAGCGGCTGCCCGGTGGCTGGGTCGATCGGAGAGTCGCCGACTGTGAATCTCCATGGGCCGTTCAGCGGTTCTACGCTGTCGCCAAGGTGAATGGCTTCTGCTGTGGTGGCGAGGGCAGGGGCCGCTTTAGAGGGCAGCCTGGTCGAGGCGCCGAGCAGCGCTGGCGCGAGAGCAAGAACCAGGACAATAGAAAGAGGGCGTGAACCCAATACGAACCTCGCGAAAAGTGGGAAATCTCTTGCAGCAACTATAGCGAGTGCCTGAAGCTTTCGAAACCAGTTTTTGCACGGCGGAGTAGCTGACAGTCACCTCCGACCGTCCTCAGGGGTAAGGAACCCCGATAGAAGGCCTCGCTTCGATTCGGGGAGACTTTTCCCGAACTCCTGCGCGCCGGATTAAGCGTTCTGCTGCCTTGCCTGCTGCTCCTGGGCAAAGTGAGCACGCGCCTGATGGGGCGCAACAACCCATTCTGGGGTGGATGTGATTGCCTTCCCCATGACGATTGGCCTGGCGGTCCTTTCCTATCGCTATTTCGAGCGGCCGTTTCTGCGCATAAAGGAGCGGTTTGCCTGGCGTGAAATCGCGGCCGGTGTGACGTTTGCCGCCCGAGCCGCCCGCTGCGGACACGCAATTCCGCCTGCCTTTTTGTCGAAATCCTTTAGTACCGGAAGGAGGAGGTTCGCAGGTGCAAGAGCGGTCCTCACTGCGTGTAGCATTGAGGTAAAGCCACGTGCTGCATAAATTGCAATCAAGTCACCAAGGGGAGATATGTACTCATTGTTTGTGCATCTGGCCGGCCTGGGCATCGAGGTCGGCGTCGCCTGCGTCGGCGTGCGGCTGGGCGGCCTGCTGGGCGACTGGCTGAACACCCTTCGCTAGGCTCTCGCAAGACTCTCAGCGCCTGCACCTCCCAGAAAAGGTTGCGGTTCACCGCTCCCTCCCGATCGCAGCGGACTCACATGCCCGCGCCGGGAATGTAGTGATATTCGATCTTTGCCGGCCGCTTGATTGGGTCGCCCGTCAGATCGTGCGTGTGCCACGTCACGCTTTCCGCCGCAACTTCCGGATGTTTGCCGAGAAATTCGAGCGCGTAAACGCTGGCCGGCGGATCATTTTTCTGATCGGCAAACTTGGCCGACTCGATCGCGGACTTTTCTCTCTCACCCAGCCGGCGGTAAATGATTGCCAGCGAATAATGCGCGGCGAGGTCGTCAGGGTCGATGGCCTGCAGGCGTTCATACGCGTCGCGGGCCGCCGCGTAGTTATGCTGCTGGAAGTAGCTGAAGCCGAGCTCGCGCAAGCCGTCCTTTGCGCGCGGATACTGGGCGAGCATTGCCTCAAAGTCGGCGATGGCCGCTTTGCCCTGGCCGAAGTAGCGCTCAACCAGGCCCCGGTAGTACAAGGCGCGCGGATCGCCGGGAAGAAGCGATAGCGCCTTTTCAAGGTGCGGCTTCGCATCGCTGTAGCGCTCCCATGAGATTTCGACGATCGCCATGTTGGTGTAGGCGTCGGCGTAGTCAGGGCGCAAAGCGGCAACGCGCTCGAAGGCCCGCAATGAAGCCTCGTACTGCTGCGCGTCGAGCAGCGCGATGCCATAGTTGTTCCAGCGCATCCACTCCTTGTTCTCGTCGGGCGACGGCGGAACAGGGCCATTGGCGCCGATGTTGATCCTCCGCGTCTCGGTCCCCATGTCGAGAACAGGCTCGGGATAATGCTTCGCCTGCATGGCGAAATCGATGAAGTGCTGATCGAAGCGGCGATAGCGCACAGTCGCGGTAAGAGTGAACGATCCGGTGACGGTCTTGGGCAAGCGGAAGCGATAGCGCACCAGTTGCGAGCGGCCTGACTGCAGAGCGTTGTTATAGGCCAGCACCCGGTTGTGCCAGATCTGATGGATATCGTTCAGCTCGCCCTTCACGTTGACAAGCCGGTTCGTGAACGAGTGCGCCGAAGGGTCGAGGTTACCATCCGGCCGGATGAATCCGCTTTCGACGATGACTTTGCCCGTGTCGTCCTTCACGGTGAAGTCGACCCATGCTTCGTAAAAATCCCGCTGCTCGGGAATGAGCGAATGGCCGATGCCTTTGTTCTGGATCACGACGTCTGCGATGAGGGTTTCGCCGGGCGCAACGGAAAAGTCGGTGCGGCCGAGCGGAGCGATCAGCTTTTCGGCTCCATCTTTTTCCAGTCCGCCATCCTTTTCCAGCCCCCCGTCTTTTTCTAGTCCAAAGATATCGACGTTGAGAACACCCCCGCCCTGCGGACCGTCTTTCAGAAACGCGGCAAGCTTCCGCGCCTGCTCATCAAATTTGTAGTACGTGGGAATAAGCGAATTGCCCCCGAGCCAGCGATGACTTGCGAACTGGTTGTTCTTCGCGCCTGGGTCGGAGGAGCCGGCGGGCATTGCTTCGCGCGGCATGTGGCAGGTCTGGCAGGTGGAGACCGTGTCTTTTCGGTAGAAGGGAAGCGGCGACTGTTTGGTGAAGCTCGCCCCCTGCCACTCGTCGTAGACAGAGAAGGCGCGAAGCCACTTGTAGTCGTCGAGCTCGCGGGGAATGGCTGCCTTGTGGCAGGCGGCGCAGAACTCCGCGGTCTTGTAGAGAGGCCGCATCACGGCCTTGGAGTGGCGATCGAGATGGGCGAGGATCTCAGCATCGGAGACCGGGCCCGTGACAGGTGCACCGTTGTCATCGACGAGTACAGCGGGCGTGCCCATGATGTAGCTGCCCGTTCCAGTGGTGTCGGTCGCAATGATGGAGTGGCAGGTGGAGCAGGTGACGCCCTCGTCTTCAAAGGGCCGCTTCTTGGGCATGCCCTGCGAAAGATCGCCGGAGAGAAGCGCAACCGGGTTGTGGCACCCCTCGCAGTGGCGCGAGTATTGCACGCCCTTCTCGTCGATGAGCATGTTGACGTTCTTGAGATACCAGGGCGGCCGAAAACTGTTCGAGTGTGTGCTCTGGCGCCACTGGTTGTAAGCCTCTTTGTGGCAATGACCGCAGTATTCAGCCGTGTAGAAACTCTTCGGGCTGAGGAACTGCCCGTTGGCCGATGTCGCGTTCGAGGGGAAGAACGGCGTCGTTTTACCGAAGGCGTAGTTGTAGCGCGCAGCAACCGAATCGTGAAATTGCGTGGTCGGTCCCGGTCAGAGGAACATGGGTCGCGTAGTCAGCGAGAGGCGGCTGATCGGGAGCAGGCGCCGCGGCAGCGGCTGAAGGCGCAGCGCCCGCAGCAGGCTCTTTCGAGGCGCGCACCGTGAAGGTGACCGTCAGAGCAAGAGCCGCGGCGAAGAGAGCGAGCAACAGGCGGCGCGGCACAACTTTGTGCATCGAACGGTCTCCGTTCCAATCAGGGGGAGGGCCCAAATTCCCGCGCCCGCGCAGGCCAGCATCCACAGACGCGCCGGAAGGAAAACGATAGCAGACAGGAGGGCCGGATTGTCTTCCACCGGAAGGTGGATAGAGTGCGCGCGTGAGCAGCGTCAAGGGGCGAACTCCTCTTTCAGCCAACGGTTCACAACGTGGGATGAATGGCGAGAAAATGGGGCTGTTTGGCGTGCCGGAAGGCACATCCGCTTAGCCAAAGCAGGGCCGAAACTGTTAGGTTGGATCTGATAGATCTTGCGAAGCAAATATGGCGTCAAGCCCTTACTTTTCACTGGTTGTGCTTTTCTTTGCTGCCCTGGGATTTGGACTCGCTCCGCTGGGGCTCGCGTGGCTGTGGGGACGCGTGTTTGCGCCGGCGAAGCCGAACGCAATCAAGAACGCCACGTACGAGTGCGGGCTTGAGTCGAAAGGCGATGCGTGGGTGCAATTCCGCTCGGCCTATTACCTCTACGCCATCATCTTTCTCATCTTTGACGTGGAGGCGGTGTTTTTGTTGCCGTTCGCGGTGGCGTTTACGGGGCTGGGCGCTGGCGGCATGCGGGGCGATGCTGATCTTTGTGCTGTTGCTGGCTGAAGGGCTGGCGTGGGCGTGGGCCAAGGGCGTGCTCACCTGGGCGTAAAAGCAGGGTCAGTGATCAGAGATCAGGGATCAGGGACCGATCTGAGTTGGAGAAGCAATGGCGGTTGATGAGGGACTGAAGATCGAGCTGGGCAAACAGGGCATCTTCGTGACGTCTCTCCAGGAGCTCTACAACTGGGGACGGCGCAGTTCCGTGTGGCCCATGCAGTTCGGGCTGGCCTGCTGCGCAATCGAGATGATCGCGACCACCATGGCCCGCTATGACATGGCCCGCTTCGGCGCGGAAATCTTCCGCCCTTCTCCTCGGCAGGCCGACATGATGATCATCTCCGGCACCGTGACCAAGAAGATGGCGCCCCAGGTCGTGCGTCTCTACAACCAGATGGCGGAGCCGCGGTACGTCATCGCCATGGGCGCATGCGCGATTTCCGGCGGCCCGTTCAAGCAGGGCTACAACGTCTTGAAAGGAATCGACCGGTACATTCCTGTCGATGTGCATATTCCCGGCTGCCCGCCGCGGCCCGAGGCGCTGCTGCATGCGCTCATTACGCTGCAGAAGAAGATTGAGGGGCAGCAGTTGACCGGGGAAGAGCGTCCACGGTTTCTGGATGCGGATGCGCCCGGCGAGTTTCCCGTGCCGGAGCAGGGTGCGCACGATCTTGAGCCGCCGGTAAACACGAGCGTGTGGCCGGTGCCGCTGGTGGTGAACAAGTGAAGACCGTTCAGGAGATCAAGGCGGCGATTGAAGCCGCGGTGCCGGGGGCGGCTGTTCAAGTCGTGCACAACCCCGGGCCGGCGGCGGAACACTCGCTGCGGATCGACGGCGAACACGCGGTTGCGGTTGCGACCTTTCTGCGCGATGACGCAGAGCTGGCCCTCGATTACCTGTCCAACGTGACCGGCGTCGACTGGCTCGACAAGGAAATCACCGAGAAGGTGAAGGTGACGAAGCCGGTAACCAAGACCGTGGACGGCGTGGAGCAGACGGTTGAGGAAACCGTGGAAGAGACGCGCAAGCACGTCGAGCCGGGCTACCTCGAGTGCGTCTACCACCTTTATTCGATGGCGAAGAAGCACGGGCCGGTTGTGCTCCGTATGCGGACGGTGAACCGAATCGAAGTGGAGATGCCTTCGTTGACGCCGGTCTGGCGTTCGGCCGAGTTTCAGGAGCGCGAAGTTTTCGATCTCTACGGAATCGTCTTTACCGGGCACCCGGACCTGCGGCGGATTCTGATGTGGGACGAGTTCAAGGATCACCCGATGCGCCGCGACTACGTGGATCCGGATGACTTCGAGTACGAACCGACCCCACACGACGAGGTGCTGGCGCGCGCGAAGGCGCACCAGGCAGCGCAGGCCTCCGGCCGGGAAGGGGCAGGGCAATGACTTCTTCCACCAGCGAAATTGCGATGAGCCTTGCGCGGCAGGAGGGCTGGAACCGGCCGCCGCTCGTGGAGCCGGATGGCGAAGGCGAATTGCTTGAGCTCGCGATGGGCCCGCACCATCCCTCGACGCACGGCGTTTTCAGAATGGACGTGGTGCTCGACGGCGAGCGTGTGATCCGGCTGAAACCGGTCTTCGGCTACCTGCACCGCAATCACGAGAAGATCGCCGAGAAGATCGACGCTATCTCGGCGTCGATGCCCTATACAGACCGACTCGACTACTTCTGCTCGATGACCAATAACTGGGCCTATGCGCTGGCGGTCGAGAAGCTGGCTGGCCAGGAGGTTCCCGAGCGGGCCGAGTATCTGCGCGTGATCATGGCGGAGCTGACGCGGATTCAGAATCACGCCTCGACGATCGGCTTTCTGCTGCAGGAGATGGGCGCGAGCGGCACTCCGCTGATGTATGCGTTTCGCGAGCGCGAAAAAATTCTCGATCTCTTTGAGAATCCTGACCGGCTCGCGCATGATGTGCAACTACATGCGCTTCGGCGGTTGCCGTGTTGACGTTTCGGCCGCGTGGCTCGAAGAGGCGCGCAAGATCGTGGCGGGCCTGCCTGCCTTCGTGGACGAGTTTGAGACGTTCCTGCGGTCGAACGAAATTCTGATGGCGCGGTCGCAGGGAATGGGCGTTCTGTCGGCAGAGCTTGCGGTGAATGCCGGCGTCACGGGACCGATGCTGCGCGCCTCGGGCGTGAACTACGACCTTCGCAAGGTCGATCATTACGGCATCTACGACAGGTTCAATTTCCGCGTGCCGCTCGGCGATCACGGCGATATCTACGACCGCTACATGGTGCGCATGCTCGAGATTCGCGAGTCGATCTCGATTCTCGAGCAGGCGCTCAAGGATGTCCCGGGCGGCCCGGTGATGGATCCGAAGGCGAAGCTCCGCAACTTCCGGCCCAAGCCCGGCGAAGCCTACGGGCGCATTGAGGCGCCAAAGGGCGAGCTCGGGTTTTACCTCATCAGCGATGGCGGACCGAATCCTTATCGCTACCGGGTGAGGCCGCCGAGTCTGATCAACCTGACGATTCTCGAAGATATGTGCCTGGGGAACAACGTGGCCGACGTGGTGCTGATCTTCGGCAGCGTCGATATTGTGCTGGGCGAAGTGGACAGATAGCTGGTTTTTGGAGGAACGCATTGCTGGGTGAGGGAATACTGAAGGGGCTGGCCGAGACGGCGAAGAATTTCGCCGGCAGCTTCGTCTCGAAAGAGCGCTTGACGACCGTCGAGTATCCGGAGCAGCGGATACCGACGGCGGAGAACGCGCGCGTATTTCCTTTTCTGGTGTATGACGGGACCGACTGGGAGAAAGGGCTGCGCTGCGTCGCCTGCCAGATCTGCGAGAAAGAGTGCCCGCCCAAGTGCATCTACATCGAGAAGAGCAAGGACAAGAAGCCGGACTACGTCGGCAAGCCGCAGATCTACCCCGCAAAATTCGATATCGATATCTCGGTGTGCATGAGCTGCCAGATCTGCGTTGAGGTGTGCCCCTTCGAGGCCATCAAGATGAACACGGATTTTGAGCTGAGCACCGACGACCGCTTCGGCGGACTGCTGCTCGATCGCGAGCAACTGTCGAAATCGAACGAGTACTACCACCATATTCATCCAACGGAGGCCGCCGAAGTGGATGCGCGCCTCGCCGAAGAGAAGGCCAAGGTGGAAGCCAAGGCGAAGGCGGCGGCTGCGAAGGCGGCTGCCGATGCGGCGGCAAAGGCTGCTGCGCCTCCAGCGCCTGCGGCGGCGTCTCCTGCTGCGCCGAAGCCGCGCGGAACCCGCGCCGGGCACAAAATCCAACGGCGGGGGAGAGTAAGCGATGATCGAGAAAGCCGATCAGATCTTCATTCTGCTTCGGGATTGGCTGGTAGGATTTCTGCCTGAAGAGTGGCGCACCGTCGCCGCCATTCTGCTCGGCGTGGTCGCGATCCTGGTCGTGTTTCCGAGCATCTTCGCGCTCACCACCGTGCTCGAGCGCAAGGGGCTGGGGCGCATGCAGAACCGGATCGGACCCAATCGCGTAGGGCCGTTCGGAGTTCTCCAGCCGATCGCCGACGCGATCAAGTCCCTGACCAAGGAAGACGTCGTGCCCGCCCGAGCCGACAAGGTCGTGCACTTTCTCGCGCCGCTCGTGCTCGTCGTCGCGGTCTTCATGGGATTCGCCGTGCTGCCGGTAGGCCGCAACATGGTGCTCGTCGATATGGACGCGAGCCTGCTCTTTTATTTCGCGGTGGGCGCCTCGACTGAGCTCTCCATCTTCATGGCCGGATGGTCGAGCCGGAATAAATATTCGCTGCTGGGCGCGATGCGCGCCGTCGCGCAGATGATCAGCTACGAGGTACCGCTGCTCCTGTCGAGCGTCGTCATCGTGATGATGTCGGGGTCGCTCTCGCTGGTGAAAATTGTCGAGGCTCAGAACCAGCACACCTGGGGCATCGCGCACTGGAACGTCTTCACGCCCTGGGGACTGGCCGCATTCGTGATGTTTGCCATCGCCGGCACGGCGGAGACAAACCGCTCACCCTTCGATCTGCCCGAAGGCGAATCGGAACTGGTGGCGGGCTACTTCACTGAGTATTCGGGCTTCAAGTTTGCCTTGTTCTTCCTGGGCGAATACCTCGCGATGCTTTCGATCTCCGGCCTCGCTACGACGCTGTTTCTCGGCGGCTGGACCGCTCCGCTCGCGGCGCTCCAGTGGGTGCCCTCGTGGATATGGTTCTTCGCCAAGGTCATGGCGGGCATCCTGTTGTTGATCTGGATTCGTGGCACGCTGCCACGCCTGCGCCAGGACCAGTTGATGAACTTCGCCTGGAAGTTCGTGATCCCGATGACGCTGCTCGATCTCTTTGTGGCCGCGATGTGGCGGTTCATGGGTCGAGGGCTGGAGCCGCTGGGTGCTGTGCTCGGCGATTCTGCTGCTCGCGTATGTGGTGCTGGGGCGTGCTTCGATGCGCAGGCAGAACTTCGGGCCAAGGAGTTATCGCTATGCGGAGTAAGAATCGCAGCGCCGCGGAAAGGACCGGACACCGATGAGCCTTGTCTTCTGGGTTGCGGCAATCTTGACGGTCGCGGGCGGACTGGCTGCGACCTTGCTGAAGAACCTGGTGCACTGCGCGCTGGCAGTCACTGCGGCATTCGCCGGCCTCGCGCTTCTCTTTCTTCGACTCGATGCGCAGTTCGCAGGATTCGTGCAGATTCTCGTCTATATCGGCGCCGTCGCAATTCTGATTGTCTTCGCCATTCTGCTCACACGCAGCAGCGAGACGCCCACCACCGAGAGAGGCGTCTTCAGCAAAAACTGGTTTGCCGGCCTAGCGATCGCGGCCGCAGTCTTCGCGGTTTTGGGCTGGTCGATTCTGCGCGCCGCTCCTGCATTGCCGGCAGAAACGCCGGCACCGGCCGTGACCGTCCATCAGATCGGCGAGGCGCTGATCAGCCGATATGTTCTGCCGCTGGAGATTGTCGCTCTGCTGCTGACCGCGGCTCTCATTGGCGCGGTCGTTGTGGCCATGCATGAGAAGGGGGAGGCCCGGTGACGCCGCTCGCAAGTTATCTCATGGTGGCTGCGCTGCTCTTCGCGATCGGCCTCGGCAGCCGCGCTGACCCGGCGCAACGCGATCCTGGTGCTCATCGGCATTGAGCTCATGCTCAACGCCGCGAACCTGAACCTCATCGCGTTCTGGCGCTATGGCCCGCATCCCGAAGCATTGACCGGCTTGATCTTCGCGATTTTTTCAATTGCAGTGGCCGCCGCCGAGGCTGCGGTGGGCCTCGGCCTGGTAATTGCGGTGTATCGCCACGCGCAGACAACGGATCTTGACCAGATGAACAGGATGAAAGGGTGAGCCGGTGATGCAAGAGGGGATTTCGTTCACTCCGCAGATCGCCGCCTCGTCGATTACGCAGATTCTGTGGCTCATTCCCGCGCTGCCCATGCTGGCCGCCGGGGTCATCGCGCTGCTCAAGCAGCCGCGGCGCAAGCCCGCGGCGGCGCTGGCGATCGGCTCGCTGGGTATTTCGCTGCTGCTGGCGCTGGCGGCCTTCGCGCATGTAGTCAGCGGTTGGATGCATGGGCTTGCCGTGCGCGAGACGGTGAACTTTACCTGGATCCAGGTGGGCGGTGCGCCGGTCGATCTGGGATGGGTGCTCGATCCGCTTTCAGCCGTCATGCTGGTGATGGTCTGCTTTGTCGGCCTGCTGATCTTCATCTACTCAACCGGCTACATGGAGCATGACGAGAACTTCACACGCTTCTTCTGCTTCCTCTCGTTGTTTGCCGGGGCAATGCTGGGCGTCGTCATCGCCAACAGCCTGCTGCTCCTCTTCATGTGCTGGGAACTGGTTGGCCTCACCTCGTACCTGCTGATCGGTTTCTGGTATCAGAAGCCCTCGGCTGCGGCCGCCGCTAAAAAGGCCTTTCTCACCACGCGCGTCGGCGATGTCTTTTTCCTGCTCGGCATGGTGTGGCTCTTCGCGCAGACGGGCACGCTGCTCTTCTACAACAGCGGAATCGGTTCGATGGAGCCTCTGAAGCTCGGACTGCTGTTGCAGACCCGTCGGGCCTGGGACTCACGGCCGCCGGCGCGATCGGGCTGCTGATTTTTGCGGGCGCCGCCGGCAAGAGCGGCCAGATGCCGCTACACGTCTGGCTGCCGGATGCGATGGAAGGCCCGACGCCGGTCTCGGCCCTGATTCACGCAGCGACGATGGTAGCCGCAGGCGTGTATCTGATCGCGCGCGTCTATCCGCTCATGTCGGCAGGGCTCTCGACCGGGCTCCACTGCCGCACTGACCGTGGTGACGTGGGTGGGCGCCATTACGGCAGTCTTCGCCGCTTTAATCGCCGTTGCGCAGAACGACATCAAGCGCATTCTCGCCTACTCCACCGTTTCGCAGCTCGGCTACATGATGGCCGGCCTCGGGATGGGCGGCGTAGCGGTGGGCATGTTCCACCTCATTACGCATGCCTTCTTCAAGGCCCTTCTCTTCATGGGCGCGGGCTCGGTGATTCACGGCTGCCACGAGGAGCAGGACATCCGCCACATGGGCGCTCTGAAGGGGCCGATGCGGACAACTTTCCTGGCTTACTCGGCCGGCATGCTGGCGCTCGCTGGATTCCGATTCCCTTCGCCGGATTCTGGTCGAAGGATGGCATTCTGGGCGCCGCGCATGGCTGGGAGATTTCCCGCTGGCCCTATTTCCTGCTCGTCTTCGGCGCCCTGCTCACAGCGTTTTATATGACCCGCCAGGTGAGCTACGTCTTCTTCGGCAACTGGCGCGGCCACGGCCACGCGCATGAAAGTCCGCAGGTGATGACGATGCCGCTGGCGATCCTGGCCTTCTTCGCGGTGACGCTGGGCGCGATCGGCACCCCCGCGTGGCCGTGGTTCCGGGCCTTTCTCGAGAGCCGCACGACGGCCGGCATCGAGGCCGAGCCCGGCATCATGATGTTGATGGTGACGTCGACGATCGTGGTGTTGATTGGCCTCGGCCTGGGCTGGGCGATCTACGGCAACAAGACGGTCGACGCCGAAGCGCCTGATGCGCTGGAGCGCGCGATGCCGCCGGTGTGGGTTCTGCTGCGCGACAAGTTTTACGTGGATGAGCTTTACGGCGTAACGGTGATCGCCTTCTACAAGTGGTGGGCGAAGGTTGCCGACTGGCTCGACCGCCGGGTATGGGGCGGCATCGTTGCGGGCGTCGCGCTGCTTTTCCGCGGATGGGCCCATTTGAACAGACTGATCGATACGGACTTTGTGAACGGCGGCTTCGATAAGGGCTGCGAGGAACTCGCCAACAGCGGCGGTTTGCTGGCGCGCGTGCAGAACGGCAGGGTGCAGACATATCTCCGGCTGCTGGCGCTGGCGGTGGTGCTGCTGGTCGCGATCCTGATCTGGAGCAGCCGGGGATGAACGGAATTCCTATACTGACCCTTTTGACGGTGCTGCCCCTGGTGGGTGCGGCGATTGCCCTGATGGCGGGGCGGCATGCGCGCACCGTAGCCATTCTCACCACGCTCGCGGCCCTCGCGCTCGCGCTGCTGGTGTGGACGAAGATTCCAGCCAACGGATCCATAGGACTGGTTGAGCTGGCTGCCTGGGCGCCTTCGCTGGGCATTGAGTATCACCTGGGCGTCGATGGGCTTGGCGCGCTCATGCTGGTGCTCTCGGCGATTGTGACGCTGATGTCGGTCGATGCGGCGCATCGCGTGCATCAGCAGCCGGGACTTTACTTCGCGCTCGTGCTCATGCTCGAGGCGGGACTCTTCGGCATCGTTCACGGCGCTCAATTTCTTCCACTGGTTTCTCTTCTGGGAGCTGAGCCTGATTCCTGCGTTCTTCCTCATCAAGCTTTGGGGCGGCGCGAAACGCGGGCCCGCGGCAACGCAGTTCTTTGTCTACACAATGGCGGGCAGCGTCGCGCTGCTGCTCTCCTTCCTGGCGGTGTTTCTTTCCACCGGCAGCATGGACTTCACCGCGCTGGCGACAATGGCCGCGAGCGGTGAGCTCAACGACAAGGTGACCGCCCATCTCGGGCCGGTGATGATCTGGCTGGCCATCGGCGTGCTCGCGGGCTTCGCGGTCAAGGTGCCGCTGGCGCCCTTCCACACCTGGCTGCCCGCTGCGTACGCCGAGGCGCCTTCGCCGGTAACCATGCTGCTTGACCGGCGCGATGTCGAAGATGGGCGTCTACGGCTTGCTGCGCATCGCGCTGCCGCTCTTCGGCCACGCAGATTGCGCAGATGCGCACGCCGCTGCTGGTGCTGGCCGTGGTCACCGTCGTGATGGGCGCGTGGGCCGCGGCGGCGCAGAAAGATCTGAAGCGCGTCTTCGCCTATTCGTCGGTGAATCACCTCGGCTACTGCCTGCTGGGCATTTTTGCGATCGCTGTTCCCGCTGCCGGAGCCGGCCTGCTGGCGAGCCAGGCTGCCGCGCTGAACGGCGTGATCCTGCAGATGTTCAACCATGGCGTCACGGCGGCAGCGCTCTTCTGGTTTATCGCGATGCTCCAGGAGCGCAGCGGCGGCGAGCGCGGCATCGACGATTTCGGCGGCTTGCGCAAGCCCGCGCCGGTCTTTGCGGGACTGATGGGCATCGCGCTCTTCTCGTCGCTCGGCCTGCCGGGCTTGAATGGATTTGTCGGCGAGTTTCTGATCTTCCGCGGCGTCTTTCCGCTCACCTGGGTTTCGGCAGCAGTTTCAATACTGGGGCTGCTGGTGACGGCGGCCGTGATTCTAACCGTGATCCAGAAAGTCTTTACAGGCCCCGTGCCGGAGCAGTGGGCAGACTTTCCCGACATGCACGGCGGCGAGCGGCTTGCCATGGCGCCGGTGATCGGACTGATGATTCTGCTGGGTCTGCTGCCGCAGCTGGTGGTCGACAGCGTGAACCCCACGGTGGTGAACCTGCTGACGCACTGGAGATTTTAAGAGCGATGTTAGCCTGGACGATTTATCTCTCATTTGCCGGTGC
The DNA here is from genome assembly GCA_963718885.1 of uncultured Acidobacteriota bacterium. Taxonomy (GTDB): domain Bacteria; phylum Acidobacteriota; class Terriglobia; order Terriglobales; family Acidobacteriaceae; genus Telmatobacter. Next base: position 125,369 of record CAVRAK010000012.1, read on the forward strand.
GTTGCTTGAGGCGCTGCTGCCGAAGGGCAAGCCTGCGCTCGCGCGCGCTGTCGCGCTGGCGGTTGCTCTGGCGGGCCTGGTGCTGGCGGCTATCGGCTTCGCGCAGGGAGCGGGGCTGGGTCGGATCGTGATCACGGACGTCGCCGTGGGTGCCCGCGATGGGCATTCGCTACACGCTGGCCGCCGATGGAATCAGCCTGGTGCTGGTGCTGCTCACCGGCCTGGCTGCGGTCGCAGGCGTCCTCTTCAGCTGGAATATCGATCTGCGCACCAATGAGTTTTTCGCGTTCTATCTGGCGCTGATCGGCGGCGTCTACGGCGTGTTTCTCAGCTACGATCTCTTTCTGCTCTTCGTCTTCTACGAAATCGCCATCGTTCCCAAGTACTTCCTCATCTCCATCTGGGGCTCGACGCGGCGCGAATACGGAGCCATGAAGCTGGCGCTCTATTCCTTCGTTGGCTCGGCGATGGTGCTCATCGGCTTGCTGGCTGCCTACGCTGCCACGGGCGGACATTCCACCGGGCTTGGTGCAGCTGGCGCGCGGCGGGCTTTCCCGTGAGCTTCCAGATGTGGGTGCTTTCCGCTCGTCTTCGTAGGCTTCGCGATTCTGGCCGGCATGTGGCCCTTTCACACCTGGGCGCCGACGGGCCACGTTGCCGCGCCCACCGCCGCTTCCATGCTGCTCGCCGGCGTCGTCATGAAGCTGGGCGCCTACGGCTGCCTGCGCGTCGCCATGTCGCTCTTTCCGCACGGTCTGGATCCCTGGGGATGGACGTTCCTCGGCATCGGCTCCTGGCGCGACGTCTTCGCGGTGCTGGCCGTGATCGGCATCGTCTACGGCGCGCTGGTCGCTCTGGTGCAGAGCGACTTCAAGTTTGTCATCGGCTACTCGAGCGTGAGCCACATGGGCTTCGTGCTGCTCGGCCTCATGACGCTCAACCAGATCGGCCTCACCGGCGCCGTGCTGCAGATGTTTTCGCACGGCGTGATCGCCGGCCTGCTCTTCGCCATCGTGGGCCGCATTGTCTACGAGCGCACCCACACGCGGCAGCTCGCGGAACTCGAAACGATGCATCTCTCGAAGCGACTGCCCTTTGCCGCGTGGGCGTTCGTCATCGCGGGTATCGCGTCGATGGGCCTGCCGGGTTTCTCAGGTTTTGTTGCCGAGCTGCAGGTGCTGGCCGGATCGTGGATTGCCAAGCCGTGGTGGACAGCGGCGAGCGGCATCGGCATCGTGGTAGGTGTGGCCTACACGTGGCGGGCAATGCAGAAGGCTTTCTTCAGCGATGCGCCCCCGGGCTGCGCACATTCATGAACACGGCCATGAACTGGCTGCCATTACCTGGCCTGAAGTCGCGGGCGTTTCGATGCTGGTCGCGGTCCAGCGCTGATTGTCGGCCTCTATCCACGGGTCCTGCTGGACGTAATTGAGCCCGCAGTCAAGGCGCTGCCGTTTGTCGCCGGAGGAGGCCAATGAACTACCTCGACCTCTTCCTCGCCACATTGCCTGAGACGGTCCTCGAAATCGCCGTGCTGCTGGTGCTGGTCGTCGATCTCGGTCTGCTGCGTCACGCCGCGCGTGGGACGCGCGTTACGGTTGCCGCGGTGCTCGGCGTGTTGGGCTGCGGTTTGTCGCTGCTGGCCATTCCGCTGCAGCCGCGCGGTGGCTTCAGCTATGCGGGCGTAGGCGATCTGGTGCTGGCCGGGACGGACCTGCGACCATCGCCGAAATCGCCATCCTCGTGCTCACGGCGCTCACGCTGCTCCTGCTCATCGACACGAAGTTCACACGGCATCCCGGCTGAGTATGTCGCGGTCGTGCTCATGGCCGCTGCCGGCGGCATGCTGATTTCAGCCGCGCAGGACCTGCTGGTAATCTTCATCGGGCTCGAACTGCTGAGCCTCGGCCTGTACATCCTCACCGCCTTTGCGAAAAGCTCGGGCAAAAGCGCCGAAGCGGCGATGAAGTATTACCTCTTCGGAGGAATGTCGGCGGCGTTTCTGCTCTTTGGCTTCAGCTATCTCTACGGGTTTGCCGGATCGACAAGCTTGCAGAAGATCGCGGCGGCGGCCTACACGGCGAGCGCAATCCATGCAAAGTCCCTTGTTATATCGTTGCGCTGGTGATGATTGCTGCGGGCCTCGGCTTCAAGATCGCCGCGGCGCCATTCCACCTGTGGGCTCCGGATGCCTATGAAGGCGCACCCGCTCCGGCGGCGGCTTTCATTGCCTCGGTATCGAAGGTCGCAAGTTTCGCGCTGCTCATTTCGATCAGCACGGCGCTCGTGCATGTGGTTCTGCCCGAACACCGCGTTTTCCATTCAGGTTCCGGTTGGCGAATTGCCGCGGTGGGTTGGACTTGCGCGGACCCTGGTCTCTGACGCTGACGTTGATGGCCGTAGCGTCCATGATGATCGGCAACCTGGTGGCGCTCGCGCAGACGAGCGTGCGGCGGTTGCTGGCTTACTCCACCATGGCGCATGCGGGCTACATGCTGCTGGGGCTGGCGTTCTTTTCCTACGGGCCGCTGAGCGCGAACGCGATTCTCTACTATGTCGCTCACCTATGGATTGACGACCGTAGGCGCCTTCGGCGTGGTGGGCGTGGTCGAGCGCGCAACCGGCAGCGATAAGATGGACGCCTTCTCCGGCCTCTACAAGCGCAATCCGCTGCTCGCGGCCGTACTGCTGGTGCTGTTTCTCTCGCTCGCCGGAATTCCGCCGCTGGTCGGCTTCTGGGCGAAGTTCAATCTCTTTGCCGCGGTGCTGCGCGTGCAATCACTCTGGACTTGTGATCGGCCTGGTTGCACTTGCGGTAGCGATGAGCGCGGTGTCGCTCTACTACTACCTGCAGGTGCTCAAGCGCGCCTACGTGATGCCCCCGGTCGAAGAAGACACCCATCAAGGCGCATCCGGTGACGATGGCGGTGCTGCTGCTGATTGCAGCTGCCGTGGTGGTGCTGGGGTGCTTCCCGGCGCTGCTGCAGAACTGGATGGCGAGCTTCTGACGCAGATCCAGGGCAGGCAAGAGTATCGGGCAGGGAATCAAATACACAATAAAAATGCCCGACTCCCTCGAAGGGGCCGGGCATCTTCTTTTCGGCACACGAATCAGCCGCGCAGCCAGTCTTTGACCTTCTGCACGGTTACGTCGCGGCTCACGTCTGAGATGGCGTTGGTCAGCGGGATGCCTTTCGGGCAGACCTCCACGCAGTTCTGCGCGAAGCCGCACTCCTGCACGCCCCCATCGCCGGCCAGCGCGCGGAGCCGTTCTTCCTTGAGCACCTTGCCCGTGGGGTGATTGTTGAAGAGTTTGACCTGGGCGATCGTGGCGGCGCCGACGAAGCCGGTTTCCTCATTGAATTGCGGGCACACTTCCATGCAGCAGGCGCAGGAGATGCAGTTCGATAGCGGATAGCTGATCTCCTGATCCTGCGGAAAGACCCGCGGGCCGGAGCCAAGATCATAGGTGCCGTCGACAGGAACCCAGGCCTTCACGAGCTTCAGGTTTTCGAAGAGCACGCTGCGATCGACCTGCAGATCGCGCACCAGCGGGAACTTCGAAAGTGGTTCGAGCCGGATCGGCTGCTCAAAATTGTCGACCAGCGCCGAACATGCCATGCGGGCGCGGCCGTTGATGCGCATCGCGCAGGAGCCGCAGATTTCTTCAAGACAATTCGAGTCGTAGGTGATCGGCGTCGTGGCGCGGCCGTCGGCAGTCACCGGGTTGGCGGCGATCTCCATCATGGCGGAGATCACGTTCATGCCGGGCCGCCAGGGAAGCTCGAACTTTTCCCACACGGCCGGCGACTCGGGGCTGGCCTGCCGCTTGATTTCGATTTGCACGGTTCTCTCTGCCATGATCTTTTCCTTCTTCTGCTACTTCGCCACGTCGTAACGGCGCGGGCGCGGCTTGATGTACTGGATATCGACGTCTTCGTATTCAATGCGCGGTCCGGCCGGATCGCCCGTGAAGCTCGCCTTGGTCGTCTTCAGAAATTTTTCGTCGTTGCGATCCGGAAAGTCCGGTTTGTAGTGCGCGCCGCGCGACTCATCGCGCAGCATTGCTCCCTGCACCACCACGCGCGAGATTTCAAGCATGTTCGATAACTGGCGGGCAAAGGCGAAACTGGTGTTGGCCCACTGGCTGCGATCGCTCAGGTTCACCCGCTTGAAGCGCTCCTGCAGCTCGACGATCTTTGCGTCCGCCTGCTTAAGGCCCTTGTTGTAGCGAATGACGGTGGCGTGCTCGGTCATGGTGTTGCCAAGCTCACGCCAGAGCCTGAAGGGATTTTCAGTTCCTTCGTTGTTCATCAGCTTCCTGTTGATCTCCGTCTGGCGCGCCAGCTCGGCCGCGGTGCCGCCGTCGCCTTCGGCATCCGGCAGGCTCTTCGCGTAAGCCAGCGCATTCGGTCCCGAGCGGAATCCGCCAAAGATGCAGCTCACCAGCGAGTTCGCACCGAGGCGATTCGCGCCGTGGTACTGGTACTCGCACTCGCCCGCTGCGAAGATGCCGGGAATGTTGGTCATCTGGTTGAAGTCAACCCACAGGCCGCCCATCGTGTAGTGCATGCCGGGGAAGATCTTCATAGGCACTTCGCGCGGATCGTCGCCGACAAACTTCTCGTAGATTTCGAGAATGCCTTCGAGCTTGCGGTTCAGCGTAGCGCGATCGATGTGCGTGAGATCCAGGTACACCATCGGCTGGCCATCGATGCCAAGGCCATTCTCGTAGACCACCTTGTGAATGGCGCGGGTGGCGATATCGCGCGGCACCAGATTGCCATACTTCGGATACCACTCTTCGAGGAAGTAGAAACGCTCTGCCTCGGGAATCTGCTTGAACGGCCGTTTATCGCCGGGCGTGCGCGGAACCCAGACTCGCCCGCCTTCGCCGCGCGCAGACTCGGACATGAGGCGAAGCTTGTCTTCGCCGGGAATGGCCGTAGGGTGGACCTGAATGAATTCGCCGTTGGCGTAGTAGGCGCCCTGCTGGAAGACGGCAGATTGCGCCGAGCCCGTGCAGACAACGGAGTTGGTGCTCTTGCCGAAGATCGCGCCCACGCCGCCGGTGGCGAGAATGATCGCCGAGGCAGGGAAGGAGGCAAGCTCCATCGTGCGCAGGTTGAGCGCCGTGATGCCGCGGGCTGCGCCCTTACTGTCGAGAATGGCCGAGAGAAACTCCCAGCCTTCAAATTTGCGTACGCGGCCTTCGGACTCGTAGCGCCGCACCTGCTCGTCGAGCGCATACAAAAGCTGCTGGCCGGTCGTCGCTCCGGCAAAAGCGGTGCGATGGTAGAGGGTGCCGCCGAAGCGGCGAAAATCGAGCAGACCTTCGGGTGTGCGATTGAACGGGACGCCCATCCGATCGAGCAGATCGATGATGCCGGGCGCGGCTTCGCACATTGCCTTGACCGGCGTCTGGTTGGCAAGAAAATCGCCACCATAGATCGTGTCGTCGAAGTGCTTGTCTGTAGTGTCGCCTTCGCCCTTCAGATTCTTGGCTGCGTTGATGCCGCCCTGGGCGCAGACGGAGTGGGAGCGCTTCACGGGGACGATGGAGAAGAGGTCCACGTTGCCGCCTGCTTCGGCGATCTTGATGACCGCCGCGAGCCCGGCGAGGCCTCCGCCAATCACGATGATTCTGGGTGCCGCCATGTGTCTATCGAATCCTTTCGGACTTGCTTGCCTTGAATCGCGCCAGGCGGATTGTCAGGAGGCAGGTACCGGTTCTGAGTTTCGTTGCTTCGCTGCAACGGGAATCGGCGGGGTAAAGCGCAAAGGAGCTGCGAGCCGGTTCCAGAAATTGATCTGAGCGATTGCCGTGGTCAGCACCGCAACTTCGCGCTGCGAAAAGTGAGCGAGAAGGCGCTCGTAGGCTTCGTCTTCGACGTGGTGACCGGCCATCAGCGTCAGGTGCTCGGTCCATGCAAGGGCGGCCATTTCACGCGCAGAGAAAATGCCGGCGTCACGCCACGCGGCCAGCAGGTCGAGCTTCTCGGGAGCGACGTCGAGTTTGCGCGCATCGTTCAGATGGTATTGAACGCAGAAGGCGCAGCCATTGATCTGCGAGGCGCGAATCTTGATGAGCTCGAAGAGGTCTGCCTCGATGCCGGAGTTCTTATAGGCATGACTGATCGCCGCCATTCCCGTGGCGACTTCAGGGACAGCCTCTCTGAAAGCTTGCCATTCGATGCGGGGCTCGGCGTTAGAGGCAGACATCCGATTTCCTCTCTAGTGCAACTGCGCAGCGCCGGCAGCCTGTGCTGCGGCCTGCGGGCCGATAAAGGCGAAGATGCTGGCGATGCCAATGCCGGCCAGCAACACACCGAAGACGAGACACACATAGCCGAAGCGCTTCCGCGAGAGTTCGCCCGGCGTGAGGCCCCACTTGGCGGCGAAGAGCCAAATGCCATAGGCGAAGTGCCAGCAGACGGCAATCATGGCGACGAAGTAGAAGGCCAGTATGAGCGGATTCATCAGCTCGTTGTGAACCTTGGTGAAGGCGTAGTAGGGATTCTCCGGCAGGTTGACGCCCATGAAGCGCTGGGTGGCGACGTGGTAGCCGATGTAGACGAGCGAAACGATGCCCGTGTAGCGCTGTGCGAGGTACATCCAGTTGCCGGCCCAGGGGTAGTAGACAACGTTGGATTTACCGCGCAGCCAGATATACACGCCGTAGAGTCCGTGATAGAGCAGCGGCAGAAAGATGAAGGTCCACTCGAGCACGCGCACCAGCGGAAGCGAGTTGAGGAACTTCACCTGGTCGCCATAGGCGATCGCTCCCTTCGTGGCCTCGAAGTTCGAGACGAGGTGCTCCACGAGGAAGGCGCCGATCGGGATAATGCCCAGCAGCGAATGCAGCTTACGCCAGATGAACGTGCTTCCCTTGCCGGCGCGCAATGGCTGAACGCCCTGGCGTACCGCGGGCGTAGAAGGATGTTGAGCAGTTGCCATGCGATTCGCGGCTCCTGGAGGGGAAGTTGTGAGGCTTTCGCACAGAGCAAAGAGGCGGCTATGTCGTGTCTCAACAACATTATTCGACTCCGCTCTTGGTACCGTCAAGGCAGGCGGGGCGAAGTGTGGGACGCCGCGATTGAGCGCTGGAGGATCAGGCGCTTAGCAGCGGCAGCAGGGCCGCGAAGGCGCGCCCCCGATGACTGAGCGTGAGCTTGGTTTCGAGATCGATTTCCGCCATCGTACGATCCAGAGCAGGCAGAAAAAACAGGGGATCGTAACCAAAACCGCCCGTGCCCCGCGGCGATTCGAGAATAGTGCCTTCGACCGAACCATCGGCGGTATAAAGGGCCTCGCCGTCACGCGCGGCTACCAGGACACAGCGGTAGCGGGCGGTGCGGCGATCGGCCGGAACACCGGCTAGGCGCTGCAGCAGCACCATGTTGTTCCACACGTCCGTGTTGTCGTTGGCATCGGGAGAGTCGGTCAGGCCGCTGTCAGCGGCAAAGCGCGCCGAGCGGACGCCGGGTGCGCCGTGCAGAGCGTCCACTTCAAGGCCCGAGTCGTCGGCAAGCACAAGCTCGCCCGGCGCGAAGCGCGAGTAGTAAACGGCCTTCAGCGTTCCATTCTCGGCAAAGGTGGCGCCATCTTCTTCGGGGGCAGGGATGGAGGCGAGGCCGGGCAGCGGCACAATCTCAACGGAATGAGCGGTGGCAGCGGTGCGAAAATCACGTAGTTTGCCCTGGCTTGTGGTGGCTGCGTAGATGCGGACGGCCATGATCGAAGTGTAATGGGGCGGCGGCGCGAGAGCAGGGGCAGGGCAATGCGCACGCCGGCGAAATTGCTTTGACAAAGCTTCGCCGCGTTGCATAAGGTTCTTGGCGGAAACTGTTTCATTTGAGAAAACAAGAAGCCCGACGGCACGGAGATGAAATCCATCGCCATCGAACCGCTTCCCGGAGCAGGCTGGCGAAGGCTGCGGCGCTGACTGGGCGAAGCGGCCTTGAGGTGCCGGCTAGGCAGCTACGCGCTTGATGTAAGAATGCAGTGAACAAACGAGGCAGCAGGGAATCGCGGAGAGAGGAAATTCATGTCAATTGTCGCTGGAATCGGGTGGCACGTTCTGGGAGCGGCGATGGCTGCGTCGTTTTATGCGCCGATCGAGAAAGTAAAGAAATGGTCGTGGGAAACCACCTGGGCCGTAGCAGGATTCTTCTCGTGGATACTGTTGCCGATTAGCGTGAGCCTGCTGCTGCTGCCGGATTTCCGCGGCTTCTACGCTTCGATGGATCCGCACCTGCTCCTGAAGGTGGCGCTCTTTGGCGCGATGTGGGGCGTGGGCAATGTCAGCTACGGGCTCACGATGCGGCACCTGGGCATGAGCCTCGGCATCGGCGTGGCGATCGGCGTCACACTGGTCGTCGGCACGCTCATTCCGCCCATGATGCATGGGCAGCTCGGGTTTCTCTTCGAGACGAAGAGCGGGATGCTCACCATGGCCGGCGTACTGGTGGCGCTCATCGGCGTCGCCGTCGTGTCGTACGCAGGGCATAAGAAGGAACTGCTCTCGCGCGCCGGCGAGGCACAGGAGTTCAACCTGACGCTAGGCCTTCTTCTTGCCGTGATGTGCGGAATCTTTTCGTCGGGCATGTCGTTTGCCATTGACGCGGCCAAGCCGATGGAAGCTGCCGCGCTGCACCTGGGCGTCAATCCGCTCTATGCCGCGCTGCCCAGCTACGTCTTCATCATGGGCGGCGGCGCCGTCATCAACCTCGGCTACTGCTTCTTCAGGCTCGCGACTCTCAAAAAGCTTTCGCTGCGCGACGATCTCAATCAGCCCGGCCCGACGCTCAGAAAGAACGGCCTGCTTGCGGCGACCGGCGGCATCATGTGGTATCTGCAGTTCTTCTTCTACGCGTGGGGAGCGGCAAATATTCCGCAGAATATCTCCTATGTGAACTGGATGCTGCACATGAGCATCTACGTGCTCTGCGGCGGCCTGGTGGGGCTTGGCGCTGGGCGAGTGGAAGGGTGTCGGTACGCGCCCGGTGCGGTTGCTGTGGGTGGGGATCGCGATCATCATTCTCGCGGCCAACCTGGTGGGATTGGCGTCGTAAGGTGTCAAGTAATCTCAGCGCCAAAACAACGCCGGAGCGCGTTGCTCCGGCGTCGCTGCTTCAGAGAAGGTTCTACTCGCTGATCGTTTCGTGCAGCGGCAGTTCCCGTGAAGAGGAACCCACGCTGACCGTGCGCTTGCCCTTCGCCGTCATCCATTTCTGCTGGGCCGTCGACCAGTACTGCAACTGGCGAGGCCCAACATGCAGCGTGACTGCCTGCGACCCGCCCGCGGGAATGTGAACGCGATCGAAAGCGACAAGCGCGCGCACCGGGAACTGCACACCCGAAGGAATCTCCGCAGGCGCGCCGAGATACACCTGCGGCACTTCATCGGAGTCCACGCTTCCGGTGTTCTTGATGGTGACCTTCACATCAAGGCCGCCATCGCCGGACTTTTTCACCTTGAGGCCGGAGTAGGCGAACGTGGTGTAGCTCAGCCCGTAGCCAAAGGGATAGAGCGGTTCGATGTTTTCCTTGTCGAACCAGCGATAGCCGATGTTCACGCCTTCGGTATACGTCGTTTTGCCGTCGACGCCCTTGGCCGAGCGCTCGGGATACTTCGGGTCCGTCGCCGCGTAATCCGTGAGGCTCTTTGCCCACGTGATCGGCAGACGGCCTGCGGGACTGGTCTTGCCAAGCAGGATGTTAGCCGTCGACCATCCACCTTCATCGCCGGGCCACCACATCTCGAGCACGCCCTTCACCTTGTCAATCCACGGCAGAGCGATTGGCTGGCTGGTGTTGAGCACCACAACGGTATTGGGATTCACAGCGGCAATCTCTTCGACGAGCTTGTTCTGATCGCCCGGAAGTCCGAAGACCGGCGTAAGGCGTGTCCACAGGAAGACGACAGCAACCTTCGCCTTCTTTGCCGCATCGATCGCTGCCTGGTGGTCTGCCGCGCGCTGCTCCGGCGTGTACCAGGCCAGCCGCACCTGCACAGGAGCACTCGACGTGTCGTGGCTGGTGCCGACTTCAATCGTGTGCGGCCCCGCCGTGAGATCAATGGCGCGGCGCACATTGTCGAGACCGTCCGTCGTTGGAACAACGTTGTCCTGGTTGGCCTGCAGAATGTCGCCGTGCACGCCACCCTGGAAGGCGCCGGTCGCGGCGAGGCGCTTGCCGTCAATTGAGATATGCGCGTTGGTGCCGAGGGCCTGCAGATAGATCCAGTAGCTGCCCGCGGTCGGCACAGTGAGCGTGCCTTTCCATGTCGGCATGGAGTTAGCCGGCAGCGCGTTGTTGCCCTTCAGGCTGAAGTCGAGCATCGCGTCCGTCTGCGCCGCACCTGCGCCGCTGCGCTCAAGCCCGGGCTGGCCGTCATGGCTCAGCGCAGCAGCCGGAATCGGCGTGCCGGTCATGTCGTCATTCACCGCAAATTGAATGCCTGCGTTGCCGGAGATCTTCTTCATCGCGGCAAGTGGACCCACCTGGCGCTGCGGCAGTCCCACAGAACGCTCGCCATTGATGCCGATGGAATCAACCTGACCCGCAGTCGGCCCGATCAGGACCACCGAGTTGAGATCATTCGATTTCAGCGGAAGTATGTTGTCCTGATTCTTCAGCAGAACGGCGGCATCTTCGCCCGTCTTCTCGATGATCTTTGCGTTGGCCTCGATCGCCTGCGGGGTGACGTCATGCTTGGATTGCCCGTCGAGGTAGCCGAAACGCGCGATCTCATAGAGCACGCGGCCGGCGGCGCGCGTGATCGTGGCTTCAGTCACCGTGCCGTCCTTCAGCGCTTCGGTCATCTTCTTCGGGCTCAGCTTCACCCCAAAGTCGCCCATCGCGCCGCGCACCCGGGCTGGCTCCTCGGGGATGTGGCCGCCGAACATTGCCTCGTTCATCTCGGCAGCCTGCTTGGGGTCCATGTGCAGCGGAGGCGGCGGGGGCAGCGCGTCAAAGAACGACGGCAGAAAGGCCCCCATGGGGCCAGGCTGGCCGCCGGGCATTTCCATATCGAGGCCGGCGTTGATGAAATCGACATTGTGAACCGCGCCCCAGTCTGAGGTGACAAAGCCTCTGAAGCCGAGTTGATCGCGAAGGATCGTCGTCAGCGTGTCCTTGTTGCCGCAGGCGAAGGTGCCATTCACGCGGTTGTAGCTGCACATGATCGAGGAGACGCCGGCCTTGATCGCCGCGGCGAAAGGCGCGACGTAGACCTCGTGCAGGGTCTGGTCGTCGACGAAGATGTTCGAGGCGTTCGAGTCATAGGCGACGTAGTGCTTGATCTGCGCCATCACGTGCTGCGACTGGATGCCTTTGACTTCAGCGACGCCCATCTGGGTGGTGAGGAATGGATCTTCGCCGAAGGTGTTGTAGGCGCGGCCGAACTCGAGATCGCGCACCATGTTGACGAAGGGCTGCAGCGAAACATCGATGCCCAGCGCGCGGTCTTCGCGGCCGATCACGAGGCCGTTGTCCTCGGCGTCTTTCACGCTGAAGGTTGCGGCCACGCCCATCGTCGCGGTTTCTCCCTGCGACGGATGGCGCGTCAGCACTCCAGGAGGTCCATCGGCAAAACGAAGACCGGGAATTCCCAGCCGCGGGATGCCGGCGAGGTAGCCGGCCTGTCCCTGGTAGACCGCGGGGTCTTCCTTGGTGCCGTGGATCAGCGTGAGCTTTTCATCGAGAGTCATCTGGCTCAGCAGTTTGTCAACGCGCGCATCGCCGGTCACAACCGGAACGGATTGCGCGAAGGCGGGCGACAGGGAAAGCGCGAGCGCTGCGACGGTAAGAAATTGGCGACCTTTGTTACGCCTCGATAGACAATGCATCTTCACGACCTTTGCGGATTGCAAGAGTGGCCTCCTGAGAGGGTGCGATCCTTCGCGAAAATCGACAGCACTGGCCTGTGCGGCCTGCGAAAGACGCGGGTATCTGGCAGCTTAGGGCTGACGGCAAGCAAGTGTAGTGGATGAGGGGTGCAGTTGTAAGCAGGTCGCGATCTTAAGAAATGTTAAGCAGCGAGCGCGGCGTCACTCTGCTTCGACAGGAGGCTGTATGTGGAAGCAGGTCTCATCAATGGTCATTGTGGAAGGGCAACGAATCTTCGACGCCGCTCCATCCCCACGAAACTGGGCACCTATGGCAGCGGCAGCTCCCGGTCCAGGCCGGCGTTGATGAGGTCGTGGCGCAGGCGCTCGACGGTGGAGAACTGAATGGCCTGAATGCCCAGATCGTGCGCGGCGTCGATGTTGATCTGCTTGTCGTCGAGGAAGAGGGTTTCATCGGGTCGGGTGCCGAGTTTCTGTAGAGTGTAGAGATAGATCTCGGGGTCGGGCTTGGCGAGGCGAAGCTGGTAGCTCCACACGAGCACGTCGAAGTTCTCGATCCATTGAAATTCGCGCTTGATGCTCTCGAGCACCGAGTCGCCCATGTTGGAGAGAATGGCCGTGCGCAGACCGTGCTCCCTCAGGCGCGCCTGCCAGGCCACCATTACCGGATTCTGTGTCGTCCACATGCGAGCGTCCTGGCGGTTGAGCTCAGCAAAAACCTCCGGGCCAACGTCAAGTTCTGCGTCTCTGAGGAACTTCTGCCAGAAGGCGACTCCGGAGAGCTTGCCTTCGTCGTAGGCGTGGCGGTCGGCCCAGTAGAGAGTCTCAAAGCGCTCAGGCGGCAGGCCGGTGATGCGAATCATCTCATCGTGGGCGTCGGAATCGGGTGGTCCGGTGAGCACCATGCCGTAGTCGAAGATCACCGCGCGCAAAGCCAACATTGCCCTCCTGATGCCCGTGTATGGTGGAAAGGGGCCTCAGTTCTTATTGTGCACGAAGGGAATCACGCGGCAGGGCGATGACATTTTCAAAGAGAACGGAGTGGAACACCGAGGAGAGTGAACTGGCTCTTGCCCATCGCACACGCGTCGCCGCGGGTTTGCCCGATCGCGGACCTGACCGCTTCCAATCCGACCCGTTGCGGATTTGCTTATGATCGAGATTTGCTCGCGGCGCTGAATGATCAGCGCGCGCTCGACTACGATCCGCAGCCGCTGGGCTTGCTCACCGCGAGAGAAGCGGTGTGCGCCTACTACGCCGATCACGGCGTGCGCGTCGAGCCCGACTGCGTCGTGCTGACAACAAGCACGAGCGAAGCGTACAGCTATCTGTTCCGGTTGCTCTGCGATCCGGGGTGCGAAATCCTCGTTCCGCAGCCGGGTTATCCGCTCTTCGATTTTCTCGCCGGGCTGGATGATGTGCGCCTCAAAACGGTTCCGCTGGTCTACGACCACGAATGGCAGATTGACCCCGAAGGGTTTCGCCGTGCGATCACGCCGCAGACCCGTGCAATTGTGCTGGTCCATCCCAACAACCCCACCGGGCACTTCACAAAGAGCTGGGAAGCCGACGAACTTGCGAGACTGTGCCGGCAATATGGCCTCGCGCTGATTGTCGACGAAGTGTTTCTCGATTACGCGTTTGCAGGAACGGCGAAGAGCTTCGCCGCCGGTCTCGAAGGCGTCGAGGTGTACGTGGTGAGCGGTCTCAGCAAGATCGCAGGTCTGCCGCAGATGAAGGCCGCGTGGATCGTGACGTCCGGGCCGCGGCATGGTGAGGCAATGCAGCGGCTCGAGGTCATCGCGGATACCTTCCTCTCGATGAATGCGCCGGTGCAGTGGGCCATGGGGAAGTGGCTCGCCGGTCGCGCGAGCATCCAGAAGCAGATTCGGGCGCGGGTAGAGGCGAATCTCGCTGAACTCGACAGGCATTTGGCGAAGCAGAAGTTGATCCGCCGGCTGGGGGTCGAGGGCGGCTGGTACGCGATTCTCCGGATTCCGGCATTGCAGCCGGATCAGCAGACGGTGCTCGAACTCCTCGACGAAGGAGTCTGGGTGCACCCCGGTCACTTCTTTGCCATGGCGGAATCAGGTTGGCTGGTCGTAAGCCTTCTGGGTCGAGAAGACGAGTTCACGAGCGGGCGCGGCCTCTATGCTGAAGCATCTTGCGTCGCGTGGAGAATGCGAGTGACCCCGGCACCGCGGGTAACCTGAATTGTGATCAATTTAGGAACACATCAGGGTGGTAACAAAAGGCGCACTTGCGGTTCAAGTGATGCTTCTATGATTCCAGGATATATATCACTTAATAAATACATTAAATCGCGTAACGGAGAAATTCTGTTACGGCGCCAGAAAGGGATTCGTCCGCCGTTCCCGGCCGATCGTTGTCGCCGGTCCATGGCCCGGAATGACCCGGGTTTCGTCGGGCAGGTCGAGCAGCCGCGACTGAATCGAATGGATGATCTGATCGGAGTCGCCGCCGGGTAGATCAGTGCGGCCAATGCTGCCCGCAAAGAGCGTGTCGCCCGCCATCACCATCTTCAGCGGGGCGAAATGGAGGCAGATCGAACCCTGGGTGTGGCCCGGCGTGTGGAGGACGTGGGCCGGATAAGCTTCAAGGCCGACGAGGCGGCCGTCGGCGAGGCCTTCATCGGGTGGTGCGGTCTCCGGGGTCGGGAACCCCGAGCCATGCCGCCTGCTGATCCATCATCGCCAGCAGGGGCAGGTCATTTTCGTTGAGGTAAATCGGCGCCCCGGTCAGGCGCTTCAGGCGAAGCGCTCCGCCAACGTGGTCGATGTGCGCGTGGGTAATCAGAATCTGCTTGAGCTTCAGCCCGCGGGAGGCAAGAAGCTTGTGAATGCGGGAGACTTCCTCGCCGGGATCGATCACGATCGCTTCCTGCGTGGCTTCATCCGCCAGCAGGGTGCAGTTGCATTGCAGCGGGCCGACGGGAAAGGTCTCGAGAATCATGGCCACATTTTAGTAGCAGATAAGCGAAAAGGCAGACCGCCGTGGGTCTGCCTTTTGAAGCGACGAACTGAGCGGGGTCTACTTGCCCGTCTTCGCTGGAGCCGAAATCGGCTTGGTGTTATCGAAAACAGAACCGTTGTGATTCGTGCCGCGCATGTAGAGCACCGTGAGCGTGAGCGACGTGCACATGAAGATCGCTGCCGACCACGTGGTGAGCCGCGTGAGCATGTTGGCTGCGGCGCGCGGGCCAAAGGCTGTCTGCGAGCCCTGGCCGCCGAAGGCGCCGGCGAGGTCCGCCGAGCGGCCCTGCTGCACGAGCACGACTCCGATGAGGAAGAGGCTGACGAGAACGTGTACGGTGATGACGAAATAAAAGAAAATCTGCATTGCTTAAGCCGCTTTCACGCCCGCGCCGGTCATGCCGGGGACAGGCAAAATCTCTGATTGGTGCGGAAGGCGGGACTTGAACCCGCATGCCTTTCGGCGCCACCCCCTCAAGATGGTGTGTCTGCCAATTTCACCACTTCCGCATTGGGCAAAACTGCTTTGGTTCCAGATACCTGCCAGACCTGTTTCGAGGGGTGAGCCTGGTGGATGACGTCCGTTTTGCCTGCCAGATGCACGAAGGCACCAACCCTTCTATAGTATCGTGCCCGGCAACTGTCTGCAAACAAGGGCTAGCCACGTAGGCGGGCTGCGCCGGTACCCGTGGAGCAAGGCCGGGATCAGGGACAGAATCAGTTGGCGAGTGCTCCACGTGGAACATTGTGACCGTTGTAAGTCTATTGTTCCCGTGGTGAGCGCTGCACGCGGAGAATTCGAACTTTACGCACGAATGTTCCACGTGGAACATTTTGATGAAGGGCTTGCCGGCGGACGGATGCGACCTGATTCGTCGGAATTCGCATGCGTAATTCTTCGAGGAGTTCTGCAAAGAAAATATTGGGACGGGGGAGGGGGTATGCCCGAGGGGGGGGTGGGGGGTACCCTGCCGCGGTACAGACCGGGGGATATCCGACAGATTGGACCGGGCAGATTCCTCCGTCACGCTGCCTGCCCCATGTCTACTCTGCCAGAGGATGAGGATTTAATGCCAAGTGGAGTGCGGAGCGGTCTTTTTCGCAGTGATGGAGCTTCGCGGAAATCGTCCGTCAGCGGCTGAAGGGGCACATCTGTTCGCAGTCGACGGCACGCTCGTGCCCTTTTAGGACATCGGGCACGCGCCCTCCATGAGGCATGTTTGGATGCACGCGCGAGCGCATAGGTGACCCGATAACTGGAAAATAATTAGAAGCTCAGAAAACAATCTGAATAGAGATAAATTATCTACCGCGACGCATCGGAACGAGTATATGCTTGACCTGCTTGATTCCGTTGGGACCCTTCACTATCTATCCAAGATATTTCTTCCAACGTTCCAGTAAGCAAGCAGGCTCAAAACTGGAAATCAAAGTTTGAGCTTGATGATATTTCCTCACACAAGCAAGCCCCCATGCTAGCGAGGAGGATAAACCAATGAGGCGTCCCCAGGTTTTGCTCGCAGACGATCACGTTCTGCTGATGGATGCAATCAGAAAACTTCTTGAAGCCGAGTACGACGTTGTCGGCACTGTGACTGACGGGAAAGCGCTGCTCGCGAGCGCGGTGGAGCTACGGCCGGATTTGATCATTCTCGATCTGAAATTGCCGCTGCTCAATGGAATGGATGCGGGCAGAGACCTGAAGATGCTGCTGCCCAGAACACGGCTTCTGGTGGTCACGGCGAATGAGGATGCCGGCGTCGCCGTGCGGGCGCTGCGGGAGTGGGCCTCGGGTTTTCTCCTGAAGAAGTGCGCCGGCGCAGAGCTGCTCTCGGCGATACGCGAACTGATGCAGGGCAATACCTATGTGACCCCGTGCGTGATGCAGCAGTTGCAGCACGAATTCATTCGCAATCCCGACAATACCGGCGATCGAGTGCTCACCCGGCGGCAGAGAGAAGTGCTTCAGCTGTTGGCCGAAGGGCTCACGATGAAGGAAGCTGCCGATACGCTGAGCCTGACCACCAGGACGGTGGCATTTCATAAGTACAGCATCATGCAGGGCTTCAACCTGCACAGCAACCTTGACCTGTTGAAGCTGGCGATTCGCGAGCAGCTGGTGCCGGCCGCCTAGAATCTGCGCGCCGAGTCTGATTCAACTTACAAGGTTCGGTCGGCCGTTCTTCATGCCTCGCTTGACCCTCCCGGATCAGGCTGGGATGAAATCCATCGCAGCAACACGATGGCTCCTGTCATTTCTGACAGTTGCGGTTGCCACTGATCCGACTAAGCTGGACGTGTGAAAACTCGATGTCGAGCCGTTCGAACGCAATGAGTCCGCGGCTTGCATGAATCGGTCTTTTCCTCCAGTTGAATGGCCTCAAAAAGAAATCAATTGGAGTTCTCTTGTAGGAGCGACGAGAGGACGGAGTATGAAGAAAAGCCGATTCAGCGAAGAGCAGATTCTCAGAATCCTGAAGGAGCGGGAGGCTGGAACGAGGATATCGGATATCTGCCGCGAGCATGGAATCAGCGTTGCCACTTTTTACGGATGGAGGGCCAGGCTCGGCGGTGCGAAGTTGAGCGAGGCGCAACGGCTGCGCGAGATCGAAGAAGAGAATCGCTGCCTCAAGCAGCTGGTGGCAGATCTCAGCCTGGACCGCGAGGCGCTGCGTGCCGTGATTCGAAAGAATGGCTGGAATATGCTTGGCTAGGTGTCGATGGCCGTCGCCTGCATCGAAAGCCTGCGCGGCCAGCGGACAAAAGCAAGGGAGTCAAGCCGCGTCGACGTTGAAGACGTTATAACCCCACGAAGCTAAATCAAGATATAGGCCGTGCGCGTCGAGGTCGGCTCCCTGCCGTTGGTAGAGAGCCGTTCCCATTCGATCCTGCAATCGCCAATCATGAGCAGCCAGATCCGGCCACGGCAGCGTGAGATAGCACTGGCTCTGATGGTCTGAGTAGTTCACGGCGATGAGTCTGCGCTCGCCGCGCGTGCCGGTCCAGCTAAAGGCGATGACGCAATCCCATGTCCAGTTTCCCTCCCACGCAGGGCGGCAGGCGAGCAATTGCCAATCCCCGTTACGGAATGAGGCATCGCGGAGCAATTGGAGAAGAGCGTTGTAGAACGCAGCAATCTCTGGATTGGGCGGTTCAAGCGGGCCGCGGCAAAGATGCATCGAAATGCGGACGCACTTGCCCTCGAACTGTCCCTGGTGAAAAAAGCGCATGCCGGGTGTGAGAAAGGTGAGGATCGCTGCGGCGCGGTGGTTGGGGAACGACGGGAAGGTTGCGGCGGCTCGTGGTTCGTCATGATTTTCAAGGAAGCGCGCGAGCTTTCCCTGGTAGTCGAGCCCGGCCATGAGATGTTCACGAACGGAATGGGCGTTCTTCTCGCGAAGCCGATCATAGAGCCGCTTGTCGTAGGTATAGTCGAAGCCCTGCTGCTGCAGCGTCCATTCCAGGTCCCAGTAAACCTCTGCCATGAAGCGGAAATCGGGATTAAGGCGATGCACGGTCTCGATGGCCTGGGGCCAGAAGGGCTCGGCCTTCAGGCCCCACGTGCGCGCGAAGACTTCCGGGATATCGAGCATCGCCATATCGCAGCGCAGGCCGTCGCATTGTGAAGAGATGCGGTCGAGCTCAGCATTCAGCGCTGCCTGCATCGCGGGGTTGGCGTAGTTGAGCTGGAGCGTATCAGGCCAGCCCGGAAAATAAGGATCGCGGCCGTGCGCGAAGATGCGGTCTCCATTGCGCGTTGTGAGGCGGCAATAATTCTGCGGTGCTTCGGCGAGCTGCTGCTCGGTTCCCGCAATGTAAAAGTCGGGGTGTTCGTCGACCCATGCGTGATCGAGCGCCGTGTGATTTGGCACGAAGTCGAGCATGAGACGAATGCCACGGGTTGCAAGGCGCTTGCGGATGCGGGCGAGCGCTTCGTCGCCGCCAAAAGCCTGATTCACGTGATAATCGCGAATGGCGAAGCAGGATCCGCTGACGTCTGAGGGCTGAAAGTCAGGCAGGGTCGCGCGAAACTCGTGAAGCCAGTCGGGATTGGAGAGCGAAATGCGGCGGCCCGCGGGGCCGGTCTGCCAGACGCCGAGGAGCCAGACGAAATCGAAGCCCCTTTGCGCGATTTGGTCGAGCTCGGCGTCGGGAATGTCGTCAAGTGTCGCTGCCCTCTTCAGTTGCGAGCCAATCTCATTGAGGCGGACCGTTGTGTTGATCTGATAAAGCGAGGGGTAGCGCGGCAGAGACATCGCTCGCAGAGTGTAACGCTTTCCTGAGGTCTCTTTCAATCGGCCGTACGCTGTCACGCGACGCCGAGGCGCTTCATCCACGCGGCGAGCGACTGCTCATCGGCAGTGCCGGAAGCCTGGGCAGAGCAGATGTTTTGCCGATCGGCTTCCGGGCGGTTCTGGCTGATCTTGAATTTGCCTTCGATGCGGGAGATCGGGAGGCGGAAGCCGACGATGCCTGCGAGCATGCGGCGGTGGAAATCATCGGGTAACGAGTGCCATTGGTCGGCATAGGCCGGCTCATTGGCTTCGATGAGGTCTCTGAGCAGCGCCTTCTTCTCGCCCTCGTCGTGAATGGCGGTGAGGGTGCCATACGCGTGAACGGCAATGTAGTTCCAGGTGGGAACGGAAAGAGCTTCGCCGTAGTGCGATGGCGAGACGTAGCTATGCGGACCTGCGAAGACCACCAGCGTCTCGCATCCATCGAGCAGCGACCAGTGCGAGTTTGCGCGGGCAAAGTGGCCTTCGAGGGCGCCGTGCTCTCCTTCATCTTTGATGACGAGGGGAAGGTGGGTTGCGATGGGGGATTGATGAACGGGCTGGGCCGAGAGAGGTCCGAAGAGAATGGCGAAAGAGTTTGCGCGCATGGCGTCCAGCAACACGGCGCGGTCGGTCACCTGATTGAAGCGGGGAGTGTACATCGATCTGAATCCTACTCTACTGGAGAATTGCCGCGGAGAAGCTTCGGCATGGCGTTTCTTTTTTCGCGAAGAGACTGATCCGCTCTGCCTATTGAATGCGCTCGAAGCGGAAGCCGGCTTCGCGCAACGCGTGGCTGATTGCCGTGATGTGGGTGGCGCCGCGCGTTTCGAGCGTGACATCGATGACGGTTTCGCCGAGACTCACGCCATAGTATGCGCGATTGTGCACTGTTTCAACGATGTTGGCGCGCTCACGGGCGAGGATCTGCGTCAGGTTGAGCAGCGCGCCGGGACGATCCAGCAGATAAACGCGGATGCAGAGCAGACGGCCATCTTTCACAAGGCCCCGCTCAATGATTTTGGCAAGAAGGGTGACGTCGATGTTTCCCCCGCAGACCAGGACGACGGTGCGGCGGTGACGCAGATTGGTCTTGGACTGGACAACGGCCGCAAGCGCTGCGGCGCCCGCGCCTTCTGCGAGAGTCTTTTCCTGCTCGAGCAGCAGGAGGATTGCGCTGGCCACTTCTTCGTCGTCAACGGTCACAATTTCGTCAACGTAACGCTGGACGAGCGGCAGGGTAAGTTCGCCGGCCCGGCGAACAGCAATACCGTCGGCGATGGTTGCTTCAGGCGAAATGGTGACAGGTGCGCCTGCTTCGCGAGCGCGCAGCATGGAAGGCAGCTTTTCAGGCTCGACGCCCACGACACGAATCTTGGGGTTTGTCTCCTTCAAGGCACAGGCGATTCCGGCGATAAGGCCTCCGCCGCCAATGGGAGCCACGACGGCTTCAATGTCGGGTACCTGCTCCAGCAGTTCAAGCGCGATGGTGCCCTGGCCGGCAATGACCTGCGCATCATCAAACGGATGAATGAAGGTGCGGCCTTCTTCGAGGCGGCGCCGCAGGGCTTCGTCGCAGGCTTCGTCGTAGCTGGCGCCGTGCAGAATCACTTCTGCGCCATAGCCGCGCGTGGCGGCAACTTTTACGAGCGGCGTGGCCAGCGGCATGACGATCTGCGCGCGAATGCCGCGGGCCGCGGCGTGGAACGCGACGCCCTGCGCATGATTGCCGGCACTGGCGGCAATCACACCGCGCTTTCTCTCGGACTCTGAGAGCGTGAGGAGCTTGTTGAGCGCGCCGCGCTCCTTGAACGAGCCAGTGCGCTGCAGATTCTCAAGCTTCAGGTGCAGAGGCAGGCCGACAAGTTCAGAGAGATGATGTGAAAGCTGGCAGGGCGAGACGTGAATGGCTTCGCCGATGCGCGCGCGAGCCGCCTGGATGCTGGAGAGCGTGACGGATTCCAATGCCATCTCCTCGGACAAAAGGGGTATGAATGCGAAAGCCACCAACCGCATTTGCGGGAGGTGGCCTGAGTTGCCGGGTACTGCTCTAATTCAATTCTGTCAGGCTCTGCTTCCCGCGTATTGATGGGGACAGGTAATTCGGCAGACGGGAATCGCCACCACCCGACAGGTGACCTGGAAAGACGTTGGCCTGGTGCGGTGGATATGCATAGCGGTAACTGAAGTAAAGCAGAGCGCCTTGGCGCGCGTCAAGGCGTGTGGGGCGGCGCGGAAGGCAAGGGAAACAGCGACGCTATCGGTCGAGGCGGCGACTGCTGCGGGGCGATCGTCCGTAGGAGATAGGCAGCCGCTCATCGAGAAACCCTGCAAGGACGAATTCGAAGCCTTCGCCATCGGGACCCCACCGTACCACGCGCGAGTGCACCGTGAGCGTGTCGGTGGGCCCTTCGCCGCTGGTGCCAGTCATCTGGAGTGTCATGCGAATGATGGTGCCCGGCATCCAGCGTTCTTCGGTATGCATGTAGAAGCCGGTAACGCTGATGTTGCCGATCTCCTGGGGGTGGGGCGGACCGCCGGTAAAGTAGTAGGCGACGAGGCTCGGTTGCGGAAGCCGGGCAGAGATCCGGCGGTCGACCGGCGCTTCCGGTTCAGGCACAGGATGACGAAACGAGAGCTCGGGATAGACCCACTTGAAGAACTTCATCCCGGATGAAGGCTGCACTTCGTGACGAAACTTTGTTCGCGCGTCATAAGTGGGACGAACGGCAACCTCTGCTGCCGTGGCGATGTCCAGTTCCGGGTAGAGCCAGCGCAGAAAGCGCATCGCCCAGTCAGGAACCGAACGGCTGCGGGCTGCGGGTCTGCTCGATTTGCCGGGAGAGGGAAGATCCCACGCTTCATCAGCGCCCGGCGCTTCAACGCTTTGATTGCTCTTATAGAGGAATCGCAGCTGAAGAATCTTCATCAACAGCGAGACCTTCTCTGGCGGTTCCGATGAAATCTCTGGATCAACGGGCACATCAGCCGGTTCGATCTCGGGCACGGGAGAAGCGGCTGGGGCGCCATTTCTGGAAGGGAACTGCGCTACCTTCCACGAAGCCTTCCTGTGCACCCCATCTTGTGACGCCGCCGCTACCCGCGCGGAAGCCGCACCGAACGTGGAGCCAGCGGGCGGAGCCGGCGTCGGCGGAGGGGCGATGCGCGGCCAGCGCGTCGGCCCGGAACGATTCTCGCTCGTTTGCGCGGCGCGCGGCTCGGCTGTCGGTGCCCCCTGCTTAGACGGAGGCTGGACGGTAGGAACTGGCGCCCGCTCGGCAGAAGAAAGATCACGCAGCGATCGTGCGGTTTGCTGTACGCGGCCGCGCCCGGATGAGATCGCGGATTGCTGGGTGAGAAACTGCTCGAGGGGTGAAGCGGCCTTTGTCCGTCTCGGCAGGCTGCTCAGCGATGCCCGCAGTCTTAGGCTCCGATTCAACAGCGGCGACGTTGTGCTTACGGGCCGCCGTCGCGCGGTGCTGGTCGGATGCAGACGGCCGGAGATTCCTCGAGAGTGCGAAGAATGAGTTGGTCGCCGGGCTGCGTCTGCGTCGAGGCTAGGGACTGACAGGGCAGCACGAGCGCGCTCGACGGCTGGCCGCGGAAAGGCGCAAATTCGCCATCGGTCGATAGCTCAAGGGCGTGAACCACCCGAAATTCGCTGTCCAGGTAAACCAGGTCAAAGGGAGACAGCGTTCGAGCCACCGGCACGCTGCGGAAGTGAGCAAGCCACAGGCCCGACTTTGCCCCCGGAGTAAGGCCTTCGATCAAAACTTTCAGGACGCGCAGCGGCTCATGCCCTGCATCGACCAGTTCCAGAGACCCGCTGAGAAAGCAGCCGCGCGTCTGGTTATAAGCATAATATTTAGCGTCCATACGACCTCGTCTTTGCAAAATCTGCCTGGCTAGCCAACTAGAGCAGCAACTCCAATTTCAGGCCTGACAGATTCCGTTTAGAACGCCCGCATCGTGATCTGAGCCTGCGGTCGTGCCCATGGCCAACTGTCTTCCAGCGCGATTGAATCAGTCATCAACACTAACCGCTAGGAGGAGGTTGGGAGAGGCCCTGGGTCTCATAATAGAAAAAACACTGGGATGCAGGGATCTAGCCGCCCACCCCACGTTGAGGCCAATTGTCTATTTGCGGGGAAATGGGCGTCAAGAACTAACTAGTCACCACCTGCACTGAGGCGTCTCGAGGCCGGCCATTATTGGCGGCGTATTGTGCTGATTGTAATGAGGTTATAAAGTAACCTCACCGTTGCAGATTTAGTGACCTTCGCCGACAGGCACAAACTCCTGCTCCTGCTCGCTTTTGGCTTTCGCGATCCGGTTGAGGTGGTACTGGAAGTAGACGAACGAAAAGAGCGCTGTGAGGATGACATTGAGCCGCAGGCCGATAGGCTCACGGCGGTTGTAATGCTCCAGCAGTTCTTCGCGTATCTCAAAGATAACAACCACCCACAGCAGCCACGAAAACAGAAAACCCGTGGCAAACGACGCCAGCGCCCAATAGAGGGAAAGCGAGTGGGTGTCTATTTTGCGAATCCAGATGCAGAGATAGATTGGCCACGCTGCAATGACGAGATTGACGAGAAAGTCTCGAAACGGCTCCGGCACCAGCCACAGCACAAGCCCTTCACCGCCGGCCATCGCGACAAAGAGCAGCGGCCACGGCACCCGGGGCGGAATCGGGTAAATCGCCTTGAAGCTTGAGGCTGTCGGAATCGAGTTCCGTTCCATTCAACATGACTCCAGGGCGATTTCAATCGCTAAAAGATACCACACAGCTTCACAAAGGAATCGAGCTCAAAGAGACGCTGGCCCTGCGGTGCATGATTGATTTCCGCGTGCTCAAGAACCCATGTGTCCTTGTGAAAAAGAAATACAGCGTTCAGTCCGGCATCGAGCGCGGGATTGATGTCGCTCCGGGGGCTGTTGCCGATCATCCAGGTTGTGCCGGGCAGAAGCTGATGGCGGTTCACAACCGCGCGGTAGGTCGCCGGATCTTTCTCAGCTACGATTTCCACGCCGCAGAAGTGAGGCGCAAGGCCCGAGCGCGCAAGCTTTTCAGCCTGTTCCGCATGGTTTCCCTTGGTCATCAGGATGAGACTGTGACGGCTCGATAGTTCGGTAAGGGTGTCGGTGACTCCGGGCATCAGCTCAATCTCCTGCTCCCTAATCGATTGCGCAAAGCTCATCACGCGGCACACTTTATCTTCGGTGACCGGCGCGGTAGAGAGGCGCTCGTAACAGCGGACCAGCGAGCGCGTGAAACTCGTGAGGCCGTAACCATGCGCAACGATCGTCTCGCGTTCGACTTCGTTGAGCGTCTGCCGTACCTGGGCCGGCGAGTAACTGCGGTGATCGAGGAACTCGATGAAGGCTGCGATCGCCCGCTCAAAGTACACGTTGTTTTCCCACAGCGTGTCGTCCGCGTCGATAAGCAGTGACTGACCTGGGGGGCACTGGGCCATATGTCCATCTTAACCAATGGGCGCATGAGACGGGCTGTGGATCGCCGTACGCGCAGCCGGAATGCCCCGCACCCGTTGCTACGATTTCGGCTGCGCAGAGAGCCAGGATTGCAACTGCGGCTCCTGCATCGTTCGAAACTCGATGCAGCCATTGATCACTTCAATCGCGTGGCGCAGTGCCGAGTCGGCGGCCGCCACCTTGTGCTCGGCGAAGAACTGCTCCACGCTGTCGCGCCTTGTTGCGGAGCAGAACGACCCGGTAGAGGAGACGAGGCGCGCGCCCATCTCGGTCGTGAACTGCGCCTGCACCTTGTCCCAATGCGACTGAATGAATTGCCAGGCCTGATCGCGGTTCTCGTCGGTATCGAGTGCGATGGCGAGTTGAAAAGCCGCGTCCTGGTTGCGCACCTTGCCCGAAACGGCGAAGTCCAAAGCGCGCTCGACGAGCGAGGGATTCTGAAACTGCGCGAGTCTTTGCAGGGCGCCGATCTGCAGCTCGGGATTGGTCGATGTTTCGTAAATCTTCTGGAAGTGATCGAAGAGGGCCGCGTCGCCGTTGCGCGCCGCAAGGGCGAGCGCCGTCTGGCGAAGGGTTGGCTCAACCGATGCAGGATCGGCAAGATACTGCTCAGTGATGCTATGCGCTTCAGCGATCACCGCTGGATCTTTGCCGTAGAATCCGAGTGCGGAGAAGAGAACTGCGCGCAGCTCGCGCGTGTCGGGCGAGTCGCTGTCGCGGGGCGGCCCGATGCGGGCGTAGACCGGGCCGAAGTTGCGGCGGATCCATTGCGCGAGCGCGTCCTTTTCTGCCGGTGTTGCGGCGAGCTCACTGTAGATGACATAAACGCCATCGAGAGCAGAGGAGACCACCGGGGCGTTTGGATCATCTTTTACCGCAGCGACGAGATCGAGATATTCGCCGGTAGTCGCCTTGTTCGCGCGCAGACGCGCCCACTCATCGCCGATCATATTGATGCGCTCTTCGGGCGTCAGGCCGGACTCAACCTGCGCGACGAGATTCTTGTAGACCTCAGGCGTGTAGAGAGTGCGGTAGTAGCCTTTGCCGCCGGCGTTGGCAAAGAAGAGTTGCGCTTTGGGAACCGCGAGCGATGCGGTCTGCGGAGTCAGGACTTCGCATTTCTGCCTGCCCGCGCCGGTCTTGAAACAAACAGGCAGGGTCCACGTCTGAGCGGGATTCGCCTGGATGCTCGGGCTCAGATAAAAGCGGCGCTGCGCGACAGAAACCTTGCCATCCTGCGGCTCGCCAAAAGTCAGTAGAGGCACGCCCGGTTCGGTGACGAGACTGTTCATGATGCGATCGACGGGCTTGTGGCTGGCGGCCGTCTCGGCATTCCAGAAGTCCTCGGCAGTGGCATTGCCGTACATGTGCGCGCTGACGTAGTTGTGCACGCCGCGCCGAAAGGCGTCTTCGCCGATGAAGTTCTCAATCGAAAGCAGAACGTTGCCTGCCTTGTCATAGGCGATGCCGTCGAAGATCTCGTTGATCTCGTCGGGCGTGTCGGCTCTGGAGCGAATCGCGCGCGTGGTGGGATGCGAATCAATATTGAGAACGCGATCGAGGTCCGTGGCGACATCCTGCCCGATCTTCCACTCAGGGTGCATCGCCGCGACGGTCTTGTTCTCCATCCACGTAGCGAAGCCTTCGTTGAGCCAGAGATTGTCCCACCACTGCATCGTCACAAGGTCGCCGAACCACTGATGCGCGATTTCATGTGCGACCACGAGGTCGACTTCCTTCTTTGCGTCGATCGAGGCCGATTGTGGATCGAGCAGCAGATCGGTCTCGCGAAAGGTGATTGCGCCGAAGTTCTCCATCGCGCCCGCTTCAAAGTCGGGTATCGCGATCAGGTCGAGTTTCTTGAGCGGGTAGGGAATTCCAAAGTAGGTGTTGTAGTAGTGCAGGGAGAACTTTGCGGCTTCAAGCCCGTACGTGGTCAGCGCCTTTTTCTCCGGAGTGGCGCAGGAGCGAACCGCGACGCCGTCCTGCTCCCCCGATGTGCACTGAAAATCGCCCACGAGAAAGGCCACCAGGTAGCTGGACATGCGCGGAGTGGTGGCGAAGGTGATGGTGTGCTTGCCGGCAAGCGGGCCGGGGCTGTCGCTCGCAATGGGAGTATTCGAAATAGCGGTGTCGCCGTTATCGACGGTGAGCGCAATGTCATAGGAAGCTTTCAGGGCGGGCTCGTCAAAGCAGGGAAATGCGCGCCGCGCATCCGTCGGCTCGAATTGAGTGACAGCGTAGTTACGCTCGCTGGTCTTCGAGAGATAGAAGCCGCGCAGCTCATTGTTCAGAATGCCGGTGAAATGAATTGTGAGGGATGCTTTGCCGGCGGCAAGCGTGCTGGGAAACGAAAAAGTCGCTTGCTCTTTTTGTGCGTCGAGCGCGATCGAGCCAGTCTGTTGCGTTCCTTGAGCGGAGGCAGTCACGGACTGGAAGGCGATCTCGGCCGCATTGAGCGTAATCGTCTTCGTGGGCGATTGGATCGCGATGTCGATGGTCTCGACGCCCGAGAAAGTGGCGGCCTTGAGGTCCGGAGTGAGCGTGAGTGCGTAGTGCTCGGGGACTACCGTGCCGGGCAGGCGTTGCGCAAACGAGGACCCGGTGGCAGGAAGGAGAAAGGATCGCGGCGGCAAGCAGCGCGGGCAGCGCAGGGAGCAAAGTACAGTACTTCTTCATACAGACCTCTTCGGAGCATCTGACCCCGGTGTGGCACATCGAGGGGCGGCGCTTCGCAATACTGCGATGCGCTGGTCAGGCTCAATGGAGCATGGAGGTTATTCTAGCGAAGAATCCTGGCAAGATCTTTCAGCTCGAAGCTGAGGCGTCCGAGGCAGGTGCCTTCTTCGGCAGCAGCGATTCGAGAAGCAGCAGGGCCGCGCCGGTCACGATGGCGCTGTCGGCCACGTTGAAGTCGGGCCAGTGGTAGTTGAAGATATGCACCTCGATGAAGTCGATGACCGAGCCGTAAGCAATGCGGTCGTAGACGTTGCCAAGGGCGCCGGCGAAGACGAGGGCGAGGGCGACCGTCGTCAGATTGATGCGGCTGCCGAGGCGGACAAGAACGACCAGGACAACGAGAGCCGCGAGAAGCGAGAAAGAAACCAGCCCCCAGCGGACGGTATGAGGCGAGGCGGAGTCGGCAAAGAGCGAAAACGCCGCGCCCTCGTTGGTCCAGTGGGTGATGCGGAGAAAGCGCGGAATCACCGGAATCGCGCCGCCGATGGGGATCCGCGCCGAGACGAGGGATTTGGTGAAGCGGTCGAGCAACAGCACCGCTGCGGAGATGAGCAGCAGCAAGGGGAGGCGGCGTGGCGGGGTGAAGCTCACTGCGCTGCCTCCGCATCCGGCGGAGCAATGCCCATCTCCTTGAGGGCGTTCTGGCAACGCGTGCAGACGTCGTGCCAGATGCCGTAGTCGCTCACCTCGGGCATGAAGTTCCAGCAGCGCGCGCATTTGTGGCCGGATGGCGGGCAGGGCTTCGACCTTGCAGTTCGCTAGCGGCACCCCTGCCGGCCCGATCGCGCTGTGCTCTGGGTCGTCCTCCGTATTCCTCTACGGTGACCTTAGAGACGTTGAAAAACTCTTTTAGCCCGGCTTCATGGCGTTTAAGCAAGGAATAGAGACTCACCGGACGCGGTTAGCTTGATTTCCGCTTCAAGTGCCCTTGCCAATGCGTCTTGTCTTCGCGTGCTCTCTTCGAGCCGACGCAACGCCTGGTCTCTGATAGGCAAAGAGATCATTCCATTCGTTGAGCAGTCGGCGCGGGGCTCTCGCGAGAAAATCTCCTCCGGCTTCGGGAACCGTGCCAGATGCACGCTGGCTTCGCGTCCGGCAACGGCAGGCAGATACTCCCACACTTCGTCGGCGGTGAAGGTGAGAATCGGCGCAACCAGACGAACGAGCGCTTCGGTGATCTTCCACAGCACGGTCTGCGCGGAGCGGCGCGCATGGCTCGTCGGCGCGAAGGTGTACATCCGGTCCTTGAGCACGTCGAGGTAAAAGGCGCTCAGGTCGACAATCGCGAATTCATTCACCGCCTGATAAATGCGGTGGAATTCGAATGCGTCGTACCAGGCAAGAATCTTTTCGGCCAGGTCGCGGGTGCGGGCCAGCATGTAGCGATCGAGCGGGAGAAGATCGGCTTCGGCGACGCCATCGCGCGCCGGATCGAAGCCGTGCAGGTTGCCGAGCAGGAAGCGGAAGGTGTTGCGCACCTTGCGATAAAGTTCCGCGCAGCGCTGCATCAGGTTTTCGCTGGCGGCCATGTCTTCGCGGAAGTCGATGGAGGCAACCCAGAGGCGCACGATTTCGCCGCCGAGGCGCTGCGCGATGTCGACGGGGTCGACGCCGTTGCCCAGGGACTTCGACATGGCGCGGCCCTGTTCATCGAGCGTCCAGCCGGCCGTGGCGACGTGCGAATAAGGCGCGCCGCCGCGCAGGGCCACCGATGTGAGAAGGGAAGAGTGGAACCAGCCGCGATGCTGGTCGCCGCCCTCGAGATACAGCACTTCGACGCCCTTGCCTTCCTGGAAAGACTTGTAGGCGTCTTTGAGGTCGGGGTCGGACTCGCAGACGGCGAACCAGCTCGCGCCGGAGTCGAACCAGACGTCGAGAATGTCCATCTCTTTGCGGAACTGCGCGCCGCCGCAGTGCGCGCATCGCGCGTCGGCGGGCAGCAGAGCCGCGATATCGGTGGTGTGCCAGGCCTCGGCGCCTTCGCGCTCGAAGAGATCGATGATCTTGCGGTTAAGCGCGGCGTCGATGATGGGCTTCTGGCAGCTCTCGCAGAGAAAGACCGCGATCGGCACGCCCCAGATGCGCTGGCGGCTGATGCACCAGTCCGGGCGCGTGGCGATCATGTTGGTGATGCGTTCCTTGCCCCAGGCGGGATCCCAGACCACCTTGTCGATCTCGTCGATGGTGACCTGGCGGAAGGTCTTTTCGCCCTGGGCTGTCTTGATCGGTGTCTCGAGGGAGATGAACCACTGCTCCGTTGCGCGAAAGATCACCGGATTGTGGCAGCGCCAGCAATGGGGATAGGAGTGCTCGAGCGGCGATGTGGCCAGCAGCGCTCCGCGTTCCTTCAGCATCTCCAGAACGATGGGATTCGCGTCCCAGACCTTCTTGCCCTCGAAGGGCGGCAGCTCGGAGTGCGGCCACGCCTTTTCATCGACGTGGATGTAGCCTGCTGCGTCGACGCGGCAGGTCTGGTCGAGGTCGTAACGCTGGCCGGTGTAGAAATCGTCTGCGCCGTGTGAGGGAGCGGTGTGCACGGCGCCGGTGCCGGTGTCGGCCGTGACATAGGTGCCAAGCACGCCGAGGATCGAGCGCTCGAGGAATGGATGCTTGAAGAGTTGATGCTCCAGTTTCGTGCCTTTGAAGCGTGCGATCTCGACTGCACCGGGGAGATTGCATGCGATCTTCACGGCTTCGGCGAGCTCCGCTGCAACGATGTAGACGTCTTCACCGTTTGCGAGCGCGACGTAGTCGAAGTCGGGATGAAACGCCACGGCCATTGACGCGGGCAGTGTCCACGGGGTCGTCGTCCAGATGATCGTCCACACATGCTTGCCTGCCAGCGCGGGCGCGATCGCCTCGGGCGGCGAAGTCAGCTTGTACCGCACGTAGATCGACGGGCTGATGTGCGACGCGTACTCGACCTCGGCTTCGGCGAGGGCCGTGCGGTCGTGGATGCACCAGTAGACAGGCTTGAGGCCGCGGTAGATGAAGTCCTTTTCGAGGAAGCCGTAGAAGGCCTCCAGCGTCCGTGCCTCATAGTCGCGGGACATCGTCTTGTAGGGGTTGTCCCAGCGGCCAAAGCAGCCGATGCGCTCAAATTGCTGCGTCTGCAGGTCAATATATTTCTGCGCGTAGGCGCGGCAGGCAGCCAGTACGGCAGGAGCCGGCATCTCAAGCTTTTTACGGCCGAGTTGTTCGTCTACTTTGATCTCAATTGGCAGGCCATGGCAGTCGAATCCGGGAACGTAAGGTGAATCGAAGCCGGCCATGGTCTTGGACTTCACAACGAAATCCTTGAGGCCTTTGTTGAGGGCGTGTCCCAGGTGAATGGGTCCATTTGCGTAGGGAGGCCCGTCGTGCAGAAGATAGACAGGACGGCCCTTACCGGCTTTGCGCAGTTCCTCGTAAAGGCGCATGGATGCCCACCGCGCCAGACGAAGTGGCTCATTTTGGGGAAGATTGGCCTTCATCGGGAAGGCAGTTTGAGGCAGAGTCAGAGTCGCCTTCAACTCAGGCGCTGGAGACATTTTCACTCCCTGGGTGCAGGTACGCAGTTGTTCATCTTCCAGTGTAAATGTTCCGTTCGGCAAAAGAAATTTCGGTAACCAGTACAACAGTTGGTCGTCTATTGTTTATGGGAAGACTGTCCTCAGAGAGATATGAGACTCTGGAGGGTGCAAGGGATGATGCCCCTGGCTCCGCGGAGAAGACAAGCGCGGCCAGTGTCGAGCATAATGAATGGACAACTCTGAGAGGCGATCTCTCAGCGGAGCGAACGCAGGCGGCAAGGCCAGCGGCAGACATGGTAAACGAGACCCTTTCCCAGCCAGAGACACCAGCCGCGGCTCCCTCGCCCGAGGGGCACGAGCTCGACGCTTTTCTAGGAAAAGCCTTTGAAGAGACGCCGGTCTGGAGAACTCTCTACGACAACCTGCGAGACGTTTTCTTCCCCGTAAAGCTGCCTCCCCTGCAACTGACGTCAACGCCGATTCCCGTTCCCGACCGCATGGCCGTGAAGGCCAATCCACGGGCAATCGGGATATCGACGACCTTGAACATTCTGATTGTGCTGTTCGCGATCTGGCTGGGCATCAAGGTGCACAAGATCGTGAAGCCCCCGTTGCAGACCGTCAATATTGACGTGGGGAACTTCGATCTCAAGGCGCCGAAGGCTGCCAACTCCGCCGGCGGTGGTGGCGGCGGCGGCGCGCACGAGCTGGAAGACCCAAGCCGCGGAAAGCTGCCCCCGAAGATCAAGGATCCGATTACGCCGCCCCAGGTTCCGGTGCTCGAGAAGCCGAAGCTCGCGATTGAGTCGGCGATCAATGTGCAGCCGGAGATCAAGCTGCCCGATAACCCCAATATGCCGAATGTGGGCATGCCAACCTCAACAAATGTGCAACTGGCCTCAAACGGGCAGGGCGGCCTGGCCGGCATGGGCACCGGCAACAGCGGCGGAATCGGCTCAGGCAATGGAAATGGCTTTGGCCCGGGAGACGGCGGAAACACCGGCGGCGGTCTCTATCGCATCGGCGGCGGCGTCTCGGCGCCCGTGCCGATCTTTACGCCTGAGGCGGAGTTCTCCGACGAGGCGCGCCGCGCGAAATATCAGGGCGTCTGCCTCATCTCTCTGATCGTGGACGCACAGGGAAATCCGCAGAACCCGCGCGTGATTCGCGCCCTGGGCATGGGCCTCGATGAGAAGGCGCTCGAAGCGGTGCGGAAGTACAAGTTCAAGCCGGCGATGAAGGATGGCAGAACCCCCGTGCCCGTCATGATCACGATCGAGGTCAACTTCAGGCTCTACTGACGTCGGGATCAGTTCCGGTTGCTGAGAAGCGAGGCGCATCTGCGCTTCGCTTTTTCATTTTCGGCGGACGGCAAATCAATCGATTTATCCGCGGGTCCGGCTCGTGTGTGGTCATGTGCTGGCCGATGTCCCCGCCGTGCGCCGGTGTGATAGCCTTTCGGTCGTCGATTCCTGGAGAGTGCGAGGATGCGGTTAAGGGCCGTGGTGTGCGCAGTGGCGCTGGCGCTGGTTGCGCCGGCTTTGGTGTTGGGGCAGGGGATGCAGGGGCAGGCAAAGTATCCGTTTCAGGATACGAAGCTTTCAGATAGCGCGCGCATCAGCGATCTGCTTGGGCGGTTGACGCTTGAGGAGAAGATCGAGCTGATGTCGGACCATCCGAAGTTTCCGCGGTTGGGGCTGGTCTTCTCCGGCCAGGTGGAAGGGTTGCATGGCTTGGCGCTCGGCGGTCCCGCGGGCTGGGGTGGGCGGGGAAGGCAGCCGGTGCCGACGACGACATTTCCGCAGGAGAAGGGCCTGGGAGCGACGTGGGACCCTGCGCTGCTGAAACGAATCGCGGCGCTTGAAGGTTACGAGGCCCGCTACTACTACCAGAATCCGGTCTTCGATCGGGGCGGCGTGGTGGTGCGCGCGCCCAATGCGGATTTGAGCCGCGATCCGCGATGGGGCAGAACGGAAGAGTCCTATGGCGAGGACCCCTTTCTGGTTGGCACGCTGACGGTGGCGTTTGCGCAGGGGCTGCAGGGGCCCGATCCGAAGCACTGGCAGGCGGCTTCGCTGATGAAGCACTTCCTCGCGAATGAGAACGAGAACGGCCGCGCCCACAGCTCGTCGGATTTTGACGAGCGGCTCTTCCGCGAATACTACTCCGTGCCTTTCAGGATGGGCTTCGAAGAGGGCGGCTCGCGCGCGGTGATGGCCGCGTACAACTCGTGGAACGGCGTGCCGATGATGATTCATCCGGTGCTGAAGGACGTGATGGTCAAGGAGTGGGGCAACGACGGCCTGATCTGCACCGATGGCGGCGCGCTGGGCCTGCTCATCACCGCACACCAGACCTTTCCTACCCGGAAAGAAGGAGCCGCGGCTGCGGTGAAGGCGGGCATCAATCACTTCCTCGATAACTACAAGGACGATCTTGCCGAGGCACTGAAGGAAGGCCTCGTGACCGAAGCGGATATGGATGCGGCGCTGCGGAATCTGCTGACGGTTTATCTGCGACTGGGCGAAATGGATCCGCCGGCGGCCGATCCATATTGGAATATCGGCAGAGTTGCGGACGGCGATCTTCCGCCGTGGGAGCGAGAGTCGAGCAAGGCTCTCGCGCGGCTGGCGACCGATGAGTCAATCGTGCTGCTGAAAAACGAAAAGGGCACGCTGCCGCTCGATCGCGCAAAGCTCAAGACGATTGCAGTGATCGGGCCGTGGACCGACCAGGTGCTGCTCGACTGGTATAGCGGAACTCCGCCGTATTCGGTCAGCATTCTCGATGGCATTCGCGAGGCGGCGGGCAGCGGCGTAAAAGTGCTCTTTGCCGATGGGTCGGATCCTGCGCAGGCGGCGAAGCTGGCGCACGAGGCCGACGTCGCAATCGTGGTTGTGGGCAATCATCCTGAGTGCAATGCCGGATGGGACCAGTGCCCGACACCTTCTAACGGAAAAGAAGATGTGGACCGCAAGACGATTGTGCTCGAGCAGGAAGCGCTGGTGAAGCAGGTCTACGCGGCTAATCCAAACACGATTGAGGTGCTGCGATCGAGTTTTCCCTACGCGATTGTGTGGAGCGAGCAGAATGTGCCGGCGATTGTGCACATGGTGCATAACAGCCAGGAAGAAGGCCACGGGCTGGCCGATGTTCTCTTTGGCGACTACTCGCCGGCGGGCCGGCTGACGCAGACCTGGCCTACGGGCGACGACCAATTGCTTCCGATGATGGACTACAACCTGCTCGATGGCCGGACATATATGTACAGCAAACAGAAGCCGCTCTATCCCTTCGGCTATGGGTTGAGCTATACGCACTTTGCCTACGAAGGCGTGAAGGCAAACGCTTCGCAGATGAACGCGGACGGCACAGTAGAGGTGACGGTGCGCGTGAAGAATACAGGCACGCGGGCCAGTGACGAAGTGGTCGAGATGTATGTGAAGCACCTTGGCTCTGCCGTGACACGGCCGCAACTTGAGCTGAAGGGATTCGCGCGCGTGCGCATCGAGCCGGGAGCTGAACGCGACGTTACGTTGCCTCTGAAGGCGCGCGACCTGGCCTACTGGGATGCGGCCAGTCACTCCTGGCAGGTGGAGAAGGAAAAGGTGCGTGTGCTGGCAGGCGGCTCAAGCGACAAACTGCCGGTTGAAACCGATGTTGAGGTCACAGAGGCGAAGGCGTTCAAGCCTTGAGGGAGTGGTGATTTAAATGTGCAGCACAGGGCTTTGTGCGCGATGAGGCTGAACTTGTCTACAAGCCTCCTGTGCAATTGAGGAATTACCTGGGCGCGCCAATAACCGTTTGGTCATCTTGACGCTTCCTTTCTCCGATAGGAGACTGAAAACGCATGAAACACTTGCACTTACCTGTTGCTTTGTTTTCTATACGCCCGCCTGCGGTGGCAAGCCATCCCCTGTGCGCGGCACCGTGGCCCATAAAGGCCAGTTCCGCCTGGGACAATACGAATACCTTCACAGGCAAGCGCGGAACGAAATAAATTCTCGCAAACACATAAATGTCAGCCAACCCTTGCCGTAGCATCAAGGATTTCCGTGCCGCAGTATCAAGGATTTCTTGGAGAGAACAAACTGGATGGGATCGACAATTCTACAAGCATCTCTCACCGACACATCGTGGAAGAACAGAATCATTAAGACGGCCCAAAGAGTGCCCGCATTGGATCTTCTCATTGCGTCTGCAATTACGCTGCCCATCTCTTCAAGCATAGGCCTCGAACGGTCATACTGGGACGGCGCGATTTTCATGTATGTTGGAGAAATGTGGAGGCGGGGAACCTTGCCCTACCTCCAGTTATTTGATAACAAGCCTCCCGCCATATACATTTTGACAGCGATCGCGAGCGGGACCCAGCATGCTGCCTGGTCTTTAGCCCTCTTCGAGTTTCTGTTTGTAATGGGATGTATTCTCGCGGCTAGAAAAACGCTGCAGATCTTGCACGCCCCGGCGCAAACGGTTTTTTTCGGCACGCTTGCAACCGCGCTGATGGTTAATTTGCGATTTTTTGACGGGTCGTTTATGCCGGAAGTCTTCATGTTGGCCCCGATGGCGGCGAGCATGTTGGCGTTCGTGCGCTTCATTCAGACCGGTAAGTTGCGCTATGTGTTTCTCGCTGGTGTTTGTTCTGGACTAGCATGCCTGTTCAAGCCCTTTGCCCTCTCTGTGTTTATGGCGCAGATCGTTTATGCGGCCTTCAAAAGAACACCCAGATTACGTGTTGTCTTCGCGTCTATCTTGGTGAACATTGCAGGCGCAGTTGCCGCATGGGTCCCGGTATCTGTCTACTTCGCGTTGCATGGTGACTTGAAGCAAATGCTTGACGCTTCATTCTTCTACAACGTGTACTACGGAGTCGCAGCACAGCCCAAAGCTCTGCTGCTGCTTACAAACCTCTCGGCAAATCTCCTGCCCCTTTCAACAATGGTCGGATGCATCTTTTTAGGACTGGTGGCGCTGCGCAAAGAGCCGTCGAGAGTTCCCAGCAACCGCAGCGATTTGTGGAACCTTACATTGCTCTGGTTCGGATTCAGTCTCGCGCTCGTGCTTTTTGCCGGTCGAGGGTATAAGCATTATTTCCTTTCCCTGACCCCATCGTTGGGCTTGGCCGCGGCCCTTGTTTTCTGGTCAATTGAAGAGCACGAAGGAACAAGAGGCCTGCGACTGGCGTTTTGCGCCCTCATGCTTTCTCCCATCGTCATGGCCCATATCCCCGGATGGGGGTCAGTAATGCGTGACTACGAAGATGTCGCGTTGCACCAGCGCCACTACGATGGAGACCAAAGGGCGATTGAAAACACCGCCACGGAGCTCCAGCGAATTGCGGCGCCTTCAAGCACTGTGTTCGTATGGGGATTCGAGCCATGGATGCTATCGTCCACTCATCTTCGCAACGCTTTTAGATTTCCAACCTCGCAGTACATCTACGACTCGCCCCACAGCTATGATGAGGTCGGTCACGAAGTCCTCGGTGGCATGCAAACAACACCTCCGGATTATGTTGTTCTCACGCCACGAATCGACTCAATCCGTTGGCCGCATGAATCTGACCCGGTCAAGGATGAGTTCATGGCGATACTCCAGAGGTCGTATACGAGAGTATGGGATCAGGACTCTTTCGAGTTGTACAAGCACAATTAGAACTGGCCGACACGAGTTGCATACCTGACAGATGATCCCAAATAAGAAAGCGCCGATCTCGGCGCTTTATGTAAAGTCCTGTTTCTGTGGTTTCTATGGTGCGCCCGGAGAGATTCGAACTCCCGGCCTACTGATTCGTAGTCAGTCGCTCTATCCAGCTGAGCTACGGGCGCACGAGGTGGACCTGACACAGAATATCAGGCCTCGCGGAGGGCTGCAATGCGAGCGCTCAGGCTGCGGGCGCAGGTTCCGGGGCCGGCTGCGGCGGGATAAGCGACAGCTCCTCTTCGATATCGAGGCCGGCCTGGCGCACAAGTTTAGCGACAACCGCAGCGGTGAGCCGCGTGGCGTCGTATTCGACGCGAAGGGTGCGCTGGTCGCGGTCGAAGGCGAGCCGGCGAATGCCGTAGACCTCGCGCGTATTGGCCAGCGCGAAGCTCACAGCCTCGGTGGGCGGGGTGGCATAGCGAAAGAGAACATCCACCGTGGTCATAGGTAGATGATAGCAAGATGCGCGGGTGGCGGCGGATTGGTGCGGCCGGAGATTGACCCGTTCAGAGGCTGCGAATGAAGGCGCGAATCTCGGGATCGGACCAGTCGGTGGCTCCCACAAATTTGCGGCGGATGACGCCCCGGCGATCGATGAGATAGGACTCCGGCCACATGCTCGTGCCGAAGAGGGTGGCCGCCGTCTGGTTGGGGTCGCGCACAGTGATGAGATCGACGTGACGATTGCGGATGAAGGTGGCATAGGCTTCAGGGTCCTCGTCGATGCTGATGGCGAGGATCACAAGATGCGGATTGTCGCGGTGAAGCTCGAGCAGCGAAGGCAGCTCCGCGACGCAGGGGGCGCACCACGAGGCCCAGAAGTTGACCAGGACAACCTGGCCCCGATAGCTGGCGAGATGGACTGAAGTGGAACCGTCGGAAACGGTAAAGTCGGGAGCCGGCTTGCCCGTCTGCTCGGGATGTGCTCCGCGGTCGCAGCCCGGAAGCAGAGCAAAGGGCAGGATGAAGATGAGGGTGAGCCAGCGAGTGAGCCGCACGTCCCTATAATACTGAGCGGAAGGGTCGGGGCGAAAGGACGGCGGTGACGGCGCAACGGGATTCGCAAGAGGGCGGCACGGCAGAGACGGGCGCATGGAAGCCTGTGCTGGGGCTGGCGGATGATGCGGAAGGGAATCCGCCGGAGACGCTGGCGCGAGCCGCAACCGTCTTCGATCAGCCCGAGCCGGAGCAGTTGATGGAGCTTTCGGTCATTGTTCCGGCGCGGAATGAAGAAGACTGCCTCGGATCCTGTCTGCAGTCGCTCGTGGCCCAGTCCGATGAAACCTTCAGGCTTGGGCGCGACTGGGAACTGATCGTCGTGGACGATCACTCGACCGATCGAACCGCGGAGATTGCGCGTGGTTTTGCCGGAGTGACCGTCCTCGAAGCGGCGAAGCTCGAGAAAGGCTGGACGGGGAAGGCGAACGCGGTCTGGACAGCGGCGCGCAAGGCGCGCGGGCGGTGGCTGTTGTTTACCGATGCGGATACGGTGCACGAACCGGGCAATCTGCACCGCGCCATCCACGAGGCCGCGCGCCACAAGGTGGGCATGTTGAGCTACTCGCCCCGGCAGATTGTGAGCGGCTTCTGGCAGCGCGCGCTGATGCCGCTGGTCTTCAGCGAACTGGCGCTGGCGTATCCGCCCGCGAAGGTCTCCGATCCCAACCAGCGGATCGCCGCGGCGAACGGGCAGTTCCTGCTGGTGGAGCGCGAGGCGTACCGCAAGCTGGGCGGGCATAGAGCCGTGGCCGATAAGGTGCTGGAGGACGTGGAATTGGCTGTCCTGGCCAAGCGCCGCAAGGTAGGGCTGCGATTTCGCTATGCGGACGACGCGGTGGCTACGCGCATGTATCGGACAACCGCTGCAATGATAGAGGGTTGGACAAAAAACCTCGCACTCTTGTTTAATAATTCTCTGGCTACGGCGATGTGGCGGGCGCTCGACCTCGCGCTGCTGGTCGGCCTGCCCTGGCTGGCGCTTGAGTTGTGGAGCGCGCGGTTTGCGGTGCATTCCCTGGAATGGCTGGGCGCGGGGTGGGTTCTTCTGCTGCTGTGGGCACGTACCCTTATAAGGTTTTACATGCGGGTGGCGAAGTCGAAATTCGGGTCTCGTCAATTGCACACTTGCGCCCCTTGGCCTGCCGCTTTTTTCGGCCCTGCTTTACCGCAGCTGGTTCAAGCACCGTGTGCTGAAGCAGGTAAGCTGGAAGGGAAGAACGTATCCGGGTTGAGTCTCGGGCTGAGCCGGGGCTGAGTCTCTGGTTAAGTCTATTGAGATGACGTCGCTGTGCCCGCGCTTCAACGAAAAGGTGCAGCCGGGGAAGGGCTTGGCGCATCTTGTAAAGTGGCGGCTACAAGGGGTTTGGATGATTGAGTTGACGCGCCGGGCGACGTTTTCCGCATCGCACTACTACTGGAATGACGCCTGGTCCAAAGAGAAGAACGAGCAGGTCTTTGGCCGCTGCGCGAATCGCAACGGCCATGGGCACAACTACACCTTGGAGGTGACGCTTGCAGGGCGAGCCGGACGCCGTAACCGGCTTTGTGGTGGATTTGAAGTGGCTCAAACAGGTGATCGAGCGCGACGTGCTGGTCGCGTACGACCACCACCACCTGAATCTGGAGGTGCCCGAGTTCGCTCATGTGAATCCGACGACGGAGAACATCGCGATCGCGGCCTGGAAGCGCCTTGAGCCTTCCGTGGCGGAGGCGGGCGGGGCGAAGCTGAAACGAGTGCGGGTTTACGAGACACCGGAGATCTTTGCCGAATACCGAGGTGAGGCGTGAAGGCATATTTCGGTCGCCGCTACATGTTGAGCGCGAGCCATCGGCTGCATACGGATGCATTGTCCGCCGAGGAGAACCGGGCAGCGTACGGGAAGTGCAACAATCCGCATGGGCACGGGCATAACTATGTTGTTGAGGTGCTGACCGCAGGTTCGGTGAACCCGGAAACGGGAATGGTGGCGGACCTGGTGGAACTGGATGCGGTGGTGCGAAGCAAGGTGCTGGAACGTTTTGATCACGCGAACCTGAACCTTGATCCGCTATTTACCGGCCGTGTTCCAACCAC
Source organism: uncultured Acidobacteriota bacterium (assembly GCA_963718885.1). GTDB lineage: Bacteria > Acidobacteriota > Terriglobia > Terriglobales > Acidobacteriaceae > Telmatobacter. The sequence goes on from CAVRAK010000012.1 coordinate 165,014, forward strand.
TGAGAACCTGTGCAGGGTGGTCTTCGATCTGCTGAACGATGCGTTGCCCGAAGGGGAAGTTGATTATGTGCGCGTGGAAGAGACGGAGAATAATTTTTTCCAGTGCTACGGCACATAACGATTGACGCGGTTCGCCTGCAGAGCGCTGCGGGACGAGAGGATGGGAAGGATGGCGCAACCGATTGCGGTGACCAAGCCTGTGCGTAGAGCGGTTGGGAAAGACGAGTCTCTCGGCGAGTTCACAACGCAGGAAATGTATCGTGAGATCCTCAGCCGGCTGGGTGAGGATCCCAGTCGCGACGGGCTGGTGGCGACGCCCGAGCGAGTCGAAAAGGCAATGGCGTTTTTGACGAAGGGCTACCAGGAAGATCCAACGCAGATCCTGCGCGGCGCCTTGTTCGACGTGGACTACGACGAGATGGTGATCGTCAAGGACGTGGAGATGTTCTCGCTCTGCGAGCATCACATGCTGCCCTTCTTTGGCAAAGTGCATGTCGCGTATATCCCCAAGGGCAAGGTGATCGGACTAAGCAAGATTGCGCGGCTGGTGGAAGTATTTGCACGGCGGCTGCAGGTGCAGGAGCGCATGACGCGGCAGATTGCCGATGCGATTCAGGATGCGATCGCGCCGCACGGCGTGGGCGTGGTGATTGAGGCGCGGCACTTGTGCATGATGATGCGCGGCATCGAGAAGCAGAATTCCTCCACGGTGACTTCGGCGATGGTGGGCTGCTTCCGGCAGAAGGAAACGCGCTCGGAATTTCTCTCGCTGGTGCGCCAGACGACGCCTGGTCTGTGACCGGCGGCCGTATCGTCGGCTAGAGTATCTGGGTGAACGGACTTCTGGTGATCGACAAGCCGGGCGGTATGACGAGCCATGATGTTGTGGCGCGCCTTCGCAGGATCACCGGTGAGCAATCGATTGGGCACCTGGGTACGCTGGATCCGATGGCGACCGGCGTGCTGCCGCTGCTGCTGGGCAAGTTCACGCGCCTGGCGCAGTATTTCTCTTCCGCGGAAAAGGCCTATACGGGGCGCATCCGCTTCGGCTTCGCGACGGACACCTATGACGCAGAAGGCGCGCCGGCGGGCGAGCGGGTGGAGCCGGGCCTGACGCTCGATGCGATTCGAGCGGCCGCACGGCGCTTTCACGGCGAGATGCAGCAGATGCCTCCGCCTTTTTCTGCAAAGAAGATTGACGGCACGCCGGCTCACAGGCTGGCTCGGGCGGGCAAGCCGGTTGACCTGAAGCCGGCGCGGGTCGACATCAGGCATTTTGCCATCACAGGGCTGGAAGGAGATGAAGCGAGCTTCGAGATGGAGATCAGCGCGGGCGGCTATGTGCGCGCCGTTGCGCATGAGATCGGCCAGGACCTGGGATGCGGCGCGCATCTTGCGCAGCCTGCGCCGCACGCGCGCGGGCGTTTTCACGCTGCAGGATGCGCATGCACCTGAACAAACTGGAGGCATTGGCCGGCGAACAGCGAAGGATTGCTGAACGTCTGCGTGCATCCGCGCAATCTGCTGCCGGAGATGCCGGCGGTGACGGGCGACGAGTATGTGCTGGGCCGGCTGCGCAATGGAGCGCAGGCAAATCTGCCGGAGTTTTCGCAGGCGCCGCTGGTGCGGGTTTTTGCCGGCCAGCGGGAACTGGTCGGCATTGCAAAGCGCGTGGCGGGAACGCTGTTTCAGCCGGTCGTGGTCATCGGTTGAGGTGACCTGGCCGGGCTTATTTGCGCAGCAGAGGCTTGAGCGCGGGAATCAGCGTGGTGGCGATGATCTCCGAGCCTTTTGCGGTGGGATGAATGCCATCGGCCTGGATCGTGCCCGGAACGTGGACGAGGTCCTTGTAGATCATTGGCACGAAGGCAACGTGATGTTTTGCTGCGAGATCGCTGAAGATCTGATCGAAGGCGTGGATGTAGTCGGGCCCGTAGTTGGGTGGGAGCGTGATGCCGGCAAGCAGCACTTTGACGTGGGCGCTCACAAGCGTAGTGATGACGGCGTCGAGATTGCTGCGCGTCTGGGCGAGGAGGAAGCCCGCGCAGCCCGTCGTTGCCGCCGAACTCAACGATCGCGACGGCGGGGTGCAGCGCGACGATGAAGCGAAGGTTGGCGACGGCATCCTTGGTGGTGGCGCCGCTGGTGCCTTTGTTCAGCACCTGGTAGCGGTACCCGAGTTTGTCGAGCTGGCGCTGCAATGCGTCGGGATAGGACTGCCCGGGAGTGAGACCGTAGCCCGCCGTAATGCTGTCTCCGTAGCAGACGAGGAGCGGCCGGTCGGCCGCGAAGAGCGGAGCGCAAAAGGCTAGAAGACAGCAGCATGAAACGAGCAGGCAGCGGCGAACGTCCACGATAACAGTGTAGCCGCGTGCGGCGAGGAACGGTGAAAGTCCGCTTTGCGTATATTTCAGCAGGGGAGCAAATGCGATGTGCGGCGCAATGCGCCGGATCGGAGTAGGCCGGGTGATTGAAGTCCGGGACGTGAAGAAGTGGATTCAGAACGGCTCGCGGCGAGTGGAGATTCTGAAGGGGATCTCGCTCCAGATTCCTGCGGGACAGTTTGTGGCAATTGTGGGAGCGAGCGGCAGCGGCAAGAGCACGCTGCTGGGATTGCTGGCGGGCCTCGATACGCCGAGCGAGGGCGAGATCTGGCTGGATGGGACGCCGATTCACAACCTTGCCGAGACGGAACTTGCAGCGGTGCGTGGAAGCAAGATCGGCTTTGTCTTTCAGTCGTACCAGTTGATTCCGACACTGACGGCGCTTGAGAATGTGCTGCTGCCCTTTGAGCTGAATGTCGCAGGAAGCGGCTTGCAGCGCGCGCGCGATCTGCTGGATGCGGTGGGACTGGCCGAGCGCGTGGACCACTATCCGATTCAGCTTTCAGGCGGCGAGCAGCAGCGAGTGGCGCTGGCGCGCGCCTTCGTGGTGAATCCGCCGATTGTGATGGCCGATGAGCCGACGGGCAATCTTGATTCGACGAAACGGGCAACTGGTGCTGGACCTGCTGCTGAAGCGCAATCGCGAAGCCGGGACGACGCTGGTGCTGGTGACGCACGACCCGGAAGTCGCCGGGCGGGCCGATCGCAGGATCGTGCTGAAGGATGGAGTGATCGTGGAAGACACGCTTGCGCCGGTAAGAGATCTGATTGCGCAAGCTGCTGAGAGAAACGCCGATGGCTAAGCGCGCATTGAGCTGGAATCGCGCTGCGGCAATCGGCTGGCGCGATCTGAAATCGGCGCCGGGCAAGTTTGCCTTTGTGGTGCTTTCGGTAGCCGTGGGCGTTGCGGCGCTGGTGGGCGTGCGCGGCTTCAGCGAGAGCTTTCGGCAGACGCTGACCGGCGAAGCGCAGACGCTGATGGGCGGCGATTTGAGTGCGCGGATCTTTCGGCAGCCGACGGCGCAGGAGATGCAGAAGATCGCGAGCTTTGACAAGGAGAATCACGGCGCGCGTCGACGATGGTGGTGGAGACGGTTTCGATGGCTTCAGTGCCGCCCGATCCGGTGCCGCTGCTGGTTACGCTCAAGGCCGTCGATCCCGCTGAGTATCCCTATTACGGACAGGCGCAACTGGAGCCGGCGATGAGTCTGCAGCAGGCGCTTGAGGGCGACTCGGCAGTGGTTGCGGAGGAGTTTCTCATCCGGCTGAATGCGCACGTTGGTCAGACGCTGCGGCTGGGTGGGCGGAATTTCAGAATCGCCGCAGTGCTGGGGCAGGAGCCGGACCGCATCAGCGCCGGCGCGGGCATTGGTCCTCGCGTGATGATCTCGCGCGCGTCGCTGGACAGGACGGGCTTGCTTGCTCCGGGAAGCAGGGCGAGCGAACGGCTCTTGCTGAAGCTGCCGCCCGAGCGCGGATGTTGCCGACAGTGCGCAAGCAGATCGAAGCGGCACTGCCGGACGCGCAGGTGATCGATTTCAAGGAAGGCAATCCGGCGCTGAGCCGCGGGCCTGGAGAACGCGACAGGCGATCCTGAGCCTGATCTGTCTTGTGGCGATGGTGCTGGGCGCAATCGGCGTGGCGATGGCGATGCATGCTCACCTCGAGCAGCGGATGGATATGCTGGCGATTCTGAAGGCGCTGGGCGCGCGATCGGCTGATCTGCTGCGCATCTTTCTGCTGCAGACGCTGGGGCTGGGGCTTGCCGGAGGGTTGCTGGGCGTGGCTGCGGGCGTGGGCGTGATGCTGGCGCTGCCGGCGGTCTTTGGCAAGCTGCTGCCGGTGCACACGCATATGGAGATTCCGTGGCGCGCGGCGCTGGCGGGGCTGGGCACGGGGCTGCTGACGACGCTGCTTTTCTGCCTGCCGCCGTTGCTGGATGTGAGAGCTGTGCGCCCGGTGCTGGTGCTGCGCCGGCTGGTGGAGCAGGTCACACCCGGAGCGCGCGCTTGGTTTGCGCGCTGGTGGGCGCGCCGGCTGCAGATTGGAATTGCGGCAATCGTGGTGCTGGCGCTTGGCGCGATTGCGTGGGCGCTTTCAGATTCCGCAAAAATTGGCGGATGGTTTGCGCTGCTGTTCACGGCTGCGCTGATTGTGCTGCTGCTGCTTGCGGCGCTGGCGCTGTGGCTGCTGCGCACGCTGTTGAACCGCGTGCGGCTGCAGCTGCCATCATCGCTGCGTCACGGTCTTGCCAATCTGTATCGGCCGGGGAACCAGTCGGCCGCGGTGCTGGCGTCGCTGGGCACAGGGGTGATGCTGATCCTTGCGGTTTATCTGACGCAGCAAGGCCTGCTGCGCGATCTGCGCGAGACTGCTGCGCCGAATTTGCCGAATGTCTTCCTCATCGATGTCACTGCTGATGAAGTTGCAGGGCTGAAGGCGTTTCTTCAGCATCAGCCGGGCGTGAGCGGAGGCAGACATGATGCCGGTTGTGAGCGGCCGGTTCAGAACGCTGAACGGCAAGACGCTGGATGAGCTGAAGGAGCAGCATTTTCCGCGGCGCATGCTTGAGAACGCCGAGCTGAGCTGGGCCGATGCGGCGCCGGCAGGCGACAAGGTGATCGAGGGAAAGTGGTGGAAGGACGCGAACGCGCAGGAGCTTGCGGTGGGCGATGGCACTGCGAAGCGGCTGAACCTGAAGATCGGATCGCCGGCGCAACTGGAGGTGGGCGACCGCGACTCTGAATCTGAAGGTGGCGGTACTCTATCGTGCGGATGGAGAGCATCCGGCGAGCCGGGTGAGCTTTTTGCTGCCCTCGGGACTGCTGAAGGATGAGCCGGCGACGTGGTATGGAGGTGTGCACGTTGCGACGGGCCAGGTTGCGCCGCTCGAGCGCGCGCTCTTTGCAGCATATCCCACGGTGACGGTGATCAACCTCGCCGACATGATGGACCGCATCGAGTCAGTGGTGGATCAGATTACCTATGTCATCCGCTTCCTGGCGGGTTTTTCAATTCTCGCAGGAGTGATGATTCTGGCATCGAGCATTGCCAGCGCGCGATTCCGGCGAATGCGCGAGGCGGTGGTGCTGAAGACGCTGGGTGCGACACGGATGCGAATCGTGCGGACATTCAGCGTGGAGTTCAGCGTGCTGGGGCTGCTGGCCGGATCTGTCGGCGTGGTGTTTGCCAACATTCTTACGCGGGTGATGCTGCACAGGTTCGATCTGAAGTTCCACATTGACTGGTACGCGACTCTGGGCGCACTGGTGGGCACGGCGATTCTGGCCACGGCGACGGGATGGATTGCGAGTTACAGGATCCTGGGACTGCGCCCGCTTGAAGTGCTGCGCGAGGAGTAGTCGTGGATCATTAGAAGTCTTCACCGATTTCGACTAATGGCAGGTTGTATTTAGAGGTAGATGGCGTGGTTTGACCGCCGGCTCAATTCCCCTTTATGATTGGGAGGTTGGCCATTCACAAATGGGCGCCTGTTCCTAGACGTGGTCAAACAGGAGATTGCGCCAGCAGTCCTCCGCTTTTTTACAATTGCCCCCTCGTTCAACGGCAGGACAGCTGACTCTGGATCAGCATATCGGGGTTCGAATCCCTGGGGGGCAGCCAATCAAGTCGTTTATAATCAACAACTTACAGAAAAGCCTTAGAGTTAACCGTTCGCTATCTTCTTTGTTTTGACGCAGAGTTCGAATTCTTATTTTTGGATTGGCAAATCCAATTTGTAAAGGGGTCCAACGGGTAAACCTGTTTTGGGATATTCCAGAAAACAGGTCTTACGTTTCCCATGTGACCAAAGTCGTATTCACGAAAATGCATGAGGGATTGCGCCAGATGCTCGCCGGTTCGCATCGGAGAGCACTCCGACGAGACGCGGGCGTCCATTCGAGCATCGGCGGCAAGGGAGCAGGCACGAAGGTCGAATATGGGCCAAGGAAAACGGTCTTGCCGGAAATGAGGAACGACTCAGCCATGACATTCCGTGTGAAAACGGGAATCGCTACTATTTTCGATATTCGTCGTGATCGAAAATAGGAAGCCGTGCTATTAGCCGTTCACGAACTTTTACTCCCATCCGGAAAGACAATATTTTGCGCGAACTACCAGGCTGCTCTCGGGCTTTGCTCCTACGCTGATGATAGACGCGTTTTCTGCGTATAGCTTCAGGCAGAGATGCGCGGATCGGGAACAGGATAACCAATCGCGAAATGGTATATGACCTGTCCTTGATGGGGCGTCAAATTGAGATGACGGTGCACTTCATCATCGTAGAAGGCGCCTATGCCGGTCGCACCTAACCCAAGTGCCTCAGCGGCGAGGTACAGACGATGACCAATCGCGCCGGCTTCAAAATGTACATAGCGATAACCACGGTCGCCAAAGATTCCGGTGGCACGATCGAGATCGCCGATCATCGAAAAGGTCACGCAGGCATTACCGGCCAGGTCCTGTCCGAGACTCAGAGCGGCCGCCGCAACGCGCTGATCGCCGCTCTTCACCTGCTCCAACTCGGCACGCTCCGGCCAGAATCTGTAGACACCGGGTTGTAACCCTTCGACGCGATGAGCATACAAATACAGTTGAATGAAACGAGCGCCCGTAAAATCCGCCGACAACGGCTGAGCTGCGCAGGCGAGGATACTAGAAAGCTCCGCCGATAACATCAATTGCGGTCCTCCGACGAAGTCGAGCGCCGAGCGTCGCATGCGGGCAACCTCGCCAAAGCTGCGAGACGATGACGCTGGAGGAGGAAGCGCAATTTCACCGAAGCCAGTTGCGGCGGGTGCTGCGAATGCGGTGTTAGTGCTCTTGGGGCTGCCTTGTTTTGTGGCGAAGTGGATGCTGTCAATCAGCGGCTGAGCAATCGTCTCCTTCGAGAGCAGGTTCGCCTGTCCAGCGAACCACACGGTCTCGCCGGTATCTGCTGCGCGGACTGGAATGGACTCACCATGCAGGCCGACCAGCAGCATTGGCCATTCATCCGGATTGGGGCGACACAACTGGACAACTTCATCGTCCGCGAAGCTTCCGATCGCGAAGGTATCGGCATCCGATTGCCTGAGCGGAAAGTGCAAGCGCCTGCCAGGCGTGCCCAATGTCGTGCAAGCAGTATCGATATGCCCGTTCTCCGTACTTCCATGCCTCGCGCCACACGATACTAGTCAGAACGAACACAATGGGCGCAGGGCCGCCGGCCATCTTCAAGTCAAACGAGCCGCGCGCGCGTTGCTCCGCCATGTGTCTGGATGGATCGTAGTGATATACACCATCTGGCCAATCCTTCAGACCCCGTGTGACAAAGTGGAATTCCGTGGGATGCAGATTCCCGGAAGACGGATTTACTCTTAGCGCGTATTGATATCCAGTGGAGGGGACACGCTTGGACGCGCTAATCGCGGCGGAATAGAAGAGTAGTTGCGAGAGGAAGGACGGTCCATCGGCCGCGGAAGTGCTGCCAAAGGCGCCCCGCAGCACATCGAGCGCGGGAATCGCAGGAGCGGGGGGATCTGCTGGCAGATCGAGAACCGGCACACCCTCGTAATAACGAAACGGATCGGGCATGTTCGCCCAGTCGAGAGCACGTCGAGATCGCTTTAGCGACTCAACAGTATGCTTCGTTGCCTCGTGATAATCGCGCCAGGTCATCGCCGGTCGATGGGTTCCGCTGAGACTGCGGGCAGGGTTGAGCTCTGGCCGCAAACATTGGTGGGTTTTGAAAGGAAGGCTTCTGAGATTGCGGACTGAGGCTCAAAAGATTGGAGCAGCGGACCCGGTCAAGCAGTTCCGCCAGTAGAGTTTTAGCACTCTAGCCTTCTAACTGCTGACCGTAGGCTCGGTACTCATCATTGTCAAGAGGATTCTGTCTAATTGCTGAGCTTTCGTCTCTCATGATTTATGCAGGATGTATCATTTCAATCAACGCATGGCCCCGAGATTACGAATTGGCGGTGTGAGCAGATCTGCTCAGATCTTTTCTCCGCAAACTGCTAAAGCTGGCCAAAGGGCAATGAGGCCTCACGAGCAAGCCCACCATGGCGTATCGTTCGCATCGGCCCGGAACCATTGGATTTGAAGACTGAGGCAGCGCTTTCATGTCAACTATGATTACAGATCCGCAAGAACTTGATGTCTCCGTGGACTCCGAACTGAAGCAGAGCAAATCGAATGAGTTTAACTGGGTTTTCTTTGTCGTGATTGCGACCTTTCATTTGGGAGCATTGGCAGCGCTATTCTGTTGCTACTGGTCTTCATTGGCAATGTTTTTTGCATTGTGGATCTTGAGCCAGAATGTGGGTATCGCAGTCAGCTATCACCGCCAGCTCACGCATCGCGGATTCACGACGCCCAAGTGGCTCGAGCATGCTATGGCAGCCTGTGGCGCGATGGCATTGCAGGGTAGCCCCATCTACTGGGTTGCAGTGCATCGCATGCACCACCACTACACTGACAGACCAGGCGATCCTCACTCGCCACGCGATGGCAAATGGTGGTCGCACATGGGGTGGATATTGCGTGGCGCGCTGCACAATGAAACATTGATGATTTCGCGTTACGCCCCCGATCTGCGGCGGGATGTCTTCTACCGATGGCTGGAAGTCTGGCACTGGCTGCCCATCACACTTACTGGACTCGTGCTGCTGGGTTGCGGCACCGCCGTGGGCGGATGGAAGCTCGGTCTTTCCTGGCTTCTTTGGGGTACGGTTCTGCGGGTTGCCATCGGCTTCCATGTCACGTGGCTCGTCAACTCGGCGACCCATTTGTGGGGTACACGGCGCTTCAATACCCATGACGATTCAACAAACAACTGGTGGGTCGCACTGTTAACAGGTGGAGAGGGTTGGCATAACAATCACCATGCACATCCAGTCTCGGCCACGCATGGCATGGTGTGGTGGGAATTTGACCTTAATTATTGGATCATCCGCATCTTGGCGCTCTTCGGCCTGGCGAAAGACATCAAAGTGACGCGTTACAAGACCGGCACCTAAATGCCAAAGCGGCGAGCGAAAGGCGAGAATCTCAGCCGCATAGCGCACAGGAGCGGGTGGAAGCAGCTTATGGAACAGTGCGAAGGGTGGGTTTCTGCGCGTTGTGGTCGGGTAATTGATCGAGTAGAACTACGTTGAGTAGCGACTTATGCACCTGGATGCGGCCGTTGTAGCTGATGAATCCGAGCTTGCGAAATCGATTCATGAAGAAGCTGACACGGGAGCGGGTGGTGCCGATCATGTCCGCCAATGTTTCCTGCGTAATCGGAGGGATGAAGGTCTCCGGCTCACCCGGCTTGCCGAATTCCGCCATCAACAGAAGAATGCGTGCCAGTCGTTTCTCGCTGGAGTTGAAAAGCTGATCGACAAGGTCGGCCTGGGTGCGCATGCTGCGGGCAAGCAGGAATTTGAGGAACACATCGGCGAACGCAGGCTCGTCATGCATCACGCGAATCATTTCATTTCTGCTGATCTTGAGCGCCGTGCATGCGTTCACGGCAGTGGCCGTCGCCATACGCAAGCCAACGATCGCCGCGAGAGACTCCTCTCCAACAAAATCGCGAGCAGATAAGAGCGTGATTGTAGCCTCTTTGCCGTTCTGCGAAACGACTGTGACCCTTGCCCGGCCTTTCTGCAGATAAAACACGGAGTCCGCCGTATCTCCCTGGCAAAAGAATGTCTCCCCTGACTTCAACTCGATGATTGTTCGGCCGAGTCCGGCGTTCGCAAGAAAAGCAGCGGAATCGAACGTCGTGCCATTGTCGCGTCGTCAAAATGCTACCCTCGCTGCGGGGCCGTTTACTAGCCATGAACGCCTTCAATCTCTGTCCATCATCGCCCGGATTGAAAGCCGGTGTCTGGTCAATCTTGCTCTTTTTGAAAAAAGACGGAAAAGCGGACACTAAGGATTGATGGGCACATTTCGCGCAGATCTGGCGAACAATAGAGTCCTCGGCATTTCGAGGTGAGCATAGTAGCTCAGCTATTTTCTCCATGGCCTTGGGAGAATAGGAATGAAGCGGAGAAATCGTTCTCCTCTTTAATCTACGGTTCCCGACACGCTAAGTGAGTCAATCTGACAAATGTACTTCTTAGCCGCCGGCGTCATGGATAAAGCAGTATGGTCGCCTGTCTCCCCGGAGCCAATGCTCTTCACATATGTAATCGCCCCAGGGAAGCCGAGTAGGAAGCACGAAGGCAATTCAGCCCGAATGCTTGCAACTTCTCGCCGATGTCCTGAGAGTGGACCCGGCCGAGAATGAGATTGGAGAGCGTGAAATGCCACTTACCACGGTCATCCTCACAATTGTCGCAGTAGGAGTTGTGCTGTGGCTCGTAAACCGATTCATTCCGATGCAGGGGCAAATCAAATCGATCCTGAATGGCTTGGTAGTCATCGTTTTGGTTGTGTGGCTCGGAAATCTCTTTGGGCTGTTTGACCACCTCCGGCAGTTCCGCGTCGGGCACTGACGTCTCGCGGCACCGAAGTCTTCAACACCTGGCCCGCAACTCATTATGGCAACGCAATACGGCAGTTCTCTGCCTGCTGGGAGATATCGTGAAATACTCGTTCGTGTTAGTGATCGGAAATGTTCTTAGCTTGAGCGCGTCTGCTCAAACCATTCAGCAACAATCGGTAGTCCTCGTGCCGACTGGCTCAACGCCTGTCTTTGTCGTGAACGAGGTGAGCCGCACGGTGCAAGCAGTCAACTATCAGCATCACGGCGGAGCGACCAGCGTGGGCTTTGCGGGCACTGCATTGCTGCCTTCAGCCTACGGAAACGCGAAAGTGCGCAGCAAGCGCGGCACAATGGAAGTCGAAGCGGAGTTTCGGGACCTGCAAAATCCAACGGTCTTTGGCGGCGAATATCTCACTTACGTGCTTTGGGCAATTTCACCGGACGGCCGTGCGATGAACCTTGGCGAAGTGCTGATGGGCGACGACGATCGAAGCAAGCTGAAGGCCACCGTCAATCTTCAGGCATTCGCACTGATCGTTACAGCGGAACCGTATTATGCCGTTCATCAGCCCAGCAATGTCGTCGTGCTCGAAAACGTTGTACGCGCCGACACAAAGGGAACTGCCGAAGCCGTGAACGCGAAGTATGAGCTCATGGAACGCGGAGGCTATATCCCCACCGGATACAAGTTCGACCCTGTGGTTCTGGATGCCAAGTTACCACTGGAATTTCTAGAGGCGCGGAATGCAGTGCGCATTGCGAAATCTGAGGGAGCGGAGAAGTACGCGAGCGAAAGTTATCAGCGCGCTGTCCAATTGATGAACACCGCAGACGGCTACGCTACGGAAGCGCATTCCCAGAAGAAGCAGTTGATTGCGACGTCACGAGAGACCGTACAGACGGCAGAAGACGCACGCTCGATCGCGGTCAAAAAGATCGATGAGGTTCGTCGGGCGGATGAACGTCAGGCATCGAGGGACGCCCAGGGGAGATCGCAGGCCGAGGCCGACAGTGCCAACCGCTTGACGGTGCGCGCGCAGTCCGATGCGGCGGGCGCGCAAGCAGCCGCGTCACAGGCACGCGCTGACATGGTCACAAGCGAGGCTGCCTCTGAGGTGGCAGTTACGGCAGCTCGGGCCGATGCAGCCGAATCTATGTTAATTGCAGAGCAGGCCCGGCAGGCCCAATACCACGCGGATGGCGAAAAGGCGGCAATGCGTGCCCAGCTGTCAGAGCAGTTAAGGAAGATCCTTGAGACGCGCGACAGTGCACGGGGGCTTATCGTCAGCATGTCCGATGTGTTGTTCGATACGGGGCAACACTCGTTGAAAGCCGGTGCACGGGAAAAGCTGGCCAAAGTGGCCGGAATACTGATCGCCTATCCTGGATTGGACATTGAAGTCGGCGGTTACACGGACAATGTTGGCAGTGATGAGGCGAACCAAAGGCTGTCTGAGAGCCGTGCTGGTGCCGTGCGCGACTACCTCGTGGAATCGGGCGTGGCGGGCAATTCTGTCACCGCAAAGGGCTTCGGCAATAGCCTGCCGGTAGCTTCGAATGACAACTCCGGAGGCCGCCAGGAAAACCGGAGGGTGGAACTTGTGGTATCCGGTGATGCCATTGGGAACCCTGTTATTACAACGAACGGAAGTTCGCGCTAAAACACCGGCATTATCCTCTGCGGCCTCGAGAGAGACGCAGAGGACGCCGTTTTCAACCTCCGCTCAGCAATCGAATGATTCATGTTCCGCAAATGAAGGATTCAATTGCAAAGACCGAGCCCGCATGAGGAGATTTGCACGCCAACAGGCTCAGCTTTCCTGCACGCCCGCATGCACCTGGTGCCTAGTTGACTCACGCACATGGGAGCCCTCGGGCTCTTCCGCATCGGTCGATTCCTCCGTGATTCCTTTGCCTCTGCCCGGCAGCATTGATCGTGTCGTTCTATGGTTCGTGGCGCACGCAGGGTAATCCATGGTGCTCGCCACGATGTCAATCTGCGGCAGCCTCGTGGGCGGTTACACCACATGGGATGTCGGGCGCAGAGGTAGGGAAGCGGCTCGGCGCAGCGACTTGCCGCGCCCGCATTCTCGGGCGGACTCCCGCTTCTGGTGAAGGATTCTGCGGTCCTCCGTTTGTTGACAGGCAGGGGTGGCGCCTTAGATCTTCCTCAAAATGCAAAGCGGCGGAGCTGGTATGCTCCGCCGCGGATGGCACGATAAGGCCTGAAGCTTGCACAGCCTATCGGTTACTTGTGGACGTCACCGCTGGGATGTGCTCCGCCTTGGGCTTTTCCCCCGCCATGCGGTGCGCTGCCATGCTGTGCCGAGGCGTGCGGTTCGGCATGAGGAGCACTCGGACGTGATCCACCAGCATGAGGAGACTCGTGGTTCACAGAGCCGCCGCGCGGTGCCGAGTTGGGCGATGCATGATGGGCTGCGCCAGGGCGCTGTTCACCAGCATTGGAAGCCCCACGGTTTGTGTGGGCTTCACCGCCGCGCGATTCCTGCGAGCCGCCTGAATGTCCGGTGTAGGCGACGCGACCGACTCCACCGTGATAGTTTCCTCCACCATCGCCATGGAAGCGATGGCTTCCCCAGCCGTGACCATAACCCCAGCCGGCCCATGGGCCCATGCCCACGAAGATGCCGTTGTAGAAATAGCCCGACCCGTAATATCCCATGGGTGCGCACGCGTAAGGCTGATAGCCGTAGTAGCCGTACGAACAGACGGGTTGAACACCGATGTTGATCGAAATCTGCGCATGTGCCGCTGGCGCCAGGGCCAGACCGGTAAGCAACGCTGTGGTTGAAACTAAGGTCTTGAGTACACGCATATGTGCCCCTTAAGGAGTCGCCGGTTCCTGTTGTTGCGTGGGATGCTCTGTTGCCGTTAAGAACATCCGGCAACATCAGCCACCATAAGGATTCCGAAACCGTTCATGGTGCGCCCTCGCAATGTCGGGGGTCTTGTCAATCTATCTATCCTTACGTTCTTTACTCTAGGCATCAGGGATGCCCGGTGTCTGAGCAATTGTGCGCATGCTCGGGGGAACCTTCGCAGTGCCGACTGACGCTTGGCTGCGGAAAGCCGGTCAGAATCGAGTATCCCTTGGATCAGAGGCTCGTTGCACCTCACGCCAAAGTAGGGGCGAGTGCGGAGAGATTCGTCACAGCAACCTATTCTCCGATCGCTTCTCCGATCGCGGGGATGAAATCAGCATCTGCCTGAGCTGAGGGGCGCCGCCGAAATGCGGATACAACACGTTTGCATAGGTTGGCGGTTGCCTCCGACGGGGAACGATCGGAAAAGACTCTTTGCCATCGAGGACTGGCAGATCTTTACCTTGCTGAATCAGATAGGGACGGACTGTTACCCGGGCCAGAAAGAACCATGGATATTGCGTCAAATGAATGCGCGCCACTTCCATTGCGTTGACGTGTTTATCTACGCTGCGAAGTGCCAGCTTGAGCGCACCCGCGATCGCTTCTTGCGCTGTTTCACCCACGCCGCTTCTCAGAAACCCATGGTCAATCTTAGTTAAGCGCCATCCCCGGTTGAGGATTCTCTTTTTCAGGCGGCGGACATCCAACGCCCGCGACAAGCTCCAGCCTTCGCGGAATTCATCCGTCGCGAGTTTCAGACCCTCAGGCAACTCAATATTGACACGTAGAAGCAGGTCCAGTTCAGCCAGGGTTCTCATCGTTCAAAGCCCTTTCTTGCTGCGTTCAATTGGTGAGGGCAGGCGCGCTCTGTGCGCGGTTCACCGCACAGTCCTTGCGCCGAAATGACTGCAATCGCGTCTTGGCCAGGAGGCTCGACGATCGTGTATTGAATCGAATTGCCGCAATGGACGCAGTCGGTTTCGCGCATGAATCCGTTCATGCCTGCGATAGCGTGGGAAAAGGCTCTCAAGCACTCCGGGCAGATGATCGTGACGCATTCATCAGGCGAGGTGCCGTGCCCGCTTCGATCAATTCGAAGAAGCGCGCTGGCACGGCAAGGTAGCGGAGCACTCCGTGTGTGTTGGGGAAGGGCTCTTAAGGTCTGCAAGAGTGCGCTCGTGCCGCTGCCCTTTTGATAGAAAGCGTCCGCGGCGACTCCGGAAGGCACGTCGTTGCCGGAAAACGCCCCACTCATCGCGATCTTTTGGATCGAGGGAAATCGCCGCCACACCACCGAGAGCAGCTCGAACCCTGACATGCCGGGCATGCTGAGGTCGGTGAGAAGAATGTCCGGCATCTCCTCGCGAATCTCCCGCAATGCGGAGAATCCTTCTGCCGCAGATCGCACTTTGTATCCGAACTCAGTGAGTACGAGCGCCATCGACATTCGAATCGAGGACTCGTCATCCACCAAGAGAATTCTCGATGGCGTCTCCGGCATCTCCCCACCTCATCCCATGCTTTGCTGGTGATTGCTGCAGAGAGTATCCCGGTTCTGTGAATGGTTATGCTGGTCAATTGTGAACAGGTATTGAAATCAGATATATGAATTATCCCAACTGTGCTCAGAGCTAAAGTGCCATCCTGGCGTGGTTTTTCCTCAAGAGAGGTTCTCCGCGCTGAAATAGCGAGGTCACGCGAATTGGGAAAATGACGCGCATGGTAGCATCGAGTGCCCCTCTGGAATCAGGGAGATGGGAGAGTTTCAGAGTCATCGTCCGGCAAGCGATCGTGCAGAACTACGTTGAGTAGCGACTTGTGAACGCGGATGCGGCCGTTGTATTCGATAAAGCCGAGTTTGCGAAAGCGGTTCATAAAGAAGCTGACCCGGGAGCGAGTGGTGCCGATCATCTCGGCCAACATCTCTTGAGATATCCTCGGAATCAAGGTGTCCTGCTCGCCCGGCTTGCCGAATTCCGCCATTAACAGGAGAACGCGCGCCAAGCGCTTTTCGCTGGAGTTGAAGAGTTGATCGACAAGATCGGCTTGGGTGCGCATACTGCGGGCCAGCAGAAACCTCAGAACCAAGTCGGAGAAGTCATGCTCCTCGTGCATGGTGCGGATCATCTCTTCGCGCTTGATTTTGAGTGCGGTGCAGGCATTTGTGGCGCTGGCGGTGGCCAGTCGCAGCCCAGGCACGGCCGCGAGCGCCTCTTCTCCCACAAAGTCGCCCGCTGAAAGGAGCGCGATAGTGGCTTCCTTGCCAGACGACGAAACAACAGTGACCTGCGCGCGTCCCTTCTGCAGATAGAAGATAAAGTCCGCAGGCTCTCCCTGGGAAAAAAAGGGCTGCTTGGGCGCCAATTGAACAATTCTTCGATCCAGCCCGGCTCTCACGAGAAAGGCCGCGGCATCAGATGGGGGCTTATCGACCACGTCACGACCCTCCTTCCGGCTTCCTCTCGCGGATTGCGGGCAATTTCCTCAATTTTGCGCGTTTTCTCCAGAGCTTTCAAGCCTACCGGTGCCTAGCAGCCTCGCTGCAGGTGAACCTCCCGTCATCGACAAGAGGGAGAAAAGCTGTGGATTGGCCCTGGCGCGAGTGCCGACTGCGCGCAACCGAGACAATGAAAACCAGCCCGGCCCAGCTATGCGCAGGATGGCCACCCACTCCCTGAGCCGGATTGCTCAGACGATTTTGGGCGAAGGTCCTAAGGTGGTAGATACCTCGTGCGCCTCAGATGCGACTAATACACCGACGATGCGCATAGGTAGAAAAAGGTAAAAGACATGAGCAAGTTTGTGACATTAGTGGCAGTACTCGGCCTGGGAGTGGCTAGCGCCGCTTGGGCTGAGTCGAATCGCGAAGCAACAGTCAACAGGTTGGATCATGCGGGTAATGTTCTGCACGAGATCATGGCCGCGCCGGATAAAGGCATTCCGGAAGAGGTTCTGGAGCACGCGAAATGCGTAGCCGTTGTTCCCCATTTGCTCAAGGGTGGATTTGTGTTTGGTGCCGAGAACGGTCGCGGTGTGGCTACGTGCCGGACAGCCCATGGATGGAGCGGGCCAGCGTTCTTTGCCATCACAGGAGGGAGCTGGGGTTTGCAAATCGGCGTTGAAGGCGTCGATCTGGTCATGATTATCCAGAATGACAACGGAATGAAGCGCTTGGTTGGGAGTGGCTTCGAGCTTGGCGCAGATGCGTCTGCCGCGGCCGGACCGGTTGGACGCCATGCCTCTGCCGATACCGACTGGAAGCTGAATACTGAGATCCTGACCTACTCGCGTGCCAAGGGAGCATTTGCCGGCGTAACCCTGAACGGCGCTTCGATTCGCCGCGACGACGATTCCACAGAGGCTATCTACGGTCGTGACGTTTCTACACGCCGCATTCTGCAGGGCGAGGAAGCCATACCGGCTTCAGCGCATTTGTTCCTCGACGCAGTCAGAGGTGCGAAAGCACAGGCGATTGCCTCAAACTAACAGCCGTTTGTGAATGCATTGCGGGTGTCCAGGCAAGTCCCTGGCGCCGGCAATGCGGAAGCGAGGTGTATATGCTTTGGACAATTTTCGTACTCGTTTTGCTTCTGTGGCTCCTGGGCTTCAGCTTCCACGTCGCGGGCGGCCTGATTCACCTGCTGCTCGTGGTTGCGCTCGCGATCCTGATCTTCAACCTGGTGACCGGACGAAGGCGCGTTCTCTGAGACCTCAAAAGTCTCAGGAGTTCTGTCAACTACAACAATGGCTATTGCTTCTACAACCGCAGATATCCGGGCGTTGGCAATCCCCGAACCTGACCTGATGACACTTTAGGTGGTTGTCGGCGTACCGGCACTTAAAGGTGTAGACTTTACTTAGCCGCAAGGATTTCTTTCTCGCCTTCAGCCTTCCAGGCTTCGCTCCAGACGAGCACCGTGCAAGTACGCAACCGAAGGACTGGAGCTGCCGTGAGTCTCATCAAGAAAAGCGATGTAAAGAACCATCTATCTCCCCGCAATCGCAATGGGATCCATCTGTACCAACCAGCGAGCCTGCCCGATGCAACTGGTTTCGCAGGAGAGGGATCCGAAAGCGCAAATCCGCAGATGAAGGATTTGGCTAACGAGCCGCTCGATCAACCTGCCCTAACTCAGCCAGAGTGCCCCTTCGAATGTGACTGTATCTGATTCCAGCCATGTTGTGGCGCCAGTGACTTCCAAAAGCGCGCAAGCGTGAAGCTTCATTCCGTTTTCCTGCGCAAGGATTGCATCTTGCCGGATCGTTTGGATCCGCTGCGGTCCCCCATCGGCGATAACTGGGTGCGAGTGGAAGAAATCCTCGAGCCAGTTTTCGACACGATGGTTCGCCAGGCGGGTTGGCACTTTATTTGGGTCCTGTCTCCCTGCGCACGAAGAGGCCTCGGGACAACTCCGGAAGCGGCGACTGGTCAAGCATTGACTCGTGCACTAAGAGGCGTAGCGAATCGATTCAATGCCGCTGAGCTTGATTCCTTCTGCGTCGCAAAGTATCCCGGCTTCTACATCGCAACAGTCACATTGCAATCCCGCCAGATCCAGGAAAACACTTCACTGGATTACGTCGATGAAAGAGTTCCCAGGGTGGCTGCGGCAAGATAGGCAGACTGTGGCTGCAGATGAAGCCAAGCTTTGAATCATGCACCTGTTCACAGCATGGAGATGCAGTTGTTTCTTTGTGCGAGGGTGGACTCGTTTGAAAGCAGGATCTAGGATGTCTTTCCCTGAAATGCCGCTTCGCTGAGAAGCCGATCGGAAAGCCCGTTCCAACGCCCTCTTTGCCCACCGCGTTAAAGGCGTGCAATCTGCCGTTGCCCACGCGCATTGCTTTTATTGGGAATTACTTGCCGCGCGAGTGCGGCATCGCAACATTCACGACCGACTTGTGCACAGCGCTCGCCGCCGAATATGGAGAGGGGCGCCTGTTTGCGATTCCCGTCAATGATCCCGATTCGAGCTACGAATATCCGGAGCAGGTGCGCCTGGAGATTACGCAGGAGGATATTGCCTCCTATGAGCGGGCTGCCGAGTTCCTGAACTTCAATGGCAATGATCTTGTCTGCCTGCAACATGAATATGGCATCTTCGGCGGCAGCGCGGGCCGCTACATTCTGGCGCTGCTGCGCAAATTGAAAATGCCGCTGGTTACGACGCTGCACACTGTTCTGCGTGAACCCGACGCAAATCAACGCATCGTGCTCGAAGAGATCGCACAGCTCTCCGATCGCCTGGTCGTCATGAGCGAACTGGCTGCCGAGACTGTTGCGCGAAGTGTATGCGGTTCCCGAGCGGAAAGATCGATGTGATTCCGCACGGCGTGCCGGATATGCACGTTCATGGACCCCAACTATTTCAAAGACCGGTTTGGCACGGAAGGCAAGTCCGTTCTGCTCACGTTCGGCTTGCTGTCTCCCAACAAGGGAATTGAGAACGTGATTCGGGCGCTGCCTGCGATCCTAGCAAGGCATCCCGAATGTGGTTTACATCGTCTCCGGAGTCACGCATCCGCATATCCGGCGGCGCGAAGGCGAGCGCTACCGCGAAGAGCTGCAGGCGCTGGCCGAGCAGCTTGGTGTTTCTTCTCAATTTGATTCTGAACAATCGATTCGTGAGTGCGGAAGAACTTGTGGAGCACGTCGGCGCGGCCGATATCTACATCACGCCCTACCGGCAGGAGGCGCAGGTTGTCTCCGGCACGCTGGCCATTGCGCTTGGCGCAGGCAAGGCAATTATCTCCACGCCGTACTGGCACGCCAAAGAGCTGCTCGCGGAGAAGAGAGGCGTGATTGTTCCCTTTGATAGTCCCGGCGCCATCGCAGAAGCAGTTCTCGCATTGCTGGAAAACGATGCGGAGCGCCATGCGATGCGGAAGCGGGCTTATCTGCATTCGCGCGGGACAACGTGGCCGAAGACCGCGCGGGCCTATATGGCGACCTTTCAGCGGGCGCGCTTCGAGCGCACGTTGCGGCCCAGGGCTGCTCAACCGGATGATGCCGCCGACCTGATCGAAGCTATCGATCGCCTGCCAGTTTTGAACACCCGTCATCTGTCGACCATGACCGACGACACGGGAATGTTGCAGCACGCAATTTTCTCCGTGCCCAATACGCGTGAAGGATATACGACCGACGACAACGCGCGCGCGCTCATCGTCTCCACTCTTCTGGACGAGCGTCAGGGGATTGAATTCCATGAGGAGCAGCCTGAATCGTCTCTCGCCGGTATCTCGCTTTTCTCTGGCTCGCCTTTCATTCCGATACTGGCCGGTTCAGGAATTTCCTCGGTTACGACCGCAAATGGCTGGAGGACGTTGGCTCGGAAGACAGCCACGGCCGCGCCTTATGGGCTTTGGGCACTGTGCTTGGCCATTCGCAGGATGCCGGATTGCGCGGAGCGGCAGGAAGGCTCTTTGAGGCAGCAGTGCCTGCAGCTCTGACGTTCAGCAGCCCGCGCGCATGGGCATTCAGCGTTCTCGGCATGCAGGCCTATCTGGACTGGTTCCCCGGCGACAGGGCCATCCAAGGCATCCGTAACGCGCTTGCCAATCGCCTGCTGGACATTTACGAACGCAGTCACTCCGATAACGTGGCATTGGTTCGAGAAGAGTCTCTCTTACTCGAATGCGAGGCTGCCGCAGGCGCTGATCCTTGCGGGATGGCGCAGCAATAACAAGAGGATGATCGCGGCGGGAATCGAGTCGCTCGAATGGCTTGTAGCTGCCCAGCACTGCGGTGACCCAGAGATTTTTGTGCCCATCGGCTCCAACGGATGCTACACCGAGGGCGAAGAGAAGGCACGCTTCGATCAGCAGCCGGTCGAGGCCTGCGCCACAATCTCCGCTTGTCTTGAGGCATACAGGCTGACACACGACGGAGCACTGGCTTGAGGAGGCCCATCGCGTCTTCCGGTGGTTCCTTGGGAAGAACGATCTGCACGTGCCTCTCTACGATGCAACAACAGGCGGATGCAAAGACGGACTTCATCCCGACCGCGTAAATGAAAATCAAGGAGCGGAATCAACGCTCTCGTTCCTGATGGCGCTCCTGGAAATGCAGGGAGCGAAAGTGACAGGCGCAGCAGAACAGCTTCCCGAAATGAGTGTCTCCCTTTGAATCCACTTATCGATCCAGCGGCTTTGCCGAAGGCTAATTTGTTGGAACAACCCAATCCGGGCGCACGTGCAGATCTTCCTCTCTTCGCGCGCTATGCCGGCAATCCGATTCTTAGCCGTCAGAATTGGCCCTATCCCATGAACAGCGTCTTCAACGCTGGGGCCGTGCGGTTGCCCGACGGAGACACTTTGCTGCTTTG
The DNA here is from genome assembly GCA_963718885.1 of uncultured Acidobacteriota bacterium. GTDB lineage: Bacteria > Acidobacteriota > Terriglobia > Terriglobales > Acidobacteriaceae > Telmatobacter. The sequence continues at coordinate 186,075 of CAVRAK010000012.1, forward strand.
CCGCGTGGAAGATCGGAGCGGCCTGTCGCACTTGTGCGCCGCACGTTCAGCGAATGGAATCGACGGATGGCGGATCGATGCCCAGCCCACGCTGATGGCAAATCCGCACGACTACCCTGAAGAGATCTGGGGCATCGAAGATCCGCGCATCACGTACGTCCCTGAACTCGAACAATATGCGGTGGCATATACGTCCTTTGCGCGTGGGGGTCCTGGAGTTTCACTGGCGCTGACCAAGGACTTCAGGACCTTCGAGCGATTCGGTGTGATCATGCCGCCCGAAGATAAGGATGCCGCGCTGCTGCCGCGAAGAATCAACGGCTACTGGGCCATGATCCATCGGCCAGTAACGACGCTCGGCGCTCATATGTGGATTTCCTATTCGCCGGATTTGCGGCATTGGGGAAGCCACAAGGTGATTCTCGAAGCGCGACGCGGCGGATGGTGGGATGCGAACAAGATCGGCCTTTGCTCTCCGCCGATCGAAACACCGAAAGGGTGGCTGATGATCTACCACGGCGTGCGAAACACAGCGTCGGGAAGCATCTATCGGCTCGGCCTTGCACTCTTTGATCTGGAGAGACCCGGACGTCTGCCTGCAACGAGGAGACTCCTGGATGTTCGGTCCCGAAGCCCCCTACGAGCGCGGCGGAGATGTGAGCGACGTTGTGTTTCCTTGCGGCCAGACCATCGGCGCGGACGGCGACACTATCCATCTCTATTACGGGGCTGCAGATTCCTGTATGGCGGTGGCTACAGGCAGTATTCGCGCTCTTCTGGCATGGTTGGACTTGAATGCTGGCGTGGGTGACTCTACTGCGCGCTGATCCGTATGCATACGACTGAAAAGGAGCTTCGGATGAACGTAGAAGCAATGACTCGGCCCAGCTGGCTTCCGCGCGTACTTTGGCCCCGCAGAATCTGCCCTTGCTGCAACTCTGTTCAATTCAAACCTGGTGAATTGCGTTGGATTGATGGTCTCTTTGGCTTCTTTGCTCTCCGCCCGGTTCGCTGCATGTTTTGTTGGCGGCGGTACTATTGGCTTTCGATACGAGCCGCAGAATGAGCATCCGGCAATGTGACTCCGGCCCCACGTCGAATGATCTTCTGCGCAGTCTTTCGGACCGACCTGCGAACTGAAATCCCTCCCTACAGACAAGACGGAGCTTGACGGCCAACTCGACCGAGCCGATTAAGAGTGCGCGCGCGGGTTGCGCCTGTCAGTCGCCTGGAAGGGGGCTGTCTGGCCGGAAAGCAAACAGCTTCACTTCGCGAGTTGCGATTCACCCGCTGCGAAGGTCACTCAAACCTCATCGGGCGAATGTAAGGCCGAATTCCTTTCAGCCGCGAATACCCCGGAGCACATTCACATCGCAAACCAGGGGCACTCCGGTATCTAGTCCTGTATGGTGCGAAATGATCCGCGAAATTGTCGGGTATAAAACGGGGTACGATCACGATGCTCATTCGTAAATATGTTTAGAATGAGTGGATATGGCCCCCTGGGGAGCAGCCAATAAACAAACAACTTAGCGGCTGATCTCACTGGGTTCTCTCCCCACTATGCCGTAAATTCTCGTCGGCGTTCTCTGCGTTGCGTTGTTGACGAGCTGTGCCACGTCCTTTAGCTCCGGGTGCAGATAGCGCTGTGTTGTGAGTATGGATTCGTGCCCGAGCATCTTCTTATTAATGAGGGCCAATTTGGAACATTCGAAACGGGTGGCCCAAATTGGAGCGGTATTCATTAGAGTGAGCTGCTGTCCGCCAATGAAAACTCCTTCGCCTATGACGCAGAAAACCATCTCGTTTCAATGGGGTAGTACAGCGCCTTGCAGTACGATGGCGCTGGAAATCCCGCTTGTAATAAGGTGTTTTCACGTTGTAACATCTCGCGTCGGAGATTCTCTTCATTTCCGCTGCCACAATTGACGTGACGATGACCGTGCATGCACGCTGTTAATCTCAGGGAGCCTTGATAAAGTGGCGCTGACTTCATGAGTGATTTCTTTGAAGATGCGAGTCCAGACACGACTGCAGGTGTGGCTTGCAGTCATATTCCTCGTCGGATGTGCGCAGACTCTCGCGTTTCAATCTGTGAAAGAGGTAAAAATTCAGGGCCGTGTAGTAGGTCCAGCCGGCGCTCCGATCGAAGGAGCTCTGGTGCACCTTCTTGGGCAGGACAACTCTGCCAAAGCGGAGATGAGCACTGACGCAACCGGCGCCTTCGTTTTTTCGGGGCTCTCGACGGGCAGGTATGCCCTGGCCGCGGAGAAATCGGGCGTACGCACTTGTGAGCCGTTGTTGGTCATGCTGGGAGACACAGTTGAATCGCCGATCCAACTCGTTTTGGATCGTCAAGGCAACAAGTCTACATGCAAAGCTTCAAATGCGCCGATGGAGTTTGCGGACGCGCCTGCATTCACAGTGGCCGGCGTTACAGACTGGACTGCCGCTGGAGGTCACGGATCAGACGCAATCCTGCGGACGAGTGAGACTCTCACGCACGACACGGTCAGCCTGAGACCAGGTAGTTCTGACTCGTCGCCGCGACCAGGTGCGGGATCAGAGAACGCAAAGAGCCATCGACTGGCCGGGGATGATGACGAAAAACGAGGCGACCCTCTGGCAGCGGTACACCAGTACCAGGAGGCGGTGCGCCTGGATCCTTCTGAAGAGAACTATTTCGCCTGGGGCTCGGAGCTCCTCGTTCACCGGGCTATCTGGCAGGCAAAGGACGTCTTCGAGCAGGGAGTGAAGGCCTATCCTCAATCGGGCCGGCTGCAGACTGCTCTGGGCAGTGCTCTTTTCGCGGGCGCCTTATATGGAGAGGCGGCGCAACGGTTGTGTATCGCTTCCGATTTGAACCTGGCTGATCCTGAACCATACATCTTTCTCGGCAGAATCGAGGCAGTGGCACCCGATGCTCTCCCTTGCGCAAAATCAAAGCTTGCCCGTTTTGTGGAACGAGAACCCGAGAATCCTCTTGCTAACTTTTTTTACGCAATGGCACTTTGGAAAGGGCATGCGGAGCCGTTGGATCAGCACACGGAACAACAGGTGAGATTACTGCTTACGAAGGCCGTGACAGTGGATCCCAAGTGTGCCGACGCATATCTGCAACTTGGCAATCTCGATTCGTCACAACAGAACTACGCGGCGGCCATTGAGTCTTATAAAAAAGCGATTCATGCAAATGATCAATTAAGTGAAGCCCACTATCGGCTGGCGCTTGCTTACGATCGCATCGGAGATCGGGTCGGGGCGCGGCAGGAATTCAAAATCCACGACGAGCTTTACAAGCAGCAAGCCGCTACCGTCGATCGCGAGCGGCGGGGAGTTAAACAGTTTGTCGTCGTTCCGTCAGGAAAACGATCCGGCTCAACGGATCAATGACCGTTCTCGCTTGAGAAGCTGCACTATTTTGGCTTCATTGTCTTAATGATTCCGTCACCTTCCCGAATTGTGAGAATTTGATTTGCTTTTACCTGAGTGAAGCGTTCGATCTTTTGCGTAGTCGGCCATTTAATCTCCAGAAGGTCAACGGTGTTTGCCGCGCCGAGGCCGAAGTGAAGGCGAAGATCGCTTTGCGACATCACGCTCGTTCCGCTGTGCACTTCGTCTATCTGCGCATGCTTGTCGGTAACGACTCGGGCTCGCGCTCCAATCGCGGTCCGATTGCATTTGGTTCCGATCAGCTTGATTTTGATCCAATTCTGCTTGTTGCCACCCTCATTGTGGAGCAGTGATGGAAGGTCGTTCATATTCAGGATGAGGATGTCTACGCCGCCGTCGTTATCGTAATCTCCAAATGCGGCTCCTCTGCTGGAGTATCGCGCCGTGATACCGGGCCCCATTTCCTGTGACACGTCCTTGAAGCGGCCGTTGCCAAGGTTCTTATAAACTAACCGTGGATTCTTGAACGTTTCGCCGAAGCTATAGTTATCGATCTCGGGATAAACGTGGCCATTGACCTGCACAATGTCGGTCCAGCCGTCATTGTCATAATCAATAAACCCGCAGCCCCAGGCTACATAACTGCTATTGATTCCTACGCCTGAATTGAAGGAGAGGTCGCTGAACGTTCCGTCGCCATTATTGTGATACAGATTGCTCGTGTCATCTGCGAAGTTTGTCTTGAAGATGTCGAGCCATCCGTCGCAATCGTAATCGGCAACGCCAATGCCCATGCCGGCCTGCTCGTGGCCGTCGTTGTTATAAGCGACACCGGCGATAATGGCAACATCAGTGAACGTTCCGTCGTGATTGTTCTTGTAGAGGATGCTCGGTTCAGAATCAACGGCAACATAGATATCGGGCCAGCCGTCGTTGTCGAAGTCGTAAGAAACTCCGGTGATTGAGTAGCGTGGACCTGGGGCGAGAATGCCGGCCTTGGCAGAGACGTCAGTGAAAGTGCCATCGCCATTGTTGTGATAGAGCAGATTTGTGTCGCCGGGTAGTCCTCTCGGGCCACACATCGTCGGAACACCTTTCCACTGGCAGAAGCTCGCATTGTCGACAGCGATCGGCTTCTCGGGATCTAGCTTTACGAAGTTGCAAACAAACAGATCGAGTCGCCCATCGCGATCGTAGTCGAGAAAGGTGCAGCCGGTTCCCCACCGACCGTGCTCCTGATATAGGCCAGCCTTTCGAGTCACATCTGTAAAGGTTCCGTTGCCGTTGTTATGGAAGAGTATGTTTTGGCCCCAGAAAGTGCAGAAGAGATCATCCCATCCATCATTGTCATAGTCGCCGACGCAAACACCAGTCTGCCAGCCACTGCGCCCTATCCCTGACTTCTCCGTAACGTCTGTAAAGGTGCCATCGCGATTGTTCTTGTAGAGATGAGTCGTCGGCTCCTGGCCGGGTGTCCAATGAGCATCGAGACGGTTTCCATTGGTCAGATAGATGTCAAGCCATCCATCGTTGTCATAGTCAAAGAAAGCAATTCCGCTCCCCTTGGTCTCAAGGATGACTCGCTTGCGATTAATGCCTCCCCAGACATTCGCGCTGGTGAGTCCGGCCTTCTCTGCCACATCGACGAAATGAACCGGTGAGGCAGGCGTAGTGGTGACTGCCGCATGCACCAGCGTGCTCTGTCTCCATCTCCATAAAGGAGTTGTCAGAATGTCGAGAAGAGCGCCCCCAAGCGCGAAGGCAGATGTTCCGAGAAAAGTTCTCCGAGAAGGAATCATAGAATTCTCTGATTAATGAGTTGTAACCCTTGGAAATCGACGTGGAATGATTCCGGACCCCTCTTTGACGGTGATGATCTGGTCAATGGAGATGTTCGTCAGTTTGTCGACCTGGCCACTTGGCCAAGTGATCGCGAGGGAGTCAATTTTTGTTCGCTTACCAAGCCCGAAATGAATGCGCGGATCGCTGGCAGACATATAGCTCGATCCGCCTTTTGACTGTTCAACTCGTGTAATTCCCTCGCTAGTCAATCGCAAGACTGATCCGATTCCGTCTCGATTGGATTTTGTGCCGACGAGCATGACCTCAAGCCAATGGTTAGCGTTGCCGCCATCATTGCGCATCAGTTCTGGTGCGTCGCCACGGCAGTTGACGACAAAGCCAACTGCACCATCGTTGAAGAAATCCGCGGTTGCGAGACCACGTCCGACAACCGGACGAACGAAGTCTGGACCAAGAGCGTCGGAGACCTTTTCAAAATGGCCATTCCCCTGATTCCGGAACATGAGCAAAGGCTCTTTGTATGAGACCTCGCTATGGTACAAGTTCACGTTGTCAACCATGGCGCCGTTAGCTTGCAAAATGTCAGGCCAGCCATCGTTGTCGAAGTCAATAAACTTTGCTGCGACTCCGCTCAGAGTGATCGCTTTGTTTCCTATTCCCGAAGTGTATGTCGCATCGGTGAAGGTGCCGTCGCCATTATTGTGGTAGAGGCGATTCAGTTCAAAATCCAGATGCGTGATGTAGACGTCAAGGCGGCCGTCCCCGTCCACGTCTGCGGCGTCAATTCCCATGCCCGCTTCATAGCGACCGTCTTCACTTGCCGCCAATCCCGAGATCAAGGAAACATCCAGGAATGTTCCGTCGTGATTATTCTGAAACAAGAAATTGGACCATGTATCGTTTGCGATGGCAATGTCCTGCCATCCGTTATTGTTGAAGTCAGCTGTCACGACACCCATGCCCTTGGACTCGGGGACCCCAACGCCTGATTTGTCGCTGACATCGGTAAAAGTGCCGTCGTGATTGTTGTGATAGAGCTTCGTCTTTTGTCCGTGATAGTTATTTGGGTTGCAGTAAGATCTGTAGCCCGGCGCGCGTTCGCCGCACCAGATATTGTTAGCCGGTGACCAGTCCAGGTAGTTCGTAACGACGAGGTCCAGGTAGCCGTCCTTGTCATAGTCAAACCAGGCTGCGCTGGTCGACCACTGGCCTTCGTCGCCAACACCTGCCTTCGCGGTAACGTCGGTAAAGGTTCCATTGCCGTTGTTATGGTAGAGAATCGCGCGGCCATAGCCGGTTACATAGAGATCGGGAAATCCGTCATTATCGAAGTCGCCCACAGCGACGCCTTGGCCGTAATGACCTTCCCCCCCTACACGCGCCTTGTCTGTGACGTCAGTAAAGGTTCCATCTCCGTTATTCCGATAGAGTGCTGATCTCAGCGGCTTTGCTGGTTTATAGGCATCTGTCGCGCCAGACTGGACAAAGTAGAGATCCATCAACCCGTCCTGGTCATAATCAATCCAGCCGACGCCGGTCCCCATCGTCTCCAGATAGTATTTCTCGTCGCTCCCAGTTGAATCCTGAACGAACGTGATTCCCGCAGCTTTGCGAATATCCGTGAACCGAACGAGAGAGGTGGCCGTTTTGGGCTTCGCCGACTCCTGCTGGCTGCCAGCACGCGAAATGTCTGACTGGCCCGCGAGAAATAGCGCGATGCAAATGCATCCCCCTAGCGTGGAAGGTCGAAACGCCGGTGCGCTATTCATTCCCCCTGCGTGTTGTCTCATAATGTTCGATCGGCAAGTGACAGTGCCAACTGCAGGAACTGCGACTTGTCCGCAATGGCCGTCGGCGAAGTATCTGCGTATTGACTCGAAGATGCGCGGTCCAATACCTGCTCGATGCGATCGATGTCGAGAGTTCCACTTACGCTGCTGCCCCGGAAACGCTCGAGCACTTCTTTCGCCTTTGCAATCTGGCCAGTCTCGAAATAAAAGACGCCAAGCGTCGAGTACCCTCCAGGCCACTCCGGAAGCAGATCGACCGCGCGCTCGAGCTGCTTCGTGGCTTCGATCGAGTTACCCTCCAATACAGATGTCAGCCCGAGACCCCAATATAATTTACCGGAGGCCGGGATCCGCGCCAATCCTCTGAGCAGCGTTCGGCGGCCTTCGCTGAGATTTCCAGTGCGCAAATCAAGCAGGGCAAGCGAGAGATAGGGCTGGTCATTGTCGGGATTGCGACGGACTTCATCTTCGAAGATGCGAGTCGCTTCGGCATCGTTTCCCAGGTGTGCGTAAATGTCACCGAGCAATGTCAGGCAGCTCTCATCGTCGCGTCCCTTGTCGGAGATCTGTCCGATTGCCCTGAATGCTTCGGCATACATGCGTTTTTTGAAGTAAGCGTTCGCGAGATCAAATTTCACGTCGTCTGAATTCGGATCGGCCAGAAGCGCCTGCTGGAAGTGCTGAATGGCTTCGTCATACCAACGGTATCGCGCCAGCAAAACGCCCGTTCCCGTAAGGGTGCGAACGTCACCGGCGAGCTGATCCAGTCGCGCGATCGTGCTTCTCGCATTATCAACATCGCCTGATTTGAGATATGCCTCGGCAAGCAGATACAGACTCTCTGGACGGTCCGGATGTCTTTTTGCCTCTTCTATCAGCTCGTTAATGTCCAGTTGCTGGCGGGCGCGCGCAGCCAGTTTGGAGCGATTGTCGAGATAGTCAAACAGATGCTGATATGGATACGGCCCGCTCGAGGAGTTCCTGGAGAACGTCTTGAACGCATTAAGGTCCCGATCCGCAGCATCCGTCTCATGCAAGCTGCGCTCAATCATCGCGAGCTTGTAGTAACCAGGGGCAGGATCGTGGCTTACTTGCACGAAGCGCCGAAGAAGTTTTTCGGCTTCCTGAGGCTTCTTTGCGGCACTCCTGATATTGGCCAATTCCAAAAGCGCGTCCGCGTAGTTCGGATCCAGGCGAAGTGCCTCTTGAAGCAACGAGTCCGCTGTCGCGGAGTCGCCTTTTCGCTCCGCGATAAAGCCCAAATTGAACAGGCACGTGATGCTATGGGGATCCAGTTTCAACCCTTGCCGCAGGTAGGTTTCCGCTTCATCGAAGCGACCCAGGTTGCGGTAGGAAAGGCCAAGAAAGGAATAAGAGCGCGCTGAATTGTCGATCTGGAGCAGTTTCTTGAATTCCTCGATAGCCTTGTCGACTTTGCCGGCCATGAAATAGCTTTCCCCCAAAGCCGCAAGAAGATCTGGACGCTCCGGCGCTACCTGCAGGCCCGATTCGAGAAGCGGAATCGCATCCTCAAAATAGTTCTGCGACATGCTGATCCGGGCCATCAAAAAGATCACGTCAGCGTTGTCAGGGGCTAAAGTATGCGCCCGGAGTAGCAGATTGAGAGCATCCAGCGGCCGCGATTCGTTCGTGTAGGCCTGTGCTAGCAAGTACATCGCATCCACGGAATCGGGGTTCAGAGACAAGGCCCGGTTCAGTGTGAGTTCTGCCTTTGCGTACTGGCCATCACGAAGAAAAGACTGGCCGAGATTGTAGAGAATCTCAAAGGTTCCGGGCCGGAGTGCATCGGCCTTCTGCAATTCAAGCTCGGCATCTTTGTACCGCTTCGCAGTTGCGAGAAGAACGCCGAGAGAAAAGTGAATTTGGACGTCAGTCTTGTTCTCCGCTGAAAGATCGCGCACCATTCGCAACGCTTCAGGAGCGCGCCCCGCCTCTAAAAAGGCGCGTATCAGGTTAACGCGAATAACGGAATTGGTTGGCCTCACTCGTTCGAAATATTGTATGGCGGACTCGGGGTTACCCTTCATCATCGCAAGAATGCCCAGATTGTAGTTCCCATCCTTGTTGGTCGGGCTAAGGCGCAGAACAATTTTGAATTCGCTTTCAGCAAAATCGTAGTCTTTGCGCTCGACGTAACAATTTCCAAGGTTGATATGCGTCTTCACTGAATTCGGAGCAATTTGAAGCGCCTTCTTAAATGCTGCAATTGAGCGTGAATAGTCATGCTGGTCAGCCGCGATGATACCGAGAAGGTTATAGCCCTCGACATTCGACGGGTTGCGCTCAAGTATCTGCAACGCTGTCGATCTTGCCTCTTCAAGCCGACCCTGTTGGATCATCGCCTCTGCAACAGCAGCGGAATCACCTGTATTTGATGCATTTTGTTGAGCCGCGCCCACCGGAGTGACGACACACAAAAGCGCGCAGATCAAGCACGTGTTCAGGTTCCCGATTCCACCGGCGCAATTCGAAGTGCCGCGCGGGATGCTCATTGCAGCAACTCCAATGCCTGCCTGGCACGAACGTTATTGGGTTGTAAGCGGAGCAAGTCGAGCAATACTTCTCTGGCCCTCTCTTTATCGTTTCGCATTGCGTAGAGCCGCGCAAGGTTCAGATAGAATTGATCGAAATTAGGAGCGAGTTTAATCCCAGTCTTGAATTGGTCTTCTGCTTTCGCGTATTCCTGTCCTTGCACAAACACGACACCCAAATTGTTCAAGGCCTCGGGATAGTTCGGGCGCAGATCGAGAGCCCTTTGCAGATAGGTTGAAGCTCGCTGCATTTGATCCTGCTGGGCATAGAGCATTCCAAGGCTATAGCTGGCTTCAGGATCGTCCGGCTGAACTTCGAGCGCCTCAGCCAAAAATGTCTCCGCCTTCCCGTAGTCACGTTGGCGCCTGTAGACATTCCCCAGGTTGAGAAGAGCGATTGCGAATCGTGGCCTGAGTTGGAGCGATTTCTGGAAATCCCTAATAGCCGCCTCGAACTGACCGTTCTGAGCAGCGATCATTCCAAGGTTGTTCCAGGCTTCTGGATAATCCGGGCGAAGCGTCAGCGTCTTCTCGAGATTCTCGCGGGCCTGTTGCAGCTCACCCTTTCGAAGATGGAGAGTGCCGATATTGTAGTAGGCATCAGCGTTGTCAGGCTTTGACGTAAGCGCTTCCTGAAAGGACTGCGCAGCCTCATCCAGATAGCCGTGCTGATACATCGCCACGCCGTAGGTAAAATCATTTCGCTGAAAACTATCTTGTGCGAGCAAGCCCTTGAATGGGAGCGCTTTTTGCAACCGATCAGCCGCTGTCATCGGGGCCGATTTCACATCACCTATAACATGTTGTGGATCGACTGGTCCCTGATAGACTTTGACGATCATCCCGGCCTGATCCAAAAGAAAGCTTGTAGGAAGTGGAAGGTCTCTGCGACGATCAAACAGGTGACTATAGATGATGTTATAGACGCCTGCCTCCTTATCGGTTGCAAACAAAACTGGAATTGTTAGGTTGGCTGCCACTGCATGCGCAGGGTCCGGGTTCATGCTCTCGCTAACGTTTACAGCGATGACACTTAATCCGGCTGCTGCCATTCCTTGCTGATGCTGGTGCATGACCTTCAACTGGTCGACACTTTCCGGCGCGAGGGTTGCCCAGAAGTTCAAGAGTACAAATCGTCCCCGAAATGATCGGAGGTCGACTATCTTCCCATGCTGATCGGGCAAGGAGAAACCTGGCGCGTTGAAGGGCTGAATGAGCCAGGTTTCGATTTGCTGCGGCAACGGTTCGATTCGCAACTTCCGGGAGGGACGAGCGTAGGCTGCGGCGGCCGGCAGAAATGGCTCTGCCGCGTAGTCGCTTGATCCTTCTTCGATTCGCAATCTGTGGTTCACGGGCAGGCGCTCAAAGCGCTGCGTGGCACCGCTGGGCCAGCGAACTGACGCTCGGACAAATGTATTGTGAGCGCCGACTCCGAAAAACAGTTCCTTTGAATGTTGCGATAGAAACCCCGACCCAGCTTGAAGATACTTTGTTTGACGAAGCTTGCTGCTCTCGACGGTCACGGCGGTCCCGATGGCATCCCGATTGCTCTTTTGTCCCTGTAAGTGAAACGAAATCGAATGGCCGATGTTTTTCATCGAGTTGCGAAGAATTCGCAGCTGAGGTGCGTTACGGTTCTTCAGGATGACCTCAAGGCGTCCATCGTGGTCGATGTCGGCAAGCGCAAAAGACCGGCTGTCTTCAAGAAAATCCAGCCCAGCGGCCCCGGAAATCTCTGCAAACGTGCCGTCGCCATTGTTCGCGAGCATTACGTTACGCGCGTAGCCGTGCCATGTGTTGTCTGACCGCACCAACTCATTGATCGCATTCCAGCCGCGCTCGTACGCAGTTGAAGGTGTCGCGTCATCGGGAGATTTTGCAACAACCTGCCGCCAGAAAAATCCTGCGAGATCGGCGCGCTCAACCCCAGATAAGTATCCATTGGCAACGTAAAGATCTTGATAGCCGTCGTGGTCAAAGTCCCAAAAATCGGAAGACCAAGACCAGCGTCCCATCTCTACACCCGACTGCTCACCAACGTTGTCAAAGGTTCCGTCGCCCTTGTTCCGGTACAGGGCATTCCCTCGTGCGTGCCGCTGGTAGAGAGCACGCACGTTCTCGGGAGCCTTCTCGTGAAATTGCCTCTGTGAAGAGACGCGCTGCCCGGCCGCTTCCCACATGCTTGGAACATAGATATCCTGATGGCCGTCGTTGTCGAAATCTGCCCAGCAGCATCCCATTCCAGCGCCGACATTTTCAACCCGCGATTGCTTTGAAACAACGGTAAATGTCCCGTTGCCGTTGTTGCGGTAAAGCTGAGAACTACCGAAGTCGTTAGCAACGAACAAATCAGGAAGCCCATTCGAGTTTGAATCACCCCAAGCGCAGGCGAAACTGTAACGATCATTATCGACGTTCATTCCTGCGGCCTCAGTGGTTTCAATGAAGGTGCCATCACCTTGATTGTGAAGGAGGCAGTTTGGCGGCCCATTGCGAGCATCGTAGTAGGGAACTGGATAGTGATACTGATCAAGGCCGAGATAATACATGTACGTGCAAAGATAGATGTCAAGATGGCCGTCGCCATCGTAGTCGGCCGCGGCCGCATGCGTAAAAGAGCCCTGGGGCGGGCGCGTGAATTTAATTGCGTCACGCATTAAGGAATAGGTCCCGTTTCCCTGGTTCAGAAACAGCAGCGGGCCAGTACCGCAGACCACCAACAGGTCCTGATGGCCTTGATTTCGGAAATCGGCAAATAAAACACATGCGGTGTTGTCAAGAACGCCGACACCCGCTCTTTCCGTCACGTCTTCGAAGGTCCCGTCGCCACGATTGCGATAAAGGCGGTTTGGCAGTCCCGCGGGCTGGCATACGTAGATGTCGTCGAAACCATCGTTGTCATAGTCACCCACAGCCACGCCGTTGTTGCCGTAAACATCGACACCAATTGCACCATCGAGAGTAGTGCGCCAGTAGTCTGAGCCTCGGAGCAGCTGTTGAGTATAGGAATCCGAACTGCCGAGTGCCTGATATGTCACATCGGTAAAGGTAGGCTGGTCCAAGACGCTGAGAGTTTCTTGACCGGTCTCCCACTTGCTAGCTTTCCATGCTCGAGCGGCCGCGCAGCTCCACTCAACGCGCAAGGTTCCAACGCGCTCCTCGCGTTTTCCGTCCTTGAGAACTGATACAAGGTCGTAACGAATAGCTGTACGTACCGCTAACGGAACCGTGGTGATCTCCTCAATATCGAAGATCTCAAACTCGGCCGTCTCAACGCGCGAGATGCCTGCGAGCCAGTTTTCGAGGTTCTCAAGAAACCGTTCGCGCCCGGTGGCATTGTCAGCGGCGTACTGTGTCCTTGTTACTTCAACGCCAAATGCAGAACGAACTTTCGCTTCCGACGCAGGATGAAAAGTGGTCGCCTCAATCGACGTGTCCAGTCCGTCGGCCAATCCTGAATGGTCTGGGGGCGATGACTTCAGTGTCGCGCTCCATCGGGCGAGGATCGACTCGATCTCGGAAGCGTACTTTTCGGTGATGTAGGTGTCTGAGCCGGGCGCAACCAGGCGAAATATGTCTTTCAGGGGGGATTGCGCTGGATAGTGCGGAGCCAGGCGAATGTCCGCGAAGGGGAACCGGCTCTGAGGACCGGAAGACCTGAGGGAATCAAGCAAGAGAGGAGACCCAAAGAGAGGAGCCGAACGGAAAAGCATTGGCCAACATCCCAAGCTCTTAAGCATGGTGCGGCGGGAAAACGGGGTGCAGACGTTCGGAGGGCGAGACATCATTTTGAGTCCGCGAGCCGGCTGAATGCACCATCATAGCACCGGCTAGGTTTGAATCCAGTCGCACGTTCCCCAGTCCAGAGGCTTTCGGGCGGTTCAATCAACCGAGCGCACAGCTTGGATTTATCCCCTTTTTTCATGAAATCTCATTGGAGGAATGCGAGGTCCGGCTCAGAAGGTCGTAAAGATGGTTGAGAGCGATCTACAACTATTGATTGACAAGCAGTAACAAAGTGTAGTACTTTTTTGTCGGGCCGATGAAATCGTTTACACGCTCTCTCTGAGCGTCCGGGCCGAATCCCACCGGGGACAATCCAGGGCAACTGAATAGCAGGATAGACGGAGGTCATTCGCATGGGCTGCGCGCGTCGATCTATCGCCCGTTTTGAGGTATCTCTCTCCCTCGCAACCACGTTCTTGTGCCTTCTGCTCATCGGGGCTACGCCCTTATCCGCCCAAGTGGATGAGGGTGCAATCACTGGTACGGTCATGGATACGACCGGCGCTGTTGTGCCCGGGGCGACCGTCACCTTGCTGAATGTCGACCAGGGCATCAGCCTGGAGACAAAGACGACCGGCAGCGGAGCCTATACGTTTTCTCCGGTGAGAATCGGCCACTACACCATCACCGCGACGGCACAAAACTTCGCGAAGACGACGCAGACAAACCTCACAGTGAACGTCGCGCAGACGCTGCAGGTCAATTTGCAAATGAAGCTCGGCGCCGCTACGGAAACTGTCGAAGTGAACACGGCGCCACCGTTGTTGCAGACGGAAGAAGCATCAACCGGTCAAGTTATTTCCCAGCAACAGGTGAATTCGCTGCCTTTGAACGGCCGCAACTTCACGTTTCTCGCTCAACTCGGCGCTGGAATGCAAACACCGCAGGCCGATACGAGAGGCAATGCTGCCTCGGGTGCATTTTCGGCAAATGGGCTTCGCCCAGCGCAAAATAACTACCTTCTCGACGGAATCGATAACAACTCGAACGCTGTTGACTTCCTGAATGGAACGAACTTTGTGATTCTGCCTCCCTTGGACGCAATTCAGGAGTTCAAAGTGCAGACTGGCAACTACAGCGCCGAGCTAGGCCGGTCTGCAGGGGCAGTTCTCAATGCAACCATCAAGTCGGGCACCAACAGCATTCATGGCGCAGCATGGGAGTTCTTCCGCAACAACGTTCTCGATGCGCGAGATTGGTTTGAGAAGAACACGCCGAATCCGATCACAAGTGAGTTGCGGCTGAATCAATTCGGGGCCTCCATTGGGGGGCCGATCGTCAAGAACAAGCTGTTCTACTTTGGCGACTACGAAGGCTATCGTCGCGTGCAGGGCAACACTTCTGGCTCCCTGACAGTCCCGAACGCGATAGAGCGCAACTCCGGCTACACGGACTTGTCCACGCTGTTGGCAGCGAATGCCTCATCAGCCCCTAAAGTTGACGCGCTCGGACGAAGCATACCAATCGGAACGGTACTGGATCCCGCTTCCACGCGCTCGGTAACAGCAGGAGTGGTTGATCCAGTTTCCGGCCTCACGGCGGCGAGCACGGGGTTTGTTCGTGATCCGTTTAGTTCGGTTTGCGGACCTGGAACGGCTTCCTTCAGCTTGGCCGCGTGTGGAGATCTCAATCAAATCCCAGGCGGCAGAATCAATCAAAATGCGGTAAATTTGCTGAATCTCTACCCACAGCCTACGTCGTCAGGCCTGCTCAATAATTTCAGCTCGAGCCCCAATCTCTACGAGCACAAGAACTCTTTCGACGTTCGTGGAGATTTCAATCCAGAGGAGAAGGATCAGATATTCTTCCGCTATAGCTATTCCGATGATCCGATATTCATTCCCGGACCTTTTGGCGGAATTGCGGATGGCGGCGCGTTCCAGCAAGGCGATCAGACCGCAACGTCAAATCAGGCGGTTGCGGGTTACACCCACGTATTCAATACAAATACGATCAATCAGGTTCGCGGCGGATTTGCCCACCTACACACCACACGCAACGGCCCAGTAGCCGACCAGCTTGGAATTCCAGAGCAATACGGAATTCAGGGAATCCCACAGGTCGCAGGGAATGGCGGCCTCCCGGCATTCTCATTCCAAGGCTTGGCTACGCTGGGAAGCAACAGCTTCCTGCCCTCAGATGAAATCAGCCAGACTCTCCAAATCACGGACGACTTCACGAAGGTTTACGGCAATCACAGTTTCAAGATGGGCGTTGAGTATCAACACGTGAAGTTCTCGACACTGCAGCCGGCGTGGTCGCATGGCCAGTGGGACTACAACGGCTCATTTACGGATGTCCCGAATCACAATAGCAGCACGAACGGCATCGCCGACTTCCTGATTCCGCCTGCGCCTTCGAACGGGAATGTTCCGGCTGCCGTTGGCGTCCCTTTCTCGGGCGGATCCGACCAGGTCTACGCATCCAACATCAACAAGACGTACAACGAGAGAACGTATTGGGCAGGCTACTTCCAGGACGACTGGAAGGTAACGCCGAAACTGACGTTGAATCTCGGTTTGCGGTGGGACTACTTCAGTCCGATCAGCGAATCAAATGGCGCCCAGGCGAACTTTATTCAGGAAGGGCCGCCCAATAACCAGCCCGAATACCTGATCCCAGCGTCGGGCAAGGCCGATCGCAGCTTGTCCTCAACAGCCAATAATCCGTCGCTCAACGGCAATGGTTTTCTTGACCTGTTAGCCAAAGACGGAATCACGCTGAGTGAAACCGACAAGTATGACAAATCTCTGGTTCAGACTCAGAAGGACAATCTTGCGCCGCGCGTTGGCTTCGCCTACCAGGCGACACCGAAGTTCGTGGCTCGGGGAGGTTTCGGCCTGTTCTACAACGCATTTGAGAATCAGGGGTATGGACCCAACATCGGCGAAAACTATCCGTTTGTGTACAACTTCGACTACGTCCCCAGAGGAAGTAACAGCGTGGTCGCACCGATTAGCTCGGGCACGCCCTTTGCAGGATGTCCGACTGCTGGTCCGGGGGGAACTGCAACCTTTGAAGCCGGCTTCTCCTGCGTCGCGTTCACTCCCTTGGATGTCAATGCGTCAGGACTCGGCTTGCAGGGTCTGCAATTCAACTATGTGACCCCACGAACCTATGCCGCGAACCTGACCGTCGAATACGCCATTAACCACTCGACATCGGCAACCATTTCATATGTGTTCACGAAAGGTGCGAACCTTCAAACCGGCATTGGCAACAACAATGTAAGCGCGCTGCTTCCGGCTGGTCACAGCACATCCGATCCTTACCCGAACAATGAATTGCCGTTCCCGGATTTCTCTCGGAATGCAAGCTACCAACGAACAATTGGAAGCAGCAACTACAACGGGCTGCAGACCAAGCTTGAGCAGCAATTCTCAAACGGCCTGACGTACCTGCTCGCCTATACGTGGTCGAAGACGATGTCGGACGCGGGTGACCTGTTAAATGGCGGCACTACCGCGGGGTACCGCGCACCATGGGTACCCGGCCTCGGCATACCGTTTGATTGGGGCCTTGCCGATTTCGATCTTCGAAATGTCTTCCATTTCAGCGGAGGGTATCAGCTTCCGATCGGCAAGGGCAAGCGATACATGAACACAGGTGGGATCAAGAATGCAATACTCGGTGGCTGGTCAGTCAACTGGATTGCCACTCTTCAAGGTGGTCAGCCATTGGATCTCAACTGTCCAACGGGCGTGACGGCAGGAACCAACTGCAATTCGATCAGGGTGGCGGGCGAGAGCCAAAAGCGTGGAATCAAGGTTGTATCGACCGGCAGTGGAACAAATCTCCCCAGGTGGCTCGGGAATCCAGCTGCATTCCAACAGGCGTGCCAGCTTGGAGCGGCTGGTCCGATCCCGGATTCACCGGCCGGTTGTATTCCCTTGAGCGGGTCAGCGATTCTTGGCTACAGACCCGGGCTAACGTACGGGCCCGGATTCCATCGTCTCGACTTCTCAACGTTCAAGGCATTCCAGCTCTCCGACCGCTTCTCGATGCAGTTCCGAGCGGAATTCTTCAACATCTTGAACCATCCGAACTTCAATGCTCCAGGTTTCGGCGGCAATGGAGTTGTTTCCATCAGCAACGCAACCAACTACACAAACAACAACTTCGGTTTAGTCGGATCAACGCGCGATGCGCCTTTCGATCCGCGACAAATCCAGTTTGGTTTGAAGCTGTACTACTAGGCTAGAATGATCGCACCCCGGAGAAGGCGCATCATGCGGGCGCCCATCCGGGGTGTTCTTCTGCTTGGCAACAGTCACGCGGCAAGCAGGGAGGCAGGCTGCAAGCATGAAACCCCGGGTTTGGCTGGCGACTCTCTTCGTGAGTTTGATGTGCTCCGGCTCCGCCCGCGCTCAGGAACCCCAGAAGGAACAACTCGACCGTCAATATCAATCTGCGGTGACGAATTTCGACACGGGACGATTCACAGAGGCTGCAAATCAATTAGAGAGACTGCTCCCTTACGCAGAGAAGAGCTTCGAGGTTCACGAGCTTCTAGGTCTCACCTTTGCGTCGCTGTCACAGTATGCGAAGGCGGAGGATCAGCTCAAGATTGCGGTGCAGCTGAATCCAAATTCGGCAGCCACAAGAACAAATCTTGGCGCGATCCTTCTTCGTTCAGGCAAGGCTGAGTTAGCCGGCGAGCAGTTCCGCAAGGCGTTTCAGCTTGAACCCGGCAGCTACGATGCAAATCACAATTTGGGCGAATACTACATTCGCTCCGGCAACATCGCAGAGGCGCGTCCGCTTCTCGAGACCGCCCAGCATGCCAAGCCTGACTCGTACGAAAACGGCTACGATCTCGTAATGGCCGATTTCCAGCTCGGGCGCGTCGATGAAGCGCGAAAGCTGGCTGTGGGTATTCTGGGCAAACAAAACACGGGTGAGCTTCATAATCTGCTCGGACAGATTGACGAAAAGGACGGCAAATTCGTAGACGCGGCCAATGAGTTCGAGACTGCAGCTCACCTCGATCCCAGCGAAGATAATCTCTTCGATTGGGGAAGCGAGATGCTTCTTCACCGAACGTATGAGCCGGCGATAACCATTTTTCAGCAAGCCACACTCAGGTATCCGAACTCTCAAAGGCTCCTGATCGGTCTCGGTCTTGCGCTTTATTCTCGCGGCAAATACGACGATGCCGTACAAGCCTTGCTGAAGGCCGCGGATGTTAATCCCTCAGACCCGCGCTGCTATGTTTTTTTGTCGAAGGCATATGACAGCTCTCCGAAACAGGCAAACGACGTAATCGCGGCATTCAAGCGCTATGCGGATCTGCGGCCGGTCGATGCCTCTGCCAAGTACTACTACGCAATGAGCCTCTGGAAGGGCAGACGCAGCGAGGGCTCGGCGGTCGACCTTCAAGCTGTGGAGTTGCTGCTGCAAAAGTCAATCGAACTCGACGGGACAATCCCGGACGCTCATCTGCAGCTGGGCGATCTATATGCCAGTCAGCATGAGTATGAAAAGTCGATTCCGGAGTACCTGCGCGCGATTGACCTGAACCCGAATCTGTCGGACGCATACTACCGGCTCGGCACCGACTATGTTCATGTAGGGAAAAAAGACGAAGCTCAGCAGGAATTTGCGGTCTACCAGAAACTTCGCGCGGAGCATCTCGCGGAGATCGACAGAGAAAGAGCAGACGTGCGGCAGTTTGTGTATTCGGAGAAAGCCAATGCCCCTTCGAAACCGTGACTCAATTTCGCCTGGAACGTCATTGGGTCCGGCCGAGGCAGCGCGGAGGCTAAGCCTGAGTAGACGCGAGTTCTTACGCGAAACTGCCGGTCTCGCGATCGGGACGGCGTTCATGGGCGGAAGTCCGGTTCTCCGCGGCGAGACTGCTCGCAGGAAGCGAAAGATCATCGTGATCACATTTGGCGGAGGGGCGCGCGATCAGGAGACGTTTGCGCCCGAGGGGCAGGAAAATATACCTCACTTGCTAAACGATCTCGCGCCCCAATCAACCTTTTTTACACACGTCGCCAACCATGGAATTCTTGGTCACTATGTCGCGACGGCGAGCCTGACGACGGGCGTCTATGAAACGCTGAACAACTTCTCTGCTGTGCCTCCAGACCACCCAACGGTCTTCGAGTATTTCCGCAAGGACCTAAAAAGGCCAGCAGCCGATGCGTGGGTCGTGGCTCCAAGCAATGGATTCAATCACATCGGAGAGAGTCATTGCCGCCCGTATGGACCGGGAACCGGCGCAATGGTGATTCTCCCGAAGCATTTGTTGAGCGCCGCCATGCCGGGTGGCCAAAGGGATTTCGATCATCTGCTTCGCGACAATTACGAGACTCCTCTGTACACGCCACAACTTGGGGGCGAAGACTTTGAGTTAGATCAGTTGGACAAGATCCTCCGTCTCTCAGTTGCGGACTTTATGGCCCATGCCCGGACACTGTCGAGTCCGGATGAACTCTCGGTTTACATCGCGAAACGATTGATGCAACAGGAATCGCCGAGTCTGCTCTGGATTACGATGCACGACATCGACGTGGCTCATTCCGGAGCCTATTCTCTTTACATCGCCGGCATACGGCGCACCGATCGCCTTTGTGCAGAGCTTTGGCAGGCTGTACAGAGTCTGCCCGAATATGCCGGGAACACAACAATGCTCATTCTTCCCGACTTTGGACGGGATTCCGACTACGATGCGGGCGGAAACGGCTTCCAACACCATCGCACTGGAGATGCCGCAAGTCGTACAACGTGGATGATGGCGCTGGGTGCGGGCGTTCGCCAAGGGGTCATCGTCGACGAGCCTGTGCAATCAATCGACCTTGTGCCCAGCCTTGGCGCGATGATGGGCTTCTCTCCTGCTCAGGCACAGGGCCGCCCGATAAAGGAGCTGGTGTAGCTATATGCTGCCGCGCGATCTCCAGGCCGAACGGTTTTCTGGATATCCCCCACAAGCGCAGCGAGTCGTTGTGGCGCACCTCGCAGTATTGCGTCAGCTACCCATCAGCTTTCTGCCGAGCCTCCTGCGAGAAATCGTCGACTACGATTTCAGATTTCCAGTCGAACGCTCTGCGCTCGACAAGGAACTCACGTACCTTAGTTCTCTTTCACCAACTCAGATGCATGAGTGGTTTTCTTCTTTTGAGCAATTGACGGTTTCGTCCAAACTGCAACAGTTCGATTGGATCAACCAGCCGGCGCAGTTTACTGAACAGCTCTCGGCGTACTTGTGGTCGACGAATCAGTTGGATGCATTTCGCAAAGCCGCAACCGATTACGAAACTCGGCTCCAGGCGAGCGTTCCGCCCGATCCTCTCCAAATGCACCGGCTTGGAGTTGCAATTATCGGTCAGGGCATCGCGTCCTACGAGGGGGCTCTGTTTCGCAATCTCCGCCAACATGGAACCTACTTCAGTCAGATCAACCCAGAGAATGGTCTTCAAGCGATTCTTGCTGCCGCCGCCGCGCGTGCAGAGGCTTGCCCCATCCCTTATGGCCATTGGTACGTCGACGGGGGCCAGCTGGAAGATCACAGCCCGCTCTTGACCTGCGTCTCCTATAAAGCGATGGAACCCGTGCGCGATGCGTTATTGCACGATATGCGGGCGCAGATTGAGCGGCCGGGTATGGGACCCGAAGAGCTACGCACGCGCATGGCAAGGCTCACTCCGGGCGACCTCGGAATGGACAAGGCGGGCGACGCGGTGCTGGATCGCTTTCGACTGAAGATTCTCACTGAAGGATCCGGGACTCAAATCTTCAGCACAACCTTTGCTCAATGGACGACCCGCGAAGTCCTTCGAAGAGCTCAAGCACTCACTCTAGTTGCCCGTTTCGCTCCGCGTCAGTCGCAAAGACCCATGAATGAGTTGCTATCGAATACTCATGGCAACCCCGAAACTGATCCTGTCGGTTCTCTCATCGATGCGGATATGGGTGCGTACTATCACTGGATCAATCAGCAGAGATTACCCGGGGAGAGAGAGTCCTCTTTTCTGGCGTGGTTCGAAGATCATAATCAGGCCGTCGTAGTCTCTCCCGCCTTACCCAGAGGAGCAAGCTCCGATTCTCCACTCACTCTGGTTCAACTGCTCAAGCTAGCCGTTACTTGAAACCGCGCGTATCGGTCCTGTTCGGATGGGCAACAGAAGAGGTCACGAGAGGAGGTATTGATGAGGAGGCGCGACTTTCTAAAGACGGCGGGTGTGGCATTGGCTTCCACCTCGCTACCTCGACGTCGAGCATTCGCCGAGGAACCACTCGCGCCCGGAAGAATGATTCTCCCGATGAATCGCGACTGGCGATACAGCCCTAACAAGGTAGCGGGTGCCGAAGCGACAAGCTTCGATGATTCCTCCTTTGAGCGAGTTGCAATTCCGCACACGAACATTCAGCTCCCCTGGCACAGCTTCAACGAAAAGGACTATGAATTCGTCTCTACGTATCGGCGTCGGTTCAGGCTGCCGAGGAACGCAATCGGGAAGCGTGTGTTCGTGGATTTCGAAGGAGCGATGACGGCATCAACCGTCTGGATCAATGGGACTCTACTTGGAGAGTACAAGGGAGGATTTACTCCCTTCTCATTTGAACTAACGAAGCAGCTACAATTTGATTACGACAATGTCCTGGTTGTGCAGGTGGATTCGACAGAGCGGTCAGACATTCCGCCATTCGGCTACGAAATCGACTACCTCACCTTCGGAGGTATTTATCGGGAGGTCGCGATTCGCGTCGTCCCGTATACCTATATAGATAACATTTTTGCTGAGCCGAAGAATTTGCTGAGTGGAAGTCCGTCAGTGGATGTGAACTGTTTTCTTGCCGGTGATCTCGACGTTAAGGGTTTGTCGCTCGAAGCCGAGCTGAGGGATGGCGATCGCGTGGTAGCCAAGGCTTCCCGACTGGTTGAAGTCCTTCCGTCTGCTGCAGTCGCCGAGTACAAGGAAGCATCGCTGGCTCTTGATCCGTACAGAGACGCCCCCTCGCATGGCAGTGGCCAGACCGCCAAGGATCCTGCGAGATATACGGTGTCGCTCGCGCAACTGACCGGCATTGGGCTCTGGGAACTGGATCAGCCTCGTCTCTACCAGGTTCACGTCAAACTCATGCAGTCGGGGCGAGTGATTGATGAGGACAGCCGTCGCATTGGTTTTCGCGAGGCTACCTTTACGGATCATGGGTTCTCATTAAACGGCAAGATCATCAAGCTGCGCGGTCTGAACCGCCACCAGACCTTTCCATTTGCAGGACAGGCCATGCCTGCGCGTGTGCAACGCAAGGACGCCGAAATTCTTCGCCAGAGTCTGCACTGTAATTTAGTCCGCACGTCACATTACCCGCAGTCCAGGCACTTTCTTGATCGCTGCGACGAGATCGGGTTGCTTGTTCTAGAAGAAATTCCGGGCTGGCAGCATATCGGCGACGAAAAATGGAAGGAAATTGCGATTGACAATGTCGGGCGAATGATTCGACGCGATTGGAACCATCCCTCGATCATCCTATGGGGCGTAAGAATCAACGAATCGCAGGATGATCATGGTTTTTACATTCGGACCAATGCGCTGGCGCACGCGCTTGATGATTCGCGACAAACAGGCGGCATACGATATTTTCAGGAGTCCGAGTTCCTCGAAGACGTCTTCACGATGAATGACTTCGGATTCCCGCTGAAGCCGCCGAATCATCCACGCTATCTCAATACCGAATTCGTGGGGCATACTTTTCCCACGAAGACAATTGACGAGAACGAACGCCAGCGCGAACACACTTTGCGTCATGCCCGCATTCACAATCAACTTGCGTCGAATCCTCAATATGCCGGTGGAATTGGCTGGTGTGCCTTCGACTACAACACACACGCCAACTTCGGTTCCGGAGACCGCATCTGCTATCACGGCGTCGCAGACATTTTTCGCGAACCGAAGGCAGCTGCGGGCTTCTACAAGTCGCAATGCGATCCGGCAGAAGAGGTCGTGCTCGAGCCGGCGTTCCATTGGGCGAAGGGCGATGAGTCTGTCGGGTTCAGCAAGTTCGTCTTCTGCACAAACTGCGATCACATTCAGCTCTTCGGCCGCGCAAACAGCGTTGAATCGAATTCGTGGGTCCTGCTGGGCGAGATCGGTCCAGATCGCGATGAGTTCGCCCATCTGAAGTACCCGCCTTTCATCCTTGACGCGAGCAAGATCGACTTATCGAAGCTTCGAATCGGGTGGGGCGATCTTCGTATTGACGGGTTTTTAAACGGAAAACAGGCGATCTCTAAGACGCTTTCAGGCAAAGGTGTCGACAGCAGGTTCGTCCTTGTGGCAGATGATCACGAACTGATGGCAGACGGAGCAGATGCGACTCGCGTGGTGCTACGCGTGACAGATGAGTTTGGGGCAATCAGACCCTACGCGGATGACCCGATTGCGTTGACGCTCGAGGGGCCTGGAAGGCTGATAGGAGACAATCCATTTTCACTCATTGGAGGCACTGGCGCCGTATGGGTGAGGGCAGGCGAAGAGTCCGGCACGGTGCGCCTCAAAGCGAAGCATCCACGCCTTGGTGAGCAGACGGTGGACATTGTGCTGAAGCCGGCAACTCATGAGCAAATTTAGCAATCCAGCAGTTGTCGAGCAAGAGTGGGCAGTCCGGATTTCTAGCTATCAACCGAAGGAATTCCTATGTTCGAGTTTAAAGCTTTATCTGGTTAATAGCGCAGATCGTTATTTTCGATTGCGATAAATATGAAAATAGTGGAAGCTGCTATTTTCATCCCTGAATGTCATGGCGAAGCCGTCCTTCATTCTCGCCTGTGCCGGCTCCTTTGCCACCTGTGCTCGAATGGACGCCGCGCCTCATCCCCGTGCTCTCCGATTCGGACCGGCTGATCGGCAAGTTAGCGGGACGGCTGCCTAATTCAAGCTCGTCGTAGCTCAAAATTTTAACTCGGCTAAATAGTTGAAAGAGCGCAACCTGGGGGAATTATATGTGACGCTTGACAATCCAGGTTCCCGGGCTCATAACCCAAGGGTTGAATACAGCCTTCCTCGTGAAGGTGAACATGTCACCAATGTCGCGGCTATTTCCCAAAAGCTTCAGTAGCCCTTAAGGTCGGGGAGGAGACAATAGGTGTCATGCGAGTCCTGCTGGTGGAAGATGAGTATCGACTGGCTGCCAACATTTTGGCAGGTCTTCGCGAGGCGGGCTTTGCAGTCGATCACGCTTCCGATGGTCTTGAAGGGTCACACTATGCGGAACAGGATCTCTTTGATCTCATTGTTCTCGACCTGATGCTGCCCGGGCGGGACGGAAAAAGCGTGTTGCGGGGGCTTCGTCACAAGAGAATCCATACGCCTGTCCTTATTCTGACTGCGCAGGAAGACAAGACAACGATTATTGAACTTTTAAACAGCGGAGCCGACGACTACCTGGCCAAGCCGTTCGATCTCGGAGAGCTGATCGCGCGGGTCAAGGCGCTGATCCGCCGTTCCAAAGGCGTGTCGTCGCCACTGTTGCGGGTTGCGGAACTCGAAATCGACACCGTTCGGCAGACTGTCATGCAGAGCGGTGAGCTTATCGATTTGTCACCCACCGAATATCGCATCCTCGAGTACCTGGCGCACCGGCCACGGGCCATCGTTTCCAAGAAAGAGCTGCTAGAGCACCTCTACGATTACGACTGGGAGCATCACTCAAATGTCATCGAAGCGCACATCTCGAACCTGCGTCGAAAACTGACGCGAATGGAGACAGAACCGATCATCGAGACGTTGCGGCACCGCGGTTACCGGCTTCGGGCAGAGGATGCGCGATGACTCGAGACGCATCGATTACAAGACGCCTCATTTTCGTTGTCCTTCTGCTGGAATTTCTTGTCGCTGTTGTTCTGATCGCGGTGGTCACAAATCACGAGCGCGTAGTTCGCTTCGAAACATTTGAGGCCAATCTGCGAGCAACAGCCAATGGTCTGCTCGGGGCTGTGCAGGAAGCCGATGCCAAGGATGGCAGCGTTGTGCTGGACCTCCGCGGTTTGTCACTGCCCTCGAGGGCAATCTATAGCGTAATTGACGAAAATGGACGAGTGCTTGGCTCGCAGGGAAATCCGCCAACTCTCCACGCGGCCGCTGGGGCGTCGACCAAGGCATGGACGAACGGCCATCCGTACCGCTTTTATGTGCTCGCAGGCGAGCGGGTCATTGACCCGGGAACTTCGCACGTCGTTGACCATCGAATCACTGTAGTGTACGGCCTTCCTGAGGGCCGCACCTGGCACGCAGTGTTTGACGCGACGCGCTATTTTGCGATCGCAACGGTTGTTTTTCTCGGAATCACATCCATCCTGCTTTCGTGGATGATACGGCGTCTTCTGTCGCCGATCCACGATCTTGCCGACGAAGCAGCAAGAATTGACACGGAGAACTGGAGTTTTAACGCGCCGGCGGGCAGCAAGCGGTTTGTAGAACTACGTCCGCTGGCACTTGCAATCGAGAAGACGATCACGCGTTTGCAGCGATCTTTTGAGCAGCAGCGCCGCTTTACCAACGATGCAGCTCACGAACTGAAGACTGACCTCGCCATTATCAAGTCATCGATCCAGTTGCTGGCCATGAAGCGGCGTACCGTCGAGGAGTACGAAGAGGGGCTCTCGCTGAGCCTGGACGACATCGGACGTCTCGAAAGTACGGTGCTGAAGATGCTTACGCTCTCTCGGCTTCAACAGGGACCGCGAGGGGTCGACCAGACCTGCAACCTTGCCGAAGCGATGCTCGAGGCGATGGCCCAGAGTCAGCCCTTCGCGGAGCTGAAGCAGGTCCGCTTGGAACATGCGGGCCTTACCGATCCGTTGGTGGTTTCCATCAGCAAGGAAGATGGCATCCTGCTGTGTTCCAACGTACTCGTCAATGCTATCCAGCACTCATCACCGATGGGACAGGTGGATGTGACGGCGCGCCGCGATGGCGGATCTATCCACCTCTTCATTCGAGATCGTGGCGCAGGCATCAATGAGGAGGACCGGCCATTTCTCTTCGATGCCTTCTATCGGGGTGACACTTCGCGCAGCAGGAAAAGCGGCGGCACGGGGCTTGGGCTCTCTATCTGTAGGGCGATCTGCGAACGCGCCGCGGGCAGCATCAGCATTGCGAATCATCGTGATGGTGGCGCGATCGTCGAGATTAGACTTCCCGTTCTTTCAGCGGATATCGCGAAAACTTAAGCGCTGCTTAAGGCGCACTAATGACACTCAGAGGTGCCGGTGCGGTATGGCCGAGACCTTGAACCATGGAGAGTTGTCATGCGATCCACCACTATCGGAATAGGAGCTGGCCTCCTGTTTTTGGCATTTGCGGCCCAGGCGCAGAGCTATCATGTCGTCGATCACTGGAAAATTGGCGGCGAGGGCGGATGGGACTATCTGCTGAGCGATGATGCTGCACACCGGCTCTATGTTACGCATGGAGCGCGCGTCGAGGTAATCGATTCGGATACAGGCAAGCTTGTGGGAGCGATCACCGGACTGAAGGGAACGCACGGCGTCGCTCTCAATCCGGATGGAAAGACGGGCTACATCAGCGACGGCGGGGACAATGCGATTGCGGTGTTTGATCGCGGCACACTGGCTATCACGAAATCCGTACCTGCGGGAACCAATCCTGACGGCATCGCGTTTGAACCTGTGACCGGGACAGTGTGGGCCTTCAATGGCCGAAGCAAGAACGTGACAGTGATGGATGCGTCAAGCAATCAGATGGTGGCAACGATTGACTTGCCGGGAAAGCCGGAGTTTCCCAGGGCCTGACGGCGATGGGAACGTCTTTGTCAATATCGAAGACAAGAGCGAGATCGCGAAGCTCGATGCAAAGACCAAAAAGGTGATCACCATCTGGCCGTTGACCGGATGCGATTCTCCTTCGGGCATGGCTATCGATCCTGCACAACCATCGGCTCTTCTCTGTGTGTGATGGCAATAAGATGGCTATCTCAGATTATGTGGCGGGGCGCGTGGTGGGACTGGCCTCAATTGGCGCTGGTCCGGATGCAGCCGCCTTTTCTCCGAAAACCGGGCTGGCGTTCTCTTCCAATGGAGAGGGCACGTTGACGATCGTCGACACAACAAAGCCTGGCTTTCCTGTGATGCAGACCGTGACTACGATGAAGGGCGCGCGGACGATGGCCTACGATGCCGCGACCGATCGCGTGTACCTCTCCGTGGCGCAACGTGGTCCCGCACCCGCACCAACGCCGTCGAATCCGCATCCATGGCCGGCCACGATTCCTGGAACCTTCGAGATTGTTGTCGTGTCGCGGTAGGACGAAGATCCGGATTCGAACACGAGCGGCGGCACCGTACGCGCCTCTTCCCTTTCAGGGTCAGGATGCAATGGCCTCGGCAGGGGAAGAGTCGCGGTGTCGTGGCGCCAGCAGGTAGTAGATCACTGGCGTGACAATCAGGCTTAGCACCATCGAGATCATCAGGCCCCCGATTACCGCGATGGCAAGGGGCTGCAGCATCTGGGAACCCGCGCCGAGAGCAAACGCAAGCGGCAGCATGCCGCAGATCGCCGCTGTCGCCGTCATCAGGATCGGACGCAGGCGGCGTTGCGCTGCATGCAGCATTGCCTTTCTCGCGGACGCTCCCCTCGCGCCGGTAGCGCTCATCGGCATCCAGCAGCAGGATTCCGTTCTTTGCGACGATGCCGATCGACCATAATGACGCCCATAAAGGAGGCTACATTGAAGGTTGTGCCAGTGATGAGAAGCGCGAAGACGACGCCGCCGACAGAAAGAACGGAGGACATGAGAATCGCAATCGGTGCGGAGAAGTTTCTGAACTCGACCAGAAGAACACCAAAAACGAGCGCAAGCGACAGCAGTAATACCTGCAGCAGTTCGCGGAAAGATTTCTGTTGCTCCTGATAGGTGCCGCCGTAGACGACTCTAACCGTCGGAAGGAAGATGAATAGCGTTGACGGTGCGTCTGCACCTTCGCAATAGCAGTGCCGAGGTCTGAGCCCTCAAGCTGTGCAGTCACCACCACCATGCGTTGCAGATTTTCTCTCCGAATCTCATTCTGAGGCGGCAACTGCGTAACCTTAGCAAGCGAGCCGAGTGTTGCCAGCTTACCGCTCGTGCTGTTGAAGACCGTATTCTCGATCGTGTCGAGCGACTGGCGCGTTTCATCTCCGAGTCTCACGCGGACGGTGTAGGGCCGGCCATTGGCGATCAGCGGATCGGTCGTCGTCACACCATCCAGAATCGCAGTGGCATCTTCTGCGACTTCCTGCGGCGTAAAGCCCATGCGGGCGGCGACGGTTGGATCGACCTCGAAGCTGGTGGCAGGTCCGCTGATCGTGTTCTCAATTCCATCCTCCACGCTGACCACTCCATGCTACTTTGCTGATGGCATCGGCGACCCGGGGAGCAGTATCCGAGAGCAGGGCGGGGTCGCTGGCGAAGAGCTTGATCTGGATGGGTTCCGGCGCATTGGAGAGATCGTTGATCATATCCTGCAGCACCTGGGTGAACTCCACGTCAAGCTCCGGCTCCTCCCTGGTGATCTGCGCGCGGGCATCAGCGATGACCTCATCGATATCGCGGCTGCGCGCGTTCTTGAGCTTGACCGTCATATCCCCGGTGTTGGCCTCAGTA
The DNA here is from genome assembly GCA_963718885.1 of uncultured Acidobacteriota bacterium. Classification (GTDB taxonomy): domain Bacteria; phylum Acidobacteriota; class Terriglobia; order Terriglobales; family Acidobacteriaceae; genus Telmatobacter. The sequence goes on from CAVRAK010000012.1 coordinate 215,011, forward strand.
ACGGCTGCGAGGCCCATCTGCAGGCCCGTTCGGCGCGAGGTGCTCTCGACCTCCGGGATTGAATGCAGAATTCTGTCCACATGCTCCATCACGCGATTGGTCTCAGTGAGCGAGCTTCCGGCGGGCATGATGTAGTCGAGGATGAAGCCACCCTCATCCATCTCCGGAAGCAGATCAGAACCGAGAAATCGATATCCGGCATAGGTAGCTGCAATCAACAGCCCGCAGAGACCCAGCAGCAGAAAGGGGCGCGAGAGGGCCCACGCAAGTCCGCGCTCATGCCAGGAGAGAACCCGACGCATCAGGTGGCTGTGCTCTTCGTGACGGTGCTGCGCATCGCCGCGTTCCCGCAGAAGCATGAGGCTGAGGGCCGGCGTCCAGGTGACGGCGAGCAGCAGAGAGATCAGCAAGGCGACAGTCATCGTGACCGCCAGTGCCCGAAAGAAGCTGCCAGTGACGCCGGTGACGGAGATAAGCGGAAGGAAGACGACGACGGGCGTGATCGTCGATCCGATCAGGGGAACAGCAATCTCCTTCAATGCGAGCTTTGCTGCCTCAGCGCGAGATTCGCCGCGATCGCGATGCAGGACGATGTTTTCAACTACCACGATCGCATCATCGATCACCAGACCAATGGCTGCGGCTAGTCCGCCCAGGGTCATCAGGTTGAAGCTCTCTCCCATCGCCCAGAGCACAAGCACGGTGAGAGCCACTGTCACAGGAATGACGAGGCCGGCAACGAGCGAGGAACTCCAGTCACGGAGAAATAGAAACAGGATGATGCAGGCCAACACCAAGACCAATCAGGATCGCGTCTCGTACGCTGCGTATGCTCTCGCGAACCAGCTCGGACTGATCGTAGTAAGGCTTCAGCTCAACGCCGGCTGGCAGGTTCTTCTTCAGCCGTTCCACCTGCGCCGAAACGGCATCAGCCACTGCGACCGTGTTGCTCGCCGGCTGCCGTGTGATGTTGACGAGAACGGCCGGTTTGCCCTCCGCCGTGACAGCTGTAAACACCGGCAGCACGCCGGGCTGGACCTCGGCGACATCGGAGACGCGAACCGCCGTGCCCGCAGCGCGTCGTCTTAACGACCAGCCGGCCCAGATCGGCTGCGTCATGCGCCTGGGCGCCAACGAGGGCGAGCACCAGTTGGTGGTTCGATTCATAGAGACCGGGCGAGTCAATGATGTTCGACGCCTGCACAGCATTGACCAGGTCGAGTATGGTTACGCCCGCTGTCTGCATCCGCGCCATGTTCGGAACGATGTGAAACTCAGGGACCTTGCCCCCCTGAATGGTGACCGTGCTGACTCCCTCCACGCGGTTGATGGGTGGCTTCAACTGATACGTCGCCAGTTCCCAAAGCTGTGTCTGAGTAGAGCCGATCTGAGGTCAGGCTGTAGCCAAGGATCGGGAACGTGGCAAAGGTCAGGCGGTTGGTCGTGATTGCTCGCCGTAGCGGGCAGCGTCTGACGCGCCTTGCTCAGTGCTGCATCAACGAGCTGCAGCGTGCGGAACATATCCACATCCCAGTTGAAGAAGAGGCTGACCTCAGCGGAGCCGCGGCTTGTTGTTGAGCGCACGGTAGTCAGTCCGGGAACGGAATTGACCGCATCTTCAATGGGCTTGGTCACCGTAACCTGCATCTGATCGACGGGCATGACCCCGTTGTCAACGCCGATGACCACGCGCGGGAAGTTCGTCTCTGGAAAGACCGAGATTGGCACTTTGCGGGAAGCATAGATGCCGGCAATGGAAAGAACGATCAGAAAGAAAAAGATTGGCCCACGGAAGCGCACGAGCCAATACGGCTTCTTCTCCGGGATCGAGGGCTGCTCTGTCAATTGTCCTCTCCCCCGACGTTCTGCTTGCCGACCGTGACTCTGGTGCCATCGCTTAGTCCATAGGCGCCCTTGGTGACAACGGTCTCAGATCCGTTGAGCCCCTGCGTCACCTGCACATTTTTGCCGTCGTTGATGCCGACCTGGATGGTGACCTTATGAGTCGTGCCATCAGGGTTCACGATCATCACGGACTTCGTTCCATCCTCCGCGGTAAGGATTGAATCGAGCGGAACCTTGACTGCTTTGGGAACAGTTCTTCCTGCGATCGAGACATGAACTGGTGTCCCTGCCTTGTATTTGCCTGCTTTGTTGTCGACCTTCACCCAGACCTCCACGGTGGTGCTGCCGGGATCAAGCGCCGGGCTGATCAGGGTGACGCTGCCTGGTACCGGGTCATCTACGCCGGGGATTGAGACCGAGGCCTCGATCTCCGAGAGTCGAGGCGTTGCGCAACAATCTGCGCAAGGTGAACTTTGGCGAGAAGCGATGACGTGTCCATCACCGTAATGAGCGCCATGCCGGGCGTCGCAGTCTCGCCGGGGAAGAGTGGTCTGTCTGTGACGACACCTGAGATCGGACTGTGAATTTCCGCGTACGAGGCTTGCGCCGTGGCCGCCTCATATTTTCCTCTCGCCGACGAGAGTTGTCCCTGTGCGAGCCGCAACGAGGCGTCTCGGCCGATACTCTTCTGCGCATCCAGATGGTTCTGTGCAGTGTTGTAGGCCGCCTGCGCCTGGGCCAGCGCGGCGACCGCGGTGTCGTAGTCGCGCCCCGCGATTGCTCCCTGCTCGAGCAGCTTCTTTCGCGATCCCACAATCTCTTCCTGCAGTCGGAGCTGTGCTTTTGCCTGTTCTGCGTCGAGTTCGGCCTTCGCAAAGTCTTCGGGAACCTGCGCTTTGGTTTGCTATGCTGTAGGCGGCCTCGGCCGCAGTGAACTGGCCCTTGTTATCGAGCGCCTGTGCCGTGAGATCGCGATCTTCAAGAACAGCAAGCAACTGTCCCTTCTTCACCTTCGAGCCGCGCTGCACATAAAAAGTGCGCACCGGCGCCGTGATCTTGGGCGAAATCGCCGCTTGCGCAAGCGGAAAAAGCGTCGCATCCGCGATGATCGGTTCCGAAATTGTGCCTGTCTCGGGATGCTCAGCTTCTACGTTGACCAGCGGCTGAGGCGTATCGTCCCGAGACTTACTGCATCCCTCAAAGCCCATCGTGCAGGCAAGCGCGAGCGCGAGGGCAGCGCTGCAGCGGACAATCACGCGTAGTGCAAATCGACGTGTCATGAGTCAGAGGCTTCCTGTGAGAAGCTGCAGTGTAGCAAGCGCGCTTTGGAAGCGAACGCGACCATCGGCCAGGGATGTTCTTGCTGCGAGATAGGAGTTTTGCGCGTCCACCACTTCAAGCACGGTGGACTCACCCGCTGCATAGCGCATCTTCGTCAGGTTCAGACTTTCTTCCGCCGTGTCCACACTCTGCTCGAGCAGATCAAGCTGCTCTCGCGCGGCGGCGGCCTCAGCATAGGTTTCATCCAAAGTGGCGATCAGCCGGCGTTGGGCCTCGGTGAGGTTCACCCGTACTAAATCACGTCGAATCTCGCTCTGCTTGACTTTTTTCTGCGTTGAGAGCCAGTCCCATACCGGAATATCGATGGTGCCGGAGACTGAATAGCCGAGATTGCGCGCACCATCCGGGCCGTGCGTAGCGAACTGTGGCGCATCGATGCCGTAAGTGAAATTCAGGCCGAGATCGGGGAGATAAGCCGCCCGGGCAGATCGAACCCCTGCGTTGGCTGCCGCGACATCTGCCAATGCGCTTCGTACCTCGGGACTGTTCTTCGCTGCGAGTTCATTGAACTCTTCTTGAGTGGGAAGGGCAGCGATCGTTGTGGGCGGGTCGGTTGAGAAGGGAGTTCGCGGATCGGGAAAGAGCAGGACGGCGAGCTCAAGACGCGTCTTTTCGGCGGCGAGATTGGAGTCCGTGAGATCGCGCTGCCTCTGCTGCATTTGAAGCTGTGCTTTAATCACATCGGCGCGAGCCACTTCGCGAGCCGCTTCGCGCTTCTGCGGTCAGGGCAGTGAAATCCCGAGCCTCGGCAAAGGCCTCTGCCTCAATGCGCGCCTTTTCCTGCGCAGCAGAGACCGTGTAGTAGAGGCTCACGACGGCGGAGACAAGCCCCCGCCGCGCGACTTCAAGCTCTGCCGTAGCTCGTGCGGCGTCCGCTGCCGCAACCTGTGCGTCGGCAAGCTGCTTAACGCCAATGTTCTGGTTCACGACTGCCTGGCTGGCGTACTCGTGCACTGCGTTGTTCGCAATGAAGATCGGTGCAGCCTGCGAGCCGATCTGGCCGCCCTGGTTCGTTTGCCCGTTCGGTTGCGTGTAAAGAACCTGATTGTGATAAGTCACCGAAGGCAGAAGCGCCGCCTTTGCGAGATATCTTTCGATTCCTGCGGATTTCTGAGCGGCAACCGCCGACGCGAACCCTGGATCGTTTGCCTGGGCTTGCCTGATTGCCTCTGCCAACGTCAGGTGGCGTGGAGCGTCTGCCTGCTGCGCGATGCCGCCGCTGGACGAGACGGCGAGCGAGAGCAGCGCCAGGAGGCACGCAGGCCGCGCGATGGGACAGAGCCCAAAAAGCATTCCACCATCGTACGGAACCAACCTTAAGGCCCACTTAAGCGGCAATCGTAACGGATCTCAGTAAGCCAGATCGGCGAAGATCGAATACAAGCAAGATTCATCTATTCATTCTGAGATCACTGCGCGCACGCGGAAGGTGGCGGACGTCTTCGACGCATTGTGTTTCGTCGCATCACGAAGGGTGGATTCAAACGACATGAAATCTCATCGTCTCCGCAGTGAGTCCTGGTCCAAAGGACATGGCACATCAGCAGACGCTCAACAGACTGTCTTCTATGACCAGCTAAAAGATGGTGATAGAGTTTGTACGCTACTTTGGCGCTATTCATTCCGAGGGCAAGGACCCTCAGCCCGCGCCGGATTCTGGATGCGAAGAGGGCCAGCAACCACCGCCGTTGGTGGAAAATAATCCGTGCGCGTGTTGTTGAGCCGGAAGGCCAGCGGCACGCGGGCGAATGGACCTCTGCGAAGGCTGACCGGCTTCGCGCCCTTGTCGCGCGTGCGCATGCAAACGGTCTATGGATTCGGTTTTACACCCTCGATGGAGCAACGGAAGCCGAACTAAGTTGCCACGGCTGGTTTCACGGATACAACTTCGGCTCGCTGGAACGAGTTTGCGCGCGCTCGCGGGCGGTCATTGTCGCGCGTGTCGACTACCTCGCCTCCGACCAGTATGAACTCGTCGCGAACGAGATTAGAGCAGGAGCACTGTAGGGGAACGCCGGGATCTCACATCCTCACTCAGGGCTCATGAGCCGCTTGAAGGTCGAACAACCTTGGGCTCGTGGACACCATCGCTGAAATCTTCTGGTAGACTTAATCTCATTGCTGCGGCAGTTTTGGCATCCAGTTTAGTGTTCATTCGGTGCCTAGGAAAAACCCAAAAACGGGGTCCGCAGAGGCGAAAAGGTTAGAAGCCAAGCGAAAATCGCGAAACTGCGAAGCGCTTGATTCTATGTGACATATAACCAAGACGTTGAAAGACACATCTTGGGGACGTAGCTCAGTTGGTTAGAGCGCTGCCCTGTCACGGCAGAGGTCGCGGGTTCGAGCCCCGTCGTCCCCGCCATACATTCCAAAAGACTTAGAATCAATTGGCGACCCACAGTGACAGTCAAATCAGGGTCCAATAAAGGTCCAATGACCCAAGCCCCCTACTGCCCAGTTTGCGGTATTTTTCTTCTGCCTTCTGACCCACGTTTGACACCATCATTCTTACAACCTTGCTCTGTGCGGCCCGCTTGCTTGATTTCACAGCTTGCGTGTAAACGTCGAACGTTATTCTGCTGTTCGCGTGGCGTGAGAGCTCCTGAACGGTTTTGACATCCTCTCCGTTCGCCTTCAGTAAGGTGCCGAAGGATGCCGGAAAGTGTGCCAACCAAATTGTGTTTGAATTCCTAATTCGCGAGCCGCCGGTCTCAAATACCTGTGCAGAATTGCTTGTCCCCAGTACGGTTGCTTTCCATGGCTATGCCGGCTCGCAAAAACCCAGTCCTCTGGCTGTCGATAAGCGGACTGTTCCTTCCACTTGACAAGCGCTTCGCAGACAAGAGGATGGATCGGTACAGGCTTCTGAGAAGATTCTGTTTTGCACGGTCCCACGAAACCGTGGACGATGGAGCGCGCCACGTTCATTGTTCCCGCAGAGAAGTTGATATCGCCCCACTTGAGAGCGAACAGTTCGCTTTGCCGAATTCCAGTTGAGGCCGCTATGAACACCAGGGTTCTCTCGCGAGTCTCTAGTCCTTCTAAAAGGATCCTGATTTCCCCAGCAGTCAGCACTACTGGCGGGGATCGCCGCTTTGCGCTTTGACGAACGAGTCTGATTGGATTGCCATCGAAGAACTCGTACCGACAAGCGTGATTGAACAACACGG
>CAVRAK010000013.1:0-14960 GCA_963718885.1 uncultured Acidobacteriota bacterium
TCGGATTCTGCTGTAGCGGAAACGCGACCGGACCGTCGCCTCCTGCTTACGGCTCGTCTCGGTCTACGGCTCGTCGTTGTAGACGCCAATCTGGAGCTGGCCGCCTTCTGCGAGCTTTGCGCGGTACATGCCGGGCGTGTTGAAGCTCCATGCAAGCTGGCCGTCGGGCGTGATGGCGATGACGCCGCCATCGCCATGCATGGCTTCGAGCTGCTTGTGGATCACCTCGTCGGCCGCCTGCTGCAGCTCATGTGCTTGTAGTGGACGAGCGCGCAGACCTCGCGCGCGACGGCGAGCCGGATGAAGTACTCGCCGGTGCCGGTGCCCGAGACCGCGCAGGACTGGTTTGACGCGTAGGTGCCTGCGCCGATGATGGGCGAGTCGCCGACGCGGCCCGGGCGCTTGGCCTGCATGCCGCCGGTCGAGGTTCCGGCGGCGATATTGCCCTGCCGGTCGAGTGCGACGACGCCGACGGTGCCGTGCATGTGGCTGTCGGCGACGTCGACCTGGTTTTGCATTTGGTTCGGCCTGGCCGGAGTCTGGCTTCGGCGCCGGCGGCGCGCCTGCAGGACGCGGCGGAATCGGGCTTGCCTTCCTTTCTGCAGCTGCTTGATGAGAGACTGCCAGCGGCGCTCGGTGAAGAAGTAGCTGGGTCGATCCTGCTCGAGGCCGGCCTCACTGAGAAACGCGTCTGCTCCGACCCAACCAGAAAAACGTGTGGCGATTTTTCCATTACGGCGCGCGCCAGGCTGATGGGATGCCGCGTGCGCGTGACATCGGCGACGGCGCCGGCCTTGAGTGTTGCGCCGTCCATGATGGCTGCGTCGAGTCTGGTTGCGGCCATCGGCTGTGAAGACGGCGCCATTGCCGGCGTTGAAGAGCGGGTCGTCTTCGAGAATGTGGATTGTGGCTTCGACGGCATCGAGCGACGATCCGCCGCGCTCGAGCACCTGTTCGCCTGCTTCGATCGCGGCCGTCATCCCCGCGCGGTATTCCGCTTCCCGTTCGGGCTCATCGTTGCGCTCAATGACGCCTGCGCCACCATGAAGGACGATCGCCCAGTGATGCGCGGGAGGTTCGGCCCACGCGGTTGTAGCGAGAAGCACCGGCAACAATGCCAGCCCGATGGCCGGCCTGACGAAAAGGCCCGAAAGAGAAACGCGCACCCTGCACCTCGGCAACAGCGGATGGAATACAGCCATCGTAGACGGTGAGACCCGGCCGCCAAAAGAAAAAGGCATGACGGCCGAAGCCGCCATGCCCATGAGTGTTGTTGATCGCAGCAGCCTAGAAGAAGAACCGCCCGGAGATCTGCAACTGCCGCGGGCCGTAGAGCACGCCCGTGGTGGCGGTTGGAGTACCCAGGAAGTCCGTGGTGCCGATGTAGGGAGCGATACAGCCGTTGGTGTGCGTCGAGCAGTTCACGGTCGCGTTGCTCACGCCCGGACCGACGTAGGTCGTGTACTTGTTGGTCACGCTGAGCACGTTCTGGTGGTTGAGCACGTTGAACGCCTCGATGGTGAACTGCAGGTGCGTTCTCTCCGTGATGCCGAAATTGCGTGAGAGGCGCGCATCCACATCCTGGAGGCCGGGACCGGGAAAGTAATTGCGCGCGAGCTGCGGCGTGCGGACCGCGGTCGCCGAGTTGAACCAGCTCACCGAAGCGCCGGTAAGTCCGCCGTTGCCGGAGATACCGGGCGCGGAAAGTGCGCTGGTGGGGTAGTTGGTCATGGTCGGGGTAATGGGGAATCCGGTCTGCGAGGTGTAGCTGCCCGCAACGGTCCACCCATTGGCGATGTAGCGTACCGCCGAGGTTGGCGTCCTGAACGAAGGAGCCCAGATGAGCGAACCCACGAAGCGGCCGCGCATATCGAGGTCTGAGCGAGCGTACTCAGCCTTGTAGTTGTTGGGGTCGATGGGCACGTCGGTTCCATTGAAGGTACCGCTGACGCCACCGACTTCACCCTCGTCCATGGCTTTGGCCCAGGTGTAGTTCATCAGCACCTGCAGCCCGTAGCTCATCGGCTTCTTCACCGTGACCACCATGGAGTGATACCAGGTGTTCATGTCAGAGAAACCGGTAAGCAGGCTGGCGGTTGCGGTGGTCACGCGCTGCGTATACCAGGGCACGGTGATGGTCTGCAGAGTGGTGCCGTGCGAGTCGACGATGTCGTAGCTCTTGGTGGCTGAGGCCGGGGCTACATTGGTATCGATGAAGCGAGGCAGACGCATGCCGCGATTGCCCACATAGCCCACGCTGAGGCCGATGCGCCCGGGGAGTTCCTGGTCGAGGGCGAGGTCCCACGAATGCGAGTAGGGATTGCTGAAGCTGGGATCAAGACCGCGCGCGGCCAACGGCGCAAGCGAGGCGCCGTTGTTCTCGACCGTGGGCGTGAGTGCGCCATCAAACGGCGCCGCCAGGGCCGGCCCCGGAGGCGTGAACAGCACGTTCATGTTCTCTGGTGCCCATGCGGTCGCGGTCGTGGCGTTGTACTGCTGCTGGAAGACGCCGTTTTCCGAGCGGATCGTGTAGTAGGTGGAAGCCTGCGTCAGGCCGTAGAAGATGCCGTAGCCGCCGCGGACGACGGTTTTCGCGTAGGGGCTCCAATTGAAGCCGAAACGCGGCTGAAAGTTGGCTTTGCCGATGTGGATGGTGGAGGTGTAGAGCTCGGCAAGGTCGCTGGTGGTGTTGGGCTGCGGCGGCTGCGGGATCATCTGGATGTCCCAGCGCAATCCGAGCGAGACCTGGAACTTCGGAGTGACACGGAAGCGCTCGTCAACGAAAGCACCCACTACCTTCTGCCATGCGTCGTCTTTGCCTTCGCCGGTGATCGGATCGTTCACCTGCGTGAAGCTGGTGTAGTGCTTGCCGCCGTTAACGCCGTAGACGTCCTGCACCCAGTTGGTGAAGGCGCCTGCGGGCGTACCGGGCGAGTAGCTGTAGATGCCGCCGCCCTGGAAGAGGTTGATGGCCAGTTCGTCAATGAGATTGACATCGACGCCAAACTTCAGCGTGTTGCGGCCGAAGATCTTGGAGTAGGTGTCGGCCATCTCCCAGCGATGCTCGTCAGGGAAGGCGGGGCGCGGCAGTGCGTTGGGCAAGCCGTAGGCAGCAAAGCCGGAGATGGAGACCGAGGGGCCGGAAGCATTGGCGCCTGCAGCTTCAAGGTCGCGCGACCACTGGAAGGTGGCCTGGTTCACCGAGCTTGCATTGATTACGGTGGTCCAGTCGGCGATGAAGAAGCGTTCGTGATAATCGGCCGAAGCGTTCTGCGTGACGCCGCTGTTGGTGGATGAGCTGGATGAGTTATAGCCGTTGGGCAGGTGGAAGGTGTTCCAGTTGAATTCCGCGGTAAGGCGGTTCTTCGGCGAGAACTGCCAGTCGATCTTGGGGAAGAAGATGTCTTGCTTCCACTCACGGGGATAGAGACCCTGCAGCTTGTAGCCCCCGACGCCTGCAAGATCACCCACCAGATAATCGAGGGCGTTCATGCACTGGGCTTGAGTAAGCGGAGCCTGGCAATAGGTGGTGTCCCCAGACTGGATCGAGCCGGCAAGCGTGCTGTAGGGGCCGCTCGAAACGTAGATGATAGGGTTCACCTTGCGGAAACCGTCATAGGTGAAGAAGTAGAAAAGCTTGTCGCGTTTGATGGGCCCTCCGATGCTGCCGCCGAACTGATGCTGCTGGTGGACCGGCTGCGTGAAGAGGCCATGCGCCTTGCTGTAGGGGTCGAGGGCGTTGAGGCCGGGATCGCGATAGGAGTAGAAAAGATCGGCGTGCATCTGGTTTGTGCCCGACTTGGTGACCGCGTTGATCTGCCCGCCGGCCGCCTGGCCCAACTCAGCCGAATAGGGACCCGAAGCAGATTGAAATTCTTGAATGGAATCTGCCGAATAGACGTAAGGCGATCCGGTGGTGCGTCCACGGGCCTCGGAGAAAAAGGCCTGATTGTTATTGGCGCCGTCGATGAGGTTGGAATTGTAGAGCGATGAGACGCCACGGTAAGAAATGAGACCGCTCGAACCATCCGGCGTGACATTGGGCGTAAGCAGAACGAAGTTATCGTAGCGCCGCCCGGCCATGGGCAGGTTGCTCACCAGCTCCTGGCCGATTTCCTGCGAGGTGCTGATCTTCTCGGTATCGATCAGCGGAGCCTCGCTGGTGATGGTTACGGTGGCCTGCGTCGACTCAACCGGCATCTGCACATCCACATTCAGTGTCTGGCCGACCAGAACCGTGATGCCCTTTCGGTCAATCTTGGCGAAGCCGGGAGCGGCGACAATGACCTCATAGTGGCCAGGCTTGAGGAAAGCAGCGGCATACGTGCCCGCCGAAGTAGTGGCGAGCTGACGCGCGGTGCCCGTGTCTGTCTGAATGACAGTGACCGAAGCGCCGGCGATTGCTGAGCCGCTCGGATCGGTGACCATGCCACTGATCGAGCCGGAACCTGCATCCTGCGCAAGCGCAACGGGATTCAGTGCCGATATGAAAGAAAGACAACAGATGAGGAGGCTGAACAAAGTCCAGCGGCGGGTCGAGCGACTCATGCGATTTTGATTCATTGCGTCTGGTTCTCCTGAAGTAAGAAAGTTGCCTTGCCAACCTGATTGTGGCGACACGAATGCGGCGAGGTCTTGGTGATCGGACGAAGGATGTGGTTTTGCAAAAATCAGGATTAAGCATGGGCCGCAAACCTGGGTCCTCAGGTTTCAAGCCTCAATTCCGCTGCACGCTTGTGTGTGGGTTGCCCCACCGCTGCGGTCTATACGGAGGAAGAAAAATCCAACTGAGAGTTGCTTCATCCAAGGATATCGCAGCAATCTCCGAATTGTCTCCATTAAATTCAGCAGCGCATGCTCGGACCCTATGGACGTTTGCATATGATGGACACACATGTTCCGCACATTTTGCCGCAGCATTTTACCTTCGCTCCCGTTTATCGTCTTTGTCACAAACGGCTTATCCTGCGCGGCTGCGCCTCGCCGCATTCCCGTAAAAGTGGTGGTCGTGGCGATGTTTGAAGTGGGGCAGGACACGGGCGATGCACCGGGAGAGTTGCAGTACTGGGTGGAGCGCGATCATTTGGACCGCGTTTTTCCACTGCCCGCCGCATACCACGATGTGCGCATGAATCGAGATGGCGAGATGGCTGTGCTCACCGGCCAGGGCACGGCTCACGCAGCCGCAACCATCATGGCGGTGGGGCTCGACCCACGATTTGACTTTTCGCATGCCTACTGGATCATCGCTGGAATCGCAGGCGGAAGCCCGGACCATGTTTCGCTGGGCTCGGCGATGTGGGCGCGCTGGGTCGTGGATGGCGACCTCGGCTACGAGATCGATGCGCGGGAAATTCCTGCGGACTGGTCAACGGGCTATCTGCCGCTGCGCAAGGCGCGCCCATTTGAGCCGCCTGCTGCGCCTACGGAGAATCAGGTCTTCGCGTTGAATCCGGCTCTGACCGACTGGGCCTTCAACCTGACGCGCAGCGTTCCGCTGGCCGACAGCGAGAAGCTGAAGAATACGCGCAGCCTCTTTGACGGCGCTGCCGCACAGGACCCGCCGCATGTGGGCGAGGGCGACGAAATTTCGTCGTCGACCTACTGGCACGGCAAATACTTTGACGCCTGGGCAGCGGAGTGGACAAGCTACTTCACCGGCGGCAAGGGGCAGTTTGCCACCACGGCGATGGAAGACACGGGCACGCTGCTTTCGCTCAAGTCCCTGGCTGAGGCCGGCCGCGTGGATTGGCAGCGCGTGATGGTGCTGCGTACGGTGAGCAACTATGACCGGCAGCCGCGCGGCATGAGCGCCGCCGACAGCCTTGCCCACCAGCGCATCGGAGCCTACAGCGCTTACCTGCCCTCGCTTGAAGCCGCGTACAGCGTGGGCCACACGGTGGTCAATGAGCTGCTGACGAAGTGGCCGAAGTACGAGAAAGCAAGGCCGGGTTCAAAGTAGCGCGCAGATCGTTCGGCGCATCGAGGGCTTGGCGAACCACACCCCGGCAGTGCAGAATGCTTGGGTTCCGCAAATCACAGGAGAGGTTGCGCGCTGCCGCGGCATGAATGCGGAGGGCGAACGCAATTGCAAGGGAAAAGTCTGCATGCACTCAGCCTGGTTCGGCGAATTCATGGGAACGCTGGTTCTGATCCTGTTGGGCAATGGTGTCAATGCCGGCGTGACGTTGCGCAAGTCCTATGCCGCCGATGCCGGCTGGATGGTGGTGACGACGGGATGGGCGCTCGCGGTGCTATGCGGCGTGCTGGTGGCGCAGGCCTTCGGCAGCCCCGGCGCGCATCTGAATCCGGCGATTTCGATGGCGAGCGCGGTGACCAGCGGCGACTACTCGCACCTGGCGAGCTACTGGTCGGCCCAGATGCTGGGCGCGATGGCCGGCGCATCGCTGATGGCCCTGCATTACGCGCCTCACTGGGCGCAGACCCCGGATGCGGACGCGAAACGGGGCGTCTTCTGCACCGGCGGCGCGGTGCGGAATCCGCTGGCGAACTTTACGAGCGAAGTAATCGCCACCATGATGCTGGTGGTTGTGGCAGGCGCCATCTCATCCCATGGTGTGTCGGCAACGGGGCCGGCACCGGCGCTTGGTCCGTGGCTTGTGGGCAGTCTTGTCTGGGGCATCGGGCTCTCGCTGGGCGGCACCACCGGCTACGCGATCAACCCGGCGCGCGACCTGGGTCCGCGGCTAATGCATGCCCTGCTCCCCATCCCCGGCAAAGGCGGTTCCAACTGGAGCTACGCGCCGATCCCGATCCTGGGGCCGCTCACGGGCGGAGCGCTGGCCGGGCTGCTGTTGCACTACGCTCGTCTGTAAGGCCCGTTCAGGCAACCTCAATCATGATCTTGGTGAAGCCCGCAGGCTCGCGGTCCCACGCACGCAGAATGGCCGGCGCTTCATCGAGCGGCACAAGATGCGTGACCGCTTCATCGACGGGAAAGCGCCGGGCCTCGAGCATGCGGATCACTTCGCGGAAGTCCTCGGGCTGCGCGTTGCGCGAGCCAAGAATGTCGAGCTCCTTCTGCACGAAGAGGCGGGTTTCGTAAGCGACCTGCTCCTTGGCGTAGCCAATGTAGACCACGCGGCCGGTGAAGGCGACCTCTTCAACCGCTGCGCGGAAGGTCTGCGGGAGCCCGATGGCCTCGATGACAACGTCGGGCCCGCGGCCGTCTGTGAGCTCGGCCAGCTGCGCGTGCAGATCCGCAGCGGCGGTATGGATGGTATGCGCCGCGCCGGCGTTGCGCGCGGTGGCCAGCTTGGCTTCGTCGAGATCGACGCCAATGACCGTGGAGCCGCGAAAGGCCGCGCCCGCAATCGCTCCCAGGCCCACCCCGCCACAGCCGAAGACGAGGACGGTGTCGGCGCTCTCAACGCGCCCGCGCGCCACGGCGTGAAAGCCGACGGTAAGCGGCTCAACGAGGCAGAGCTCCTTTAACGAAAGAGCGGCGCCATAGAGACGCGCTGCCGGCACGGCGATGACCTCGCGCAAAGCGCCGTCGCGCTGCACGCCCAGCGTTTGATTGAACTGGCAGGCATTGGGGCGGGCCCGCAGGCACGAGGCGCAGCGGCCGCAGCTTGTATACGGCGAGAGTGTCACTGGCGTCCCCGGCTGCCACTCGGGATGATTGGGGTTGAGCGCTGCAACAGTTGCCGCAACCTCATGCCCCAGGATGCGCGGATAGCTGACCAGCGGATTGCGCCCGCGGTATGAATTCAGATCGCTACCGCAGAGGCCAACATAGCGCACATCGAGCAGGATCTCGTCAGCGGCCGGCGCCGGTGGCGGCTCAACCTGCTGCAGCGATGCCTCGCCCGGGCCTGCGAGCACCAGCGCCTTCATTGCTTCATCTCCATCGTGAGCCTCTGATGTAAAGGCGATCATACTTGAGAACTGGTTCGCACGCAGGCGACAAGCGCCGCACATTGGCCCATCGCGGTTGTATTCTTGGCTGGGGAAGAGTCATCACCACGAAAGACACCCGAAAAGGACATGGATGCCGCAAAGTGCTCTGCAACTCGATCCGCGCGATAACGTGGTTGTTGCGCTCGCGCCGCTCTCCGCCGGCGATGTTGTTGCGTGGGGCGGCAGCTCCTGCCCGGTTGTGGAGCCGGTGCCTGCCAAGCATAAGATGGCGATCGTCGACCTCGCGCCGGGCGATCTGGTCCGCATGTATGGAATGGTGGTGGGCGAAGCGACGCAGGCGATCCCGCGCGGCGGGGCGATCTCGACGCGCAATATTCGGCACCGCGCGGACGACTACACGGCGGCGCGCGAGCCGGTCTCGTTTTCTCTACCCGATGCCTCTGCATGGGCGGCACGCACCTTCATGGGCTTCCATCGCGCCGACGGGCAAGTGGGCACGCGCAACTACTGGCTCGTGCTGCCGCTGGTCTTCTGCGAAAACCGCAACGTCGACCGGATGAGAGAGGCTCTTGAAGAAGAGCTTGGCTATGGCAGCGCACACAACAGCTACCGCGGCTACGTGCGCCAGCTTGTGCAGAAGCGGGCAAGCGGCAACGGACACACCGCGGACGACGCTGCTCCCGCACAGGCCGATCGCGTCTTTCCCCATGTCGATGGCATCCGCTTTCTTACCCATCAAGGCGGCTGCGGCGGCACGCGCCAGGATGCGCAGGCGCTCTGCGGATTGCTTGCGGGCTACATCCACCACCCGAACGTTGCCGGCGCCACGGTGCTGAGCCTGGGCTGCCAGAATGCGCAGGCGAGCATGCTGCTCGATGAGCTGCGCGCCCGCGATCCCGAGATGACCAAGCCGGTACTGGTCTTCGATCAGCAGCGCTCGGGCCGCGAGACCACACTGATGAGCCGCGCACTCGACGAAACCTTTGCCGCACTGGCCGAGGCCAATCGCGCTATGCGCGCACCGGCGCCGCTCTCGGCTTTGACGGTCGGCTTGAAGTGCGGCGGCTCAGATGGCTTCAGCGGCATCTCGGCAAACCCGACGCTCGGCTATCTCTCTGACCTGCTGGGCGAGCTGGGCGGCCGCACGCTGCTGAGCGAGTTTCCGGAGTTGCACGGCGTGGAGCAGGAGCTGATCAACCGCTGCGCGACCGACGCGCTGGCGCAGCGCTTCTATGACCTGATGCATGCCTACCAGGCACGGGCGCGCGCCGTGCATTCGGGTTTTGAGATGAATCCTTCACCGGGCAATATCGAGGACGGCCTCACCACCGATGCCATCAAGTCTGCCGGGGCCGCACGCAAAGGAGGCGTCGCACCGATCCGCGACGTCATCGACTTCCCCGCGTATGCGACGACGCCCGGGCTGAACCTGCAATGCACGCCGGGCAACGACGTTGAGTGCGTCACGGCGCAGGCCGGCGCGGGCGCGAACCTGGTGCTCTTCACCACGGGACTGGGCACGCCCACGGGCAATCCGGTCGCGCCGGTGATCAAGATCTCGACCAACTCGACACTCGCCGAGCGGATGGGCGACATCATCGACTTCGACGCCGGCGGCATCGTCACCGGCGAGACAACGATTGCCGATTGCGCGGGAAAGCTGCTGGAGCTGTGCATCGAGGTTGCCAGCGGGAGGAAGCAGAGCAAGGCCGAGCTTCTGGGGCAGAACGACTTCATTCCGTGGAAGCGAGGCGTCTCGCTCTAGCGCCACGCAGCGCTATTCCAGCAGCGACGCCACCACTGCCAGCGCGGCAATCGCAGCGGTCTCCGCTCGCAGAATGCGCGGTCCCAGCGAGACAGCGCGCCATCCGTTCGCATCAAAGAGCGCCTCTTCTTCCGGAGCCCATCCGCCTTCGGGGCCAATCGCAATCTCAAGCGCCGGCATCTCATTCGCGGCAGCCGCAATGGCTTCTTCAATTGCGGTTCGCAGCGTGGTCGAGCGCTCCTGCTCGGCGAGCACGATGCGTGTGGCTGCCGAGGCGGCTTTCACGCATTGCGGCAGCGGCACGGGATCGAGGACGAGAGGAACGTCAGACCGGCGCGACTGCTGCGCTGCTTCATGCGCGATGCGTCGCCAGCGCTCGGCGCGCTTCTGCGCAGCCTGCGCGAGATGCTTTTCGCTGCGGCGCGCGATGACCGGAGCAATCGCCGCGACACCGAGCTCCGTGGCCTTTTCGATCGCCCATTCCAGGTGATCGAACTTGTAAACAGCCATTACCAGCGTAATGGGCAATGCGGGCCCGGCCTCGAGCTCAGAGATGAGATTGAAGCGGACCTCGCCGTTGACGACCGCGGCCACCTCGGCATGAAAGACACGGCCACCGGCAACCACATCGGCCTCCATGCCGGGCTGCGCGCGCAGCACGCGGCTGATGTGTTCGGCCTGCGCGCCAACCAGAGTTGCGGTTGCTTCGTCCCAGTGTTCAGCGATCCAGCGTCTGCGCGTCATATTCTCCGCTATTGCGAAAAGCCGCTGTTCATGCGCCTTTCCGCATACAGTTCCGATTCTTCAAACAAAACACTAAGGGGGACGTTTGAACGTCCCCCTTAGTGTTGCCTACTTGGTTGGAGCCCGTTACTTCTTCTTTGCTGCCTTCTTCGCGGGCTTCTTAGCGGCTGCCTTCTTGGCTGCTTTCTTTGTTGCCATTTTGCCTATTCTCCCTTTTCGATGGGTTGCATCGAAACTGCAATATGAATTGCAGTTGAGGAATGTATAGATTCATGCTTGCTCAGTGTCAAGAAAAAAACGACATGAGAGTGGAAAAAGTGGCAACAATTTTTCCCTGCTCGTCGAAGCCATTCAGCCCCGTCTCAAACGAGGTGGTGAGCGCGAAGAGCGGCAAGCGCCAGACCCGCGATCATGTCGTGCCAACCATGCGCGAAGATTCCCGCGCGAAGGCTGCGACGAAAAATCGCAAGCAGACTGAAGAAGACACCGAAGACTGCGAGCAGCACCATGTTGCGCACGCCCTGGTATCCATGCGCAGCACCGAAGGCCAATGCAGAGACGGCCACGCCCACCGCGATCCTTCCGTGCGCAAGCGCAGTGCACTGCTGCTGCAGATAGCCGCGAAAGACGGTTTCTTCAATGAGGCCCGCAATCATGCAGAGGGCGATCCATGCGGCAAATTCAGGAGCCGTCGAAGGCGCCAGCCCTTCAAGGGTGCGCAGGGTCTGCTTCTCGGCAGCGGTTGGCTCGATGGGTTGCTTCGCGGTGGGCGCGTGCCGGTGCTGAATCGCGTATTCGAAGCCGGTCCATAAAATCGCCAGCGATCCCAGGCTCATCAGTGAGGCGATCCAGAAGACGAAGGCGAAGCCGAGATCGATGCCCAAACCGCGCAGCCCGCGCGCAACGTTGCCATAGAGCGAGCGGAAAGGCACCCGCCTCAACTTCAACCCGAGCGCGACCCAGCCCAGCATCACAAGTTGGATGAAGACGGTGCTGGCATAGGTCACGAGGCGATTCTGCTCCCTGTGCAGAGAGACCATCTGCTCTCTGCCACCGATCGAAATTGCGAGAATGCCGGCGATGAGCACGATGGTGTGCCACAGCGGTGCAATCGGAGCGACGGCAGCTGCGGGCAGGTTCTGCGAGGAGACAACAAGGCTCGGGTCTTCGGAATTAGCTTGGTGGGAATTAGATTCGTGGGAATCAGGTTCGTGCATCGGGTGATTCGGGCTCCTCTGGTTCTGCATCTGTGGCGAGCGCCCGTCGCGTGAGAGGCGGCGGGCCTTGCTGCTTCAGCATTCGATGATATTCAGCGCGAGCCCGGCGAGGCTTGTCTCTTTGTACCGGGATTGCATGTCGATGCCGGTGAGGTACATGGTTCGGATCACCTGGTCGAGCGACACCTTATGCTCCTCTGACTCGCTGAGTGCGATCCGCGAGGCATGCACGGCCTTCATGGCGCCCATGGCGTTGCGCTCGATGCAGGGAATCTGCACGAGGCCGCCGATGGGATCGCAGGTCATGCCGAGGTTGTGCTCCATGGCGATCTCGGCTGCGTGCTCCACCTGGCCGTTGCTGCCGCCGAGCGCGGCGGTGAGGCCGCCGGCCGCCATGGAGCAGGCGACGCCGACCTCGCCCTGGCAACCGACCTCTGCACCGCTGATCGACGCGTTCTCTTTATAGAGAATGCCGATCGCCGCGGAGGTGAGAAAGTAGCGCATCAGCCCCTCGTGGTCAGCTTCGGGAATGAATCGTTCGTAGTAGCGTGCAACCGCGGGCACTACGCCGGCTGCCCCGTTGGTGGGCGCGGTCACAACGCGGCCACCCGCAGCGTTCTCCTCATTCACCGCCATGGCGTAGACCGTCACCCAGTCGAGGGGTGAGAGCGGATCGCCGGGTACACCTTCCTTCTCTTTCGCGCGCAGCCGCTCGGCGAGGCGGTGCGCCCGCCGCCGCACATTGAGGCCGCCGGGCAGAATGCCTTCGGTGGCGATGCCTCGGTCGATGCAGGCGCGCATCGTCTTCCAGATGCGGTCGATGCCTTCGCGCACAACCTCAACCGGCGCACGTTCCGGGTCGCGGGGCACAAGCGCACATTCGTTCTCGAGCATGAGCTGGCTGATTGAAAGCTCGTTGGCATGTGCGGCAGCCAGCAGGTCGGCAGCGGTGTGAAAAGGAAAAGGCACGGTTGCTTCCCACCTGGCATTTGGCTTTTCGCCGTCTTCCACAATGAAGCCGCCGCCGATGGAAAAGTAAGTGCGGGCATCGAGCACCTCGCCTGCTCCATCGAACGCCGTGAAGCGCAGGCCATTGGGATGCTGCATCTGCGCGCCGGGCGGATACATCGTGTCCCGGTAGAAGAGCAGGTCGGTCGATTCGTTGAAGGGGATGGAGCGATTGCCCGCGAGATCGATTCGTCTGGCCGCGCGCACGGCAGCCACGGTGGACTCGATCTGCGCCGGATCGATTGCTGCCGGCTCGTTGCCGGCGAGACCGAGAATGACGGCCCTGTCCGTTGCGTGCCCAAGGCCGGTGAGAGCGAGCGAGCCAAAAAGCTCAGCCTGCACACGTGCCACGCCATCAAGCAATCCGCCATCTGCGAGACCACGCGCAAAGCGGTTCGCGGCACGCATGGGGCCCATGGTGTGCGAGCTCGAAGGGCCAACGCCGATCTTGTAAAGGTCGAAGAGGCTTGTGGGCACGATGCGATTCTAAGCCTTTTGCTGGGCCGCCGGCTTCATCGGCGAGGCGCGCCGATCTCTGCCGCACCCCTGACCAAGGTCACGCGTGCCGACGGCGCACAGATGGTACACTCGGGAAACTCAATCCTTCTTACTTATCTATGCTCTTCAAGGCTATTAGTGCAGCGGTTTATGGCATTGACGCGAACCTGATCGATGTTGAAGTCGACTACAGTGGCGCCGTCTCAGACCAGGATCACTTTCACACCGTCGGGCTGCCCGATGCAGCGGTGCGCGAGAGCCGCGACCGCGTTCGCGCGGCGATCAAGAACTCCGGCTACCTGATTCCGCCGACGCACATCACCATCAACCTGGCGCCCGCCGATCTTAAGAAAGAGGGGTCGGGCTTCGATCTGCCGATTGCGCTGGGCATTCTCGGCGCGTATGGCGCTCTGCAGGTGAGCGAGGTAAGCCAGTACCTGATGGTGGGCGAGCTGGGACTCGATGGCAGTGTGCGCGCGGTGCCCGGCATGCTGCCGGTTGCGATCCTCGCCCGTGAAAAGAAAATTCCGAACCTCATTCTGCCTGCGGCCAACGCTGCCGAGGCGGCGGTCGTCGAGGGGGTGAATGTGTATCCCGTCGCTTCCCTGCTCGACGTGATTCAGCTCCTGAACACTTCCCTGCTGGGCGTGCCGCAGCGCGAGCCCTTTCGCGTGTCGACCGAGGCGCTACTCGGCGAACTGCAGCACTTTGGCGTGGACTATAAAGACGTGCGCGGGCAGCAGACGGCAAAGCGCGCTCTCGAAGTGGCGGCGGCAGGCAGCCACAACATCCTGATGATCGGACCGCCGGGATCGGGCAAGACGATGCTGGCCAAGCGGCTGCCCTCGATTCTCGCGCCGCTGACTTTTGACGAGGCGCTCGAGACAACGAAGATTCACTCGGTGGCCGGAGTGCTCGACGCGGCAGCCGGCCTGGTGGCGCAGCGGCCCTTCCGCTCGCCGCACCACACCATTTCTGATGCTGGGCTGATCGGCGGCGGCATCGATTCCGCGGCCGGGCGAGGTTTCGCTGGCGCACAATGGCCTGCTCTTCCTCGACGAACTGCCGGAGTTTCCGCGCAACGTGCTCGAGGTGATGCGCCAGCCGCTCGAAGACGGCACACGGTGACCATCGCGCGCGCCTCGATGTCACTCAGCTTTCCGGCGCGATTTATGCTGGCGGCAGCGATGAATCCCTGCCCCTGCGGCTACTTCAACGACAAGTCGCGCGAGTGCCTGTGCACGCCGCCGATGATCCAGCGCTATATCGCGAAGATCTCCGGGCCGCTGCTGGACCGCATCGACATCCATATCGAGGTGCCGGCGGTGCAATACAAGGAGCTGCGCGGCAGCGGCCGCGGCCGAGGGTTCGGCGGAGATTCGCAGCCGCGTGCTGGCGGCGCGCGAGCGGCAGCGCGAGCGTTTCTCACAAGGCGGGCGAAAAGATCTACTGCCAACGCGCAGATGACGCACGCGGCAGATTCGCGCCTACTGCGAGTTGGGCGCCGACGCCGAACGCCTGCTGGAGCGCGCGATGCAGCAGCAGGGACTTACCGCCCGCGCCCATGACCGCATCCTGAAAGTGGCGCGAACGATCGCCGACCTGGAGGGCGCCGAACCTGGAACCCGCACATATTGCCGAGGCGATCCAGTACCGGACGCTCGACCGCAGCTACTGGGCGTGACCGGCAATCACAA
This sequence comes from uncultured Acidobacteriota bacterium, assembly GCA_963718885.1. Lineage (GTDB taxonomy): Bacteria > Acidobacteriota > Terriglobia > Terriglobales > Acidobacteriaceae > Telmatobacter. Next base: position 14,814 of record CAVRAK010000013.1, read on the forward strand.
GACCGGCCCCTCCGGCGGAGCGTAAACAGAACCCCGGCGGACGTAACAGAAATGGTTCATTTCCGGGACCAGCCTGCGGAAATCGTTCGGAAATCTCTGTGGCGGGCAGGCTTTTGGACGCGCGGCCAAAGCTTCTCTATATCTTTT